>NZ_JARUXS010000001.1:1100424-1329304 GCF_031451175.1 Caballeronia sp. LZ035
CGCCGAAGCCTTTGATCTGCTCGAAGATCGCTTCCGCGAATGCCTTGTCGTAACCACGCTGCTGCATGCCATTGACGATGCGGTCGTAGTATTTTTCCAGGCCTCCCTTGCGCTTCCACGCGGCCATTGCCCGCCGTAGTTGATCCGCCTCGCCGGGAGTAAAGCCGGCTGCCAGAATGGCAACCTGCATCACCTGCTCCTGGAAGATCGGCACACCAAGCGTGCGGCCCAGCGCAGTTTCAAGCTCCGGGCTCGGATACGAAACCGGTTCAATCTTCTGCCGCCGGCGCAGATATGGATGCACCGCACCGCCCTGGATCGGACCCGGTCGCACGATGGCCACTTCGATCACGAGATCGTAGAAGGTCCTGGGCTGCATGCGTGGCAGCATACTCATCTGCGCACGTGATTCGATCTGGAAGACTCCGACCGTATCCGCTTGTGAAATCATCTCGTAGGTCACGGGATCTTCAGGCGGAATGTCCTGCATCTCGAAGCGCTCGCCGCGTTGGTTGGAGACAATATCGAGCGTGCGCCGAATAGCCGAGAGCATGCCGAGCGCGAGCACGTCGATTTTCAGAAGGCCCAGCGCTTCAAGGTCGTCTTTGTCCCATTGAATGGCGCTGCGATCGGCCATCGCCGCGTTCTCAACCGGCACGAGGCGCGTGAGCTTGCCGCGGCTGATAACAAAGCCCCCCGAGTGCTGCGACAGGTGTCGTGGGAAGTTGAGAATCTGCGCGGCCAGTTTCGCCCACATCGTGATAACGGGGTTCTGCGGGTCAAGCCCAGACTCCTCGAAGCGGCGCAACAGGTCCTGTGAGTGATCGAACCACTGATGGCTTTTCGCGACCTTGTCGACGATCTGCGGATCAATGCCGAGCGCCTTGCCGGTTTCGCGCAACGCGCCGCGAGGCCGGTATGTGGACACCGCTGCCGCGATCGCTGCGCGATCCCGTCCGTATTTGCGATAGATGTACTGGATGACCTCTTCACGCCGCTGATGCTCGAAGTCGACATCGATATCAGGCGGCTCGCCGCGTTCCTTGCTGATAAATCGCTCGAACAACATGTTGCCGCGCGAGGGGTCGACTTCAGTCACGCCCAGGCAGTAACAGACCGCGCTGTTCGCGGCCGACCCGCGTCCCTGACACAGGATGTGCTGGCTACGTGCGAAACGTACGATGTCATAGACCGTGAGAAAGTACGCTTCATAGCGCATCTCGCCGATCAACTGTAATTCGTATTCGATCTGCTTTTGCACGTCATGCGGAATGCCCGCAGGAAAGCGTTTATGCGCGCCAATGTAGGTTTCCTGCCGCAAATACGCTTCGTGCGTAAAACCCTCCGGTACGAGCTCGTCAGGATATTCGTAGCGCAGTTCGTCCAACGAGAACGTGCAGCGCTCGCAGATGTTGAGCGTTTGAGCCACTGCATGGGCTGGATATAAGTTGCTGATCCTTAAGCGTGAGCGAAGGTGTTGCTCCGCGTTGGGCGCAAGATCGTAACCGCATTCGGCAACGGGCTTGCCGACGCGGATCGCCGTCATCGTGTCTTGCAGCGGTTTGCGGGAGCGCACATGCATGACCACATTGCCCAGCGCGACCACCGGCACCCGGTGTTGCTCCGCGACGTACTCGACGCTACCGCGGTGAATGTCATCCATCGCGCGTTGATGCAGGATCAGGCCGACCCAGCCGCGCGACGGAAACGTCTCGTTGAGCCATTCAACCTGCGCGGAGAGTGCCTCTTCCTTCGCCGGAAAATCCGGCACGAGGATCGCCAGACAATCGGGCATGCCACGCAAGTGTGCGTATTCCTTGTCGGGCTTCGACAGATCGTGCGGCGTGAGCAGGTACGTGCCTTTCGTTGCGCGCATGCGCCCGAGCGTGATCAGCTCGGACAGGTTGCCGTAGCCGTTACGGTTCTGTGCAAGCAGGATAAGGCCGAATGCCGGACGCTTGTCGGCGTGGGCGAGTCGAAAGTAGGAGCCAATGATGAGCGGCAGCTTTTCTTCCTTGGCCTGCACGTGTGCGCGCACGACGCCGGCGAGTGAACACTCGTCCGTGATCGCAAGGCCCGAATAGCCGAGTTGCGACGCACGCAGCACCAGCTCTTCGCCGTGCGATGCGCCATGCAGAAACGAGAAGTTCGTGAACGCGAAAAGCTCCGCGTAGTCAGGAAGCGTTGACGAGAAGAGATCCACGGCAACACCACCGATTATCCAAACAGCCCGTGAAGGAACCAGCGGACTTCTTCCGTCTTCACGCTCGGTCGTTCACGGTAGATCCAGTAGCAGCTTTTATCCGAGGCCTCGGCGACATAGTAGTCGCGCGACACCAGTTCACCGTCGTGCCACCCGGCCTCAATGCGCTCGCCCGTCGAGACGAGTTTGAGCGGGGACCCGTAGAACGGTCGGTGATGCTTGATCATTAGCCGCACGGGCGCGTCAAGCAGCCACGTCGGCCGTGGAAGTTCGGCCGGAGGAGGGCATGTTTTCGTTGCCGTCTGCACTGGCACCCATTGATTCGCATGTTCGGGACGATGATCCGAAGTCGGTGCGGGTCGCAGGACGTTCTCGGCCCCCAGGCGCGCGACCAACAGTTCGAGCAAGCGATTGTGATCTTGAGCCGATCCGCCGGGCTCAGGGAAAAGCGAGTCGCTCGGCGGCTCCGCCGGCTCCACTTTCGATGCTGTCAGGCGCAGGGCGATAACGGCTGCCTCAAGTTCGATACGGCCGAGCCGTTCCTTCAACAGACGAACGAGATGCTCTTCCTGCCATGTCGGCTCGGCAAGCGCAATATCGATCGTCGTCGGCTCGATCGCCTGACGGCCGCGTTCATGTTCGAGCGTGATCGTCGCTTGCGTGAGCGCGAGCTGCTGCGCGCTCAACCAACCGCACAACTGCACAATCAGCCGTCGCGCGGAAAACAGAACCGCTTCCGCATGCTCGACGCGATCCGGCAACTCGGTGCGTGCGCTGAACGAAGGCGGCAGCTCCAGCCACTCGTAGAGTTCCGGTGACAGGCCATAGGCGCGGTCAAGCGAATCCAGTAAATCCACACCGCACCTCTTTTTAAGTCCTGCCCGTGGCAGGCGGCGAACATCGTTGAGCACTTGGCAACCAAGGCCGTTGAACCATTCCCCAAAAGACCGAACTTCGGGGACCACCATGAACGGAAGCTCCCCGAGACTGCGTTCAAGCGAGGCCATTTTGAGGACCCGCCGGCGGCCGCGTTTGGCGAGAAGCCACGCGCCTTGGCCCGTAGGCGCGACGCTCATGCGGGCGGTCACGCCGACCGTGTTGACCGTCTCTCGGATCTGTCGGCAAACGTGTCGGATGCCGCCGAACAGACGCAGACTTGCGGTCACGTCCACGACAATCGTTTCTTCTTCCCGCACCGCTACCTGAGGCGAAAAACGCAGCAGCGCGAACGCGACTTCGCGTTGCACATCAAGCTCGCGCGTGGGGCTGCGGTCGTACATCAACGCATCCACCGCGAGCGTCGTGACGCCACCGCGCTTCATGCCTACCATTACCCCTGCCTCTCTTGCCACCTGATCAAGCACGATGACTTTGTCACGTTCGAGCACCACACAGCCGTGTTCAGCCCGAGGTGAGTACCTCGGCCGAAACACCTCCAGCGAGAGCCGGGGCAGGAAGATGGCGACGAACACGGCCATGAGGGCTGAGCAGAATCGGTGAAGGTTGAAGGTGGATGGAGAGTTGATCGGTGCGCGTCGGTCCTCGTCTCTTGATCACGTCGACGAAGATTCCGCCATCGGCTGGCCGAACCCCGAGCCGTAACGTTGCAGGCGATGAATCCTGGGCGGTGGCGAGCGGTCTGACCAGAATCAACAGGGTTTCCGTTGCTTGCGCCGCCAGATGCAAACGCCGCAGTGCTTCAGACCGGATATGGTGTTGCCAGACGAGCAGTGCACCGCAACTTCGGGCGTTCAGCACGCGCTCGGCGCACCACAGGGCGTCCGCTGTCTTGGGCGCGCGCAACATCATGAGCTTGTCCAGCGGTACGCCCAGATAGGCGAACGCCAGGCTGTTCGGTATATGCGGCGCCTGTAACAGGGCGACAGGCCGCTTGCTTGAGGCGACGAGTGCAGGGTTGAGCAAGCGCATCTCCCCGATGCCCGGCTGTTGCACCAGTAGTTCCACCAGCGCTCCAACCGGCCAACCACCGCCGGGCAATTCCGCCGACAGCGCGGCGTAGCCGGTATCGATGGTTTTGCCATAGGCACGCGCGAGCTGAGACCCACGCCAAAGCGCCGGGTGAATCGACTCGATGTGTATAGGCAAAGCGGCCATGATCGGTAATAGAGGGGCGCGAAACCACTGTATAAATGTACAGTGTCGAGTGTAGCGCAGAAATCGGTGCAGTGATCTGCACCTTTTTATGTAGCCGCAGAAACTTGACCCCTATGCTTGCTCCGAGACACCGACGCCCGAGGTCGCCGACCTCGTCGCCAGGCTGTGCGAGACGTCTGGCCATGTGACGATTGCCGAGGCTGTTGCCTATGCAAATGTCGGCGAGCCTTATTTGCAAGAGAATGGCTGAGGCGTCGGGACAGGGTCACCCGACGAGTTCAAACCTTGGTCGGGCTGAAGACACTGTGGGACCGCCTCTACTACGCCTGACGGAATTGATCGCACGGTGGAGCGGAGTCGCCTGCAGCGCGCCGTCGATCTAGGTCGTTGAAAGTGCGCAAGCCGACCGCACTTGCGTACAGGCGGGCAGTCGAAACGGCTGATTTCGCGAGGTGGCGAACGGAGCCGATGAAGGCGGCTAGTATGTTAAGAACACACGAGGAGCGCAATGGATCTACCCGATATTGACGAGCTGAATGGCGCGCGGGCCGACCTCTTGTGCTTTCTGGTGGCAACGCTTGCTGCCTCGCATGCGCTGACACAGGAGTGGCGGGTGGATCACGTCGTGGATAGCTGCCGCATTTGGCTTAAGCGAAACCTCGTTACGATGAGCTGGCCGGAGCGCGTGCGCATCGGACAATTGGCCCTCAACATTGCCCGCCGTGATTTGAAGAGCGCAGGGATCGCCCTTCGTCAATCCGATGTGCCAGTGCTCTTCACTGGCGACATGGGGTTAAACCATGCGAGCACGGTGGTCCAGAAGATGATGAAGCTGTGCCGCGAAGCAACCGGCACGGCAACATAGACGATCAGGCGAACAGCTGAACCTTACAGGAGGCGGCAGTGTGCTACTCGGCGCAGATCCAGGCGGACTATCGACGCTACGTGAAGATGTTTGGCGCACAGATGGATATTCGCGAGTTCGCGCGCCTGTTCTGGGAACGCGCCGAAGGCAGCAAAGCCAAGATCCCGAAAGCGATGGAGGATGCATTTCTTCATCCAGATAACGACGACGAACGCCAGATCAAGGAATTCATCGATCGTTTCAACACCGGGCAGGCGAACACGATCGAACAGGATGTTTTCAAGCAGCGCACCCGCCTCGCCGATGCCGAGCGTGCGTTACAGACCAAGGTCACGAAAGCGGCGACAGAAAGCCGCCGTATCGCCACCGATAAGATCGATTCCGCTCTTCGTCGGCTCGACGACCTGCGACGTACAACACCTAAGGATCGCGACGCCCGAATCTTTCCCGGACACTATGCGCCGGTGCTGATCATCGAAGACGGGCAGTACGTGGTGAAGCCGATGCGCTATCAATGTCGTATCGCGGGCAAGCCCGGGAACTACGATCGGCGCTTCCCCGGCACGTATAACGCTCGTCGGGATAATCTTGAAGGGTTCTGGAAGCCATGCTTTGGCCATACGCACGGCATCATGCTGGTCGACGTGTTCTATGAAAACGTCAGCAAGGCCAAGATGGAAGGCACGCTCCTGGAATCGCATGAGCAGGACGAAAATGTTGTCCTGGAATTCCGTCCGAACAACGGCCAGTTGATGCACGTCGCCTGCCTTTGGTCGCGATGGACTGCGCCTGGGGAGCCTGATTTACTCTCCTTCGCCGCGATCACAGATGAACCGCCGCCTGAGGTCGAAGCGGCCGGCCATGACCGTTGTATCGTCCCAATCAAGGCGGAAAACATCGAGGCATGGTTGAGCCCAGGCAGATCCGATCTCGAACCCATGTATGCCATTCTTGATGATCGGGATCGACCGTATTACGAGCATCGACTCGCCGCTTGAATCTTGCAAATGCGGAGTCAACTTACTCGTGGAACTGCTTCAAGATAAACGATGACACGACGGCGCATACCTACCACATCATAGATAGTGCCTCGTACGCCCGCTCCGGTATTTGCGCAAGTCGGAACGGAGCGGATATCGCACATCACAGACGGTCACTTCGGTGGCTTGAAGGTGCTGTCCGAGAGCAAATTCCTGGTTGTTCAGTCCTCTCGATTTCCCGGGCACCTTGGAGAGGACGTAGCTTGCAATGAGACCTTGTCGGCAGGTTGTTCGATTGGCAGTGACGCCAATCGTTTGACCGTGACTATGGCCGTTTCCGAATAACGAGTGGCGGCTTATATGACTGCCAGCACGCGGCAACCAGCGTCTGCTAGTGGTGCCGGCTGCGACTCGCTGTCGTGGACCCAGGTCGGCCGCGCAGTGCCGTTGGAGCGTCAACTTGCAAGACTTCCGGCTAGTTCGCCGCAAATCTTCTCCACTCTACAAACGCAGCTTTCCGCCTGGAACACCTGCACCTTGCCTGCAACACCAAACCTTATAAATCAGCGCACAGGAAAAGCATTGGAGGTTTGCAGGTGTTCCAGGTCGTGGTTCCCACACCGAAGCGTGTTGGAAGACTAGCGCTCATGGCTTACTCGAGCACTCCCCGTCGGCGACTGGACGTCAATCAACCGGTAGACCCTTCCTAGCAGTCTAACCGCGTAGGTCGTTCCGAGTTTCTTGGTCCGGACATTCAATGTGAGAGGCCTGCTCCTGAGTTGGTTGATATGGAATCAGAAAGAGACCGCTGTACATGCTGTTTTTTAGGGGTTACAGGGGTTACATGGGTTACGCATTCGCAAGTGATTGATTGTAATGGAGATTTTGCGTTACCCATTTCGTAACCCAAGCGGGCACGTAACCCATTTATGGGTTACGACTGCTTCGGTGTAACCCGTTTAGATTGCGATGGGTTACGCTTTTCTCAGAATGGGTTACGCAAAAACCCTTATGCAGCAAGGCTCCGCAGCTGCGTAACCCGTGTAACCCATGTAACCCGTGCTTTTTAATGTGTAGAGGCTATTTCCATATCTCGGCGGTGAAGACGTAGACCTTTGTTGGGCCTTTTTCGGGAATCCGCTCGGCTCGGACGGAACGACCGTCAGCGGAAGGCCGGATCCAACCTTCGACTGCAAGTGCCTTTGCAACCGAACGAGCATCGTAGCCGCTGCAGATTTCCCGCTTGAAGATCTCCGGAAACACTAAGTACTCGACACATCCCTCGCTCTTACGGCGATAGCCCGCTCGATTGATCGTTGGCCTTTCCGACGCGTCATTCAAATCCGTGAAACGGGATTCCTCGTGAGCTTCGAAGAACGCCTTGACGTGGGAAAGAATGGTCGCGTGCTCGTGATTGCCGGCGCCGCCTCGATTCTCTAGCCATGCTCGGAGACAGGTCGCTGCGGCCGCGAGTGTTTCACCGGGCTGCCATCCAGTGATTCCGCGATCCGTCGCATACTCGCCAGACAGGCCGATGAGGGCGAGCCGCTGACACACGCGATGTGCCTGGCCATTGGCGTCAGCCGGCAAGTGCTCGGCAATGAACTCCGCAGTCTCCTGGCGCAGGTACTGTTCGATCACATCCGGCTCCTTTGCTATCGCATTCAGCATTTCAATCGCAGCTACGCCGTAGCTCCGCGTGCAGCCCTCGTTGATCAACGCCGAGAGCTGCGCACCGCCGGCTTGCCCATGCAGCGTTTCAAAGAGTCCGAAGCCTTTCCCTGCATCGGCCGGAATCTCGACCAGTCGCACTTCCTGACCCGCTTTGGCCTTCTTCCCGCCGGTCTGCATATGTTGTGCAAGACCGATCTCACCAGCTGACAGGAACAGGAGCCGCCATGATTGCCTCGCCCGTGCCGAGCCGGTTCGCCCCGCGCGTGCCTTGCCGGTGCCGTTTGCCAGCATGTAGGCGATCTCGCCCGCTTCGCGCGGATCCACTTGCGCCAGCTCATCGAGCACCAGGAGCGTATCGTTATGAAGTGCGGCAAGACCTTCGAGGCCGTTCGACGTCGCGCGCCATCGCTGCATGTAGTCCGGGCCTCCGTACACGCTGCAGGAAGCACGGAGCGCCGTCGTCTTGCCCGTCGATGAGTCGCCAACGAGGTTCAGGCCGCCCGACTCTTGCCCCGAATACGCCAGCATCATCCCGGCGAACGCCGTCGACACCGCAACAAGCATTCGAGAGTTGCCTGAGCAATAAGCAGCAACGTCTCGCTTCCATTCTTCCAGCGTACCGGCCTGGGAATAGGTGCGCATCACAATCTCCGATTGGAATATCACGCGCTCGGCCGACTCGCCGATCGTTCGATCCGGGAACACGAAAGCGCCGTTGTGCCAGCCGGTGCGCGTAACGCACCGCCCGCGTGCTTTCGGCTTGGCCGTCGTTACGTATTCGGTCAGCTTGTTGCGTGCGCGGAAACTCGGCGAGATGTCCAACCCCAACCGCGCGAGCTCGCCGCGCATGTCCGCACCGTCCGAACGCAACATCTCCATGGGCATTGCCCAGACGTGAGGGTGATCGTCAGCGTCCTTCCACTCCAGCAGGCGGCCCCAGTTCTCCGAGGCACGATCACGCACGAGCGCACGGACGTGTAGCGGCGAGCAGATCCAATGCGGCATCCCGTCGTCGTCGGTATAGAACACGCCGTCCTTGCTTATGGAGAAGCCCCGCGGCACGCAACCCTTATCAGCTTGATCAGCACTGTCAGGTGCCGCGGCCTTTTCAATCTGTGCCGCGACTGCGCCTGCTCCAAAGCGTGTGTGCATGTCGTTGAAATCCGTTTCATCATCACCGCGCTTGTCTCCGAATTCAGGCGTGGCGACGGTGCCCGCGACGGACCGCGCCGCTTCGACCGCCTTTTGTTGCCCGGTCCCGAGGTCGGCGAGTACCGTGATTTCGGCGTCGGGACAGGCAGCCCGCATCGCCAGGGCAACCTTCGTGAGGTTGCCCGCCGAGAGCGCGGCCACCGTGGCGTGGCCGGTGCAAGAATGAGCCGACAGCGCGGTGGCAACGCCCTCGGCGATCAGGATGTGCGTGCAATCTTGCGGCACCGCGCAGACGAACCAACAGCCGCCGGCTTTCTCGCCGCGCGCCAAAGCGGCCTTGCGGCCTGACTCGTCGATCATCTCGACAGTGGTGACGGCGCCTTTGATCATCACCGGCGCGATCAGGATTCGACCTTCGAGCGACGCCCCGCCGGACTGCGGGCGGTAACCAATCAGCATCTGGAGCTTTTCGACTTCGAGCTCACGAAGGGCGTCTACCGCCGCAACGCCCTTGCGTAACAGGTAGGGATGGTCATCCGACGCCCGTTTCGACTTTTGGATAATCGCGAGCGCGAGCGTCGCCGCGTGTTTGCGGTCCTTCGCTCGTTTTTGTTCCTCCTTTTGTACGCGAGCATCGCGCTCAGCCCGGCGGCGTTCGACTTCCACCGGATCAACGACGATTGCCGCCTTCGCGTGCGGGTTGTAGCCGTACCTCTTTGCGATCGCAAATAAGGTGGCGATGGTGATGCCGCCGTCAGGATGGATCGAACGCCACGTGTCGCGAACGTCTGCTGCGACGTAGTTCGGGCTGCCCTGACTCCAATTGTCGAACGTCTCAAAGCCCGCGTCGCCTTGCTCATGCTTCAAAGAGGCAGCGATGCGAAACCACACATCGCGCTCCACGTCCGGCGGGATGAACGAAAGCGCTTCGAGGATCCGCTGGTGATTGTCGAAGACGGTGCTCATTGCTGACCTCCCGCAATCACACCTGCCCGCGCAACTACGCGAGCGAAAGCGACGTTGTCTCCGATCGCCGCCGTCGCTTGCCCCGCGAGAGCGCGCATGCGCGGCGAAGGTTCACGCTTGGACATCATGGTTTCAAGCAGATCGGCACGGCGGAATCCCTTCTCGGCGGCCGCAGCAAACACCACGTCGAGCACGCGGCGCGCGAACTGGCGCACGTCGTCATCGGCTTTCTTTGCATGGAACACGAGGAAGCCGCACATCAGCAAGCATTCGGTAGGGCTCGCGTATTCACCTTCAGCGATCGGAATGCCCAGCTTGTAGTTTTCGTTCATCTTGCCTCCTGCGACGCCAGCGTCAGGCCTTGAATGACCTGTGGCAATAGCTCAGGCCGCACCATCAGACCCTTTTGCGTTGGTACGAAGTCACCTGCGGCGTTCACCACCAAGAGCCGGACATCGACGTACCGGCGACCTTTGAATGAGCGATGAGAGACGCGAATCCGCTGCGTCGGGCTCTTCTGGATGTCGATCACGACTTGTTCTTGACTGTTCATGATCAGACACCCCCAAATGAGGAGTACTGAGTTCGATCTTCGTGCGAAATCGGTTCTTCGACCTTGATCTCTGAGAGCTCGTTTGCGAGTTCGCGGGAGAGGCTCGTCAGCAGGCCCACGACACCGAAAACCGGCACCGCACTGTCCTCTTGGTCTTCAGGAAGTGCCGAGAAGAGCGTCTGAAGCACATCGTGGATCTGCCAGGCTCTTGCGGAGAATTCGTAAATGTCATGCATGCTTCACCTCCTGAGCATCAACCGGACGGATCGATTCAGCTAGTCCGACGCTGTGCTCTCGATAGGTTGCGCCTTCCTCCTCATAGGCGGCTGCATTCGACTCACTCATGCGAGCGCCGAGCGCGGCGAGCTGTTGCACGAGCGTGGGATTCTCAGCGAGCGCGCCAAGAGCGTTGAATACAGCCGAGATGTCATTGAACGACTGAGACGCGCAGGCGAATTCGATCGACGCGGATCCAATCAGCGACGCGAGCTCTTTGAGGTCGATGTCCTTAGCCATGCGTCACCTCCGCACGGGCGATCTCAGCGAGGTGTAGAAGTGCTTCGGCGCAGCAGTCGAGCGCGTCGTTCGCGCTGGGCGCAAGCGCTGCGTCGCGCAGAGCGCGATTGATAATCTGAAGTTGCAGTGGGGATTGTGTTTGCGCAGGACGAGCGAGAGTAGTGCCATGCATGGCTTTGCTCCTAGCAGAGACGATGGACCCGCTTTTGAGACGGGTGGGCAGGAGCTCAAAACCGTTGCTAGACGGCGGGCATATTCCCCTTGCGGGTCTTTTATTAGCCGCACTCCCGCCCATTGGAGCAAAACCAATAGACGAAATAATAGCCGCATGTCTGACGGGGCGGCTAACCGCTAGCAAAGGTGTTTTGAGCACCGTGGGTGAAGGATAGACGACCGATTCCGCCTTCGTCAAGCCAGTCGAACTTTCGTACGGGTCTGATGGTGAACAGGTGCTTCGCGCTCTAAGATCGAATCTCTTCTCGCGAATGACCTTGTGGCTGGCCTTCGGGTCAGCCTTTTTTTTATCTGTCATGCGGGCTCTCCGAGGAGGACCGCACGCAGTTCGCCAACGTTCCACAATGCGTGGCCGCCGATGTTGCGGGGTTTCGGGAGGTCGCCGCGCTTGGAACGGTTCCATACGGCAGAGACGCTGCAGGAGCAGAGGGCAGCAACGGTTTGAACCCTGACGCCTGCCGCGGCGGGCAGGCTGTCGAAGTTCCGGATTTCAACGTTGATCATCGAATCGACTCGAAAGGGTGCGGGATTGCACGAGACGAATTTATTTCGATGGTCTGATGGGTTTTGCCAACTGGCAAAGCTAAATGCCAGCTGGCAAATTGGCCTATTTCCGGAGTAGATTTATTCCCTCAGTCACGTTGGCGCGGATACTCGATCGCCCGAGTCCGCTGGAATTGACGTCAGGGATTTCGGCGATGAGATCTACGACGGCTTCTGCGATCTGGCTGGCGTTCGGCTTTTCCCCTCTTCGGTAGAGCGCCGCCTTCTCGGCGAGCAGCGTGGCCATCGCGCCCACTTGCTTGAGCAGCGTTTCCCGCTCTCGCTTGCCGGTTTCTTCCGCCGCCTGATGGCCGCGCGGGGGAACGGACTCTCCGTTCAATAGTATGCGAAGGTCCGTGCTGGCGACGCGGAACACGTTGGGATCGGGAAATTCGACATCAACAATGAAGTCTTTCACGACGCTGGAACCGGAGGCACGGCCAGGCATTCGGCGCAGCACTTGGAGAAGTGATTCTCCGTCTGCGTCTCGGAGGAGCACTCCGTCCGAGAAAATTATCTGGCCTGCTCGGTCTCCGTCGAAGACCTCCTGGCGCTCCCGGCGGGCGCCGACGGCAATCTCATACATTCCCTCCAGCAACCGAACCTGGTCTGATTGCCAGAACCACTGCTCCCGTCGCTTTGCGTCAACAGAACGCCCGCCAACCGGCGAGGGGGAGAGCAGTCCGAAACAGTGACAACCGCGCGCTATTGGAACCGCATAACGTCCCGTCGCATCCCACCAGATTGGAATTTCACCCGCACCGATTTGCTCGAGAACGTCTGAATCTGTGATGTGCTCGTTGAACGCAGTTTCGAGGAGCGCGGCTGCTTGGCTGACAGAAAACCATCGCTTGAAAGATCCAAGCTTCTGCATTTGCTTGCCCTGTAGCGAAGCCCTAATTAAGAGCCGTGCCAGCCGGGTAGGGCATCCGGTTTTCGCCCCGTCGGGCTAGGCACGGCAGACCTTCATGCCTGCTTGTCCATTGAGGTGGCAGTCCCTTCATCGATGACCTTTCCACAGAACGCGGCCCAGTCTTCCATCAGCCGTCGGCGCTTCTCCAGCACGTCGGAGCGCCAGTAGGCCGCCTCGGTCGCGTCGCCCTTGATGTGCGCCAGCGCCACCTCGGCCAGCTCGCGCGGGTAGTTCGTGTACTCGCTCGCCCAGTCCCGGAACGTCGAGCGGAAGCCGTGCGGCGTCGCCTTCAGCCCCTGCCGGCGCATGATGGCCAGCAATGACATATCGGACAGTGCGCGGTTTGCCCGCGGGCTCGGGAAAACGAGGTGGACATCGTCTTGGCGTTCGATCGCCTTCAGCAGCCGCACGGTCGCCGCTGGTAGCGGCACGCGATGCTCCTTTTGCGCCTTCATCTTCTCGGCGGGCACGGACCAGATCCCCTTTTCAAGGTCGATCTCGCGCCAGTCAGCCGCGCGCGCCTCGCCGGATCGCGCCGCCGTCAGTATCGAAAACTCCAGGCAGCGCGCGCTGACGCCTTCGATCGCACGCAGCGATTTCATGAATGCGCCCATCTGCGCGATCGGCAGGGCGGGGTGATTGCGCACGCGCTTGGTTTTCTTCGGCGCGCTCAGAAGCTTGTCGAGGTTGCCGCGCCATGCGGCCGGGTTCACGCCTTCGTCACGGAAACCCTTGACGCGGGCATAGTCGAGAATCGCTTCGATGCGGCCGCGAAGCCGGCTCGCCGTCTCAGTCTTAGACTGCCAAATGGGTTCGAGGATCTCTAGCACGTGAGAGCGCGTCACATGGCGGACTTGCATTTTGCCTATGATCGGGTGAGCGTACTCGCCGAGGGTATATGTCCACTGCGCGCCGTGCTTGGAGTTGCGCCATTCGACTTCCTTCGCAGCAATGTACCGATTTGCGATCGCCTCGAAGGTCATCTCCAGCGCTTGGCTCGCGCGCAGTTGACTCGCCGCTTCCTTCCGCTGCATCACAGGGTCGATACCGCGCTTGATGTCTTCTCGGAGGGCGAGGGCCTTCTCCCGCGCTTCGGCGACGCCCATCCCCTTTTGGGAGTACGCCTCGATGCCTATCTCGCGACGCTTGCCGGCGACGACCACGCGAAGCACCCAGTAGCCTGCCCCAGTGTCAGAAACGTCGAGGTACAAGCCAGTGACGCCGCCCACTGCGTAGCGGCCCGGTTTTTTCAGTCTGCTGACCGCCAGCGGTCCAAGTTCCTTCGCTTTTTTCGGCATTCGCGCTCGTCGAGGTTCCGACAGGCGGTGAGTGCATGAGAGCGCGCGAGCAATCTACCCACCAACCCCTCCGCCATCAGCCCTCCACCATCCCATCCACCATAAAATTTACGATTAAACGCAACGAAACGCAACGAGTCGAGATTCGTTGAGGAGGAGGTGCAGGGCGGAAAGGCTTGTCAGGCGGGCGTTTCAGCGATTAATTGCGATGAAACGAGACGAGAGAAAACAAGCGGGGTGGCGGAGGCGGTGAGATTCGAACTCACGGAAGGATCGCTCCTTCGCCGGTTTTCAAGACCGGTGCCTTAAACCGCTCGGCCACACCTCCAGCAAGGCGCGTATTGTAGCGCAACTCTCCGGCGCGAAGTGGCCATCGCCCCGGGCCTTCACCCTTCCAGCGATTTCGTCGCCCGCAGTGCCGGAAACAGCCGCATCCACAGCAGCGCGACCGCGATCGTGCCGATCCCGCCGATCAACACCGCCGGCATGGCGCCGAACAGCCCCGCGGTCATGCCCGATTCGAACTCCCCCAGCTGGTTCGACGTGCCGATGAACAGCGAGTTGATCGCGCCGACTCTTCCGCGCATGTCATCGGGCGTCTGCAACTGGACGAGCGACGTGCGCACCACCACGCTGATCACATCCGACGCGCCGAGCACGGCGAGCGCGATCAGCGACAGCACGATGTTGTGCGACAGCCCGAAGAAAACGGTCGCGATGCCGAACACGATCACGCCGCCGAACAGCGCCGTGCCCGCGCGCTGCCGCAGCGGAAAGTGCGCGAGCACGATCGAGCCGGTCAGCGCCCCGACGGCCGGCGCCGCGCGCAGCACGCCGAGTCCCCACGGACCGGTGTGCAGGATGTCGCGCGCATAGACGGGCAGCAGCGCCGTCGCGCCGCCGAGCAGCACGGCGAACAGATCGAGCGACAGCGCGCCGAGAATCACCGGCTTGCTGCGAATGAAGCCGATGCCCGAGAACAGCGCCTCGAACGACAAGGGCGCGCGCATGCGGACCGGTTCATCGATGCTGATCGCCGCCACGGCGCACGCCGCCGCCATGAACGCGAGCGTCACCGCGCCATACACCGTCAACGCGCCGAAGCCATACAGCAGGCCGCCGAGCGCCGGGCCGAGAATCATCGCGGTCTGGTTGGCCGAGGTGGACCACGCGGTCGCCTGCTGCAACTGCGTGCGCGCGACGAGGTTCGGCAAGAGCGCTGCCATCGACGGCGATTCGAACGCGCGCGCCGCGCCCGTGATCGTGGCAATGGCATAGATCGGGCCGACATGATTCCAGCCGTGCCACGCGCCGAGACACAGAGCGAGCGCGCCGATCCCCTCGATCGCCTGGCAGACATACGCGATGGTGCGCCTGTCGTAGCGATCCGCCACGTGCCCGACCACCAGCGTCAGCACGAACATCGGCAGGAACTGCGCGAGTCCGACGAAGCCGAGCGCATAGGCGCTGTGGGTGATCGAATAGACCTGCCAGCCGATCGCCACGGACATCATCTGGAACGCCACCGACGACATCACCCGCGCGCTCCAGAACAGCGCGAACGGACGATGCCGCATCACCGAGCCGGACGCCACCGTCGACGCGCTCAATTGTGCGGATCCTTCAAGAACATCTCCTGGAGATCGTTGAGGAAGCGCTGGCCGAGCTCGGTCGGCGCAATGCGTTCGGGGGTGCGCGTGATGAGTCCGCGCTGTTCGGCGCGCTGGAGCGCCGGCTCGATCGCGGACAGCGACAAGCCGGTGCGCTCCACGAAGGCATGCACCGGAAAGCCTTCCACGAGTCTCAGCGTGTTCAGCATGAACTCGAAGGGAAGATCGCGCGGACCAACTTCGCGTTCTTCCTGCACCGGGGTTTCGGTGGGCGAAAGCGCGTGGTCCATGTAGCTCGCCGGATGCTTGAAACGCGCCTGCCGCAGGATCCGCGACGGGAACGACAGCTTCGTATGCGCGCCCGCGCCGATCCCCAGATAATCGCCGAAGCGCCAGTAGTTGAGGTTGTGACGGCTCTGCCGATGCGGCTTCGCATACGCCGACACCTCGTACCGTCCATAGCCCGCGTCGCGCGTGCGCTCGTGAATCCACTCCTGCATGTCGGCGGAGGCGTCGTCGTCGGGAAGCGCGGGCGGATACTTCGCGAAGACCGTGTTCGGCTCCATCGTCAGGTGATACAGCGAGAGATGCGGCGGCGCGAACGCCAGCGCCGTCTCGATGTCCTGCCGGCATTCGTCGAGCGACTGCTGCGGCAGCGCGAACATCAGGTCGAGGTTGAAATTGTCGAAGTGCCGCGCGGCAATCTCCACGGCCTGGCGCGCCTGGCCTGCATCGTGGATGCGGCCGAGCGCCTTCAGATGCGCCTCGTTGAAACTCTGGATGCCGATCGACAGCCGGTTCACGCCGCTCGCGCGAAACGACGCGAACTTGGCCGCTTCGAACGTGCCGGGGTTGGCTTCGAGCGTGATCTCGGCATCGGCGTCGACGGGCAGCAGCGCGCGCACGTCCGACAGCAGCCGGTCGAGTCCTTGCGCCGACAGCAGCGAAGGCGTGCCGCCGCCGATGAAGATCGTATGCACCTGCCGCCCCCACACGAGCGGCAGCGCGCTTTCGAGATCGGCGCGTAGCGCGTCGAGATAACGGTCTTCGGGAAAGCTGTCGCCCTTCCACTCGTGCGAGTTGAAATCGCAGTACGGGCACTTGCGCACGCACCACGGGAAATGCACATACAGCGCGAGCGGCGGCAACGACGTCAGCCGGATGCTGCCCGGCGACGTGAACGTCTGCACCACGTTGATCGTCTTCGGTCCCGCGCTCACGCCAGTTCCTTCAGTCGTTGCAGCAGGTCGCGCAGCGCCAGCGCCCGGTGGCTCAGCGCGTTCTTGCGGGCGGGATCGAGCTCGGCGGCGCTGGCGTGCAGCGCGGGCAGGAAGAAGTACGGGTCATAGCCGAAGCCGTGCGCGCCACGCGGCTCATCGAGCACTTCGCCATGCCAGCGGCCTTCCGCAATCAGCGGTTCAGGGTCTTCCGCATGGCGCACCAGCACCAGCACGCAGAAGTAATACGCGCGGCGGTCGGCCACGCCGGCGAGATCCGCGATCAGCCGCGCGTTGTTCGCCGCGTCGCTTTTCTCTCCGCCGGCAAGCGACGCGTAGCGCGCCGAATACACGCCCGGCGCGCCCTGCAACGCGCGCACGCACAGGCCGGAGTCGTCGGCGAGCGCGGGCAGGCCCGTCAGCGCCGACGCATGGCGCGCCTTCGCCAGCGCATTCTCGATGAAGGTGACATGCGGCTCGGGCGCTTCGGGCACGCCGAGTTCGCCCTGCGCGATCAGTTCGATGCCCGCCGCTTCCAGCAGCGCCGCGAACTCGCGCAGCTTGCCCGCATTGTTCGAGGCGAGCACGACACGGCCCGGCGCCGCCCCGGGTGCAAACGAATCAGACACCGCGAATCCCCAATGCTTCCTTCTGCTTCAGCACGAGCGCCTTGATGCCGCTGTCGGCAAGCGCGATCAGCTCGTTCATTTCCTCGCGCGAGAACGGCGCGCCTTCCGCCGTGCCCTGGACTTCGACGAATCCGCCCGAGCCCGTCATCACGACGTTCATGTCGGTATCGCACTGGGAGTCTTCGTCGTAGTCGAGATCGAGCACGGGCGAGCCTTCGTAGATGCCCACCGAGATCGCCGCGACGAAGTCCTTCACCGGCGACTTCGCGATCTTGCCCGCCGCCAGCAGCTTGCTCGTGGCGTCGTAGGCCGCGACGAACGCGCCCGTGATGGACGCCGTGCGCGTGCCGCCGTCGGCCTGAATCACGTCGCAATCGAGATGCAGCGTGCGCGCGCCGAGCGCGTTCAAATCGAACACCGAACGCAGCGCCCGGCCGATCAGACGCTGGATTTCCTGGGTGCGGCCGGTCTGTTTGCCGCGTGCGGCTTCGCGGTCGCTGCGGGTATGCGTGGCGCGCGGCAGCATGCCGTATTCGGCGGTGAGCCAGCCCTGTTCGCGGCCGCGCAGGAATTCGGGCACGCGCTCGGCGATGCTGGCCGTGCAGATCACCTTGGTATCGCCGAATTCGACGAGCACCGAGCCTTCCGCGTGCTTCGTGTAGTTCCGCGTGATGCGCACGTCGCGCAGCTGATTCGCGCGGCGGCCGCTCGGACGCGGGGGAGAAGGCTTCAGCAGGGGGGAGTCGGTCATGAGGATCGAGTGGTGAGAGTGAAAGCGCGCGCGTCTGCCAGAGAACGCTTGCAGGACATCCGTGAGACGCCGCGCAGCAAGGCTGGATTTTATCGCCAAACCCCGCATGGCGTCGTGCGGGCCCTGTTCGGCCGACCCCTGGTATCGGCGGTCTGCACGGCAAAAATGGGATAATGCCGGTTCCTCGCCCGGCGGTCATACACGCGCCACTCCAAGGGGCTTCCAGGAGCGCCGGGCGCTTCGTATCGAAACGGCCTTCGCAACGAAGGTCTCAATCGCGAGACGTACCATGATCTACAGCATGACTGGCTATGCCAGCGCGACGCGCGAAGTCGTCGCGGATGGCGCGGGACCCAATGGCGCGGGCGGGTCGGGCGTCGGGGTATCGGTGGAATTGCGCACGGTGAATTCGCGCTTCCTCGATCTCAATTTCCGCATGCCGGAAGACGTGCGCGCCACCGAGCCGCAGTTGCGCGAAATGCTGATGAGCAAGCTTTCGCGCGGCAAGGTCGATATCCGCATCAACCTGAATCGGGTCGAACAGACAGCCAACGCCGGCGCGCTCAATCGCGACGCGCTCAGCCAACTCGCCACGCTCGAGCGCGCCGTGCTCGACATCTTTCCCGACGCCGAACGCATGCGCACCGGCGAAATCCTGCGCTGGCCCGGCGTGCTCGCGGAAAGCTCGGTGTCGCAGGAAACTTTGCGGGAAGCGGTGCTGGCGTGCGGCAAGCAGGCCATTGGCGATCTCATCGAAGTGCGCGGCCGCGAAGGCGCCGCGCTCGGCAATGTGCTGCTCAACAGCGTGACGGAGATGGAAGCGATCGTCGCGCGCATCACGCCGCTCGTGCCCGAACTGATCGCGCGGCATCAGCACAAGATCGTCGAGCGGCTGCAGGATGCGCTCGGCATCGCCACCGCCGACGGCGCCTCTGCCGCCAGCGTGCCGCGCGAGGAAGTCGCCGAACGCATCCGCCAGGAAGTGACCATCTACGGCATCCGTATCGATATCGCCGAGGAATTGCAGCGTCTCACCGCGCATCTGACCGAGACGCGCCACGTGCTGCAAAAGGGCGGCAAGGTCGGCAAGCGGCTCGACTTCATGATGCAGGAACTCAACCGCGAAGCGAATACGCTCGGGTCGAAAGCCGCCGCGAAGGAACTCGCCGACGCCTCGATGACGCTCAAGCTGCTCATCGAACAAATGCGCGAGCAAGTACAGAATCTGGAGTAACGCACCATCATGTCGAACCCCACACCGCACCGCTCGCACAGCCACTACACCGGGATTTATCCGGGCAACCTGTTCATGGTCGTCGCGCCGTCGGGCGCCGGCAAGTCCACGCTCGTGAACGCTTTGCTCGCCGAAGATCCGGCCATCCTGCTGTCGGTTTCCTACACGACGCGTGAAGCGCGTTCGAAGGAAACCAACGGCGTGCAGTATCACTTCGTGTCCGTCGACGAATTCATGGAGCGGCGCGAGCGCGGCGAGTTTCTCGAAAGCGCCGAAGTGCACGGCAACTACTACGCCACCTCCAAGGTGTGGATCGCCGACCAGATGAAGATGGGCCATGACGTGCTGCTCGAAATCGACTGGCAGGGCGCGCAGCAGGTGAAGAAGCAGTTCCGCAATGCGGTGGAGATTTTCATTCTGCCGCCCTCGCTGGATGCGCTCGAAGACCGCCTCAAGAAACGCGGCCAGGATTCCGACAAGGTGATCGTGCGCCGTCTGCTCGCGGCCGGCAGCGAGATGGCGCATGCGTCGGAAGCGGAGTACGTGGTCATCAACGAAAATTTCGACCGCGCACTCACCGAGTTGCGTTGCCTCGTCGCTGCAACGCGTCTGCGCTTCACGTCGCAATACGCCCGCAATACGCAGCTCTTCGTGGATCTCGGCATCCATTCCACGCCGCAATCATGACCACCGCGGTGGCCGGGTCCTGTCGGTCACATAAGGTAGAATAAAGTTCATATCGAGAAGGAAACCAACATGGCCCGCATCACCGTCGAAGACTGCCTGAAACAAATCCCTAACCGCTTCGAGCTCGCACTCGCTGCAACCTATCGCGCTCGCCAGCTGGCGCAAGGCCATACGCCGAAGATCGAAAGCCGCGACAAGCCCACTGTCGTCGCACTGCGTGAAATCGCATCGGGGCAAGTGGGCATCGAGATGCTGAAGAAGGTGCCCGTCTGAGGGCTTGAATCAAGCAGGGAACCGGCCTCGGTTCCCTGAGTTACATCTGCAACCCGCGTCGCACACATCACCACGGAGGAGGCGATCATGAGTCAGACACCGTTGCCCGTCTCCGCCGCCGTGGACCCCGATCTCGACACCGACGCCGATCCCTTGCTCGACGCCGACAAGCCGCATGCGGCGCGCAGGTACATCGACGCCGTTCTCGAACAATCCTTCCGCCATCTGTTCGGGCCGACCGCGACGCCTGAACAGCCGCGCAAGCATGACGTCGTTTCCATCGCGAAACTGACGAATGCGCTCTCCGGCTACATCACGGCCGAAGAGATCAAGGAAGTCAAGCAAGCCTTCCATTTCAGCGACGAAGCGCATCTCGGGCAGTATCGCCAGAGCGGCGAGCCGTACATCACGCATCCGGTGGCGGTCGCGGAAATCTGCGCGAGCTGGAAGCTGGACGCGCAATCGATCATGGCGGCGCTGTTGCACGACGTGATCGAAGATCAGGGCGTGACCAAGACGGAGATTGCGGAGCGCTTCGGTGCGAAGGTCGCGGAACTGGTCGACGGCTTGTCCAAGCTGGACAAGATGGAATTCCGCAATCGCGAGGAAGCGCAGGCGGAGAACTTCCGCAAGATGCTGCTCGCGATGGCGCGCGACGTGCGCGTGATCCTCGTGAAGCTGGCCGACCGCCTGCACAACATGCGCACGCTGGGCGCGGTGCCGCCGGAAAAACGCCGGCGCGTGGCGCGCGAGACGCTGGACATCTACGCGCCTATCGCGCACCGGCTCGGTCTGAACAATACCTACCGCGAGCTGCAGGACCTCTCGTTCGCGAACTTCAATCCGACCCGCTACGCCACGCTCGAAAAAGCGGTGAAGGCAGCGCGCGGCAACCGGCGCGAAGTGGTCGGCAAGATTCTCGAAGCGGTGCAGCGCACCATCGCGGACGCCAAGATCAACGCGGAAGTCACCGGCCGCGAGAAGACCATCTACAGCATCTACAAGAAGATGCGCGACAAGCAGTTGTCGTTCTCGCAGGTGCTCGACGTGTATGGCTTTCGGGTGGTCGTCGAGAGCGCGCTCGAATGCTATACCTGCATCGGCGCGCTGCATGCGCTCTACAAGCCGGTGCCGGGCAAGTTCAAGGACTACATCGCGATCCCGAAGGTCAACGGCTATCAGTCCTTGCACACCACGCTGGTCGGCCCGTTCGGCGCGCCTATCGAGTTCCAGATCCGCACGCGCAAGATGCACGAGATCGCCGAAGCCGGCGTCGCGGCGCACTGGCTCTACAAGAACGGCGGCGCCGACCTGAACGACGTGCAGAAGCGCGCGCATCAATGGCTCAAGTCGCTGCTGGACATCCAGAGCGAAGCGGGCGATTCGAGCGAATTCCTCGAACACGTCAAGATCGATCTGTTCCCGGACGCCGTCTACGTTTTCACGCCGAAGTCGCGCATCATGCCGCTGCCGCGCGGCGCAACCGCGCTCGACTTCGCGTATTCCATTCACAGCGACCTCGGCAACCAGTGCGTCGCGGTGAAGATCAACAACGAGCTCCTGCCGTTGCGCACGGAGCTGAAGAGCGGCGATATCGTCGAAGTGATCACCGCGCCGTATTCGAAGCCGAATCCGGCGTGGCTCGGTTTCGTGCGCACCGGCAAGGCGCGCTCGGCCATCCGTCACTATCTGAAGACGATGCGCCTGAACGAGTCTGTTCAACTGGGCGAGCGGCTCGTCGATCAAAGTCTCAAGGGCTATGGCCTCGCGCTGTCGGACGTCACGCCGGAAGTCTGGGAAAAGCTCGTGCTCTGGACCGGCAACAAGACCCGTCAGGAAATCTTCGCGGATATCGGCCTCGGGCGCCGTGTGGCCGCGGTGATGGCCAAGCGCATCGAGGTGCTGATGAACGGTCTCGACGGCGACGAGCATCCGCATCGCGACCATCACAACACCAATACCGCGCCGCCGGTCGTCATCACGGGCACGGAAGGCATGTCGGTGCAGTTGTCGCCGTGCTGCCGCCCGATTCCCGGCGACGACATCATGGGCTATATCGGCATCGGCCTCGGCATGGCGATCCACACCACCGATTGCCGTGTCGCGCAGCGCATTCACAAGCGCGATCCGGGCCGCTGGATCGACGTCGCCTGGGCGCCGCAGCCGGGCCGCCTGTTCGACGTCGCCGTGAAGGTGCTGGTCAAGAACACCAAGGGCGTCTTCGCGCGCGTCGCGGCCGACATCACGTCGGCGGACGCGAACATCGTGCACATCGCGATGGATGAGGACGTGTCGCAGGAAGCCAAGCTGCTGCGCTTCGTGATCCAGGTCAGCGACCGCGTGCATCTGGCGAACGTGATGCGCCGCGTGCGAACCAATCACGACGTCATGCGGATCGCGCGTGAACGTCCGAGCGACGAACCGCATCATCGCAATCAGGACGGCGGCATGCGCGTCGACCGGGAACGCGCCGACTATTGATCCCGGCGCGGGAACGCGGCGTGCAGGCTCCGTCCTTCATCGACAGGAGAAAGCGCCGCAATGAACACATCCGATCTCGAAGGCGCCACACTCGACTACTGGGTCGCGCGCGGGCTGCACGAATTCGTTCGGGAAATCCACTTTACCGATAGCGGCGAGACGCTTTCCATCCGCGGCAACGATCGCGGACGGCCATGGGACGGGCGCTTTTTGCCGTCGACATCATGGGAAGCCGCCGCCGTGGTGCTGGAGCGTGCCTGCAAGCTCGAGATGCACGATCACGGGCGCGGCGAAGTGGTCTGCAGCGTGAGCTTTGGCAAGGACGGCGAGAACGTGGAAGGGCGCGGAGCGTCGCTGCGCATCGCGCTGTTGCGCGCGTTCGTGCGGCAGGCGTTCGGCGATACGGTGGAAGACGAATTCATGCGCCGCCCGCAATCGTTGCTGGGGACGCGTGCGGAAGCGATCGGCGAGTCGAGCGCGGTGGTGTCGGTGGAAGACGTGCCATCGCCTGAGAAGCATATTGGCGACATCGGTTCGAGTCCGCGCGGTTGATTGCACGGTCCGATGCAGGTAGTTCACGCCTGCAAAAGAAAAAGGGCCTTCCGTCTGGAAGGCCCTTCTAAGATGGTGCGGCTGGCAGGATTCGAACCCACGACCCCTTGGTTCGTAGCCAAGTACTCTATCCAACTGAGCTACAGCCGCACGCAAAACGGTACTGCTTCATGTGACTTCAATGCGCTTATGGTCAAGCGCGTGATGCAATCATCTTTTGGCGCGACCGCCAGTGACGAAGACATCAGGAAAAAAGTGGTGCGGCTGGCAGGATTCGAACCCACGACCCCTTGGTTCGTAGCCAAGTACTCTATCCAACTGAGCTACAGCCGCACGCAGAAGCGGAATTATAGCCAAGCTAGTCCAGAATTGGAAGGCTTATAGGGCAAATTCCCGGTTTTCTTCGTATGACATGCATGTTCCGCATGGTAAGTTGATGTTTTGAAAGCGTGTGTCATCTCGCAACCGAATCTGGATTCGCATCATGAACAAGGCATTTGTCAAAGAGTCGGACGACAGCGACGACGATCTCGAAACCGCGCACCCCGACGTCCCGGCGGGCACGAAGAACTACATCACGCCGCAAGGGCATCAACGCCTGCGTGACGAGCTGCTGCAACTGCTCGACAACGAGCGTCCGGAAGTGGTCAAGCTGGTGTCCTGGGCGGCGTCGAACGGCGACCGTTCGGAGAACGGCGACTACATCTACGGCAAGCGGCGCCTGCGCGAGATCGACCGGCGCATCCGCTTCCTGACCAAACGGCTGGACGCGGCGGAGGTGGTGGACAGCAGCAAGCAGGAGAACGTGGACCAGGTCTTCTTCGGCGCGACGGTCGATTACGCCGGCGACGATGGCGAAGTGAACACTGTGACGATTGCCGGCGTGGACGAGGTGGATCTCGAGCGCGGCTGGGTGAGCTGGATCTCGCCGATGGCGCGTGCGTTGCTGAAGGCGAAGATCGGCGATACGGTGGCGCTGCATACGCCCGCGGGCGTGCGGCAGATCGATATTCTCGACGTGCGTTATCCGCGCTGAGGCGCCTGTTTCGTCCGGCTCAGGATGGCCTGCACGGCTGCAAAACGAAAAAAAGCCGCTCCGAAGAGCGGCTTTTCTACATCAAGACTGCCAGTGACGCTTAGAAGCGGTGACGCACGCCAACCGTTGCCGAAACCTGGTTCGACGACGACGACATACCGACGCCGTTGATCGTCGCGCCGATGGGCAGGCCATCGTCGTCGGTCATGTGTTGGTATTCGCCTTGCAGGTACACGTCCGTACGCTTCGACAGCGCGTAGGCCGTTTGCAGGCTGAACTGATGGAACTTCGGCTTTTCGCCAGCGATGCGGCTGTCCGTGTACGTGTACGCGCCAGCAACCGACAGAGCCGGCGTCAGGTTGTAACGGCCATTGACTTCGTAGTTCGTGAAGCGAACGTGGCTGTCGCCGAGGTTGATGTTGCCTGCGTTCGTTGCGACGTTGTTCAGCGACGTTGCGTTGTCCAGCATCGTCTGCGTGAACACGAAGCCGACCGTTGCCGGGCCGAACGCGTAGTTGATGCCACCGCCGAAGATGCGCTGACGACCAGCCGTGAACGGCGAGTTGTCGCTGCCGACTGCACCAGCGATGTTGTTCGTTGCCGAACCGACGTTGTTCAGTTGCATGTACGCGCCAGCAACGTTCAACGGGCCGTAGTTGTACGATGCGCCGACGCTGTAAGCACGGTTATCCGCAAAGCCGCCTGCCTCGTTCGAGAAGCCGTACATCGCGCCCAGCTTGAAGCCGGCGTAGTTGGCGCTCGTGTACTTGATCGAGTTGTTGACGCGGAACGTGTTGTCCAGGTTGTCGTTGTCGAACGGGTGGGCGAACTGCGTGCCGCCGTATTGCGTGCCGGTCAGGGCCAGCGGGCCGACGAAGTCGACGACGGAGTCATACTGACGGCCGAGCGTCACGGCGCCAAACTGCGTGCTCGACAGACCGACGAATGCCTGACGGCCGAACTCGCGACCACCTTGGCCGTTCGTGCCGTTCATGATGTTGAAGCCGTTCTCCAACGTGAAGATTGCCTTCAGGCCGCCGCCGAGGTCTTCAGCGCCGCGCAGGCCCCAACGGCTGCCGTTGACCGAACCGCTCGTCGCCTTGAAGTTGCTGTGGCCCGTGCCGCCGGCCGTCGTCACGTTGTTGTTCGTGTAGGTGATGCCGGCATCGATCAGGCCATACAGCGTGACGCTGCTTTGCGCATGGGCGGCGGAAGCAAAAACGCCCGTCAGGGCGGCGACCATGAGAGTCTTTTTCATCTTTGTAACTCCGAGAGCAGATTGGGCCCAGGACCCAGGCTTTGAGGAAACCTCGTTCCGGCGCGCTGCGAGAGGGCGCGGCCAGAAGAGCAATGCATCGGCAGCCAACGCATTTGTTTCCGGACCAGACGAAGTGTAAAGAACCGTGTCACCCAGAGCGTTGTTCGATTTCCGCAATAAACCATTCTCGCTCGCGCAATGATCGGAAATCTGCTTATTCCTGTTTATTTACAACGGTTTAAGTACGAATGAAGTCGTAAGGGCTAAGGTGTCAACCGATTGGCGTTGCGCATGAACGACACAAATTGACGTGCAGAAGCAACAAATAATTTCCCCAATTGGATTGTTGATAAATCTGAAAGAGAAGTTTGTGTTTTATGCAGGTAATTTGTGCGAGGGGCGTCGCTATACTGAGTGTTCTGCTTTCCGAAGCAGACTTTTTCGTTGACGGAAAAAGATCTCCAAACTTTGTCAGCGCGACTTCCCAGTCGCGCTTTTTTTTCGTCCTGATTTTCGAATGACGCGTGCGTCCGCAAGACGTCCGGAGCCTTGCGCAGACTGGCTGGAGAGGAAAATGAGGTTGAACGGGGGATGGTGCCGGCTGTCATCGGGACAAAATTCCTTGTTGTGCTCTTATTGACCCGGTCAAAGCTTCCTGCTTCGAAACTAGTGAAAGCAGTTTGTCGTCGGCGCCATTCTGGATGTTGATAGCGGATAAAACCGGCAGGTGGCGTTCGTGGAGAATCCGGCAAGGGTGGCGGGTGCGTGTTGTTTTGAATTTTATTTGTCGATAAAATCCGTATTTCCTCGTAATTTATTTATTGTCTGGAATTGCAACTTTATTTGAGTTGGGGAATCGATTCGATGCTTTGAAGCGCGCTGGATAAGACGCTTTTCAACGCAGCCGTTATCAATACTCCGGTTTGAATTTGGAGAATAACGGGGTTTGAAACTTCAACCTGATTCATGTCGGCGTAGCGGCGCGTTGTCCCTCTCAAGGCACAGCGCCAGCGAGGCCGGGCCTTGCAGGCAGGGATGCAGCGCGGGGTGCCGCCTCGGTGCACACTTTGGCTTCCCCGAAGCGCGTGAAGTCCCTTTCCTGCGCGTTAATCAGTCGGCTTGATTGAGGGTTTGCCTCTATTGCCAGTTTATTTATGAAATGGTTTTCGACGTTTTTATCTTTCACCTCAGCGTTCATCGCGTCTCGATTGCGCCACCACGAAATGCGGGGAATGCTTAATTGTCGAGTGACGCGTCTGCGCGGCCGGGACCAAGCGATGCCCTGCGTTAGAATGGGCAATTCATTTTTATTACGCGCCTGTCCGGTCCTGTCAGGCGCACCGCTTCCCCGCCGTCCATGATGCACTCCGATTCATCCCGTTTCACGCTCCCGGCCGAACCCATCGTTTTCGTCGATCTCGAGACGACAGGGGGTACCTTCGGCGTCGACCGCATCACTGAGATCGGCATCGTCGAAGTCGGTCCGCAGGGCGTCTCGCAGTGGACTTCGCTGGTCAATCCACAACGGTCAATTCCCGCGTTCGTCCAGCAGCTGACCGGCATCAACGACGCCATGGTGCGCAACGCGCCCACGTTCGACCAACTGGCCGAGAGCCTGCTCGAACGGATGAGCGGGCGACTCTTCGTCGCGCACAACGCCCATTTCGATCACGGTTTTCTCAAAGGCGAGTTCAAGCGCGTCGGACTTCGGTTCGTGCCGGACGTGCTTTGCACCGTGCAGTTGTCGCGGGCGGTGTATCCGTCCGAAGCCCGTCACGGTCTCGACGCACTCGTGCAACGCCATGCGCTCGTGCCGTCGGCGCGCCACCGGGCGCTCGCCGACGCCGATCTCCTCTGGCAGTTCTGGCAACACCTGCATGGCGCGCACGCGCCGGACGTCATGCAGGCGCATCTGGAGCGGGTGACGCGCCGGTTCCAGCTTGCAGCGCACATCGACGAGGACACGATCGAGCGCATTCCCGCCGGCTGCGGCGCCTACGTGTTCCATGGCGACGACGACACACCGCTGTACGTCGGCCGAAGCGTCCGTCTGCGGCAGCGCGTGCGCTCGCATCTGGTCGGACCGAAGCGTTCCGCGAAGGACTTGCGGCTGGCGTCGCTCGTGCGCCGTGTCGAATGGAAGGCGACGGGTGGCGAAATCGGCGCAATGCTTGCCGAGGCGCAGTGGATTGCGGCGTTGCGGCCGGCCCACAACCGTGTACCGAAGCCGCGCTCCGGCGAAGCGCGTGGCGCGCCCTGGCCGTATGCGGGTGCGATTGCCGTCGAGGAGCGCGACGCCGAGTCGGCGCGACGCGTATGGCATGTTGTGAATCAATGGCAATACCTTGGCTCGGCCGACTCGCTGGACGCAGCGGCTGTGCTGTCGGCGGGGGCCGTGGCGCCTGGCTTCGAATTGACGACCTATCGCATCCTGAGCGAGCGACTCGCGCGCGGTCTTGCCGTGACGCCGCTCGACATCCGCCCGCTCGCCGCCGCGTTCTAGTCTTCGGTCAACCCACCGCGCCCAACCCGCCGCTTGCGCAGACATGCGACAGGGCGCGCTCGAGCGGCGCATCCATCGCGGCGTCGTAGCGCGTCAGATGCTTCCATCGCGCGACGCTTTCTGCGAGCCGGACGGGGCAATCGTCGGTGTGACGAAGCGGCTCAACGTGCCCAAGCGCCGCGATCAGCGAGCGTGTGAGCTGATCGAGCTTCGGGCGCGTGTCTTTTGCGAGATCCGGCGGCGTGCCTTCCGGCGCGGCCTTGAGCTTGCGCCAGTTGGCGAACAGGGCGTTCTGGACGTCCTTGCTCGCCTCGATCTGATCGCGAAAGAAGGCACGCGCAAATTCAGGATCGACCTGCGCGGCACGCGCTTTCTGTTCGACTTGCTTGAGCAGCGCTTCCTCGCGCGGCGCGTCGGTGATCGCATCGTGATGCGCCCACTTCCAGCGCGCGACGGGTTCTGCGAGCGCAAGACGCTGCGAAACCAGAGCGATGACGTTGGTGAAGGCGGACTCGTCGCCATCGGCGTGGGCGGTTCCGGGTGCGGCAAGCGCAAGTGCGCAGGCGAAAGCGGCGGGAACGAGAAGGGAGAGGGTCGGGCGGCGGCGCATCGGCATGAACGAGCAAAAGCGCCAGAATAGCGTACCGTCGGCGGGGATCAACAAAGAGGAGGAGGTGAGCGTCCTGAGCAGGCGAGCCGGCATCTGCGACTCGCCCCTGAATCAACGACGTGTAACAACCTGGCGCGCGCCACGTCCGGACGCGAACGTCCGCTTGCACCGCACACGGCGGGCAGTCATTCCCACGACGACTGCGTGATCCAGTGCATCCTGCCTACTTCGACTGTGCAGCGTTGCGCTGCTCGTCGAAGAAGGCTCTGACATGCTCAGGCAATTCGGTCGCGAGAAATTCGACGGCTACCGGATCCTGATCCGGACACAGCACCTTGTCGGGCGTCGGGATTTTTGTCGGTTTTGCGTCCATGATCTCTCTCCTCAATGACAACACTCAATTGCGCCAACCTGATGGGTGCGGCTGTTGCGCCGCCGCACACCAGCAGCAGTTCAAACTCAAAATCCTCTCAAAATGCGTTATCGGATGGCTGCCGATTCAACTTGAATCCAATCGATACGGCTAAAGCACAACGCATGATCGTTCGTGTTCTGAAGGGTGGCGCATCGGTAATGCATACTCACCCTTAAAATCCCTTATCGCAAAAACTTCGCCTTCCAGGCCTTACGGGATCTCGCTGTCAGCCGCATGGCGCCTTGCTTGCCGATCCCACGACCTCAAATCATGTCCGACTGTAGCGTTTCCTCTATGGATATAACGATACCGGGAAACCTGCGTTGACGCTCGATGGTGCAGAGCGGAAAATAGCGTGTTGTTGTACGAAGCCGCACATAAAAAGCGAATCAGACGCGCACTCGGGCTGAACGTGAAATCGCGGAGGAAGTTTCGACCAAAGACGCGCACGCGCTGAAGCGGATCAAGACCACTTGAGGGAATCGTGGCATAGGTGCGCGGCATACGCATCCACCCACTCGTGGGGTACGAAAAGAGTGCGGACAGGAAATGAACGGATAAAGCAAAACCCCGCGTCACTTGCGTGAACGCGGGGTTTTTTACTGCTGAATCCTGATGGTGCCGGAAAGAGGAATCGAACCCCCGACCTTCGCATTACGAATGCGCTGCTCTACCGTCTGAGCTATTCCGGCATCAGAGAAACAAGATTATAGCGACCGTTTTCTCGAATTGGCAATAGCTCGAATCAAATTTTCTTTTCGTGATGGTAGCGCGTGACGCGATCCACTTCGCTCTTCGAGCCGAGGAACACCGCGACGCGCTGATGCAGGCTCGTCGGGACGATATCAAGAATGCGCTGCTCGCCGTTGGTCGCCGCGCCGCCGGCCTGCTCGACGATGAACGCCATCGGATTGGCTTCATACATCAGGCGCAGCTTGCCGGGCTTGGACGGGTCGCGCTTGTCGGCCGGGTACATGAAGATGCCGCCGCGGCTCAGGATACGGTGCACGTCCGCGACCATCGAGGCAATCCAGCGCATGTTGAAGTCTTCCTTGCGCGCGCCTTCCTTGCCGTCGGTCAGCTCGCCGACATAGCGCTGCACCGGCTCATACCAGTGCCGGCTGTTCGATGCATTGATCGCGTACTCGCGCGTCTCGACCGGAATCGTCATGTCGCGCTGGGTGAGCACCCACGAACCGAGTTCGCGATCGAGCGTGAAGCAGTTCACGCCATGGCCGGTCGTCAGCACGAGCACGGTTTGCGGACCATACACCGCATAGCCGGCCGCCACCTGTTGCGAGCCCGGCTGCATGAACGCCTGTTCGCTCGGTTCCACGCCGTCCGGACAGCGCAGCACCGAAAAGATCGTGCCGATCGACACGTTCACGTCGATGTTGGAGGAGCCGTCGAGCGGATCGAAGGTCAGCAGATAGTTGCCCTTCGGATAGCGATTGGGGATCGGGAAGATCTTTTCCATTTCTTCCGATGCCATCGCGGCCAGATTGCCGCCCCATTCGTTGGCTTCGAGCAGGATTTCATTCGAGAGCACGTCGAGCTTCTTCTGCACTTCGCCCTGGACATTCTCGCTGCCGGCCGAGCCGAGCGCTTCGCCCAAGGCGCCCTTGCTCACGTGATAGCCGATCTGCTTGCAGGCCCGCGCCACGACTTCGAGCAGGAGACGCAGGTCGGCGGGCAGATTCTGGTGTTCGCGCTGCTGCTCGATCAGATACTTCGTGAGCGTGGTACGGCTGGAAATGGAGGACATGCGAGGCTCCGTGAGCGTTAGACGAATATTTGCGATTCTAACCGCTCGACCCTGTCCCACCGTGTGACAACGCCGGTGTGCATCGGCCAGAAACGAGCAAGGCCGCCGCGCGCCAGGCTGCGCACGGCGGCCTCCAGCCGCTTGCCGCCACTCACTCGGCGGAAAAAAACCCCGACAAAACAGTGCTCAAGCGGCGAGCGCCTTCTCCACGACCTCGCGCACATCGCGCGATTTCGCCTTCGCCGCCACCTCGCTCAGCGCGGCATGCATTTTCTCGCGCAATGGCGGCGTGAAGCGGCGCCACAACTCCAGCCCGCGCGCCAGACGCGCGGCGACCTGCGGATTGAGTGCGTCGAGGGCGATCACCTGTTCGGCCCAGAACGCGTAGCCGGAGCCATCGGCGGCATGGAACTGCGCCGGATTGCCGCTGCAGAAGCTGAAGATCAGCGAACGCGCGCGGTTCGGGTTCTTGAGCGTGAACGCCTGGTGCTGCATCAGCTTGCGCACGATCTCGATCACCTTGCGATCCGGTCCGCCGCGCTGCGTCGCCTGAAGCGCAAACCACTTGTCGATGACGAGCGCCTCCTTTTCGAAGCGGCGATAGAAGTCGGCCAGCGCCGCGTCGGCGACGGTCGCATCCGCGCCGGGCGTCGCGCTCGCGAGCAGCAGGGCGGCGAGGGCGGCCGAGCGGTCGGTCATGTTGTTGGCGCTGTCGTACTGCGCCTGCGCGAGGCGGACGGCGTCGGCGGGGTCGTCGAGCTGGCTCAGGTAGGCAAGGGCGAGGTTCCTCAGGCCGCGCTTGCCCGCGTCTTCCGGCACCGGCCGGTACTCGCCGGGCGTGCGGTTCGCTTCATACGTCGCAAGCCACTTGTCGCGCAGTTGCGCTGCCAGCCGACGGCTCATGAAGACGCGCGCCGCATGCACGGCGGCCGGGTCGGACACCGTCATCTGTTCGGCCAGATAGCTTTCCGAAGGCAGCATCAGCGCGAGTTCGCGGAAGGCCGGCGTGAGGGTGGTGTCGTCGAGCAGCTGGGCGAACGCCGCGATCACGGCATCGTCGATGGCCAGCGCCTCGCCCTGCGCCGCGCGCCCGGCGAGCGCCAGCAGTTCGCGGGTCGCGAGCCGCTGACCGGCTTCCCAGCGGTTGAACGGATCGCTGTCATGCGCGAGCAGGAAGGCGAGTTCTTCGTTCGTATAGTCGTATTCGACGATCACCGGCGCCGAGAAATTGCGCAGCAGCGAAGGCAGCGGCGCCTCGTTCACATCGACAAACGTAAACGACTGCTCGCGCTGGGTGAATTCGAGCACGCGCGTCGTGCCGTTCGGCTCCTTCTCGCCTTCCAGGCGCAGTGGCAGATCGGCGCCGTTGCGGCCGATCAGGCCGACCGAGAACGGAATCAGCAGCGGACCTTTCTGGGTCTCGCGCGCGGCTTCGGACGCGTCGCCATAGCCCTGTGTCAGCGACAGCGTATAGCGCTTGCCGGCGGCGTCGTACTGCGCGCGCACCGAGACGCGCGGCGTGCCCGCCTGGCTGTACCAGCGCTCGAACTGGGCGAGATCGCGATGATTCGCGTCGGCCAGCGCCTGGCGGAAGTCGTCGCAGGTGACGGCCTGGCCGTCGAAACGCTTGAAATACAGGTCCATGCCGCGGCGGAAGCCGTCGCGCCCGAACAGCGTCTGGTACATCCGCACGACTTCCGAGCCTTTCTCGTAGACGGTCATCGTGTAGAAGTTGTTGATCTCGACGTAGCTCTCCGGGCGCACCGGATGGGCCATCGGGCCTGCGTCCTCGGCGAACTGCATCTGGCGCAGCACGCGCACGTCCTCGATGCGCTTGGTCGCGCGCGCCGCGGCGCTGGCCGCGCCGTCGGCGTCGCCGGCGGCCATGTCGGCGGAGAATTCCTGGTCGCGGAACACGGTCAGGCCTTCCTTCAGGCTCAACTGGAACCAGTCGCGGCAGGTCACCCGGTTGCCCGTCCAGTTATGGAAATATTCATGGCCGACCACGGCCTCGATGTTCGAGAAATCGGTGTCGGTGGCGGTTTCCGGATTGGCCAGCACGTACTTCGTGTTGAAGATGTTGAGGCCTTTGTTCTCCATCGCGCCCATGTTGAAGTCGCTCACCGCGACGATCATGAAGCGGTCCAGATCCAGTTCCAGCCCGAAGCGCTTTTCGTCCCAGCGGATCGAGTGGATCAGCGAGTCCATCGCATGACGGGTCTTGTCGAGATCGTGCGGCTCGACCCAGACCTGCAGCAGTTTCTCCTTCCCGGAGCCCGACTCGATGCGCTCCTCGATGCACACCAGCTTGCCGGCCACCAGCGCGAACAGATAGCTCGGCTTCTTGAACGGATCTTCCCATTGCGCGAAATGGCGGCCGTCTGGCAGATCGCCCTCGGCGATCAGATTGCCGTTCGACAGCAACACCGGATACGCGGTCTTGTCGGCGCGCAGCGTGACGGTGTAGGTGGCCATCACGTCCGGACGGTCGAGGAAGTAGGTGATGCGGCGAAAGCCCTCGGCTTCGCACTGCGTGAAGAAGTTGCCGCTGGAGACATAAAGTCCGGAGAGCGTCGTGTTCTCAGCCGGATTGCAGATGCTCTCGATGCTAAGCTCGAAGGCATCGGACGGCAGCCCGCCAAGCGACAGTCCCGCCTCGTGAACCCGGGCATCCGCGTGCGCCGCGCCGTTGACCGTCGCGCTGACGAATTCGAGTTGCTCGCCCATGAGTTCGAGCCGCGCGTCCGGTCCGAAGGCGGCAGCGTCGGGATTGCGACGCAGCTTCATCGTGTTCCTGACCACTGTGCGCGACGGCACGAGATCGAACTCGAGCGCGACAGACTCGATCAGGAAGGCGGGTGGCGTATAGTCCTCGCGGCGGATCACTGCGGAAGCGGTCGTGGTAGACATGGCAGGGTCTTCATGTTTGGATTGAACGGCGGCGCCGGCGTCCCGCATGCGAACGCAGAACGCATGAACGTCGAACGCACGAACGCGTGCGCGCCTGGTCGAACCATTGTACAAGCCGCTCGGGGATCGTGAACCGGACGGCATGACGCGCCGCAAACCCCACAAAACAAGGAGGCTTCCGGGCTGCCCGGAGGCTGGTGATAAACCGGTATGGGTGCTGCAACGGAGTGAGGATGACCATGAACGGGACCATGAACGCGTTTTTCAGATGGACGCTGTTACTCGCGGCGACCTGGCTCGCGGGCTGCACGACCTACGTGCAGACCCAGGTGACCGCCTTCTCCGACTGGAGCGGCAACGACACGACCCGCACCTACGCATTCGCGCGCAAGGACGAGCAGCGCAACAGCATCGAACAGACGACGTACGAGACGCTCGTCGCCAATGAGCTGTCGAAGTACAACTTCCGCCAGGTGCCCGACGCGAGCGCGAACTATCAGGTCGCGATCAGCTATTCGGTCCGCGGTGACACGATGACCGTGCGCCAGCCGGTCTATTACGATCCGTGGATGTACGGCGGCCCGTGGGGTGGTCCATGGGGCGGCCCGTGGGGCGGCTGGGGAGGGGGCTGGGGCGGCTATGGCCCGTGGGGTCCGACAGCCTATGTCGACCAGACCTATCCGGTGTACATCCACGCGCTGCAGATCCGCATGACCGACCGCCAGACCGGCCGCGAAGCCTACAAGGTCACGGCCGTCAATTCGACGGGCGATGCCTCGCTCTACCAGGCCATGCCTTATCTCGTCCGCAGCGCGCTCGCCGACTTCCCGCTCGGCAACGGCACTGTGCGTACGGTCACGCTGCCGATGGGCAAGGACGGCATGATGTCGAACGAAACGGCGTCCGCGACGAGTTCGAACGAGCGCACGGTGCCGCCGCCCGCTCCCGCGCCGGTGCAGAAGACGGTCGAATGATCGCGTGTCCGAACCGGCAGCCGGGTTGCGGGTTCGGCATCGGAAAGTTTTGCCGTGTACAACAATTTACGGCTTTGTCGAAAGTGAAAGTCGAACTTTCAGAATCGCCCGCTGGCCTTGACTAAACAGGGAGTTATCGCTGAAACGGCGCCCCGCAATATATGCAGGTTCGCCGAATTAGCGATATATTCCCGGGATGACAAAATCGTGTCCGCCCCATCCCAAAGCCGTTCCTGAGCCCGCCACCTGGGACGCACGGCTTGCCCGACGCCTCGTCACGCCGCTCGTCGGCACCCCTGTCACACCCAACCATCTGACCACGCTGCGCCTTGCGATCGGTCTGGCTGGCGCCTGGTATCTTTCGCTCGGCGAGTTCTGGTTGTGTTCGCTCGGCGCCGCGCTGATCGCGCTGTCGAATCTCGTCGATCACACCGACGGCGAACTGGCCCGCATCAGCGGACAGTCGAGCAAGATCGGCCACCTCTACGACCTCGCGTGCGACGCGCTCGTCACGGTGCTGCTGTTCCTCGGCATCGGCTTCTATGTGGCCGTGCATCATCCTTCCTTGCTCGTGCCGGCCCAGTGGCTCGGCGGCCTTGCGGGCGTCGCGGTGGCGCTGATCTTCTATCTGCGCATGCGCATCGAGTCGATGGTCGGCAAGTCGGGCACGCAACAGGCCTCGATGGCCGGCTTCGAGACCGAAGACGTGCTTTATCTGCTGCCTGTCGTCACTCTTCTGAACGGCATGACGCCTTTCCTGATGGCCGCGGCCATCGGCGCGCCGCTGTTTGCCGTGTACGTGGCCGTGGACTATCAGCGCGTCGCCGCGAAACAGCGACGCGCGCAGGCGTCGCCCGCGAAGGACGGCAATGATTTCCAGGCGGTGAGATGAGCACGACGGCTTTTCCGGACAACCCGGCGGCGCAGCCCGCCGCGGCAGCGACGGTGTCGCGGCGCGACATCGACGCAACGATGAACACGCGCCTCGCCGCGCTGCCCACGCCCGCATTGCGGGACGAGTATGGCCAGCAAGGGTCGTTTCTGTACATCGAAGACTTCCTGCCGCCTGATTTCACCGAGCGCCTGATCGCCGCCGTGCATGCCGTGACGCCGGCCGTGAACCGCAACTACCTGCCGGGTCACAAGGCGGGCGGCAGCGTGAGCCGCCATACGCTGGACCAGCTCGCGCCGTTCATCGCGGAGCTGTACCGCTCGGAAGCGCTGCTTGCGTGGCTGGAGTCCATCACCGGCGACAAGCTGCAAGTTTCCCCGCCCGACGACGCCCACGCCTACGCGCTGTATTTCTACACGCGCCCGGGCGATCACATCGGCTGGCATTACGACACGTCGTATTACGAAGGCCGGCGCTACACCTTGCTGCTCGGCGTGATCGACGACTCCACCTGCGCGCTCGAATACGAACTGCACACGAAGACGCCCGGCGTGCCGGACCAGCCGGGTGCGGTGCGCTATCCGCCGGGCGCGTTCGTCTTCTTCGACGGCGACAAGCTGCGCCACCGCGTCACGCCGCTCGGCGAAAACCAGATGCGCGTGTCGCTGACCTTTGAATACGTGACGAATCCGTCGATGCGGCCGTTCCAGCGCTTCATCTCGAACATGAAGGATTCGATCGCGTACTTCGGATTCCGGCAGGTCTTTCGCCGCAAGGGCGGCAAGAACGGACCGGCATGAGTCGCGCCGGTACCTTCCTGCTGTCGGCCGGCGTGGTGTTGTTCATCGCGCTGCTCGGCTGGCAAGGCTTCGGTTCCGTGGCGGCGACGCTCGCCGCGGCCGGTTGGGGCCTGGTCGCGGTGGCCGCGTTTCACTTCGTCCCGCTGTTCATCGACGCCGTTGCCATCAGCGTGCTGTTCCCGGCGCACGAGCGCAGCGTGGCGCTGCGCGAAGCGCTGCTGGCCCGCTGGGCCGGCGAATCGGTCAACAGCCTGATGCCGGCAGGCCAGATCGGCGGTCCGATGCTGATGGTCCGCTACCTCGCACAGCGCGGCATGCGCGCGCGTGACGCCGCCGCCGTCATCACCGTCAGCACGACCATGCAGACGGTCGCGCAACTGCTGTTCGCGCTGGTCGGCGTCGTGCTGCTGACCGGTTACGCGACGGGCGGATCGTCGTCGAGCGTGACGATTGCCGTGCTCGCGGTGATCGGCACGATCGGCCTGATGATCTTCGGCTTCTATCTGGCGCAGCGGCGCGGGCTGTTCGGCCGAGCGATGCGCTTCGCCTCCGGCATCGCCGCGAAGTTCTCCGCGAAGCGCGACTGGTCGTCGCTCGTCACACGCGCCGAAGCCGTCGATGTCGCCGTGCACGAGCTCTATCGCGAGCGCCGCAAGGTCGCGTCGAGCTTCGGGCTGAGCCTGCTCGGCTGGTTCGTGGGCACGGGCGAAGTGTGGTTCGCGCTGCATCTGCTGGGTCATCCAGTGGGCTGGACCGAAGCGCTGATGCTCGAAAGTCTCGGCCAGGCGATCCGCGGCGCGGCCTTCGCCATTCCCGGTTCGCTCGGCGTGCAGGAGGGCGGTTATCTGCTGCTCGCGCGCCTGGTCGGCTTGCCGCCCGAGGCGGCGCTCGCGTTGTCGCTCGTCAAGCGCGCGCGGGAGTTGCTGCTCGGCGTGCCGGGCATCGTCTATTTGCATTTCGTTGAAAAAGGCTGGCAGCGCCGCCGACTCGCGCGCGTGCCGGATATCGACTGAACACCCTCGAAGGGAACAACAACCATGCGCGCAATTATTCTTGCGGCCGGGATGGGTCTGCGTCTCGTGCAACCCGAAGGCCAGCAGAAGCCCAAGTGCTTGCTGCGTTTCGGCGATGCCTCGCTGCTCGAACGCCATCTGCATTTCCTGAAAGCCGCCGGCGTGACTGAAGTGGTCTTCGTGACCGGCTTCAAGAGCGAGCAGATCGAGGCGGAACTCGCGTCGATCGACTGGAAGCCCGCGAGCGAAGTCGTCGTCAACGATGAATTCACGCTCGGCAGCGTGCTGTCCGTGCATACCGCGCGGGACGCCATGACGCGCGGCGGCGACGTCCTGCTGATGGACGCCGACGTGCTTTACGACGAGCGCATTTTCGCGCCGCTGGTGGCGGGTGCGAGCGTGAACCGCCTGCTGATCGACCGCGACTTCGAAGCCGGCGACGAGCCGGTGAAGCTGTGCGTCGAAAACGGCGTGCCGGTGGAATTGCGCAAGCAGGTCGCGGCGGGTTTGCAGTACGACACGATCGGCGAATCGGTCGGCTTCTTCCGCTTCGACCACGCGACGGCCACGCGCCTCGCCGAGATCTGCGCCGACTACGTCGCCACGGGCCGCGCGAAGCTGCCGCACGAAGAAGCGGTGCGCGACCTGCTGCTGGAAAAGTCCCACGTGTTCGACATCGCCGATGTGACCGGCGCACCGTGGATCGAAATCGATTTTCAGAATGACGTGAAGCGCGCGGCCGACGAAGTCCTGCCGCAACTCAACGCGCTGCATCAGTTTGCCGGAGCCTCCCAACAATGAACGCACCTACCCAAATTCCCGTCGGCTATTCGCGCACACTGCGCCTGCGCGAGATGCTGCAAAGCAACCGCCTCGAATTCCTGATGGAAGCGCACAACGGCATTTCGGCGCGTATCGCGAGAGAAGCCGGCTTCAAGGCGATCTGGGGCTCGGGCCTGTCGATCTCCGCGCAATTCGGCGTGCGCGACAACAACGAAGCGAGCTGGACCCAGGTGGTCGACAACCTCGAGTTCATGGCGGACGCGAGCGACCTGCCCATCCTGCTCGACGGCGACACCGGCTATGGCAACTTCAACAACGTGCGGCGTCTGGTGAAGAAGCTGGAGCAGCGCGGCATCGCGGGCGTGTGCATCGAGGACAAGCAGTTTCCGAAGACCAACAGCTTCATCAATGGCGAAGCGCAGCCGCTCGCCGACATCGATGAATTCTGCGGCAAGATCAAGGCCGGCAAGGATTCGCAGAGCGATCCGAACTTCTCGATCGTCGCGCGCGTGGAAGCGCTGATCGCGGGCTGGGGCATGGAAGAAGCGCTGAAGCGCGCCGAGGCGTATCGCCAGGCAGGCGCGGATGCGATCCTGATCCACAGCAAGCTTTCGAAGCCGGACGAGATTCTCACGTTCGCGCGCGAGTGGGCAGGACGCGGTCCGCTCGTCATCGTGCCGACGAAGTACTACAGCACGCCGACCGACGCGTTCCGCCAGGCCGGCATCAGCTGCGTGATCTGGGCGAACCATCTGATTCGCGGCGCCGTCTCTGCAATGCAGGCGATCGCGAAGGAAATCCACGACAGCGAAACGCTCGTCAACGTGGAAGACCGCATCGCGGCAGTCAACGAGATTTTCCGTTTGCAGGACGCGGACGAATATTCGGCTGCCGAGAACATCTATCTGAGCGCGGCCAACGAGAAGCGCAGCGCGGTGGTGCTGGCCGCGAGCCGCGGCGCGGGCCTCGAAGCGCTCACCGAAGAACGTCCGAAGGTGATGCTGCCGGTGGCGGGCAAGCCGCTGCTGCGCCATCTCGTCGAAGCGTTCAAGAAGGAGCGCATCAACGACATCACCGTGGTGGGCGGTTATCGCGCCGATGCCATCGAGAAGGGCGGCGTGCGTCTGGTCGTCAACGAGCGGCATGCATCGACGGGCGAACTCGCGTCGCTGGCGTGCGCCGCTGAGCACTTGAACGGCGACACCGTCATTTCCTACGGCGACTTGCTGTTCCGCAGCTACATCCTGCGCGATCTGGTGGAGTCGGACAGCGACTTCTGCGTGGTGGTCGATTCGTCGCAGGCGCCGCAAGCCGGTGAATCCGCCACCGACTTCGCCTATTGCTCGACCGGCGACGACCGCGCGCTGTTTGGCCAGAAAGTGTGGCTCGAAAGCGTGGTCGGCGCGGGACAGAACGCGCAGCCGGGACGCGCGCCGCAAGGCCGTTGGATGGGTCTCATCAACGTGCGCGCGGGCGCGCGTGAGCGCCTGCTCGCCGCGCTTGGCGAATTGCAGCAGCGCCCGGACTTCGACACCCTCGACATGGCCGCGCTGCTCAACGCGCTGCTGGCGGCGGGCCAGAAGATCGAAGTGCAATACGTGCATGGCCACTGGCGCGGCGTGAACGATCTCGATGACTTCCGCCGTGCGGGCGATTTCGCGCACGGCCAGACGCCGATCGGTACGGACGGCCTGGACAGCACGGAGCGCGCGCGTGATTGAGGCCGCCCAGTTCGTCGAGGCCGCGCGCACTCGCGGCTTCGACTGGTACGCGGGCGTGCCGTGCTCGTATCTCACGCCCTTCATCAACTACGTGTTGCAGGACGAGTCGCTGCATTACGTGTCGGCGGCGAACGAAGGCGATGCGGTCGCGCTGATCGCGGGCGTCGCGCTCGGCGGCGGCTCCGGTGAAACGAAGCGCCGCGGCATCGCGATGATGCAGAACTCCGGTCTTGGCAATGCCGTGAGCCCGCTCACGTCGCTCACCTGGACTTTCCGTCTGCCGCAGTTGCTGATCGTCACGTGGCGCGGCCAGCCCGGCGTGCATGACGAACCGCAGCACGCGCTGATGGGCCCGATCACGCCGCAGATGCTCGACACCATGGAGATTCCATGGGAACTGTTCCCGACGGAAGCGGAGCAGATCGGCCCGGCGCTCGACCGCGCGACCGAATATATGGACAGCACCGGCCGTCCCTATGCGCTCGTGATGCAGAAGGGCAGCGTCGCGCCGTACGAACTGAAGACGAGCGGCCTCTCAGGCTTGCGCGCCCATGACGCGCCGGCGCAAGTCGCGCGTTTCGCGGGCGAACGTGTCACGCGCCACGCCGCGCTGCAACGGGTGATCGCGCGCACGCCGCAGGATTCGACCGTCGTGCTGGCCTCGACCGGCTTCTGCGGCCGCGAACTCTACGCCATCGACGACCGCGCGAATCAGCTGTATCTGGTCGGCTCGATGGGCTGCGTCACGCCGATGGCGCTCGGTCTTGCGTTGTCGCGGCCGGACCTGACCGTGGTGGCCGTCGACGGCGACGGCGCCGCGCTGATGCGCATGGGCGTCTTCGCGACGCTCGGCGCCTATGGGCCGAAGAACCTCGTACACCTGCTGCTCGACAACGGCGCGCACGAATCGACCGGCGGCCAGGCGACCGTGTCGCGCGGCGTGGATTTCGCGTCGGTCGCGTCGGCATGCGGCTATGCGCTCGCGCTCGACGGCGACGATATCGGCGTGGTCGACCGCCTGTTCGACGCGGAGAATGGTGACGGCGCCCGCTTCGCGCGCCTGTCAATCACCACCGGAACGCCCGCCGACCTGCCGCGTCCGAAGGTCACGCCCGAGGACGTGCGCGCCCGTTTGCAACACCACATTGGAGGCCGTTGATGCTTTTGCTCAATCCGGGTCCTGTCACGCTGAGCGAACGCGTGCGCAAGAGCCTGCTGCAAACCGACCTGTGCCATCGCGAGCCGGAATTCTTCGATCTGCAGGATGAGGCGCGCCGCCGTCTCGTCGCTGCCTACGAACTGGATCCGGCCGTCTGGAGCGCCGTGCTGATGACGGGCTCGGGCACCGCGGCCGTCGAAAGCATGATCGCCGGCCTCGTGCCGGAAGGCGGGCGTCTGTTGATCGTGGAAAACGGCGTGTATGGCGAGCGCATCGCGCAGATCGCGCAGCAATACGGCATCGAGCATGAAGTCGTGAAGTACGAGTGGATGCAGGCGCCGGACATCGACGCGATCATCCGCCTGCTCGACAGCAAGAGCTTTACGAATCTCGCCATCATCCATCACGAGACCACGACCGGCCGTCTCAATGCGCTCGATCAGTTGTCGCGCGCATGCGCCGAGCGCGGCGTCGGCCTGTTGCTGGATGCGGTGAGCAGCTTCGGTGCCGAGGCGATCGATTTCGACGGCGGCGGCATCGCCGCGATCGCCGCGACGGCCAACAAGTGCCTGCACGGCGTGCCGGGCGCGGCGTTCGTCATCGCGCGCCGGACCGCGCTGGCGCAGGCCGCGAGCCGCACGTACTACCTCGGCATCGCGCGGCTCGCGAAGCTGCAGGATCAGCGCAACACGCCGTTCACGCCTTCGGTCCATGCGTACTACGCGCTGGTCGAAGCGCTGCGCGAGTTCGAAGAACAAGGCGGCTGGCGCGCGCGGCATCAGCGTTACGCGACACTCGCGGAACAGGTGCGCGCGGGACTGGCGGCGCTGGGCATCGAGAGCGCGCTTGCGCCGGAAGAGTCGTCGGTGGTGTTGCGGGCGTACCGGCTGCCGCAGGGCGTCACGTACGAAACCCTGCACGATGCACTGAAGGCCAAGGGCTTCGTGATCTATGCGGGGCAGGGCGGTTTGTCGAAGGAACTGTTCCGTATCTCGACCATGGGCGCGCTCGACACGGCCGACATGGACCGGCTGATCTCGTCCTTCGTGGAACTGTTGCGCTGAGCACTGCGTTCCAGGCGATTACTGCTTGCAGAAAATCGCCGTGATGAAAGGCGCGACGTGGTGCACCACCGCGTCGCTGCCTGCCTCGCGCACCTTTTGCGCGACTTCCTCGTCGCCGCCCCAGACGACCGCGCCATAAGCCGCATCGCCGATCGGCTCGCCCTTGCCCTGCTTGAAGAGCGGATCGTCCTTCTGATACGCGACCAGCGCGTAGACCTTGAAACCGTAGGCCGTCAGCGTCGCGCCCTTCACGGCACGGAAGGCGTTGACCGAGTTCGCCTCGACCCGCATCGGCTTCTTCTCCAGCAGATTGTCGTCCTGTAGCGGCGCGATGAAATCGTGCGGCGTCGACTTGCAGTCGAGCTGCGCTTCGAGCGCACGCGCGTGGACGAATGCGCTGAACGAGGCCAGCGCCAGCGACAGCGCAATCAATGTGATTCGGGAGGCGGGCTTCTTCATGGCGGCGCGGGATCGTGACAGGCTGCACTTTAACGAGAATGCAATAAAAGTGCTTGGACTGTCGAGAGCGTGCGCGGGGATCTGCGCTTGCTTGCTGTGCGTCTTTATTGATACGACATGGTGAAGGTCGCCAGGCCGGCGACTTTGCCTGGCGTGATCGGATTCGCGGTGCGTATGTACCGCACGTTCAGCGGGATCGTCATCGGACCGCCGTTCGCCGTGCCGGCCGACCATTGATTGCTGTTCCCGGCGGCGCTGGAATCCGGCCCGTAAGCGATCGGCGTCATGCCGTTGAGTATCTGCATGCCCACACCGAATGCCGTCGATCCGCTTCCCAGTGTCAGCACAGTCGACGTATTGGACGGCGTGGTGGCATCGGTCAGGGTGAGATTGACCCGCGTGCCGGCCGAGCAGTTCAGGCCGAGCGAGAAGGAGGTGTCTCCCGCCACGGCGCCGGTGCTCGCCAGACTGGAAGGTGAAACAGAGGGCAGGGTGACCCCCACGGACGGCGTGGTGACGTTGCAGCCGCGTGCGGTGATGGATGTCGCCCCGCCCGGCGAAATGACGCGAAACGCGTAGAGTCCGTTGTTACCGGCGAAGAAGTATCCAACGACCCCATTGGCGCCGACCCCGGTCGGGTTCAACGTCAGCACGCCGCCCTTGACGGGTCCGGTGACGACGAGATTGACCATGACGGTAACCTGCGAAGAAAAATAGTTGGCGCCTGAATTGTTGGGAAGCGACGGACCGTTGATGGCGGTGTCCATCGTGGCGGGACCGCTGAGGCCGCCACCGGATACCGACGAGGTGTATCCGATGCCTGGAACCGAGGTCGTGCCTGTCCGGTTCGCCTGAACATAAGTGGCGGCAATGGCCCAGTAAATCGTGCCGCCATTGCCGCAGTTATCGCTGTAGGTCGCCCCGGCCGTATTCGGAATCGGCGCGCTCACCGTGGCGATGACCGAACCCACCGGCGCGTTGGCGGGCACGCTGATGGTGGCCGGGAACGTGACGGATGTGTCTGGAAAGATCGTCGACGGCGCACAGGCATGCGCGCATCGGGCGCCGATCAGCATGCTGGAGATCGCTATAACCGCCGCGATGATCTTGCGCGCTGCCAGCGTGGTCGATCGATAACCGCGAAAACGGGGCAAGGTCTTCCGCGCGTGAAGCGAGAGCCTGGAACGTCCTGAGCCAGACATGAGAAACAGCCTGAATAACTTGTCGGTCTCGATAGCTGAAAACACAGCGGGTCTTCCGTTTGAGCAACGCCTCTTCGTGTTCGATCAGGAACGTGCCGTCAGGCCATTCGATGTCGATGCTTCCTGTCAGGCTTCCACGCAGCCCGAATGTTAAGAAGCCGAAACGTTCTCCGCCATCGTACTAATCCGAATGATGCGGACATGCCAAAAATGCGCATCGATGGCCGCCCGCCGCATGCATGCCGCGATTCGTCAAATTAGGTTTGAACGGCGGTCTGGCCAAGGCAAGTCGGCTACCGTGTGCTCTGCGTTTCGCGAAGTGAATCGATGCCAGCGCGCGGGGTCAGCTTGCCGGCTTGTCGTTTCATCGCGCGTTTCCCTACTCCAGAAGCCGCACGTTTCTGACCACCTGTCCGACGCGCACGCAGCGTGGCGCGAGCATCGTCCGGTGGTTGTCGCAGCGGCAACAACTCGCGTGGGAGGTTGACATGGTTCGAACCCTGGTTGCACTTCGAAGGCTGCTTGCGTCGTTGCTGTGCTGCGCTGTTCCCGGCGTGGCGTGTGCAGCGAATCCGCCGCCGAATCCCTTTCTCGCCGCGCCGAGGCTCGCCATCAGCCACTTCGGTTCCGCGCAGACCAACGCCTTGCCTTATCCGGTGAACCGCGGCACGCAGACGGTGCCGCTCGGCTCCGTGCCTCAGGTTCCGGCCGGCCCCGTCAATCTCATGACGCTCGCCAGCACGTCGCCTGACGCCATGTGGGGCGTGTCGGCCACGGGGGTCGAATACATCGACGTCCGCCACAACGGCTTCAAGGCGGTCGCGCGGACCCTGCTGCCGGGCGTGCAGCCCGCAACCGTCATCCAGCTGAACGCACTGCTTGCCAACGTCCGGAGAGAGCCCGTCGATCTGCAAGCCAGGGTGGCCTCGGCGCAGTCCTTTCTCAAGCAACTGTCGTCCGGTTCGGGCGGTATCTCGTCGGCCTACAGCGTCGTCGACAACAACAATGTGCTGTACCTCAACACCGGCACGCGGATTCTGGCGCTGGGCGTGTCGGACGGACTTCGAGGCAAGCAGATCAACATCCTGCGCTCGATCGACACCACCACCTTCCTGCAAGCCGGAGAAGCGCTGACCGGCATCGTGATGACCTACGACGGCAAGCTCGTCGTGCTGGGAACGCGCTCGGTGCATATCCTGGACCGGAGCTTCACGGGTGCGGTGCCGTCGCTGGTCTTCGGCAGTGACGAGAGCATCAGCAACTCGGCGGCGGTCGATCAGGACAACGGGATCTACATCGTGTCCGACAAGCTGATGCGCAAGGTCGTCTGGACCGGCACGGCATTGTCGGACAGCGCGGCGGACGGCGCATGGAGTTCCCCGTATCCAACCGGCGATACGTTCTACACGCTGTTCGGTTCCGGTTCCGGAAGCACGCCGACGCTGATGGGTTTCGGCAGCGGCGATTCCGATCACCTGGTCGTCATCACGGACGGCAAGAAGCGCATGGGGCTCGTGGCGTTCTGGCGTGATCAGATTCCCATCGGCCAAACGGATCGCATTGCCGGGCAGATTCCGGTGACCTGCGGCTTGCCGCCCAGCTATGCCGGCGATATCCAGACCGATCAATCCGTGACCGTCAATGGCTACGGCGCGTTCGTGGCGAACAATATCTCCGCCTCGAACACGGGCACGACGCCAGTGGTCGACAACCTCATTCGCGGCCTGCCGGGCGCGCCGCCTTCGCCGCTCGGTGTCCAGCGCTTCACCTGGGATCCGCAGATGCACACATGGGCATCCGCGTGGGCACGTCCGGATATCTCGTCGGACAACATGGTGCCCGCAATGAGTTCGCGCTCGAAGGTGGTGTTGGTGAGCGGGTATTACCCCGCGAACCATCAAGGCTGGACCATCAAGGGTCTCGACTGGGACGGCACGGGCGCGGACGTGCAGACGACGATCCTCGGCCCCGGCCTGTTCGGCAATGGGATCTACGCGATGATGGAGTTCCTGCCGAACAGCGATCTGTTGCTCAACAGCGTACTCGGGCCGGCCCGGATCGCCGGACCGGGCAGCGCGCTTCGATAGGCGGCTTCATGCCGCCTTGTCGAGGATGACCGTCTTGCGCCCGTCGCGCGTATGCACGCGTTTGCCGGCGGCATGCGTCTCGAAGACCGCGCGGTCGTCGCCGAGCAGCGCGAACGCGAACAGCAACTCTTCCAGCGACTCGGTGCGCGACGTGCGGCGCGCCAGCAGCGGCGTCGCGTTCGGATCGAGCACGACGAAGTCCGCTTCGCTGCCGGGCGCGAGCGTGCCGATCCGGTCGTCGAGTTCCAGCGCCTGTGCTGCGCCGGTCGTGGCGAGCCAGAACATGCGCGTCGCGGTCAGATGGTGGCCGGTCAGGCGCGCGATCTTGTGCGCGGCGCCCATGGTCTGGAGCATCGAGAACGACGTGCCGCCGCCGACGTCCGTTGCCATCGCCACCGGCATGTTGGCCGCGCCGGCCTTCTCGAAGTCGAACAGGCCGCTGCCGAGGAACAGGTTCGACGTCGGGCAGTGCGACGCCACCGCGCCGGTTTCCGCCATGCGTTCGCGGTCGCGGTCGTCGAGATGGATGCAGTGGCCATACACCGAGCGGCGACGCAGCAGACCGTAGTGATCGTAGATGTCGAGATAGCTGCGATGCCCCGGGAACAGGCTCTCGACCCATTTGATCTCGTCGGTGTTTTCCGCCACGTGCGTCTGGATGAACACGTCCTGATGCTGCTGCGCCAGCGCGCCGCACGCTTCGAGCTGCGCTTCCGTGGAGGTCGGCGCAAAACGCGGCGTCAGCGCGTACTGCTGGCGGCCGCGTCCGTGCCAGCGCGCGATCAGTTCGGCGCTGTCGTCGTATCCGGATTGCGCGGTGTCGCGCAGGAACTCGGGGCAGTTGCGATCCATCAGCACCTTGCCCGCGATCATGCGCAGGTCGCGCGACTCGCTTTCCGTGAAGAAGGCCTCGGCGGATTGCTTGTGCACCGTGCAGTAGACGAATGCCGTGGTCGTGCCGCAGGCGAGCAGTTCGTCGAGGAAGAAGCTGGCCGTCTCGCGCGCGAGCGCCGGATTGTCGAAGCCGCGCTCGGTCGGGAACGTGTAGGTGTTGAGCCAGGGCAACAGGCCCGGCGCCGGCGACGCGATCATGTCCGTCTGCGGATAGTGAATGTGCGAGTCGATGAAACCCGGCACGATCAGCTTGTCGCGCATCGTGTGGACGGTCGCATCGGCGGCGAGCTGATCGCGCACCGACGCATACGCGCCCGCCGCGACCACTTTGCCATCCTCGACGATCAACAGGCCGTCGGCCTCATACACCGCGCCGTCGGCGGCATGCGCGGGATCTTCCCGGAAAGTCAGCAACTGGGCGCGCCAGGCGGTCTGAGTCATGATGCAACGTCTCCGTTTCTGTGAATGGACTACAACTGCGAAAGCAGAACCAAGGCAAAGGCCGCGATGATCCACATCGCCGGCTTGACTTCCCGGGCGCGGCCCGTCGCCGTCTTCAGCACGACGAACGCGAGGAAGCCGTACGCGACGCCATCCGTGATCGAATAGGTCAACGGGATCAGGATCATCGCGAGGAAGGCGGGAATGGCTTCGTCGAAACGCTGCCATTCGATCTTCGTGATCGCCTCCATCATGAAAACGCCGACGAGCACGAGCGCGGGCGCGGTGGCGATGGCCGGAATCAGCGACAGCAGCGGCGAGAGGAACAGGAACGGCAGGAAGCACAGGCCGGCCACGACGGCCACCAGCCCGGTGCGCCCGCCCGCCGAAATGCCCGCCGCCGATTCGATATACGCGTTCGCCGGGCTGGTGCCGAGCGGCGCGGACACGAGCGCGGAGAACGAATCGACCATCATCGACTGGCGGATGTTGCGCGGATTGCCGTCCTGGTCGTAGAGCTTGCCGGCTTCGGAGATCGCCATGAAGGTGGAGAGCGCGTCGAAGAACGACGTGAACAGCATCACGAAGATGAACGGCCAGTAAATGACCTTGAGCGAACCCATCAGGTCGAGCTGGCCGATGGCCGAGAAGTCCGGCGCGGCGAACAGGCCGTTCCAGTTGACGAGCGTTTTGGTCGCGATGGCGGCGGGCCAGTAGGCCGTGCCATCGCCCCACCAGCGGCCGATCGGCAGCGCGATGAGCGTCGTGAACACGATGCCCAGCATCAGCGCCCCCGTGACCTTGCGCGCGACCAGGATGGTGGTGACCGCGAGCCCGATCAGAAACGTGATGACGACCGGATTCAGCGACGCCGAATGCACGACCGTGACCGGATCGCTCACGACGAACTTCGCGTTGACGAGGCCGATCAGGCTGATGAACAGCCCGATGCCGCACGAGACCGCGTGCCGCAGGTTGGCCGGAATGGCATCGACAACAAGCTTGCGTGCGTTGAAGGCCGCGAGCACCGCGAAGATCACGCCGGACCAGAACACGCAGCCGAGCGCGGTCTGCCACGGCATCTTGCCGCCGTGCACCATGACGAAGGCGAACAGCGCGTTCATGCCCATGCCGGGCGCGACGAGCACCGGATTGCGCGCATACAGGCCCATCGCGCAGCTGCCGAGGAAGCTCACGATGACGGTCGCCGTGAGCGCCGCCGGAAACGGCACGCCCGCCTGCGACAGGATGCCCGGATTGACGACGATGATGTACATCGCCGTGAGGAAGGTCGTGATGCCCGCGACGACTTCCGTCTTCACGCGCGAACCCGCCGCGCGCACGCCGAAGAAGCGTTCGATGGCGGTCATGTCCTGGTTGGACGTTGCGGTCGTGTGCATGGGCTCACTGCTTCCAGTACGCGTCCAGGCGCGCGATCATGTCGGCGCGCTGCGCGTCGGTCACGAACGACGCTTCCAGGCTGTTGCGCAGCAGCGTGTAGACCTCGTGATCGTCGAGCCTTAGCGCATCGACGATTGCGAAGTAGTTCGCGTTGACGTAGCCGCCGAAGTACGCGGGATCGTCGGAATTGATCATCACGGCGACGCCCTGATCGAGCAGGTCTTTCAGCGTGTGCCTGGTCATGTCGTCGAACACGCACAGCTTGAGGTTCGACAGCGGACACACGGTCAGCGCGATGCGTGCATCCGCGAGACGGGCAACCAGCGCCGCGTCCTCGATGCTGCGCACGCCGTGATCGACGCGGTCCACTTTCAGCAGATCGAGCGCCTCGTAGACGTAGGACGGCGGGCCTTCCTCGCCCGCATGCGCGACGAGTTTCAGGCCGCGCTCGCGCGCCTTCGCGAACACGCGCTCGAACTTCGACGGCGGATGGCCGCGTTCCGACGAATCGAGTCCCACGCCAATCAGCCGATGCGCGTACCGGTCGAACAGCGGCAGCGCGCTTTCATAGGTGGCGAGCGCGTCTTCCTCGGACAGATGGCGCAGGAAACACAGGATCAGCTTCGACGTGAGGCCGCGCTTTTCGGCATCGGCCAGCGCCCGTTCGATGCCGGCCACGACCGTTTCGATCGGCACGCCGCGTTCGGTGTGCGTCTGCGGATCGAAGAAGATTTCCGTGTGCGTGACGTGATCGGCCAGCGCGCGTTCGACGTAGGCGGCCGTCATGTCGTAAAAGTCCTGCTCGTGCAGCAGCACGCTCGCGCCGGCGTAGTAGATGTCGAGGAACGATTGCAGGTCGGTGAACGCGTAGGCGGCGCGCAGCGCGTCGATGGAGTCGTACGCGAGCGGCACGCCGTTGCGCTGCGCGAGCGCGAAGATCAGCTCGGGTTCGAGCGAGCCTTCGATGTGGATATGCAACTCGGCCTTGGGCGCGTGCGCGATCTTGTCGGCGAATGTGGGATTCATGGGCTGTGATGGGTTGGGGCTTGTCTTGCGTCCGGGCTCAGACGCTCTGTTGCGACGACGCACGCGCATGCGTGTTGGCTTCGACCGCTTGCAGCAGCTGGGCGGCTGCCGCGACCGCGATCACCTCGGGCGCCTTGTCGACGATGCCGTCGATGCCGATCGGGCACACCATCCGCGCGATGCGCGCCGGGTCGATGCCGCGCGCCACGAGCCGGTGCTCGAACTGTTTCTTCTTCGTGAACGAGCCGATCATGCCGAAGAACGCAAAGTCGCCGCGCCGCAGGATGCACTCCGCCAGCGCGAGGTCCACCGTGTGGTTGTGCGTCATCACGAGGTAGTAGGCGTGGGCCGGCGCGCGGTCGATGGCTTCGTCGGGGGCGTCGTTCGGCTCGATCGTCACGTTGTCCGGCACGAACTGCGGCGCGGGAAACGCGGCGTCGCGCTCGTCGACCCAGGTCACATGGCAGGGCAGCGTCGCGAGCACGCGCACGAGCGCCGCGCCCACATGCCCCGCGCCGAACAGCACGACCTGGAAGTCGCGCGGCGCGATGGTTTCGGTCAGCAGCGGCCCGCTTTCCGCGAAACCGGCGCCGTCCCAGAGCAGACAGTCGGCATCGGCGTCGGCCGCTTCGGGATCGGACAGCATGACGGCGTCGGGCTGCGGCGAGAAGGACACGCTGCGCACGGTCGAGAGGCCCTGCGCCGTGCGCTTCGCGAGTGTGGTCACCCAGTTCAGGTCCGCGACGTCGAGCCGCTCGAAAGCCAGCACGACCGCGCCGCCGCAGCACTGGCCGAGACTCGGCCCGAGCGCGAAGCGTTCGAGCCTGCGCATGTGCGGCCGGCGCATGCCTTCCTTCAGGACTTGTCGGGCGGTCTCGATGGCCTTCCATTCGAGATGACCGCCGCCGATGGTGTAGCGCGCATCCTCGCGCGTGACGATCATCTTCGTGCCCGGCTCGCGCGGCGCGGAGCCTTCGACACGCGCGACCGTCACGAGCACGACGGCATCGCCGTGCGCGAGCAGGTGTTGCAGGTCGTTCAGCCAAACTTGCATCGATGGAGCTCCGGGAAAGTAATGAATGTGGCGTGAGGGTGGATCGTCGCAATCCGTAGTTTATCGGGATGGCTCGATGCGCCCCCGCGCGCGCGGAGACTGCCGGTGTTCGGACGTGCAAGGGCCGGGCGCAGCGGTCCGGCAAGGACGCGCGGGCGCCGTGCGCGGAGAGACGTGACAGGGGATGCGGATGGTGTGCTTTGTCATGATCAGGAAGACATTGCGGACCCGGCGCGCGTTACGCGGTTGTCGTTCGTTTCAGGGCTCACCGGAAAAAACACGGCTTGCCTGGGGCAGAACGGACTGCGCGCACGTAGATCGCCATCCAGACACGACCTTAGCATCGCAATATCAAAAAAATATTGCCGGCCCCGTATCAAGGGTATGCGGTCGGGCTGATGCGTGGCGGGAAAGATGGTTTGGAACGGGGAGACGGGCGGCGCGAACGCGCCGCCCGGAAACAACGAACAGCCCGAGCGGCAGGAATTACCGCGCGGTCGCGCGCAGCTTGCGCTTGAAGCGCAGGCTCGCCAGCACCAGCACGAAGATGATCGCGAAGGCGATCAGCGACCATTGCGGCAGCGACAGCCCGAGGATCGGCGGATACGGGGTTTCGCACAGACCCGCGACCTTGAACACCTGCGGCAGCCAGTGCGCGGGCGGCAGGCTGTCGACGACCGGCTGCAACGCGTCGAACCCGCAGCTGAAGCCCGGATGCGATTGCACATACACATGACGCACGGCCGTGGCGAGCCCGCCGAGCGCCGAGAGCGCGACCAGCGTCTCCAGCAGCGCAATGCCGCGCCAGTTGTTGAAGCCCGCGCCGAGGAACGCGAAGACAGCGATCAGCACGAAGAAATAGCGCTGGATGATGCACAGCGGGCAAGGATCCTCGCCGTGATAGAACTGCAGATAGAGCGCGCCGCCGACGAGCCCCAGACTGACGAGCCCCAGCAGCACCAGCAGGCGCCGCTCACGCCGCATGACGCGGTCGCCCTGATGCATCGAGAAGTGATGTAAAGAGTTGTTCATTGTTCCGCAACGATTCGAGAAGGAAGTGCCTGAGTTGCGCCGCTTGACGGTGAATTCTAGCGCGAACGCCGCAGACGCGACGACGCGCCGCCGCTTCAGCGCGTCGTGTCGAGTACGGCTTCGACCGCGCGCCCGATGGCCAGTAACGCGTCGTCGGCGTTCGGCGCGCCGGCCAGCATCAGGCCGACAGGCGCGTCGCCGCGCGGGTGACACGGCAGCGACAGGCCGCAGGCATCGAGGAAATTGAAGGCGGTCGGATTGCGCAGGATGAGCGCGTTGGTGCGCGTGAAGAGGTCGTCGTCGGCGTCCAGGTCGGCGATGCGCGGCGGCAGCACCGGCACGGTCGGGCAGATAATCGCGTCGAAGCGCTGCCAGAGCGTCGTGCGCGCTTCCTCGATCATCGCGGCACGGGCCTCGCACAAGTCGATGTAATCCGCGGCGCTCGCCGCTTCGGCGCGCTTCAGGCGGGCCAGCACGCGCGGATCGTATTGCGCGCCGCGTTCTGCCATCAGCTTTCGGTGCCACGCAAAGGCTTCGATCGCAACCAGCGGATAACGGTTGATTTCCGGCAGCCGGTCGAGCGGCGCGAAACGCACGTCTTCGATCACCGCGCCTGCGGCCGCCAGATGATCGATGGCCGCGGCGACCGCGCTGGCGACCGGCGCCTCGACGCCGTCCGTGACGTAGTTCGTCAGCACGCCGAGGCGCACGCCATCGAGCGGACGGACGGCGGGCACGCCGGGCTCGCGGCCCGCGAGAATGCGGTCCACCAGCGCGCAGCAGGCCACCGAGACGCCGATCGGTCCGAACGAATCAAGGGTGCGGGAGAGCGGCACGCCGCCTTGCTTCGGGATGCGGCTGGCGGTGGGCTTGAAGCCGGTGATGCCGCACAGCGCCGACGGAATGCGGATCGAGCCGCCGGTATCGGTGCCGAGCGCGACGGCGGCCATGCCGTCCGCGACCGAGGCCGCCGCGCCCGACGACGAGCCGCCCGCGATGCGCGCGTCGCCCGGCACGTCGGCGTGCCACGGCGAATGCGGCGTGCCGTAGTGCGGATTGAGCCCGAGGCCCGAGAACGCGAACTCGCTCATGTTGGTGCGGCCGATCAGCACCGCGCCCGCGCGGCGCAGGCGGGCGACCGCGACGGCGTCGGCGCGGGCGGGTGCGGCGTCGTTCAGCGCGGTCGAGCCGGCGCGCGTCACCTGGCCTTCGATATCGAAGAGGTCCTTAATGGACACGGGAATGCCGGCCAGCGGCGACAACACCGTGCCGGCGCGGCGCAGCGCGTCGTGGGCGTCGGCGGCGGCGCGGGCCTGAGCGGCATCGACGTGCAGGAAGACGGTCGAGCCCTGACCCGCGGGATCGGCGATCCGTTCCAGAGCCGTCTCGACCAGCGCGCGGCTGGTCGTGCGGCCGGCGTGCAGATCGGCGGCGAGTTGGGCGAGCGGAGCGAACTGCGGCGAAGGGCTGGGCATGACGTGGCGGTGGCAGGGCCGTTCGCGATGCGCCTTCGACCGGCCCGGCGCTTCGCATCGGCGTGAATGGACGGGCGCGGGGTCTTGCGTGCAGTGCGTGCGGCTCCGGCGCCCAGAGTGGCTGTCATTCTAAGCCAGCGAGGTAAGAAATACGCGTCCTGACGCGTCGTCGCCGCCCGTCTTTGCCTCAGAGCGTCCGGGAGAAGCGCTGCGCGCCGGTCTGTCCCAGATAACGGTCGAACACCGACGCGACATTGCGCACCAGCATGCGTCCCGCGGGCAGGACGCGAAGCCCGTCGCGCGAGAGCTCGATGAGGCCGTCGTCGGCCATCGGCGCGAGACGTTCGAGCTCGTCCGCGAAGACCGCGGGAAACGCGATGCCGTGCGCCTGCGCGACGTCGTGGAAACGCAGCTCGCCGCCGCACATGACGCGCATGATGAGGTCGCGCCGCAGCGCGTCGTCGGGCGAGAGGCGCACGCCGCGCGCAATCGCGAGCGTGCCGGCGTCGATCGCCGCCGCGTAGTCGGCGAGCGTGCGCGCGTTCTGCGCGTAGACGTCGCCGACCTTGCCGATCGACGACGCGCCGATGCCGATCAGATCGCAATCCGCCTGCGTGCTGTAGCCCTGGAAGTTGCGCTGGAGCGTGCCGGCCGCGTGCGCGCGGGCGAGTTCGTCGTCGGGCAGCGCGAAGTGATCCATGCCGATGTACACATAGCCCGCCTCGCTCATGCGCGCGATCACGCGTTCGAGGATCGCGAGGCGCACGGCCGGCGAGGGGAGCGCGGCGTCGTCGATGCGCCGCTGCATCTTGAAGAGCGCCGGCAGGTGCGCGTAGCCAAACACGCTGACGCGATCCGGCCGCATCGCGATAAGCGCGTCGAGCGTGCGCGAAAAGCTCTCGACGCTCTGATGCGGCAAGCCGTAGATCAGGTCGGCGCTGACCGAGCGGAAGCCGTGCCGGCGCGCGGCATCGAGCACGCGCTCGGTCAGCGCGCGCGGCTGGATGCGGTTGACGGCGCGCTGGACGCGTTCGTCGAAGTCCTGCACGCCGAGGCTCAGGCGGTTGAAGCCGAGTTCGCGCAGCAGCGCGACCGTGTCCGCCGAGGCCTCGCGCGGATCGATTTCGATCGAAAATTCCGCGCGCTCGTCGGGTACGAGATTGAAGTGCGCGCGCGTGGCCGCCATTAGTTCGGCCATCTCGTCGTGCGCCAGGAAAGTCGGGGTGCCGCCGCCCCAGTGAAGCTGCGTGACGGGGCGCGCGGGATCGAACAAGGTCGCTTGCAGCGCCAGTTCGCGCTTCAGGCGTTCGAGATAGGGCCGGGCATGCGCGCGGTTCTTCGTCGCGACCTTGTTGCAGCCGCAGTAGAAGCAGACGGTGTCGCAGAACGGAATGTGCACGTACAGCGACAGCGCATCGTGCGCCTGGCCGCGGCGGGCGGCCGTGCGGTAGTGCGCGGGGTCGAAGATGTCGGTGAACTGGACGGCGGTCGGATACGACGTGTAGCGCGGGCCGCGCGCGTCGTAGCGGGCGAGCAGGTCGGGGCGGAAGAACGGAACGGCGGTTGTCATGGCGAGCCTCTGGAATCCGTTCGAGTGTAGGGCGCAGTCGGGCACCGGACGTGCGCGCCAAGGTCGCAGAACGACACGCCCGGTTTGACGAAGCGCAAGACAATGCGTGGGACAATGCGGCTTTCGCATGTTCGTGTTCCCGCGTCTCCTTATCGATATGCCGATCGACTCTTCGCCTCACGCCTGCCGCGAGGGCTGCGGTGCGTGCTGCATCGCGCCTTCCATCTCCAGCCCGATTCCAGGCATGCCGCAAGGCAAGCGTGCGGGCGAGCGCTGCGTGCAACTCGGCGATGACCTGCGCTGCGCCCTCTTCGGCGATCCGCGCAGGCCGGCGTGCTGCAGCGGCTTGCAGCCTTCGGAGGAGATGTGCGGCGAGTCGCGCGAATTCGCGCTCCGCTGGATCGAGACGCTCGAACGGGATACACAGCCCCGCGCGACGCAACTGTCCCGCTGATCGATGGTCCAAAAGCCGAACCGCGCCAGCCGGCGCCAGGATTCGAAGAACCCAGCACTGGAGGAATACGCATGACGCACACCGTCGCGCCGCTGCGGCGCCGGTTCGTGCTGGCAGCGCTGTCGCTGCCCACGCTCGCTCTCACCTCGACCGCCCGCGCGGCGTCGAACTCGATCTTCCCATTCATTCCGGATCACTACACATTCTCGACGCAACAGGTCCAGGAAGCCGTCGCCCGCAAGTTCCCGCTGCAACGCACGGCCTCGCAGATTTTCGATGTCGTGCTGAGCAATCCGGTCGTCGGCATGGCGCCGGACCGCAACCGCGCGACGGTGCGCGTCGATGCGCGTCTCGCGACGCCCTTCATGCCCAATCCCGTGGTCGGCACCTTCACGCTGTCCACGCAACTGGCCTACGATGCGCCCAGCCGTTCGGTGATTCTCGTCGCGCCATCTGTTGACGATGCGCAGTTCAGCGGTGACGCTGGTCAGTACAACCAGCAGATCGCGTCGGTTGGCGCGCAGCTCGCGGCCCAGCTGCTCGACCGCTATCCGATCCACACCTTCAAGCCAGAAGAACTCCAGTTCGCCGGGGTGTCTTACGAACCCGGTACAATCACAGTCCTTACAAACGGCATACGTGTGCAGATCGTCGAGAAGTAAGTCGACATCCGCCTGTACGGTGCTTGACAAACAACAGCTGTATCGGCGAACAAGGGCTGCGGATGGACTGGATACTGATGGTGAAGGCGCTCGTTCTGGGCGTCGTGGAAGGCTTGACCGAATTCCTGCCGGTTTCAAGCACGGGGCATCTGATTGTTGCTGGCAGTCTGCTGAATTTCACCGACGCGCAATCGAAGACGTTTGACGTCGTCATCCAGTTCGGCGCGATTCTCGCCATCTGCTGGGAATATCGCGCGAAGATCGGCTCGATCGTCACCGGGCTGCCGAGTCGCCCCGATGCGCGGCGCTTCACGCTCAACGTCATCATCGCGACCATTCCGGCCATCGTGCTGGGCTTGCTGCTGGAGAAGCACATCAAGGCGGTGCTGTTCTCGCCGGTGCCGGTGTCGGTGGCGCTGATCGTCGGCGGCATCGTGATTCTCTGGGCCGAGTCGCGCCAGCGGGAACGCGGCGTCGCGGCGCGCGTGACCTCCGTCGACGAACTCGCCTATGCCGATGCCTTCAAGGTCGGTCTCGCCCAGTGCTTCGCGCTGATTCCGGGTACGTCGCGTTCAGGGGCGACGATTATCGGCGGGATGTTGTTCGGGCTCGAGCGGCGCGTCGCCACGGAGTTTTCGTTCTTCCTCGCCATCCCGATCATCTTCGGCGCGACGCTTTATGAAATGGCCAAGTACTGGCGCACGCTGACGGTCGGCGATATCGGCTTGTTCGCCATCGGGCTGGTGGCGGCGTTCATCAGCGCGTTCGTGTGTGTGCGCTGGCTGCTGCGCTATGTCGCGTCGCACGACTTCACGGCGTTCGCGTGGTATCGCATCGGCTTCGGATTGCTGATTCTGATCGTGGGCTACAGCGGCGGGCTGAGCTGGGCCGACTGACGTCCACTGTGCGATAGAAAAAAAGCCACGGTTTCGCCGTGGCTTTTTTGCGTGTGCGCCCAGCATCGGCGCACTCCTGCGGGTGCAGGTCCCGTCATAAGCTCATCTTCCCGAACCGCCCGGCGCGGACCCGCGTGCCGGGTGATACGGTCTCATGGCCACCCCTCATGCCGATGTTCAGCGACGCCGGAACATCAGGTCCCACACGCCATGCCCGAGGCGCAGTCCGCGGCGCTCGAACTTCGTGACCGGACGGAAGTCCGGACGCGGCGCGTAGCCGTCGGCGGTGTTCTCGAGCGCGGACTCCGCCGAGAGCACGTCGAGCATCTGCTCCGCGTAGTTCTGCCAGTCGGTCGCGAGATGCAGATAGCCGCCCGGTTTCATGCGCGAGACGAGCAGGGCGACGAACTTCGGCTGGATCAGGCGGCGTTTGTGATGACGTGCCTTGTGCCACGGATCGGGGAAATAGATGTGCACGCCGTCGAGACTGTCCGGCGCGATCATGTGTTCGAGCACTTCCACCGCGTCGTGCTGCAGGATGCGGATGTTGCCGAGTCCCTGCTCGCCGATCAGCTTGAGCAGCGCGCCGACACCCGGCTCGTGCACTTCCACGCCGATGAAATCATCGCCGGGACGCGTGGTTGCGATTTCTGCCGTCGTCGCGCCCATGCCGAAGCCGATCTCCAGCACGCGCGGCGCTTCGCGGCCGAAGAGGGCGCTCCAGTCAGCGGGTTGAGGCGCGTAGGGCACGACGTAGCGCGGACTGAGTTCATCGAGGGCGCGCTGCTGTCCTATCGATACGCGGCCCGCCCGTGTGACGAAACTGCGGATGCGCCGGTGCCGCAGCGTCGAGGCTTCGTCGGTGGAGGCGGGATGGTCGGGGGCGCTGTCGGCGGCTTCGTTCTGGGGATCGTGATTCATGGCGAGGCAATGCTGAAAATCAAAAAGCCGCCCGAGTGTGACTGGAGGCGGCTTGTTCGGGTGTTTTGATGCGGCTTGCGCTGAGAAACCTGGAGCGGGCGATGGGAATCGAACCCACGTCTGTAGCTTGGGAAGCTACGGTAATGGCCATTATACGACGCCCGCTTTGAGCCGATGCTTGAGCTACCCGCTCGAGCCAGCCGCTTGAGTCCGCAATTGTAAGCGCAACGCCTTCGCAGGCGCAATTGCGCGCGCCGCTCAGATCCCGAACAGCGTCATCGATACCGCCACGCGCGTCACCACCATCAGCAGCACCTGCACGATGACGAACAGCAGGATCGGCGAAAGATCGATGCCGCCGAGCCGCGGCAGAATGCGCCGCAGCGGGTCGAGAAACGGCGCGGTGATCTGAAACAGCAGCGGCATGGCCGGTGACTGCGGATTGAGCCACGACAGCAGCGCCATCAGGATCGTCATCCAGATGATGAGGTTCAGCGCCCACTTGATGACCGTCAGCAGGGCAACGAGCGCGAGCATCGGCAGCATGAGCGTCGGGTCGACGCCGGCGAGCACGACCATCAGCGTGACATAGACAGCGGCGGCGATCAGCGCCGCGAGAATGCTCGCCCAGTCGATCTTGCCGCCTGGCAGGATCTTGCGCAGCGGCAGGACGATCCAGTTGGTGGCCTGCATCACGGCATTGGAAACCGGGTTGTAGGGCGGCATGCGCACGACCTGCATCCAGGCGCGCAGCAGCAGCGCCGCGCCGAACAGGGTGAAAACGGTGCTGAGCAGAAAACGGGCGATATCGCCGAACATCTCGGGTCCTCTTGTTTGCGTGTGCAGCGTGGCGGCTGCGTCGGGTCGACTGGAAGAAGCTTGAAACGAACGATGCCAGGGACTAGCGGAGGAGCCCGACTCTCCGTGCGCGGCGCGCGACAGCGCCGGCTGCGACAGCGGGGCGCACGCTCGCGCGGCGCAACTCGGGGTGCTTGACCTTGATCATTGTTCGTTCTCGGGACGGGAGTGTGTTACCAGGTCATCGCGAGCCGTCATCGGCCGACGCGGCGTGCGGCGAGTCTGATAACTCGCCGGCCGCCGCCGGGCCGACCCTGAAACGTCGCGACATCCTGTTCATGGCGACTTGACTTCCCCGCCCACCGGGCCTGCTCGGTGGGGCGCCGGTCGTCACCTTAACACGGCTACAGCGCCCGTTGGGGGCGGCCGAGCGCATGCGCGGGCGGCGACGTTGTCATTTGCATGGCAGTCGAATGAAAGTGAACCGTAATTTTCAGATTGATCGCCGATATTCCGGCCCGTGTTGCGATTTCGACACGCGGGTCGACGACGCGCGTCACGCAATGCTGGCAGGATAGACTGCATAAAGTGAAACGGACGCACAACGGTGGGTTCGAATCCTCGACGGCCCTTGAACGCAATGCGCATTTTTGCGGGCCAGAACGGCATGGATTCTGCTGAATGTGGTCAAGCCCACATCGAAGCCAGTGTTGAGTTCCCTGGCGTACGAAGTGAGCGAGGACAGCGCGAAATACTAAAGAGAAGAAGCATTCGACTGAAGAGGCGGGCGCAACCGGCCTTCCACCTCTTCTTCAGGTTTCATTCGCTACGTTCGGAGGTTGCCATGAGCATTTTCTCGTATCGGAAGCATCTGCGATTCTTGAGTCAGACCCAGCGCCGCTGCTGGTGGGATCAGAAGAAGCGCTTGACGCCGCGTGTCGTCATCAGCGGCGCCTATGTTCCGCCCAATGTCACGCGCGAGTTCGCCTATGTGAAGGTTGGCTGAACGCGCGACGCATGAGCGCTTTCCGAGCGCGCATCGAAGCCCCGTCGAAGAATGCTCGACGGGGCTTTTTCGCTTATTTGTAATCAGACGTTACCCATTATTCGTGCGCCGAGATCGCACGTCCTTGCTTGGGCGTCGAGAGCCGCGTCGGTGGGCGTTTTCACGTGACTTCCCAATTGCACGCCGCTTTCACCTTTGAAGCCGCGTTAAGGAACTTGCAATTTGCAACAAATGGTCCCAGCGATAAATGTGCTTTTTCGTTAAATTCGGCTCATACCGTCGCTCATGTTCCGCGCAAGCCGGAAACGATGCGAAGCGACGAGGAGAACGAAAGTGAAAAAGCTCGGTAGTGTGTTGGTGGCTGGCGCGCTGGGCGTCGGCTTCATGAGTGCGGCACAGGCGCATGTGTCGATTGGCGTCGGCATCGGGGTGCCTGCTTATCCGGTTTATGCCGCGCCGCCTCCGCCGGTGTATATGGCTCCGCCGCCGCCGGTGTATGTCGCGCAGCCGCCGGTCGTTTATGCGCCGCCGCCCGCGGTGGTTTATGGTGGCTATGGCGGTTATGGTTATTACGGTCGGCCGTACTACCGTCACCACGGTTATTACCGGCACGGCCCGGGTTACTGGCGTCATTGAGTCAACCCGAACACCAGTCTGAAGTAAGGGCGATTCGCTATAAAGCGCGTCGCCCTTGTTGTTTCCGGCACCCGGGCAGCGCGGCATAAACTGGGACAATGCCCTTTCCTCCCAGCACAGGTTGCCGCCGATGACCTCCCTTCCCGCACCCACCTACGATGACGTCGCCGATGCCGCCCGACGCCTCGAAGGCTTCGCCCATCGCACGCCGGTCCTGACGTCGCGTACCGCTGACGACCTTGCCGGCGCCTCGCTCTTCTTCAAGTGCGAGAACTTCCAGCGCATGGGCGCGTTCAAGTTCCGCGGCGCGTGGAACGCGCTGTCACACTTCGATGCCCGCCAGCGTGCGGCCGGCGTCATCACTTACTCATCGGGCAATCATGCGCAGGCCATTGCGCTGTCGGCGAAACTGGCGGGCATACGCGCGACCATCGTGATGCCCGAGGACGCGCCGGCCGCGAAAATGGAAGCCACGCGCGGCTATGGCGGCGAAGTCATCACCTACGACCGCTATACGCAGAACCGCGAGGAGATCGGCCGGCAACTCGCCGACGAGCGCGGCATGACGCTCATTCCGCCCTATGACCATCCGCACGTGATCGCCGGTCAAGGCACGGCGGCGAAGGAGCTGATCGAGGAAACCGGGCCGCTCGATTATCTCTTCGTCTGTCTGGGCGGTGGCGGGCTGATCGGCGGATGCGCGCTCGCGGCGGCCGCCCTTGCGCCGGACTGCAAGGTGATCGGCGTGGAGCCGGAAGCGGGCAACGATGCGCAACAGTCGCTGGCGCGCGGCGAGATCGTGCATATCGACGTGCCGCGCACCATCGCCGATGGCGCCGCGGCCACGCATGTCGGCGCTTATAACTTTCCGATCATCCGCGAACACGTGGAGCGCATCGTCACGGTGAGCGATGCGCAACTGATCGACACGCTGCGCTTCTTCGCCCAGCGCATGAAGATGGTCGTCGAGCCGACGGGATGCCTCGCGGCGGCAGCGGTCCTGCAGAAGATCGTGCCGGTCGAGGGCAAGCGCGTGGGCGTGATCGTGTCCGGCGGCAATGTCGATCTCGCGAAGCTCTCGCAGTACCTTGCCTGAAGGCGCCGTGTACGCCGGGATCAGCTTGCCGCGTGCACGATCAGATCGCGATATCCATTGACGATCACGCTATAGGCGAAGTACGCGAAGAGCACTGCCGACATCACATGACAGGCGCGCAGCAGCCGTGTGCCGGCGCGTTTGCGGCCGTGGCTGGCCAGCGTGCAGATGAAGAGCGTCCAGGCGAGGCCGCCGCAAAAGAAGCCGGTCAGGAACAACGACGCGCTGACGGTGCTCGTCGCGCCCGCCTTGGCAATGAGCGCGCCGCCGACGGCCGCGAACCACAGGATCGCACTGGGCGACGACACCGCCAGCAGGCAGCCGCGCACGAAGCTCTTCCAGTGCCGGGGACGCGGCACGGCGAGATCCGCCTCGCCTTCGACGGGCGGCGCCGACGCCGGATCGAGCGCCTCGCGCGCCATCTTCCAGGTGAGGAACAGCAGCACGATGGCGCCGCCGATCCACACCACCCAGCGCACGGCGGGGAACTGCAGCAGCGCCGTCATCCCGAGCAGCGCGAGCGCCGCATAGAACAGATCGCCGAAACAGGTGCCGAGGCCCAGCACGAGCCCCGGCTTGAAACCGTGTGACAAGGCCAGCGAGATGATCGCGACGTTGGCGATGCCGATATCGAGGCACAGCGACAGCGACAGAAAAAATCCGTCCGACAGCAACGACCACGCATGCATGTTCAAGCCTGATGGGAATGCAGCGTGAAGCGCACGTCGAGCTGGCCGGTCGGCACGCCCATGGTGTTGCGCACGACGGGTTGACGGAAGGCGGCGAGCGCGTCGCGCTGCTGCGGCGTGCCGATGCCGAGCTGATCAAGCACGTGAACGACGACCGCGTTCAGCACCGCGGTATTGCCGTCCTCGATCTTGATCGCGATGCCGAGCGTGCCGTGCTCGCGCCGCACGCCGATCGCATAGCACGCATCTGCGCCGGTCTTGCCGACCAGCGTGCCGTCGAAGGCCTGCATCAGCAGCGTGCAGAAACGCCCTTCGCCCGCGACGAGTTCGGGATGTGCCGTCATCGCCCGGTAGATGCGGGCGAGCGGCGCGTCTTCCGGAGCGTCGGCGATCTTCATGAAGAGCTGCGCGAGATGCGCGAGCGGGAAGGCGGGCGTCGGCAGGTTGCAGCCGTCGATGGCCCATTGCACTTCGTCGTCGGCCAAGTCTGCGGCGCGCGCCATTGTGCGTCTCACGTGCGCCTGTAGCGGATGGCCGGGCAAGTGATAGTCGGCGAGCGCAAGACCCATCGCGCGAGCGCCCGCGAGCATGCCGGCGTGCTTGCCGGAGCAGTTGCTGCACACGGCGGTCGGCGTGAAGCCGCGTTTGATCCAGTCGCGCTGCACCGCGTCCGAGATCGGCGGATGGCCGCCACAGCGCAAGTCGCTCTCGCTCGCCTGCGTCTTCGCGAGCATCGCGCGCACGCGTTCGACATGGCGCGGCTCGCTGCTGTGCGAGGCGCACATCAGCGCGAGATCTTCTTCCGTGAAGCCGAAGCGTTCGAGCGCGCCGGTCTCGATGACCGCCAGCGCCTGTGCGGGCTTCGCCGCCGAGCGCGGCAACGTGACGCGCTGCGGGTCGCCGAACGAATGCACGAGCCGGCCCTGCGCATCGACCACGGCGACGTGCGCCGCATGCGTGTTCTCGACGATGTCGCCCCGATAGAGCGTCGCTGCGAGCGCGCTCATGCGTCGAGCCCGAGTTCGGCCCACAATCCGTCGACGCGGCGTTTCACCGCCTCGTCCATCACGATGGGACGGCCCCATTCGCGGTTCGTCTCGCCGGCCCACTTGTTGGTGGCGTCGAGGCCCATCTTCGAGCCGAGTCCCGCCACCGGCGACGCGAAATCGAGGTAGTCGATCGGCGTGCTGTCGACCATGACGGTGTCGCGCGTGGGATCGACGCGCGTCGTGATCGCCCAGATCACTTCCTTCCAGTCGCGTACGTTGACGTCCTCGTCCACCACGACGATGAACTTCGTATACATGAACTGGCGCAGGAAGCTCCACACGCCGAACATCACGCGCTTGGCGTGTCCCGGATAGCTCTTCTTCATCTGCACGATCGCCATGCGATAGCTGCAGCCCTCGGGCGGCAGATAGAAGTCGGTGATCTCGGTGAACTGCTTCTGCAACAGCGGCACGAAGACTTCGTTCAGCGCGACGCCGAGCACGGCCGGTTCGTCGGGCGGCTTGCCGGTGTAGGTGGAATGGAAGAGGGCGTCGCGCCGCATGGTGATCTTCTCGACGGTGAAGACCGGGAACCACTCCTGTTCGTTGTAGTAGCCGGTGTGATCGCCATACGGGCCCTCAAGCGCGTGCTCGTAGCGCGCGGCGGCACCCGTCGAGGGACGCGGCGGTGCGCCTGCGGGCGCGGCTGCGGGATTGCCGTCGTGCGGATAGATAAAGCCTTCGAGCACGATCTCCGCGCGCGCCGGCACCTGCAAGGTGTCGACGCCCGGCGTCAGGCACTTCGCCAGTTCGGTACGCGAGCCGCGCAACAGCCCCGCGAACTGATATTCGGACAACGAATCCGGCACCGGCGTGACCGCGCCGAGAATGGTCGCCGGGTCCGCGCCGAGCACGACGGCGACCGGATACGGCTTGCCCGGATTCGCCAGCGCGAACTCGCGGAAATCGAGCGCGCCGCCGCGATGCGCGAGCCAGCGCATGATGAGCTTGTTGCGTCCGAGCAGTTGCTGGCGGTAGATGCCGAGATTCTGGCGCGGCTTGTTCGGTCCGCGCGTGACCGTGAGGCCCCAGGTGAGCAGCGGTCCTGCGTCGCCGGGCCAGCAGGTCTGGATCGGCAGGCGATAGAGGTCCACGTCCTGGCCTTCCCATACGACTTCCTGGCAAGGCGGCGCGCTGACCGATTTCGGCGCCATGTCCCATACCGCCTTGGCGAGCGACAGCAATTTGCCGGCGTCCTTCAAGCCTTTCGGCGGCTCGGGTTCCTTCAGCGCCGACAACAGCCGGCCGACGTCGCGCAGCGAACCCAGCGCGGCGACGTCGCCGCCGAGGCTCGTGTCCGCACTGCCGGGCGCGTCCGTTTCGATGCCCATGCCCAGCGCGACGCGCCGCGTGGTGCCGAACAGGTTGGCCAGCACGGGCATGGTGTGGCCGGTGGGCGCTTCGAACAGCAGCGCCGGGCCGCCTGCGCGCAGCACGCGGTCCGAGATTTCGGTGATTTCGAGAACAGGGGAGACAGACTGCCGGATGCGGCGCAGTTCACCGAGCGCTTCGAGGCGGGCGGTGAAGTCGCGCAGGTCTTTGTATTTCATCGATGCTCGCAGGTGGACTCGGGACGCCCGCGGGGCAGGTCTGCACAGGGCGGGACGGCTGCGCGCCAGACGATTGTCGATTTTACCTGTGCTCGCGTCCGTGCGTTGGGGGACATTCAGCGAAAAACCGTGTCGAGCGCAGAGAAAACGTGCTTTTCGGGCACTGAACACTGTTCAATATAACTGTAAGTAATTGAAACGGAAGTCTATAGCATTGACGGATCATTAAACCCTGCTAGAATCGCTTGGCATCCAAAGCAGGTTTTGAAACTTTTTACCGCTGCCTCAGGTCTTTACAGACGCACATGCGTCGCCTGCGCCGAACCTGCCCGGCGACTCATGGCTGTTGGTTGTCCTTGCCGGCGTTTCTCACGCCGGTTTTTCGCGTCGAAGGTCACCTGCGCATTCAGGGCATGCAGTACGTGCCGCGCAACCCGGTGCTCATGCCGGATCGACCTTCCAGACGGCGCATGCCGTATCCCCGATGCCGCTTACGCTTGCCAAGAGCGAGCGGTGTCTGATTTGTGCTTTTGATATGGGCTTTATTCATATTCATCTGCGCTAATCATGCAACATTGGGAGCATCGATGAACGCTTGGTTATCGTGGGGTTCCGACACTCGCGCCGCGCAACTCGTGCGCATTGCGCTACGTCGTGGACGCCGTTTGAGTCACCATCTCTTCAGCCTGGTTGGCGGCTTCGCCGTCATCACGGCGCTGTCGCTGTGGCTGCTGCCTTCGTGGCGCACCACACTCGCCGCAAAGGTCATGCCGTTCGTGTCCGCTGCCGTGCAGGCCGGTCCGGCCCGCCTGCTCGCGGGGCAGCCGCTGCCGCCGTTCTCGGCCGTGCATCGGCCGACGAACGACGCCATGCTGCCGGTGAACCTGGCTGTGAACAACGCCAGCGCCGCCAACGCGCCCGCCGCGGACAGCAAGGCGCCCGGCGCGGTCACGCCGTCGCTCGGCGCTGCCGCCAGCGACGACGACAGCACCCGCCAGCTGACCGGCGGCATCAGTCTCGCCGTTTCGCCGAACGGTCTCGACCCGCGCACCATGCCGTCCGTGGGCATGCTGGCGAGCCTGATCCCGGCACAACGTGTCGTTGCCGATGCGCGCGACGACCGCGTACTCGTCTCCACGCGCGAGCAGAAGCTCGTCGCGAACTTCATCGCGCGGCGCTATCGCGTGGCGGAAGAGCCGGTCAGCGACCTCGTGCGCGCGGCCTTCGACACGGGCCGCGAAGTCGGGCTCGACCCGCTGCTGCTGCTTTCCGTGATGGCGATCGAATCGGGCTTCAATCCGTATGCCGAAAGCGGCGTGGGCGCGCAGGGGCTGATGCAGGTGATGTCGAAGGTTCACTCGGACAAGTTCCAGTACTTCGGCGGCTCGCACGCGGCGCTCGATCCGCTCGCGAACATCAAGGTCGGCGCGCTCGTGCTGAAGGACTGCATCGCGCGCGGCGGCTCGGTGGCGGGCGGTCTGCGCTTCTACGTCGGCTCGACGACGCAGGACGACGGCGGCTACGGCGCCAAGGTGCTGGCCGAACGTTCGCGTCTGCGCGACGTTGCGCGCGGCCGCAACGTGCCGATCAACGCTCCGCAGGCGCCGGTCCAGGCTGCGCCCAAGCAGCAGGTGCTGGCGTCCGCCTCGCCCGAAAAGCGCGTTCACGTGACGATCGATACGTCGAAGAAGCAGGGCGCGCAGGACGATGGCGACGCGGAAACGAAGCATGTCGCGTCGGCGGAATTCGGCGCCTGATGGCTGCCTGACGCGTCTGACCAATGAAAAATGGGCACCCGAGGGTGCCCATTTTTCATGGTCGGGACGGGCGCAGTCAGATCAGCGGCTGAACAAGGACCCCAGCCGTGCCACCGCCTCTTCGAGCTTCGCGTAAGCCGTCGCATACGAAAGACGCAAATAGCGCTGCGGCGCATGAAACCCGAAGTCGGTGCCCGGCACGAGCACCACGCCCGCGTCATGCAGCATCGCGTGCGTGAGCGCGTCGCTGTTGCCGGCGGCGGGATGGCGCACCGTGGTGGTGTCGGCGTATACGTAGAACGCGCCGTCCGGCACCACCGGCACGCCGAAACCGAGCGAGCGCAGCGCCGGCACGATGTAGTCGCGCCGCCGCTTGAATTCGCCGCGGCGAGCCTCGTAGATCGCGAGCGTCTCGGGCTCGAAGCAGGCGAGCGCCGCATGTTGCGCGAGCGCCGACGCGCAGATGAACAGGTTCTGCGACAGTTTTTCGAGCGCGCCGACCATCGCGTGCGGCACGACGAGCCAGCCGAGCCGCCAGCCGGTCATGTTGAAGTACTTCGAGAAGCTGTTGACCGTGACGACGTCGTCGCCGAAGGAGAGCGCGGACACGGGTTTCGCGTCGTAGCTCAGCCCCTGGTAGATCTCGTCGACGATGGTGAAGCCGCCGCGCGCACGCACCGCGCCAATGATCCGCCGCAGTTCGTCCGGCTCGATCGACGTGCCCGTCGGGTTCGACGGCGACGCCAGCAGCACGCCGCGCGTCTTGTCGTTCCAGTATTCCTCGACATGTCCGGCCGTCAGCTGGAAGCGTTCCGCCGGACCGCTCGGAATCAGCACCGGCTTGCCGTCCGCGGCCGACACGAAGTGCCGGTTGCACGGATAGCAGGGGTCGGGCATCAGGACTTCGTCGCCGTGATCGACCAGCGCCATGCACGCAAGCAGCAGCGCCGCCGACGCGCCCGCCGTCACGACGATGCGCGCCGGGTCGATATCGAGGCCGAAGGCATCGCGGTAATGCTGCGCAATGGCCTCGCGCAGCGCGTGGATGCCGAGCGCGTTGGTGTACTGCGTGACGCCGCGTGTGAGGGCGTCGGCGGCGGCGCGGGTGACGGGCTCGGGCGCGGTGAAATCCGGCTCGCCGATGCTCATGTGGATGATGTCGCGGCCGGCGCGTTCGAGCACCTGGGCCTGCTTCATCAGCTCCATCACGTAGAACGGCTCGATGGCGCCGACCCGCGACGCCAGCCTCACCAGCGGCTCCGCTGCGTGGTTCATCTACTGGGCTCCGCGCCCGCGCGCCTGCGCCTCGGTGGGCCGCATGGCGACGGCGAGCTTGTCGAGCACGCCATTCACGTACTTGTAGCCGTCCGAGCCGCCGAAGGTCTTCGTCAGTTCGACCGCTTCATTGATGACGACGCGATACGGCACGTCGATGTGATGCTTGAACTCGAAGGCCGCGACCAGCAGCACCGCGCGTTCGACCGGCGACAACTGGTCGATCGGCCGGTCCAGGCACGGCTGCAACTGCTCGGACAGCGCGTCCGCTTCCTTGATCACGCCGTGCAGGATGGCGTCCAGGTGTTCCTGGTCGGCCTTGTCGAAACCCTGCGTTGAACGCAGCTGCGCGTCGATTTCACCGGCGGGCGCACCGGACAGCAGCCATTGATAAAGCCCTTGCGTCGCGAGCTCGCGCGAACGGCGTCGTGCGCTCTTCATGCGCGGTCCTCGTCTTCTTCGTCTTCGTCTTCTTCATCGCCGCCGAGCTGCTCGAGCGCGACGGACAGATTCGCCATTTCAACGGCGACGCGCGCGGCGTCGCGGCCCTTTTCGGTCATGCGCGCGACGGCTTGCTCGTCGTTCTCGGTCGTGAGCACCGCGTTCGCCACCGGAATGCCGAAGTCGAGCGCGATGCGCGAAATGCCCGCGCCGTTCTCGTTCGACACCAGTTCGAAGTGATAAGTCTCGCCGCGCACGACGCAGCCGACCGCGATCAGCGCGTCGAACTGGCCGGACTCGGCCAGCTTTTGCAGCGCGAGCGGAATTTCCAGCGCGCCGGGGACGGTGACGAGCAGCACGTCTTCACCGATCACGCCGAGACGTTCCAGTTCCTCGATGCATGCATCGGCGAGGCCGTTGCACACCGGTTCGTTGAAACGCGACTGCACGATGCCGATACGCAGGCCGTCGCCGTCGAGGTTCGGCTGATATTGTCCGATTTCCATGAATTGAATCCGTTGGTTCTGTTGGAGAGAGGCGGCGTCTGAGAGGTCGTCAGGCCGAGCGCAGCTGCGCGACGGACGGCTCGACGGGCGCGGCGGTCGCGGGGCAGCCGGGCATCGGGATGAAGCCCGTGACCTCGAGTCCGTAGCCCGACATGCTGCCGAGCTTGCGCGGATTCGAGAGCACCTGCATCTTGCCGACGCCGATGTCGCGCAGGATCTGCGCGCCGATGCCATAGGTCTTGAAGTCGATCGGCCGACGCTGCAACTCCTTGGCCTTGTGCTGCTGGTCGAACGCCTCGAACACGGCCACGAGATGTTCCTTCGTGTCGCCGCAATTGAGCATGACGATGGCGCCGAGGTCGCGCGCGGCGATTTCCTTCATCGCGGCGTCGAGGGTCCACGAGTGCATGGAGGCATCGATTTCGAGCAGGTCGAGCACCGACAGCGGTTCGTGCACGCGCACCGGCGTTTCCTGCTCGGGACGCGGCGTGCCGCGCACCAGCGCGATGTGCGGCGAATGCGTGGGCTCGTCGCGATACAGGATCGCGCGGAACGAGCCGTGCGCCGTCTGCATGGTGCGCTCGGAGACTTTCTCGATGATCGATTCGGTGCGGCTGCGATAGTGGATCAGGTCGGCAATCGAGCCGATCTTGATGCCGTGCTGCTCGCCGAACTCGATGAGATCCGGCAGGCGGGCCATTTCGCCGTCGTCCTTGATGACTTCGCAGATCACGGCGGCGGGCGTGAGGCCGGCGAGCGCGGTGAGGTCGCAGCCGGCTTCCGTGTGGCCGGCGCGCACCAGCACGCCGCCGGGCTGCGCCATGATCGGAAACACGTGACCGGGCTGGACGATGTGGTCGGCGCGCGCGTCCGGCGCGACTGCCGCCTGGATGGTACGGGCGCGGTCCGAGGCGGAGATGCCGGTGGTGACGCCCTCGGCGGCTTCGATGCTGACCGTGAACGCGGTGCCGTACTGCGTGCCGTTGCGCTGCGTCATCAAGGGCAGGTTGAGCTGCTGGCAGCGCTCCTGCGTGAGCGTCAGGCAGATCAGGCCGCGGCCGAATTTCGCCATGAAGTTGATGGCTTCGGGGGTGACGAATTCGGCGGCGAGGATCAGATCGCCTTCATTCTCGCGATCTTCTTCGTCGACGAGAATCACCATCCGGCCGGCTTTCAGTTCAGCGATGATCTCAGGAGTGGAGGCGAGCGACATGATGACGTCCCGTAAGGGTCCGGTTCGGGGAAAGGGCGTATTTTACGCCACGGCCGCCACGCGGGCGGTGAAATCCACGGGACGGCGGACGGGAAATTGCCTAGGCCATTCGGACGAATGGTGCGCACGCGCCGAGCCTGAGAGACTGGCTGGACCTCAACTCTCACGGCGTGACAACCATGATCAGCATGAAGCACAGGAACGGATCACAGGCGCTGACCGCCGCGGATCCGGCACTTTCCCCGGATCGCGCGGCGGTGCGCATCACGGACTATTTCGAGGCGCGGCTGCTTGAAATCGAGCGGCAGTGGATCGAGGGGGGCAATGCGGAGGCGTTCGACCTTCTGATCGAACGCCTGGATAAGGAAGTACTGCCCCAACTCAGGAGTGCGCCGCGCATGGGGCGCGATGTTTCCGGACAGATTCCGGAACAGTTCGAAGCGGCGCTCTGCGTGGGTTATCTCGTCGAGCTGCTGGAGCGGGCGAGGGCGGCAGGCGGCGAGCTGTACGTGCACGAGTTCGGCGACGCGCCGTCCGGAGAATACGCACTGCTCTATCTGCTTGCGCAGGACACGCTGTACCTGGTGTCGATCCGGGAGACCGGCGCCGGCGGCGTCACGACGCGCTCATCATCCGTTCCACATAGCGCGCAATCAGATCGATCTCCAGATTCACCCGGGTGCCCGCCTTGAGCGCGCTCAGCGTCGTCACTTCGACGGTATGCGGAATCAGGTTGATCGAGAACTCGCTGCCATCGGGGCGGTCGGTGACGGTGTTGACGGTAAGGCTCACGCCGTTCACCGTGACCGAACCCTTGTAGGCGAGATACTTGCCGATATCCTTCGGCGCGACGATGCGCAGCTCGTGCGACTCGCCCACCGGCTCGAACTTGGAAACGACGCCCAGGCCGTCCACGTGTCCTGAAACGAGATGGCCGCCCAGGCGGTCGTGCGCGCGCAGGGCCTTTTCCAGGTTCACGCCGGCGCCGGCCTCGCCCAGACCCACCGTCTTGTTCAGGCTTTCGCGCGACACATCGACATCGAAGGACTCGGGCGTCTTCTGGATCACCGTCATGCAGGCGCCCTGAATGGCAATGCTGTCGCCGAGTTCGACGTCGCTCAGGTCGAGCCCGCCGGCCGCGATCGTCAGGCGAACGCCCGCGTCCTGTGCGCCGAGCGGCGTGACTTTTTCGATGCGGCCCATCGCCGCAACAATTCCTGTGAACATCTGGAGCGTTCCTTTCGAATCAAAAAACGGAATCAAACCCGGGAGACCGGGGTGCCGTCAGCTTGCCACGTTCGCATCGGCGAAGCGCGCCAGAATGCGTAAATCGTCGCCCAGACGGTCGATGCGATGAAATTTCAGATGCGGACGCGCGTCGAGCGTTTCAGGCGGCGCGAAGTCGAACATGCCGGGCGCGCTGCCGAGCAGGCTCGGCGCGAGATAGACCAGCAATTCGTCGACGCAGCCTTCGCGCAGCAGCGAGCCGTTCAGCTTGTGGCCCGCTTCCACGTGCAGTTCGTTGATGCCGCGATCGGCGAGGGCCGTGAGCATGGCGGGAAGATCCACCTTGCCCTGCTCGTTCGATACCTCGAGCAGCTCCACGCCTTTGTCGCGCAGCGCGGCGGCGCGCGCGGGATCGGCGTCGGCGGCATGGAAGATCCACGGCGGCGCGCCGTCGAGAATGCGGGCTTCGGGCGGCACGTCAAGACGGCTGTCGATCAGCACGCGCTGCGGCTGGCGCGGCGTATCTACCGCGCGCACCGTCAATTGCGGATCGTCCTCGCGCACCGTGCCGATGCCGGTCAGGATCGCGCAGGCGCGGGCGCGCCACGCGTGGCCGTCGGCGCGCGCGTCCTCGCCGGTGATCCATTGGCTGGCGCCGGACGGCAGCGCGGTGCGGCCGTCGAGCGTGGCCGCGACCTTCATGCGCACCCACGGCCGGCGCCGCGTCATGCGCGACACGAAGCCGATGTTCAGCTCATACGCTTCGTTCGCGAGCAGCCCGCAGCGCACGTCGACGCCCGCATCGCGCAACATGGTCAGGCCGCGCCCGGACACGGCCGGATTCGGATCTTCCATCGCGGCGATCACTTTTTCAACGCGCGCGTCGATCAGCGCGTGCGCGCACGGCGGCGTGCGCCCGAAATGACTGCATGGTTCGAGCGTCACATAGGCCGTGGCGCCGCGCGGGTCCTTGCCGCGCGAGCGCGCGTCCTTCAGCGCGCGAACCTCGGCGTGATCCTGACCGGCCGGCTGCGTGAAACCCATGCCGATCACTTCGCCGTTCTTGACGAGCACGCAGCCCACGCGCGGGTTCGGCGTCGTCGTGTACATGCCTTTCGAAGCGAGCGCGAGCGCGCGCTCCATGTGCGTGAAATCGGTTTGCGAGAACATCGGCGCGGCCCGGAAGCGTCAGGCCGCGAGCGACGCGAACGCGCCGCGCGCCGCGTCGAGCGTCGCGCCGATCACGGCGTCGTCGTGGGCGCTCGACACGAAGCCTGCTTCGAACGCCGACGGCGCGAAGTACACGCCCGCGTCGAGCATGGCGTGGAAGAAGGCGTTGAAGCGCAGCGTGTCGCCTTGCTGGATCTGCGCGAAACTCGCCGGCACCTGTTCGGAAAAATACAGGCCGAACATGCCGCCGATCGAGTCGGCGCAGAACGGAATCCGGGCCTCGCGCGCAGCGGCCGTCAGGCCGTCGACCAGCTTGCGGGTCTGCTTCGCCAGGTCGTCGTAGAAGCCGGGGCGCTGGATCAGGCGCAAGGTCGCGAGACCGGCGGCCACTGCAATCGGATTGCCGGACAGCGTGCCCGCCTGATAGACGCCGCCCAGCGGCGCGAGATGGGCCATGATGTCGCGCCGCCCGCCAAAGGCCGCCGCCGGCATGCCGCCGCCGATCACCTTGCCGAGACACGTAAGGTCGGGCTTGATGCCGTAGACCTCTTGCGCGCCGCCGAGCGCCACGCGGAAGCCGCACATCACTTCGTCGAAGATCAGCACGGCGCCGTATTCGCTGCAGCGTTCGCGCAGCGCATTCAGGAACTCGGGGGTCGCGCGCACGAGATTCATGTTGCCGGCCACCGGCTCGACGATCACCGACGCCACTTCCGCGCCGAAGGCCTTGAACGCCTCGTTCAGCTGCTCGACGTTGTTGTATTCGAGCACCGTGGTGTGCTTCGCGATGTCGGCCGGCACGCCCGCCGAAGTCGGATTGCCGAAGGTGAGCAGGCCAGAACCGGCTTTGACGAGCAGGCTGTCGGCGTGGCCGTGATAGCAGCCTTCGAACTTGATGATGCGGCTGCGGCCCGTAAAACCGCGCGCCAGACGCAACGCGCTCATGGTGGCTTCCGTGCCCGACGACACCATGCGCACCTGTTCGATCGACGGCACGAGCTTGCAGATTTCCTCGGCAATCTCGATTTCGGCTTCGGTCGGCGCGCCGAACGAAAAACCCTGCGCCAGCACGCGCTGCACGGCTTCGAGCACGTCCGGGTGAACGTGGCCGAGGATCATGGGACCCCACGAGCCGATGTAGTCGATATAGCGCTTGCCGTCCGCATCCCAGAAATACGGGCCCTGTGCGCGCTCGATGAAACGCGGCGTGCCGCCTACCGAGCGGAACGCCCGCACCGGCGAGTTCACGCCGCCCGGAATGGTTCGCTGTGCGCGTTCGAAGAGTGCTTGATTCTTGGACATGGATGGAAGCCTGCGCTGAAGGTGAATGCGGGAGCCGCGCCGGACCGGCCGCGCGCCGGATGGGCGCTGGCCCGCGGAACGCGCGATCCGACGCGAAAAAACGGTCCTTAAATTGTACCGGAGTCGTTGCGACCGGGCCGGGTCGGGGCCTGGACGTTGACCGGTGTCAAGCGGGCTTGCGGGCAGTGCGGGCGCGCGTGCTGCGCACTGGGGGAGTGGGATCGGGTCGCGCGTTGCGCGGCGGCGGCATGGAAGGCTGCGAGCGCCGCCCGGTGCGCTCGGTCCAGCGCTTTTCCAGCGCGCCTTCGGCCATTGGCTTGATGAGCGTGCCGGACATCTGCGCGTCCCAGGTCTGCACCGAGAAGGGATGGGCCCGCAGTTCATCGCGCGTGACGACCACCTGTTGGTGTGCATCGACAAGCCAGTCATAAACGAAGTCGATGCAGAGCCGGTAGCCCCGCTTGCTGTTGGCGTCCGGCACCTCGTAGGGGGCGCGCGTCACATAACCCGACGCGAACACGCCCTTCGGCTCCTGCGCCACCCGGTGCACGAACACGCGGTCGCCCGGCAGCAGACCGCGCGCCGTGCCGCAGCCCCAGACATCGGCGACAGCCTCTCCCGCGGCCACCCGGCGCGCCAGGTCGGGCAGTTCGGGCCATGGCCACTTTTTCGGGCTCCAGATCAGCAGGAAGGCGGTCATCGGGGCGGCGCGGCGAGTGAGGAAGGAAGCGTCGAGCTTAGCGCACGGCGCGGTTCAGGGCCGGATCGTGGGAAAGCGTCGCGTACAATGACCTTCTCTTACGCGGCCGAAAGCCGCACCGCCTCCACCTTTCCCGTCCTGCGAATTTCATGTCCGACACCTCCCGGCGCCGGCCCGACGGCCGTTTGATTCTGCTGCTCGGCGCGCTCGCCGCCTGCGGTCCGCTGTCGATCGACATGTATCTGCCGAGCCTGCCCGCGCTGGCGGCGGCCTTCGGCACGAGCCCGGCCGCTGCGCAAAGCACGCTGACCAGTTTCATGTTCGGCTTTTCGTTCGGCATGCTGCTCTATGGCCCGATGTCCGACGCCTACGGCCGCCGGCCCGTCCTGCTCGGCGGGATTGCGCTGTATGCGCTGGCGAGCATTGCGTGCGCGGCGGCGTTGTCCATCGATGCCCTCGTGCTCGTGCGCTTCCTGCAAGCGCTGGGCGCGGGTGCAGCCTCGGTGCTGGCGCGCGCCATTGCCCGCGACGCGCACGCACCGGCCGACGCCGCCCGCGTGCTGTCGATGCTGTCCATCGTCACGTCGATGGGCCCGCTGCTCGCCCCGCTGATCGGCGGGCAGTTGATCCTGCTGGGCGGCTGGCGCGTCGTGTTCATCGCGCTGACGCTGTTCGGGCTGACTTGCGCCGTGACCGCCTTCCTGCGTGTGCCGGAAACCTGGCCGAAGGAGAAGCGCGCGAGCGCGGCGCTGACCAAGTCGTTCGCCGCCTACCGGCACCTGCTTACCGATCCGGTTACCTGGGGCCACATGATTTGCGGCGGCATGGCTTTCGCGTCGATGTTCGCGTACATCACGGCCACGCCGTTCGTCTACATCGACTACTTCCATGTGAAGCCGCAGTTCTACGGCTTCCTGTTCGGGCTCAACATCGTGGGCATCATCGCGGGCAATGTGCTCAACACGAAATGGGTCGGCCGGGTGGGCGCCATGAAGATGATCTCGGCGGCGTCGTTCGTGAGCGTCGCCGCGGCGCTCGCGGTGGCTTTCGTGTCGCTGACGGGGTGGGGCGGCCTGTGGTCGATCGTCGTGTGCCTGTTCTTCGTGGTCGGCGTGGTCGGGCTGCTCTCGGCCAATTGCACGACCGAACTGATGCATCGCTATCCACACAACGCAGGCGCGGCCGCCGCCGTGTTCGGCGCGATGCAGCTCGCGCTCGGCGCGTTGTCGAGTCTCGCGGTGGGACTGTTTCACGATGTCTCGCCGCACGGCATGGGCATTGTGATCGGCGTGAGCGGGGTGCTGACCTTCGCCGGACGCACGCTGGTGCTGCGCTCGCACGCGGCGCCGGTGAAGGTCTGAGGCACGGACTCAACTCAACTGATCAGCCCCACCTTCGCCGCGACGAACGTGAACGCGGCAGCTTCCGTCCGCGCCACGGCTTCCGGTTCCACACCCGCGCCGTGACCGCCTTCGCCGGGTTCCGCGTACCACACGTCCGGATGACCTTGCGCCTGCATCTTCGCCACCATCTTGCGGCCGTGAGCGGGATGCACGCGGTCGTCCACGGTCGATGACGTGAACAGCGCCGGCGGATAGGCCGTCTCCGCCCGCACGTTCTGATACGGCGAATAGGTCATCAGGAAGCGCAGGTCGTCAGGGTTGTCGGGATCACCGTATTCTTCGATCCACGACGCGCCTTGCAGCAACTGATGAAAGCGCGCCATGTCGAGCAACGGCACTTCCGACAGCACGGCGCCGAACAAATCCGGTCGCTGCACCATGCAGGCGCCCACGAGCAGGCCGCCATTGCTGCCGCCGCGGATGGCCAGCTGCTTGCTGGACGTGACGCCCGAATCAATGAGCGCCTGCGCGACCGCGATGAAGTCGTCGAAAGCGATCGGCCGTTTCTCGCGCAAGGCCGCCTGATGCCACGCCGGTCCGAATTCACCGCCGCCGCGAATGTTCGCCATGGCATACAGCCCGCCGCGTTCGAGCCACGCGATGCCGGTCGTTGCATCGTAGGCCGGATCCAGCGCCACTTCGAAGCCGCCATAGCCGTACAGCAGGCAGGGCCGCGCAGCCGTGTTCGTCTCGACGTCACGTCCGATCAGCCAATACGGGATGCGCTCCCCGTCCGGCGCGATGGCGTGACGGCGCACGGCGGACATGCCGCCGGCGTCGAACTGGGCGGGCAGACGGGCGAGCAGTTGCCAGGGCGCATCGCCTGCGAGATCCGCGTGATACAGCGACGGCGGCACCAGGAAATGTTCGGCATCGATCAGCACGGTGTCGTCGCGTTCGGGGTCGATGGCGGACACATACGCGTGGCTTGTTTCCGGCAGATCGAAGGCACGCGTCTGCCAGGCTTGCGCGCTGTCCGCAGGCGGGCGCATCAGCGTGACGCGCGGCTCGCCGTCGTCCATTTCCGACACGATCAGCCACTGTTTCGTGAAATCGATGTCGGCCAGCACGCGACGCTCGGACGGCGTGTAAAGCACGGTGAATTGCCGCGAGCCTGCGAGGAATGCGTCGCGGCGGATGACGGTGAGTGTGCCGGGCGCATGGCGGCGGCCGCCTGCGTTCCAGTACTTGCGCGGCGTCACGAAGAGCCAGCCGTGCCAGTGCTCGATGTCCGCGTGCGCCGGCAGTTCGTACTGGCGCCACTCGCCGGAGGCTTCGTCCAGCCAGTAGTTCAACGTGTCGAAGAAGCTGGTTGCGCGCGCTGCATGATGCAGCTTGTCGATGGGGTCGTAGGTCACGCTCGCCGAGATGTCACGTCGTACGCCCTCGAACACGACCGGCGCAGCGGCGAGCGGCGTGCCGCGTGACCAGCGCCGCGCCTGGCGTGGAAAGCCCGACGTGGTGAGCTCGGGGCGCGGGTTCGTCCGGCTGTCGTCCCAGCCGACATAGACCGTATCGCGGTCGATCCACGAGATGTCGTGCTTGCCGACTTCGGTTAGGCAGAAGCCGTCCGCGACGAAGCTTTTTGTCTCGATGTCGAATTCGCGCACCACGCACGCGTCCGAGCCGCCGGGCGACAGGCTCACCAGCGCGCGGTCGTAAGTGGGGTAAAGCAGGTCGAAGCCGGCAAGCGTCCAGCGTGTGTCGTCGTCCTCGCGTGTATTGAGGTCGAGGGCGTCGACATCGAGCACGGTTTCCCATTCAGGCGTGCCTGCGAGCCACGCGCTCCACGGCGTGCGCCGCGTGATGCCGAGCGGATGCGCGTCGTCCTGCCAGGTGTTGTAGCCCCAGTCGTGGTAGCGCGAGCACACGACGATGCGGTCCTGCGACGTATAGATGGCTTCCAGCCGCGCGGCGAGCGCATGCGCGTCGGGCGTGGCGCCGAAGGCAGCCTCCGTGCGGCGGTTCTGGGCGTCGACCCACGCTTGCGCGCGCGGATCGTCGAGGGCTTCGAGGCCGATGAAGGGATCGGCGCCTTCGGACGCCGGCCAGGCGAGTTCGGGATGCGAGGAGAGAAAGGGCATGCGGGGGTGCGGAGGTTCAGGTGTCGAAAGAGGGATTGTGCCAGCCAGTCAGCCACGCGCTACGCGAGCCGTGCCTCGACGAGGCGAGCGGAGGGCACCGCCTACGTCACGTTCTGCAACGCGGAGAGGAGGGCGCGCCAGGCGGTGTCGCCTGCCGACGCGAGATACCCCGACCGGCCGACGTCCATGATCGCGTCATCACAGCCCGCGACGGCCAGCCCATCTTCGTCACGGTCTTGCGCGCGAAGTTGATATCCGAGAGTGACGAGATGTGCCATGAGTCATTCCAGTTTCCGCGTGACCGCGCCCGTGCCACCGACCTTCCAGAGGTTCGACCCTTGCAGCATGAAAGGCAATCCGAAATATCCTGAAAATTGTTTCGCGAATCGGCGTCTATTCCCGCATCCAGACATCAACAGTCGTTCAATCCCGCGCATCAAAAAAAACGCCACGGCGAACCGTGGCGTCCAGACTGCTTTTGCGCGCTGACCTCAAGCCAGCCGCTCCTCCGTCTGCGGATCGAACAGCACGGCCTTCGAAACATCGAACAGCAGCGTCATGTTCGACAGCGGCTGCGGATTCGACGCCGGGTGTACGCGCGACACGATGCGCTTGCCGTTCACCTGAGCGAAGACCAGCGTGTCCGGCCCGGTCGGTTCGATCACGTCGACCCGCACCTCCACCGGCTGCAGGCTGGTATCCGAGACATCGTGCGCGCTGCGCGAATCGGTGATGCGTTCCGGACGCAAGCCAACGATCACGTCCTGACCCACTTTCCCGCGCAGTCGGCCCGCATCGAAGGGCAGGTTCAGCACCTTCTGCGCGACGCCGGTATCCAGCTGCAAGCCCACGCCCGCGCCGGCTTCCACCAGCTTGCCGGTGATGAAGTTCATCGGCGGCGCGCCGATGAACCCCGCCACGAACAGATTCGACGGCGAATCGTAGATCTCCTGCGGCGCGCCGAACTGCTGCACGACGCCGTCCTTCATCACGGCGATGCGATCGCCCAGCGTCATCGCCTCGATCTGATCGTGCGTCACGTACACGATCGTCGTGCCCAGGCGCTGATGCAGCAGCTTGATCTCCGAACGCATCTCGATGCGCAGCTTCGCATCGAGGTTGGAGAGGGGTTCGTCGAACAGGAACATGACGGGATCGCGGGCCAGCGCACGGCCCATCGCGACGCGCTGACGCTGGCCGCCCGACAGCTGGCCCGGCTTGCGGTCCAGCAGATGGCCGATCTGCAGCGTCTCCGACACGCGGTCGACGATCTTCTTCTGCTCGTCCTTCGGCACCTTGCGGATGTTCAGGCCGAACGAGATGTTGTCGCGCACGCTCATCGACGGATAGAGCGCGTACGACTGGAACACCATCGCGATATCGCGGTCTTTTGGCGAGAGGTCGTTGACCGTCTTGCCGTCGATCATGATGTCGCCCTTGGTCACCGTCTCGAGTCCCGCGATCATGTTCAGCAAGGTCGATTTGCCGCAGCCCGAGCCGCCCACGAGAATCAGGAACTGACCGTCCTCGATGTCGATGTTGACGCCCTTGAGAACCGGCACCCCGTTCGGGTAGGTCTTGTACACGTCACGGATGGAAAGGCTTGCCATGTGAATCCTCTATGTAGTCTCTGCAACAGGGAATCGCGCGCTTGCGGCGATCAACCCTTCACCGCGCCGGCCGTCAGCCCGCGCACGAAGTAACGTCCGGCAATCATGTAGACCAGGATGGTCGGCAGCGCGGCAATGATCGCGCCCGCCATGTCGACGTTGTATTCCTTGACGCCTGTCGACGTGTTCACCAGGTTGTTCAGCGCCACCGTGATCGGCATCGAGTCCACGCCCGAGAACACGATCCCGAACAGGAAGTCATTCCAGATCTGCGTAAACTGCCAGATCAGGCACACCATGAAGATCGGCAGCGACACCGGCAGCAGGATCTTCGTGAAGATCGTGAAGAAACCCGCGCCGTCGATACGCGCCGCCTTCACCAGTTCGGCCGGAATGCTCACGTAGAAGTTGCGGAAGAACATCGTCGTGAAGGCGATGCCGTAGATCACGTGAACCAGCACCAGGCCCGTGGTCGTGTTCGACAGGCCGAGGAAGCCCTGCAGGCGCGCCATCGGCAGGAGAATGGCCTGGAACGGGATGAAGCAGCCGACCAGCAGCATCGTGAACAGGCCATCCGCGCCGCGAAAGCGCCAGTGCGTGAGCACATAGCCGTTGAACGCGCCGACGAAGGACGAGATCAGCACCGCCGGAATCACCATGCGCACCGAATTCATGAAGAACGGCTGCATGCCGTCGCAGCGCACGCCGGTACAGGCCTCCTGCCATGCCTTGACCCACGGCGCGAAGGTGAAGTGCGTCGGCGGCGTCAGCAGGTTGCCCGTGCGCAACTGGTCGAGATCCTTGAAGGAGGTCGACAGCATCACGTAGATCGGGAACAGGAAGTACAGCGCGAAGAGAATCAGCACCGCATAGATGACGGCGCGGCTCAAGGTCATCTTAGGCTCCATTGCGGGTGCTCCTCGATTCGAGATACATGAGCGGCACGAGCACCGCGACGACCGTGGCGAGCATCATCATCGACGACGCCGCGCCGACGCCCAGCTGTCCGCGGTTGAACGAGAACGTGTACATGAAGATGGCCGGCAGCGAGGACGACGTGCCCGGACCGCCCGCCGTCAGCGCGACCACCAGGTCGAAGGTCTTGATCGTGATGTGGCAGAGGATCAGCAGCACCGAAAAGAACACCGGGCGCATGCTCGGAATCACGATCTTGCGGTAGATGGTCGGCAGCGTCGCGCCGTCCACTTGCGCGGCCTTGAAGATCTCGGCATCGACCCCGCGCAGTCCCGCGAGGAACAGCGCCATCACGAAGCCGGTGGATTGCCACACCGCCGCGATCACGACGCAGAAGATGGCCTTGTCCGGATCGCCCAGCCAGTTGAACGAGAAGCTCGTCCAGCCCCAGTCGTGGAACACCTTTTCGAGGCCCAGGCCCGGGTTCAGGATCCACTGCCACGCGGTGCCGGTCACGATGAACGAGAGCGCCATCGGGTAGAGAAAGATCGCGCGCAATGCGCCTTCGTTGCGGATCTTCTGATCGAGCAGGATGGCCAGGAACAGCCCGAGAATCACGCAGATGCCGATGAACGGAATGCCGAACCAGCCGAGGTTGGCGGCGGAGGTCCACCAGACGTCGTTGGCGAAAAGCTGTTTGTAGCGGGCGAAGCCTGCGAAGTCGTAGCGCGGCATCAAGCGCGACTCGGACAGCGAGAGATAACCCGTGATGCCGATGAAGCCATACACGAACACGAGCGCGATCGCGACGCTGGGCGCGAGCACGAGCTTCGGGATCCAGCGATCGGCAAGCGCCGACGTGGGCGGCGCGCGACGCGGCGGGTTTTGCGGTTTCTTGTCCGCGGTAAGGGAGGCAGTCACGACTCGACTCCTGGAAAATGCGCCGACGCTCGGTGCGTTCTGTCGCACTTTTCTTATGGCGCCTGATGGCGGAATGGCTGTGCTTCGGCGGAAGCAAACGGCGCTGCTTGCAGCTGGCGTGATGCAGGTGGTGCAGATGCTTGTGTGTGGAAGCGGCGCGCCCGAGTGAGCGCGCCGCTTCTGAGTGCAGCTGGCTTACTTCGTCTTGGCGGCGTTCGCGAGTGCGGCAACCGCGCTCTTCGAATCCTGCGACGAATTCATGAACTTCGTCACGACGTCGGTCATGGCGCCGGCGACGGCGTCGCCCTGAGCCATGCCGTGCGCGAGCGACGGAACATAGCCGCCCGATTTGATCGCCGTCTGTTCATCAGCGTAGGACTTCTTCGCGCAGTCGTCGAATTTAGCCATCGACACGCCGAGACGAACCGGGATCGAGCCCTTGTTCAGGCTGAACTGCTCCTGGAATTCCGGCGTCATGATGGTCTTCGCGAGCGCGAGCTGGCCAGGCGTGGCGGCCTTCTGGTCCTTCTGCTGGAAGAAGACGAAGGAATCGACGTTGAAGGTATAGGCCTTCTCCGTGCCCGGCACCGGCGCGCAGATGTAGTCCGTGCCCGCCTTCTTGTTCGCGCCGGCGAATTCGCCCTTCGCCCAGTCGCCCATGAACTGCATGCCCGCCTTGCCCTGGATGACCATGGCCGTGGCCAGGTTCCAGTCACGGCCGGTGCGGCCGCTGTCGAAATAGCCCTGGATCTTGCGGACCGTGTCGAACACCTGAATCATCTGCGGCGAGGTCAGCGTCTTCTGGTCGAGGTCGACGATCGCCTTCTTGTAGAAGTCCGCGCCCTGCGAGAGCACCACGTCTTCCCACAGCGTCAGGTCCTGCCACGGCTGGCCGCCCATCGCGATCGGCATGATGCCCGCGGCCTTCATCTTGTCCGCGACCTGGAAGAACTCGTTCCAGTTGGTCGGCACCTTGCCGCCAGCCTTGTCGAGCGCCGCCTTGTTAATGTACAGCCAGTTCACGCGGTGCACCGAGAAGGGCGCGGCGACGTAATGGCCGTCCGCGTGGATGATCTTGTCGATTTCCGGCGGCAGGTTCTTCTTCCAGTCACCCGCGACGGAGTCGATCGGCACGAGCACGCCTTGCTCGGCCCATTCCTGGATCAGCGGCCCCTTGATCTGCGCGGCCGACGGCGCATTGCCCGAGATCACCTGGGTCTTCAGCGCGGTCATCGCCGCAGCGCCCGCGCCGCCCGCCACCGCGAAGTCCTTCCACTGATAGCCCTGCTTGGTCATGTCGTCCTTGAGCACGCCGACCGCCTTCGATTCGCCGCCGGACGTCCACCAGTGCAGCACCGATACAGCCTCGGCAGCCTGCACCGCCGACGCCGTCGCACCGCACAGAAGACCTGCGGCGCACAGTGCGCCCATGAGCTTACGGACTTTCATTGTTTATCTCCTCGACACCTGAACAAGAAACGATTGGCTCCCGAAGCCGCCAGAAGCATTGTTGGAAAAACAGTGGTCAAAAACGGCACAACGTGGGCGGCCGGGAATCGGCGGTGTCGGCGGGATGCGGCAGGCGCGAGGCGCATGAACGCCGCGTGCGTGCAGGGCCGGCAGACCGATAGCGGCCGCACGGCTCTCAAGAGATGAGTGGGTGGAATCGCAACTGCTGTCTCCTCTTTTGATTTTTGCCGGCCTGGACGCGCGGAACGGCGGGTGCCCAGGCATGGCGGCGAGGCCGAACGCACTGAAGCTGAAAGGCACGCCTTGCGTGAAAAGCAAGGGTTCCGGGGCTCCGCTAACATGCGCTCAGAAGGTCGGCCTGGATTTCGCACGCTGTCAGATAAACCTCCATGACCGTGCGATTTTCCCTGCGATGACATTTCCTCTTGATTTGAATTGTAGTTAAACTACAATTCAGTGTCAAAAAAAATTTTATCGGACTACGGCCGGTTTAGAGGAATTCTTCAGCGAATGCTTCAGAATAGTGCTGAAATCGTTCCGTAATCGCCATGAAAGTCCGCGAAAAAGTCTAATAAGGCCGCGCTCCCCGTTTCGATTCACCCCGTGTCAGGAACCCACGTTCAGACTCATGCAAAGCGACTCGAACTTCATCTTCGTTCTCTTCGGCGGCACCGGCGACCTCTCCATGCGCAAGATTCTTCCTGCGCTGTTCGAGGCCCATCGCGCGGGCATGCTCAACCCGGCAGGCAGGATCGTCTGTGTCGCGCGCGAGTCGCTGGATCAGGCGGCGTATCGCGCATGGGTTGAAGAGCATGTGAAGCCGCATGTGTCGAAGAGCGGCGTGGACGAGCCCGCGTGGCGCAGCTTCCTCGAACGCTTCCAGTACGTCGGCATCGACCTCGGGCGCGCCGAAGACTTCGTCACGTTACGTGACGCGCTCGCGCAGTTCGACGGAACACGCGTCTTCTATCTGGCAACGGGTCCGTCGCTGTTCGTGCCCATTTGCCGCGCGCTGGCGGATGTCGGCCTGAACCAGAATGCGCGCATCGTGCTGGAGAAGCCGCTCGGCTACGACCTGAAGTCGTCGAACGCCATCAATGACGCCGTCGGCGAGATCTTCCAGGAAGAGCAGATCTACCGGATCGATCACTACCTCGGCAAGGAGCCGGTGCAGAACCTGCTTGCACTGCGCTTCTCCAACGTGCTGTTCGAGCCGCTGTGGCGACGCGAGTGGGTCGAGAGCATCCAGATCACGATTGCGGAAGAACTGGGCGTGGAAGCGCGCGGCGACTTCTACGACAATACGGGCGCGCTGCGCGACATGGTGCAGAACCATCTGCTGCAACTGCTTTCCATCGTGACGATGGAGCCGCCGCATTCCATCGATTCCGATTCCGTGCGCGACGAAAAGCTGCGCGTGCTGCGCGCGCTGAAGCCGGTGGATGAGCGCGACATCAGCCGGGTCGCGGTGCGCGGTCAATATCATGCAGGCGTGATCCGCGGCGCGGCGGTGCCGGCCTATGCCACCGAAAAGGGCGTGCGCCCCGACAGCAACACGGAAACCTTCGTCGCGCTGAAGGTGGAGATCGAGAACTGGCGCTGGGCGGGCGTGCCGTTCTTCCTGCGCACGGGCAAGCGGCTGGCGGACCGGGTTGCGGAGATCGTGGTGAATTTCCGCGCGGTGCCGCATTCGGCGCTGGGCGCGAACGCGTCGCGCGTGGGCGTGAACCGGCTCGTGATCCGCCTGCAGCCGAACGAGTCCATTCGCCTGTACTGCCTCGCCAAGCAGCCCGGCGAGGGCATGAATCTGGCGAGCGTGCATCTCGACCTCGCTTTTGATCAGTTCTTCAAGGAAGGGCAGATGGAGGCGTATCAGCGCCTGCTGCTCGACGTGATCAACGGCCGGCTCGCGTTGTTCGTGCGGCGCGACGAACAAGAGGCGGCGTGGCGCTGGGTCGAGCCGATCCTGAACGCGTGGGCGTCGTCGGCCAACAAGCCGAAGCCGTATGCATCGGGCACCTGGGGGCCGGCGGCATCGAGCGCGATGCTGGCGCAGCACGGCACCTGCTGGCTCGAGGAAGAGAACTGAAGACGTGATGCCGACGCCGTCCGTCAGAGATAAAGGCAGAGACGCGCGCAGCACGCGGTGACAACAGACCGCTTCGTCCATCGTTGCGATGGCGCAAGCAGAAAGCGGATCGATAAACCAAAACAAGCAGGAGGAGCAGTGATCGAGCTTCACACTTTCGATGACCCTCGCGCCCATTCGGACGCGCTGGCGAAAGCCGTGGCGGACGCACTGAGCGCGTCGCTCGCGGCGCGGGGCGCAGCCTCGGCCGACGCCGCCGGGCAGGGCAAGCACGCCACGCTCGCGGTATCGGGCGGCAGCAGCCCGAAGCCGTTCTTGCAGGCGCTCTCGCACGAGCCGCTGGACTGGGCGCATATCGATGTCACCCTGGTCGACGACCGCTGGGTGCCGGAAACCGATCCGGCAAGCAACGCGGAATTCGCGCGCAACACCGTGCTGCAGAACGCGGCGGCAGCGGCGTGTTTCCTGCCGCTCGTGGACACGACGAAGCCGCTTGAAAGCCATGTCGCGGAACTCAATGCCGACCCGCTCCGCCGTCTGCCTGACGTCGCCGTGCTCGGCATGGGCGAGGACGGCCACACGGCGTCCATCTTCGCCGATGCCCCCGAGTGGGACTTCGCCATCAGCACGCCGGATCGTTTCATCGCCGTGCATCCGGGCGCGGCGCCGCATGCGCGCGTGAGCCTGTCGATGTCGGCGCTGACGCAGGTCGGGCAACTGTATTTGTTTATCGCCGGGCAGAAGAAACTCGACGTCCTGAATGCCGCGCTCGCCGCGCCGCAGAAGAACGCCATCTCGACGCTGGCCCATGCTGAAGGAGTGAAGCTCGATGTCTACTGGTGTGCATAAGGGCGTGCATAAGGCAGCGGCTCAGCACGCGGACGGACCGAGACTCCTGGCCGATGTCGGTGGCACCAATGCGCGCTTCGCGCTGGAGACGGCGCCGGGCGAGATCGGCCAGATCCGCGTTTATCCGGGCGCGGATTATCCCGGCATCGCCGAGGTGATGCAGCAGTATCTGAAGGACACGCAGGTCAGCCGCGTGAATCACGCGGCGATCGCCATCGCCAATCCGGTGGACGGCGATCACGTCAAGATGACCAATCACGACTGGAGCTTCTCCATCGAGGCGACGCGCCGCGTGCTCGGCTTCGACACGCTCCTGGTCGTGAACGACTTCACCGCGCTGGCCATGGCCGTGCCCGGCCTCACCGACGCGCAGCGCGTGCAGGTGGGCGGCGGCGCGCGCCGGCAGAACAGCGTGATCGGCTTGCTCGGGCCGGGCACGGGCCTGGGCGTGTCGGGCCTGATTCCCGCCGACGACCGCTGGATCGCGCTCGGCAGTGAAGGCGGTCACGCCACGTTCTCGCCGTTCGACGAACGCGAAGACACGGTCATGCGCTTCGCGCGCCGCAAGTTTCCGCATGTGTCGTTCGAACGTGTGTGCGCGGGACAGGGGCTTGAGCTGATCTATCGGGCACTGGCTGAGCGGGATGCCGTGAACGTCGCGGAGTCCTTCAGCGCCGCCGACGTCACGCATCGCGCGCTGGACGGCGAAGCGCTCGCGCTCGAAACGGTCAACTGCTTCTGCGCCATTCTCGGCAGCTTCGCCGGCAATATCGCGGTGACGCTGGGCGCGTTGGGCGGGATTTTCATCGGCGGCGGCATTGTGCTGAAGCTCGGCGAGCTGTTCCACAAGTCGCCGTTCCGCGAGCGCTTCGAGGCCAAGGGACGCTTCCAGCAGTATCTTGCCGGCATTCCTACCTTCATCATCACGGCCGAGTATCCGGCGTTCCTCGGCGTCTCGGCGATCCTGTCCGAGCAGTTATCGAATCGCGCCAACAGCGGCTCGTCGGCGGTATTCGAGCGCATCCGCCAGATGCGCGACGCCTTGACGCCCGCCGAGCGGCGCGTGGCCGACCTCGCGCTGAACCATCCGCGCTCGATCATCAACGACCCGATCATCGACATCGCGCGCAAGGCCGACGTGAGCCAGCCCACCGTGATCCGCTTCTGCCGCTCACTCGGCTGCCAGGGTTTGTCGGACTTCAAGCTGAAGCTCGCGACCGGGCTGACCGGCACGATTCCGGTGAGTCACAGCCAGGTGCATCTCGGCGACACGGCCACGGACTTCGGCGCGAAGGTGCTCGACAACACGGTGTCCGCCATCCTGCAGCTGCGCGAGCATCTGAACTTCGACAACGTCGAGCGCGCGATCGACATCCTCAACGGCGCGCGGCGCATCGAGTTCTACGGGCTGGGGAATTCGAACATCGTCGCGCAGGACGCGCACTACAAGTTCTTCCGCTTCGGCATTCCGACCATCGCGTATGGCGACCTGTACATGCAGGCCGCGTCCGCCGCGCTGCTGGGCAAGGGCGATGTGATCGTCGCGGTCTCGAAGTCGGGCAGGGCGCCGGAACTGCTGCGCGTGCTGGAAGTGGCGATGCAGCAAGGCGCGACGGTCATCGCCATCACGTCGAGCAACACGCCGCTCGCCAAGCGGGCCACGGTCGCGCTGGAAACCGATCACATCGAGATCCGCGAGTCGCAGTTGTCGATGATTTCGCGCATCCTGCATCTGCTGATCATCGACATCCTTGCGGTCGGCGTGGCGATCCGCCGCGCCGCGCCGCAGCCGGGCGCCAAGCTCACCGAGACGGTCGAGAAAGCGCGCGCATCCGGCGACGATGACGCGACCGCGGTGCTCGACTGGTTGAGTCATGGCGCATCGGGGTCGGCGCGGGAATAGCGCTGACCTTGATTTTGTTGCGAAAGCCGCCGGCGTACACCGGCGGCTTTTTTGCACGGGCTGAACGGCAGTTTAGAACGAATGCTGGATGCCCGCGTACACGCCGCTCTGGCTATGGCCGGGCAGTGGGTTGTCGGTCGCGGCCGTGTTACCCACGTTGTTCGCATTCAGGCCGTAGTTCGCGCTGCCGCTGTTCTGCATCGTCGCCACCTGGAAATCGAGCAAGGTGCGCCTGGACAGGTTGTAGGTGCCGCCAATCGAATACAGCGTGGCGTTGCCCGCGCCGTTGTTGCCGTTGACGTGATACACCGCGGCGATCAGCGCGGCGGCCGGCGTTGCCTGCCAGGTCACGCCGCCCCATTCCTGATCGAGCGCGGAAGGCTGGCCGGGTTGCAGGCCGCTCATGCCCGAGCTGCGGATGGCCTGGTAGCCGCCCTGAAGCTTGAACGACCCCAGGAACACATTGAGCAGCGCGGTGTATTCGCGCGAGTAGGCATAGACGCCGTTGCCGCCATTTGCGTAAGCGCCGCCGAGCGAGCCGTTGGCCGGGTTGCGGATCTCGTCGTAGAGGCCGCGCACCTGGAAGAGCGGCGCGGTGTAGGTGATCTGCGCGCCGGCTTCACGGCCTTGCGGGCTCGTGCCATTGCCATTCCAGCTGCTTGCATTCGAGAAGGCGTACTGGCCGTAGAAGTCGAAGCCCGCGACTTTCGGCGACTGCCAGGAGACGTTGTTGCTCGACTGCGGCCAGTTGCGCCCGCGCACCAGCGATGCCGACGACCACGCCGACTGTCCGAACGGATCGAAGTCCCACAGACCGTTCGAGATGAACAGTTCGCGCCCGACCCGCAGCGTGCCGTAGCGGTCGTTGGCCAGGCCGACCGTGGCCCAGCGGTTGAAGAGGCCGTTGTTGCCCGGGCCCTGGCCGTTCATCGTGTTGAAGCTGCCTTCCAGCTGGAACACCACGCGGTTGCCGTTGCCGATATCCTCGACGCCCTTCAGTCCCCACAGACTCGTGCCCCAGTCGCCGCTTTCGGCGCGGAAGCGGTGCGAACTGCCCGTGGCCGCGCCGTTCGGCGCGACGCCGGTGGGCACGCCCGTCATGTACTCGAGGCCGGCGTCCAGGCGTCCATATAACGTGATGCTGCCCTGGGCCTGCGCGAGCGCGCTGAATGTCCATAGCGCCGCCGACGCGAGCAAAGCCTTCTTCATGGTCTCCTCCAATGTCCTTGATCGATGGCGATTCGATCGGACGCGACGCGCGGCCGGATGAACCGCCGACTCGAATTCTGGAGGAGAAGAGATGCTATTCGGCAGGATGCCTTTGTCGAATTTTGTCCGCCGCGCATGAGGCCGTCAGCCGGGTGATGCAGACGCGGCGCTCCAATAAAAAACGGTGCGATACCCTTTCGGGTACCGCACCGATACGCGCCTCTCGCAGCAGCGTGAAAACCTGTTGAAGCTCTGTTCTTGTCCGCCTCGTGTTTTAGAACGAGTGCTGGATGCCTGCGTACACGCCGGTCTGGCTGTGGCCCGGGAACGGATTGTCCGTCGAGGCCGCCGAACCGTAGTTGTTGGCGTTCAGACCGTAGTTGGCGGTCTTGCTGTTCTGCACGGATGCGACCTGCACATCGAGCAGCGTGCGCTTGGACAGGTTGTACGAACCGCCGATCGTGTAGATGTTCGCGTTACCCGCGCCGTTGTTGCCGTTCACGTGGTAGACCGCCGCGATCAGCGCCGCTGCCGGCGTGGCCTGCCACGTCACGCCGCCCCACTCGTGATCGAGTGCGGTCGGCTGGCCGGGCAGTTGACCCGTCATGCCGGAACTGCGGATGGCCTGATAGGCGCCCTGGATCTTGAACTGGCCCAGGAACACGTTGAACATCGCCGAGTACTCACGCGAATATCCGTACACGCCGTTGCCGCCCGCGCCGCCGTCGATCGCGTTGTACACGCCGCCGAGCGTACCGTTTGCCGGGTTGCGGATTTCATCGTACATACCGCGAATCTGGAACAGCGGCGTCGTGTAGGTGATGTACGCGCCACCTTCGCGGCCTTGCGGCGTCGTGCCGTTACCGTTCCAGTTCGTCGCGTTCGAGAGCGCGTACTGGCCGTAGAAGTCGAAGCCGGCGATCTTCGGCGACTGGTACGAAATGTTGTTGCTCGATTGCGGCCAGTTGCGGCCACGCACCAGCGAGGCGGACGACCAGTTCGACTGGCCGAACGGATCGAAGTCCCACACGCCGTTGGAGATGAACAGCTCACGACCCAGCAACAGGGTACCGAACTGGTTGTTCGCCACACCGACCGTCGCCCAGCGATTGAAGAGACCGCCGCCGCCCGGGCCCGCGCCCGTCATGGTGTTGAAGCTGCCTTCCAACTGGAACACGGCGCGATAGCCGCCGCCCAGATCTTCGACACCCTTCATGCCCCACAGGCTCGTGCCCCAGTCGCCGCTTTCCGCCTTGAAGCGGTGCGAGCTGCCGGTGGCGGGTGCGCCGGCCGGACCGGTCGGCACGCCATTCATATATTCGAGCCCCGCGTCCAGGCGGCCGTACAACGTCACGCTGCTCTGAGCGTGCGCCACCGCGCTGAACGTCAGCAGTGCTGCCGACGCGAGCAAAGCTTTCTTCATCATCTCCTCCAACCCTGTCGAGAAATAGAACCCAAGTGCTGCGGTGTGGTTCGATGCAGGCGCACCCAACCGAAAATTGTTTTTCAGAGGAAGGACACGCGGGCTTGTAGTGCTTGCAGCGATTCACGTGGGGTACGCGCGAATCTGACGCCGATTCGTTGATCGGTGTCGTTCCTCAGTTTCTTGTGGACTTTTGAAGTAAAACTACTTTTTCGGTACTTCGTTTTGGTACTTTCGTTACCAATTTAACAAATTACGTTATGCGCGCCAAAGAAAAATGACAAAGGCCGTTCGTTTGTGTCAAAAACGCAATGGTGATGTGTTATGGAGATGACCCACAGCATGGGAAACACCCCGCAAAGCCTTATGCCACCGAGGCTTCAGCGCAATGTAAGTTTCGGGGTCAGGTTTGTCTCCTATTGACGCGGACGGAGCGTGGCGCTAGTTCGACTTGCGACGCGAAACAGTGGGATGCGGCGGCGCGCGGACGCAAAAAAAGCGCCTCGCGGGCGCTCTTTCTGGAGTTGATGCTTGCTGGTGCGACAGGATGACGCTTACTTCAGGCTGCCCGAGAGGAACTGTTTCAGGCGCTCACTCTTCGTGTTGCCGAAGATCGCATCAGGATGACCTTCCTCCTCGATGCGCCCCTGGTGCAGAAACACCACGTGGTTCGAGACGTTGCGCGCGAACGCCATCTCGTGGGTCACGACGATCATCGTGCGGCCTTCCTCGGCGAGCGTCTGCATCACCTTCAGGACTTCGCCGACCAGTTCCGGATCCAGCGCGGAGGTCGGTTCGTCGAACAGCATGACGTCCGGATGCATCGCGAGCGCGCGGGCGATCGCCACCCGCTGCTGCTGTCCGCCCGACAGATGCGACGGATACTGCTTCTCCAGGCGCGGCGCGAGGCCCACCTTTTCCAGATACATGCGCGCACGGTCCTCGGCGTCCTTCTTCGAGAGCCCGAGCACGTTGATGGGCGCCTCGGTCACGTTCTCCAGCACGTTCATGTGCGACCACAGGTTGAAGTGCTGGAACACCATCGAGAGCTTCGAGCGCATCTGGCGCAGCTGCTTCGGGTCGGCGACCTTGAGCGCGCCGGTCTTGTCCTTCAGCGTGCGGACTTCGTCGCCGTCGACGAAGATGCGCCCCTGATTGGGCTGCTCGAGGAAGTTGATACAGCGCAGCATCGTGCTCTTGCCCGAGCCCGACGAGCCGATGATGCTGATCACATCGCCGGCCTTCGCCTTGAGGGAGACGCCCTTGAGCACCTCGTTGCTGCCGTACTGCTTGTGAATGTCGTCGACGAAAAGCTTGTGCATCTGGGAGTTCATGAACGGTCCTTGACTGACTCGACTACTTATTTGCCTTGCGGCCGCAAATAAGCGAGCCAGCGATGCTCGGCACGGCGGAACAGCCACACGAGCGCGAACGAAATGCAGAGATAGAGCAGGGCGGCGATGCCGAACGCCTCGAACGACTGATAGGTCGCCGAGTTCACGTCGCGCGCGATCTTGAGGATGTCGGGCACGGTGGCGGTGAACGCCACCGTGGTGGCGTGCAGCATCAGGATCACTTCGTTGCTGTAGTAGGGCAGTGCGCGGCGCAGCGCCGACGGCAGGATCACCCGCCGATACAGCGTGAAGCCCGACATGCCATAGGCGCGCGCCGCCTCGATCTCGCCGTAGGGCGTCGCCTTGATCGCGCCGGCGAAGATTTCGGTGGTGTACGCGCAGGTGTTCAGCGTGAACGCAAGCAGTGTGCAGTTCATGCCGCTGCGGAAGAATTCGGCGAGCAGCATGTGATCGCGCACGACCTGCAGGCTGTACAGGCCCGTGTAGCACAGCAGCAGCTGCACATACAGCGGCGTGCCGCGGAACACGTAGGTGTAGAGCCAGACGGCGCGCGACAGCAGCTTGTTCTTCGACACCCGCGCGACCGCGAGCGGCACGGAGAGACAAAAGCCCAGGCCGATGGAAATGACCAGCAGCCACATCGTGATCGCGAGACCGGTGATGCGGTAGCCGTCGGTGAAGAGGTAGTTCTTCCAGTATTCCTGGATGATTTCGATCATGATCCCAGACGCTCGTGATTAGACCAGTAGCAGGATTAGAGGTCGGCGCGGCGCACGCCGATGGAATAGCGCCGCTCGAGCCAGATCAGCACCAGATTCGAGATCGTGGTGATCGCGAGATAGATCGCGCCCGCGAGAAGCGTGAAGAAGAAGAAACGCAGCGTGCCCTTGCCCGCGTCCTGCGAGGCCTTGACGACGTCAGCCAGGCCGATGATCGAGACCAGCGCCGTCGCCTTGACCATCACCTGCCAGTTGTTGCCGATGCCCGGCAGCGCGAAGCGCATCATCTGCGGAAACATGATGCGCGTGAAGGTCTGCCAGGGCGTCATGCCATAGGCCGCGCCGGCTTCGAGCTGGCCGCGCGGCACCGAGAGGAACGCGCCGCGGAAGGTTTCGGTGAAGTACGCCCCGTAGATGAAGCCGAGCACGAGAATGCCCGCGAGGAACGGGTCGATGTCGATCTGATCCCAGCCGAACAGGTCGGTCAGCTGGTTCAGCCAGATCTGGATGCTGTAGAACAAAAGGAGCATCAGCACGAGGTCGGGCACGCCGCGGATCAGGGTCGTATAGATCGTGCCGACCCCCGAGGCCAGGCGGTTCTTCGACAGTTTCGCCGCCGCGCCGATGAGACCGATCACGAAGGCGAACGCGAGCGACAGCACCGCCAGCTTGACGGTTTGCCAGGTGCCCGCGAGGATCAGCGGACCGTAGCCTTGCAACATGGTGATTCCTTGGTAAGGTGCCTGACGTGCATGCAGTGGAACGAGTCCGTCGCGTGACGGTTCGCGCGACGGCTTCCGGCGGCGTCGGCCGCGGATGACGGCGCCGCGCGCATGGCGAATGGTCTCATCTTTCTCCCCGGCCGTTCGCGCCTTGTTCCGCGCGTTGCAGCTGTATTTCCCGGCCTGGCCTGTTCTGCGCTGTCCGTGTTTCAGCGAACAGGCCAGCGGTCGGTATTCTAGATGGTCAAAAATGCGGATTACCGCGGGTTTGCTGTTCTCGCAAACCCTTGCCGGCAAGCAACTGTCGAGCCGCCATCGTCGCGCGAAACGTCCAGGCGCGGTATCCGGAACGCCTGTCGACCTGCGCCAGGCCGGTCTCGCGCCCGATTACAACGCGTCGCCATCCCGGAAAAGCGCGGTATTTTACCCGAACCCGGCGGACACGCGGACGTGCAGCCGGAAGCGTCCGATTACCTGCATCAGCAGAACAATGTAGTGCCGTTGCACGCGTTGTTCAGCGGGGGCGTCGCCCTTACATTCTCTCCATCGCAAATCAACGCCTTGGGCGGGAGCAAACATCATGTTCGAGATTCGTCGCAGCAACGAACGGGGTCATGCCAACCACGGCTGGCTCGACTCGTATCACAGCTTCTCCTTCGCCGACTACTACGACACGCAGCACATGCACTTCGGCGCGTTGCGCGTGATCAACGAAGACCGCGTGGCCGGCGGCCAGGGCTTCGGCGCGCATGGCCATCGCGACATGGAGATCATCAGCTACGTGCTGGACGGCGCGCTGGCGCACAAGGACAGCATGGGCAACGGTTCGACCATCCGTCCCGGCGACGTCCAGCGCATGAGCGCCGGCACCGGCGTGCGCCACAGCGAATTCAACGGTTCGCCGACCGAGACCGCGCACTTCCTGCAAATCTGGATCATTCCGGATGCGCCGGGCGGCGCGCCGGGCTACGAGGAAAAGCGTTTCGCCGATGAAGACAAGCGCGGCCGGCTGCGCGTGATCGCGTCGCCGGAGGGCGAGGACGGCTCGGTGCGTATCGGGGCGGACGCGCGCATCTTCGCGGGGCTGTTCGACGGCGCCGAACGCGCGGACTTCGACGTGCCGGCGGGCCGCCGTGTCTATGTGCACGTGGCACGCGGCGCGGTGACGGTGAACGGCAAGTCGCTCGGCGCGGGCGATGCCGCGATGATCGAGGATGTCGCGAAGGTCTCGGTGGAGCAGGGCGAGAACGCGGAAGTGCTGCTGTTCGATCTCGCGTAAGTCCGGGTCCGTCACGGCAAAAAAGAAGGCCGCGGGGCGTCAAGCTCCGCGGCCTTTTGCATCAGGACATCAGATCGAGCGCGGGCTTACTGCGCCGCGGGAGCCGATGCACCGGGTGCGGGCGCCGCGCCGGCCGCGCCGTCGCGATGCTTGTTCCAGCGCTCATGCTTGCGTTGCTCGTGCGCGTGCATCCGGGCGAAGTGCTTCTTGAGCGCCGTGCTGACGGTGGTCTTCTGCTGGTCGTTCAGCGCGTTGTAGAAGTTCAGCCACGTGGCGGCGGTCTGCTCGCGCAGTTGCGCATTCTGCTCATCCACCTTCTGATGCGCGGCGTGCATGGCGTTCAGGTCGAGGATCGGCTGGTTTTGCATCGACTTGAACTGCTCGCCCATCTGCTTGAAGTTCGCGTGCATCGCCTGATGGTTCTGCTTCATCGTGGTCAGCGCCGTCTGCCAGAGCTTTTCCTGGTCCGCGTTCAGCTTCAGCTGGCCATGCAGTTCATCCAGCTGCTTCTTCATGCGCTGTTCCATGTGATGCCCGCCATGACCACCGGGGCCGCCGGGGCCACCCATCATCGCCGGGCCGGCCGGCGGCGGCGGGGGCGCGTCCGTGGTGGCGGCATGCGCGGCGCCGAACGTCAAAGCGATGGCGGCTGCTGCCGCGGTGAGAATGCGATATTGCTTGCTCATCTCGAAACTCCCTGATTGTTTTGAAGCCGAGGCAGCAACGCCTGCATGACAGGTCCGTCAGCGGTTTGTGGCATTGCCCTTGTCGGTGAAACACAGCGTAGGGGTTCGCGATGCGAGCCGTGTTACGGCAAGGTTCAGGCTTGTTACGCCGGTTTACGCCATGCTTTCGTGGTAACACCCCGTAACCCTTGAGGCCGGTCCGTCATCGATGGCCGCCTGACTCACGCGCTAAACTTCGAGCCATGACTACGCAAATACTTGTCGTCGACGACGACGCCGAACTGCGCGACCTTCTGCGCGACTATCTGGTCCGGCAGGGCATCGAGGTATCGGTGCTGCATGACGCCGGTGGCCTCGAACGCCGCATCGAACGCGAGCGGCCCGACCTGATCGTGCTGGACCTGATGATGCCGGGCGTCGACGGCCTGACCGCGCTCAAATCACTGCGCGCGTCCGGCGACGACATCCCGGTCATCATGCTGACCGCGCGCGCCGACGACGTGGACCGCATCGTCGGTCTGGAACTCGGTGCGGACGACTACCTCGGCAAGCCGTTCAATCCACGCGAATTGCTTGCGCGCGTGCAGGCGGTGCTGCGGCGGCGCCGCACGGTGCCCTCGGCGGCGCCCGAGCAGCGCGAGCCGTATTCGTTCGGCCGCTTCAGGCTGGACTTCCAGTCGCGCACGCTGCAGCAGGACGACAAGCCGCTCACGCTGTCCGGCAGCGAATACGCGCTGCTGAAGATATTCGTCAACAACCCGATGCGCACGCTCACCCGCGAGCGCCTGCTCGAACTGCTGCACGGCCCGGAATACGACGGCACCGACCGCGGCATCGACGTGCAGGTGTGGCGCCTGCGGCGCATTCTCGAAACCGATCCGTCCGCGCCGCGCTTCATCCAGACGGTGCGCGGACGCGGCTACGTGTTCGTGCCCGACGGCGAGCAAAATGCGCCGGGCAATTGACACGCTGTTCGGACGGCTGGTCGTCATCGTCATCGGCATGCTGGTGTTGTCGCATGTCGCGTGGTTCGCGATCATCCGCTTCGAGCGCGACAACGTGCAGACGCGCTTCGCGGTCGAGGAAGCCGTGTTTCTCGTCGAGGCGGTGCGCCAGCACATCACCAATACGCCAGACCAGCCGCTGCCGCCGCGCGTGCGCGTGGTCCCGCTCGGCAATGCCGAAGTGCCGAGGCCGCCCGACGAAGACCTGCCGCCGCCGTTGCAGCGCTTCATCGAGGATCTCAAGGACCGGCTGCCGGAAGGCACCGAAGTACGCCTGAACGAGCCCGGCGGGCCGCCGAGCGTCTGGGTGCACGGCGCGAAGGATGCGGGCTGGATTGTCGTGCCGGTGCAGCCGCTGCGTCCGCCGCGCTCGCGCGACCGCATGGTCGTGTGGCTCCTGATCATTTTCTCGGCGGCGGTGCTCGCGGCCTTGTTCGGCGCGTGGCAGTTGCAGAATCCGCTGCGCGGTCTGGCGCAGGCCGTGCAGCGTTTCGGCCGGGGCCAGCCGACGCCGGTCGTGCCCGAGCGCGGGCCGCGCGAACTGCGCCAGCTGACGCACGGCTTCAATCAGATGGTGCGCGAGGTGTCGCAGGCCGAGAACGACCGCGCGGTGATGCTCGCGGGCGTCGCGCACGATCTCAAGACGCCGCTTGCGCGCCTGCGTCTGCGCGCCGAGATGATGGACGACGAGAAAATGCGCGACGGCGTGGTGCGCGACGTGGATTCCATGGCGCATATCGTCGACCAGTTCCTGGTGTTCGCGCACGACCGTCCGGACGGCAGCGAGCCGGTTCCAGTGGATCAGCAGTGCGAGCGCATCGTGCGGGCCTACCGGGCGGTCGCGCCAGGCGCCGAGCCGGTGCAACTGAGTCTGGAGGCGGGGCCGACCTTCGCGTTGCCGGCGGCGACGCTGGACCGGCTGCTATCGAACCTGCTCGACAACGCCCATGCCTACGGCGCGCCGCCGGTCGTCATCGAGACGCGGCGCGGCACGGGCGGCTGGGTCCTGCAGGTCACGGATCACGGCAAGGGCATTGCGCCCGACGATCTCATCAAGGCCAGCAGGCCCTTCGTACGGCTCGATCCGGCGCGGGGCGGCAGCGGCCACAGTGGCTTGGGGCTGGCGATCGTCGAGCGGCTGGTGCGGCGCGCGGGCGGCGAGTGTGAAGTCGCCAATTGCGCGGAAGGCGGCTTGCAAGTCCGGATGACGTTCCCGTTCGACCTCGCGACCTTGCCGGCCGACGAGCGCCGCCCGGGTCCGCAACCGGAAGAGCGCGTGCTGTAGAAAACGGCGTGTGCGGCGTGATTGTCGCGCCGGCGGCGCTCAGTCGAACAGCGTTTCGAGCGCCGAGGCCGCCTCGCTGTCCACCGTGTTGTATGTCACCGTGGACGCCTCGAAGATGTAGTGCGTCGTGTACTTGCCGAGCCGCGAGAGAATCTCGTCCTGGATCGCTTCCGGGGCGAGGTCGATCTTCAGGAACCAGGCCGTCGACGAAAGCCGCGTCTGATACGAACCGTATTCGGCGAGCAGGTGGTCGAACGTTTCCGCATCCTGATCCCGGCACACGATCACCAGATTTCCCTTCATGCAATCCTCCGATTGAGGCCAGCGTCATTCGAAATCGAATGTCGATGATACCTGCCCGCTGCGCGAACGTCGCGCCGGGCGCATGACCGTGCATATGACCGGACGTTACCGTGGCACGCGGTCTTACTTGCCCGCGAGCGAGTCTTCGGGATGTCGGGCGGGCGGCGCGGGGTCGGCGGGCCGCACTTCGCTGCGGTCGCGGCCGCGCGACTTGGCCTCGTAGAGCGCCAGGTCGGCGCGGGACAGAATCCATTCGAGCGCGTCGTCGGGCGCCAGTTCGGTAATGCCGATGGACACCGACAGCGCCGCATCGTCCGGCAAGTGCGCGCAATGCTCGTGATGGAAGCGCTTGCGCAGCCGTTCGAGTACGGCCTGGGCGTCGGCGAGCGCGGTCTGCGGCAGCAGGATGCCGAATTCCTCGCCGCCGAGCCGGCCGATCGCGTCGCTCGGCCGCAGCTGGGTCCTGCACACCTCGACGAAATGCTCGAGCGCCCGGTCGCCGGACGCATGGCCGAAGCGGTCGTTGATCTGCTTGAAGTGGTCAAGATCCGCGATCGCGACCGAGAGCGGCGTGCCGACCGAACGCGCCAGTTCCACTTCGTGCCGTAGCGTGTCGAGGAAGTAGCGCCGCGACAGCGCGCCGGTGAGCGCGTCGTGGCGCGCTTCGGCGGAAAGCAGGGTATTGGCTGCCTGCAACTGCTCGGCGAGATCGCGCGTGGCGCGGTGCAGGCGGCGCTCGCGCGAGTACGAGGTCGCGATGACGATGGCCAGCGTCACCACGCCGAGCATCGTCAGGAAGACCAGAAAGCGGTCGCGGCTGTGATTGCGGCTGATTTCCGGCCAGCTCGTCAGCGGATGCACGATATGCGCCGAGAGCCCGGAGTTCAGGCCGGTGCGCTCGTCATACAGCGAGGGCACGTTGCTGCCGTTGGCGGCATAGAAGGTCTGCGCGAGCGCGGGCGCAAGCCAGTGTTCGGACGCGCGCATCTGCTCGCCGACGCGCGTCAGGCGCAGTTCGGGAAAGGCGTCGCGCCGGTAATGCTCGACCCTTTCGCGCGCGGTCATGCGGCTGACGGGCGCCTGGGGCATGGCTTCGTATTCGAGCCGGCCGTCGTGCGCCATCACGATGACGCCGTTTTCATCGGTGACGAAGGTGCCTGCGCGCGACACCCAGTGGCGCAGGCGGTCGATGCTCACCTTCGCGATCACCGCGCCGACCAGGATCCCGTCCTGATAGGACGGCGCCGCGATGAAGATGCCCGGCTCGCCGGACAGCCGGCCCACGCCGTACATCTCGACGAAGCCGCCGAGCAGCGCGCGCGTGACATAGCCGCGCGCGCTCATGTCGAAGCCGATGAAGCTGTTTTCGTCGCCTGCATTGCTGGAGGCGATGCAGTAGCCGTGCTCGTTGACGAGCCAGATCGTATCGAGTCCGGAGAAGCCCTGGGCGTCGTGCAGGAAGAGATTGACCTTCTCGAGCCCGGGGCGCGCCGCCCATGTGTTGCGCCGTTCGAGTTCCGTCTCGCCGGGCTTCGAGGCATAATTCCGCGACTCCGCGAGGGCGCGCTGGGTCAGGTCCATCTGGGCGAGCGTGGCGGGAATGGCGCGCGACAGCGCCAGATCGCTCGCGATGATCTGCGCCATGTTGTCGACGATCGACGCCGCCATGTTGCGCTCGGTGCGCACGGTCGACGTCATCTCCTGCTGTACCATGCGGTCCGACAGCAAGCCCGCGGCGATCCAGCATGCGAACGCCAGCACGGCCAGGCCGAGCGTCGCGATCACACGGTGCAGGATGAGCTTGTTCATCGGACTGGGGCGCAAGGGTGGTTCACGCGGCCTGCATGAATGGCGCGCCGCCCGGCCGATGCCCGTCCACCCGCTTGGGGAACAGGCATGCTGCGAACCAGGCGCGCGGCTTGCAAGGCGCTGGGTTCGCGGCGGCCTGAATCAGGCTCACGCCGTGACGGCGGGCAGGGGACAGGCGGACTTCCGGCTCGGATCGGGCGTCTCGCATCGCATCGGCGCTCATTTTATTGTTCGTGACAAGCCCAGATTGGACGATGTTTTTTGCCGTCTATCAAGCGCCTCGTGACGGTCTGCGACGTGCGCCCAACACAGGCGTCGCGCAAGGGTTCGCGCACTTGACCGCGCCGTTCTTCGCACGGTCCGGCGCACCGCTTGCCGCGCTGCCCGGCAAGGACGTATTGCAGCCCTGTTGCAGCCCGTCTGAAAGGAAGCAATAGCACGCGGGAGGCATTCACGGAAGCGCTCGTCGACCCTTCATTGTGCCCTTGCCGCGCCGAAGAGCAACAGAAACATCGCATGAATGACGGGTGCGGACGCAGTTACGGTTGTGCGTGTCATGTTGCTTGGTGTAGTGTCGCTCGGTTCGGCACGGGCGATCCTTGAAACGACAGGCAGCGCGTATGACGTTCGTGTCGTCCATTTAGTCGCGGCGCGCGTTGAGCATGGGGCTGCCGGCGACTGCTCCGCCCGTCCGCCGCCTGCCGGGCTGTCACCAGTATCAAGTATCAAGTACCAACCCGCGCTCGCGCGGTCGCATCACAGCCTTACGGGGAGGGCCTTGCATGGAATTTGGTTTCAATCTGAAGCGCACGGCGAATGCGTCGGCCTGGCGGATCCTGCCCAACCGCTGGGATTTCGTCGCCTTCCCGATGATCATCTGCCTGATCGCGCTGGCCGCCGTCGGCTTTCACGAAACCCTGGCGCCGATCTCGACGCTGCAAACGCAGGCCATTTCGCTCGATCCCGCGAATCTCCCCGAATACGCGCTGCGCACGACCCTGCGCATGCTGCTGGCGATGGTCGCCTCGCTGATCTTCACGCTGGTCTACGGCACGCTCGCGGCCAAGAGCCGGCGCGCGTCCATCGTGCTGGTGCCGATCCTGGACATTCTCCAGTCGGTGCCCGTACTCGGCTACATCTCGTTCACGGTGACGTTCTTTCTCGCGCTGTTCCCCGGGCGCGTGATCGGCGCCGAATGCGCGGCGATCTTCGCCATCTTCACGAGCCAGGCGTGGAACATGACCTTCAGCTTCTACCAGTCGCTGCGCACGGTGCCGCGCGACCTGGACGAAGTCTCGCGCGGCTTTCATCTCACCAACTGGCAACGCTTCTGGAAGCTCGAAGTGCCGTTCTCGATGCCCGGCCTCATCTGGAACATGATGATGTCGATGTCGGGCGGCTGGTTCTTCGTCGTGGCGTCGGAGGCGATTACCGTCGGCAACCGGACGATCGTGCTGCCGGGCATCGGCGCGTATCTGGCGGCGGCCATCGGCGAGCGCAATCTCGCTGCGATCGGCTGGGTCATCCTCGCGATGACGGTCGTGATCCTCGCCTATGACCAGTTGATGTTCCGCCCGCTGGTCGCGTGGGCCGACAAGTTCCGCATGGAGAACACCAGTTCCGGCGACGAGCCCAGCTCCTGGCTGCTCGACCTGATCCGCCGCACGCGCCTGATCCACCGTCTGCTGGTGCCGGCGGGCTGGATCCTCGCCAAGGCCGCTCGCGTGCCGATCAAGCTGCCGTCGCTGCAGGGCGCGCTCGAGAACGTCAGGCTGCCGCTGCGCGCGAAGACGCCGTCCACCCGCACGGGCGACATCGCGTGGGGCGCGGTCGTGCTGCTGATCACCGTGTTCGTCGTGTGGAAGGTGGTGTCGTTCGTGTCGACGGGCGTCACCTGGAGCGAAGTGGGCCACGTGTTCGTGCTCGGCTTCATTACGCTGCTGCGCGTGGTCGTGCTGATCGCGCTGGCATCGGTGGTCTGGGTGCCTATCGGCGTATTGATCGGTTTGCGTCCGGCGCTCTCCGAGAAGGTCCAGCCGCTCGCGCAGTTCCTCGCGGCGTTCCCGGCCAACCTGCTGTTTCCGGTGTTCGTCGTCGTGATCGTGCGCTGGCACCTGAACCCGGACATCTGGCTGTCGCCGCTGATCGTGCTCGGCACGCAGTGGTATATCCTCTTCAACGTGGTCGCGGGGGCGTCGTCCTATCCGAACGATTATCGCGAAGCCGCGAGCAACTTCCAGATTCGCGGCTGGCAGTGGTGGAAGAAGTGCATGCTGCCGGGCATCTTCCCGTACTACATCACCGGCGCGATCACCGCGTCGGGCGGCGCATGGAATGCCAGCATCGTCGCGGAAGCGGTGTCGTGGGGCAAGACCGAGGTCGTCGCGCACGGCCTGGGCGCCTATATCGCGCAGACCACCGCCGCTGGCGACTATCCGAAGATCATTCTCGGCATCGCCGTGATGTCGCTGTTCGTCACGCTGTTCAACCGCCTGTTGTGGCGCCCGCTATACGCCTACGCCGAAGCACGGCTCCGGCTGGATTAAGGACGAGTTCCGATGCAGAACCCCAAAAACCCGCAGACGTCCGCTGCACCGGGCTTCCAGCGCCCGCCAGGCACGCCGCCGCGGCTCGGCGCGGAAATCATGCGCGTGCAGAATGTCAGCCGCGGCTTCAACAAGACCCAGGGCGAGCTATTGGTGCTCGACGATGCGAACCTCGCGTTGCGCGAGGGCGAGATCGTCGGCCTGCTCGGACGCTCGGGCTCCGGCAAGTCCACGCTGTTGCGCATCATCGCCGGGCTGATCGAGCCGACGGCCGGTGAAGTCACGTATCTGAACGAGCCGTTGCGCGGTCCGGCGAAGGGCGTCGCGATGGTGTTCCAGACCTTCGCGCTATTCCCGTGGCTGACCGTTTTGCAGAACGTGGAAGCGGGACTGGAGGCGCAGGGCGTCGGTGCGCGCGAGCGACGCGAGCGCGCGCTGGCGGCGATCGATCTGATCGGTCTCGACGGGTTCGAGAACGCCTATCCGCGCGAGCTGTCGGGCGGCATGCGGCAGCGGGTCGGATTCGCGCGGGCGCTGGTCGTCGATCCCACCTTGCTGCTGATGGACGAGCCGTTCTCCGCGCTCGACGTGCTCACCGCCGAGAACCTGCGCACCGACCTGCTGGACCTGTGGACGCAGGGCCGCATGCCGATCAAGTCGGTGCTGATCGTCACGCACAACATCGAGGAAGCGGTGTTCATGTGCGACCGGATCCTGGTGCTGTCCTCGAATCCGGGGCGCGTGATGGCCGAGATCAAGGTGCCGTTCAAGCATCCGCGCAACCGGCTGGATCCGGCGTTCCGGCGGCTCGTCGACGACATCTACGCGAAGATGACCGCGCGGCCGATGGACGAGGCGAAGAAGAAGGGGCTGGAGCTCGGCACCTGGCTGCCGTCGGTGTCGACCAACCTGATGGCGGGTCTCATCGAAACGCTGGCTGCCGCGCCGTACCATGGGCGCGCGGACATGCCGGAGATCGCGCGCACGCTGCATCTCGAGGTGGACGACCTGTTCCCGGTCGCGGAAGTGCTGCAGCATCTCGGCTTCGCCGACGTGCGCGAAGGCGACATTTTCCTGACGCCGCAGGCGCGCGTGTTCGCGGAGTTCGGTACGCAGGAACGCAAGATGATGTTCGCCGAGCATCTGCTGCGGCACGTGCCGCTGGCGGCGCGGATCAAGAAGGTGCTGAACGAGCGGCCGGGGCACCGGGCGCCGCGCGTGCGCTTCGAGCAGGAACTGGAGGACTTTCTCTCCGACAAGGCCGCGCAGGAATCGCTCGATGCGGTGATCGACTGGGGCCGCTACGGCGAGATCTTCTCGTACAACGATCAGACCGAAATGCTGAGTCTGGAGGACGTGGAGGCCTGACGGTCTTCCCTGCAGTCGGAAAGCGCGAAGAAAAAGCGCGGCGCGCCGGTGACGGCGGCCGCGCTTTTGCATGAAACGATCTTATTGCAGGTTGCCCCAGCGAGCCACCGCCGGTTCCGCCGACGCCCACTTCCAGCCGCTCGACTGCTGGCAGGCCGTGGCGACGAACCACTCGGCGGGCGCCTTCGCGTCATCACCATCGACGACCGAGAAGGCGAACTCCTTGCAGGTCGCAAGCGCGCTGCCGAATTCACGCAGCACGCGCACTTCGCCGTGGCCGTTCTCGACCGGCAGCGTGTGCTTGACCTTCCACGGCCGCGTTTCGCCGACCGAGGCCGTGCCCGCGGTCACCGCGATCATGACCTGCTGATCCTGATGCAGCGACTTCATCGTGCGCTTCACGAGTTCGTCGGTGGCGCTTTGCACCGCGACGCCCACGCCGAAGCCAATGGCCGGATTGGTCGTGAAGGCGCCCGTCGCAATGCCGGCCGCGGCGCCGGTGGCCGCGCCGATCGACGCACAGCCATTCAGGGTCAAGCAGGCCGCGGCGCCGGCCGCGAGCAGGCCGATGCGCAACGCCATCGGCACGCTGATGGGACGCGTCATTGCAGCGAGCCCCAGCGCGGCGTCGCCGGTTCGGCGGAGGCCCATTTCCACTTGTTGCCGTCGCGGCAGACCGAGGCGACGTAGAAGGCGCTGTCGGCGGGACGGTCTTGCGTGGCGTCGCGATCGACGGAAAACACCACTTCCTTGCACTCGAGCGCGCCGCTGCTGATGATGCGGCTCACGGTCACGCGGCCTTTTTCGTCGTCCTCGATCGGCACCGAGTGCACGATCTTCCACGGCGCCACCGCGCCGACGTCGAGCGGACCGGCAGCCGATGCGATCTGATCCTGGGTGTTTGTGTGGACCACGCGCTGGCTGTACTGCACGCCCGTTCTGGCCGCGGCGACCGCGCCGAGGCCGATGCCGGTGGCCACGGCCGCATTGTTGGTGACGCTGCTGGCGATGGCTGCGCCGCCGATACCCGCGCCGGCCGTCGCGCCTTCGCTGTAGAGGGAGTTGCATCCCGTCAGGCTTGCGCAGGCCATGACCCCCGTCACGAGCGCAGCCAGTGCGGCCGCGCGCCGGCCACGCCGGTCTACCCTGTTTTGCATGTTGCTTTCCTTCATTGTCCGGTTCCCGGCCGAGCGGACCGGGTGCTCGAATCTGCTTTAACTTTCGCCGCCGGAACGAGGCCAGCCAGGCGGAACAGCGCCCGTGAAAAGCGCGACGCTAACGTTTCACGAGCTTTGCGCATTCTGAAGCAAGCCTCTAATTACCGGGCTGTGAAAATTGCAAGCAAATGCAAACGAACGGAACGCCCTCGGCGTGGCGTCATGCCTGCGGGCAAAAAAAAGCGAACGCTGCAGGGCGTTCGCTTTGCGTTGATTGCGTATCGGCGGGGTTGCCGGGGGCGCGTCAGCTTTCGTTCTTCGAGGCGGATGCGCCGGAATCGGAGTCTTCGTTTTCGTAGGCGCCGAGCCGGTTGTACAAGGTCTTCAGACTGACCCCGAGCGCCTTCGCCGCACGCCGTTTGTCGCCGCCGCAGTGCTTGAGCGTGCCGAGGATGATCTGCTTCTGCGCGTCGGCAAGGGGCGTTCCGACCCAGACGTTCATGGCATCGCCCTGCGTCACCGGCTTCTTCACCCGCGACGCAAGATGCGGATGCGCGATTTCAACCGTCTTCTCGGCCAGAATGAACGCGCGATACACCGTGTTCTTCAATTCCCGCACGTTGCCGGGCCAGGAATAGGTGCGCAGGACATCGAGCGCGCGCTTGCTGAACGCCTTGTTCGTGCCTTCCTGCGCGTTCATTTCGGCCAGGAAATGCTGGGCGAGCAGCTCGCGGTCGGCGTCGCGCTCGCGCAGCGGCGGCGCGCGCAGCGGGAACACGGCGAGGCGATACATCAGGTCTTCGCGCAAGCCGTTTTCCTTGACGGCCGTGACGGGATCGCGGTTGGTCGCGGCGATCACGCGCACGTCGGACGTGATCAGGTCGTTGCCGCCCACCCGAAAGAACGTGCCGGTTTCGAGCGCGCGCAACAGCTTGACTTGCCGCACGGGCGACATTTCGGTGACTTCGTCGAGGAACAGCGTGCCGCCGTTGGCGTGCTCGAAGTAACCGATGCGTCCCTGGACCGCGCCGGTGAAGCTGCCTTTCTCGTGACCGAACAGTTCGGCTTCGATGAGATTGTCGGGAATCGCGCCGCAGTTCACCGCGATGAACGGAGCATCCTTGCGCGCACTGTGGTCATGAATGGTCCGCGCGACGAGCTCTTTGCCAGTGCCCGACTCGCCGATGATGAGCGCGGTCGCGTCGGTGGCGGCGACGCGTTCGATCTGCGCATATAACTCCTGCATCACGGGCGACGAGCCGAACATCAGTCCATAGGACTTCAGGCCGGGCACTTCTCCCGCGCTGCGCTTTTTCTGCGCTGGTGTATCGCCGACTGCGATGGGCGGCTGATCGAGATCGGTTGACGCCATGTGTCCTGATGTGTCCTGAGTGCTTGCGAATAGGGTTGTCCGGGCGGCGTCCGGCGGCGCGCCTGCGCTGAGTCCGGTAGCGGCCGGCGCGCGAGCGACGCGGAAGTGCAGTACCGCGCGCGTCGGAAGGCGACGCGCAACGCCCGTTGCCGGATGCGTTCCCCGCGCTGGGCGGGTGTCGATTCCTGGCCGTGCGTCGGTCCAGGCGCGTCTGCGCGGCGAGGCGGCCTCGATGTGCTTCAAGGCCGCCTGAACGCGGACGTTCCTGTCTCATAAACGCTATTTAACCATTCGCAACGACATTGCGGCAATGCGCGCTCAAGGCCATGCGGTGTTTTGTCTGAAGGCGCCCGGCGCTGGCGTCAGATTCCGGCAAGGTTCGCCGGACGCGTCGCGAATTTACAAAGGCACGGCGTAATTGTTACCCGCTTCTGTCGGCTGTCTGTTCATGGCGGCGCGGGCTGTGCGCATGCGGGCTTTTGCTTCTCATCAAAACGGTTGCTGGCACGAAAGCTGCATCTTACCCATCGATCTTATTCGAAAGCGCCGCGGTGACACGGATCGGCGGCGCAAATACGAGGATGGGCGAGAGAGGCAAGAGCATCATGGACAACATCCAGCATTTCGACAGTATCGCGTACGAGCCCGTCCGGCCCGCGAAGATGCGCGGCACGCGCGGCAACCGGCCGGAACTCGCGGCGAGCGAACCGATCGACATTTATCACTGGGCCGCGGTGGCGCTGGTGACCGCGCTCATGTGCGCGGTGTTAGGGTATGCGGCAGGGACGCCCGCGCTAGCGCGCGCGGCAAATGTGACGAGCTTCGTGTTCGGCACGATGGGCGGCGCGCTGGTGGCGAGCGGTCTGGTGCGGCGTCTGCGCGCGCGCGGCGCCGCAGGTCAGCGGCTCGCCGTGTCGGTATCCGTCGCCGAAACGCATTGAAAACCGCATCGATAAACACAAGCACGCCCGCCGGTAGCACTACCAGCAGCAATGGCGATGCGTGCATGACCCCACTTGGGCGAGGACTTCACTCCATGAGTCAGACGACTGTCCAGCTTGCGTTGGGCAAGCAAAAAATCATTGAAGACATCAAGGTGCTGCTCAACGACTCGGAAGAGTTGCTGCGGCTTTCGGCGACCCTGCCGGGAGAAGGCGTGGACGCTCTGCGGTCGCGCCTGCGCGAACACGTCGATTCGGCCCGCACCGCCCTCGAGGACGCGCAGGCGAGCGCACAGACGCGCTATCGCGCAGGCGTGGACTGCACGGAGAAATACGTGAAGGACAACCCCTGGCAGTCGCTCGGCATTGCAGCCGGCGTCGGCTTCCTGGTCGGGCTGCTCGTCTCGCGATGACTGCGCACGCCGGGCACCCATGACACAGGCCGAAAGCCGGACGCATGGCCGCGTCCACGTTTCAGCGATTTTTCATGACACTGGGAGAGAACATTCATGGCACGTCCTTCGATCGGAATCTTCGGTGCGTTGTTCGCAGTGGGCAGCGTGCTCGCATGGAAATGGGTGCAATCGCAAGACGCCAGCCGGCGAACCGCCCGCGACGTCAGCCGCTGGGAAGACGAAGGCGGCAAGGTGCTGACGCCGGCTTCGGGCGGTGCGGTGAATGGCCACGGCGTAGTCGGCGGCACAGCTGACGCGTGGCACTTCCCGCGCAGCTGAGCCCGCGCGTACACGGGCGCCTGCGGATGCGAGAAAGCATCGCGCAGCCGCTTCAGGCAATGAAACGCACGTCTGGTCAGCGTGCGTTTTTGACTTGATAAACGCTTATAATCAGTGAAACTCTTTCATAAGTTGTGTAAATGGAAAAACTTACGATGAGTTGATTCCAAGCGTGCGGAATATCGGAAATTATTCTATTTTTGCGGAATCACACGGCGCGCGCCTCTCTGACAGATCCAGCGCTGCTGCCCACCGCACCGGCCCGCGCGGCCTGCCCGCACGGAGAAGACCACGCCGCATCGAGGCGTGTGACCTGAAAACGCTTTGGAAACATTCGAGACGCAATGCCACACGTATTGATTGTCGATGACGATCCCAGTACCCGCGAGGCACTAGCCGCGATCATCGGCGAAGACGGACTGACAACGGCCGTTGCCAGCGATTTGCGCGAGGCGCGCATCCAGCTCGTGCGTCAGACGCCGGACGTCGTCTTCACGGACCTGAAGCTGCCCGACGGCACCGGCGTCGATCTGTTCGAAGATCTGGACCCGCGCTCGGGTGTCGAGGTGATCGTCATCACCGGACACGCCACGGTCGAATCCGCCGTCAGCGCGCTCAAAATGGGCGCCGCCGACTATCTGGTCAAGCCGATCAACATGCAGCGCGTGAAGGCCATCCTCGCGCGCCTGCCGCGTGCCGGCGACCTTAAGGCGGAAATCGGCACGTTGCGCGGCGAACTGCGCCGCATGGGCCGCTTCGGTCTGATGCTCGGCAATTCCCCGGCGATGCAGACTGTGTACGACCAGATTGGCCGCGTCGCGCCCACGGCTGCGTCGGTGCTGCTGATTGGTGAATCGGGCACGGGCAAGGAAGTGGCGGCGCAGACGCTGCACGAGCTTTCGCTGCGGCGCAAGCACGCGTTCATTGCGGTGAACTGCGGCGCGATCTCGCCGAACCTGATCGAATCGGAGATGTTCGGCCATGAACGCGGCTCGTTCACCGGCGCGGATCGCCAGCACAAGGGCTATTTCGAGCGCGCCAACGGCGGCACGCTGTTCCTCGACGAAATCACCGAAATGCCGATCGAGCTGCAGGTGAAACTGCTGCGCGTGCTCGAAACCGGCATGTTCATGCGCGTCGGCACGACCAAGGAAATCGAGACGGACGTGCGCCTGATCGCCGCGACCAACCGCGATCCGGAACAGGCGGTGCTCGAAGGCAAGCTGCGCCTCGACCTCTACCACCGGCTGAACGTATTCCCGATCAACCTGCCGCCCCTGCGCGAGCGCGGCAAGGACGTCGAGTTGCTTGGACAGGCGTTCCTCGACGAGCTGAACAACCGCTACAGCACGAAGAAGGTTTTCCCGTCTGCCCTGCGGGAGATGCTGGCCTCGTACAACTGGCCAGGCAACGTGCGCGAACTGAAGAACTACGTGCAGCGCGCGTACATCATGTCCGCGTCGGATTCCGACAGCACTGCCACCGTGCCGCTGCAGATTTCGCTGTCGAAGCCCTCGGCGGGGACCTCGGTGACCATTCCGTTTGGCACGTCGCTGGCGCAGGCGGACCGGCAACTGATTCTCGCCACGCTCGAACAGTGCGGCGGCGTGAAGACGCGGGCTGCGGAGATCCTCGGCATCAGCCTCAAGACCCTCTATAACCGGCTCGTCGAGTACGGTGAGGATGCCAGCAAGGCCACGGTCGGCGAGGGTGGTGAAGTCGGCGAGCCGGATAGCGAAAATCCTTGAACGTCGGCTATCTTTAGACGAATCAGACGCCTGCTGCTGTTAAAAGCGCAGGCGTTTTTCATTGGCAGGCGCCTTTTCTGCGCCGATAATGAGACCCATAAAAGCGTGAGAGCGGGATTCCGAAGGGCATGCCCCTTGCTGTCTTCTGATTGACATCCGCGCAAGGCGCGAAGGCGCCGGCGCCGGATAGGGAACGTACGATCACAAGACCGCAAGGAGCCCATCATGTCCCGGAATGATTCAAGTCATATTTTCCATGCTGTGGGTATCGAGGCGCAGACGCCGCAACCGCCGGATCCGCCGGTGACGCCGCCCGATCAGCCGCCGCCGGTTCCGATGCCGCCCGACACCAATCCGGATCCGACGCGCGAGCCGCCCGAGCCGCCGTCACAGCCGATCGGCGATCCGCCGCCCGGGCCGAACGAAACGCCGCACGTGTATTGAACGCTTGTAAGGCGGTTGAACAGCTTGCAGAACCGCCGACGTTGGACCATGCCCAGACTTCGTGCACGGTTTGAAGAAATTTCCATCCCGTACGTAGGGATTACAAGGAAAGACGCAATAATGACCGGCGATTCGCTTTGTCGCCGGTCGTTTTTTCTGAAGCTGCGCTCGTCCGGAGCGCATCGGTCCGACGCCGCCGAGGTCCTATCGCGACGGCCTTCTTCTCTGGAGGCATCATGAGGCATCCCGCACTTCGACGCTCCGCGCGTCATTCTTCCAAGCGCGAAGCGCGCGCCGAAGCCGCCAAGGCGGCCGGCACGCAAGCCGGCCCGGCGTCCGCGACAGAGCACGATCCCGCCAGTCAGAACCGCGCCGCGCCTGACGCTCCGCCCGATGGCGAGCACAATCAGGGCGGCGTGCGGCGCGAGGGAATAGACTATCAACGCGACCTCGGATCCGAGCAGGATTCGTGATCGGGGCCGATCGGGCAATCCGGTTTCAAGAACAAAAATTTCTACGCGGCGGACGGTCGCCGCGTGTTTTTTTTCGTCCGTAACATCCACGTACAAATTTTTATTTACGGAAGGTCACAAAAAGGCACACTTTTTGCGTACTCTTGATCGCCAATTCGAGCATGCAACGACAACTGAGAGGTGAAGCTGTAATGAGCAGATTGATCGTGGTATCGAATCGCGTCGCCCCGATTCAGGAAGGCAAGCCCAGCGCGGGCGGCCTCGCTATCGGCGTGCTGGATGCGCTCAAGGAGACGGGGGGCGTGTGGTTCGGCTGGAGTGGCGAGATCGTCGGCGAGGCGGCTGCGCCGGTCGTCGAGAAGGGCGGCAAGGTGACCTACGCGACAGTCGGGCTCACGCGTCGTGACTATGACCAGTACTATCGCGGCTTCTCGAACGCCACGCTGTGGCCGACTTTTCACTATCGCAATGACCTGTCGCGCTTCGACCGCGAGGAATTCGCCGGTTACATGCGCGTCAACGCGAGCCTCGCGGCGAAGCTGAAGACGCTGCTGAAGCCCGACGACATCATCTGGGTGCATGACTACCACATGCTTCCCTTCGCTCAGGAGCTGCGCAAGCTGGGCGTCACAAACCCGATCGGCTTCTTCCTGCACATTCCCTTTCCAGTGCCGGAAGTGATGCGCACCATCCCGCCGCACGAGGAACTGATGGCGGCGATGTGCCAGTACGACGTCGTCGGTTTCCAGACGGACAACGACAAGCAGTCGTTCATCGATTACATCGAACGCACCGGGCGTGGCCACTATAGCGACGACGGCATGCTGCAGGCGTTCGGACGGATGATGAAGGTCGGCGCCTATCCGATCGGCATCTATCCGGACGCGATCGCCAAGTCGGCCGAGCAATTCGCCAATCGCAAGCAGGTCAACAGCCTGCGCGACAGCATGCGCGGCCGCAAGCTCATCATGAGCGTGGACCGGCTCGATTATTCCAAGGGGCTGGTGGAACGCTTCCAGGCTTTCGAGCGCCTGCTGCTGAACGCGCCGGGCTGGCATGGCCGGGTGTCGCTCGTGCAGATCGCGCCGCCGACGCGTTCCGACGTGCAGACCTATCAGCGCATCCGCCAGAATCTGGAAGGCGAGGCGGGCCGCATCAACGGGCGCTTTGCGCAGCTCGACTGGACACCCATTCAGTACCTGAACCGCAAGTACGAACGCAATTTGTTGATGGCGCTGTTCCGCCTCTCGCAGGTCGGCTATGTGACGCCGTTGCGCGACGGCATGAACCTCGTCGCGAAGGAATACGTCGCGTCGCAGGATCCGGAGGATCCGGGCGCGCTGGTGCTGTCGCAGTTCGCGGGTGCGGCGGATCAGTTGCCGGGCGCGCTGGTCGTCAACCCGTTCGATTTGTCGCAGATGTCGGAGGCGCTGGAGCGCGCGCTGTCGATGCCCCTCGCCGAACGTCAGGCACGCCACGCCGACATGATGGTGCCGCTGCGCGAGAACAACCTGTCGGTCTGGCGCGACTCGTTCCTGTCGGACCTGCGCAGTGTGGCCACCGCAGCTTCGGTGACGGAGAAGACCGTCAAGACGGTCAAGCAGAACGCAACGTCCGCGGCAGGCTCCGCAGGCGCGGCGGCCGTAAAGCCTTCGGCAGCGCAGGCCTGAAGCCTCGCTTTGCCGCGTTGAACCGCAGCCCCGCGTTTCGAGAGAAGCGTGGGGTTTTTTATTGACGTGCGGAACGGCTTTTGCGGAACTCCATGGAACACGAACAGGAACCGACCATGGAGGTCACGATGAGTGGAAGCACATTGAACCCGCCCGAAGACGACGGCGCGGAATACGGCAAGGGACATGGCACGGGCGCGCTCGGTCCCAGCGATTCATCGGACAGCGGCTCGGACGTGCAGGGCGAGAAGCGCTATCCGGGCGAGATCGAAAGCGAACTCGATGCCCACGCACTCGGCCAGTCCGAAGCGGAATTGAACAGCGATACCGATCGTTACGGCACGGGTGAAGCGGCGTCGGCGGACGGCGACAATCATCTGACGCCGGATGGCGACATCCTTCCCGACGAAGTGGAGGACGAGACGCGCGGCATTGCCGACGACGAAGCCGATCCGGACGCCGAGCGCCCCTGAGCACATCCAGGCGTGAATGGAGGCAAGCGGCACGTTCCTTAGGGATCGTGCCGCTTTTCATTCGCGCCCCCGCTGTGCGCGCCGTCTGTCCGGGCTAACATCAGCGCTGGCACCTTTCGCCGCGCTCCGTTTTCCTGTCTCCTGTCAATGGATCAGAACCTTCGCCCGACCACCAGCCAAACTCCAACCGTTGCCGCCGGCCGCACGTCGCGGGTCGGCTGGCTGTCGTGGCTGGTCGACCCGGTGTCGCAATGGGTGCAGGACCACTGCCTGATGTTCTCGGCGTCGATCGCCTTCTTCGCGGCGTTTTCGGTTGCGCCGACGCTGGTCATCGTCATCGCGGTGGCGAGCATCTTCTTTGGCGCCGACGCTGTGCAGGGACGTCTGTTCGATGAGATCAGCGGCGTCGTCGGCGCCGACGCGGCTCACGCGCTGGAGGCGATCGTCGCGAACGCGTGGCATGCGGATATCGCGCGCAGCACGGCGCTGCTGTCGCTCGCGGGCGTGCTGGTCGGGGCGTCGGCTACGTTTTCGACGCTGCACAGCGCGCTCAACGTGATCTGGCCGACGCCCGCGGTGAGTGCGCGCGAGAGCATCGTCTCGCTGCTGCGCGTGCGGCTGATGTCCTTCGGGCTCGTGATCGGCGCGGGCCTGCTCGTGGCGGCGCTGCTCGTGCTGGATGCGCTCGTCGAGATTCTCGGGCACTGGGTACTCGGCGACGGCAGTCCGTTCATCGTGCTGTCGGGGCTCAGCCAGCGGGCGATCTCGCTGTCCGTGCTGATGCTCGCCTTCACCGTGCTGCTGAAGTTCCTGCCGACGACCCGCATGCTCTGGCGTGACGCCGCGCTGGGCGCGGCTGCGGCGGCCTTGCTGTTCGAGGGCGGCAAGCGGCTGTTCGCGTTCTACCTCGCGCATGCCGGGACGGCCAACATGTTTGGCGCAGCCGGGTCGCTGGCGATCATTCTGATGTGGCTGTATTACTCGGCGGCGGTGTTCTTGCTGGGTGCTGAACTCGCGGCCACGGCGGCGCGCAAGCGCACGCATAGGGCTTCTGGATGGCGCTGAAGGATTTCGGTTGAACGCTGTGAGAAACACGGCGCTGAACGGAGGCGTTGAACGAGGGCGCTGTGCGAAGGCGCGGAACGGAGGCGTTGGACACCGGCGCTGAACGGAGGCGCAGAACCAAGGCGCTGAAGGGAGGTGCTGGACGGAGGCGCTGAACGGAGGCGCTGAACGGAGGCGCTGAAGGAAGGCGTTGAACCCGGCGTTGAGCGAAGGCGCCGAACGAAGGCACTGAACGGATGCGCTGAAGGAAGGCGTCGAACACCGGCGTTGAACACCGGCGCTGAGCGAAGGCGCCGAACGAGGGCGTTGAACGAGGGCGCTGTACGAAGGCGCGGAACGGGGGCGTTGAATACCGGCGCGGGACAAAGGCGCGGAACCAAGGCGCTGAATGAAGGTGCTGAACGGAGGCGCTGAACGAAGGCGCTGAACGGAGGCGTTGAACACCTGCGCAGAAAAGCCACGCAGAACGACAGCACTGAACAGCGACGTTGAACAACGCGCCAAGCGCAGGAACAGCGACCCTGACCTCCAGCGCCCGCAAAAAAAGGCCGTCCGCGAACGGACGGCCTGTCGGCTACGCTCCCTGTCGCTCAGGCGCCTCGCTTGACCGGGTCGTCGCCGAGCGCTTGAGAGCGTGACAATCAGTGCATCCGCGTGAGCCGCTTGCCCACGCGAACGAAGCGCATCACGCCTGGCGACGCAACTCCGCGGGCGGCACCTTCATCAGGTGGCGATACTTCGCCACCGTGCGGCGCGCCACGATCACGCCCTGGTCCGCCAGCATCTTCGCGAGACTCACGTCGGACAGGGGATCGCGGGTGTTCTCCTGCGAGATCATTTCCTTCAGCAACGCACGCACGGCTGCGGCCGAGCAGGTGCCGCCGCTTTCCGTCGACAGCTCGCGCGGGAAGAAATGCTTGAACTCGAAAATGCCGCGCGGCGTGGACATGTACTTGTTCCCCGTCGCGCGCGAGATGGTCGACTCATGCAGACCGAGTTCATCGGCGACGTCGCGCAGCACCAGCGGCTTCAATGCGATTTCGCCATAGTCGAAGAACGCCTTCTGATGCGACACGATGCATTCCGCCACGCGCTGGATCGTAGTGAAACGTTGCTGGGCATTGCGGATCAGCCAGCGTGCTTCCTGCAGCTGCTGCGCGAGCGGCGAACGGCTTGCGCCGGCCGATTGCGCGAACAGTTCGGCATACATGCGGTGGATGCGCGCGCGCGGCAGCACGGCAGGATTGATCGTCACCAGCCACTGCTTCTTGACCGGACGCACGATCACATCCGGCACGACGTAGTTGTCCTCGCTCTGGCCGTAGTTCTCACCCGGTTTCGGATCGAGACGGCGGACGAGCGCGCAGGCGATGCGCAGTTCATCGGCGCTACAGCCAATCTTCTTCTGCAGCTCGGCTTGCTCGCGTCGCGCCAGACGTTCGAGGTGATGCGCAACGATCTCGAGCGCGACCGCGCGGCCCGGCGTGTCTTCGTCGAGCGCTTCGAGCTGCAGGGTCAGGCATTCGGACAGATTGCGCGCGCCCACGCCCGGCCGGTCGAGCGATTGAACCAGCTTGAGTGCAATCGTGAGTTCGTCTTCGCCGAGCGCCGGCTCGATCTCGACCACATTGGCCAGATCGCTCAATTCCTGGCGCAGATAACCGTCGTCATCCAGCGCTTCGATGATGAGCTGCGCGATCGCCCGATCGCGCTCGCTCAGTTGATACATGCGCAACGAGTCGTGCAGGGTCTCATGCAGCGACGGTTCGATGCGGACCCAGTCCGCCGGATCCGAGCCTTCGCCGTCGCCGTTGTTGCGGGACCCGCTGCGTCCGAACGGGTCCGAGGAATAGTCGCTCATGGAATCGTCGCGCGAGCCTGCATCCACGCTGGCTTCGCTTTCGCTCGACGATTCGGTGCTGCTGGGCCCTTCGCTTGCGCTATCTGTGGGAGTAGAAAGCGTCGAATCGCTCATGGAGCTGCCGTTGTCGGCGCCGAGCGCGTTGTCTTCGGTTTGCGTTTCGTCGTACTCGAGAAACGGATTGGTGTCGAGCGCATTGCGCAGTTCCTGCTGGAACTCGAGCGATGACAGTTGCAAGAGGCGAACGGACTGCTGGAGACGCGGTGTAAGCGCGAGGCTTTGCTTCGCGCGGAGTTCGAGTATGGGCGGCATTGCGTGCTGATCCTCGATTGTTCTGACTGTGACGGGCTAATGTGCAAGTCTATAAAGCACAGGCCGTGCCAGCGTTCGTTAAGCTCGTGCCGCGACTGGCTTTTTTGCGTCAGGATCGATTCTTCGATGCGTGGCCGAGGCCACATTCACGTACTTTTTTACACGCACTCAGACAAAAGCGCTGCGTGTTTTACGGATTCGCACGGGCTGGCCGCCACGCCCGCTGGCGGCTTTTGAGTGCGTCTTCGCAACCGCAGCAAGCCCTTGATTCTTCACAGGGATCGCGGTCGGTATGGCCACTGTTGTACGCCGTGGACAAGCCTTCGGCACGCAAGTTGCGGTAGGGAGATCACGTTCCGCGTGCTACGGCGCGACGTAAATCGAAGAGCGGCTCCTCGCCTTTGCTAACAAGCAGCGAGTGAGTACGCCAGACCAAAATCGACAAAATGGGAGTATTGCCATGAAGACGACTCAAATCCTGAAGGCAGCTGGTGGTATCGCTTGTGTGATGTTCGCGCTGAACGCCAGCGCCCAGAACGCGACCGTGACCCCGGCATCGTCCACCAGCGGTTCCGGCACGACGATGGGCCAGAAGGTCGATGACAGCGCGGTCACGACCAAGGTCAAGGCCGAACTGCTCGGCGCGAAGAACGTCAAGTCGACGCACATCCATGTGAAGACCCGTTCGGGCGTGGTGTCGCTGACCGGTACGGTGCCGTCGGCGGAAGACAAGACCGCCGCCGAGGAAGTCGTCTCGAACGTCTCCGGTGTTGCATCCGTGAAGAACCATCTTAAAATTGCGGCCAAGTAATGGCATAGTGCGTATGCCCGGCTTCGCCACGGCGGGCCGCGGTTGAGTGCCAGCAGCAAGGAACCCGCGCAGGGTCCGATGGTTCGCCGGAAGGCGGACGGCCGGATCGGGCGCGGGTTCTCGCATCAGGGCGTCGTGATTCGTGTCGCAACGGATCCGGCGCCGCAGTCGCAACATGACTCCGCTTCAGGCAGTGCGCATTACCTCGCAGCACTTCGAAATCTAAAAACGAAGTACGGCCGTTCAGGACGTTACTTACACAGGTGGTTGACGAGCGTGCAGAACAGCGCCGTTCCGAAGCCCCGACAAAAGGAGCTCTTCATGAAGACGAAAAAGATGGCATTGATCGGCGCGCTGGCACTGGCGTTCTCCACGGGCGCCTTCGCACAGGCTGCATCGGATGCGGCGGCCACCGGCTCGCACGCGAAGAAGTCGAAGGGCACCTATCTGCATCAGCAGGACAAGGCGCACAAGCTGAAGGGCGCTTCGGCGGCCGCAGCGGCGTCGTCGCTGGGCACCAACGACAAGGGCGCACCGCAGTAAGCTGCGCGTTCCTGACCGCAAGAAGAAACGGCCGCGCAAGCGGCCGTTTCTTCATCTGCAGACCTGGTACCGATCAGGACTTGGCAGCCGCATATTGATCGCGCAAGTCGCGAATGCGGTCGTGATTCTCCAGCACGCCTTGATATTGACGCTCGACGATCGCGCGGACATCAGCCGGCAGATCCTTGTCCAGCGCCTGGCGATAATTCTTCTTCGCCGCATCTTCACCCCGCTCGCATTCGGCGAGGATGGCATGGTCGCTATGACCGCTGACGGCCGACTTCACATCCACCCAGCCACGATGCAACGCGCCGGCCACTGAGCCGCCGGTTTCCGGCTTGCCGCCGAGACGCTGAACCACGTCCTGCAGTTCGCGCGCGCCTTCGGCGCACTTTTGCGCGCGGTTCTGGAACAGCAGCTTGAGGCTGGGATCGCGCGTGTCCTCGGCGGCCTTGAGGAAGCCCTTTTCACCGTCCTTCGAGGTTTCGACGAGATCATTGAGTACCGATACGACGTTCGTGCTCATGGGATACCTCCGTTATTGGATTGAGATTCTTGCTGCGCCGCGGCCTCCCTGCGAGTTGCGGCTTGCCGATACTTAGCGCATGCAGCGTGCCCGCAAGGCGTGCTGTTTGGGCTCGCCTCTCGAGGGTCATGGACGGAAGAGGGCGGCACACAGCTTGCTGCTCTCCGGCCACTACAAGCGCGAATCCCATTGAGGCGTCGCGCACGACAAGCGGAGAAAACAGCATGGATTTCTTGCATCGGCTCGCGAAGCGCGAGTCCCTCGTACTCGTGGCCATCGTGGCTTCCGCGCTCACCCTGCAAGTGCGACAACACGTCAGCGCCGCTCAAGAGACAGCCACACAGGCTCAACCGGCGCCTGCCGCGCCGATCTGCGAGCCTTCCTCGGCCCAGACGGACACGCCGCGCATGCAGCCCGCCGATTGCAGCATCCGCGCGCATGCACGACCCACGCATCCCGTCGGGCTCTGGGTCTGACCGGCTCTGACAATCGGTGACCTCAATGCAGAAACGCCCGCTTTCGCGGGCGTTTCACTGTGAGACATGGACGGAGGCCTCAAGCGCGCGTCTGCGCGAACTCGCCTACCGGATGCGGCGGCTGCAGCGGGTCGAAGTCGCTCCAGCGCCCTTGTTTCCAGCGTCCCGACGCCCGCTCGATATCCATGCCGCCCGCCGCGCGCAGCGTATCGGCGGCCTGGCCCTGGGACTCGGGAGAGACATGCACGGCCACCACCACGCCGGCATGACGCATCGGCTCCTCGGCCTGCGCGGACGTCTTCGGCTTGCGCGTATGCGACATCGCGCCAACCAGCGATCCGATATACGCGCCGACGCCCGCCGCGATCACGGACACGAGCAGCGGCGCCTGAAACACGGCGAAGATCGCCGCGCCGACAACCGCGCCCGCCACCGCGCCGATTGTCACGCCCTTGCCGGCGCCCTTGGGTGCGGCGCTTGCACCGGCATCGGTGCCGACGTCACCGCCGATAGGATGGCGCGCGTGCTGCCCGCTCGGGTTGACGAAGAACAGCGTCACGTCCTCTTCGACGAAACCGTCTTTGAACAGGCGCTGCGCCGCCGCCTCGGCAGCGGGAAAAGTTTGAAATCGGCCCGCAATGATCAGGGACATGTTCCCTCCTTATCGACTGGGTGAATGGGTTCGACGCGCGGCATGCCGGTCCGGATCACTCCGGCTCCAGGCCCGCGACGCGGAACAGCCCGCTTCTCAGCACGACGGGCTGGCCGCCGTTGTCATCGAGTGCTTCGGCGCAGACCGCGCGGATGCGCGCCTCGCCATTCGCGAAAGCTGCGCGCAAATCGTCTTCGCGCGGCGATGGTGCGCCGAAGTGGTCTTCGAGCGCCTCGGCGGAGATCGAACAGACGACCGGTTCGCCATCGACGAGTGCGGCGAAGTGAATCGCGAGGTCGTCACCGTCGTAAACGGGGGATTCGTCTGCGAACGTGATGTGCATGGTCGAGTCCTCATAAGCGGGACGAGGGTGGGCGACGCGCCGCATGGCGTGAGCGAGGATCATGACGCCGCGTTTCCAATATAGGCCGTGCCGAAAGCATGACCGCAGGGATTTTCGGAGGCATCCGCCGCCAGGCGGGAGCCGCGTCCCTGTGCGTACATGCGCTCGTATCGACTGGACGGATTGGACATCGTGACAACTCCGTTGCGATGTTGCCGGCTCAGGCCGCGCGCGTCCGGCTGAGGGCTTCGATGAGCGCGCGATTGAAAGCGGGCAGGTCGTCCGGCTTGCGGCTCGTGATGAGATTGCCGTCCACCTGCACTTCCTGATCCACCCAGGTGCCGCCGGCGTTGCGCACGTCGTCCTGCAGGCTGGGCCAGCTGGTCATCGTGCGGCCCGCGACGATGCCCGCCGAAATCGGCAGCCAGCCGCCGTGACAGATCACCGCGATCGGCTTCTTCGCCCGGTCGGCTTCCTTGACGAAGCTTTGCGCCTTGGCGTCCAGGCGGATGGCGTCGCCGTTGACCACGCCGCCCGGCAAGACCACGGCGTCGTAATCGCCGGCGTTGGCGGCATCGAGGGTGATATCGACGTCTACCTTGTCGCCCTTGTCGACGTGCTTGAAACCCTGGATCTGGCCAGCCTTCTGCGAGATGACATGCACTTGCGCGCCGGCTTCCTCGAGCGCGCGTTGCGGCTCGACGAGTTCGGCCTGCTCGAAGCCGTCGACGGCGAGAATGGCAACCTTGCAACCGTTGAGCGATGCGCCCATGAACACACTCCTGTCAGCAATTTTCGGGGGATTCGCGTGTGCGGAATCCATGCTCGAAGTTCAGCAAGGGGTGTGCCCAAAGGGCTGGCTACAGCGATGCGGGCGTTTGTCTCAGGCAGTCTCGACGCGGCGTCCGCCGGTCATCCGCAGCAGGCTGACGACGGCGGCCACGGCGGCGAATCCCGCGCCGAGGCTGAGCGCGAAAGTGGCGCCGTTTTTGGAATCGATGCCGAAGCTCAGCGCGACGAGCGCCGCGCCGAGCGTCTGGCCAGTGAGGCGAGCCGTGCCGAGCATGCCGCTCGCCCCGCCGCTGCGATGACGCGGCGCCGCAGAGATGATCTGGCGATTGTTGGGCGACTGGAACAGGCCGAAGCCAAGGCCGCAGACGGCCATGCGCCACGCGATGTCGAACGCGTCCGGATGCGCGCCGAGCGTGGCGAGCGCCACGAGCCCGAGCGACAGGATCGCGAGTCCGATGCCGCCCAGCAAACCTGCCGAGTAACGATCCGCGAGAATGCCCGAGAGCGGCGCGACGAACACGATGACGAGCGGCCAGGGCGTCATCAGGAAGCCGGTTTCGACCTGGCTCATGCCGAAGGTGTCCTGCAGCAGGAACGGCAGTGACACGAAGGCCAGCATCTGCGCGCAGAACGAACAGACCGAGGTGCCGATCGACAGCGCGAAGACCGGAATGCGCAGCAGGTCGACCGGCAGCAGCGGCTGACTGCGGGTCAACTGCCGCCTGACGAAGAAGTAGCCGATCACCACGACCACCGCGAACTCGCCGATGACCCATGGCCGATGCGCGCCATGACCGGCGCCGTCCACCGCGACGATCGCGAGACCGAAGAACAGCGCGTTCATGATCGCGCTGAGGTAGTCGTAGGGCTGGCGATGCCCCGGCGTGCGCGGCAACGCGCGGATGCCGATGGCGAAGGCGGCGAGGCCGATCGGCACGTTGATCGCGAAGAGCCACGGCCAGGTGGCCACCGCGAGCACGCCCGAGGCAACGGTCGGGCCGACGACCGAGGACACGGCCACGACGGTCGTGTTGATCGCGACGCCGCGCCCGAGCTGCTTGTGCGGATAGATCATGCGCACGAGCGCCGTGTTGACGCTCATGATGCCGGCCGCGCCGAAGCCCTGCACGATGCGCGCAATGGTCAGTCCGACGAGCGAGCCGGACAGCGCGCAGGCCAGCGACGACACCGTGAACAGCGCCAGTCCGCCGACATACACGTGACGGTAGCCGATACGGTCGCCGAGCGAGGCGAGCGGCAATAGGGAGATGGTGATGGCCAGCTGATAGGCGTTGACGACCCAGATGGAATCGGCGGGCGACGCGTTCAGGTTGCGCGCGATGGTCGGCAGCGCGACGTTGGCGATGGCGCCGTCGAGTACCGCGAGCGTCACGCCGAGCGCAACGACGAGAATGGCCCAGTAGCGCTGGGGCAGCGGCAGACCTTGATCGGAGTCCATCGATAGGCAGGAAGTGGCGGCGCCGCATTGTATGACACGCCGTTTTCAAATGGCTTGTGCGCGGGCGCTGCAAGCCGGGACGCGGACCTCGCGGACCTGGTTGACCTTCAAGGCCGCGTCCTGGTCATGCCTACTTCAGTTCATAAAGACCGGTATAGGTCGCCGAATCGATTTCGTTCAGGTGCGTCATGAAACGCGCCACGGCATTGGTCGCGTTGACGTCGAGCGGCAGGCTTTCCGCGGACAGCGCATGGATGCGGAAGATGTAGCGATGCGGTTTGTGGCCGCGCGGCGGCGCCGCGCCGCCGAAGCCAATCGTGCCGTAATCGTTGCGCAGTTGCAGCGCACCGGCGGGCAGCAGGCTGCCGTCGGCCTTGCCGGCATTGCGCGGCAGGGAGCGAGTATCGGGCGGAATGTTGACGACGATCCAGTGCCAGAAACCGCTGCCGGTCGGCGCATCCGGATCGTAGACGGTGAGCGCGAGACTGCGCGTCTCGGCGGGCGGGGCATCCCACTGCAGCGCCGGGGAAATATTTTCACCCGCGCCGCCGAAGGCTTGATGGTCGAACTCGTGGGCGCGCGTCATGAAGCCATTGGCCGGAAATTCATCCGACCAGATGCGAAAGTCAGCCATGAGAGTCATGCCTCCTGGTGGTTGCGTGTCGATGACCGCGGCATCGCGCCGTGTGTCGTGCCTGGGTGCGCGCGGGCGAGGCGAGGTGTCGTGGATCTGCAGGAAGTGCAGCAAACGTGCCCGGTCTGTACGCGGCGAACATCGTGTTCGGGGTTGCCGGGGGCTGCCTGTGAATTGAGTGTAGCATCTGCCCCCGATACACGGCGGCGACCTTGGCGAGGACCTGAGCGCGACCTGAGCACGACCTGAGCAGCGACCTGAGCAGCGACCCGGACCCCCGCAAAATATGGCGCGCTACAATAATGAGATGATTCGGGAGCGATCCCGCATGCCTTAGCCATGACCGAGAGCCGGCGCCAGCCGAAAGGACCCCCATGCCAAACGACCCGCGCCGCGCTGCCGGTCAATTCACGCCGGCGAGCGTACCGGAGGACGATGCCGACATGTTCGACCTCGCCCCGGTCTCGCTCTGGCTCGAAGACTTCAGCGCGGTGCGCGATCAGTTCGAGCGCTGGCGGGCGGCGGGCGTCACGGACTTGCGTGCGTTTCTCGCCGACGAGCCCCAGCGCGTGGCGGAGTGCTCGTCGCGCATCCGGGTGGTGAAGGTCAATCAGCGCACCTTGTCCCTGTTCAAGGCGAAGGACACCGATCATCTGGTGCAGAATCTCGACCGCGTGTTTCGTGACGACATGCTCACGACCCACGTCGACGAACTGGAGCAACTCTGGTCCGGCAAGGCGCGTTTCGTCAGCCAGACGGTCAACTACACGCTCGACGGCAAGCGTCTCGACGTGCTGCTCAAGGCGGTCGTCCTGCCGGGGCACGAAGACACGTGGAGCCGCGTGCTCGTGACGATCGAGGACATCACCGAACTCGAAGCGATGCGGCGCACGGCCGCCGCCAGCGAACTCTATGCGCGCGGCCTGTTCGAGCATTCGCCGGTGTCGCTGTGGGTGGAGGATTTCAGCTCCGTGAAAGCGTTGCTCGACGACGTGCGCGAGCGCGGCATCGTCGATTTCCGCACCTTCACGAATGTGCATCCGGAGTTCGTCGAGCGCTGCATGCAGGAGATCCACGTCCTCGACGTGAACCAGCACACGCTGCGCATGTTCGCCGCCCCCGACAAGGCGACGCTGCTGTCGCGCCTGCCCGATGTGTTCCGCGACGACATGCATGCGCACTTCCAGGAGCAGTTGGTCGAGCTGTGGGAGCACAAGCTTTTCCATCAGCGCGAGGTGGTCAACTATTCGCTGGAAGGCAACGAGGTGCACGTGCATCTGCAATTCTCGGTGTTTCCGGGGCACGAGGCGCGCTGGGACCTGGTGCTCGTCGCGCTGACGGACATCACCGCGCGCAAGAAGGCCGAGGCTTACCTGGAATTCCTCGGCAAGCATGACGTGCTCACGAAGCTCAAGAACCGCTCGTTCTACGTCGATGAAATCAACCGGCTCGAACGCAAGGGGCCGTTCCCGGTGACCGCCATCGCGATCGATGTCAACGGCCTGAAGGCAGTGAACGATCAGCTCGGTCACGCCGCCGGCGATGCTTTGCTGCGGCGCGCGGGCGAAGTGCTCGGCAAGGCGGTGGAGAAGCCGTTCCAGGCGGCGCGCATCGGCGGCGACGAATTCATGGTGCTGCTGCCCGGCACCGACGAACGCGGCGGCGAGGCGGTGATCGACAGCATCCGGCAGTTGCTCGAAGTGAACAATCAGTTCTATTCGGGCATGCCGCTGTCGTTCGCCATGGGCGCCGCCACGGCCCAGGACGGCGAACGGCTCGAGGGGATGCTGCAGCGCGCGGATGCCGTCATGTACACGGAAAAGCGCGCGCACTACGAGGAAAGCCAGCGCAACGACGAATGAACGCCATCCCGCTGCTTACTGCGACGGCTGGGCCGTGACCTCGTCGATGCCCCGCGCGAGTGCCGGACACGCCTCGCCAATCTCTTTCTTGTACTCGGCCGGCTGACTCGTCTTGAGCCGCGCGAAGCGGTCGACGGTGGCCTGCGCCTGGGCCAGCCCGAGTTTCCATTCGCCGTCGAAGTCGGGCGCGTCGGGGTAGCTGGTGTGGACCACGTCCTTGAAGCGCGCGATCTTGGCGGCATCGATATGACAGACGTCGGCGGCGCCGCGCGCGAGGCTCGCGCTGGTCATGACGCCTTCGGCGGCCATCAGTTGTTTGGCATCGGGATGACCCGGCGGGAGGGCGGTCTGGGCGAACAGGTCCGTGTTTCCCATCAGACTGCATGCGGCCAAAGCGCACGCTCCCAGCGTTTTCGAGTGCTTCATGCGTAATGATTTTCTTGATTGCATGCGGGGAAGAAAATTATAGGCGAAGCGCCCGGAAAGGATTGGCGCGTACGCCAAGGATGCCTATATAGCCCATGCTAGAATCGATTTTCCATGCCGTTCTCAGACAGAAAAATGAAAAAAGGAAGCAAGGCCGCCAGTACTGCGCCCTCGTCGACCACAGCAGAAGGACGGCGCAAGTACGACCCTGAGGAGACCAAGCGGAACATTCTCGACATCGCCACGCAGGAGTTCTCGGCGATGGGCCTGACCGGTGCGCGCGTGGACGCCATCGCGGAGCGCACCAACACCACCAAGCGCATGCTGTACTACTACTTCGGCAGCAAGGAAGGGCTGTACGAAGCCGTGCTGGAGCAGGTCTACGGCGACATCCGGGCACTCGAGCAGGAACTCCAGCTCGCGGAGATGGAGCCCGAGGAAGCGCTGCGGGAATTTGTCGGCTTCACCTTCGACTATCACGACAAACACCGCGACTTCGTGCGGCTCGTGACCATCGAGAACATTCACTCGGCCAAGTACATCGAGCAGTCGAAGACCTTCAAGGCGCGCAATTCGAGCGTCGTGAAAACCATCGAGGATCTGATCGCGCGCGGGGTGGCAGCGGGCAAGTTTCGCGGCGACGTCGATCCCATCGACCTGCATCTGATGATCAGTTCGTTCTGCTTCCACCGCGTGGGCAATCGCCACACATGGAGCGCCGCGTTCGGACGTGATCCGTCAGGCGTGCGTTCGCGGGCACGGCATCGCGAGATGATCGTCGATGCGGTGCTGTGTTTCATGCGGCGCGACGACTGAGCGCCACGGCCAGGAGCGCCTGGTTCCTGCGGCGCCTGACGCCCGACCATCCCGCTGATCACCTGTTCTTCGCCATGGGGCTCGACGGCGCGCTCGATGCACGCGGTGCTTGCGGTCGTCGAGCGGCACGAGATCCTGCATGCCCGCTTCTCGAAGATGCGCCGCGCTGAAACGCCAACGGCGGCTCTCTTGCGAGGCCGCCGTTTTTCGTGATGCCGCTTGAACGTTCAGCCTTCCAGCAGACTCTGGAAGTGCGCGAACATGCGTTCGGCATCCGGCTCGCGGCCGGTGAAGATGCGCAGCGCATCAACGGCCTGGCACACCGCCATGCCGCCGCCGCTGACCGTGCGGCAGCCAAGCGCTTTCGCCGCCTTCAACAGCTCGGTTTCAAGCGGGAAGTACACGATCTCCGCCACCCACAGTTCCTTGTGCAGATAGTCCGCCGGCAACGGCAAGCCGGGCAGCTTGGCCATGCCCGTGGGCGTCGCGTGGATGAGGCCGCTCGCGGCACCCAGCGTCTCGCGCAGATCGCCGCCACTCGTCACCGTGCGGTCCGGAAAACGCGCGCCGAGGTCGGCGGCGAGGGCAGCGGCGCGCGTGGAATCGGAGTCGAACAGCGTCAGCGCGCGCGCGCCCATCGCCAGGGCCGCGTGCGCCACAGCCGCGCCCGCGCCGCCCGCGCCGAGCTGCACGACACGTTCGAGCGGCACGCCCGGCAGGCCACGCTGGAACGCGCGCGCGAAGCCTGATCCGTCCGTGTTGTAACCGATGCGCCTGCCGTCCTTCAGCACGACCGTATTGACCGCGCCCAGCGCGCGGGCGTCGGGATGGAGTTCGTCGAGCAGGGGGATCACCGCCTGCTTGCACGGATACGTGATGTTCAGGCCGTCGTAGCCCATGCGCTCGGCCGCGACGAGCAAGTCCGGAAGGGCAGCCGGTTCGAGTTGCAGCGCCTGCAGATCGATGCGCCGATACACATAGTTGAGGCCGAGCGTGCGGCCTTCCTGCTCGTGCATCGCGGGCGTGAGCGAGCCGCCGATACCCGAGCCGATCAGGCCGATGAGATACGAAGTCTTCTGAGTCATGCATGCGCTCCGGCAAGGTGGGGCACTGCGCGAGGATTCGATGCTGCAGTGCGAAATCGAGTACGGCGCAGTGTGAACGGCCTGATGAGACGTGTCGTTCGGTGTTTTCACGTATTTGTACGGTCTAGTTAGTTTGCTATCATGCCGCAGACTGACATGGATTGCGCGCCGTGCTCGTTCATCTCCGGCGCGAGGGGTCCATAACGGCCTACACTGGCACGAGAGGCGCCCAGTCCATGCCGCATCCCATCGAACGAACCGAATGCAACCAGGAGGCAGCGATGCTGCGTTCAATCCGGACATCCATCGCGACGGTTTCCATCAGCGGCACGCTCGCCGAGAAACTGCAGGCCATCAAGGCGGCGGGTTTCGACGGCGTCGAGATCTTCGAGAACGATCTTCTGTACTTCGACGGCACGCCCGCCGACGTACGCCGCATGTGCGAAGACCTGGGCCTCGCCATCTATCTGTTCCAGCCTTTCCGCGATTTCGAGGGCGTGAGCGCGGAGCGTCTCGGGCGCAATGCCGAGCGCGCGAAACGCAAGTTCGAGCTGATGCATGAGCTCGGCACGGACCGCATGCTGGCGTGTTCCAACGTGTCGCCCGACATGATTCGCGACGATGCGCTGATCATCGATCAGCTTGGCGTGCTCGCGCGTCTGGCGGAAGAAGCGGGCGTGGTCGTCGCGTACGAGGCGCTCGCGTGGGGCCGGCACGTGAATTCGTACAAGCATGCGTGGCGGCTCGTCGATGCCGTGAACGTCCCGAGCCTCGGCCTCGCGCTCGACACGTTCCATACGTTGTCGATTGGCGATTCGGTGGACGAGATCGCGTCGATTCCCGGCGAGCGCATCGCGTTCGTGCAGATCGCCGATGCGCCGGTCCTCGCCATGGACGTGCTCGAATGGAGCCGACACTATCGTTGTTTCCCGGGGCAGGGCGCATTCGATGTCGCGGGCTTCACGGCGCGCGTGCTCGAGGCGGGCTACACGGGGCCGCTGTCGCTGGAAATCTTCAACGATGGCTTCCGCGCCGCGCCCACCGCGATCACGGCGGCGGACGGCTATCGCTCGTTGCGCTTCCTCGAGGAACAGACGCGCGCGCTGATGGGCGACAAGGCGCCGCCGGAACTGTTCGATCCGCCCGCGCCGCCGGCGCACATCGGTTTCCAGTTTCTCGAATTCGCCGTCGATCAACCCACGCGCGAGCACCTCGCGCAATGGCTCGGCAGGCTCGGTTTCAGGCTTGCGGGCCAGCATCGCTCGAAGGACGTGCAGCTGTACCGGCATGGCGCGGGTTCGATCGTGCTCAACGCCGAGGCCGATTCGTTCGCCAGTGCGTTCTTCCAGCAGCATGGCCTGTCGCTGTGCGCGTCGGCGTTTCATGTCGACGATGCCCGGCTCGCGTTCGAACGCGCCGCCGCCTATGGATCGAAGCCGTTTTCGGGGCGTATCGGGCCGAACGAACGGCATGTGCCGGGCGTGCAGTCACCCGATGGCAGTCTCGACTACTTCGTCGACGAAGCGCCCGGCGGCCCGACGCTGTGGGAGTCGGACTTCGTGCTCACCGACATCGACGGGCCGTACGAAGTGGGGCCGTTGTCACGTATCGATCACGTGTGCCTGTCGCTGCCCGCCGATGCGCTCGACACCTGGGTGCTGTTCTTCCGCAGCGCGTTCGGTTTCGAGACGGAAGCGGCCGTGCTCGTGCCGGACCCGTACGGTCTGGTGCGCAGCCGGGCCGTGCGCAGCCGCGACGGCTCGGTGCGCATTGCGTTGAATGCGTCGGTGGACCGCTATACGGCGGTGTCGGAATCGCTGTCGGCGTATCGCGGCTCGGGCCTGAATCACGTGGCGTTCAGCACGCCCGACATCTTCGATGCGATTCCCCGTCTGGAGGCAGACGGCGTCAAGTTCCTGCGCATTCCGCGCAACTACTATGACGATCTGGTGGCGCGCTTCGGCTTGCCTGACGAGCAGATCGAGACCATGCACGAGCACAACATCCTCTACGATCGTGACGAGCGTGGCGGCGAGTTCTTTCACGCCTATACGGAGCAACTCGACCAGCGCTTTTTCCTGGAAGTGATCGAGCGGCGGGGCGGCTACGACGGGTATGGCGCGGCCAATGCAGCCGTGCGACTCGCGGCGCACGCGCAGCAGCAGCGGGCGCGCAAGGCGGGCTAGGCGGGCTAGGCGGGGAAACGCAAAGGGTATTCAGGCGCTGCGCGGCTTGACGCCGGCGGCGAGCGTGGCGAGAGCGGCAGTATCGGCTTCGGCGGCGCGCTCGCGTTCACGTTGGCTTTCACGCTTGCGCACGTCGGCCTCGAAGGCGTCGATATGCAGGTACAGCCGATGCACGGTCTGAATCTGGGTATGGGAGAGATGCGACTGACGCGTGATCGATGCAAGCCGCTCGCGCCAGTACGAGGGCGGCAACAAGGGACCGCCGAGATCGGACGACAATGAGCGCCGCAACACCTTTTCGAGGTGCGTCAGGTCTTGGTCTGCCAGCAACGCCGAAAACGCGCCCTGCGGCTTGGAATCGGGAATGGGGTCCATTAACGCGATGGCGGCGCGGCCTGGCGATTCTTGATAGGCGTAAACCCGTATTCATCGGAATTTATCGCCGCTCATGTAGCGGCCAGATTTTTGCCAAAGTGCGGTCGATGCCTGCCAAGCGCCTTTGCTATACTCTGCGCTCGCTCGCCGATGCCCTCGGCGAGCGGCGGTCCGCTCCCCGTAGTTCACGGGGTGGAATGAAAGCTCTGCGCTTTACAGGAAAAGGATTTCCCCCCTTGCTGTAGCAATTCTGTAGCAGGTGAAAAATGTAGCCGGCCTCCTGCCCTCGCGACAAATTTCGGGCTGAACCAGTTGAGGCGCGGACATCGTTAGTTGTTTGCTTTTCGATATCTCTGGTATCTCTGATGGGCAGAGTTGTTAAGGCGCTGCTTACGCTGGAAAGCCGACACTCCGCCTCGCCAGCGATCCGTCTTGCCGTTCCGGTCAAACCGTATCCACAAGACCGTGTGCGGGCCAACCTCGGGCACAGACGCAGTTGCTCCTTAGAATGGGTTTGTCAGAGCTTCACTGAGGTAACTGAGCTCGAATGCGCAGGACCCCCTGATTCGCCGGAGCCGCTGCTCTCACAGTTCCTTCAATAAAAAGGTCAGCAGTCGGCCAGTACCTGCCGTTCACGGTCAACTGCGCATGGTCACTCCAATGGCTGTTCAGCCTTGAACAAGAGACATCAAGGCGGGTGGGCGGTTTGCGAAATCGTGGCGATGCTTCGGACGAAACATAGACAACGGGGTACGCCGGAACCGTGTCCGCCGGGAGGCATCTCCGACGGCACGGTCGACCGTGCCGTTCAGCGTTCGCTCCTGTGCCTGTGGTCCACGAAGGGCGATCTCGCAGGCCTGTATGACATGCTTGGGATCTCGAAGCCGGCGGCGAGCCCGCCGGAACGACCTCCAGTCGAATGCAGTCACTATTTGGCCGGGCTCGGTACACTTAACGACTGCCGTCTCCGCATTTTTATCCGCCGGACAGGCAAGTCCGTTTCACGGACTTGCGTCGTTGTTGTCACGGGATTTTCAACCGCAAGTCTTTGGTAGTCCCAGCGCGAGCTAAGCTGGCGGCATCGCGGCTCCCCGGGCGGCAGCTTTGAAAACCGTCGCCCCCTTGCAGCGATGCCATAGAATGGGGCTCGGTGTCAGCCATAATTCGGGTCATATCGCGTTTTCTGACTGGACGGGATTGGCGTTGCACCGAAAACTCCTTGGAGAGACCAGATGGACAATCCCATTACCATCGCCGGCACGCCGATGGATGCATTCCATGTGTGCGCTTTTTTCGACAGCCGGGACGAGGAGTACGACGCGCTGAATCCGTTCTATAAGCAGGCAATCGAGAACGGAGAAAAGAATTTCCACATTGTCGACCCGGCGCTGATTGACGACCACCGTGCCAGACTCGAGGCTTCGGGCATTAGGACGCACGACTGTGAAGCGTGCGGGCAGCTCGAAGTCGTTACCTGGCCCGAGGCCTACCTGGATGGCGAAGGCAGCTTTAACAAGGACCGAATGCTGGCAATGGTGGACCGCCTCACAGGTTCGGGTCGCGACGCGGGCTTTTCCCGGCTGCGCATCATGGGAAACATGGACTGGGCCTTCGGCGACACGCCAACTGTGCCCGACCTCATCGCGTACGAAGCCGAAGTAAACGAGATCATCGAACGTAACCGGCAACCTGCCGTGTGTGTCTACGATATGGCCAAGCTGACGGGTGCGATGCTGATGGACGTGCTGCGCACACATCCACTGACCCTCATCAATGGCATTGTCCAGGAAAATCCGTTCTTTATCTCTCCGTCGGAAATGATCAAGGAACTCGACTTGCGCAAATCGCGAGCCGCAGTCTAAAAATCAAAATACAACGTACGCCTTTCATGTCAGAACGGGATAGATGAGCATCGATCGGGATACTCAGCAAAGTGCGGAGCGCGCCCTGAGAGACCTAATGGGTCTGCTGGCGCTTCCCGCGCTCTGGGCGGGGCGAGACGGGAAAGCCATCGTCGAACTGATGATCCAGGCGATCGAGCGAATCGTTCCCCTCGACATCTGCCATGTCGACGTTCCGTTGCTGCCGCAGGCGGCGGCACTCGTACAGATGCGACTCGGTGGCAGGGATGTCGAGGTCGACGATGCAAGCGCCTGGTACCAGACGGTTGCCGAATGGCATCGGCTTCCAATCGGCACGCGAGTCAATCTGTGCGAAACCCCGGTCGGCCCGATGAGGGTGATTCGCCTGAGCATGGGCTTCAGTTCCGGGCAGGGAAGTATCTGGTTCGGTGCAATGGAGCCCGACTTCCCGACCGTCAACCAAATCGCTTTCTTGCGTGCGGCCACATCGCAGGCAGCGACCGGCATCCAGGCGGCCAAGGCTGCACACGAACGTGAAGAGGCAAACCGGTCAAAAGACGAATTCCTCGCGATGCTCGGACATGAGCTGCGCAACCCGCTGGCGCCGATCACCACCGCGTTAGAGATGATCCGTCGCGAACGTGGCAACGTGACGGACAAGTATTACGAGATTATTGATCGTCAGGTTGCCCACCTGTCGCGCCTTGTCGAAGACCTGCTTGATGTCAGTCGCATTACCCGGGGGAAGATCGAGCTGCACCGCGAAAGTCTGCGAATCAGTTCGGTGATCACGCGTGCAGTGGAAGCCGCCAGTCCGCTCGTGGAACAGCGCAAGCAACGGCTCTCAGTGGAGGTGTCCGACGACGGTGCACAAATCTTCGGGGATCTGACACGTCTGACCCAAGCCTTTAGCAACTTGCTGAATAACGCGGCCAAGTACACAGAAACTGGCGGAGAGATCAGGGTCGAAGCTCGCGTGGTGGCAAGCCAGGTCCTGATCTCAGTTCGCGATGACGGCGTCGGCATCAGTGCCGAACTGATGCCGAAGCTTTTCACGATTTTTGAGCAGGGACGCACGACAATTGACCGTTCAAAGGGTGGGCTGGGGATCGGTCTCGCACTTGTCAAAAATCTCGTTGAGCTCCACGGCGGTTCTGTCACGGCGAGTAGTGACGGACCGGGACAGGGGGCGACATTTACAGTGACACTGCCGCTTGCTACACCGGCCGAGATTGCAAGCATGCGCGCAGCGCGCGCACCAACCAAGCGTATCGTTCCGAGTTGCGCGGGAACACGCGTACTTCTCGTTGATGACAATGCGGACAGTCTGTTTTCTATGGAAGCCTTTCTCTCTGAATCGGGCTTCGACGTTGCGACAGCAATGGACCCCATACAGGCTCTTGAGGTCGCAACACATTTTGAACCTTCAGTTGCCGTGCTTGATATCGGCCTACCCGGCATGAGTGGATATGAACTGGCCGTCATCCTGCGTGCGCAGCCGCAACTTGTTGGGCTTCGTCTGTTCGCGCTTACAGGCTATGGCCAGGCCGAGGACCTGAGGCGTTCATCCACTGCTGGCTTCGAGCGCCATTTTGTGAAGCCCGTGGCATTGCCGAATCTTGTTGATGCACTAAATGACAAGAAAGACCGGCTGGCCAACTGAAGCATACCAATGCCTCGCGATGAATGTCCTTTGGTTGAGGAAGTGTTCGGCCGGGGAGCAGACACAGCCATCCGAGACAGATCCGGAGGCAGCAGTTACGCAGCGGGCTCAACTATGGCAATGTTTCTGTCGGCACTGCACGTTTGGTCAAACACGTGCGATTCGCGAAGCGAGTGGCACTTAGATCCTGGAAGCAGTCGTTGGCATGGTGCCAACGCGCGTGTCTGTTTCGGGTCGGTTTCGGGCGACCGCGTCGAGCAGTGAGTGGCCAATGCGCATTGTTCGATCTTCGCAGGTCTGGTTTGGGCTGCATCCCTTAGCGGTGACTCCTGAATAGGCCCCGGCCAAGTCAAGCAGACGCCCTCTGTTCCTCCAAGGCGGAGCAACGCAAGCGGATCTCACAAAGTCACTCACTCGGCACGGAAAAAGCGTCGCCGACGCGATAGGCGTCATCGCTGATATACGTCAGAACATCTTTGGATATGGAAGGGACTGAGCGAACGAGTCCAGCTCGGCGAGTTCGCCCCTCGCTGCCCGCGAGTCTATTAGGCCCTTAAGTTGCAAATCGCAACCTGTTGAGATTCCGCCGGCGATCTAATCTAGCGCGGCCTACGAAAAGGCGAGGGGCTATGCGCCCACGTTTCTTGAGAGAAGGTCAATCGCTTTAAGAAGCAGTTCAACGCATGCGTCCAAGTCGCGCTGCGTTTGCCCGGCTCGACCCGCCATGACCAAACAAGCGGCGTGCACGGCGTTCGAATGCCGCGCAAGGGCGAGCAGATGCTCGCCTTTCGGCCCCCGCGTTGCGTTCAGCCAGTTTTGCGCGGTCCGCTCGCTGGCTCCCGTCCAGCGCGCCGCGACTTTGACGGCGTTCGCGGAGTCTCTGAGGTCTGATTTCAAAGCCATCGCGATCGCGAGGGGATATTCGGCGCCGACTGGCTGAACATCGCGCAAATTCTTGCGGTTTCTCGGCAACATGTTTCTCGCCTCCAAACGTATAGTTTCCGAACGGAAGAATCGAGGCTTGGCTTGGCGCGCCGCCTGTCGGGACGCCGCTAGTCTTCGAGCTAAGGAGGCGAAGCGTGATTTGGCTCGCGCGCGATCAAAAGACAAGTGACGAAGCCGCCGGGCGAGCGCGCGCGGCCGCGTATGTGCGCATGTCGACGGAGCATCAGAAATACTCCACCGAGAACCAACGCGAGGTCATCGGCGCATACGCCGAGCTGCGCAACCTCGACATCGTGCGCGTTTATGCTGACGAGGGCAAAAGCGGGCTGCGACTCGACGGCCGGGAGGGCCTGAAAGATCTTCTGCGAGACGTAGAATCGGGCCGGGCAGACTACGATTTCGTGTTGGTCTATGACGTGAGCCGCTGGGGACGCTTCCAAGATCCGGACGAAAGCGCGAGCTACGAAATCCGATGCAAGCAAAAGGGCGTCCGCATCCTCTATTGCGCGGAGCAATTCGAGAACGACGGCTCCCCGGTGAGCAGCATCATCAAAAGCCTCAAGCGCTCAATGGCCGGAGAATACAGCCGCGAGCTTAGCGTCAAGGTTCACGCGGGGCAAACGCGCCTAATCAAAATTGGCTACCGCCAAGGGGGCGCAGCGGGCTACGGGCTTCGCCGTGCCGTTGTCGACCCGGCCGGAGAGGTGACGGAACTCACCGCCGGCAAGCACAAATTCGCCCAAACTGACCGAGTCATTTTGCGTCCCGGCCCCGCACAAGAGGTGGCCACAGTGCGGGAGATCTATCGCGCGTTCGTCGAGGAAGGCCGCGCCGAGAGCGAGATCGCGCATGTACTCAACGCGTCGGGGACTCGCACGGATAGAGGCGCCGTATGGACGCGCGGGACGGTGCATCAGATCCTGATAAACGAAAAATACGCAGGGCACAATGTTTGGAATCGCGTCTCCTACAAGCTCAAACAAGAGCGGGTGAGAAACCCTCCCGCAGAATGGGTGAGAAAGGATAACGCGTTCGAGCCGATCGTCGACCAGATCATGTTCGACGCGGCCCGCCAGATGATCCTCGCGCGATCTTATCGCCTTAGCGATGCCGACATGCTCGACGCCCTGCGGCGAGCGCTTCGAGAACACGGTTATCTCTCTGGGATAGTCATCGACGAGACGCAGGACTGTCCGTCAAGCAGCGCGTTTCGCGGCCGATTCGGAAGCTTGTTGCGCACGTATTCGCTCATCGGCTACCGCCCGGACCGCGACTACCGATACGTCGAGATCAACAGGCGCTTGCGAGAGATGCACCCTGAGATTGTTCGAAAAGCCAAAGAGGTGATGGCGGCTTCGGGGGCTTCCGTCGAGGACGACGCGGAACCGGGCCTTCTGTGGATCAACGCCGAGTTCAAGGCCTCCTTGGTCCTCTGCCGATGCCGCGCCACTCCAGGCGGCGGCCTGCGTTGGATCGTTCGGCTCGACAACGCGCTGCGGCCCGACCTGACTGTCGCTGTGCGGATGGAGCCGGACGCTCAGGCGATCCGCGACTACTACCTCCTGCCCGCATGGGGGATGGGCGAAGCGATGCTGCGCATCGGAGAACAAAATGAGCGCGGCCTGGACGCGTTTCGCTTCGACGACTTAGAGATGTTGGCTTTCATGGGGCGCAGAGCGCCATTGCGAGGAGCGTCTTATGGATGACGAAGCCAAGGGGTTGGGAGCCACGCTGCCTCGGGAGGAGCAGATCACGTTGTTGCCGGCGGAGCGCCTTCGAGTCCTCAATCCGCGCACGCGCAACAGCCTTTTCTTCGCTCAACTCGTGGAGAACATCGCCACGGTCGGCTTGAAGCGCCCGATCACCGTGGCGTTTGGAGGAAACGATGAGGGCGGCCCTTGGCACGAAGTGCTGTGCGGCCAAGGGCGATTCGAAGCCCTAAAATCGCTGGGTGAAACCATGATCCCGTGCTGCGTGGTCGAGGCGGATCGGGTTGAGCGCTTCCTCATCAGCCTGACGGAAAACATCGCAAGGCGGCGGCACACGACGGAGGAGCTTCTCAGCGGCTTGCAGATCCTCAAGGATCGAGGATACACGAGCGAGCAAATCGCCAAAAAGACCAACTTGGATTCGAGCTACATCAACAACATCCTGCACTTGTTGGCCAAGGGCGAACAACGGCTGCTTCGCGCCGTTGAGAAGAAGCAAATCCCGATGTGGGTGGCGCTCGACATCTCGCGCTCATCAAGCGACGAGATTCAAGCCGCGATGGTAGCCGCTTACGAAAGCGGAACGCTGAAAGGCGAGCAACTGATCAAGGTGCGCAAGCTGATCAGCAAGCGGGAGGCGATCGGGAAGGCCTACCACTCCAAGAAGCCGATGCCCAAAGACGCTCCCACCCCGCAAAAACTGCTGCGGACTTATCAAACTGAGGCTCGGCGCCAACGCCGCATCGTACAAAACGCCGCGTTTCAAGAGCAGCGGCTTCTCATGATCACATCGACGTTTCGAAGACTGCTCGCTGACGAGCATTTCCGCACCTTGCTTAGAGCGGAGGGAATCAAAGACATTCCGCAAGCGCTCGCGAGCCGCATCCCTGAGGAGTTATTGCCATGAGCGGCATCAAGCATGGATTTGAGCGGCAAATCATCGAAGTCCCCATCGCCCTCATTCGCCCTGGCGCGCCGATGGCGCCCCGCGTTCTGTTGACGCCGAAGTTTCGAACGATTCTGAGTTCGGTGCGGGAGCTGGGCGTGATTGAGCCATTGGCTGTGTTCCGGTCGGCCGACAACGAAGGCGAGTATCACTTGCTCGACGGGCGCCTTCGGCTTGAAGCGCTCAAAGAATTGAAAAGGCAAACAGCGCCGTGCATGGTGTCCTCGGACGACGAAAGCTACACCTTCAATCGCCACATCAACCGAAGCACCGCCGTTCATGATCATCGAATGATCCGGGCCGCGCTTGCCAAGGGGGCATCGGAGGAGCGCATCGCAGCGACCTTGCAAATGGACCTTAAACGTGTCCGAGAGAAAGTTCATCTCCTTGACGGCATCGCGCCGGAGGCTGTCTCTTTGCTCAAAGACCGCATGGTGATCCCGAGGGTTTTTTCGACCTTGAGAAAGATGAAACCTATGAGGCAGATCGAAGCCTGCGAAATGATGATCGCGGCAAACCGCTTCACGGCGAGCTATGCGGAGATGCTTTTGGTTACTACACGCCCTGACGCGTTGGCGGAACCGGCGAAAGCGAAGAAGCGCGAGCATATTTCGCAAGAGGACCTCGCGCGCATGGAGAAGGAGATGGAGCGGCTGAATCTAGACAGCCAGGCGGCCGAGGAAAGCATCGGGGACACGATGCTGACACTTGTCGTTGCCAAGGGCTTCACAACGCGGCTGCTTCGAAATGAGGCGATACACAAGCATCTGCGGCACCACCACCCCGACCTCTTGGCGACATTGGTCGCGACGATGGAGGCCATTGCCGCCGACAGTCGTAGCCCCGAGCGAGAGTAGGTGCTCGTCCGCCATTTGGCGCGCGTTTCGACTCTGCCGACTTGACAGACTGCCGGGCGTTCGATCGGCGCGTCGGTCTGAGACTGGCGGATGCATAAGCAGGTGCGGCTCCGCTGCTGGCTTAGATTAGTCTCGCCTTCGGCAGGTTATTCGAGGATTTGAAACGCAGCATTTCAGTTTTTGATCTTTCGAGATGGCCCGGTGTCGCCAATACTTGGATGGCGCCGGTCGCACGGCGACTCTCACTGTTCAAGTTTTTGGCCCGTCTTTAAGATGGGCCTTCTTCTTCGCGTTCAAGTTTCTCTATGCGCTTCGCTATTAGCCGGCGATGTTCGATCATGGCATTCAGCGTGCCCTGGAGGGTTATCAGTAGTTTGACAGCCATGTCTGCGTCGTGACCGTCCCGTTGCAGTTCGTGGATGATTTCACCCTGGCGCACGATCCGCGCGTGGGCTTGATCAATGTCAATGTCTGCCTTGGCTAGATGCTGTTTCTCGTCGTCTAAGTTCATAATTGCATCCCCTTCGATACTGGGTAGGCGGCAAGATCTGATCAAGAGGCCGGTTCGCACGGAGATTGTCGCATTAACCGTTGACGAATATCCCGTAAGCGTCCCATACCTCCATAAAGACACTTACGTTGTCCATACTGCGCTCGCGCCGCTCGCATGGCGTTGTGTGTACGTCGGAAGTTTTAAGCCCGCCTCCACGCGGGCTTATTTTCTCTTAAGCGATTCCTAAGGCGCCGCGTGCAGACTAATCGGTCGCGTCACATGAATCCCCGGACAACGCCCTTGATAGATCATTTCATTCAACATGGGACTTATCCAATACTGCTCGACCTGCGGGGAGCCCTTCTTCTTTGATGGCGACAACGGGCTCGTCGGCGATCACTGTCCAGCTTGTCATTCACTGCTGGTGCTGATCATGGCTGCAAGCATCCAATTTTCGCAGGCTGCCAACGATCCGAGTAACTTGGAAACTGAGACGCTTGGTGGTCACAGTCGCTCTGATTTAAAGTGCTGAAGACCGGCCGGCAGCGGGGCAGCAGCCCCGCTGGGTTCTGACTGCTCCGGCTGCAAAATCGGACTGTGCGAGTCTAAAATATATCGGTCAATTCCGCGAACGCGCTCATGAAAACGCTCACCGCCGAAGGCACTGACGTCCGTGAAGTGCTCGTGCGTCCGGTGTTCCAAAACGTCTATCAAATCGAGTTCCACCAGCCTCGCGGAATTTTTACCGTAATTCTTGTAGGGTTGCCGCAGGCATTGTGGCTGGCTGCACGAATCCGGCCTGGCGCTAATGTCAGGCTTGTGCCCGCTGCAGATTCTTCCCCTCAATGGCAAGTCAGCGATACGAGCATGATCCTTGCTGCGAGGAACCGTGCGACCGCGGGGAGTCGTGATTTGCACGGTGCAATAGTGAAAAAATCAGATGTTTTGTTTTTGATCGAGTCGCTTAAGCGGCGGCTAGGTGATTCGTCGGAATGGACGAGCATGCAGCTGCGCAATGAGGTTACCTGGATCGCCGACCAAGCGGAACGATGGTTGGAGCCAACGAAGGAGTTGCACTACAGTTTGCTGCTCGTGCGCTCCATGGCGCTTACGGGTAGGCCCTTGGCGGCATTGCAGCGGCTTGAACTGGTCATAATCGATTTAAATCCAGCAGGGGATCAATAGCTGAGGTGGGGTGGCTCGACGTGTGCTAAATCTATCTTCACGCGCGGTAATGGATGCTTCTCGTATGACGATGGGATGCCTTTCGGCAATTCTTGCCGTTAAGACGGATGAGGGTGGCATTGAATGCGAAATCGAGAATTCGAATGAACGACAACGCTGCCGAGAGTAGGTCTGAAGCAAAGAGTCGATCAGGCAAATGCACTGGCTGTCACGTGCCGGCGCACGAGGTAATTGACTTAGCTTTTGCTTTTCAGCCGATCGTTGATACTAGAAGCGGTGCAGCTTACGCGCATGAGGCACTGGTCCGCGGTCCGAATGGTGAGTCAGCCGCATCGATCCTTGCACAGGTTGGCGAAAATAATCGCTACCATTTCGATCAGCGCTGCCGCACGATTGCCATCGAGCAGGCTGCATCGCTCGACCTCAGTGGCTATCTTTCAATCAATTTCATGCCCAACGCCGTTTATCGGCCAGAGGCATGTATTCGGAGCACGTTTCAAGCGGCAGAAAAGTATCATTTCCCGACCGATCGGATCATCTTCGAGACGGTCGAGGGCGAAAACATCATCAGCCGCGCGCATTTAGTCGAAATTTTTCGCGCGTATCGGCGCTTTGGCTTCCAGACGGCTATCGACGATTTTGGCGCAGGCTATTCAGGGCTCACTTTGCTCACAGAGTTCCAACCGGATTTGATCAAGCTTGATATGGAACTTGTGCGGGGCATCGATACAGACGGTGTTCGCCAGAGCATAGTGCGAGGTGTGTTATCAATGTGCCGGGATCTGGGAATCCGCGTGATCGCTGAAGGTATCGAGACAGGTGGCGAGCGAGACTTTTTTGTTGCCAACGATGTGACGCTCATGCAAGGATACTTCCTCGCGAAGCCAGCATTTCGTTCGATACCGGATCCGACCGAGAACTGGCTTGTGACGTAAGGATGCACGGTGCGTGTTGAACGCAACGGGAAAACGCGCGACCATAATACAGATATTGCTGGAAATCGTGGTCTCCTCTGGCGCGCGCTGGTGGTAGCCCCGTTGTGCTAGCGTTGCAGGAAGCGCCCCTGTGATGAGGGCATCTACCGACCTACTCGGTCAGGGCTATCTGCCCAGGCGCTTGGATCAAAATAGCTGATGCAAGTCCGAGGCAATCCAAGTGCCTCCGTCATGAAGATCACTGTGTCCTGGCCCGTTGCCCTTTTCATTCTTGGTTGCTAGCCAGTTAGAGACTTGGTGACAATCGCCAAGAGTTCGGCCGTCGAATCGGGTATTGGAAAGGGATCCCAACCGCTGCACCCAGTCAGACTCTGAAAAGACGTTGCTCACTGACGCAATATTTCTGAGGTTGACCGTGTACTCCCTGCAAATGGGCGTTCCTAGGAGAATCAGGCGATTGATTTTGAGTCCGGCGCGTGCGGCAGCCAGGCAAACGTTGCCGCCATGGCTGTGAGCAATGATGTCCACAGAGGAGGATGTCGATCGAGCTACCCATTCCGTCAAATCGTGTGCCGCTGTGACGCGTGCACGGTGAGCGTTGTCTCCCGACCAGATGAACGGGGAAGGTCCGTCGTAAAGGTGTGCCCAGTGTTCCTTCACGTAATTCCAAAAGCGTCCTCCTGGTCTCCACCAAACCTCCTTCGCTGCCCAGGTTCCATGTACGATGAGAGCGATACGACCGCCTGCCTGACGAGGGGGCTGCGGTTTAAGTTCGCGCATCGAAGACCGAAGCTGATGCACCTGACTCGCCTCGATGGCCGCTGCCGCCGCGAGGCGCGTAGGCGCTTTCCACGTAGTAGAGAAATGCTCCTCCGCGTGAGCTTCAAAGTCGCTGTGCATGAAGTTAGCGGACAGGTAGCTGGCAGCCAGTAACTTGGCCATCGCATCGATATTGTGGTCTGAGTAGAGGCTAACGATTTCTTCGCGAGATAGTAAGCCGGTTAGATATAGCCCGGTACGCCATTCGTCGGGGTCTTCAGATGCGGTTAAGCGACGCAAGGAGTCGCTTGGAAACGACACATCAATGCCTACTTCGAGCTGCCGTAAATACTGCATCGCCCGGCGTGCGTCATCACTTGGTTGGGGAATTATTTCAGCACAGCTAACACCACCGCACTGAGCAACAAGCAGGGAGTTGGTATTCATAGCGCCCTCGACGATAACAAGAGTTGTTTATGACGCGTTGACCAGAGCCGCAAGGTCAACACTTGGTTCGCTTGGTCGACTAATGGATCACGGGGTAAGGGAATGATCCCGAGCTTTCGCAGACATGTCGTCGAGATAATCGGCGACAGCGTCGTATGCTGCGAATCGCTTCGCGCCTTCTGTGTAGGTTGGGATAGGGAACGTCTCGGCACTGACCTGATTACGGATCGTGCCTTCCGACATCACGAGAAGGGTTGCCAGCTGATTCATCGTGAGGCGGACGCCGTATCTCTCGAGAATAAAAGCGCGAGTAAGAAGCTTCATTGGCTTGACCCCCGACTGGCAAGAAAGGCGGCGTGCTCCTGCATCGCTCTGAGCGTCTCGTTGCCTCGAAAGGAGAAGGCCGGTGCTGTCGCGGAAGGCGCCTGCCCAGGCAGACACCAAAACGCATCGAGTCGTCCCCGCGCGCTGAGCATCGTGAAGCTTTCGACGAGTGCTTCCTCTTCGAGACGAGCGAGAGCGTCGTTCATCACCCTCAAGCTAGTCCGTAGCTCGATCACGAGCCGTGATTTCGTTGTATAGCCGGCAGCGAGGCGGTCGACAATCCGATCACGAGGAGCGCCGCCGTCGCGAGTTAAGCGCAGCTTTGCGCGACGATCTGGAACTGTTGAAACGCGTGATGATGTACAGGTGAAATGCACCATATGGCGAATATTATAGGTAGTTGTACTTAGAAAATTGAGCAGGCATTCTCGGGAAACGATGAATGCAGAGAAACGGGTATCTCCGAGGAGACAATCGGTGCAACCGGATGCGCTCTAATTCACTTACGCGCCCCTGTGACATTACTGGAGCGAAGGGCAGAGTCTTGGGCAACGAGTACGTGAGACGGCACATGACTCCGTTGTTGAGGACTCGGGTCGAGTGTTGAGCGAATGGCTCAGTCCTCTAGACCTCGCTTAAGTTTAGTGTACACTAAACAATGTGACAAGCGAACTCTGAACGCCGCGCGTCGTTGCACTCTTTGTAGGTCGCTTACCCTTTGGGCCGAGGATCTTGATCGGTATGTCCTTCCCTTGCGAGAAGTTCGGCGAGGAGCCGAGCATTCTTGTCGGCCATGCTTTGCATGATGTCCGCTATTTCCGCCTTCTGTGTCTCTGTCATCTGAGGAAGCAATCGAAGAACGAGCTCGGACGCGGTTTCCCGATGCTCCTGCTCTATGTCGTGCGCTGGACCGCTCTTAGCAGCGTCGTCCGTTCGATGTGATGTCGAGGCGACAGGTGAGTCAAGGTAACCGTCAGCCATACCGTACTGCTTTTCGATGCGTCGAGCGGCCTTCTCGCCGAACGACGCAGCTCCGTTGGTCAATTGAGAAAAATAGCTTTTCTCCTTTGGCGGCATGGTATGCGTTTCCAGCCATTCCCTGAGCCGTGCGCGGCGCGTGTCAGATATTTTCATCACCCCAGTTTAGTGTTTTATAAACAAGTAATCACTTGACTTTAAGTTAAGTAAACACTATGGTTTGGCGATGGATTGCGTTCTGTCTTGATCACCAGCCGCCAGCGGAAGGCCCGGCAGATGCGCGTACCTCGGGCTCACGTCGTCGTACGTGTCTCAGATCGCATCAAGAAGACGCACTCCGTCTGCTGCACGATCCGTCTAAATCGAAAATTTCTTTCACTACTCATTTAGTCGTCGGGAATCGCGACGACGAGGCTGGCACGAGATTTGGCCAGGCTTGCTTGAATGGGAAGCACTGCATCGAGCCCCTCCCATCGAGCCGACGTGAAGCAAAGGAGCCTAAATGACTGAGTCCGTCTCAAGCAGATGCTCGCGTCGGCAAAGGGCAGGAGCTGTCCCGGTGGACCGTCGACCGAGCAGGGCATTCGCTGCCGCTGAAACGTCGATGCATGTGCAACGGTTGCTACTTGCTCGCGCGTATGCATGGGTGACGACGATCGCGGGCTGGATCGATCGCTTCTTTGATCGCTTGATGGCGGCAAGCATGCGGAACTCGGCTAACCGGCAAGCACGGATGGTCGGGGTATTTGCGCGTCTACGCATGAGTTTCGTGCAACTCACAGGCGACTGCGGCGACCTGCTGATTGAACGCGCTTACGTCATTCGACGCTACGAGCGCTTTCTGCTTCGGTGTCGATGCGGCTTAGTCGATACGACGAGTCTACCTTGCATGGGCTTCACCTCTATTGAGTGTTACCGGCTCATTACCGGTAGCAAAAGGCTTCTCGACGAGATCGAGAACGTCGTTGTCACCTATGAAGGACGTGGCAAGTGACGAACCCACTTGGATCAAATCGCGATATTGACGTACTCGCCTGTCGGATAATCGTTTTTACATATCGGGAAAACGAGAATGTACTCGTACGCCACTTGCGCGCGCTTGAGTACGCCTTTCTTCGCCGCGTTGTCCATGCAGGACTGACAAAGGTAGTGAGGGCTTCGGCCGGTCTTCGAAGGATTCAGCTCCGCCAGGACAAAGACGCCTTCACTGAGCTCGTGAAGGTCGTAGCTTTCGCGCTCGGACCGTTGCTTCTCAGGCTCAGCTATTCGTGCACTCAGCTCTCTTTTCCCGTCTTTGAGCGCCTGCTTTTCATCCAGCAGAGACGAAATTTTTTCTTGGGCTTGAAGTGCGGTGTTCTGGACATCAATGATCCGATTTTGAAGGTCCTCCAGCGCCGCGGTGATCTTCGCATCATTGCGCAAGACTGCCGCGGACCTAACGAGTTCAAATGCGGTTCATGCGTCGCTACGCGCCGCGTGGGCAAGCGCGACAGTGGGCGCTTGCCCAATCTCATCCTTCGAAGGGAAGCAAAAGAATGAATTTGGTCAGATGGGGAATCCCATTGGTGCGGCGTCTTCTTCGTTCACGCGGTATATCGCTACGACGGCGTGATGCGGAATGTGAAGAGATTGATGTGACTTGTCTCCCTTCAACGGGCGCGTTGCGAAAAGATAAGTCGGATGGTCGATTGAAACGTCGGAGCAGAGCAGGGCAGGGTGACTGAGCTGTGCCTCTGCGTCAGGAACGTTAGTGTCAGCCTTTCGGTTATAGATAGCGCCGATTGGCGAGCGTACGTCGAGCACGACTAGATAGTTCACAGGGGTCTCCGGTCAGAACGGCAGTTTCGAAGTGTGGAAGCCAAGATTCTGCCAGAGGTCGGAGCCCCCGCAATTTCTATAGGAGACGCATATATGCACCTGGAACGACATCGCAAAATGTTGATGGAAGCATCTAAGGAAGCAGTGCCCGCAGTTGTGGCGCAGATCAAGAGAGAGAAGCCAGAAGCGTTGCATGTGCTGTCAGGCAAATACGAAACGCTTTCTCAGCGCAATTTTCATGATCAACCGGTCAGCGAGATCCCGATGGCGAGCTTTGTCCGCGCCTTTGTTCCGCCACCGCCGCCGACCAAGACGGATGCAGCGCCTTCGTCGGAGGAAGGCAACGTACAAGCGGAAGACGGCGCTCCCTCTGAGCCGGTAAGCATCGATTAGGAAACCCATTTTAGGAAGGAGGACCCTTTGAAAGAATTCGCACTACTACCGAAGCACGAGCGCAGCAAAGCCAAGGATGGCGAGGATGTGAAGAGCATCGAACGCGTCGAACCCGACACTTTGTCGAGAGACCGCTATCCCGCAGCCGTCTTGCTGACATGCCTGTCTTGCGGGGCACGGCAGGACCTTGATGGCCGCCTGCCGTGCGACCACTGACCTAATTAGGAAAGGCCGATGGCTAAGAATTCAGTTGACGCATATGGAGCGTCAGGAAAGACCAATCTTCTGTTCTTCGATCCCGAGCGATTGGTGCTCGTGACCGATGTAACGTCGCCGCTGTATGACCCGCGCGTCGACCTCCCGGTGAACGAGGACCTTGCTCGCAACATCGACTTCCAGGGCGTGTTGCAACCGATCTCCGTTGTAAAGAACACCGAGACCGGTGAGACGGAAGTCGCGGTCGGACGGCAGCGTACCAAGGCGGCGCGGCTCGCTAACGAATGGCGGCGCGCACGTGGAGAACAACCGATTCAGATTCCGGCGCAGGTCTACCGAGGCGACCGACGAACTGCGCTTACTGCAATCATCGGTGAGAACGAGTTGCGCGAGGCCGACACGCCGCTCGGCCGAGCGGAAAAGATGCGACGCGTCATGGCGCTTGGGTATAGCGAGGCCGAGATCGGCACAATCTTCGGCTGTTCGACCTCGACAGTGCATGCCACGCTCGCGCTGCTCGATTGCTGCGCCGAAGTCCGCAGAGCAGTCGAAAGCTCGCGCATCAACGTTACTCACGCGCGCCGCTTATCGAAGCTGTCTCCAGAGCAACAAGGTGAGAAGGTTCGGGAGCTAATCGCAGCAGGGGAGCATGTAGTCGGGCATGCGCGAGCTCGTGCTCAGCGCGCGGTGATCGGCGAGGCCAAACCGAAGCTGCGCAATCGCAAAGAGATCATGCACGAGCTGAGCTCGTCCTCGGGTGAACGCGCACAGGCTCTGCGCTGGGTGCTCGGTCTTAACGCAACAGACGAGGAATGCCCGTGAGGGTCTCTGACGTTCTTCGTGACATCGGCCGACCAGTGGCGTACTACCCTGGTCTTGCGCGATACCTTGGTGGCGTTAAAGCGACCGTGCTGTTCTGCCAGATTTTCTATTGGCAGAGCCGGGCGACCAGCGAGCTCGGGGTTCATAAGACTTCGGAGGAGCTGTGTGCCGAGACGGGCTTGACCTACGAGGAGCAGAGGGCGGCGCGGCGCGCGTTGAAGAAGTGTGGCGTGTTGATCGAGACCGAGAAGCGTCTGGAGCACAAGATCTACTTCCGCATCGACGAGGACGTTCTCGAGCGGCTGGTTGAGGAAGGCCAGGCGAGCCAGGTTGAGCAATCAGCCGAATGGGAAAACCCCATCTCCCGAAATGGGAAAAGTCCATTTCGGGAAATGGACTTTTCCCAACCCGCCGAGCGGTCAAACCCTTGTCCGCGGACCGGTAGAACCCTTGCCCGCGGAGAGGGGTTTGACCAGGTCGTTAACGGTGTAAAGACTACAGCAGAGATTACAGCAGAGAGCAGCAGCAACGCGTGCGCGCGTGAGCCTGTGGATAACTTCGATGCTGCCGCTGCTGCTTCCTTGCGAGCGGATTCGTCAAAACGTGAGCTCGAGCTCACTGACCTGCTTGTAGCTTTGGAGGCTGCGCGTCGCAAACGTTGTCAGGTCGATCGCAGTCGGGACCGAACCCAGGTGCTCGCCTGGGTGGGTCGTGGTGTCTCGACCGAACAACTTCGCGAAGCGCATCGCAGAGCGGCGGCGGCGCGCGAGCGGGACGCTGATAGCCGGGCCGTGAATGTCGGATTTCTCGCCCGCTTCGTTGATGAGGTGCTGGCCGAGACTCCCGGTAAGCAGCAGTGTGCGGAACACGCCCAGTGGTGGCTCAGCGGCGAAACGGATGTTTGTAGCGAGGGCGCGCGCCTGGGCGTTCGTGCGAAGCGCCCTGATGAATCTTTGCCCGAATACCGCGTGCTCGTTGCGAAGGCCGCCGGCAAGGGTCCTTGGATCGACCATGTGTTGCGGGATGCCAAGCGTAGCGGCTCCGAGCGCTTCTATCAAAACGTCATTGACACGTTCGGCGATGCACTGCTGCCGACGGATTTCTACGCCTGAGTTATGTGAAGGCAAAGGGGAAAAGTTGAAGCAGAAGGTGAGGCGGTTTTGTGCTTTAAAGCCGGGAGTCGCGGGCGAATGGATGAACGACATGCTGCGCACGTTCAGCCGCGAGCGCGAGGGACCGTACGATCAGCTCTATGCCCCATTCAAAGGCATCCCGCGCAACAGGAACGGCAACTCGGAGGCCGCATGACGAAGCGCACGTCAGGTCTCCGTTTCACGGCAAGCACCACACGAGTCGGCACCGCTCACGTGCGGGAGGACTGGACCATCGCCCCTGATTTCGCACGCAGCCAACTGATGCGGCAGACGGGCAACCAGCCGAACTGCGAGTTCGACGAGATCGCATCCGGCCATGGTCAGGTCGCCTCGCTCGCGCCGGCGCCGATGCCCCGGACGATCAAGTTCACGGTTGCAGGCCAACCGGTACCGAAGGGTCGCCCACGGGCTTCTCGCACGGCGACAGGCGTCCGTATGAGGACGCCTGAGAAGACCGCAAGGTACGAACGTAAGGTCAAGGCCTTCGCGATCAACGCGATGTTGGGTGGCAAGCCCATCGCGCGGCCGGTGCGCCTGAAGATCTCCATTGTCGTGCCGATTCCGGCGAGCTGGTCAAAGCCTCGAAGGGAGAAGGCGCGCACTGGCGAGATCTGCGCAACGAAGAAGCCGGACGCGGACAACGTGCTGAAGGCGATCAATGACGCCATGAACGGCGTGGTCTACGCGGACGACGCCCAAGTCATCGAGATCCAACTGAGCAAGGCATACGGCGACGAGCCGCGCGTCGAAGTTGCCGTCACTGAAATCGGCAGGGAGGCAGCGTGAGTCGAAGCAAGAAACCGCGCAAGCAGTATCGTCCGCGCGCCGTGAGCGCGACGGCAGAAATTGACGTGCTGGGGCGCCGCACGCCGACGAACAGAAGCCAGGCGACCGATCTAGGTGTGGAGGCTCGATGAAACGCTCTGCACCCCTCGCGCGCAGGAAGCCGTTGAAGTCGAGCGGCTCCAAACGCAAAGCCATCGCCCCGATTGGCAAGCGGCCATCGCCGCAGACGTCGCTGACGCGCGGCGTGATGAAGCGCAGCACGAAGAAACCGACCATGACGCTGGGCTCGAAGTATCTGGCCGCGTGCCGAGGCGAGGCGTGCTACCTGGGCGTGCTCGGTGTGTGCGTTGGCCGCACCACCGTCGTGCCGTGCCATTCGAATCAGGCGCGCCACGGGAAGGGCATGGGGATCAAGGCGAAGCACAAGTTCACGGTGCCCGGCTGCCGGGCGTGCCATGCGTGGATCGATCAGGGGCCGGCGACGCGCGAAGCAAAGTTCCGGCAGTGGGATGTTGCGTACGCGAACTGGGAGCCAGTGCGCGCCGCGAAGATGGGATTGACGGAGGGAGCAGCGTGAGAACGATAGAGCCGATGTGGTTGAAATTCCACGTTCCGATGATTGGGATCTTTGCGGAGCGGTGGCCCTTCCGGCACCGATACCTGAAGCCTCGGGTGGTCCAGCAGAGAGAAACGGACGGGATGGTGTACGGGCTACGACGGATTCGAACGCTGGACCATGGCGGGAAGCAATACATGCTGGAAGTCTTGGCGTTTATCAAGCCGGGATATGGCCACAACATCCCCAAAGAGAAGTGGGTGACGGATGACATCGCGTGGGTCAAAAGCCTCTATTCGATGAACTGCAACCCGAAATCCGTGGGCGCGCTGGCCGTGCAGGCCCTCGAAGAATTCCGTGAGAGTACCGATTACGAATGGCTCGCCCCGGATGCGCCGATGCCGGGAAAGCAAGGAGACGCGCCATGAACTGCAAACCGGGCGATCTGGCTATCGTTGTGGTGCCAACTGACTGGCCGCGTAAGACGCTCGGCGGCCTGGTCGTCGAGGTCGTTCGATTCGTACCGCCGCGCGGGCCTGAGGCGCATTGGGATCAGCGTCCGGCGTGGTGGTGCACGTGGAAGGCCGCTTGGTTCAACGACCACGGCGTTATGTTCCTCAACGGCGAGCTGCTCGATTCGTGGCTTTGCCCCATCAGCGGTGTGCCCGTCAATGACGAAGAGCCGGCGGCCGTGAACATGCCTGAAGCGTTCCAACTCTCGCTCGGCATTGAAGTGAGGGCGCGGGCATGAACGTCGAGCGACTCACCGGCGCGCAGCTCGACTACTGGGTCGCTCGCGCCGAGGGCATGCAGGCTGAGGTGAAGCACGCGTACGGCATGGACTGGTGCCAGGTCGACGTGCAGTACGTCGGCTTCATCCAGTATCAGCCGTCCGAAAACTGGCACATCGCCGCGCCGATCGCCGAGCGTCAGTGCTATGTGACTTACCCGCGTGTGCGCGAGGACGGAAAGCTCGAATGGCTGGCGGAAGCGCAGCTCAACCCCGACTTCCACGCCATGTTCGCGGACGAGTCGCCAAAGGTAGCCATCTGCCGGCTGCGCGTCGCGGAGGCGTTCGGCAACGAGGTGGCGGATTGATACCCCGCGCGCCGCGCGCCTTCCGCGATCCGCTCCGCCAGCTGATTGAGAAAGAGGGCAACACCTGCAAGGGCTGCCCACACGAACGAACCTACGACTTCATCGGCACCATGCAAACCATCTGCGCCATCGGCAAGAACCACGGACACCGCTGCGAACAATACGGAAAGAGGAAAACCATGACGACGAGCGCAATCGACGCTGACGAGATCGACGCTGTGCTGACGGAGTGGTACGAGTGGAGCGAGTCGTATCAGCCCGCTGTCGGCTACGGCCGAGCGAGCGCCATGTTCCGCGACTGTCGCAGCAGCCGGCAATGGATGAGCTATGACGAAATCGGCGACGTCGTTGATAGCCAGTTGCGCGCTGCGACCGGGCGGGCCGTCGAGCCGATCATCCAGACGCTGTCGCTCGCGCATCGCATTGCGGTGATGACCGCCGTGCGCAGCTTCGTCGCAGGCGCGCCCATCTTCACGAACCCGCGCAGCCCGGCGACGCAGGACCGCGACTATGCCGAAGCGAAGGAACTGATGCGCCCCGCGCTTGTGGCGAAGAACCTTATCTGCGCGCGCTGATCCTGTAGCTACAAATAATCCTTGCGCTTGATATTAAACGTAGCTACAATTATTTACATGGACATCACATACGACCCGCCCAAAAACGAAGCGAACATCGGCAAGCACGGTGTGTCGATGGAAATGGCAAGCCAGTTGTGTTGGCCGGACGTGATGGCCTATGTCGATGCCCGCGAAGACTACAAGGAAGTGCGTGAAGTTGGTTTCGGCATCATCGACGAGCGCCTCTACTGCGTGGTGTTCACGCAGCGCGGCGATAGCATGCACATCATCAGCATGCGCAAGGCAAACAAGCGAGAGGTGAAAGACTATGTCGAGCAAGCCTAAGATCATCATGCCGACGGACGAAGAAGACGCGGCAATCAACCGCGGCATTGCCGCAGATCCGGACACGTACGAAGTGTCGGCCGAGGACTTCAAGAAGATGAGGCGGCTCGGCACGCGCGGGCGGCCGCGTCTCGATTCGCCGAAGGTGCTGCTGTCCGTGCGCTACGATGCGGACATCGTCGAGGCATTCAAGGCATCCGGCGAAGGATGGCAGACGCGCATGAACGATGCGCTGCGTGACTGGCTGAAGGATCACGAACCCGCCTGACGCGAAAGGGGTTGTAAACCCGTTCGACCTATCGTAGTATCTTGTCCGTGGGGAGTTCGCTCGCCCAAAGAAAAGCCCGCTCGGTTCGCTCCGCGCGGGCTTTTTGCATTGGCGCGCCTGACGCGCGATAGCCTCGTTCGAGGCTAGTTGATGAACCTCACTGTTGCAACCTGCTAATGCCGACCAGACCAATGCGCCCATGCAAGCATCGCGGGTGCAGCGCTCTCGTGCCGGGAGGCAAGACGTACTGCATGCAGCACGCTTGCGAGGAAGTGAAGTGGAAGCCTGACGCGGTGCGCGGCAATCGCCACGCACGAGGCTACGGCAGCGCATGGGCTAAGCGGCGCGATCGCATCCTGCTGCGCGACTGCGGCTTGTGTCAGGTCTGCCGACGTACAGGCCGCGTCTCGCTCGCGACTGAGGTCGATCACATCGTGCCGAAGGCGCAGGGAGGAACTGATGACGACGCAAACCTGCAGTCGATCTGTCATCCCTGCCACGCCACGAAGACGGGCGGTGAACGCCGTTGATGGGGAGGGGGGAGGCGAAAATCTGAGCCGAATCGGCTAGGGACCGACCACTCCGTCAGATTTTTACACCCGCGAAATTAAAAATTCAGGAGTTGGCCGATGAGTGGGGTTGCCACGGTTCCAGGCCGCGGCAGAAAACCAAAGCCGACGGCGCGAAAGATCGCTGCCGGAAATCCCGGCAAACGCGCACTGAATAAGCATGAGCCGGATTTCGGTGCCATCGCAAACATTGATCCGCCGGATTGGATAACCGGCTATGCCGCGGACATATGGAAGCGCGTGGCACCGCGGCTTTGCACCCAGAACGTTTTGCAGTGGACCGACGTCGAAGTGCTGGAAACGTATTGCTCCGCGTACAAGGACTGGCGCCGGGCCTGCGAAGATCTTGATAAAAATGGGCTGGTTGTCATGAGCGCACAAGGCTCGCCGATGAAAAACCCCGCGGAGACGGTCAAGCGCGGAGCCTTCGCAACGATGCGCGCGGCAGGCGCGTTGCTCGGATTGGATCCGGTGAGCCGTCAGCGAATGTCGGGTAGTGGTATCAAGACCGACAACCCATTCGACGCGCTGCTAGGCAGTTAAGTCACGATGGTCAGAGTGTATCCGCGGGTGGAGCAAGGCCTCCAGTTTGCGCGAGCCGTTGTGCGCGGCAAGCGGCTGGCCGGCGAATATGTGCAGCTCGCATGTCAGCGTCATCTGGACGAACTTTCGTCCAGTCGCAGAAAAGATTTCCGCTGGAAGTTTGATGCGGCAGCAGCCGAGAGGAAGCTCGCGCTCATCGAGCTCCTTCCGCACGTGAAAGGTGAGTGGGCGTTCAAGCGTCAACTCGTGACACTCGAGCCGTGGCAAAAGTTTGGGCTGATGTGCACCTTCGGTTGGGTCGATAAAAGAACGGGCTTCCGACGCTTTCGCGAATCATATTGGGAAGTGCCGCGAAAGTGCGGGAAGAGCATTATTGCAGCCGGCGTCGGCATCGCGATGTTCATAGCGGATGCGGAATTTGGTGCCGAGGTGTATGCAGGCGCGACGACGGAGAAGCAGGCTTGGGAGGTGTTTCGCCCCGCTCGCTTGATGGTTAAACGGTCTCCGCTTTTGATTGAAGCCGCCGGCATCGAGGTCAACGCCTCGAATTTGAATAAACCGGCTGACGGGAGCCGCTTCGAACCACTGATCGGGAATCCAGGTGACGGCTCGTCGCCGTCCTGCGCGATCGTTGACGAGTTTCACGAGCATGACAGTTCGGCTTTGTACGAGACGATGCTGACTGGCATGGGCGCCCGGCGGCAGCCGCTCATGTTCATTATCACGACCGCCGGCGCGAACATCGAGGGACCGTGCTATGACAAGCGTCGTCAAGTCATTGAGATGCTTGAAGGAACGGTGCCCGACGATGAGCTTTTCGGCTGGATCTGGACGATCGACGAAGGCGATGACTGGTCCGATCCGCGAGTGCTGGCGAAGGCCAACCCGAACATCGGAGTTTCGGTCTTTCAGGAGTATCTGGAGAGCCAGCAGCAGCGCGCTATGAAGTCCGCGCGTTTCACTAATACGTTCAAGATGAAGCATCTAAACGTCTGGACGTCGGCGAAAGCGGGGTATTTCAACCTCAAAGATTGGAAGAACTGCGAGGACTCGTCGCTGACGCTTGAGCGCTTCGAAGGCCAGGACTGCATCCTTGCTCTCGACATGGCGCGAAAGCTCGATTTGAACAGCATGGCTCGGCTCTTCTGGCGCGACATCGACGGCCGGCGGCACTACTACAGCGTTGATCCACGGTTCTGGGTACCAGAGGAGACGGTAAAAAACACCGAGAACCGGCGCATGTCAGAACGCTACCAAAAGTGGGTGAATTCTGGCGATCTGTTGGAAACGCAAGGCGCCGAAATTGATTATCGTGAAATACAGCACGAAGCCGTTGAAGCGAATCGCGCTTGTCGTGTGCAGTGTGTACCAATGGACCCGCATGGCGCGACAAACCTTGCGCACCAACTCGAAGACGAGGGGCTGACTCCGGTCACAATCGTTCAGAACTACACGAATATGTCCGACCCAATGAAGGAGTTGGAGGCGGCGATTGCGTCTGGTCGGTTTCATCACGACGGCAATCCGATCATGACTTGGTGCGTAAGCAACGTGGTGGGCAAAAACCTTCCGGGCAACGACGACATCGTGCGCCCAATAAAGCAAGGAAACGACAACAAAATTGACGGCGCGGTGGCGCTAATCATGGCAATAGGTCGAGCGTCGCTTGCAAATCAGCCAAACTCAGGCTCAATTTATGACCAAGGGGTAAGCGTTTGAATTCAGTTAGCGTTGCAGCGTGGACCGTGGGGCTGCTCGGATTTGGGGTGCTGGTTTGTGGAATCGCCCTGATCAGCGTGCCCGCCAGCCTGGTCGTAGCCGGCGGGCTGCTGTTGTTCTGGGCTTTTCTAGCCGATCGTGCAGCAGCACGCATCTCGCTTGCGTTGCAGGATCAAGATTAGTCGATGTTTTTCAGCAAACATTTGCTACCCAATGGGGGCATCCCTAAAGCTGGCTCGCAAGGTTGGGTGTCAGCGCTGCTCGGTAGCGCTTCGTCGGAATCCGGGCAAGTCGTCACCGCCGCAAGCGCGCTTTCGCTTACGATCCTTCAAAACTGCGTCACGCTTCTTTCGGAAAGCATTGCGCAGTTGCCGCTCGAGCTCTACGAGCGCTCCGGAGACGATAGGAAGCCGGCGGTCGATCATCCACTGTATTCCGTACTGAAGTATCAGCCTAACCCTTGGCAAACGCCCTTCGAATATCAAGAGCAATCCCAAATCACTGTTGGACTGCGCGGAAATAGCTACAGCTTCATCGATCGCGATTCTGATGGAGTTGTTCGAGGCCTGTATCCCCTCGATACAGAATCTGTCACGGTCATGAAAGGCTCTGACTTGAGACCGGTCTACCGCGTCAACGGCGCTGACCCGATGTCTCAACGCCTCGTTCATCACGTCCGGTGGATGTCGACGAATGGCTACACCGGCCTGTCGCCGATCATGCTGCATGCGAATTCGATCGGTCATGCTCAGGCCGTTCAGCAATACGCCGGGAAATCGTTCATGAACGGCACCGTGCTCTCTGGCGTGATTGAGCGACCGAGCGCAAGCGCGCCGATCAAGGAACAGACGAGCATCGATCGAATCACAGACAACTGGAACGCAAAATTTGGCGGCACCGGCAATGCGAAGAAGGTCGCGCTTTTGCAGGAGGGAATGACCTTCAAGCCGCTATCGATGACCAACGTCGACGCAGCGTTGATCGATGCGCTGCGCCTTTCCGCTGTCGATATTGCGCGGATCTACAAGATTCCAGCGCACATGGTGAATGAGCTCGAGCGTGCGACGTTTAGCAACATCGAGCATCAGGAGATTCAGTTCGTTATCTACACGCTGCTGCCGTGGATCAAGCGCCACGAACAGGCAAAGATGCGCGATCTGCTTCTCCCCTGCGAACGCAATCGATACTTCATCGAATACAACCTATCGGGTCTTCTACGCGGTGATCAGGCGTCGCGGTATGCCGCTTATGCTGTTGGACGTCAATGGGGCTGGCTGTCAATCAATGACATTCGGCGCTTAGAGAACATGTCACCTGTAAAAGGCGGCGACATATATCTGAGCCCGCTCAACATGGTTGATGCATCGAAACAGACGCCTTCTCCCGAAAGCAAAACAGAGCCTACGGATGCCCAAATCAAAGACGTTGAGAGGATTTTTTCTTGAAACCACATCTTAGACTTGCGAGCCTGATCTTCAATCAGCCTCAGCTCGTCAGTGACCCCATGATGTCGCTTGCTGTGCAATGGGCGAACCAAGCCATGCACCTGAACATCGTGAACCTGACAGTGAACGGCACGCAGCCAGAAATCATGGACAACGATGACTCGGCTGCTGGCGCGCAGATGGCGAGGGCTTCAGATCGCCGACGCGCCGTCGTGGCGGATACCGGTCTCGACATCATTTCGGTGTCTGGAATCCTCGTGTCGCGTTCGGCACACTTGAATCCTTGCGAGCCGATGACGAGTTATGAAGGCCTGCGCTCTTCGTTAAATCAGGCCGTCGGCGATCCTGCGGTCGAACATATCATTCTCGATATCGACAGCAACGGGGGCAGCGCGACGGGCGCGTTCGAGCTCGCTAACGACATCCGTACTGCTACAAAACTGAAACCGATCACGGCGATCGTCAATTTTTCGGCGTTTTCAGGTGGCTATCTGATCGCGGCGGCCGCGTCGAACGTGATTGTGAGCCAGACCTCCGGCTTGGGTTCGATCGGTGTAATCGCGAAACACCTCGACGCGTCCAAGCGCGACGAGCAGCAAGGCATCAAAGTCACCTCGGTGTTTGCTGGCGACCGGAAGAACGACCTTACGCCTCACGAGCCGCTTAGCGATCAGTCTCTGCAGTTTCTAACCGAAATGGTGCAGACCAACTACCTGCAGTTCGTTGATGCAATTGCGAACTTCCGCGGTCTTACCACAAAGGCGGTCAAAGATACGCAGGCGGGAATCTTCTTTGGCAAAGAAGGTGTAAGCGCGGGTCTGGCCGACACTGTCGAGACGCCACAGGCCGCCGTGAACCGAATCGCGGCCGAGGTCCGCGACTCGCGCGGCGAGCGGGCGTCGAACATCGCTTCGCGACGAAGCGTCGCCGCCCAGGCCGCTGCAATGAGCATGCGAAGCACGTACTAACGCAACCCAAGTTTCGTCCTTGAGCGCGTTCGCGTCTCGGTCGAGTACTGCCGCCCTGAGGCGGCTTTTTTATTGGAGGTCTGATTTTGAATATCAATGAACTTCGCCGCGAACGCGCAATCCTTAACCAGCAGGTCCAGGCGCTCGCCGCGATCGAGGCCGGGGGCGTTGCACTGTCGGCCGAGCAGCACGCGGAGTTTGCAAGTTTGAGCGCAAAATTCAGCGAGATTACGTCGCAGATCGAACGGGCCGAGTCGGCTGAGCGCATGGCGGCCGCGGCGGCGGTCGTCGTCGATCCGACGCCAGCGGCGATGTCGGCGCCCGGTGCGCCGAGCATTCCGGCGGAGCCGAAAGTTCCGGAAGTAAAAGGCGCGAAGATGGCGCGCATGGTCCGCGCCCTAGCTGCTGCGCGCGGCGATGCGCAGCTTGCCTCAAAGCTTGCGATCGAACGCGGCTTTGGCGAGGAGGTGGCGATGTCCCTAAACACGCTCACTTCGAGCGCGGGCGGCGTGCTCGTGCCGTCGAACCTGTCGAGTGAGGTCATCGAGCTGCTGCGTCCAAAGTCGGTCGTACGTAAGCTCGGCGCACGCACTCTGCCGCTGTCGAACGGCAATATCACAATTCCCCGATTGAAGGGCGGTGCGGTAGTGAGTTACATCGGGTCCGACAGCGATATCAACGTGACGGAACAAGAGTTTGATGACCTGAAGCTGACGGCGAAGAAACTCGCTGCCTTGGTACCGATCTCCAACGATCTCATCAAGTATGCAGGCGTGAATCCCAACATCGACCAAATCGTCGTTGGTGATCTGACGAGCGCGATTGGGGCTCGAGAAGACAAGGCGTTCATTCGCGACAAGGGCGAAGCGAACACGCCGAAGGGTCTGCGCTTCTGGGCTGCTGGCGCTAACCTCCTGGCAGCAAGCGACGGGACAACGCTTCAAAAGGTAGAAATCGACCTGAACAAGGTCATCCTTGCGCTCGAAAGCGCAGATGCGAACATGATCACGCCGGGGTGGATCATGGCACCTCGTGTGTTCCGCTTCCTGGCGAGCATGCGCGACGGAAATGGCAACAAGGTCTATCCGGAGCTGGACAATGGCATGTTGAAGGGCTATCCGGTCGGGCGGACGACGCAAGTTCCAGTCAACCTTGATGTAGAGGTAAAAGGAACGAAGACCAATGATGCATCTGAGATTTACTTTGCGGATTTCGGCGACCTCTTTATCGGCGAAGAAGAGACGCTTGAGATCGACTACAGCAAGGAGGCGACCTACACGATCACCCGCGATGGAAAAAGTGAGACGGTGAGCGCCTTCCAGCGCGATCAAACGTTGATCCGTGTGATCGCGAAAAACGACTTCGGCCCTCGCCACGTCGAATCGATCGCCATTCTCACCGGCGTTCGCTGGGGTGCGTAACGCACGTCAACGACAGGTGATCGCCAATGGCTGCTGTGCTTCTTGAATACCTGGACGTCGAGCCGCTGACGTTCGAAGACGTCGCCGCGCAGTGCCGCATCGACGATGAAGATGAGCGGGAGTTTATTGAGCGGATCGTGATTCCTGGTGCGCGGCAGGCGGCGGAAAGCAAGTCGGGCGCTGCTATTCGGAAGGCCCGTTATGTGGAGCGTTTTGCTGGCTTCCCGCAAGGCGATTTAGTGTTGTCGATCGGGCAGATCCTGACCGTTGATAGCATTCAATCGCGCACGGCTTCGGAAGCGTTGACGACGTTCGATCCGAACAGCTATGAGACTGTGCAGTTGGGACGCGAGACGCTTCTCACACTGTTCAACGGCAGTTCTTGGCCCACTGCAAGCGCCGTCTTCATCACGTATCAAGCAGGCATCGATTTAGAACGATATCCGTCGGTGCGTTCGTGGATGCTTCTTTCCGCCGCATGGGCGTATGACCACCGCGAGCTGTTCGCTAACGGACAAGCGATCGCAGCGATGCCTGGCGGCTATGCCGACGTGCTCCTCGCGCCGATCTGCGTTCCCGCGAGGTTCTAGTGGGAGCAGGTTCATTCAATCGGAACGTGCGCATCGAACGCCGTGTTCTTAATCCGGATGGCGAATCGTTTGTGTGGGAGCTTGTCGCTAGCACGCGCGCGTCGGTGATCATGCAGAGCGGCAAGGAAATTATTGTTGCAGACGCACCGATCAGCCTCATGAAAGCAAGCGTGCGCATCCGGTATAGCAAGCGCAATTGCGAGGAAATCCACGTAGGCATGCAGCTGACTGTTGACCACATTGTGATGCGCATCGAACAAGTGCAGCCGGACCTCGCTCGGCACGAACACGTCCAACTCGTGTGTATAAGCGATGACCGCTGAAGATATCGTTCGTGACGCGCTCGCCCATCTTGCCGACGGTCACGTGTTCGAGGATGTCGCTGATCAAGGGGTGCGTCTGCCCTGGATCGTGTATCAGGTGGCGGGTGGAAAAATCTATGTCGATTTGAGTGGCAATGCGTATGATAAGTGTTGCAGGCGCGTGCAGGTCGCGGTGTGGCACGGGACCGCTAAAGGTCGGTCCTCGCTGATGCGGCAGGTCGTACGCGCGTTAGTTAATCCAGAAGTGGGGGCTATTCCAATCGGTGCGCCGAACAATGTATTCGAGCGTGAGACGCGTCTGTATGGCAGTCGGCTCGATGTGAGTGTCTCAGTTGAATTTTAGTTAAGTCGATATAGTGAAAACCGCCTTCCCAGGCGGTTTTCTTATTTAATAGGAAGATTCTGAATGGCAGACGCACGAACGTTGCAAGACGACGGGAGCGGCCAAAAAGGTTCGACGGCGGTTCCATCGCAGAAAACGAAGCTGCATTATCGCGCCGCGTCGAGCAACGGCGCGTGGTCACAAGTCGCGAACTTGACCGATGTGACGGGCTTCAACGGCTCGGCAAGCATGGCCGACGTCACACGACTGGATAGTGATTGCAAGGAGAAGCGCCCCGGCTTGCAAGACTGGGGGCAGGTATCAATCGCTCTGCACATCAACTTCAAAGAGGAGTCTCACAAGGCGCTGCTGGATGCGAAGCGTGCCGGCATGTCGCTGGACTTTAAGCTGACGCTTTCCGACAAAACCACAATCGAATTCACGGCGTATGTGAAGGACTTCCCGGTTTCGGCGAAGGTTGATCAGTATGTGTCGGGCACGGTCAATCTCGATATCACTGGCGACGTCATTGTCACGCCGGTTCCAGAGCCTAAAAAATAGGAGCGCGGCGTTGCCGTGGACAGAAACGATGAATAAAGAACAGATCTTGGCGGCGCTCGCGCCGCGAGTGGCCGAAGAGACGGTCAATTCGCTGGACGGCGCAATCGTACGTTTCCGAGAACTTTCGGGGGAGGCGCGCGATGCGTTGTACGACAACGCGAAGAACGGCGGCGGCAATAGCGATTTCGAAGCGACGCTGATTGCTTCAACGGTCGTCGATGAGAGTGACGCGCTGCTATTTAGCGAGGATGACGTAGCGGCGATGCGCGGGGGACGCGCACCGCTGCTCGAAGAACTCGCGCAAATCGCCATGCGTTTGAATGCGCTTGGCCAGCGCGCGCAGGAGGAAGCCTCAAAAAACTAAGGGCCGACCCGCGGAAACTGATGTGGATGCGCATCGCCGCGAAACTCGGCATGTCGGTGCGGCGCGCCAAGCTCGAAATCTCCAGCGTGGAATATGCGGACTGGGTGGCGCTATTCGAGCTCGAACCGTGGGGCGAGCACATCGAGGATCTGCGGGTTGGCACACTCATGAGCCTCGTCTATAACTCGAATCGAGGTAAAGATGCGCCGGCGCTAGGTGCGGTGGATTTCACGCCGTGGTCCGGTTGGTGTCGCGAGTCGCTCCACAAGCACGGTGGTGAATGTGAACGGGATGCAGACGACATCGCAGCCTGCGCTTTTGGTATTGATCTGGAAGCGATCAAACGCTCCGGCGACAAGCGGGTTGTCGTGCGTAAGGGCGAGGTGGTCGAGAGATGAGTAAAACCTATCGGGTCGAGAATCGCGAAGCCTTGACTGGGATGCTGCGGAGGCTCGATGAGTCGGTTAGCGAGAGCACGCTCCGTCAGGCGGCTGTTGCTGGCGCGCGCATCATCCATGACGAGACAAAGCGCCAAGCACCGGTGGGTCAACGCGCCGGGGTGGTTGCTGGACAGCCGCACTGGCCTGGCTTTCTACGAGATCACTTGTTGATCGCGTATGACCAGCAGGAGTCTGTGCCCGGCAAGTACGCTTCTTACCTGATCACCTGGAGCAAAGAGGCCTACTACGGGCGGTTTGTTGAACTCGGCAAGCGAAACGCGGTGAAATTAACCGCGCGAACGCTAGCGCGCGCGATTGAGGAAATCGAGTTCGGCAGTTCGCGCACGCCCGCCCAGCCATTCCTTCGCCCTGCGTTTGATGCCTCAAAAGCACAGGCCGCAAACAAAGTGGCGGAGATCGTCGAAAAGAAGATCAGGGAGGCGAGCAATGGCTAACGAGGTGATCACCCGCGTCAGCGTCGATGCAAGCGGCTTTGAGGCGGGTATGGAGCGCGTCGGTCGTGCAAGCAAAGGGTTTGTGTCCGCTCAAGAGACGTCCGCACGTAAATATGATGCGTGTCAGAAAGAGATGGCTGCGAGCGGCGCAACGACCGCACGCGCGCTTGAGGAGGCGGTTAGTAAAGGAAGCGCTGCAACGGCTCGCCAAGTCAGTGCAGCGGTCCGAAGCTTCGAGAAGATGGCTGATGCGGCGGGCAAGACGCGCGTCGATCTTATGCGCCTGAAGGCTGCGAAGTTAGGCATCGCCGAGGCGGTCGAGCCGTTGATTGGAAAGGTCGAGGCGGCGTCGCGCGCAATGCATCATCTAGGAACGGGGAGTTCAGCGGCCCGGCGTGAGCTGTTCGTGCTCGGACACGAAGCGATGCAGGGCCGTTGGAAGAACTTTGTGGGTTCGCTGATGGTGCTGGGCGAGTGCATGGACGTCCTGCCGCTTTTATGCGGACCCGCCGGTATCGCACTAGGTGCCCTGGGCGCGAGTGCATACGTTGCTTACCACGCGATTCAAGGACTCACCGAGCAACAGAAGGAGCTGGATCGCGCGATCGTATTGACGGGCAACTACGCTGCGCTTACCCAAGGCAAGCTTCTCGCTTATTCTGAGACGATCTCACGCCATTTAGGCGTGTCGGCTAATGATGCACGCCAGGCGCTGAGGAAGCTTGCGCTGTCTGGTCATGTAGCCGGTGCCGATCTGTCGCTGGTCTCCGAGAGTGTGGCGGCGTATGCAAAGGTATCGGGTCAGTCGGTAGAGGACACCGTGCGGCAATTCGAGCAGTCATATGGTCATGCGGCCGAGGCGGCGCGCAAGTGGTCTGAGTCGCATCATGATTTGACGCGAGCGCAGATCGAACAGATCCGTGCGATGGAGCAGGCCGGCGACAAGGCAGGTGCGTGGGCGAAGTTTGTTGCGACCGCAAGTGCGGAGGCGCGCAAGTCGATCACCTCTGATAACCATGCCATGGCCGAAAGCTATGAGTCGCTGGGGGAGCGATGGGAACGTTTCTGGCGCAGCATCACGGGCAAGGGCGATGAGCTTACGAAGCTGCAGGATGGAATCGCGTCTAAACGCGCGATGTTGTATGACGCAGACGCCAATCCGTTCGGGATGAACACTGAGGCGATCGAGAAAGAAATTACCGTCCTTGAGCGACGCAAGAAGGTTATGTTGGACCAAGCCTCTAGGAGCGACGAGCATAAAAAGAGCGTTGACACGTTCGCTTCAATGATGGCGCGCCACGACGAGGAGCTGAAGTCAGCCCGTTCATGGAAGGAAAAGCTCGATGACGCAAATGCCAGCGCGCGCGCGGCGAGAGACAGCATTCTAGAGGTCGCGAGAGCAGCAGGAAAAAGCCATGAGGAGCTTCGTGCACTGGGGCAGAGGCTCGACGCAGACCTGAAAAAAACCATCGCTCACAATGAGGATGTCTATCGACCGCGCCGTGGGGCGGCAGGCGTGCCGAAGGTCGATGCCGGCTCGCGCTACCTTGAGCATGTTCGCGAACAGGGCGCAGCCTTGGAGGCGCAATCGCGCGCAACCGATAAGCTCACCAATGCGCAGAAGGAACTCGCCCAATTCAACGAGAAGATAGCGGCGGCCAAGCGTCATATCGGCAATGCCGACGAGGCAAGTTTAGTACGTTCAGAGAAGGCGATTCGGTCATCGCTTGAGCACAATACGGCGCTAGAAAAAGGCATCAGGCTTCGCGAGGCGCGGGCAAAGCTGCTGGAGCGGATGCCGCGCATGGACGAATACCAGCAGTCGCAGAAGGAGCGTTACACGCGCGCACTTGACGAACGCAGGAGCGGAGGCGGGATCGATCCTCTGTCTCGGGACGAGCGGGCGGATATAACCAAGATCGTGCATGACTATCAGCGCGCACTCGATAAGTTGAAGAGAGTCACGCCTTCAGAGTTGCTCGGCAGCGAAGAGTATCGGCGGGCAGTCGAACAAATCAAGGCGCAACTCGATGAGTCGACGGCGCTTCACACGGAGCACTTCGGAACGCTTGAACATCTGAGGGACGATTGGGCGGCGGGGCTGCGCAACGGCATGGCCGATTTCTATAAAGACACGTTCGATAAGGCCGACTTTGCAAGGCGTGCCATGACCGATGCGATGAGCGGGATGGAGGGCGCGATTGAAAAGTTTGTGTCGAGTGGCAAGCGTGGGATGAAAAAATTCGTTGCAAGCGCGCTCGCAGACTTATCGCGGCTTTCTATGCATCAGGCGCTCGGGAGCTTGATCGGAAGTCTCCTGCAATCTTCACCGACCACAGGCCTGATTGGGCAGATTTTGAAGTTTCTTCCTCATCACGCACGAGGAGGGACGATTAGCGGGCCGGGCACCGGCACCAGTGACAGCGTCCCCGCCATGTTGTCGAATGGTGAGTACGTTGTGAATGCGGCGTCAGCAAGACAACATCACGCTTTGCTCGAAGCCATTAATTTGAATCACGTCGCGCATTTTGCGTCAGGCGGCCCCGTCGGGGCGACGCCGCTTTCAGCGTCACAAATAGGCGGCGCTCAAATCCACATGGAAATACATAATCACGGAGGCGGCGGATTGAGCGATCACGACGTACGCGAATTGAAGGAAGTGGTGAGCGCATTTGTCGATCAGAAGATTTCGCGTCGAATGGGCGGTCAGGGTGGAGTCGGATATCTCATGTCGCAGGGCCATCTCGCGTGAGCCAATTATCGACGCGGCGCACTTTCAAGTGGTCGCCCTCAGTAGGTGCAGAGGGCACGACGCATTATCGAGTAAGAACCGTGCAATTTGGCGACGGCTACAGCCAAGCGGTGCCCGACGGAATTCACAACATAGCCGACTCGTGGCCGCTTCGCTTCGTTAGCGACGCCGGCGAGATCAAGGTGATCCGGGAGTTTCTCGACGCTACGCGTGGTAGCGAATCGTTCTTCTGGACGCCGCCTCTGGGCGCTAAGGCGTTATTCCGTATCGACACGCAGCAAGGCGTGCAAACGAGGGCGCTCGGTGGCGGCTTGTACTCGTTGAGCGTGACATTCAAGGAGGCGTTCGATACATGAACGGAGTAAATGCAGACGTCCAGCGTCTTGAGCCAGGCGCGCTTATTGAGTTGTATGAGCTTGATCTGACAAGATGGATTTCTGAGGTTCTACGATTCCACGCCCATGAGGACGGCGGCATCATAAAGTGGAATGGTCACGAATATCACGCATTCCCGATGCAAGTCTCGGGCTTCGGGCGCACGGGCGATGCGGCGCAACCTACGCCGATGCTGAGCGTGGCGAATTTGGACGGTCTCATATCGCATTTGTGCATGAGATGTGATGACATGGTCGGCGCGCCGTTGCGTCGGCGACGAACCCTCGGGCAGTATCTCGACGGCAACCCAAGCGCCGATCCCACGGCGGAGATGCCAGTCGAGCTGTGGCACATCGAGCAGAAGACGCTCGAAACGCATACCGTAGTCGAGTTCGCGCTCAGTTCGGCGTTAGACCTGTCGGGTAGAAAGTTGCCTGCGCGACAGATCATTGGGTCGGTATGTCAATGGATCTACCGCGGGCCTGAATGCGGTTACAAGGGGCCCCCGTACTTCACGCGCAATAACGTCCCAACAACTAACGAGAAAGAAGACGCGTGCGGTAGGCGCCTCGCATGTTGTCGGTGCCGCCACGCTACTGAATCAGTTCTGCCGTTTGGTGGTTTTCCCGCAGCGGGTGTGGCGGGCTCCTTCACGCGCAGATAAGTGTTGACTTTGAATCGTGACGCACGTGTGGCGATCGAATCGCACGCAGTGCGATGTTACCCGAATGAGGCATGTGGGCTGATCGTGCAGGGCGATTACATCCCATGCACGAATATCGGCCCAGATCCGGCGCGAGGTTTCGTGATCCCAAGCAGAGAATACGCAAATGCCGAGGATCAAGGAGAAATCCAAGCAATCGTACATTCGCACCCGGATGCCGGCGCTTTGCCAAGTATAGAAGATTTGACAGCTTGCGCGACGTCGAGCATTGCTATCTGGATTATCGTCAACGTGAGTCGTGACCAGGAGGACCGACCGTATGTGGGTCGCTTTCATCTGTTCAGTAAGTCCGTTGAAGGTTGCGCGCTTATCGGCTTGCGATTTGCCCATGGCACGAATGATTGCTATGGGCTTGTACGGCGCTACTACCGCGCGGCCATTGGCTTGAACTTGCCTGATTTCTCGCGATCGGGAATATGGTGGGACGACGGACAGTCGTCTTTATATATGGAGAACTACAAGGCTGCCGGCTTCGTGAGCATCGGTTGCGATGCGAGCTTGCACGAGGGTGACGTATTGCTTATGGCGGTCGCGAGTCGCCGTGGCATCCCTAATCACGCTGCAGTTTATCTCGGCGATGACACGATACTTCATCACCTTTGGAATCAACTATCGCGGCGGGAAGGTCTACCGCGCTACCGCGCGCACGTAACGCACGTGCTGCGGCATCGAGACATGCTTGAATGGAACAGGTAGTTCGATCGATCAGACTGTACGGCAGTCTAGGCGCAAAGTTTGGCCGGGAGCACCGGTATGTAGTAGGTTCGCCTCGCGAGGCGTTGCGCGCACTCGGCATAATGATTCCGGGCTTTTGGCGAGAGTTGTGCGACAGCGGTGATCGCGGTGTCCGCTATGCGGTATTTGTGGATCAACGCAATCTAAGCGAGATGCAGCTCGGCATGCCTGCGGACGGTGACGTGATTCGGATCGCGCCAGTCATTGCCGGCAGCAAGACAGGTGGAGTATTTCAGACAATCGCGGGCTTTGCGTTAGCGGCCGCGGGGGCTGCATCGATGTTCATCGTGCCGGGAAATGGATTCGGTATCGATATGATGCTCATGGGGGCGTCTCTAGCGTTGGGCGGCATTGCTCAGTTGGTCTCGCCGCAGACGCCAACGCCGTCCCGGGTCAACCAGCACGGGATGCCCGGTATTCAGAACGTTCTGTCGCAAGGCGGCCCCGTGCCCTTGCTATACGGGCGCATGCGAGTCGGGTCGACAGTGATCAGCGAATCCCTCAAGGCAATCGATTCTTCCGCTGGCTCGGTCCAGGACGAAGACAACGGACTTGATTCGGCACAAGACTGCGGTGCGTTCACCTCCAACAGGTACTTCAATAGCAAGGTAATCTACAACGCTATTGACCTTGTTTCGGAAGGCGAGATCGAAGGGTTGGTTGTTCAAGGCGAAGGGAGCGGAGCGTCTGTGCTTCGCTCCGTGTATCTTGACAATGTGCCCTTGAAGAATTTCGATGGCACAGATAACTTCGAGATCGATAATTTTTTCTATCGCAGAGGGGAGTCGAATCAACTCCCGTTTGACAGCAAGGCGATCGACTCCGCAGCGAATGAGGTACATGTTGGAATCGAGTTGCGAAGACGCTCAGCGGATGAGGGGCGGATCGTCGTGCCCCTTCCATGGGTGCTGGAATTAGATGAGCCGGACGTCGACGAAGTGGCGCTCATGCTGTGCTTCAGCGATCAGCGCTGGGATGACAGAGGAAAAATTTCGAACGCCTCTGTAACGGTTGAATTCACTGCCTCGTACCCTTCGGACCCAAACAGCAAACCAGATACACGGATCGACACGATTGACGGCGTTTGTCACAGTTACCGTAAGACCTACGTTTTTACGGTGGAGGCAGGCAAGCCATTTAGACTTCAGATTAAGCGCACTGACCCGATTGGACAGGGGGACAATGCAAAGAAGAAACATGGAAAGGTTCATGTCGACAGCTATACGAAGCGTCGAACGGGGCAATTCGCTTATCCGAGAAGCGCGTTGATGGCATTGCAGATAACGTCCGAAAAATTCGACCGCATACCGGTCCGCTCGTATGATTTGAAGGGACTGATAGTCGATGTGCCTTCGAATTATGATCCTATCAAGCGAGTGTATGTGGGCAGCTGGGATGGAACCTATAAGCGAGCTTGGACCGATAATCCCGCTTGGATCCTCCGCGACGTTCTGCTTAATCGCCGATACGGAGCAGGTGCGTGGATGAACGAAACATCCGTCGATCGATACGGGCTTTATGAGATCGCGAAATACTGCGATCAGTCCGTTCCAAATGGCGACGGGGGCACTGAGCCGCGTTTTTCGTGCAATTGCCACATCACGTCCCGGACGCATGCGTTCGCGTTGCTTCAGCAACTAGCTAGTGTATTTCGAGGCATCGTCTACTGGAGTGCGGGAACCGTGCTGAGCTCGGCGGACATGCCAAGCGATCCGGTGTATGTGTATAACCCGACAAACGTTGTGAACGGCATCTTCAAATACACCGGCAGTTCGTTGAAATCTCGTTATACGGCAGTCGCGGTGACCTGGTGCAATCCTCATAACGGATACAAGGGAGCGGTAGAAACCGTAGAAGACGCCGAGGGCATTGCGTTATACGGTCATAATGCGGCGGAAATCACTACCTTTGGCTGCACGAGCCGTTCCCAGGCGCAGCGCGCCGGACATTGGTTACTGCAAACGTCGAAATGCGAGACAGAGACCGTAACGTTCGGCGTCGGACTTGATGGTGTGCTGGCGCTCCCAGGTCAAGTGATTGAGGTGGCGGACCCATTAAGATCACCGCTGCCTGTCGGTGGGCGCATCGTGGATATCGACGCTTCCGGACGCGTTGTGCTCGATCGAGAGGTGCGAGCTCAGCGCGGCGATTACATCACGTTGATGATGCCGGATGCAAAAGCTCATCGCGTTGAAATTAGCGAAGCAAGCGGAACGGCGGTGACACTGTCTGTCCCGCTTGCGCAGAGGCCTGTGCGAGGGGCTGCATGGACGCTCAAGTCATCCGGAGTCGCAACGCGGCTCTTTAGAGTCGTCAGTGTTTCAGAGATGACCGAAGGAACTGCTTTCAGTATTTCCGCTGCGACGCATAGACCCGAGAAGTTTGCAGCAGTAGACAACGCGGCGACTAGCAACGTTATCTACGATAGATATGTTCCCGTTGATTCGCCTCGCAATTTGCAAATTCAAGCCGTTCAAGGGCCTAACATGGAAATGGCGGCAAGGGTGTCTTGGGATCTTGTGAAGGACGCGCAGCAATACAACCTCGAGGTTTCTGGGCCGAAAGGCCGCCGAGAAGTTGTAGTTGTGAAGAGTCCAGACCGCGAAGTTGTCTTCTCCGATATTCAGCCGGGCGCGTATGCCGCGAAGGTAACTGCACAGGCTTGGGATGGACGTTTGTCTGTTATCGCACATACAGAAGCCGTATTGGCAGGGCTGGTATATGTTGAGGGTTTTTGGTCGGAGACCATCAGTGATCGTTCGGTGCTTTTATTTGAGGTCAAGAACGCCTGGGACGTACCGGATTGGTTTATTGAGCTTCGCCTGAGCGAAACCGAGAACTTTGACCAGTCTACTGAAACGATCCTTGGAAGAACGCGTGATACTTTTATTTCTATTGATCGGAGGAGGAAGGGGTTCGCGTGGGCGCGCGCCCGGTATGGAAAAGGCGAATGCAGTTTGTTCAGTGCGAGCGCGTGGTATCCGAGCGAAACCGGGGCTGGCGAGCCGTTTGGAAAGGACTGAACGGGAGAAAACAAATACGGCTATCAGGCGCCGTAATTTTCGGATGGTACCAAGTTCGAGTATCGGCGTACGCGGACGCGCTGAAGTATTTTAGGTGAGCCACGTGTCGCGGCGTGATCTCCGACGCGATCCTGCCCGAAATGTGCGTTGCAGGCTCAGAGCGCTATGACGCTTCATGGCCAGTCTAGGCGTTCAGTCTGCATCCGAAACCGTACGCGTCCAATTGCCGACTTGACAACGGGATTTTAAGCTTGATTGCACTTCACTTCAATCGCTCCTTCGGACAAGTTCCGATGACGCCGATAGGTTGCGAAGCGCAACTATCGTGAGATAGTCGCTGTGTATCCTCCGTTTTAGCCGCCTTCGGGCGGCTTTTTTTCGCTTTCGATCCATCTAAGTAACGCGGCGGCAGGATGAGCTACGTTCGCGCGAAAGACGCTGCGATCGAATTGGTAATACGGCAACTTATCGTGCAGTGATTGCGGAGAAGGAAATGAAAAATGACATGGCCGCAAGTGCGGCGACGACGGCACCAGCGATGGGCTGGAATTTTTGGCTATGGTTGAGTGATCACGATATTAATTGGTGGGTCGCAGTGGCCACGCTCGCTTACATCGGTGCGAGTTTTGCTTTTGCTTTAAGGAAAGACCAGCGGGACAAACGCCCAGAGCCGCGATGACGCAGAGAAGAAATTACAGCGAAGTTAGCAAAGCGGACAGAGCAGAGCATCAGCACCGAAAATCTCATTATCGACGGGAGCTGGGGCTTTTTTTCCCTTTGAGGCACCTAATGCACAATCTGCCGAAAGCAGCGCTCGTCAGTGTAGTCGGCACCACGGCCGCGGCGATTTTGATCTCTTTTGTTCCCAAATTCGAGGGCGTCATTCACCGCGGCTACTTTGATCCCGTAGGTATTGCGACGAAGTGCAGCGGGGACACGCACGATGTCGTCGTAGGCAAGCAGTACAGCGCAGCTGAATGCTGGACATCATTGAATCAACAATTGCTGGCACACGCCGAGGATGTCCTCCGGTGTACCCCAGACCTCAAAGACCATCCCAATCAACTCGCCGCTGCGGTGAGCTTTGCTTATAACATTGGCGGTCACAACTATTGCGCGAGCACGACCGCGAAGCGATTTAATAAGCACGATTGGAAAGGTGCATGCCGGGCAATGAACGAAGCCGACGACGGACGAGCATTATGGGTGACCTCACATGGCACGGTGCTTTCTGGTCTTGTGCGACGCCGTGCTGAAGAACGTGCGCTCTGTGAACGAGGCTTATGATAGGGCAAACGTCGGATATTGTGCGCATGCAACGACAAATCCCAATTGGATTAAAGTTAGATTATTTAATATTACAAAGATAGGTCAGGTTGGGATAGAAGAAAGCGGGATAGGACTTTGATTGCGTGATCGGAATTAATATAATTCCAATAGTGAAGATATCGTGTGAAATTAATTCGATCAAATTCTATTGAGGTGTCAAACATAGAGCCGCAGAATTGATTACTCGAGTCGGCAGTCGACCGAAACTCAGTCGACTGCCGCGCGTTACATAGACAAAAGGAGCGATAATGCCCTTGCGGACGTGTTTGCGATAATCAACTCGTTCGAGTTTATACGGGAGATCTCATATCCGTCCTGCAGAAAATAATTCTGTGGAAGTGGAAACCCACGCATCGAAACTTGCTACCTACGCGTAACGGAAACGAAGTCACGCGCAGAAAGATGGAAGTGCCATCACACGCGTTCCTTCGATTAACCGTAGGGATGGGTTCACTTTAAGATGCACATTCCATTGGCATAGATAGGTTCTTTAGCACATTTTTGAATGCAATTCGACTTTCCTTCCATTGTGCAGCCTAATTCCATCATTGATGTGCTTTCGACGTGTCCATTCGGTAGTGCAGCCGCCGAAGCAATGGGAAAAGCCAGCGCGGCTGAAAAAGCGATCGCGGAACCCAGAGTAGAACGATCAAGTTTCATATTGTTTAAGGTTAGGAAGTTTAAGAGTTTTATAAGTGACGGTAGAGGGATTCAATATTATAAAAAATCAGGTTGTGAGACGGTGCGCTTGTTGTTTGGATAGTTGTTGACTTTATATCTAGAGCGAGGAACAGATATCATGTTCGCAAATGTTTGCATCGCAAGTATCGCCGGCGTAGTCGGGATCGCCATTGGTGGTGGAACTGCTATTCGTGTCGTTGATCGTGTCAGTCTCGCTCAAGAGCAGCGGGATCACGCGTTCGACAATGCAGCCAACACACAAAAGCTAGCGGCCATTTCAGATCGCGCAGCAAAAGCGGCAAGCGACGCTATCGCAGCTAACTACGCCGCTAATAATCGTATCTTGGCACTCAATCAACGTTATCACCAAGAAAATAAATTTTATGAACAGAGCAACTCAAAGAACCGCGCTTCTATTGCTAATGGCACTCGTCGGCTGCGCATCGCAATCCAAAGCTCCAGAAGCGGTGACCTCAAGAAATCAAATTCTCCCCCCGGCGGCATGGGCAATGGAGCCGGTCGCTACGCCGACATATCGCCAAAGGTTGGAGAAAATCTTTTCGGAATAGTCGATGACGCCGACCGCGACGCTCGGGCTAAAGCTGAGTATTTGCAGCATTATGTCTGCAGCCTTCAGCATTCGGGCGTCATTGCGGGCCGATGCGTTCTTAAAGATCCTTCATTGTAGCGCGCATAAGGTTGCATAGCGTGTAAAAGCCTGGACGAAATTCTGCATCCCTGCGTGCGCTATACCGTGATTCGGCGCTATCTGAATTGGATACTTCCGTCGACATGTCAAAACGCGGGGTTTCGGCTCTGATCGCGATGGTTAATGATCGTGCTTAATATCCACGGCGTGGTTCGTATGTCGAAGAACGAATTACCTACTCCAAGTCGGAGGCTATCGTTGGGGTTGCAATTGAACAACGATCTCCGATATTCTGATCCCCGTGAGAGTCTCAGAAATCACCTTCAGTGCTGTTGAGCGCGCGTCAACTGCTGCGGCTCTTACTATTTGTCGAGCCCCCGGCAGAAGATAACGTCCTGGAACAATAAAACTACGCATCGAGGGAATTAGAGTCGCAACGGCATTGAGGCAGAGTATGTGGCCACTAATGTTCTCGATAGTTATATCCCCGTGTTTGTTCAAAGAGGCAGATAACGGAGAGTGTGACTGGCTTAATTTTCGCATCTCTGGAGAACGCGCAAGAAGCGGAAGCGATGTGTTTCCCTCTTCGCATTCCCGATCGCCGCTAATGGTGATCCAATCGAAGGCTATGTGGAAAAGCTGCTCCCTATCTGCATAATCTCCAAGAAGAAAGAAATCGACTTTTGCGCATTCATCCCTGTCGAGCTCCAACAGAAGCGGGGCTACCATCACCATGGCGGTGTGACTTTCCGAGATACGATAAACTGCAGGGAATACGAGAAGTTTGGCAGGACTAGCATTTTGAACTGTTAAACTTGTCTTTTTGCGTGGCGAATCAATCGTGAGGGCGCTAGCACTGAGCACTAAAGAGTGAGTGGCACGGCTACTCGCTTCGCTCGCAGTTATACGAGACCGATGACAACTAGCGTCACCCTGATTTTGTTCTTTCGCGGACTGAGCTTTGTCATCTGGCGAATATGTGGCCTTCGTCTGATCATTCGTTGGTTTGTTCATTAAGGCTCCAAAAGGGGGCTTGCTATTGACGAATCACAACGAATTATTTATTCATTTTTTGTTGACAGCAATCGGACAGGTCGGTTTTTTTCTAGTATTTGTCCGAGATGCGAAATTCGTACATGTCAGATTGAATCGTATTTGGTCTCCCCGTAGGCTAGTCACCCCGTAGGAGGGGCGTCGCCTCGCCGTTCGGTTCCATATTTTTAGTGGGAGGCCAAACTCGAATATGGCAATCAATGTGATTACAGCTGAAAGCCACCCGATCACCGCTTTAGGTCTTGAGGCGGTTCTTCGACGATGCCACGGTGTGAATCTTCTCGCGACAATCAGCAAAGGGCATGAATTTTCGCAGGTCATGTCGGCTTTTGAGTGTCACGTCGTAGTGACAGACCGGGAGGCTGCGTGTGGAGTTAGCAGCGGCACATCGGAGCCGCTAATTAAGGTTATCCTCGAAGAACATCCAAATATAGGAGTGGTTCTACATTCGTGCGTTCGAAACGCGGCCTACGTCTCTACTTTATGTCAGCTGGGAGTGCATGCCGTATTGGATAAGGATGATGTCCTTGAGTATCTGCCTGCCGCCATAACGGCGGCGCATGCGAAGGCTAGTTACGTGTCTCCAAAACTCACCGACCCGGCGTTGCTGAATACGCGATCGAGGACTGATGTCAGGCCGCTTTCCCGTTGCGAAGTAGTTGTAATTAAAGCGGTCTTGTCAGGCTCGTCGGTGAAACAGATTTCGATGTCGCTCTTCCGTTCGAAACAAACGATCAGCACACACAAGAAGAATGCGATGCGCAAATTGCAGGTCGACTCTGAGGCGGAACTGTTTCGAGTATTTTCGGAAACAGACTTCAGCCTTATGGCGATCACTGTCTCACGTCACGCTCTCTAAACCTGGCTGGATGTCAAAGCGTTCCGCCTGTTGAACTACTGAGTTCCTGCATGATTAAGTTGATGCTATCGCTCGTTCTAGCGCTGGGGTTTTTGCTTGGATGCACGAACCCGTTTATCGATAGCTTCCAAAGATTTCGCGGCGGTGCTTGCCGCGACAGAGTGGCTCAGCATACAAATATTGAGGTTCGACGAAGCAGCGATCTTGAGAAGGATTGCGCCGCATTGATCGACGCTGGCTTTGTAATGCTAGGCATTTCGTGCTTCGTTGACACAGACACCGGTGACCGATGGGACGATGCTGCGCGGTTCGGGAAACAAGCGGGCGCGGATGTCCTTCTGATGTGGGACATGCCAGTGACTAATGCAGCGATGCGCATCCCACGCGGATTTGTGCCTCGCCAACCTAGCCCGTGGGCAACATTGCCAAAGGAGATCGAGGTGCCGATCGCAGCGCGAGCGTACTGTGCGATCGCGTTCGCTCGGTCCTCGGGTCCTCCAAGGGCTTCCTTGCCTAGGTAATGGTGGTCTCGAAATGGCGACCGCGGGTCTTCGCAGCCGCCGCTGGCTGATCACGAAACTTTGGGCACGCTGACTCGTCCTTTCTGGGCGACGTTTTCGGGACTCAAGTTAGTGTATCGTTTCAAATTACGCCAGTCTTTATGACCAGTTACGGTTGCAACCTCGGGAATATTCCAGCCGGCCTCAAACAGCGCGCTTGTAGCTTCGTGCCGTAAGTCGTGCAGGCGCAGATCGAGGATTGCTTTGCCGTCACATGCTTGCTTGAAATATTTGCTCGCGGTGCCTTTGTTGAACCGGAAGATGAACTCGTTACGGTGCGGATCCAGATTGGGATCTGCCGCGCGTTTCCTGGCATATTCTTCCGGGATTGGATACCGCGCCTGCCTCATGATAATTTCCAGCGAATTACCAATAAGAGGCACCCATTCGTTGTTACCAATTTTCTGCCTCGGGTGTTTGCGATCTCGCACCAGCGCGAGATGTTTTTGCTGGTCAATGTCTTCCCATCGAAGCGAAAAAAGCTCTCCACGGCGGAAAGCACATTGCATGGCGAGGCGCAACAGGTCAGGCATGGCTTGCTCGCGCTCAGGGTGCTCAGCAAACCAAGCGAAGATTTTCTCGATCTCTTCTTTCGTCGGGCGGCGCTCGCGCTTTCTGCCCGGCCCTATTAAGTGAAGATGATTGAGGACGGGGCGCGCGGCGCCCACTGCGTCGGGCAGAACTATGTCAAGAAATGACGCGGTGTGACGCATCACCGTACCTAGCTTCGAAATATCCATGTCGATCGTGTACTCGCCAGCGCCAGCGGCCCTCCGCTGTTGTGCGAATTTCACGATCTGTTGAGTGTTGATCTGCGCAGCCAGGCTATCTGAAAATGAATCCGCAAGCCGCTGCAAGACGTAATCCTCGTTTGATTTGAGCTTGACAGGGCGGCCGGAGGCGGCACGCGTCTCGCGATATTTGGCGATCAAGTTTCCGAGGGTGACGACGTGAACGTTGGCAGCATTTTGTCCTCGGTCAATAGTCGTTTCCTGCTCGCGGGCCCACGCTTGGGCCGCACTCTTCGTCTTGAACGTCTTTGTTATACTCTGGCCCCGACGGCGAATTTGTGCGCGCCAGCGGCTTCCGATTTGTAGAATCGACGCCATAACTTCCTCCAGATTTGTAGCAGGGCCAGATCAAGGCGGCGGTGGTACGGTCGGTTCGTAGCAAAATTGTAGCAAACGAAGCGTTACACTGCGGTCAATTGCGATTCATGGTGCTTCATTTAGGGTGAGGGCAAAACACCGGAAACGCATGCTGGGAAAGGGGGAAGCTCGCTGCGACAGGCTTCCGATCGATCCCGTTGAAAGTCTCATCTCCCCGTAGTTCAATGGATAGAACGAGTGCCTCCTAAGCGCTAGATGCAGGTTCGATTCCTGCCGGGGGGACCACGGCCCTCTGACGCATGCCGGATGATTCCATCATCCGCGTCGCCTGCCTCCTGCCTCCTGCCATTCGAGCGGGATGACTTCCGCCCTTTCAGTACCCGCTCTGCTTACGCGCCGCACACCTGCGCGCTCCCGTGTCGTCCTGATCAAATCCGTCAAACCCCTTGTGCATCCACTGTGCGCAACGATCTCGCTGTCTACGCACCGCCTCTGAAAAATGCGCACGATTAAGAATCGTCCGAGGTGCGATTGCGGAGCATTCTTATAAAGTCCTACAAATTCCTGACAATGCTTTCAGATGGAATTCAGATTCAACGGCGATCCCGGCGCGCAGCGCGGGCGATCGATTCGTCACGGTCAATCAGGACAAGAAAATGAAGAAAAGTGTGCTCACACTCGTCGCCATGCTGAGCGGCGCCGCCTGCGGCGTGGCCCATGCTTCCGGCGGTACGTTGACGATCATCGGCCAGCTCACGGCCAGCACCTGCCAGGTCAGCGGCAACGGCGGCACCGGTGACGACACCGTCCCGCTGCCGACCATCGCGGCATCGGACTTTGCCGAAGCCGGGCGTTCCGGCGGCAACACGCCGTTCAACCTCGCGTTGACCAATTGCACGCCGGACACCGGCAACGTGCATGCCTTCTGGGAGAGCGGCGCCAACACGCTGCCCAACGGCAATCTCAAGAACACCGGGACGGCAAGCAACGTCGAAGTCCAGCTGGTCGACGTGAACAACGGTGTAAAGGTCATCGACGTGAGCAAGACGGATGGCGCGCAGAACGCCCAGAACGTCGCGATCACCGGCGGCCGGGCCACGCTCCGCTATGCGGCCCAGTACACCACGTCCGCAGGCGGCGCGACGGCCGGCACGGTGAGCACGGTCGTGACGTACTCGATGTCGTATCAGTGACCGGCTCGCGCCCGGCGCCGCGGAGGCAGGCCAGATGACTTTCCGACGACGAAGCCCCGAGCCCGCGGCCGTGCGAGCGCTTCCGGCGCCGTTCATCGGCCCGCTCGTCGCGCTCTGGCTGGCGGTGGCGCTGGCGCTGACGCTTGCGGCGATGCCGGCCTGCGCGTCGGTCGTCGTCGCGGGTACGCGGGTGGTTTATCCGGCCGCGGAGCAGGAAGTGACGCTCAGGCTGTCGAATGTCGGCAAGTCGCCGGCGCTTGCCCAGGTGTGGCTCGACGCAGGTGATCCGAAAGTCGACCCGAGCCTGCTCGATCTGCCGTTCATGCTGACGCCGGCGCTCGCGCGCCTCGACCCGGGCAAGGCGCAGACGGTCCGCATCGTCTACACCGGTGAGCCGATGCCGCCGGATCGCGAGAGCCTGCTGTGGTTCAACCTGCTCGACGTGCCGCCCAGTCCGGCCGAGGCCGTGACGGGCCCCAACTACGTGCAGCTGGCCTTCCGCACCCGGCTCAAGTTCTTCTTCCGCCCGGCGGGCCTGGCGGGCCGGGTCGACAAAGCGCCGGACACGCTCGTGTGGCGCCTCGTCACCGAAGGCGGGAAGTCTGCGCTGCGGGTGTCGAATCCGTCGAGCTACTACGTCACGATCATTTCGGCCCGCGTCGGCGGGAGCGATCCACTGGCCCGGTTCGATGCCGGCGACATGGTCGCACCGGGCGACGCCGTCTCGCTGCCGCTGTCGGCCGCGCCCGCGCAGGCCGGCACGGTGTTCTTCACCACGCTCGATGACTACGGCGCGCCGGTGAAGCACGAAGCGTCGCTCAAGCTCGAGTAACCCGCACCCGGTGTGACCGGATGAGCGCTCGTCCGCCGCCGCGCCCGTCTTCGCACTACCGCATTCGGTTCCATCAACCCTCGCACCTCGATGCCGGCGCGTCTCCGCTGCGGCAGCGGGAGCGTTCGCCTGTTTGCCGGGCATCCATGAAGAAGAATCGCTGCTCGAGGCCGCGCGCGTCCAACCGCGATTTCCTGTCGCTGAGTCCGGCTGGCGTCGCGGTGTTGCTGGCGGTTGTCGCCACGAATGCCGAGGCGGACAGCGCGGCGCTCCCGCCTGCGAATCCGCGGCCGGAAGCGGCTGCCCCGAACGGTGCCGCCCGCGCGCTCGCAGCGCCCGACCCCGCGCCGGTGCGCTTCAATGCGCGGTTCCTGAGCGGCAGCGCGGCGGCGCAACTCGATATCAGCCGTTTCGATCGCGGCAATCTCGTCGCGGCGGGCACCTATCGCGCCGACCTGAACGTGAACCAGACCTGGATCGGCACGACCGATATCACCCTGCGCGAGGTGAACGGCCCCGGCACGGCCGCGCAGCCGCTCTTCGACCGCGCGCTGCTGACGCGTATCGGCGTGGATCTCACGAAGCTGGGCGATGCCGCGCGCGCCACGCTCGACACCGCGCAGGCCGCTTTGCTACCCGAGTTGATACCCGGAGCGAGCGCTGTCTTCGACCCGGGCGAACAGCGCCTCGACGTCAGCGTTCCGCAGGCCTGGATGAGCCGCACGGCGCGCGGCTGGATCGATCCGACGTTCTGGGACGACGGCGTCCCGGCGGCGCTCGTGCAGTACAGCGGCAATGTCTATCGCTCGAACGGCAACGGCGTGTCGAACATGCAGAGCTATCTCGGCGTGAACGCCGGTGTGAACCTGGGTCCGTGGCGTTTCCGGTATAGCGGCAACCTCACCGGGGCGACGGGCGCGGGCGTGCGCGGCCAGAGCATCCAGAGCAACGCGCAGCGCTCCATCGCGCGGCTGAAGAGCCAGTTCACGCTGGGCGACACCTACACCGACGGCTCGGTCTTCGATTCGTTCGGTCTGCGCGGCGTGCAGATCGGCACCGACGACCGTATGGTTCCCGAGTCGCAACGCGGCTATGCGCCGACCGTTCGCGGCATCGCCAATACGAACGCCCGCGTGCAGGTCACGCAGCGCGGCAACCTGATCTACGAGACCACGGTGGCGCCCGGTCCGTTCGAGATCGACGATCTCTATGCGACGGGTTACGGCGGCGACCTGCAAGTCACGGTGACCGAGGCGGACGGCAGCCGGCACACGTCGCTGCTGCCCTACGCCGCGCCCGTCAACGCGCTGCGCGAAGGACGCTGGCGCTACAGCGTCGCCGCGGGCCAGTACCGCAATGCCACGGGAAGCAACACGCCGTTCGTGTTGCAGGGCAATGTCCAGCACGGCCTCAACCGTTTCATGACGCTCTACGGCGGGGCCATCGTCTCGTCGGGTTACGGGTCGGCGGCGGCAGGCGTGGCGCTCGACACGCCGGTCGGCGCGTTCGGCTTCGACGTGACCCAGGCGAACGCGTCTCTGCCGAACGTGCCGCCGCGCGGCGGCCAGAGCCTGCGCGTGTCCTATTCGCGCAGCTTCACGCCTTTGCAGACCGACGTGACGCTCGCCGCCTATCGCTATTCGACGCAAGGCTTCCTGAGCTTCGCGGACGCGATGGCCCTGCGCGATGCCGCCACGGCGGGCAATGCGTCCGCGCTGACGGGCAGGCAGAAGGGACGGTTGCTGCTGACCGTGAACCAGAGCCTGCGGGAATACGGGTCGATGTATCTGTCGGGCTCCGCCCAGATCTACTGGAACCGCTCCAGCCGCGATACCTCGTTCCAGGCCGGCTACAACACGTCGATTCGCCGTGTCGGGGTGAACGTCTCGGTGTCGCGGGAACTCGATTCGAGCACGGCCCGCTGGGGCACGCGTTTCATGGTGAGTCTCTCCGTGCCGCTGAGTCTTGGCGCGCGCCACGCGAACTCGGTGACGAGCTTCACGCGCGATTCCCGCGACGGCAGCAGCCAGCTCCAGACGTCGTTCACCAGCTCGGCCGGCGCGAACCATCGCCTGAACTATGGCGTCACGACGGCGCGGCAGTGGCGCGGCGCGCAGACGGACGACAGCGTCAACGCGAATCTCACCTTCCTGTCGCCGGCCGCGCAGATGCAGTTGAATGCCGGCCGCGCCAACGGCTACACGCAGGTGGGCGGGGGGCTGTCGGGTTCGATCGTCGCGTACGGCGGCGGCGTCGTGTTGTCGCCGCAGAACGGCGACACCTTCGCCGTGATCGAGGCCGACGACGCCGTAGGCGCGAACGTATCGAGCTCGCCGGGCGTGCGCATCGACGGACGCGGCCATGCGCTGATCGCGGGCTTGCAGCCGTACGCGCTCAATCAGGTTGGCATCGATGTGAAGGGCCTGCCGATCGGCCTGCGCCTGAAGACCACGGAACAGCGCTTCGCCCCGACCGCCGGCTCGGTCGTGCGCGTGCAGTTCGACACGGAAGATCGCGGGCCGGCGCTGGTCGTGCGCATCAGGCGCCCGGACGGCCAGCCGGTGCCGTTCGGCGCGGAAGTGCTGAACCCGCGGGGCGATGTCGTGGGCACGGTGGGACAGGGCAGCCGCGCGCTGGTCTATGGCGGAACGGGCGGAATCGGCGGGGAGGAATGGACGGTGAAGTGGGGTGAAGGCGCCGGGGGGCGGTGCCGGGTGCGTGCGGAATGGCCGGCTGCATCGAAGGCGCCGAGCCGGGCGATCGCGGCTTTCGCGGAAGCGAGTTGCCGATGAGGCTGGCAATCCCGATACGAGCAAGCCGAGCAAGCCGAGCAAGCCGAGCAAGCCGAGCAAGCCGAGCAAGCCAAGCAAGCCGAGCAAGCCGAGCAAGCCGAGCAAGCCGAGCAAGCCGAGCAAGCCGAGCAAGCCCAGCAGCCGAGCAAACCCAGCAGCCGAGCAAGCCCAGCAAGCCCAGCAAACCCAGCAAACCCAGCAAACCCAGCAAACCCAGCAAACCCAGCAAACCCAGCAAACCCAGCAAACCCAGCAAACCCAGCAAACCCAGCAAGCCCAGCAAGCCCAGCAAGCCCAGCAAGCCCAGCAAACTTCACGGAGATGGACATGAACACGAAGCGCCTCAGCTTCAGACCGGCCGCGTGGCTGCGACTCATCGCACTGACGGCGGCGGGGCTGGCGCGGGAAGCGGCCGCGTGCAACCCCGACGCCGCCGCGACCTGCTACACCTGCTCGGCGCCGCAGACGCTCACGCTGCCTGCGAGCCTTTCGGTGGCGTCCGACCTGCCGCCCGGCGCGCTCCTGACCCAATGGGTGACGAGCGGACTCGTTGAATTCACCTGCAAGACGCAGAACGCCACGGTCGGAGTCGTCATGAATCTGAACGGCGACGCAACGACGCGCACGGGTGTCGAGGTCCCGTACAACGGCGCGAGCATTCCCGTGCTGGCCACCGCCTCGCAGGGCATCGGTATCGCCATCGCCATGCAGTTCGAATCGGCCGACGGCTCGACGACCGCGTGGCAAGGCGCGCGCAAGAGCGGTCCCACGTATGCCGACGCATCAAGTCCGTTGCTCGCCGGTCAGACGGGCACGAAGACGGTCGGCGCACGGACGTCCATCGCACTCGTGAAGACCGGCCCTTTGCAGATGGGCGGATGGGTAGGCGGCGAGCAGATCATGACCCTTCAGCCCTACGTGAACACCACCATCTCGCCGACGCTGCCGATCTCGACGGTCGTCAGCATGGTCCTGCCGATGACCTGCACGACGCCGGACCAGAGTGTCGACGTCGGCACGTTCATGGTCTCGGATTTCCCGGCGGTCGGCTCGCTGTCGCCGCCGCAGCCGGGCAAGGGCATGTTGAACGTGCAGTTCCTCAGCTGTCCCGGCGGCAGCGACAACCCGGGCACGCAGGCCGGTTCGATTCACTCCGTCACGTACATGATCTCGCCGCAATTCGGCGAGGCGGCGAACGATGTCGCCGCATTGCAGCCGGAGGCGGGCTCGGCGGGCGGCGTGGGGGTGCAGTTGCTTGACAACAGGACGGGCCAGGTCGTGCCGTTCGACACCTGGCAGGCCCTGGCCGGTTACAGCAGCTACTCCGGCGGCAACTATCGAGTACCGCTGACCGCGCGTTTCTACCGGACCGGCCCGGTCACGCCGGGCAACGCGAGCACGATCATGACCATGACCGTGCTCTACCAATGACGGGCTCGTGCCCGCCACTCTTTCGACGGAGCGTACCGAATGCGCAGCATCCGGCTCATGACGGCAGTTTCGATGCTGCTGAGCGCCCCGGCGGCGCTCGCCAGCTCGCAGGCCACCTTCAGCTTCTACGGCTCGATTCTGGCGTCGTCGTGCTTTCCTAACCCTGCAACGCTGCCGCAGGTCGTCACGCTCGCCACCGTGCCGGTCGCGGACTTCACCGGCGTCACGAGCGGCGCGAAGGCGTTCGTCATCGAGCTGTCCGGTTGTCAGCCGCAAACGTCGTTGACCATGTCCGTGAGCGGCACGACCGATACGCTTCCCACCGTGCTCAAGAACCTCAACGGCAGCGCGCGGGTCGGCGTGCAATTGCTGCTGGCAAGCGCGCCGGGAGTGACCACCGGCACACCCATTCCGATCAATGGCGACGCCGTACCGCTCGGCACCAGCGGGCCGACCGGCACGATGATCATCCCGCTGGTCGCGCAGTACTACCGGCTCGGTGCGTTGTCGGCGGGGACGGTCGGCGTGACCGCGACCGTGACCTTCACGTACGACTGAATCGACTGAAGCCGCCGGACTTTTTGCGGAATCGAAACGAGCGGCGCCATTTCCACCCATAATGCGCATGTTTCGGCCTCGCCCTTCCGGCTCAACCGCTCATGACGGAAATCCAGACCGCGGTACTCGTCTTCGTGCTGCTGCTGGCCAGCACGGGCCTGGGCGCCATCGTGCGGCCGCTGTTGCCCGAGGAACACAAGGCGCAGGAAACGGTGCAGCTGCTTCAATTGCTGGTCGGCATGCTGGTGACGTTCGCGGCGCTCGTGCTCGGCTTGCTGACGGCCTCGGCGAAGACCGGCTTCGACACGACCAACAATGACATGCGTACTTACGCCACCGTGCTCATCGAGCTGGACCGCACGATGCGCGACTACGGTCACGATCTCGATGACGCCCGCGCGCTGCTGCGCACCTACACGGCGGCGGCGATCGCCAGCACCTGGCCCGATGAGCCGCGTCCCGCGGGCGACTATCCGGCCATTGCGCCTTCCCCCAAGAACGGCGATCTCGCGAGCCCCGAACTCGGCACGCTGCTCGGCCGGGCCCAGCACAGCGTGCGTCTGCTGCAGCCGGCCGACGCCTACCACCGCGCGCTCGCCGACGAAAGCGCCGGGCGCTTCGAGCAGCTTATTGCGCTGCGCTGGAAGCTGATCGAGGAGGCGCACGGCTCGCTCTCCTATCCGTTCGACCGCATTCTGGTGGGATGGCTGCTCATCATCTTTCTGTGCTTCGGCCTGATCGCGCCGCGCAATGCGCTCTCGCTGGTGACGATCATGCTCGGCGCGCTGTCGATCGCGTCCGCCGTGCTCGTGATCGTCGACCTCGACACGCCCTTCAGCGGTCCGATCATGATCGCCAGCCAGCCGATGCGCGACGCGCTTGCTTATCAGAGTCACTGAGCCAGGCCACTGATGCTCTACACCGATCCGCGCCTGGTCGCGCTCTACGACGTCCTCAATCCGTTCGCCGCCGATACGGCGTTCTATCTGTCGCTCGCCGATGGAGCCGCGCATGTCGTGGACCTTGGCTGCGGCACCGGGTTGCTCGCCTGTGAACTCGCCCGGCGCGGCGTGCGCGTGACCGGCATCGATCCGTCGCGGGAGATGCTGCGCGTGGCGCGGGCGCGTCCGGAAGGCGACCGGGTGACCTGGATCGAAGGCGACGCCGGCGCGCTGCCGTTCGTCGGTGCGCCGGCGGATCTGCTGGTGATGACGGGGCACGTCGTGCAGATGTTGCTCGATGACGCCGCGTTGCTGGCTGCGTTGCAGGCCGGGCGCCGCGCATTGCGTCCGGGCGGTCGCTTGGCGTTCGAGAGCCGCCATCCGGCAGCGCGCGCATGGGAGAACTGGACGCCGGAGCGCTCGATGAAACGCATCGAGGCGCCTGGCGGCGGCACGGTCGACGTGTGGCAAGAGCGGCATGCGCAGCCCGATCCCGCGACGACGGGCCGCGTCGCGTTCACGACGCATTACCGCTTCGTGTCGACAATGGGCGGGACGGATGCCGCCGAAACGCTCAGCGCCGAGAGCGAGTTGCGCTTCCGGACCGCTGACGCATTGACGGACTTACTGAAGCGCGCGGGTTTTGCGCACATCGACTGGTATGGGGACTGGACGCGCGCGCCCCTGGATGAGACGAGCCGCGAGCTGATCGCGGTGGCGCGCTGACGGCCGGCCGGCGCCCGATGGCGTAGCGTCCGCCGCGCGGGCGCGCGGCGGCAACGATCAGAATTCGACGGCGACGAAATCCGCCTTGCCGACGTCGCACAGCGGGCAGCGCCAGTCGGCGGGAATGTCGTCGAAACGGGTTCCGGCCGCGATGCCTTCGTCGGGCAAGCCTTCTTCCTCGTTGTAGACCCAGCCACAGATCAGGCAGACCCAGCTCTTGAATTCGATGACTTCGCTCACGGCAGACTCTTGATTCCAGAAAGAATGAACAGGCCGCGCGGACCACGCCCGGACGGGCAGGAACGCGGCGAGCCGCATCTTACAGGAATCTCCGCTTGGCCCGCGCGGGCGCGACGGCGTGCCGCGGCGTGGCCTTCGAGATGGCGCTGCGCAGTGGTCCCGATGTGACGGCCGGAACGCCCGGTGTATGCTGCTGCGAATTCCCGGCGCCGAGGCCGCGCCATCGACCGGTTTACCTTGCATGGAGAAAACGATGTTGAAGAAGACACTGTTGGGTGCGGTGCTGTCGGGCGCGGTGCTGATGTCCTTCATGAACACCGCGCAGGCGCAGGCGCGGGTCTATTTTGTCCAGCCGAAGGACGGCGCGACGGTCACGAGCCCGGTGCACGTGCAATTCGCGGTCGACGGCATGTCGATTTCGCCCGCCGGCACGATGACCGAGGGCACCGGCCATCATCATGTGCTGATCGACGGCAAGCCGCTGCCGAAAGGCACCGTGATTCCGGCGAACGATACCTCGCTGCATTACGGCAAGGGCCAGACCGAAGCCGATATCAAGCTGCCTCCCGGCGATCACACGCTGACGCTGCAATTCGGCGACGGCGCGCATCGCTCGTACGGTCCCGAGATGAGCCAGACCATCAAGATTCACGTGCAGTAACCTCCCAACGGCCGGCCGCACGGTTGCGGTCGTCCGTTCGGCCAGCAGGGAGGCGCACGACCCCCGCGCCCGGCACGCCCGGTACAATGAACGCTTCCCTTGATTGCCGGGCACGCCGGCAATCCTTCGCCCTTCATCCGGTTTTCCCATGTCGCTTTATTCCATTTCGGACGCGCAGCTCGCGTTCGGCCATGTTGCATTGCTGGACCACGCCGACTTCACGCTCGAAGCGGGTGAGCGGGTCGGGCTGATCGGCCGCAACGGCGCGGGCAAGTCGTCGCTGCTCAAGATCGTCGCGGGCCTCGCCGCGCCCGATGACGGCCTCATCACGCGTCAGGGCGAGCTTTCCACGGTCTACGTGCCGCAGGAGCCTGAATTCGATCTCGACGCCACCGTCTTCGACGTGGTGGCCTCGGGTCTCACCGAGGCGCGCGCGCTGCTAGACGAGTTCGATGCCGTCACGCATGCGCTTGCCGACACGCCCGAAGGCCCGGAGCACGACACGCTGCTGTCGCGCATGAACGCGCTGCAGGGGGCGCTCGACACGCGCGACGCCTGGAACTGGCGCACTCGCGTGGCCACCACGCTCGCGCAGATCGGCCTGGACGGCGACGCCCGCACCGGCGCGCTGTCCGGCGGCATGAAGAAGCGCGTGGCGCTGGCGCGCGCGCTGGTGGTTCAGCCGGACGTGCTGCTGCTGGACGAACCCACCAACCATCTCGACTTCGAAGGCATCCGCTGGCTGGAGGACCTGCTCGTCACGCTGCGCTCGGGCCTGCTGTTCATCACCCACGACCGCGCGTTCCTCGACCGTGTGGCCACGCGCATCGTCGAGCTGGATCGCGGGCGCCTGCTGTCGTATCCGGGCAATTTCAGCGCGTACCAGACGCGCAAGGCGCAGCAGCTCGAAGTCGAGCAGGTCGAACAGGCCAAGTTCGACAAGCTGCTCGCGCAGGAAGAAGTGTGGATCCGCAAGGGCGTCGAGGCGCGCCGCACGCGCAGCGTCGGGCGCATTGCGCGGCTGGTCGAGATGCGCAATGAGCGCGCCGAGCGCCGCAACGTGCAGGGCAACGTGCGGCTGGATGTAGGCCAGGGCGAGAAGTCGGGCAAGATCGTCGCCGAACTGACCGAGGTGACCAAGCGCTATGGCGCGCGCACCATCGTCGATAGTTTCACGGCCACGGTCATGCGCGGCGACAAGATTGGCTTTGTCGGTCCGAACGGCGCGGGCAAGACCACGCTGCTCAAGCTGATCCTGGGCGAACTGCAGCCCGACGAAGGCCGCGTGCGCACCGGCACCAACATCCAGGCGGCGTACTTCGACCAGATGCGCGCGCAACTCGACCTCGACAAATCGCTCGCCGACACCATCAGCCCGGGCAGCGAATGGGTCGAGGTGAACGGCGTGAAGAAGCACGTGATGAGCTATCTCGGCGACTTCCTGTTCGCGCCGGAGCGCGCGCGTTCGCCGGTGCGCTCGCTGTCGGGCGGCGAGCGCAACCGCCTGCTGCTGGCGCGGCTGTTCGCGCGGCCCGCCAACGTGCTGGTGCTCGACGAACCGACCAACGACCTCGACATCCCCACGCTCGAACTGCTCGAGGAACTGCTCGCGGACTACGACGGCACCGTCCTCCTCGTGAGCCATGACCGCGCGTTCCTCGACAACGTCGTGACCTCGGTGTTCGCGGCCGAGGGCGGCGGTTTGTGGCGCGAATACGTCGGCGGTTTTTCCGATTGGCAGATTCAGCGCGAACGTTCGGAGCGCATCGCGGAAGAGGCGGCACGTCAGACCGCGAAGGAGGCGCCGAAGGACGAGACACCGAAAGACAGCGCGGCCGGCCGCAATGCGCAGCGCACCGTGAAGCTGTCGTTCAAGGACCAGCGCGAGCTGGAGGGGCTGCCGGCGCGCATCGCCGCGCTGGAAGAGGAGCAGAAGTCGATCGGCGCGCAGCTCGAGGACGGCTCGGTCTTCGCGCGCGACGCGAAGGAAGGCGCGCGTTTGTCGGAACGGCACGCGGCGATCGAAGAGGAATTGCTGGTGGCGCTGGAGCGTTGGGAGGAACTGGAAGCAAAACGGAAATGACGGGCGTGCCCGGCGCGATGGGTGTAATGGTCGCGATGCGTGCGATGGGTGCGCCGGGCACAGTGGCTACAGCGGCTACAACGGCTTCGGCTACAGTGGCCGCAGCGGCCGCAGCGGCTACAGCGGGCACAGCGGCCACAGCGGCCACAGCGGCCACAGCGGCCACAGCGGCTACAACGGCCACAACGGCCACAGCAGTCACAACGCGCGCCCGGACCCGGCCCGAGCCCATGACATCGCCCCGCCAGCCGGGTGTTTTACGCTCCCGAGGTGGGCGCGGCGAGCGAAAAACGCTATTCTCCTAGCGCGGCACGGAGCGCCGGGCGGGTCGACACCCCGCCGCAGGCCGTTCCGGCCAGGCACTTTCATCAGCATTCGCCGGCAGCCCGGGCGTCACGCGAGCGTCACGTTGCAGCACTTTTCCGCGCACGCCGGGGAGCCGGATCAACGTTCAACTATGTCCACGAAAAAATCCAGCGCAATGGCGACAGGAACCGACCGAGGCAAGCGGCCTGTCATGCATGCCAAGGCAGCCGGTTACAGCGAAGCATCGATCAAGGTGCTCAAGGGCCTGGAACCGGTCAAGCAGCGGCCCGGCATGTACACGCGGACCGAGAATCCGCTGCACATCATTCAGGAAGTGATCGACAACGCCTCCGACGAGGCCTTGGGCGGCTACGGCAAGCAGATCACCGTCACCGTGCACAATGACAATTCCGTGTCCGTCGAAGACGACGGCCGCGGCATTCCCTTCGGGCTGCATCCGGAAGAAGGCGTGCCGGTCGTCGAGATCGTGTTCACGCGTCTGCACGCGGGCGGCAAGTTCGACAAGGCCGCAGGCGGTGCGTATACGTTCTCGGGCGGGCTGCACGGCGTCGGCGTGTCGGTGACGAATGCACTTGCCACGCGTCTCGAAGTCACCGTCTGGCGCGACAACAAGATCGCGCAACTGGCGTTCTCCAATGGCGACGTCGTCGAGGAACTCACGACGCGCGCGGGCGAACGCGGCGTGAAGAAAAACGGCACCCGCGTGCGCGCGTGGCCGAACCCGAAGTATTTCGATTCGGCGAACCTGCCGGTCGGCGAACTGCAACGTCTGCTGCGCTCGAAGGCCGTGCTGTTGCCGGGCGTCGAAGTCGTGCTCGTCATCGAGAAAACCGGCGAGCACCAAACCTGGAAGTATGAAGACGGCCTGCGCGGCTATCTGCTCGAAGGCATGGGCGGCAGCGAGTTGCTGATTCCGCTCTTCGAAGGCGAACGCTTCGCCGAAAGCTCGAAGAACACCGAGGAAACCTTCGCGGAAGGCGAGGGCGCGTCGTGGGTCGTCGCGTGGAGCGAGGAAGGGCCGCTGTTGCGCGAATCCTATGTAAACCTGATTCCGACGCCCGCCGGCGGCACGCACGAATCCGGCCTGCGCGACGGTCTCTTCCAGGCCGTGAAGAACTTCGTCGAGATCCATAATCTCCAGCCGAAGGGCGTCAAGCTGCTCGCGGAAGACGTGTTCGCGCGCGTGTCCTTCGTGCTGTCGGCCAAGGTGCTCGACCCGCAGTTCCAAGGCCAGATCAAGGAACGGCTCAACAGCCGCGATGCCGTCAAGCTCGTCTCGTCGTTCTCGCGGCCCGCGCTCGAGTTGTGGCTCAACCAGCACGTCGAATTCGGCAAGAAGCTCGCGGAACTGGTGATCCGCCAGGCGCAGGCGCGCACCCGCGCCGGCCAGAAGGTCGAGAAGAAGAAAAGCTCGGGCGTCGCGGTGCTGCCCGGCAAGCTGACCGACTGCGAATCCACCGATATCAGCCGCAACGAGATCTTCCTGGTCGAGGGCGATTCGGCGGGCGGCTCCGCGAAGATGGGCCGCGACAAGGAATTCCAGGCCATCCTGCCGTTGCGCGGCAAGGTGCTGAACACGTGGGAAACCGAGCGCGACCGGCTCTTCGCGAACAACGAAGTGCATGACATCGCGGTGGCCATCGGCGTGGATCCGCACGGTCCGGACGAACAGGTCGACTTGTCGAATCTGCGCTACGGCAAGATCTGCATTCTGTCGGACGCGGATGTGGACGGCGCGCACATCCAGGTGCTGCTGCTCACGCTGTTCTTCAAGCATTTCCCGCAGTTGATCGAACGCGGCAATGTGTGCGTCGCGCGTCCGCCGCTGTTCCGTGTCGACGCCCCCGCGCGCGGCAAGAAGCCGGCGCAGAAGCTCTACGCGCTCGACGAAGGCGAACTCGAAGCGATTCTCGACAAGCTGCGCAAGGACGGCGTGCGCGAAACCGCGTGGACCATCAGCCGCTTCAAGGGCCTGGGCGAGATGAGCGCCGAGCAGCTCTGGGACACGACCATGAACCCCGACACGCGCCGCCTGCTGCCCATCGCGCTGGGCGATCTCGGCTTCGACCTCACGGTGTCGCGCATGACGATGCTGATGGGCAAGGGTGAAGCGGCATCGCGGCGCAGCTGGCTCGAAGAGAAGGGCAACGAGGTCGAAGCGGACATCTGAGCCCGCTCCGAACTCGACCTGAGACACGCATAACGGAAATTCGATGGGAACCACAGACGATCTCTTCGCCGCCCAGACCGCACCGGACGGCGAACAACTGATGCTCGGCGAGTACGCCGAACGCGCTTACCTGTCCTACGCGGTGAGCGTGGTGAAGGGCCGCGCGCTGCCGGACGTGTGCGACGGCCAGAAACCGGTGCAGCGCCGCATCCTGTTCGCGATGAACGAGATGGGCTTGTCGAACAACGCGAAGCCGGTGAAGTCGGCGCGCGTGGTCGGCGACGTGCTGGGCAAGTATCACCCGCACGGCGACCAGTCGGCGTACGACGCGCTGGTGCGGCTCGCGCAGGACTTCTCGATGCGCTATCCGCTCATCGACGGGCAGGGCAACTTCGGCTCGCGCGACGGCGACGGCGCTGCGGCCATGCGCTACACGGAAGCGCGCCTGACGCCCATCGCGCATCTGCTGCTCGATGAAATCGACCAGGGCACGGTCGATTTCATGCCGAACTACGACGGCTCCTTCGAAGAGCCGAAGCTCTTGCCCGCGCGCCTGCCGTTCCTGCTGCTGAACGGCGCGTCGGGCATTGCGGTGGGTCTCGCGACGGAAGTGCCGTCGCACAATCTGCGCGAAGTGGCGCAAGCCGCCGTCGCGATGATCCGCGACCCGAAGATCGGTCATGCCGGATTGATGGAAAAGCTGCCCGGACCGGACTTTCCCGGCGGCGGGCAGATCATCTCGTCGCAGGCCGAGATTTCGGCGGCTTATGAGACCGGGCGCGGCAGCCTCAAGGTGCGCGCGCGCTGGAAGATCGAGGACCTCGCGCGCGGACAGTGGCAGGTGGTGATCACCGAACTGCCGCCGGGCGTGTCGAGCCAGAAGGTGCTCGAGGAAATCGAGGAGCTCACCAATCCGAAGATCAAGCTCGGCAAGAAGACGCTCACGCCCGAGCAGGCGCAGACCAAGCAGACGTTGCTCGGCCTGCTCGACGCCGTACGCGACGAGTCCGGCAAGGACGCGCCGGTGCGGCTCGTGTTCGAACCGAAATCGAGCCGCCTGGACCAGACCGAGTTCGTCAATTCGCTGCTCGCGTATACGAGCCTCGAATCGAACGCGTCGATCAACCTGGTGATGATCGGCTCGGACGGCCGTCCGCGGCAGAAGGGCATCGTCGAGATCCTGCACGAGTGGGTCGGCTTCCGTTTCGTCACGGTGACACGGCGCACGCAGCATCGGCTCGGCAAGGTCAACGACCGCATCCATATTCTCGAAGGACGGATGATCGTCTTCCTGAATATCGACGAAGTCATCCGCATCATTCGCGAATCCGACGAACCGAAGCAGGCGCTGATCGCGCGCTTCAACCTCTCCGACCGCCAGGCCGAGGACATCCTTGAAATCCGTTTGCGTCAACTGGCGCGCATGGAAGCGATCAAGATCGAGCAGGAACTCAAGGACCTGGGCGAAGAGAAGGCCAAGCTCGAAGAACTGCTCAACAGCGACGCCTCGATGAAGCGTCTGCTCATCAAGGAAATCGAAGCCGACGCGAAGCAGTATGGCGACGACCGCCGCACGCTGATCCAGCAAGCCACGCGCGCGACGTTCGAGGCGCGCGTCGTCGACGAGCCGGTGACGGTCGTCGTGTCGCAGAAGGGCTGGGTGCGGGCGCTGAAGGGACATGGACTCGATCCGGCTGGCTTCACCTTCAAGCAGGGCGATGGTCTCTACGCGGCCTTCCAGGCGCGCACGCCGGACGCGCTGGTGGCATGGGGCAGCAAGGGCCGGGTGTATTCGGTGTCGGTCGCGGCCCTGCCGGGTGGACGAGGTGACGGCGTGCCGGTCACGTCGCTGATCGAACTCGAATCGGGCACGCATCTGCTGCATTACTTCGCGGCGAATGCGGAGCAGCAACTGCTGCTGGCGTCGAGCAACGGCTTCGGCTTCATCGCGAAGCTGAGTGACCTCGTAAGCCGCCAGAAGGCGGGCAAGGCGTTCATGACCATCGACGAAGGCGCGGCCCCGCTCGCGCCGATGCCGGTCATTCCGGGCGCGGCCTATGTGGCGTGTCTGTCGAGCGCGGGACGCTTGCTGGTGTTCGGCATGGACGAGATGAAGACGCTCTCCGGCGGCGGGCGCGGCGTCACGCTGATGGCGCTCGATCCGAAGGAAACGCTGCGTCAGGCGCTCGCCATCGACGCGCGCGGTGTCGTGATGATCGGCACCGGACGCGGCGGCAAGATCAGGGACGAGAAGCTGGCCGGCTCGCAACTGCAACTGCACCTCGGCAAGCGGGCGCGGAAGGGCAGGGCGCCGGATTCGTCGCTGAAGGTGGCGGAACTCAGGCCGGTGTTCGAGGGATAAGCATCAAGGCTTGCTTCGGCATTGTCTGGAACGCCTCGTCGCAAGCTTGCGGCGAGGCGTTTTTATTTGGCTCGTGGCCGCACGCACAGGAACTGGCGGGCGGCGTCCTAGTCGAATGCCCAAACTCGAATACCCGCGACACCCGCGTTCAAGCCCACGACGTCAGCCCAAAACCACAATGAACAAAGCCATCGAAGCCGCGCTTTTCCTGCATCTCCTCGGCGTTGCCGTATGGATCGGCGGAATGATCTTCGCGCATTTCTGCCTGCGTCCCGCGCTCGGCGACCTCACGCCGCAGCTGCGCCTGCCGCTGTGGGAATCCGTCTTCACGCGCTTTTTCAACTGGGTCGCGGCGTCGGTGCTCGTCATCCTGCTCTCGGGCGGCTTCCTGCTGGCCGAGTTCGGCGGCACGCACGCTGCAGTGCCGCTGCACGTGATGGCCGGCCTCGGCGTCGTGATGATGCTGATCTTCGGGCATATCCGCTTCGCCGTGTTTCCGCGCATCCGGCGCGCGGTGCAGGCGCAAAACTGGCCCGACGGCGCGCGCGCCGTCGGAACCGTGCGCAGGCTCGTCGTGATCAATCTGGTGTTGGGTATCGTGACGATTGGTGCAGCGGTGTTGTCACGCGGTCTGTGAAGTGCGTCTGAGGCTGAGGCTGCGCGGCTTGCGGCTCCAGTTGCGGGCCATCCTTCAGATAGCCTTCCTTTGAAGGATCGCGCATGCACAGCGACACGAGCCCGGCCACGGCGCACAGGGCGGTGACGTACCAGTAGAACATGCTTTCGATGCCCGCCTGCTTGAGCCAGAGCGCCACGTATTCCGCCGAGCCGCCGAAGATCGCATTCGCCAGCGCATAGGACAGGCCCACGCCGAGCGCGCGCACGTGCACCGGGAACATCTCCGCCTTGATCAGGCCGCTGATCGACGTATAGAAGCTCACGATGCAGAGCGCCGTGACGATCAGCGCAAACGCCGCCAGCGGGTTGCTGACATCCTTGAGCGTGTCCATGAGCGGCACCGTGCACAATGTGGCGAGCGAGCCGAAGCAGATCATGGACTTGCGTCGCCCGATGCGGTCGGAGAGCGCGCCGAAGAGCGGTTGCAGCAGCATGAACACGAACAGTGCGGCCGTCATCACGTGGCTGGCGGTCTTCGCGTTCATGCCGGCCGTGTTGACGAGATACTTCTGCATGTAGGTCGTGAACGTGTAGAACACGAGCGACCCGCCGGCCGTGAAGCCCAGTACGGTCACGAAGGCGCCCTTGTGCCGCCAGAGTCCGCTGAACGAACCGGCCTCACTGCTGCGGCGGGACTCGGCGGTGGTGGTTTCGTCGAGCGAACGCCGCAGCAGGAGCGCGATGACCGCCGCCGCCGCGCCCACCAGGAACGGAATGCGCCAGCCCCAGGCCTTCAGGCTTTCGGTGCTGAGCGTTTGCTGAAGGATAACCAGCACGAGCAGCGCGCAGAGTTGCCCGCCGATCAGCGTCACATACTGGAACGACGCATAGAAGCCCCGGCGGCCTTCGAGCGCGACCTCGCTCATGTAGGTTGCGCTCGTGCCGTATTCGCCGCCCACCGAGAGTCCCTGAAACAGACGCGCGACCAGCAGCAAGGCGGGCGCCAGCGCGCCGATCTCGGCATAACCGGGCAGCAGCGCGATGACGAGCGATCCGCCGCACATCATCAATACCGACACCATCATCGACGCGCGCCGTCCATGCTTGTCCGCAAGACGGCCGAAGAACCATCCGCCAATGGGACGCATCAGGAAGCCTGCGGCAAAGACGCCTGCGGTGTTGAGCAACTGCGTGGTCGTGTTGCCTGCGGGGAAGAAGGTGGACGCGAAGTAAATGGCGCAGAACGAGTAGACATAGAAGTCGAACCATTCCACAAGATTGCCCGACGACGCCCCGACAATGGCGACGATGCGGCGCCGTGTATCGCGTTTATCACGTGGTTCGGATGGGCGAGTCAATTGCGGTTCAGTTGATTCTTTCATTGTTGATTATCTCCATAATTGTCATCAAGCAGGTGGATTGAAAAAACGCTCTTAGAAAAGTCTTATTTGTTATGGGCCACATTAAGATTATTTTTGGATTTTTCTTAAGTCACGCTAAATAATCATTAAAAAAATCAGTCATCCTTTATACAGGATATTAAAATGCGATTTGTATAAAAATTCATCGCACAAGCTAAGGAAATAACGCCGACCATGGCATGCCGTCCTTGTCAAAAAACGGCCGATCACATCCTCTCGATCAATTTCCTTTGCGGAGCTCGTATGATTTCAGTGTCCAGCGATTATTCGAAAAGCACCCAGACGCTGAGCGGATCCAGCGACACCTCGGATGATCCGCCGCCGGCCCAGCAGCCTTCACAGGACGCGGAAGCGTCGTCCTCGCAGGGTTCGGACGGCACGTCGGGTTCGGGATCGGCGCAGACGGATTCGGCCTCTGATATCCCGCAAAAGTCGCCCGCTTCGACGAACGCGGAAGACGCCCAGGACGCGCAGAACGCGCAGAACGCGCAGACAGCGTTGCCCACATCGACTGCGCAGGCCGGTCAAGTTTCACCGACCGGGCAGGACGTCGCAGGACAGCGCGCGCCGGGCGTCGGAACGCAGCAGCAGTTGTCGCTGGAACAGCCGTCGCCGGCTACGCAGTCCGTTCCGGACGCCAGTGCTTCAACTAAGACGTCGGGCACGCCACGAACGGCAACCGACAAAGCTTCCGCTGACATGACTTCGCGAGATCTCGCGGATTCGCTCGTCTTGCGGAACGACCTGGCGGCGGCTGGCGACCGCTTCAATTCCGCGGTCGATGACTCGATGAAGGACGTGAGGGACGGCAAGGACACCACCGACCATGTCATCGCAGCGGGCAGGGCGTTCGACGAGACTCAAAAAATCCTGGGGCAGACCACACTGAGCCGCGATCAGCAAGACCGGTCGGACCGCCTTGCGTATGCGTTCGAACATCGGCAGGACAATGACACGCCCGAATCCATCAGCAAGAACGCCAACGTCGATCTGAAGCCGCTGACGAAGGACCACGCACTCGATGACTTCAACAAGTATGGGAAATATCCGGGCATCATCGCGCGCTCGGCGCTCTTCGATGAAGGTCGTTTCAACAACTCCCAGGTGTTGAAGAACTGGCCTGTGGTATCGCGGTTCCAGACTCCCGGCCAGAGCCGGTTCGACTGGATGGGTCCGAACGGCCGGCTCGCGACGCTGCTGGGTGCGCGCGGGCTGGCGGCGACCAACAACTTCTCCAAGGCGGGTTCCATGTTCATGTCGGGCATCCAGAAACTGAAGGACGGCAAGGATCCCACTGACGACTTCGTCGGCGGCGGCTCGGCCATGGCGCAGGGCCTGAACGAGGTTAGCGGCGGCGCGGGCACGGATATCGGGAATCACCTCGCCAAGCAGTGGCAGGCGAAGCAAGCGCAGGCCGCCAGGTCGGAACCTGTTTCGAGCCCGGGGAACGGCTCGAACACCAATGGCACTGCGCCTGCGCAAAACGGCTCGAACACCGTCGGCACTTCGCCTGCGCAAAACGGTACGAACACCAATGGCACTGCGCCTGCGCAAAACGGCTCAAACACCAATGGCACTGCGCCTGCGCAAAACGGCACGAACACCAATGGCACGTCGCCCGCGCAAAACGGCTCGAACACCAATGGCACTTCGCCCGCGCAAAACGGCTCGAACACCAATGGCACGTCGCCGGCGCAGAACGGCTCGAACACCAATGGCACGTCGCCTGCGCAGAACGGCACGAATACCGTCGGCACTTCGACACAGCCGAGCGGCCCGTCAACGAGCGCGGACGATGCGCGCTCGATCCATTCGCTGAACCAGCAAGTCGACGCCGATCTGGCCCATGTGAGCGGCGCAATCGACGGGCAGGTCGCGGATCGCCAGAAGCAACTCAAGCAAGATGTCTTCAAAAGGCTGGATGGCACCGATCCCACCAATCGGCGACTGATCCTGCAACGCGCGATCCCGGAGATGTACGGCGAATACAGCGGCATGCAGACGATGGGCGATGAACTCAAGAAAGCCGCTCGGGAAGACGCGCAAAACGCCCACGACAATTTGCTGAAGATCGAATCCGAGTCGCACACGGAGATGCAGAAGCTCAACGATCTGGGCTTCCAGACTGTCGAGGCGGCGCGCAAGTCGGAGAACGCCGCGGCACGGGACGCGGTCAGCCGTCTGGACCATCTCGGCCAATTGAAGCACGACACCTACGACCAGTTCGATCGTGCGATGAACGAGCGGGAGGCGTTGATGAAGGACGCGCCGACGGCATACAGGGAATTGGGACAGGCGATGAACACGCCGAGTCAGGAGGTCCGGCAGTCGCAGATCGGCCAATGGATGGACAAGTACGGCGAGAATTTCAGCAAGTATCAGAACACCTTTCTCGCGAATACCGAAACGTATCCTGACTGGTTCAAGATCTCCAAGCCCTTGCGCACGCAGCTTGTGCCCTCGATGATCGGCACCGCGTTTGGAGCGGTCGGTTTTGGCGCCTCACTTCATTCCTACTTGCAGAAACAGCAGGCGGGCACATTGACCGTTCCGGACAAGCTCAATCTCGGCGCGCAGGTATTGGGTCTGGTGGGCGGTATCGTGGGCTTCGTGCCCTTTGTCGGGCCGGTTGCAAGCATCATCTGCACGGGCGTCGGCGCGGTGATGGGCGGTATCGCCGATGGTTACGACGACTACCAGCGGACCGAAGCCCAGAACGATCTCCTGAACCAGTACCGGGACGAATGGAACAAGCGTCATGCCGAAGCAGACCAGATCGAGGAGCCGTTCGATGGAGGTTGATGGGCCGCTTTATGGGCTGCCTTATGGTCCACGTTATGGCCCGCGTGAAGGCCCGCGTGAAGGCCTGCGGAGCAGTGTGGCGTCCGACAGAGCCTTGGCCGTCGGGCGCGGTTGCTGGTCATGGGGATGCGTGCCGGCCCGCTGATCGTTCGTGCGAACCACCGGCCGGTGCGCCATGGGCCACCCTGGTTCCGACAGCCGCGCCTAGCGTCCGCCGGGTTCGTCGGTGAGGGCGGGGCTCGACGGCTCCCGGCCGACGTCATTGCGGGTCCGCGGCGCCTGTCCGCGCGACCAGCCGCATACGCCGAAGCGATCGAGCAGCGCCTGCACGCCGTCGGCCGGCACGGGCCGCGAGAACAGGAAGCCTTGCGCTTCCACCGGCCCCAGCGCCGCGAGCCACGCGATCTGCTCGTCGCGCTCGGTGCCTTCCACCACCACCGTCAGGCCGAGCGAACGCGCGAGATTGATGATGGCCGACACCATCACGCACACGCTGCGGTCCTCGGGGATCGCCTGGATGAACGAGCGGTCCACCTTGAGCGTATCCACGGAGAAGCGGTTCAGATACGACAGCGACGAATAGCCGGTGCCGAAGTCGTCCAGCGCGATGCGCACGCCCAGGCGCTTCAGCGCGACGATCTTCTCCTGCACGAGCTCGGGATATTCGACCATCACGGTTTCGGTGATCTCGAGTTCGAGCTTGTCCGGCGGAATGCCGCTCGCTTCGATCGCGCGCGCGACCGTCTCCAGCAAGTCGCCGCGCCAGAACTGCACCGCCGAGATGTTCACGGCCAATGAAAGCCCCGTATAGCCGTCCTGCTGCCATTGCGCGAGTTGCCTGCACGCGGTGTGGATCACGAAATCGCCGACCGCGACGATCAGGCCGGTGGACTCCGCCACCGGAATGAACTCGTTCGCCGGAATCAGCCCGTGCTGCGGATGGTTCCAGCGCACCAGCGCCTCGAAGCCGGTGATGCAGCGGCGCGTCAGGTCGATCTTCGGCTGGTAGACGAGGAACAGCTGCTCCTCGGTGAGCGCGACGCGCAGCTGCTGTTCCCACTTCATCAGGTGATCCGCGCGATGCGACAGCTGCGGCGAATAGAACTGATAGCAGTTGCGGCCCGCGTCCTTGGCGCTGTACATCGCGAGGTCGGCCTTTTTCAGCAAGTCGATCTCGCTCTCGTTCGACACCGAGAACAGCGCAATGCCGATGCTCGCATGCAGCACGAACGCGCTGCCGCGCACGTCGAAGGGCGTGGCGAACATGGTGGAGATGTCGTCGGCGAGCGTGACGGCGCGCTGCTCGACCTCGTCGCCCTTCACGACCACCACGAACTCGTCGCCGCCGATGCGCGACAGCGTGCCGCTCTGGCCCACCGTCTCCGCGAGCCGCGAGGCCGTCATCTGCAGGACGATGTCGCCGGCATTGTGGCCGAGCGTGTCGTTGACGGTCTTGAAGTTGTCGAGGTCGATGAAGAGCAGCGCCAGCCGCCCGATGTTCTCCTGCTGCGCGACGTCCTGGCGCAGCGCGCGCAACGTGGAGTAGCGGTTGCGCAGGCCGGTGAGCAGGTCGTACTCGACCAGGTGCGTCATCTCGCGCTCGCGCCCGAGCAGCTTGCCGATCAGGCCGGTGGCAACCGCGAAGAAGCCGAGCATCGCGAGCGAGATGAAGCTCGCCATCAGCAGATAGACGTTGCGCGTGTGGTTGTAGTCGATCATCTCTTCGCGTTCGGAGAGACCGACGAGCACGCCGAGCGGATAACCGTCGATATGCCGGTACGACACGATGCGCTTCACGTGATCGATGGGATCCACATAGATGCCCGACGCGTGATCCAGCGTCGGATACACGCCGCTCGCGGTGAAGTCCGCGCGGGCGCGGCTGCTGGCGGCAGCGCTTGCATCGCCGCCGTTGCCTTGCGCAGCGGCCGTGGCGGCCGCGGCGCCATCGGCCAGGCCGCCGCCCGTGCTGCGCGCGAGCACCGAGCCGCTGTCCGACACCACGGCGATCACGCCTTCGCGGCCGATCGACGCGACGTTGTAGAAGTCGCTCGTGAAATAGGCCGGGTCTTCCGACACGACCACCACGCCCGCGAACGAGCCATCCGGATGATTGAGCCGGCGCGTGAACTGCAGCGTCCACAGGCCGGACACGCGGCCGCGCACCGGGCGGCTGACGTAAAGGAGGTCGTCGTTGGAATGCGCGTGGACCTTGAAGTGCTCGCGGTCCGACAGGTCGATGGGTTTCGGATGCGGGTCCGAGGTATTGCCGACCAGCGTGCCGTATTCGTCGATCAGCGAGACCTGCACCAGCGTGTCGCTTTGCACGACGCCTTTTTCGACGGTGGCGATCAGGTCGAAGTTGTCAGGCGATTTCTCGTATTCGTATTTGACGAAACGGGTGATCTGGTCGACCTGATGAATGGCCTTGATGGTGTGCTGCTCGAGCGCCGCCGACAGAATGGCGGCGGAAGACATGGATTCGTGCGTGGTGGCTTCGCGCTCCACCGAAAGCCGGGCGAAGATCACCGCCCACAGCAACACGAGCACGAAAGTGCCGAGTACCGGAATGGCCAGCAACGCCCGCCGCCGCCGCGCCGCCGGGGCGCTTGTGAGGGTGTCCGGGACGGCATGCGTGCGCGCCCGCTTCATGGCGCTCCCTGCAACGCTGGATCGCGTAGCGCCTGACGTGCTGCGAACTGCGCGAAATGGATGAAGCGATGCATGTGCGGAAGCGTTCGGCCGAAACGAGTGACTATACCGCGCGCGGTACGCCGCGGTTGAGGGATGGACATTCTTTGGCAGATCCTGTTCGCGGCGTCATTCGGGCGCGTGGCTTTCGCTGTGCGCGCTGTGCCCGGCGGCGCTTGCCGATTGTCCTGGCGCGCCGGCACTGAGCCGCTGAAGGATGCTTCGAGTCTGGATTCGGGCTGCGCCCCTGCCGGCTCCGTCACGTTGCCGCCGCCACGCCCGACGCTATTTGTATTCCCATTGGTCAGATAGTAGCGAAGCCGCTTCCTTTAAGAAAGAGTCCGCTCTTGGGGGTATACGCGCGCCGGGGGAAACGCACAGGTCATTGTTTCAGCAACGGAAATTTCCGTCGATCACAGTTACCGAATGGCCGCCGATCCACACGGGCTCGCCGTCCGCCGGATCGTCGTAAGTGACGCTTACGCGGCCGTCGCGGCCGAGCACGGTGCCTTGCCGAACCGTATAGTGCTCACCCGGACGTTTGCCCTGCTGCGTCAGCAGCGTAGCGAGCGCGGCATTCGCGCTGCCCGTGACCGGATCCTCGATGTTCTCCGCGCCCAGCAAGAGCGCGCGCAGTTCGAAGGTCGCCGGTCCGCCGGGCGCGTGCGGCCCATAGACCACGATGCCGTGCGTGCCCGTCTCCGCGACGATCTGCCGGACTGCTTCGCGCGACTCGCCCGCCAGCGTCAGCGCAAGACATTGCGCTGCGTCGCGCACGCGCACCACGAGCCAGGGCGCGCCGTTGTCCACCGCGGCGGGCGGCGCTTCGGCATCGAGTGCAGCGGGCGCGAGCGCTGCCGCGAGACGCGCGTGCTGCGCCGCACTCAGCGGCGTGATGCGCGCAGGCGGCGCGGCGAAGGCCCACTCGCCGCCGGCGCGTTCGGCGAGCGTCACGAGGCCGACGCCGCATTCCTGCACCAGCCGTCCGGGCGTCTTCGGCGTGTAGCCAGCGTCGATGAGCGCGTGCGCGCTGCCGAGCGTCGGATGCCCGGCGAACGGCAATTCCACCGCGGTCGTGAAGATGCGTACGCGGTAGTCGGCGCGTGCATCGGTCGGCGGCAGCAGGAAAGCGGTTTCGGACAGGTTGGTCCAGCGCGCGATCTCCTGCATGCGTTCGGTGGAGAGGCCGTCGGCATCGAAGATCACGGCGAGCGGGTTGCCCTTGAACGGCACCGAGGTGAAGACGTCGACCTGCTTGAACTGGACGACGCGTTCAACGTTGTGTGGGGACATGAGCTTGTGTCTCGCTGAAGCAGAGCATAAAAAAACCCGACGCGTCGCTGCGTCGGGTTTCGCGGATGAACAGGCGAACGGGACGCGCTTCAGGCGACTTCCGCGATCAGTTCAATCTCGACGCACGCGCCGAGCGGAATCTGCGCCACGCCGAAGGCGGAACGTGCGTGCTTGCCGGCATCGCCGAAGACTTCCGCGATGAGCTCGGACGCGCCGTTCGTCACGATGTGCTGTTCCGTGAACTCGAAGGTCGAGTTCACGAGGCTCATGACCTTGACGATGCGCTTGACGCGGTTCAGGTCGCCGACGTGCGCGTGCAGCGTCGCGATGAGGTCGATGGCCACACTGCGCGCGGCCGCCTTGCCTTCTTCCGTGCTGATGTCGGCGCCGAGCTTGCCGGCGTGCACTTTGCCGTCCTTCTTCGCGATATGGCCGGACAGATAGACCGTGTTGCCGCTCTGCGCGCTCATCACGTAGGCGGCCGCCGGCGCGCCTGCCGTGGGCAGGTCGATGCCGAGTTCCTTCAGCTTGTCGTACACATTCGATGCCATCGGTTGCTCCTTGACTTCAAGCGGGTGAAGGGGCGCGCGGCGCCCCGGAAATTCAGAGGCTCGCGCGGATCAGCGCGCCGAGCCGGCCGACGCCTTCGTCGATCGTCGCGGGCGGCACCGTCACGAAGGACAGGCGCAGCGTGTTGTGCGCGGCTTCGTTGGCGTAGAACGGACCGCCCGGCACGAAGGCCACGTTCTGCGCGACGGACTGCTCGAGCAGCTTCATCGTATTGATGTGCTTCGGCAGCGTCAGCCACACGAACATGCCGCCCTCCGGACGGTTCCATTCGACACCGGCGGGCATGTGACGTTGCAGTGCGTCGAGCATCGCTTCGCACTGGTCGCGATACAGCGTGCGGATCTTCGGCACGTGCTGGTCGAGGAAGCCGTCCTTGACCACTTCGTAGACGATGCGCTGCGTGAGGCTCGGCGTATGCAGGTCGGTGGCCTGCTTGGCCTGCACGAGTTTGAAGTGCAGTTCCTCGGGCGCGATGATGTAGCCCACGCGCAGGCCCGGCGCCAGCACCTTCGAGAACGAGCCGAGATGCACGATGTGATCCGGCGCCATCGAGAGCAGCGTGGGCAGCGGGGCGCCGGCGTAGTCGAGCGCGCCGTAGGGATCGTCTTCGATCACCGGGAACGCGGCCGTCTTCGCGAGGGCGGCGAGCGCCTGGCGGCGCGCGAGCGGCAGGCGGCGGCCGGTCGGGTTCTGGAAATTGGGCTGGGCGTAGAGCAGGCGCGCGCCGGCGGTGAGCGTGGCATCCAGGCCTTCGGGAATCAGGCCGGATTCGTCGGTGGGCACCTGTACGTAGTCAGGCTCGAACAGCGAGAACGACTGGAGCGCGCCGAGGTAAGTCGGCGTTTCGACCAGCACGCGGCTGCCCGGATCCACCAGGGTCTTGCCGAGCAGGTCGAGCGCCTGTTGCGAGCCGGTGGTGATGAGCACCTGCGACGGACGGATCGACGCGCCGTTCACCGAATAGCGCGCCGCCACCCATTCGCGCAGCGGCAGGTAGCCTTCGGTCGCGCTGTACTGGAGCGCCGCGGACGGCTGGTCGCGCAGGATGCGCTCCGACGCGTGCCGCATTTCCTCGACCGGAAAGGTCGCGGGCGAGGGCAGGCCGCCCGCGAAGGAAATGACCTCCGGCCGCTCCGTGACTTTCAGGATTTCGCGAATCGCCGAGCTCGTGAGCTTGCGGGCGCGTTCGGAGAGTTGCCACGGGGTGGCGCGGAGATCGGCTTGATTCATGGGGTGCCTCGGTTGGCTTTGGAGTGGTCCCGCGTTGGGTGGAAATCGGGGTGCGCGGGCGAGCGGCGCTCGCGCAATCCAGCATTATCGCGCGAGCGCGTCATCTTGCGTGCGTCGGGCCGGCGGCGGGCGCCGGCACTGCCTGAGTCTGCGGCGGCGCGGGACGTACGGCGGCGCGGCGGCCGAGCACGACGGTCACGATGACCGCGGCCGCGTACAGCCACGTCGAGCCGCTCACGTGTTCACCGAAGAACAGCGCGGAGAAGGCCATCGTGAAGAAAATCTGCAGCAGCTGCACCTGGCCCACCCGCGCGATGCCGCCCATCGCCAGGCCGGCGTACCACGCGAAGAAACCGATGAACTGCGAGAACAGCGTGACATAGCCGAAGGCGAGCCACACCTTGAGCGAGAGCGGCCCGGGATGCGCCGCGTGATGCGCCCACGCAAGGCCGCCAACCGGCAAAAGCAGGAACGGCGCCGACAACACCAGCGCCCAGCAGATCACCTGCCAGCCGCCCATCTGGCGGGCGAGCCGCGCGCCTTCCGCGTAGCCGAGCGCGCCGATGCCGACCGCGACCAGCATCAGCAGGTCGCCCGCCTGCAGGCCGCCGCCGCCCGTCTGCACCGCAAATGCGACGACGATCGCGCTGCCCGCGAGCGCACTGACCCAGAACAGCTTCGACGGCCGTTCGTGCGAAAGCCACGCGGCGTAGATCGCGACGCACAGCGGCTGGAGACCGTTGACGACCGCGCCGTGCGACGCGGGCACGTATTTCATCGACCACGCGGAAAACACCGGAAACGCGATGATCACGCCCAGCGACACGACGGCCAGGCTCTTGACCTGCGGCCAGCTGGGCCACTTTTCGCGCCGCCAGGCGAGCAGCGCGGCGGCGGGCAGGGCGGCGACGAGCGCGCGGCCGAGCCCGTTGAGCAGCGGATGCACCTCCGCGACGACGATGCGCGTCATCGGCAGCGTCAGGCTGAAAATGACGACGCCGATCAGGCCGAGCAGCATGCCTTCGGTTTCGCGGGTTCTCATCGTGGGGTGTCTCCTCGGATCGGATCTCAGATGTCTTGTTGGGGTGTGCCGGGCAGGTCGAGTTGCTGCGGTGCCTGCGTGTCCGGTTTCTTCGCGCGGCGGCGTTTGGCTGCCTGAAGCGCCTCTTCCTCGCGCGCCTGAGCCTGTTCCGCGGATTCGCCGAGCGTAAGCGTCGAGCCGTCCGGCAAGTCGAATTCCGCCACCAGCACCGGCGTGCCCGCGGTTGCCTCGATGTGCATCAGGTGCGCCGCGCCGAGCCACGCGAGCTGTTCGGCGATGCGCGCGGCATCGGGATGAAAGCCGCTCAACGACCGCAGCGCGATGCCGCTGGGCGGCAGCACGTCGCTCGGCAGCAGCGGCGTGTCCCACTGGATCAGCGACGGCAGTACGCCTTGTCCGGCGCCTTGCCACGCGGGGAACGCGCCGTCGTCGGGGACGGTCAGGCCCCAGGTATTGGCGCCGCGCGACATGGCCGCGACCGGCGCAATGCGCTCGGGATACTGCTCGCGCCAGCGCGTCAGCGACTTCGGCCGCGCCACGCGCGCGACCCAGTGCACGAGCTGCGGACCGTGTTCCGCGATGCGCTGCTGCTGCGCCGGATCGTCGAGTGCGAAGAGACGCGGCCGCGGCGCGTCGACGGCAGGCGCGGCGGGATCGATCGCGATGACTTCCAGATAGGCGCCGCCCCACAGGTTCAGCAGGCGATTGTGCGTGCGCATCGACGGATGCGTGCCGCCGGGCGCCGTTTCCACGCCGAACTTCGCGGCGACGAATTGCGCACCTTCCTCGAGCGTGCGCGCGGCGATGACGAGGTGGTCGAGTTGGAGTCGGGAATCGGTCATGACAGGCGCGGTTGGACTGGGAGACGCTCAAGCTTGATGGCGGCCCCGAAAGGAGAATGTAGCGTCTCCTACCATAACAGTAACGGTACAATCGACCCAGCCGTGTTCGGTACAGTTTTTGATGATTCCGGAACAGTCCAGAACGCATCGGCCACGCATCGGCAACCGCCCGGAGGTCCGCATGTCCGTCCCGCTCGACCAGATTCCCGCCCCGCACGACGCCGCGCAGCTCACCCTCGTGGATCAGCTCGTGCAATGGGGCCGCCGCCGTATCGACGAACGCGTGTTCCGGCCCGGCATGCGCATGCCGTCCATCCGCAAGCTCGCGCTCGACAAGGGCGTGTCGCGTTTCACCGTCGTCGAGGCTTATGAACGGCTCGTCGCGCATGGCTATCTCGATTCGCGCCGCGGTTCCGGCTTCTACGTGCGCGAGCGGGCGGCGCCGTCGCTCGTCGCCCGTGGCGAGGCGCCCGCCGCCGCTTCGGAGCGCGAGCCGTTGCAGAACACCATCGACGTGGTCTGGCTGCTGCGCAACATGCTGCACACATCGAGTCCGGAGAAAGGGCCGGGACTGGGTTATCTGCCGGGCCGCTGGCTCGACGGCGAACTCATCACCAACGCCCTCCGCGCGCTGTCCCGCCTGAGCGGCGCGCACATGCTCGGCTTCGGCACGCCGCAAGGCTTCCTGCCGCTGCGCCAGCAGTTGCAGACGCGGCTGGAGGAACTGGAGATCGGTGCATCGGCGGCGCGGCAGATCGTGCTGACCTCGGGCATCACGCAGGCCATCGACCTGATCGCGCGGCTCTATGTGAAGCCGGGCGATGCGGTGGTCGTCGGCGATCCGGCGTGGTTCCAGATGTTCGGGCGCTTCGCGTCGCAGGGTGCGAGGCTCGTCGGCATGCCGTACACGCCGGACGGACCCGACCTCGACGCCCTCGAAGCGCTCGTCGCCACCTGGCGGCCGAAGATGCTGATCATCAACTCCGTGCTGCAAAACCCGACCGGCACCTCGCTGACGGCCGCGCAGGCGTACCGGATCCTGCAACTGGCGCAGGAATACGACTTCATCGTCGTCGAGGACGATGTCTACGGCGACCTGTGCCCGACCAACTTCCCGGCCACGCGCCTGGCCTCGCTCGATCAGCTGAAGCGCGTGATCTTCCTGGGCAGCTTCTCGAAGACGCTCGCGGCGAACCTGCGGGTCGGCTATATCGCCGCCGCGCCGGACGTTGCGAAGGCGCTGGCCGATCAGAAGATGCTCGTCGGCATGACCAGCCCGGAGCTGAACGAACGGGTCGTCTACAAGATCCTGACCGAAGGACACTACCGGCGGCATGTCGAACGCCTGCGCACGCGGCTCGACGGCGTGCGCGACAAGACCGCGCGCATGCTCGAGAAGACCGGCCTGCGGCTGTTCTCGACGCCGTCGGCGGGCATGTTTTTGTGGGCCGACGCGGGCGTCGATTCCGATGGTCTCGCCGCGGCCGGCCACGAAGCCGGTTTCCTGCTGACACCGGGCAGCCTGTTCTCGCCGCAGCAGTCGCCGACCACCTGGATGCGTTTCAATGTCGCCAATTGCGGCGATCCGGCGCTGCCGGAACTGCTGTCGAACTATCTGGACCGGGCGTCGCGGCGCAGCGCGTGAAGCATGAAGCTTGAAGCGGGGCGCTAACGCCTTCGTCCGGGCAGATTGCGCCGCGCGGACGGCATCCGGATGAAGTCCGCGAGCACGGTCTCGAACAGCGCGAGCGCGCCGGGCATCTGCCGGTAGCCCTGCTCGTAGAGCCGGTTCTGGCCGTCGCAGAAGCGCAGCGCGAAATAATCCGCAAGCAGGTTGCCTTGCGCTTCCATGTTGAAGTCGGCGAGACGCTTGCCGACGGCCAGCCGGTACGCGTAGGACAGCCCGATGCGAAACGCGCCGCGCCATCGGACCGGATAGCCGAGCTGGAATTGCCAGACGTGCGTCATCTCGTGAATGAACCACATGCGATTGCCGAGGTCGCAGCACGAGAAATCGTCCTGACAACAGGCGCGCGGAAAATACAGGTGACCATTGGGCGCCATCGCGGTGCGGGGCGGCTGCAGGCCGAACGGCAAATAGGCGCGGGCATGGACGCGCACCGCCGGATAGTCGATTGCGTCGCCGAACACGAGCCGCGCCATACTGGTTTCTCCCGGCGTGAGCGGACGGCCTGGCGGTGCGCGGCGGAACAGGAGCGGCATGACAGTACGGGGCAGGCTGCGGCGAGGTAAAAGCCCCATCATAGGGCGCTGTCCGGAACGGCCCTTGAAAAACGCCGGACCGCCCCGATATCGCTCGGATTGCCGGCCTGGGCGGCGCGCGTTTCGCCACCTGAGCCGTCAGCATCACTTCAACACAGATAAATCAACACAGAGGACCCGGACATGGCGCAAGAAACCATGAGCTTTCAGGCAGAAGTGAAACAGCTTCTGCACCTGATGATTCATTCGCTGTACAGCAACAAGGAAATTTTCCTTCGCGAACTTATTTCCAACGCGTCCGATGCCGCCGACAAGCTGCGCTTCGAGGCCCTCGAGAACAGCGCGCTGTACGAGAACGATCCGGACCTGCGCATCCGCGTGTCGTTCGACAAGGCCGCGCGCACCGTGACCATTGACGACAACGGCATCGGCATGAGCCGCGACGAAGCCATTTCGCATCTCGGCACGATCGCGCGCTCGGGCACCAAGGAATTCTTCTCGAAGCTCTCGGGCGACCAGCAGAAGGATGCGGCGCTGATCGGCCAGTTCGGCGTGGGTTTCTATTCGGGCTTCATCGTCGCGGACAAGATCACGGTCGAGACGCGCCGCGCCGGGCTGCCGGCGGAGCAGGGCGTGCGCTGGACCAGCGCGGGCGAGGGCGATTTCGAAGTCGAGGACATCGAGCGCGCGCAACGCGGCACCACCATCACGCTGCATCTGCGTGCCGACGAAGACGACCTGCTGTCGTCGCACAAGCTCAAGTCGATCATCCAGAAGTACTCGGATCACGTCGCGCTGCCCATCCTGATGAAAAAGGAAGAGTGGGACGCGGAAAAGAGCGAGATGGTCACGCAGGACGAGGACGAGACCGTCAACCAGGCGAGCGCACTGTGGACGCGTCCGAAGAGCGACATCAGCGACGAGCAATACACGCAGTTCTACCAGCACATCTCGCACGACCACGACGAGCCGCTCGCCTGGACACACAACCGTGTCGAAGGGCGCAGCGAGTACACGCAACTGCTGTATGTGCCGAAACACGCGCCGTTCGATCTCTGGAACCGTGAGCATCGCGGCGGCCTCAAGCTGTACGTGAAGCGCGTGTTCATCATGGACGACGCCGAGCAACTGCTGCCCGCGTATCTTCGTTTCGTGAAGGGCGTGGTGGATTCGGCGGACCTGCCGCTCAACGTGTCGCGTGAAATCCTGCAGGAAAGCCGCGATGTGAAGGCGATCCGCGAAGGCGTGACCAAGCGCGTGCTGTCGATGCTGGAAGACATCGCGAGCGCATCGGCCGAAGCCACGGACGACGCCGGCAAGCAGAAATACGCGAGTTTCTGGAGCGAGTTCGGCCAGGTGCTGAAGGAAGGCGTCGGCGAGGATTTCAGCAACCGGGAACGGATTGCGAAACTGGTGCGCTTCGCCTCGACACAGAGCGACAGCAGCGAGCAGACCGTTTCGCTCGCGGAGTATGTCGCGCGCATGAAGCCCGAGCAGACGAAGATCTATTACGTGACCGCCGACAGCTGGCAGGCCGCGAAGAACAGTCCGCATCTGGAAGTGTTCCGCAAGAAGGGTGTGGAAGTGCTGTTGCTGACGGATCGCGTCGACGAATGGATGCTGTCGTTCCTCAATGAATTCGACGGCAAGCCGCTCGCGAGCGTGGCGCGCGGCGACCTCGATCTCGGTGCGCTCAACGACGAAGAGAAGCAGCAGCAGGAGAAGGTCGGCGAGGACATGAAGCCGCTCGTCGAGAAGATGAAGGAAGCGCTGGAAGGCAAGGCGAAGGACGTGCGGCTCACGTTCCGTCTCACCGATTCGCCGACTTGTCTCGTGGCAGACGAAGGCGACATGAGCGGCTATCTGCAACGCATGCTGAAGGCAGCGGGCCAGCAGGCGCCGGAGATGCAGCCGATTCTGGAAGTGAATCCGGAGCATCCGCTCGTGAAGGCACTCAGCGCCGACAATGCCAACTTCGCGGACTGGTGCCATCTGCTCTTCGATCAGGCGATGCTGGCGGAAGGCGGCACGCTGGAAGATCCGGCGAGCTTCGTCAAGCGGACCAACGCGCTGCTGCTCGCGCGCTGAAGCACTGAGGGCAGTGTGAAGCAGGCGCCGCCGGGAAACCGGCGGCGCCTGTTTTTATTTGCGCTTGCGCTCCTTGTTCGACTGGGCGAGCACGGACGCCGCGAGCGTCTTGGTGTCCGGCGAATACTTGGTGCTGTGAAGCACTTCGCTGGCTTTGTGCTCCATCTCGGCGCTGGTTTGCTTGCTCGTATGCGTCTGAGCCAAGGCGGACGCGGCAAGGCTCTTGGCCGTTGCCGACGCCTTCGGGTCATGCAGCGTTTCCGCCGCCAGATGCGCAACCGGTTTGGAAGTCTGTTTCTTGTTTATCGACATTCGATTTGCCTCTCAGGATGAAGCCGGTGCGGCACGCGACCGGCATTTCAGTTTCCGCTTCCGACATGCCCGGCACCATACGAATCGTCCTAAGCTGCGGTCGGCATGTGTGTAAGGCGGGCGTTGGCGGGCGGCCTTTATAATCGCCGCCATGTCCATGCCGACCGATCCCACCGACGCGCACTGGCGCGTCGTCCCCTGTCCCGTTCTCTCCGATGCTCAACAAGACTGGCTGACGCGCGGCGGCTCGCTGACCGCGCATCTGCGCACGCTGGGCGCCGTGACGGTCGATGTCACGCGCGAAGCCGTCAGTCTTCCCTGGCTGGATGAAGCCCGCGCGCTCGGCATCACGCCGCGTACGCCGGTGTGGCTGCGTGAAGTCGCGTTGAAGGTCGAAGGCACGCCTTTCGTCGTGGCGCACAGCATCGTGCCGCTGGCGTACAGCACCGGCATATGGCAGTCGATGCGCCGCCTGCGCACGCGTCCGCTCGCCGAACTGCTGTACAGCGACAGCAGCGTGTCGCGCTCGGCGCTCGCGAGCCGCAGGTTGACGGCGCGCCATCCGCTGCATCGGCTGGCCGTGCGGCAGTCGCGCGACGTATCTCATGCGCTAGTCGCGCGTCGTTCGGTGTTCGAACGGCACGGCGCGCCGCTGATGGTCACCGAGTGCATGCTCGATGCGCTATGGGCCCGCCTTGCCACGCTGCACGGTCCGCACCAGCGCAAGCACGCGCGCGCGTATGGGCATCTGAGTTCGCATGCGAAGCGCGTCGTACGCGGCGAGGCGAAATGACGCTCGCCGGATTCGAGCCGATCGGCGATGACGCCACTCATACGCTGATTCTCGGCAGCTTTCCGGGTGTCGCCTCGCTGGCGGCGGCGCAGTACTACGCGCATCCACGCAACCAGTTCTGGCGGCTGGTGGGCGTGGCGATCAATGAACCGCTGCACGAGCTCGCCTACGACAACCGCCTCGCGCGCCTGCTGGCGCATGGCATCGGCCTGTGGGACGTGCTGGCGGCCTGCGAGCGCGAAGGCAGCCTCGACAGCGCGATTCGCCATGCGTCGCCGAACGACTTCGCCGTCTTCCACACGCGCTTTCCGGCACTGCGCCGCGTTTGCTTCAACGGCAAGACCTCGGGCCGGTTCGCACCGGTGATCGGCGCGGCGGGCTATGCGACGCGGGTGCTGCCGTCGTCGAGCGCGGCCAATGCTATGCTTTCGTTCGACCAAAAACTGCGTCTCTGGCGCGACCTCCTCACCCATGACGACACTGATCAAACGCGCGTCCGCTGAAGCCCGCGCGTTCGGACGCAAGCAGGACTCCAAGAAGCACAGCAAGCAGAAGCAGAAGCGCGCCGCGCGCGAGCACGATGACGACGATCTCGCCCACGCGCCGCGCATCGAGGCGCCGCGCAAGCCGCGCTTCGCGCCGGTGACGTTCTCGGAAGAGGGCGGCGTGCGCTATCTGCATTTCGGCACGGAGTGGGTGCAGGGCGCGATGCGGCTGAGAAAGCCCGACCACATCGAACTCGAATACGTGCAGCAGATGATGGCCTGGCTGCTGTTCATCGAGACGCCGGAGCGGATCGTGCAACTCGGGTTGGGTGCGGCGGCGCTCACCAAGTTCTGCTACCGCTTCCTGAAGCGCGCGAAGGTCGAGGCAGTGGAAGTGAATCCCGCTGTCGTGATCGCGGCGCGCGCGATGTTCGATCTGCCTTATGACGACGCGCGCCTCACCGTCACCGAACGCGATGCCTGGGAGTTCGTCAACGATCGCGCGAATCACGGCACCGTCGGCGCCCTGCAGATCGACGTCTATGACGCCGCCGCGCAGCGCCCGGTACTCGACAGCGTGTCGTTCTACCGCGCCTGCCGTGCATGCCTCACACCGGCGGCGGGCGTCGTCACGATCAACCTGTTCGGCGACCATCCGAGCTTCGTGCGCAATATGCGGCATCTGAACGAGGCGTTCGATCATCGCGTGATCGCGCTGCCGGAAGTGCACGATGGCAATCGCGTCGCGCTGGCATTCGCGGGGCCGGCGCTCGACGTGCCGTTCAGTGCGCTCGACACGCGCGCCAGGCTGATCGAGGACCAGTTGGGTCTGCCCACGCGCAAGTGGGTCAAGGGTCTTGCCGAAAGCGCAGGCCTCAAGCCGGGCGAATCCTTTCGGATCTGACGGCGCACCGTGCGGCACCGTGCGGCACCGTGCTGGACGTGCGTTCCAGCATGGTTACAAAAGCCTTTCAAATCAGGGGAATAGTCGGGAATCCCCTTGCTTGACCGGCATTTAAGGGTCCATATACTCCTCCTGTTATTTCGGGGCGCTTTCAACGGCCGCCAGGCCAGCAAAGTGGCGTGAAAACCGATACGACAACCGGCACGTCATCCGTCCGGACCGTAGACCAAAATCAAACAAGAGGAGAGGACCGTTCATGGCTCAAGAAGCTGCGACCGGCACTGGACAACCGCGCAACAAGCACTGGCTGTGGCTTTTGATCCTTCCGTGGATCGGTGTGGTATGGGTGCCGTTTTATAACAAGATCGAGCCCGTGTTGTGGGGCTTTCCGTATTTCTACTGGTACCAGCTGCTGTGGGTGCTGATTAGCGCGGTAATCACCGCGGTCGTCTATCAGAAGACCAAGGCGTTGCCCTCGGGCCGGAAGAGCGGAGGTGCGCGATGATGAATTCCACCGCAACCTTCGTCTTCGTTCTCTTCTTCGTCGGCGTCACGATTCTCGGCTTCATTGCCGCGCACTGGCGCAAGGGCGATCTCGCCCAGCTCGATGAATGGGGTCTCGGCGGCCGTCGCTTCGGCACCATCGTCACCTGGTTCCTGCTCGGTGGCGACCTCTACACGGCCTACACCTTCGTCGCGGTTCCGGCGCTCGTGTTCGGCGCGGGCGCAACCGGTTTCTTCGCGCTGCCGTACACCATCCTCATCTATCCGTTCGCGTTCGTCGTGTTTCCGAAGCTGTGGAGCATCGCGAAGCGTCACGGCTATGTGACCGCCGCCGACTTCGTGCATGCCCGCTACAACAGCCGCATGCTGGCGCTGGCCGTCGCGGTGACCGGCATCGTCGCGACCATGCCGTATATCGCGCTGCAACTGGTCGGCATCGAAGTGGTGATCGGCGCGCTCGGCTTTTCCACGCAAGGTCTGGTCGGCGATCTGCCGCTGATCATCGCCTTCGCGATTCTCGCCGCGTACACCTACACCTCGGGTCTGCGCGCACCGGCGATGATCGCCGTGGTGAAGGACGTGCTGATCTACATCACGATCATCGCCGCGATGATCGTGATTCCGGCGCAGCTCGGCGGCTTCGGTCACATCTTCGGCATCGTGCCGCCCGAGAAGATCCTGCTGAAAGCGCCTGACGCCGCGAGCCTCAACGGCTACAGCGCCTATGCGACGCTGGCGGTGGGTTCCGCGCTCGCGCTGTTCCTGTACCCGCACTCGGTCACGGCCATCCTGTCGTCGAATTCGGGCAACACGATCCGCCGCAACATGTCGCTGCTGCCGGCGTACTCGCTGGTGCTCGGCCTGCTGGCGCTGCTCGGCTACATGGCGCTTGCCTCGGGCGTGAAGGACATGCCGGAATACGCGCCGTACTTCAAGGCCTACGGCGCGAACTTCGCCGTGCCGGCGCTGTTCCTGCATTACTTCCCGTCGTGGTTCGTGGGCGTGGCGTTCGCGGCGATCGGCATCGGCGCGCTGGTGCCGGCGGCGATCATGTCGATCGCGGCCGCCAACCTGTACACGCGCAATGTGCACCGCGAATTCGTCAATACGTCGATGACGCCGGAACAGGAAACCAACGTTGCCAAGCTGGTGTCGCTGATCGTGAAGGTGGGCGCGGTGGTGTTCATTCTCGCGCTGCCGCTGACCTATGCGATCCAGCTGCAACTGCTCGGCGGTATCTGGATCATCCAGACGCTGCCCGCGCTGGTGCTCGGCCTGTACACGCGCGTGCTCGACCATCGCGGTCTGTTGATCGGCTGGGCGGTGGGGATCGGCGTCGGCACCTGGATGGCCGTGTCGCTGCAGCTGAAGGGCTCGATCTATCCGCTGCATCTGTTCGGCTATGTCGTGCCAGGCTACGCCGCCGTGTGGGCGCTGATCGCCAACCTGATCGTGTCGATCGCCGTCAGCCTGCTCGTGCGCGTCCTGGGCCTCAAGCGCTCGGATGACCGCACGCGTCCGGAAGATTATCTGGACATCGTGGAGAGCTGATCCAGCCGCCGCTGGTGCCGCTTTGCCACGCCGGACGCTCACCCGGCGCGGCTCGCGAAAAGCTGGTAAAACGCCCGTAGCAGCCGCTGGCCGCTACGGGCGTTTTGTTGGTGCGACGCGCGCGGCGGGCGGACGGTCGATCATGTTCATCGACGCGAGCGAACCATGCTTTCTCCGACATCGACGTCAGTCAGACACGGCCGTCTGTCGCGTCTGTTCAGCTGGATTGGATCGCCGTACTTTCGCTATCGCCACGCCAACCTGATTCATGGCGTGCGGGTCGCGCTGGCCGTGGCGATGTCGATTGCCGTGACCACCGGCATCGACGTGCCGCATGGCGTGTGGGCGACGGTCTCGGTGCTGGTGGTCGTCGGCGGCTTGCAGCACTACGGCAACATCCGCAAAAAGGCCGCCGAACGCGCGATCGGCACGACGCTCGGCGCGGCGTTCGGGCTCGTGCTGATCGCCGCGCAGGCGCTGACCGGCTCGCTGATGCTGTTCTTCGTGCTGATGTGCGCGATCGCGGGCGGCTGCGCCTACTACGCAATCGGCAAGGCGGGTTACGTCGCGCTGCTCACGGCGATCACCATGGTCATCGTCTCGGGACACGGCGACCTGCCGTTCACCACGGGCCTGTGGCGCACGGCGAACGTGATGATCGGCGTGGTGATCGCGCTCGGCTTCTCGTTCGTGCTGCCGCAGTACGCGACCTATTCCTGGCGTTACCGGCTCGCCGACAATTTGCGCGAAGGCGCGAAGATCTACGGCGCGCTGCTCGAAGGGGTGCCGCTGCTGCCGGAAGACATGGCGAAGCGCTTCTTCCGCATGAGCCAGCGGCTGGTGCAATCGCGCGGCCTGCTGGAATCGGTATCCAAGGAAACGAACCTGCCGATGGCGCGGCTCGAGGAAATTCAGCGGCTGCATCGCGCGATGCTCGCGGCGCTCGAAATGCTGGTCACGTCGATGCCGGAGGTGACCTCCGTAGGTGGACATCGTTTTGCGCTCGGCTGCTCGCCGGGCGAAGTCGCGGTGCGCCGTCAATTGCTGCAGATGGCGCGCGCGTTGCGCTTCGGCCGCGTGAGCCTGTTGCATCATGCGCCGGGGACCGCCGCCGACGGACCGACGGTATGCGCCGAGACGCCCGGCGACCACGTCACGGAAGGTATGCACTGGCTCGCGATGCGCTTCGTCGAGCAGGCGGAGCGCTTGCGGCTGCGACTGTCGGAAGTGGAACGGCAGTGGAACATCGAGGGCGCGCGGCCGTTCGGCGCGTGAATCCCGCCCGGCGCGGGCGGAAATGAAAAAGGACCGCGCACCGGATCGGTGCCGCGGTCCTTCCTGTCTCAGACCACGCCCGCGTTACTGCAACGCGGTGATCAGCTTCTCCAGCTTGACGGCGTCGGCGGCGAAGGCGCGGATGCCTTCCGCGAGCTTCTCGGTGGCCATCGCGTCGTCGTTGACGGCGAAACGGAAGGTCGGCTCATCCACCGCGATCTTCTCGACGTTCTCGTTCTTGCTCGCTTCTGGAGAGAGCTTGCGTTCGACGGTGTCGTTGCTGTCGGCGAGCTTCTTGAGCAGGTCGGGGCTGATGGTCAGCAGGTCGCAGCCGGCCAGTTCCGTGATCTGGCTCACGGTGCGGAAGCTCGCGCCCATGACTTCGGTCTTGTGGCCGAACTTCTTGTAGTAGGCGTAGATGCGGCGCACCGACTGCACGCCTGGATCGTTCGCGCCACCGTTCTTGACTTCGTCCCAATCGGCGCCGGCCGACTTCTTGTACCAGTCGTAGATGCGGCCGACGAACGGCGAGATCAGTTGCGCGCCCGCTTCGGCAGCGGCGACGGCCTGCGCCAGCGAGAACAGCAGCGTCATGTTGCAGTGGATGCCTTCCTTCTGCAGCACTTCGGCGGCGCGGATGCCTTCCCACGTCGAGGCCAGCTTGATGAGCACGCGCTTGCGGTCGATGCCGGCGTTCTCATACAGCTTGATGATCTCGCGGCCCTTCGCGATGGAGGCCTGGGTATCGAACGACAGGCGCGCGTCGACTTCGGTCGAGACGCGGCCCGGGACGATCTTGAGGATTTCGGTGCCGAACGCGACAAGCAGATTGTCGATGATCTGCGGCATCGGCTTCTTCGCGTGCTCCTTGACGGTATTTTCGAGCAGCGGCTTGTAGTCGTCCTTCTGGACGGCCTTCAGGATCAGCGACGGATTGGTGGTCGCGTCCTGCGGCTTGAATGCGATGAATTGCTGGAAATCGCCCGTGTCGGCGACGACGGTCGTGTATTGCTTGAGCTGGTCGAGAGCGGATGTCATGTCGAGTCTCAGACGCGTGGCGCCTTGTCAAAGTGCGGTAACGAACCCGCGGATTGCCCATGATTGCGACGCCGCGCGGCGATTTCGAAAACAACTGCCATCGCGCGGCGCGCCCCTGAAAACCATTCCGTCATTCTAGTCCCGCGCGCGGGAAACGCGCTGATCCCGTGCGCGGACGGTGTCGGCGCGTCCGGTTCGACCGGGCGCCGGCTTTAGCGTTCCTTGCGCACGTCTCGTGCCGTCGCGCGGCATGTCTTAATGAGCGGACGAAAGCGGCGGACGAATCAGGCGCGCCGGGCGTTGAGCACCAGATGCGTCGCCAGGCCCGCGATCAGCCCCCAGAACGCCGGTCCGATCGACAGCAGCGTGAGTCCTGACGCCGTCGTCATGAAGGTGACGAGCGCCGGTTCGCGCTGACGCGGATCCTGCATCGCGTTCGTGAGACCGCTCATGATCGAGCCGAACAACGCGAGCGCGGCGACCGAGACGACCAGCGCCTTCGGAAACGACGCGAACAACGCGGCGATGGTCGCGCCGAACACGCCGGCGAGCAGATAGAACACGCCGCACCACACCGCCGCCGTGTAGCGCCGGTTGCGGTCCTCGTGGGCCTCGCGGCCGGTACAGATGGCGGCGGTGATCGCAGCGAGGTTCACGCCGTGCGAACCGAACGGCGCGAGCAGCAGCGAAGCGAAACCCGTCGCCGAGATGAGCGGCGCGGACGGCGTAGTGTAGCCATCGGCACGCAGGACGGCGATGCCGGGCACGTTCTGCGAGGCCATCGCGACGACGAACAGCGGAATGCCGATGCTGATCGCCGCCGACACGGAGAACACGGGCATCGTGAAGACGGGATGCGCGAGCGCGACGTGAAAGCGCGAGAAATCGAGCAGCCCGAGCGCGCCCGCCATGACCACGCCCGCGCTGAGCGTCGCGGGAATCGCGTAGCGTGGCGCGAGGCGCTTGCCGGCGAGATAGGTGAAGAACATGACGAGCACGAGCGGCGTCTGCGCCTGCGCGGCGTGAAAGATCTCGATGCCGATCTCGAACAGGATGCCCGCCAGCAGCGCCGCCGCGATGCCGCCGGGGATGCGCTTCATCAGCGTATCGAACCAGCCGGTCAGGCCGACGGCAGTCAGCAGCGCGGCGCACACGACGAACGCGCCGATCGCTTCCGCATACGGGACGTTCGGCAGCGAGGAGACGAGTAACGCGGCGCCCGGCGTGGACCAGGCGATGACGATCGGCGCGCGGTAACGCAGCGACAGGCCGATGGTGCACACCGCCATGCCGATGGACAGCGCCCAGATCCACGACGAGATCTGCGCATCGCTGAGATGCGCGGCCTGGCCGGCCTGGAACATCAGCACGAGCGAACTGGTATAGCCCGTCATCATCGCGACGAAGCCGGCGACGATGGTGGACAGGGACGAGTCGAACAACGGGCGCAGCGCGACGGGCGCCGCTGACGGGGCTTTCATGGTGGTTCTGCTTTTTGCTTTCTATGAAATTATTTCGACAGCGCCCGCATGGCGCTTTCGAGGCCGGACATCGTGAGGCCGTACATGCGGTTGCCAAGGATCTGGCGGATCGCACCGATCGACTGGCGGTATTCCCACAGGCGCTCGGGCTCGGGGTTGAGCCACGCGTGATGCGGGAACTGGTCGGCGAGCCTGCGCAGCCACACGGCGCCCGCTTCGGCGTTGTTGTATTCGACCGAGCCGCCCGGCTGCAATACTTCGTACGGGCTCATGGTGGCATCGCCGACGAAGATCAGCTTGTAGTCCGACGTGAACTTGTGTATCACGTCGAGCGTCGGCGTGCGTTCCTGATGACGGCGCCGGTTGTGCTTCCACAGATAGTCGTACACGCAGTTGTGGAAGTAATAGAACTCGAGATGCTTGAACTCGGCCTTGGCCGCCGAGAACAGCTCTTCGACGCGCTTGATGTGGTCGTCCATCGAGCCGCCGACGTCGAGCAGCATCAGCACCTTCACGTTGTTGTGCCGCTCGGGCACCATCTTGATGTCGAGCCAGCCGGCGTTCGCGGCGGTGCTGCGGATGGTGTCGGGGAGATCCAGTTCTTCGGCCGCGCCTTCGCGCGCGAAGCGCCGCAAGCGCCGCAGCGCGACCTTGATGTTGCGCGTGCCGATCTCGACCTGGTCGTCGTAGTCCTGATAGGCGCGCTCGTCCCACACCTTCACCGCCGTGCGGTTCCCCGACGATTCCCCGCCAATGCGAATCCCTTCCGGGTTATAGCCGCCATGTCCGAACGGCGACGTGCCGCCGGTGCCGATCCACTTGCTGCCGCCTTCATGACGTTCCTTCTGTTCATCGAGCAGGGCCTTGAGACGCTCCATCAGCTTGTCGAGACCGCCTAGCGCCTCGATGCGCTTCTTTTCCTCGGCGGTGAACTCGCGATCGAGCCGCTTCTTCAGCCAGTCGAGCGGAATGTCGAAGGCTTCGTCGGGCAGTTGCGCGAGCCCGTGGAAGTACGTGCCGAACGCGCGATCGAACTTGTCGAAGTACTTCTCGTCCTTCACGAGCGTCATGCGCGCGAGGAAGTAGAACTCGTCGAGCGACGGCGCGATCACCTGCGCCTTCAGCGCCTCGAGCAGCGTCAGGTATTCCTTCACCGAGACGGGCAGCTTCGCGTCGCGCAGCGAATAGAAGAAGTCGATCAGCATGGCGCGCTCACCATCGGCTCAACGATGATTGCGGTTCATGAACAGGAGCCGCTCGAACAGCGCGACATCCTGTTCGTTCTTGAGCAACGCGCCGTGCAGCGGCGGCACGATCTGCTTGTCGTCGGCCGAGCGCAGCGCCTCGGGCGCGATGTCTTCGGCGAGCAGGAGGCGCAGCCAGTCGAGCAGTTCGGACGTGGACGGCTTCTTCTTCAAGCCGGACACCTGGCGCAGTTCGAAGAAGCTCTGCATGGCCGCGGCGAGCAGATCCTCGCGGATGGTCGGAAAATGCACCTCGACGATGGCCTTCATCGTTTCGGCATCGGGGAAGCGGATGTAGTGAAAGAAGCAGCGGCGCAGGAACGCGTCGGGCAGTTCCTTCTCGTTGTTCGACGTGATGATGACGAGCGGGCGCTGCTTCGCCTGGATCAGCTCGCGCGTCTCGTAGACGTAGAACTCCATGCGGTCGAGTTCGCGCAGCAGATCGTTCGGGAATTCGATATCGGCCTTGTCGATTTCATCGATCAGCAACACGCTCGGCTGGTCGGACTCGAAGGCCTGCCACAGCACGCCCTTGACGATGTAGTTGCGGATGTCCTTCACGCGCTCGTCGCCGAGCTGCGAGTCACGCAGGCGCGAGACGGCGTCGTATTCGTACAGACCCTGCTGGGCCTTCGTCGTGGACTTGATGTGCCATTGCAGGAGCGGCATGCCGAGCGCGCCGGCCACTTCCTCGGCCAGCATGGTCTTGCCGGTGCCGGGTTCGCCCTTGATCAGCAGCGGCCGTTGCAGCGTCATCGCGGCGTTCACCGCGAGCTTGAGATCGTCGGTTGCGACGTACTGCGATGAGCCCTCGAAACGCATGACGAAGATCCGGTCGGAGAAAAAAATCCCAGTATAAGTCAGAAGCCCTTTCGGCATCGGGGGCCGCCGGGTATCGTGTGAGCCGCTTCACGCATGGATTCGCCGCTTCGCCGAGGCGGGTCCGGAACGAGCACGCAGGCGGGCTCGTTGCTTGTACAGGGACGAATTGTCGCAGCGAAGCGCGGTCCTTTTCAGGCGATTCCCCTTGCCAGCAAGGCTGCGAGAGGGTGCGCGTGTGGACGGAGGGTAGGTCGCGCGGTACAATTAGCGCGATTTTTTTGGCCTGCGTGGCGCCAGACCCTGAAGCAGCAAACAGTCCCGAGAAGGTTGTATGCGCTCGGCGCGGGCCGCGGCCTTGTGAGCGCCGGATTTCCCCTCAAGCCAGGTTAGAAGAGCTATGAACAATTTTGTCGGCACATGTGCCGTGATTGCAGCGCTGTCCGGTCTCGCCGGCTTCGCGACCCAGGCGTCGGCCGACGTCGTCGGTAACGCGAAGGCCGCAGAGGGCAAGGTTGCGATGTGCATCGGCTGCCACGGCATCCCCGGCTATCGCACCGCGTACCCCGAAGTCTACGAAGTGCCAATGCTGGGCGGCCAGAACGCGCAGTACATTGCCAACGCGCTGCATGCCTACAAGAAGGGCGACCGTCATTTCGACACGATGCGCGCCATCGCGACCACGCTGTCGGATCAGGACATCGCCGATATCGCCGCGTACTACGCCGCGCAGACTCCCCAATCAAAGAACAATCCCGACAAGTAATCCGCGCGTGACACCGCAAAGCGACAACGGGAAGGAGAATTCATGAAGCCCTCGAAGGCACTTCGCAGCATCAAGGCAGCATGCGCGGCGGCGCTGGTTGGCATGGCAGCGCTCGGCACCGCGCACGCGGCCGACATCAGCAACGGTAAAGCGCTGTCCGACAGCCACAATTGCGCGGCCTGCCACGGCCCCGGTCTGAACAAGCCGGTGAGCGGAGAGTATCCGCGGCTCGCGGGCCAGCACGCCACGTATATCTACTGGGCGCTGCGTCAGTATCAGATCGGCGGCAACAATCCGAACTTCGGCCGCAACAACGCCATCATGTCGGCGCAGGTGCAGAGCCTCTCGCCGAGCGATCTGAAGGATCTCGCGGCTTATATCGAGTCGCTCGACGGCAGTCTCGTGCTGAAGAAGTAAGCGCTCAAGCTTTGATGGTTCGATCGACACCCCGCACATGCGGGGTGTTTCATTTGGTGTGGTTGCGCTGCCTGGCGCGCGTCAGTCGCGCGAGGCGCGCCGTTCGATCAGCGCGAGATAGGCGTCGGTATCGGGCGGTGTGTTCGAACGCTGCGCCTCCCAGATGACCTGGCCGAGACAGTCCATGATTGCGTGCTGCGCGTCGTGCGGCGAACCGAGGCGCGCGACCAGTTTGTCATGCGCGCGCCGGATGCCCGGCGGCTGGTCGATGGACAATTGTTCGCTGATGGCGAGATGCATCGACAGATGCAGGAACGGGTTGGTCTGGCCGCGATCGGGCGAATAATCGGCGTCGCGTGCTTCGGGATGGGCCAAGGCGTCCTGATATTCCGGATGCTCGCTGATCCAGTCGGCGGCCATGCTTTCGAGCGGCGTCAGGATCTCGCCGGCGCGCTCCTTGCGCCAGGCGTCGGTGAAGAACTGGCGAACTTCGTCGCGGCTGGGATTGAACATAAGGTGCTGATTCGATTGCGGGTTTGCGGATTCTGCTGGCCCGATATTGTACGCCCGCGAGGCTTGGAGCCGCTCGAACCCGGCTTCACTCAACCGGCGCGGGCGTCTTCGGACGGTACTCACACAGCGGCTCGATCACGCAATGCCAGCACTCGGGCACGCGCGCCTTGCAGACGTAGCGGCCGTGCAGGATCAGCCAGTGGTGCGCGTCGTGCAGGAATTCGTTCGGCGTGAACTTCTCGAGCGCGGTTTCCACCGCGCGCACGTCCTTGCCAGGCGCAAGACCGGTGCGATTGGCGACGCGGAAGATATGCGTGTCGACAGCGATGGTCGGCTGTCCGAACGCAATGTTCAGCACGACATTGGCCGTTTTCCTGCCGACGCCCGGCAGCGCTTCGAGCGCCTCGCGGTTGTCGGGCACGTCGCCGCCGTATTGATCGATGAGAATTCGGCACGTCGCGATCACGTTCTTCGCTTTCGTGCGATAAAGCCCGATCGTGCGGATATGCCCGGTCACGCCTTCCTCACCGAGCGCCAGCACGGCCGCCGGCGTATTCGCGAGCGGAAACATCTTGCGCATCGCCTTGTTGACGGAGACGTCGGTGGCCTGCGCGGAGAGCATCACGGCGATCAGCAGCTCGAAAGGCGTCGTGTATTCGAGCTCGGTGACCGGATGCGGATTCAGGCTCTGCAGTGTTTCGAAGATCGCGTGGCGCTTCCTGGCGTTCATGGGTCGAGGTCCGGGTTCACGCGGGTTTATCGGGATCGTGCGGCGTAGGCGTGTTGTCTTCTTTCAGGCCGAGACGGCGGCGGCGTGCGTCGGCCGCGTCGATCTGCGCCTGCACCGCGGGGCTCACGTGGTCTGTGTTCTTCGGCCCCGCGCCCAGCTTCGCCATCTCTTCTTTCTTCTTGCGCGCACGGTCCAGCGCGGCCTGGATGATCGCGCGTTTCTTTGCTTCGGGGTCATCGGCCGGGGCGGGCGATGCGGGCTGCGGCGTCGATGTCGCAGCGCTTGCCTCCGCCGGCTGCGCCATGCGCGATGCCTGCCGCGCGTTCGCCTTCGCTTCGGCGGCCGCGCGCTCGCGCTCCAGACGCGTCGCGCGACGGTCGTGACGCGTGCGGGCCGCGTCGGCTTCGGGCTGGCTCCAGGCGTCCCAGCCCGTGCGCGTGCCGGTGACGGGGATCATCGCGATGCAATCGACCGGGCAGGGCGGCACGCACAGATCGCAGCCCGTACACAGTTCCGTGATGACCGTATGCATCTGTTTCGCCGCGCCGACGATGGCATCGACCGGACAGGCCTGCATGCACAACGTGCAGCCGATGCACACGCTTTCGTCGATGACGGCCACCGGCCGCGGCCGTTCGATGCCATGCGTCGTGTCGAGCGGGATCACGGGCTTGCCGAGCAGCGTCGCGATGCGCGCAATGCCTTCGGCGCCGCCCGGCGGGCACTGGTTGAGGTTTGCCTCGCCGGCGGCGATGGCTTCGGCATAAGGCCGGCACGCCGGGTAGCCGCACTTGGTGCATTGCGTCTGCGGCAGCAGGTCTTCGATGCGCTCGGCGAGCGTCCTGGAAACGGTTGCGGTCACGGGGAAGTGCTTTGATGCTGGGGAATGGCGCAGCGTGGATGCGGACGTCGCCGCGCGGGCCGAATGCTTCGAGGGCGCCAAAGGCGCTGTTGATTCGAAGCAGCTCGCACGCTGCCTGTTCCAGGCCGGTTGCATGTGGGGGATCACGCGTCCCGTCAGCGGGCGCGTGACCGATTTTGTCCGTCATTATCGCCGAAGTCGGCGGAGCGGTGACGGCTGGCTTTCAATCCCAATTGCCAACGTTCTTCGATATGCGCATAATCAAATCGCTTTCGTTTGACCGCAGGACGGTGTTCCCCAATCACCTTGGCGCGCCCGTTCACGTCATGCGTCCCTTCTCGGGCTGCGTGACGCTCATCCGGCAACGCGGCTCCCGAATCATGCCACCATGAATCAGCCGAAAATCAAAAGAGATCCTGAAGGCACCCGGCGCCGTATCCTGCTTGCCGCCGCGGAGGAGTTTGCAGCCGGTGGCCTGTTCGGCGCACGCGTCGACCAGATCGCGCGCCGGGCCGAAACCAATGAACGCATGCTCTATTACTACTTCGGCAGCAAGGAGCAGCTGTTCACGGCGGTACTGGAGCATGCGCTGGCCGCGCTCGTCGAAGCCGAGCGCACGCTCGAACTGGATGGCGTCGCGCCCATCGAAGCCATGACGCGTCTCGCGCATTTCGTCTGGGATTACTACCGCGACCATCCGGAACTGCTGCGTCTCATCAATAACGAGAACCTGCACGAGGCGCGCTACATCAAGGGATCGAACCGGATCCGCGAGCTCATCTCGCCCATCGTCACGACGCTGACCGCCATTCTCGAACGCGGCCAGAAAGCCGGGTTGTTCCGTAATGACGTCGATCCGCTCCGGTTCTATGTCACGCTGTCGGGTCTCGGTTATTACATCGTGTCGAACCGCTTCACGCTCGAAGCGACTTTTGGACTCGACTTCAACGAAGCCCATCAGCGCGAGCAGATCGTGCGCATGAATACCGAACTGTTGCTGGCATATCTGACGCGGCGCTGAAGGCGCATGCCCCGCAGAAAACAAAACGTCGCGCCCTGAGAGGGGCGCGACGTTTTCGTTGGTGCTGCGCTGAAAGCCGAGCAGAGCAGACAGACCTCAGGCGGGCACGGCTTCGCTCTTCGGCTGCTTGTCGTGTTCGAGGATGAACTCGCGCAGTTGCGGATACACCATCGTGCGCCAGCGGCGGCCCGAGAAGATGCCATAGTGGCCAGCCTTCTCCGCCGTGAAATGGCGCTTGTGCTTCGCAGGGAGGCCAGTACACAGGTCATGCGCGGCGCGCGTCTGACCGCTGCCGGAGATATCGTCCAGCTCGCCCTCGATGGTGAACAGCGCCGTGTGCTTGATGTCCTGCGGACGCACCATCTCGCCGTTTACCTCCCACGTGCCTTCCGCGAGCCGGAACTCCTGGAACACGATGCGGATGGTCTCGAGGTAATACTCGGCGGCCATGTCCAGCACGGCGTTGTATTCGTCGTAGAAGCGGCGATGTTGCTCGGCATCGTCGTCGTCGCCGCGCAGAAGATTCTGATAGAAGTCCCAGTGGGCGGTCAGATGCCGCTCCGGATTCATCGCGACAAAGCCCGCGTGCTGCAGGAAGCCCGGATAGACCTTGCGGCCCACACCCGGATAGTTCGCCGGCACCGTATAGATGACGTTGTTGTCGAACCATTCGTAGGAATGCTCATTCGCCAGCGAGTTGACCGAAGTGGGGCTGCGGCGCGCGTCGATCGGGCCGCCCATCATGGTCATGGTGCGCGGCGTGTCTTCACCGCGGCTCGCCATCAGCGAAATGGCGGCGAGCACGGGCACCGTCGGCTGGCAGACCGAGATCACATGCAGGTCCTTCGCGCCGATATGACGGATGAACTCCTGGATGTACTCGACGTAGTCGTCCAGATGGAACGGGCCGTTTTCGATCGGCACCATGCGGGCGTCGAGCCAGTCGGTGATGTAGACCTTGTGATCCTGAAGCAGGGTTTTCACCGTGTCGCGCAGCAGCGTGGAGTGATGGCCGGACAGCGGCGCGCACACCAGCACGATGGGTTCGTTCTTCAGCTTGGTGACGGTGGCGCTGTCGTCGGCGAAGCGCTTGAAGCGCAGCAGCCGGCAGAACGGCTTCTCGATCACCGTCTGTTCGACGATGGGAATGTTGTGACCGTCCTTGACGATCTGGTGCAGCTCGAACTCCGGTTTTTCGTAATCCTTGCCCAGCCGGTAGAGCAGTTCGTAGGCGGCGGCGAAGCGCGTGGAGCCGGGCACGTAGGCGAGCGGGCTGGCCGGGTTGACGAAGGACTTCGATGCGGCCTGAGCCCATGCTGTGAGGGGAGACAGCACGGCTCGCTGGAATTCGTGAATTTGATAGAGCATGGTTGCCCCGGTAACTCCGGTCGGAACCGGTACGCCCGTTGATGCCTGCGACCCGAAAAAGCACGGCCCGGCGACGACGTTCAACGGTACTGGATGATCCCCGGCTGCGCGGCGGGCTGAAGCCGCACGGCCGAGGCACTGTCTTCCTGCGATCACTGCCGCTTCCCAAGCAAATCACCAGGAAGCGATGCTCTTTGCACTTAACGACGGCTGGCTCTTTGATCTTGAGCGCAGGATTTTCCGGGTAATGGGCGTTCGATTCAATCGGTCGGTCGAAACTGCCGGCTTTTACACAACACTTCAGACTTTACTTAAAACAGGATACGTTTTGTGCGTTGCACCAATATTACCGTCCGAGCATTATTCTCGCCAGCAAAAACAAGCATTTAGGACTCACCCGAGGCCGCATCGATCGCCGCTTGCGCCGCGTCTTCCGCGTGACCTTCGGAGCCGGATGGCTGGCCGGTCGCCTTTGCCATCTCCTCTTCGTGCCGCATCAGGTTCATCCCGGTGTGCACCAACGCCACGTGGGTAAAGGCTTGCGGGAAATTCCCGACCATGCGCTTCGCCACGGTGTCGTATTCCTCTGCCAGCAGGCCGACATCGTTGGCCAGGCCCACGAGACGCTCGAACATCGCGTGCGCCTCGTCGATCCGGCCCTGCAACGCCAGGTTGTCCACCAGCCAGAAGCTACAAGCCAAAAACGTGCCTTCCCCCGGCGGCAAGCCATCCTCGACTTCGGTCGTGTGATACCGCTTGACGAGACCATCGTGCGTCAAAGTCGTCTCGATCGCATGTACGGTGCCGATTACTCGCGGGTCTTTTGGCGGCAGGAAACCCAATAACGGGATCAACAGAAGGTTCGCGTCGAGCGCTTCGCTGCCATAAGCCTGCGTGAAGGAGTTGAGCTTCGGGTTCCAGCTCTTCTTCAGCACCTCGGCACGGATGCGGGAGCGCATGTCGCGCCAGTGATCGATCGGGCCCGGCAGCTCGAAGGTTTCCGCCGACTTGATCGCGCGATCGTACGCCACCCACGCCATCACCTTCGAGAAAGTGAAGTGCTGACGACCGCCGCGCACTTCCCAGATGCCTTCGTCGGGTTCCTGCCAGACGGTGTCGAGATGCTGGAGCATCGCGCACTGGATCGACCAGGCGGTTTCGTCGCTTTGCAGCCCGCCCACGCGTGCGAGGTGCAGCGCGTTCATCACTTCGCCGTAGACATCGAGCTGCAACTGATTCACCGCGCCGTTGCCGATACGCACCGGCGCCGCGCCCTCGTAGCCCGGCAGCCAGGGAACCTCCCACTCGGGCAGGCGGCGCTCGCCCGCGATGCCGTACATGATCTGGATCTGCGCCGGCGACCCGGCCATCACGCGGCCCAGCCAGGCGCGCCAGGCGCGGGCTTCGTCGTAGTAGCCGCCGCGCATCATCGCGAGCAGGGTGATGGTCGCGTCGCGCAGCCAGCAGTAGCGATAGTCCCAGTTGCGCGTACCGCCCAGCTGCTCCGGCAGCGAGGTCGTGGGCGCCGCGACGATGCCGCCGGTCGGCTCGTAGGCCAGCGCCTTGAGCGTGATGAGCGAGCGGCGGATTGCCGGCGCGAACTGGCCGGTGAGTTCGCTCTGGCCGGACCACTCGCTCCAGTGGTTTTCGGTGCGGGCGAGCTGGGTATGAGGATCGTGTGCGGGCGGCAGACGCAGGTGCGATTGCGAATAGCACAGCGAGAAGGGCACGCGTTCGCCCGGGCTGATCTCGAAGCTCGCGGTCGTGCGCATGTTCTCGCCGACGAGATCCACCGGCGTGCGCAGCACGGCGAGATCGGGACCGGCGATCGCGCGGATGCCGCTGTCGTCGGGCAGACGGCTGACCCACGGCACGGCGGAGCCATAGTCGAAGCGCAGCACCAGTTCCATCTTCATGCGCACCGTGCCGCGCCGTCCGACGACGATGCGCACGAGTTCCGAATGGCCATTGCGCAAGGGCATGAAGTCGATGACTGTCACCGCGCCGTCGGGTGTCTCGAAGTCGGTTTCGAGCACCAGTGTGTCGCCGCGATAGCGCCGCGTGATGACGGGCGTTCGATCATCGGGCATGTCGGGGGCGAGAAGCCAGCGGCCATGCTCGGGCGTGCCGAGCAACGCGGCGAAACAGGCGGCGGAGTCGAAGCGCGGCCAGCAGAGCCAGTCGACCGAACCGTCGCGTGAGATCAGGGCTGCCGTGTGGCCGTCGCCGACCATGGCGTAGTCTTCAATCAAAGCGGGCATAAGCGAACATCTTCCTGCTTGCGGCGTGCGTCATGCGTCGACGCGCGCCGTGGGTTGAGCCAGGGATCCGGGACGCTGCGCGTCCTGGGCGAAGCGCGGCGCCATCGGATAGAGGTGCTGAATCGCGCCGCGTGCATGCCTTCTGGCCGCATTCTGCCGCAATCGTTCGATGTGGGCAGGGAAACGCGCCATCTGACAGCGTGTTGTGTGGCCTCGGACATGCGACTGCATGCCGCGCCGTTCTGGCGGAAAAAGACGGATCTTGCGCCGTTCGCGCCATTGATCCGTCATTGGACTGATGTTTAGAATAAAGCTTCGTGAAAGGTAGCAGCGCTAATTCATGGGCGCGGAACGATAAGCTGCTTTCACATGTCTTTCTTTTGTGTTTCATCTGTCCTGTCTGATCGGTCCTGCTCATTGCCGCCACGCCATGCGCAGTGGGCCTGTCTCCACCGTAGCGTTTTCGAGGAACGGAATTCCATGCTCTATCCGTCGAAAGCCGATTGCATCGCCGTCCTTTCCGCCGCCAGCGACATGACGCACGCGCAAGCGCTGCTCACGCTCGATCATCGGCATCTGGGTTTGTCGCGTAACGCCATGGAAACCGCCGCCGCCTTTCTCACCGAACGCGGCTGCTTCAGCCGCTACACCTTCGACGTGAGCGGGGTATCGGTGGGCGCATTGTCGTTGCAAGGGCGGCTGCGGCTGGATCGGCTCGCCAACGGCTGAGCTTCTCGCGGCACGCTTCAGTCGGGATTCTTCAACCGCGAACACTTCTGACGCGGGTGCACGGCGTGAGCCGCGCATCCGCTTTCGCGCGTCCGTAGCTGTGTGCGCCGCTGAGCTCAGAAATGCGTCGAGCCCATGCCGAACAGGCCAATCAGCCCAATGACGATCAGATAGATTGCGACAATGAAATTCAACAGTCGCGGCATGATGAGAATCAGGATCCCGGCGATCAGCGAAACCAGCGGTCCCAGGGCGAGATGAACGTTCATGGCGGCAACTCCTGTTGTTGGTTCGAATCGGTTGGCCCGTCGTGCGTGGTGTATCTTGGACTCGACACTGTCTTCATGAAGTCCTGAACCCGTCATGAGCCTTGGGCGCCTTTGGAGCAGAACTTGCTCCCGCACGTCGTCGGCCATGCGAGGCCCGCGTCGGGCCCGGTCGCGCATCGCCCCCTGAACAACACGCAGCAAAAAGACGAAGAGGAGGTTTCATGCATTCGAGCCCATTCGGCGGCGTCACCACGTTCCCCCGCACCTTGCAAGACGCGCGCCTGACGCGCCGGAGGCCGGTGGCCTGGGTGCGCGGGATCGCGCTGATGCTGTCGCTGGCGGCGGCGCAGAGCTTCGCGCAAACGCCCGCCGCGCCGGCCTCCATGAGCGGTGCGGCGGGCAACGCGGCCGGGGCGCAGGTCTTCGATCTGCTCATCGGCACCTATACGGCCGGCGGCAAGAGCGAAGGCATTTACGTCTATCGTTTCGATACGGCCAACGGCGAACTGTCGCGCATCGCCTCCGCGCAGACGGTAAATCCGTCGTATCTCGTCGTGAGCCGCGACAGGAATTACGTGTACGCCGTGAACGAATTGCCCGGCGATAACGGTCCGGCCTCGCAGCGCGGCGGCATCAGCGCGTTTCGCTTCGATCGCGCGAGCGGACAGTTGAGCTTTCTCAACCGGGTCTCATCGGAAGGCAACGATCCGTGCTATCTCACGATCTCGCCCGACGGCAAGTATCTGCTGACAGCCAACTACTCGGTCGCGTCGAATCCGGGCGGCAGCTTTGCAGTGTTTCCGCTGGCCGCCGATGGCCACGTGGGCACCTCCGTCCTGACCGTGCATCACGAGGGCAGCGGTCCGGTGAAGGGCCGTCAGGACGATTCGCACGTTCACTCCACCGTGTTTTCGCCTGATGGCAAGTATCTGTTCGCCCAGGATCTGGGCGTCGACAAGGTGTTTTCCTATCGCTATACGCCAGATCCGGCCGCGAGCAGCCGCGGCCTGTTCGGCCCGACGGAAGCGCGCTACATGCCGATCAAGCCCGGCTCCGGCCCGCGCCATCTGGTGTTCGACGCCAGCGGCCGGCACGCCTATCTGACCACGGAGCTGAGCGCGTCGGTGCTGGTGTTCGACTACCGCGACGGCAAGCTCACACAGACGCAAAGCGTGCCGATGTTCGCGTCGGGCTTCCGGGGCAAGATTGGCGGCGGGGCGTTGCATCTCTCGCCGGACGGACGCTTCCTGTATGCGACCAATCGTGGCGACGCGAACGAACTGGTCGCGTTCTCGGTCGATCCGGCCAACGGCCAATTGAAGCTAATGCACCGTTATCCGACGCTCGGCAAGACGCCGCGCGAATTCGCGATCGATCCGACCGGGCGATGGCTCGTCGTCGGCAATCAGGAAAGCGACAGCGTGTACTTCTACCGCCGCGATCCGCAGACAGGCGAGCTTGCGTCGGATCCGAAGCGGCTGTCGATCGGCTCACCGGTCGATTTCAAGTTCGTTTCGCCTTCCTGAATGGGACTGGGGCGGGTGCCGCTCGCATGCTGACGGCGATGAAGCAAAACCTGCTCACGGCGCTCATGGCGGTTGATGCTGTGTGCGGTGTTCGCGACTGGATGGCGTTGGCGTGCGAGCGGCTAACGCGCCTCGCGCACGACGGCACCGGGGACCTCTACGCGACGGCTCATGGCTGGCATATCGATGGCTTCGACAACCGCCGAGAGCTGAATCCGGCGGGGGCCTGGGCAAGCACTGGATCGGCGCCGACGGCAACGAGGACATCGCCTTCGCCTTCACGTTCTCCGATTCGCATCACGACATCGAGCCGATTGGCGGTCATGCGCGCCAGTGGACCGCGAAGCCGGCGCCGCGCGGCTTGGCGGCGGAGAGGCGGGTGGGGCGTGACCGCGCGCATGGCGCATGACCTGCCGTCGCCGCTCGCCTTCGGTGGGTTCGGTGCGTCACCGGCGCGCATCCGTCATGGCGACGGTCATCCCACGAATCCCCGGCCTCGACGACGGCGACGTCTCGTTCTTCCGGGGACGCCACGCGTTCTAGTACGATGCGACGCAACGCCATTCTTCGGTCTGTACGCAGCGAAAGCCTCGCGTGATACAGCCGCAAGGCAACAGCAGGGAAAGCATCTTGAATACAACCCGACCGATCGAAGCGCGCGACCGCGCAGCGGACCCTCACAACCCCGGCGAAAAGCGCGACGCGTCGGCGCCGCCGGGTTTCATCACGGCGTTTCGCTTCACCGGCGGCCAGGCGCTGCGGCTGACCTGGGACGAGGCGCGTGCGTCGATCGTCGGCGAGAACATGACGTGGCTGCATCTGTCCGCCAACGACGACACGGTCGAAGGCTGGCTCGAAGGCGTCGCATCGATGCCGGACGTGGCGCGCGAGTTCCTGAACGGCGAAGACAAGCGCCCGCGCGTGCATATCGGCACGAACTTCATGTACGGCGTCGTGGCGGATCTCGAACTCGTCGCGAAGACGCTCAATGCCCCCGCGCCCGCTTCAGCCGCACCCGACGCGCGCGAGGCGAACCGCGCGACCGGCGCGCTGCGTTTCTACGTCGACCGGCACCGGATGATCACGGTGCGCGCGCGGCCGTTGCAATCCACCGATCGCCTGCGCCACGCGCTGCTGGAAGGCACGACATTCCGCGACCCAGTGGACCTTTTCGCAGGCCTGATCCGCGCGTTGAACGATACATTCGCGGACCGTATCGACGAACTCGGCGACTGTCTCGACGATGTCGAGGAAACCGTGCTCGAAGGCGGGCATTCACGCTGCCGCGCGTTGCTGGGCGATGTGCGGCGGCGCATCGTGGAGGTCAAGCGCTTCATCGATCCGGAGCGCAACGCGCTGACCCAGCTCGTGCTGCGCCGGCTCGAATGGGCCGAGCCGCGTTCGATGGAAGCGCTGGTGCAGGCCATCCAGGTGCTGAACGGTCTGGGCGGCGGCCTCGAAGGACTTTACGAGCGCGCCAAGCTGCTGCAGGACGAGATTGCAGCGGCGCTCTCCGAGGACATCAACCGCAAGCTGCTGTGGCTGGCGATCATGTCGGCCTTGCTGTTGCCGGCCACGCTCGTGACGGGCATCTTCGGCATGAACGTGGCGGGGCTGCCGGGCACGAAGGACCCGGCGTCGTTCTGGGTCGTGGTCGGCGTGATG
>NZ_JARUXS010000001.1:1329404-1911372 GCF_031451175.1 Caballeronia sp. LZ035
ACGGCATGCGCCGCCGTTACGATCTTCCTGCTGCGCCGGTTGCGGCTGTGGTGAGGGTTCAGGCCCGCGCCCGGATGCAGACCTTACTCGCCCGGCCCCAGCGGCGCGAGCAGTTTCGGCATGAACGTGGCGGGGCTGCCGGGCACGAAGGACCCGGCGTCGTTCTGGGTCGTGGTCGGCGTGATGACGGCATGCGCCGCCGTTACGATCTTCCTGCTGCGCCGGTTGCGGCTGTGGTGAGGGTTCAGGCCCGCGCCCGGATGCAGACCTTACTCGCCCGGCCCCGGCGGCGCGAGCACTTCGCGATTGCCGTTGCTGCCCATCGGCGAGACCAAACCGGCGCTTTCCATTTGCTCGACCAGCCGCGCCGCGCGGTTATAGCCGATGCGCAACTGCCGTTGCACCGACGAGATTGACGCGCGCCGCGTCCGCACGACGAAGGCCACGGCTTCGTCGTAGAGCGGATCGGCTTCGGCGTCCGGCGTCTCGCCGAACAGGTCCTGGTTGCCGCCGCCTTCCGAAGCGGGACCGGAGAGAATGCCTTCCTCGTACTCCGGCTCGCCGAACTGCTTCAGATACTCGACCACGCGATGCACTTCGTCGTCGGCGACGAACGCGCCATGCACACGCTGCGGATAGCCGGTGCCGGGCGGAAGGAACAGCATGTCGCCGGCGCCCAGCAGCGATTCCGCGCCCATCTGGTCGAGAATCGTGCGCGAATCGATCTTTGATGACACCTGGAACGCCACCCGCGTCGGAATGTTCGCCTTGATGAGGCCGGTGATGACATCGACGGACGGGCGCTGGGTGGCGAGAATCAGGTGGATGCCGGCCGCGCGCGCCTTCTGCGCGAGCCGCGCGATCAGCTGCTCGATCTGCTTGCCGGCGACCATCATCAGGTCGGCCAGCTCGTCGATGATGACGACGATGAGCGGCAGCGTCGAGAGCGGCTCGGGCGCGTCGGGCGTGAGCGAGAACGGGTTCGACAGCTTCTTGCCGGCGGCTTCGGTGTTGCGGATCTTCTGGTTGAAGCCCTGCAGGTTGCGCACGCCGACCGCCGACATCAGGCGATAGCGCTTCTCCATCTCGCCGACACACCAGTTGAGCGCGTTCGACGCGAGCTTCATGTCGGTCACGACGGGCGCGAGCAGATGCGGAATGCCTTCGTAGACCGAGAGCTCCAGCATCTTCGGATCGATCATGATGAGGCGCACGTCCTCGGGCTTCGCCTTGTAGAGCAGCGAGAGGATCATGGCGTTGACCGCGACCGACTTGCCCGAGCCGGTCGTGCCCGCGACCAGCATGTGCGGCGCCTTCGCGAGATCCGTGACGACCGGATTGCCGACGATGTCCTTGCCCATCGCAATGGTCAGGTTCGACTTCGACGCGCGATACACCTCGTCGCCGAGAATCTCCGAGAGGCGGATCATCTGGCGCTTCGGATTGGGCAGTTCGAGGCCCATGCAGGTCTTGCCGGGAATCGTCTCGACCACGCGGATCGACGTGAGGCCGAGGCCGCGCGACAAATCCTTCATCAAGCCGACGATCTGGCTGCCGCGCACGCCAAGCGCCGGCTCGACCTCGAAGCGCGTGATCACCGGCCCGGCCGATGCGCCGACCACCGTCACCGGCACCTTGAATTCCTGCAGGCGTTGCTCGATCAGCTGGCCGGTTTCGAGCAGACGCTCCTCGGACACGGGCTCGCTTTCGTCGGCGGCGGGTTCGAGCAGGTCGAGGCCCGGCAATTCGACGGGCGACGCGTGCGGTGCATGGAACTCGAATTCAGTCGACGTGAAGCCGCGCACGGGCGCACGCGGCCCGGCGGGGGAGGGCGGTGCGGCGGTTGCTGCCGCTGCTGCCGTTGCTGCCGTTGCTGCCGTTGCTGCCGTTGCTGCCGCCAGTGTGGTTGTCGTCGTGATGGGGAAGCGGACAACGTTCGAGCGCGACGCCCATTCGTCGCCCGCCACCTGGCGTTGATCCTCATCCTGCTCGTCTGCCAGCGCGTCCTCGCGCGGCGCGTCGTGCGTGTGCAAGCGCGGCGGCGCGGGCGGCTCGATGCTATCGACCGCGGTTTCGGGTAATTCCAGCCACGGCGGCGTCTGGTTGGCGTCGCGCAGGGTTTCGTCGACCGGCGCTTCGTCGAGCGGTGCCACGGACGGAGCAGGCTCGCTGATTTCGGGCAGCGGCGGTTCCGGCGGCAGGGCTGCTTCCGGCGGCAGTTCGACCGGCGGTGCGTCGATTTCAGGTTCCGGCGGCGCGGGCGGTTGGGTAACCAGCGGGGTGTCAAGCGAAGCATTGAGCGCAGGCGGCATGACGGGCAGCGCCGATGCCGGCGGCTCAGGCGTGCGCATCTCGAACAACGGCGCAGGTTCGACGAGCGCAGGCGCGATCAGATGCGCGTCGATCAGCGGCGTGTCGTTGAATCCGGCGTCTTCGCGATTCGTGTGCGGTTCCTCGGCAATTGTCACGTGCTCCAGATCAGGCTTGCGCGATCCGTACGGATCGGACTCGGCTTGAGCGGGCGAGACTGGGCCCGGCGCCGTGTCGGCGTATCCGAGGTCCCCGCGATGCGTGTGCGGTTCCTCGGCAAATCCCACGTGCTCTGTATCAGGCTTGCGCGATCCGTACGGTTCGAACGCGGCTTGAGCGGACGAGATTTCATCGTTCGACGGCTGTCCTGACTTCGCCATGGCCACGTGTCCGCGCGCGAGACTCGCGCCGGCGAGCGATGTCCACAGCGCGGTTTTCTCCTCGATGGAACGCAGCGTCGCCTGAATCGATTCGGGTGCGGGCGGCGGGCCGGCCGGTGCGGGTGGCGTCGCCGGGCGAGAAAAGGCGGGCGCGGTGAGCGGGGCGGCGGTGAATTCGCGTGCGGCAGGGGCAGCGCCCGGATTCAGCGGAGCGCGTCTGACGCCACCGGATGCAAGCTGCGAGCCCATGGCCGGGCCGCCTGCAGCGACGCGCGCGCCTGCGGCGGCCGTCGCCAATGCGCTCACCGATTTTGCAGCCGCCGCGGTGCGCTGTGCAGGCATCGACGTGGCTGTTCCGCGCGGGCGGTCGAGGCCAGGATTCACGCCCGGGTTCATGGGAGCGGGCTTCGGGCTGGCAGGCGCGTTGGCGGCAATGGATGCCCGCAACCCCGAACCCGACGCTGCGAACGCGGACGCCTGGCGCGCCGGATAAGGCGAACGGCCGTCGCGGGCGGCGGCTGACGACGGCGCACCGGGTTTCAGCCAGCCCGCGGGCGCGACCGGTTCGCTGGGCTGCGGCCGATGCACGACGTCGCCCGCGTCGAGGCCTGCGCGCGGCGCATGGCCTTCGGCGCCGCCGTTCGCGTGCCGCGTGGCGCTCTTGCCCACGGCGGGCGGGCGCCATGGCGTCGGCCGTTGATAGCGGCTGCCGCGCTTCGCCGTAGGCAGGCCGAGCGTCGGTTCGTCGGGCGCGACGCGCGACGTCGGCGCGTCGAAGCGCTCAGCGCGGACGCTGCGCTCCTGGACCTCGCGCGGGGGGCGCGCGCTGCGGGCCTGCGCGCGGCGCTCGAACCAGCCGGCCGACTTGTCGCGGGCCGATTGGGTGGGTTGACCGCGGCCTTCCCGGGGCCGCGCTTCGGCGGGACGTTCGCGGGGCGTGAGCCAGCCTTGCGGCAGGCCGAAGCCAAAGGCCTCGTCGGCCCAGGCGAGTACGCTACGCCAGCTGAACTCGACCAGCCATGGCAGGAAGATGGCCAGTACCAGCGCGGCCAGCGCGCCCGCGCCGGACGGATGAGCCAGCTCGCTCAGGGCCGACGCGAGCGCACGTCCGCCTCGATTGATGTTCCATTGCGTTTCGAGCGAACGCGCAAGCGTTCCTTCCAGGATGCTGCTTGCGAGCAGCACGGCGACGAAGCTGAGCCAGAGGCGGATCGTGCCGGGGCCGCGGCGCGCGTCGCCGCCCGGCAGCGCCAGCCTGACGAGGCGCCAGAGCAGGAAGCCGAACCAGATGACCGATGCACCGAACCAGCCGAGAACTACCATGTGCATGCCTGAGATTGAACCGATGTTGAATGAGACAGGGAGTGCTGCCTGGCCGTGTGTGTTGCGCGAGGAGGCCGGGCGGTTGGACCGAGCAGTTTAACGGGTGGCGCGTCTGCCCGACGCGCCTGCCGCAAGCACGCAACACATGCGTTCATGGCTTTGCCATGTGCGCTGCGTTCATTGCGTTCCTCATTGCAGTCATTTGGCGCGCGGCGCGAAGACCAGCACCTGGCCGTCCTCCAGCGTGAGCTGCAGCGACTGCGGCGGATTCATCTGCACGCCGCTTCGGGCGACATGCGCGAGTCCGTCGAGATAGGGCTGCTCGAGCGCGGCGCCCGTGCCACCGGCGCAGGCCATGCGCGTGCCCGCCAGCGGACCGAAGCTGAGCTTGCCGTCCTTCAGGTCGTACGTGCCTGCAAAGCGGTTGCAGCCCGCGAAGCCGCTCGCGCGCCTGCGGCCGCTGGCAGTCGAGAAGTCGAGTGTGAGCGGCTGACCGGCACTCGCGGCATCTGCTTGAGCCGTTCCTTGAGCCCCGCCTTGAGCGCCGCCCGGCAGCGCGCGCGTCTGGCCGTTCGGATCGGTCCAGCGCGCCAGTTGCCATTGGGTGTCGTCGAGCAATTGCGTGGCGGCGGGATTGTACGGATCGGTGGGCGGCGCGCTTGCATCCGTATGTTTCGGTATCGCGCAGCCGGAAACCAGGCTCGCGACAGCCAACGCAGCGCCCGCTCCGGCGGCCGTGCGTGTGATCCGCGAAAGAAAACGGGACGATGAGCGCAAAGCGGACGCGCGAAAGAGGGACGTGGGCATCGATGATCCTGGAGCGGGCGAAACCGTAAGCGTATCGCACTCGTCCTACGATTTGTCCAGCGACATCAGCAGCGAAACGATCGGCCGGGCGTAACGCTGACAGAATGGCCAGCGCGTGGCCAGCGCGTGGCCAGCGCAACGATTGCGAAACGCAGGGAATTCAATCGCGCAAATACAGGTCAACAGGCGAAATGCCCGGGCCGCCGGCGAACTTTCCTTTCTGTCCGCTGGCCAAACGGACGAGTCTCGCGGCGCGGACGCTGCGTGTTAACATCCCGCCCAATTCTGCGGCTTCCGCCGAGCATTCAACACTTCACGTTTCAATCCGGAGCACGTCATGTCCATCGTTTCACCCCGCACAGCAGCGACCGGCCCGCAAGCAGCCACCACGGGCGCAGCGCGCATCGGCACGCCGCTTTCGGCGCACGCCACGCGCGTCATGCTGCTGGGCGCGGGCGAGCTCGGCAAGGAAGTGATCATCGCGTTGCAGCGGCTGGGCGTGGAGGTGATCGCCGTGGACCGTTATGCGAACGCGCCGGGTCATCAGGTCGCGCATCGTGCGCACGTGATCGACATGACCGATGCCGCCGCGCTGCAAGCACTCGTCGAACAGGAGCAGCCGCATCTGATCGTGCCGGAAATCGAGGCCATCGCTACGGAAGCGCTCGCGGCGATCGAAGCCGCGGGCCAGGTCACGGTGATCCCGACCGCGCGCGCCACGCAGCTCACGATGAATCGCGAGGGCATTCGCCGGCTCGCTGCCGAAACGCTCGGCCTGCCCACCTCGCCCTACGCGTTCGCCAGTTCGCTCGACGAAATGAAGGCCGCGATCGGCCGGATCGGTTTTCCGTGCGTGGTGAAGCCGGTGATGTCGTCGTCGGGCAAGGGGCAGTCGGTGCTCAGGAGCGAAGCCGACGTCGAGCCCGCCTGGCAGTACGCGATGGCGGGCGGGCGCGTGAATCACGGACGCGTGATCGTCGAGGGGTTCGTCGATTTCGAGTACGAGATCACGCTGCTGACGGTGCGCGCGGCGGATCCTGCCAGCGGCGCGACACAGACGTATTTCTGCGAGCCGGTCGGTCACGTGCAGGTGGCGGGCGACTACGTCGAGTCGTGGCAGCCGCAGGCCATGAGTCCGGTCGCGCTCGAACGCGCGCGCGAGGTGGCCGCGCAGGTCACGACGGCGCTCGGCGGGCGCGGGCTGTTTGGCGTCGAGCTGTTCGTGCGCGGCGACGACGTGTGGTTCTCCGAAGTCAGCCCGCGGCCGCACGATACGGGGCTCGTGACGCTGGCCACGCAACGTTTCTCCGAGTTCGAACTGCACGCGCGGGCCATCCTCGGCTTGCCTGTCGATACGACCTTGCGCACGCCCGGCGCGTCGGCGGTGATCTATGGCGGGCTGGACGAGGCGGGCATCGCGTTCGAGGGCGTCGCCGAGGCGCTCGCGGTGCCGGGTGCGGACCTGCGTCTGTTCGGCAAGCCGGAGAGTTTCGTGAAGCGCCGCATGGGCGTCGCGCTGGCCACGGGCGCCGACAGCGCCGAAGCACGCGAACGCGCGCGCGAGGCGGCGTCGAAGGTGAGGCCAGTCAAGGTTGAATAAGCGGGCTGAATGAGCGGCGCGGCTGCGCCGGCGGGAGCAGACAAGTGAAAGCAAGCATGCTGGCCGCGCTGGTCGCGGCCACCCTGGGTCTCTCGGGATGCGGACTGGCAGCCGCGCCGTGCCGGATCGCTTCGGCGGGACTGAAGATCGTGCCGGTGGTCGGGCATGTGGCGGCTGCGCCCACCGATGCCTGCGCGGACGTCATCGATCCCTGACGGCGGGACATCTGCCGGATGCGCAACCGGCGGCGCGGCGCCGACCTTCAACGAATCCCGAAACGAATCCCGCAACAAACCCGAAACGAACGATGAAGACACTTCCCGCATTCGCACTCGCCTTGATGCTCGGGTCGCTGGGCGTCGAGGCCGCGCAGGCCATGCCGCTGACGGTGCCGCAAATCCAGACGCAATCTGCGCAAACCGTGCGCTACAACTGCAAGGACGGCAAGACCGTGTCCGTGCAGTACACCAACGCGCGGAATCATCAGAGCTTCGCGGCGCTGACCGTCGACGGGCGCAAACTGCTGTTCGTCCGTGTCATCGCGGCATCGGGCGTGAGGTACGTCGCCGATCAGTACACGTGGTGGACCAAGGGTCCGCAAGGCACCCTCTACGACGAAAACCCCGCGAATCCCCCGAAAGACTCGCCGCCGCTGCTGGCGGATTGCGTCGAGCGCAAATAGCACGGCCTGGCAGCAGGCTGTCAGAAGTTGCCCGGATGCGCGGCAGGCTGCGCACCACTCCGGGCAGGCGAGCCGACACCGCCGGAGCGCTTGTGCAGGCGGTGCTACAATATGCGGCTTTACGGCCTCGGTAAGCGCGTGGTCGGGGCAGTACACGGTGTGGTGGCGCTGCTTGCGGCCATGCCGTTGGAGCCAGACGCCAGCGGCCGAAGGATCATCACCCGCCAGACGTGGCCGCAGTCCGCTGCTGAAATGGCTGGCCGGCCGTACAGCGGAACGGCACATTCGCCCGCTGCACGACGTTCAACAGGGCGGCAACGCTTCTCCGTCCGGCGCTGACGCTGCCATGGAAACGTCACGGAAAGCGTGTTCCATCGACGCAGGTCTGCAAGCCGCCGACTCGCAAAGCGCAGATTCGCAATTGAACAGGGCGACCCGGGCTCGCTCACGAACACAGTGCCCGGCACCACGCGCCCGCGCGCGTCAGACGCGCCGCGAACGCACCGAAACACATCCGCGTAGGGGACCGGGCTGGACCCGGACTGGACCGAATGGCACTGAAGCCACCGAAGCCACCGGTCGCGCCAGATTGACCGGTTCCTTACGCTTTCCGCATCGAGCGTTTCCGCATCGAGCGGATTTTTAGCGATAGCCAATATAGTCACCATGTCCGATTCCGTCGCCACGAACCCGTCCACCGCCGAGGCCGCAGCGCCTACGTTCGACCAGTTCGGTTTGTCCGCCGACATCCTGAAAGCGGTGCGCGAGTCCGGCTACACCACGCCGACGCCCATCCAGGCACAGGCTATTCCGGTCGTGCTCGCCGGCCGCGACGTCATGGGCGCCGCCCAGACCGGCACCGGCAAGACCGCCAGCTTTTCGCTGCCCATCATTCAACGCCTGTTGCCGAACGCCAACACCAGCGCGTCGCCCGCGCGCCATCCCGTGCGCGCGCTGATGCTCACGCCGACGCGCGAACTCGCCGACCAGGTCGCCGCCAACGTGCAGACCTACTCGAAGCACACGCCTTTGCGCAGCACGGTGGTGTTCGGCGGCGTCGACATGAATCCGCAGTCGGACGCGCTGCGCCGCGGTGTCGAGATCCTGATCGCGACGCCGGGACGTCTGCTCGATCACGTGCAGCAGAAGACGGTGAATCTCGGCCAGGTGCAGATGCTCGTGCTCGACGAAGCCGACCGCATGCTCGACATGGGCTTCCTGCCGGACCTGCAGCGCATCCTGAACCTGCTGCCGAAGGAGCGCCAGACCTTGCTGTTCTCGGCAACCTTTTCGGGTGAAATCAAGAAGCTGGCGTCGACCTATCTGCGCGACCCGCAAACCATCGAGGTCGCGCGCAGCAACTCGACCAATGCGAACGTGCGGCAGATCGTCTATGAAGTCCATGAGAGCGACAAGTCGGGCGCGGTCGCGCAACTGATCCGCGACCGGGGACTCAAGCAGGTCATCGTGTTCTGCAACAGCAAGATCGGCGCGAGCCGTCTGGCGCGCGTGCTCGAACGCGACGGCATCATCGCCACCGCGATTCACGGCGACCGCTCGCAGAGCGAGCGCATGCAGGCGCTCGACGCGTTCAAGCGCGGCGAAGTCGAGGCGCTGGTCGCGACCGACGTGGCCGCGCGCGGGCTCGACATCGCCGAGCTGCCTGCCGTCATCAATTTCGATCTGCCGTTCAATGCCGAGGACTATGTGCACCGCATCGGCCGCACGGGGCGCGCGGGCGCATCGGGTGACGCGCTTTCGCTGTGCAGCGCCAATGAGCGCAAGCAACTGGCGGACATCGAGAAGCTGATCAAGCGTCCGCTCGAAGTCGAGCCGCTGGAAGTGAAAATGCCGGCGCGTCGTGATGGTTCGAGCGCGCCTTCGCCGCGTCGTGAGGAGCGCTTCGGCCGTTCGGAACGGAGCGAGCGCAGCGAGCATCGTCACGCGCCGCGCGAGGACGGTGCGCGCCGCCGCGGGCCGGCCGGGCATGATCGTCCGCGCGGCCGCCAGCAGCCGGTCGACGAGTTCTTCCTGAAGCCTTACGAGCCGTCGCCGTCAGCGATGAAACGTCAGGATGAAGCGGTCGAGCCCGAACGCAAGAGCACGCCGAAGCAGCCGCTTGCGGCGTTGCTCGGCGGATTGGGGATGCCGCGCAAGCCGTCGTGAAGTCCTGATTGCATTGCTGATTGAATGAACAAGGCAGCCCGCGTGGCTGCCTTTTTTCTAACGCGCGTCGGACCCGTAACGCTTCGCCCATTCGCTGGTCGCCGCGCGATGGAAGGCGTCCAGCGTATCCGCCGACACTTCGATGCCCAGATGCCGCGAAGCTTCGATCAGCGCGTGGAGCGGCGCGTGTGGGTCCAGCGGGGCCGCGCCCGTCTGCTTGCTGAGCTTCTCGCCGCTCGCGCTGTTGACCACTGGCACGTGCAGATAGTCCGGCGTCGGCACGCTGAGACACTGTTGCAGATAGATTTGCCGCGCGGTGGAGTCGAGCAAGTCGGCGCCGCGCACGACATGCGTAATGCCGGACTCGGCATCATCGACGACGACCGCCAGCTGATACGCCCACAGTCCGTCCGCGCGCCGCAGCGCGAAATCGCCGACTTCGGTCGCGAGATCCTGGGTCTGTGGACCCTGCCAGCGATCGACGAAACGAATGCGCGCCGCGTCGCCGTCCGGCACGCGCAGGCGCCACGCGCGCGCAGGCTTGCCGTGCAGGCCGTCACGGCATGTGCCGGGGTAGGCGAGCGTCGCGTGGCGCGCATGAGCCTGCACGAGCGAATCCGCGATCTCGCGCCGCGTGCAGCCGCACGGATAGACGAGCCCCGCTGCCTGCAAGCGCTCGAACGCGGCCTGATACGCGGCGTTGCGCGTGCTTTGCCAGACCGGCGGCGCGTCCGATTGCATGCCGAAATGCGCGAGCGTCGCGAGTATCTCGTCGGCGGCGCCGGCGACGGTGCGCGGTGCATCGACATCCTCGATCCGCACGATCCAGCTGCCGCCGTGTGCGCGCGCATCCAGGAAGCTCGCGAGCGCGCTCACGAGCGAGCCGGCATGCAGCGGACCGGTCGGCGAGGGCGCGAAGCGGCCGCGGTAGGTCATCGAGCGGATTCAGCCCGCGTGAGTTGGTTTTGCGTCCGGATGACACGCGGGACACGTCTTGCCCGGCGTGTAGTACGGCGACTTCTGCGCCTCGGCCGGCACCACCGCGCGGCAGCCGAAGCACTGCGCGGTGGCGGTCGGCTGGAGAGCAGGGTCGAGCGCGGTGCGATAGTCGAACACGAAGCACTCGCCCGTGTAGTGCGCACCGCCGACTTCCTCGAAGTATTTGAGAATGCCGCCTTCGAGCTGATACACGTGCTCGATGCCCACTTCCTTCATGTGGATCGCAGCCTTCTCGCAGCGAATGCCGCCGGTGCAGAACGACACGACCGTCTTGCCTTCGAGATCCGCGCGATTCTGCTCGATGACCTCGGGAAACTCGCTGAATTTCGTGATGCGGTAATCGAGCGCGTGCTCGAACGTGCCGACATCGACCTCAAATGCATTGCGCGTGTCGAGCATCACGACCGGGCGGCCTGCGTCGTCGTGACCGCGGTCGAGCCAGGCTTTCAGCGTGGGGGCATCGACGGAAGGCGCGCGGCCGAGTTCCGGCCGGATGGCGGGCTTCTTCATCGTGATGATTTCGCGCTTGAGCTTCACCAGCATGCGGCGGAACGGCTGCTTCTCGGAGAGGCTTTCCTTGAACTGCAGATCGGCGAACCGGCCGCCGAAGAGCGCGTCGCCGCGCAGGTAGTCGATGAAGGCGCGGACGTCGGCTACCGGTCCGGCGACGAAAAGATTGATGCCCTCCGGCGCCAGCAGGATCGTGCCCTTGAGCCCGAGCGCATTGCAGCGTTCGGTGACGAGCGGCCGCCAGGCCGGGCCGTCTTCGATGGTGACGAATTTATAGGCGGAGAGATTCAGGATGCTCATGATCGGACGACGCGCGAAACGGCTGTAACGGGTAAAAAGTGCGGCCGCAAGCAGCCGCGCAAAGGCCGTATTATCTCGCAAACGGCGCACGCGTTCGAAGGCTTGTCCGATTGGTCCACGCGGCCTTGCGTTCGCGCAAGCCGCCCTCGCCGCGAGGGCCTTGTCCGTTCGGCCAGCACGCCCGCCTGCCGGTTCGCGCCACCGACCCGCATGTACAATATCGCCATGTCAGATCCCCGCTTCGTTCATCTCCGCGTCCACTCCGAATTCTCGATTGCCGACGGCATCGTGCGGCTGGACGACGTCGTCAAAGCCGCCGCGAAAGACGGTCAGGGCGCGCTCGCGCTGACCGACCTCGGCAATGCCTTCGGGCTCGTGCGTTTCTATAAGGAAGCGCGTGGCAAGGGCGTCAAGCCCATCGCCGGTTGCGACGTCTGGATCACCAATCCCGCCGACCGCGACAAGCCCGCGCGCCTGCTCCTGCTCGTGCGTGACAAGCAGGGCTATCTCAACCTGTGCGAGCTGTTGAGCCGCGCATGGCTGACGAACCAGTATCGCGGCCGCGCCGAGGTGCTGACCGAGTGGCTCGAAGAGGGGCTCGCCGAAGGTCTGCTGGCGTTGTCCGGCGCGCAGACGGGGGATATCGGCATGGCGTTCGCAGCCGGCAATGCGGCCAGCGCACAACGTCACGCGGAACGCTGGGCCAAGCTGTTCCCGGGCGCGTTCTATATCGAACTGCAACGCGCCGGTCAGCCGGGCGAACAGGCCTATATCCAGGAAGCGGTCAGACTCGCGGCGAAACTCCGCCTGCCCGTGGTCGCCACGCATCCGATGCAGTTCATGACGCCCGACGACTTCACCGCGCACGAAGCGCGCGTGTGCATTTCGGAAGGCGACATCCTGGCGAATCCGCGCCGGCAGAAGCGCTTCACGCAGGACCAGTTTTTCCGCACGCAGGACGAGATGTGCGCGCTGTTCGCGGACATTCCGTCCGCGCTCGCGAACACGGTCGAGATCGCGCGGCGCTGCAACCTCACGCTCGAACTCGGCAAGCCGAAGCTGCCGCTGTTCCCGACACCGGACGGCATGTCGCTGGACGACTACCTCGTGCAGTTGTCGAAGGAAGGGCTCGAAGTCCGTCTGGAGCAGTTGTATCCGGACACAGCCGAACGCGACGCGCAGCGCGAAACCTACTACGCGCGGCTCGACTTCGAGTGCGGCACGATCATCAAGATGGGCTTTCCGGGCTACTTCCTGATCGTCGCCGACTTCATCATGTGGGCCAAGAACAATGGCGTGCCGGTCGGTCCGGGCCGCGGTTCGGGTGCCGGCTCGCTGGTCGCGTATGCGCTCGGCATCACGGACCTGGACCCGCTGCGCTACAACCTGCTGTTCGAGCGCTTCCTGAATCCGGAACGCGTGTCGATGCCCGACTTCGACATCGACTTCTGCCAGGAAGGCCGCGACCGCGTCATCCAGTACGTGAAGGGCAAGTACGGCGCGGACGCCGTGTCGCAGATCGCCACCTTCGGCACCATGGCCGCGAAAGCCGCGGTGCGCGACATCGGCCGTGTGCTCGATCTCGGCTACATGTTCACCGACGGCATCGCGAAGCTGATTCCGTTCAAGCCGGGCAAGCACGTGACCATCGCGGACGCGATGAAGGAAGAGCCCACGCTGCAGGAACGCTTCGACGCCGAAGACGAGGTGCACCAGCTGCTCGAACTCGCGCAGCGTGTGGAAGGGCTGACGCGCAACGTCGGCATGCACGCGGGCGGCGTGCTGATCGCGCCGGGCAAGCTCACCGACTTCTGCCCGCTCTATGCGCAGGGCGAGGACGGCGGCGTCGTCAGCCAGTATGACAAGGACGACGTGGAAGCCGTCGGCCTCGTCAAGTTCGACTTTCTGGGCCTGACCACACTCACCATCCTGGACTGGGCCGAACGCTATATCCGCCGCCTGGATCCTTCGAAGCAGGACTGGAATCTCGCGCAGGTGCCGCTCGACGATCCCGCTTCGTTCTCCATCCTGAAGAAGGCCAATACGGTCGCCGTGTTCCAGCTGGAAAGCCGCGGCATGCAGGGCATGCTGAAGGACGCGCAGCCGGACCGCTTCGAAGACATCATCGCGCTGGTGGCGCTGTATCGTCCGGGCCCGATGGACCTGATCCCGAGCTTCTGCGCGCGCAAGCACGGGCGCGAGATCGTCGAGTATCCGGACCCGCGCGTCGAACCTGTCCTGAAAGAGACCTACGGCATCATGGTCTACCAGGAGCAGGTGATGCAGATGGCGCAGATCATCGGCGGCTACTCGCTCGGCGGCGCGGACCTGCTGCGTCGTGCGATGGGCAAGAAGAAGGCCGAGGAAATGGCGCAGCATCGCGAGATCTTCGCGGAAGGCGCCGCGAAGAACGGCCTCGCGCGCGCCAAGTCCGACGAGATCTTCGACTTGATGGAGAAGTTCGCGGGCTACGGCTTCAACAAGTCGCACGCCGCGGCCTATGCGCTGCTCGCCTATTACACGGCGTGGCTCAAGGCGCATCATCCGGCGGAATTCATGGCGGCCAACATGTCGCTTGCCATGGACGACACCGACAAGGTCAAGATCCTTTTCGAAGACTGCGCGACCAACGGTCTCAAGGTGCTGCCGCCGGACATCAACCAGTCGGCTTACCGCTTCGAGCCGGTCGCGGAAGCCAATGGCGCGCGCTCGAAGACCATCCGCTACGGCCTCGGCGCGATCAAGGGCAGCGGACAGAACGCCATCGAGGAAATCCTGCGCGCGCGCGAGGACGGGCCGTTCACCGACCTGTTCGACTTTTGCGAGCGCATCGACCGCCGCGTGGTGAACCGCCGCACGGTGGAAGCGCTGATCCGCGCGGGCGCATTCGACACCATGCACGCGAACCGCGCGCAACTGCTCGCCTCCGTGCCCATGGCAATGGAAGCCGCAGACCAGGCCGCCGCCAATGCCATGCAGGCCGGACTCTTCGACATGGGCGACGCGCCGCTCGCGAAGCACGAGTACGTCGAGGAAGCGCAGTGGTCGGACAAGAAGCGCCTGCAGGAAGAGAAAACCGCGCTCGGCTTCTATCTGTCGGGCCATCTGTTCGACGCCTATAAGGGCGAAGTGCGGCGCTTCGTGCGCCAGAAGGTCGGCGAGCTGAAGGAAGGGCGCGACAAGCTGATCGCGGGCGTGATTTCCTCGATGCGTACGCAGATGACCCAGCGCGGCAAGATGCTGATCGTCAATCTCGACGACGGCAGCGGCCAGTGCGAAGTCACCGTGTTCAACGAACAGTTCGAGGCAAACAAGGCGCTGTTCAAGGAAGACGAACTGCTCGTCGTGCAGGGCATGGCGCGCAACGACGCCTTCACGGGCGGCATCCGCTTCACGGTCGACACCGCGATGGATCTGGAGCGCGCCCGCAGCCGCTATGCGCAGTCCGTGAAGGTCGAGATGAACGGCAACGCAGATTCGTTGCGTCTGCGCCGCGTGCTCGAAGCGCATGCGGCGGGCGCGCAGAGCGAAGCGCCGCCGCCCGCTCCCGCACGCAACAATGGACGTGACGGCGGACGTGACAACGGCCGCTCGCGGCAGTCCGCGCCCATCCCGAACGGCCTGAACGTGAGCGTCGTGTATCGCAGCGAGCATGCGGAAGGCGAAGTGCGTCTCGGTGACGCCTGGCGCGTCAAGCCCACCGACGAACTCATCCTGGCGCTGCGCGGCGAGTTCGCAGGCAGCGCGATCGAGATCGTCTACTGATGCCGCTTCGTCTCGGCATTTCGGCGAATGCGCTGAAGCATTCCGGCGGCCTCGAACGCTACGCGATGGATCTCGTGCGCGGCCTCGCCGCCGCCGGCTTCGAGGGTCGCCACAAGCCCGCGTTCTTTGCACGCAAGATCGATACTTCGCTGCCGGAAAGCAAGCTGGTGGAGGCGCATCGCATCAAGGTGTCGTTCCTGCCGGGCAAGCTGCGCGACGCCTATTTCTCGTGGGCATTGAAGCGCGCGCGCAAGAAGGCGAAGGTGGACGTGCTGATCGGCTGCAATCGCGTCGAAGGATCGGAGATTGCGATTTGCGGCGGCACGCATATCGGCTTCCTGCGCGCCACCGGGCGGCGCGAGAAAAAGTCCGATACGCGGCAGATCGCGCTGGAGCGCCGTCAATACGCGCGGGCCAGGGTGATCGTGGCCCATTCGGACATGATGGCCGACGAACTGCGCACGCTCTATCACATCGATTCCGCGAAGATTCGCGTGTTGTATCCGCCGGTCGATCGCACGCGCTTCGCACCCGTGGACTCCACCGCGCGCGCGCGTCTGCGCGAACAGTTCGGCTTCCGGGAAGACGAGACGGTGCTGCTGTTTCCGTCGAGCAGTCACGAGCGCAAGGGCCTGCCGCTGATCGAGAAGGCGCTGGCCGGCATGAATGTCGTGGTGGCCGTTGCGGGCCGCGCGCCGGATTCGCCCGCCGCGAACGTGCGCTATATCGGCTACGTGAAGAACATCGAGGACGCCTACCGCGCCGCGGATTTCACCATCCTCGCGTCGAGCTACGAGCCGTTCGGGCTGGTCGGCATCGAATCGGTCATGTGCGGGACGCCGGTGATTTTCCCGGCGTGCATCGGCTGCTGCGACGCCATTGCGGATCACGCCAAGCACGTCTTCCAGTCCGGCAACGCGGACGATCTGCGGCGCGCCGTGCAGGCCGCCCTCGAGTCACGCCGCCCCGGCGAACGCGTGGGCGCCGACGCCGTGCGCTACAACGCGGAAGTGGCGTCGCACGTCGGCGCGCTGGTCGAACTGGCGCGCGGCATCGCGGGCAACGCGCGCTGAGTTTCAGGCTCGGACTCAGCGGAACTCGTTCATGTGCGCGAGCTTCAGGAACCGGTAATACACCGTCTGCGCGTTGAAGAGCGCGATCATGAAGCCGGTGCGGCCGTCGAGAAAACCGCGCCGCAGCACATACGTCCGCACGAACGCCCACGCCCCGCGCGTCAGCGCAATGCTGAAGCTGCCGCGCTTGCCGGCGGCGTGGCGCTGCTCGGCGCCGGCGGTCGAATACGCGTCGAGCTTGCGCAGCACGGCTTCGAAATCCTCGTAGGAGTAGTGCATCAGCCGGCCGGACAGGCGCACCACCGGCTTGCTCGTCGAGAGCACGAGCCGTTCATGGACCAGATCCGGCGAAAAGCGCGCCGTGCCGCGCCGGAACAGGCGCGGAATCCAGTCGGGATACCAGCCGCTGTGCTTCACCCACACACCGCAGAAACTCGACAGCCGGTCCACCGCGTACACGTCCGCTTGCGGATCCGTGATGGCCGCGCGGACCGCGGCGGCGAGTTCCGGCGTCACGATCTCGTCGGCGTCGATGGAGAGCACCCAGTCGGTCGACAGAGCGTCGAGCGCGCGGTTCTTCTGCGGGCCGAAGCCGGGCCAGTCGCGCGCGACGATCACGCGCGCCCGATGCGCCTCGGCGATGCCTACGGTCGCGTCGCTGCTGCCGCCGTCCACGACGACGATTTCATCGGCGAAAGAGACGGCCTGCAGGCACTGCGCGAGCCGGGCGGCGGCATTGTGCGTGATGATGGCGATGCCGAGCGTCGGAAGATTCATGGGGCTGTAGGAAGGCGGCGCGCGCCGGAAGAGGCTGTGAGCGGACCCGCGCGATTATCCGCGCAAGTGCCACTTCAGGAAAAAGAATGGCGAGAACAGCCACGGACAGGTGGCGTAGACGAACATCCTGACGCGAAAGCCGAAGCTGACTTCCGTGGCCCGCGCGAACAGCATCAGCTTGCTGCCCACCGAGCCGCTGCCGAACATCGCGCTCACGTAGGACTCGCGCGCGGACTTGGTCGCGAGCAGCGCGCGCATCTGGGCGCCGACGCCCACCTTGTCGGCATCGCTCAGCAGCTGGCGGGTCTCGCCCGAGCCGTTCAGGTTCGCGAGCCGGATGCGCGCGACGAAATCCGCCGGCGTCCGGAAGCGCCGCTTGCTGGAGAGTCCGCCGCGCCGGTACAGCACGAGCGGTTCGTGCAGCGTGTGCGCGCCCTGGCTCATGATGGCGCGGAACGCCATGATCTGGTCCTCGCCGTAGATGCCGGGCGCGATCGGCCCGAACGCGTCGAACAGCCGCCGCGCCCAGGCGTGCGCCGCACCGACCAGATGCGGCCGCTTGCCCGACCACGCCTCGAAGCTGCGATAGTCGTCGAGATCGGTGACGCGCAGCACGTCATGCGTCTGGCCGCTGGCGTCGAGATCCTGCAGGTCGGTGGCGATCAGGTCGTAGCGCCGGCCGCTGTCGAGCCACACGCGCATCACGCGCTCGACCCGCTCGGGCCGCGAGATGTCGTCGCCGGCCGCGATGAACAGCATGTCGCCCGAGGCGCGCGCGGCCAGCGCGCTCAGATGCGCGCTGATGCCGAGATTTTTCTCGTTGCGATACAGCCGCACGACGTGCGGGCCGCGATAATCGCGCACGCATGCCTCGGCGGCGGCGAAGGTGGCGTCGCTGGAGGCGTCGTCGGAGATGAGGATTTCGAGCGGCGACCAGGTTTGCGCGAGGGCGCCGCGGATCGCATCGGCGACGGTATTCTGCTGATTGAAGGTGATGAGCAGGAAACTTGCGAGCGGCGCGCCCGGCGTGTCTTGAGGTGTCGCTGGCATTTCAGTTTCACAACGCGTGGATGGCTGGAGCGCCTTGCCGGCTATGGCTTCAAAGTTCCTCGAGCAGTCTCTGAGCGAAGAGCGTGCCAGGCGCCAGCGGCTATAATAACGCGGGTTTTTGGGATGCGCGACCGCCGCCGGCCGGTCCACCCCTGTCAGGTTCACGATTTGGAAAAAAATCTTCGTTACGTCATTGCCAGCATGGTGTTGCTGGCGCCCGCGAGCACGCTCGTCGTACGGGGTGGAACCGGTTATTGCTTTTTCGTGCTGCTTGCCATCGCGCTTTTCGCGGGCTTCAGCCGCGCGTTCCGGCTCAAGGGCAGCCTGCTCGTCAGCGCCTATCCCTGGTACACCGTGGCCATGCTGGGTTTCATGATCTACCTGCCGCTGCAGCAAGCAACGGACGGCTACTTCCTGCCGCGCGAATTCGACGGCATGTCGCGCTTCACGCTGAGCCTGCCCATCTTTCTCCTGTTGGTGAACCTGCCCATCCGGCATCTGAAGGCGCTCGGCTGGGGCTGCGCGCTGGGTGCGATCGGCGCGGGCGTGTGGGCCGTGGACAGCAGCATCCACATGACGGTCAACGATATCAACCGGCTCGGCAACACCTTCACCAATCCGATTCCCTACGGCAACACCGCGCTGCTGCTCGGCTTTCTTTCCGTGATGACGATCCGCTGGGACGATTATCCGAATGCGCTCGCCCGGCGCGTGGGGCTGGCGGTAAAGATGCTGGGACTGGCGGGCGGCGTCTACGCGTCCTATCTGTCGGGCACGCGCGGCGGCTGGCTGGCGATTCCGCTGTTTCTCGCACTGTGTTCGCTGAATTTCGGCTGGGTCAGGCAGGCGCGGCACTGGCTCGTCGCGCTGCTGGTCGTGGTGCTGGCGATGGCCGCGCTGTTTGCGTCGCCGCTCGGCCGCGAGCGTGTTCTCGCGACCCAGTCGGATGTCACGCAACTGGCGGAGGGCTCGACCGCCTACAGCTCGATCGGTGCGCGTTTGCTGCTGTGGCGTGCGTCGATTCACCTGTTCGAGGCGCATCCGCTGACGGGCGTCGGCAAGGGGCATTTGGAGTCGTCCTTGCGCGATCTGGCGAAGCAGGGCGAGGTGCCGGCCTATATCGTCAACCAGCGGGCCCACAGCGAGTTCTTCTCGACCATCGCGGAACTGGGCGCGCTGGGCGTCGTGTGCCTGGGCTTGCTGTATGCCGGGCCGCTGGTGTACTTCGTGCGCTACCGGCGCTCGCCGCACCGCGATGTATCGACGGCCGCGTACTGCGGAATCGCGGTGTCGGGGTCGGTTATGATCTTCGGTTTGAGCATCGACGTGTTCACGGTGGTGATGAGCACCGCGCTCATCGCGCTCATCTGGGCCGTGCTGCTCGCGGTCATCACGCACGACACGCGCGAGCCGCTGGGCAAGCCGGGGCGCGGTCCGATCGGTTGAACGGTTGAGCGGCATCTGGCCAGGCGCCGCGGCCGCTGACAAACACCAACGACACCAACACGCGCCGCGCGGCAGGACAACTCAGCCGCCGGGCGAAGTGGAGATACGCTCTTGAACAAGCAAGCAAGTTTGCGCAAGCCGATCGGCGGCACGGAAAGTTCGTCGCCGACGGCGGTCATGAAGCGGCTATGGCCGTATATCCGCCCGCTGATGGGCATGGTGCTGCTGGGCCTGCTGACCATGGGCATCGTCGCGGCGAGCGAGGCCGGCATTCCGATGCTGCTCAAGCCGCTGCTCGATCACGGCTTCGGCTCGAAAGGCAGCGACCACGCGAAATGGCTCGTGCCGGCCGCCGTGATCGGTCTCGCGCTGGTGCGCGGCGCGGCGCAGTATGCGTCGGGCTACTTCCTCTCCTACGTGACGAACAAGATCCTGCTGCAACTGCGGCTCGAAATGTTCCACCGCATGATCCACACCAGCGCGGGCTTCTTCCAGCGCGAGACGGCAAGCACGATCATCAACGCGGTCGTCTTCGAGGTGAACCAGATCCTGAGCGTGCTGTCGAGCGTCGTCGTGACCCTGGTGCGCGATTCGCTCACGGTCGTGTTCCTGCTCGGCTATCTGTTCATCCTGAACTGGCGTCTGACGCTGATCGTCGCGGTGATCCTGCCGGCCATCGGCTGGCTCGTCAGCAAGATCAACCGGCGTCTGCGCCGCCTGAATCGCGAGCATCAGACGCTGACCAACGAACTGTCGTATATCGTCGAGGAAACCGTCGGCGGCTACAAGGTCGTGAAGGTGCACAACGGCGAGCCGTATGAGATGGGCCGCTTCACGGAGATGAGTCACCGTCTGCGCGGCTATGCCATGCGCATGCAGGTCTCGGGCGGACTCGCGCAGCCGCTGACGCAGTTCCTCGCGTCGATCGCGCTCGCCATCGTCATCACCATCGCGGTGGTGCAGTCGGCGAGCGACCAGACGACGGTGGGCGGTTTCGTGGCCTTCGTCACGTCGATGCTGCTCGTCATTTCTCCGCTCAAGCATCTGATCGACATCAACCAGCCGATGCAGCGCGGCATGACCGCGGCGGAGCTGATTTTCGGACTGATCGACGAACCTGCCGAGCCGGCGGGCGGCGGCAAGCCGCTCGAGCGCGCGCGCGGCGAAGTGGAGTTCCGCGACGTGACCTTCGCGTATGGTTCGGCGGACCGGCCGACGCTCGACCGCGTGTCGTTCAAGGTCGCGCCGGGCGAGATGGTCGCGCTGGCGGGTCCGTCGGGCAGCGGCAAGACGACGCTCGTGAACCTGCTGCCGCGCTTCTTCGATCCGCGCGGCGGAGAGGTGCTCGTCGACGGCGTGCCGCTCTCCGATTACAACCTGCACGACCTGCGCGGCCAGCTCGCGATGGTGAGTCAGGATGTCGTGCTCTTCAACGACACGATCGCGGCGAACGTCGCGTACGGCCAGACGCCGGATCGCGACCGGGTGATGTCGGCGCTGACGGCGGCGAATCTCGCGGACGTGGTGAATGGGTTGCCGGAAGGAATCGATACCTTGATCGGCGGCAATGGCATGAGGTTGTCGGGTGGGCAGCGTCAGCGTCTGGCCATCGCGCGCGCGATCTACAAGGACGCGCCGATCCTGATTCTCGACGAGGCGACGTCGGCGCTGGACTCGGAGTCGGAGCGCTATGTGCAGTCGGCGCTCGAGACGCTGATGAAGGGGCGCACGACGCTGGTGATCGCGCATCGGCTGTCGACCATCGAGCGCGCAGACCGTATTCTCGTGATGGAGGCGGGGCGCATTGCCGAGCAGGGCAGCCATGCTGAATTGCTGCGCAAGGATGGCTTATATGCGCATTTGCATCGGATCCAGTATCAGCAGCAGGCGGCTTGATTGGGTGGGGTTCGCATGGAAGTTTGCTGCGTAGAAACATAAGAAATATCGCGTTCACACGCGGCGCGGCAAACGGGATGATGGCGGCTTTGAAACGAGCCGGATCATTCCAATGGCTTACTACCGGTTTTCACAGTATCTCGATCAGAGCGATCACGCGGCATTCGGCGCGCTTTACGATCCCGGACACGCGACGCCGTTTTCCGGCATCTACCGATGCGAAACCTGCGGTCACAATGCCGTGTCCACCGAAGGACATCCGCTGCCGCCGCAGAATCATCATCAGCATCCGAGCTGGGAGGCGATTCGCTGGCGGTTGATCGTGGCGGCGCATTGAGGGGCAGGCGCGTTGGAACCAGGACCTGGGGTTGGGAACTGGCGACGAACGCCGAGGCGTTGGTGACGCATCTGGGCGGCTATTCGTCTTTTCATGATTCGGCCGTGCGTTCCTTGTGCATGAGAAGGGGGCGCAAGACTCGCATGGGGTTCGATGGCTCAGACCTTCCTCACGAGTCCATGCGGACCATGGTGGACGTGCGGCTCGAAGTGCTGCACAACTGCTACGGGCCGCCGCCCACGGACGGACAAGTGGATCGAATCGTCGTGATCGATTGCCTCGATGTCCGGCAATCGGAGATTGATCTCGATGCCATGCTCGAAGAAGCGACGATCATGGAGATGACATTGTCGCGCGTGGACGGTTTGATCAAGCTCGATCTGCTGCCGAACGTCGGGCTCGATGTGAGGCTGACATGCGTTCAGGTTGTCATTGGCGACATGCTGCCTTATGTCCGCTCGTCTGTTTGAAGGGCTGAGTCGTGATGCGTCATGCATGGACGCATCGAGCTTTTCCGATTGAGTTCGCCGCAATTCGACGCCGTTGACGGGGCACCAAAACCCCATCACACGGCGCCCCATCTCAGGCTCTTACCGCCGCTTCTCGTAGTGATTACCCGTGCGCGAGTTCTTGTACTGGCCGCCCTTGTGCGACGAACCATGGCCGCCGGCGTAATGACCGCCGCGCGCCTCAGCAATGAAAGGAACGATCAGGGAAGCGCTGATCAGCGCGGTGATGATTGTCTTCATGGAGTCTCCGTTATGTATGCGATCGCGTTCGTCGTTACTGAGCATGCGCGACGGCATCATGAGTATCTTGCGGAGAGGCCCACTGAACAACGCAAAGAGCTTTACATCGACAGAATGTCACTCACATCAACACAATGTCATACTGCTCCTGCGACAGATTACTCTCGACCTGCAACGACACCGGCTTGCCGATAAAGTCCATCAGCATCGCCAGGTGCTGCGATTCTTCCTCGAGAAACAGATCGATAACCTGTTGCGACGCCACCACCCGAAACTCTCTCGGATTGAACTGCCGCGACTCGCGCATGATCTCGCGCAGCACGTCGTAACACACCGTGCGCGGCGTCTTGACCTGTCCCTTGCCCTGACACACCGGACACGGCTCGCACAGCACATGCGCGAGCGATTCGCGCGTACGCTTGCGCGTCATCTCCACCAGCCCAAGCTGCGAAAAGCCGTTCACCGTCACCCGCGTGCGATCGCGCGACAACGCCTTTTTCAGCTCGCCCAGCACCTGATCCCGATGCTCGACATTCTCCATGTCGATGAAGTCGATGATGATGATCCCGCCGAGATTTCTCAACCGCAACTGCCGCGCGATCGTATGTGCGGCTTCGAGATTGGTCTTGAAGATGGTGTCGTCGAAATTGCGCGCGCCGACATAACCGCCCGTGTTGACGTCGATGGTCGTCATCGCCTCGGTCTGATCGATCATCAGATAGCCGCCCGACTTGAGATCCACGCGCCGCGACAACGCGCGCTGAATTTCAGCCTCGATGTTGTACAGATCGAAGAGCGGCCGCTCGCCCGTGTAGTGATGCACCCGCGAAGCCACCGCCGGCGTGAACTCGGCCGCGAAGTCGGCGAGCATCTGATAGGTTTCGCGTGAATCGACCTGGATGCGCGAGGTTTCGTCGTTGACGAAATCGCGCAGCACGCGCTGGGACAGATTCAGATCCTGATACAACAGCGTGGTCGGCGGCACGCGCTGCGCCTGCGCGACGATGGTCGCCCAGGTCTTGCGCAGATAGGCGACGTCGGCGGCCAGTTCCTCGCTCGTCGCATCCTCGGCGATGGTCCGCACGATATAGCCGCCTTTCTCGTCGGCGGGCAACACGGCCGTGAGACGCGCGCGCACGGCTTCGCGTTCCGCTTCGCTCTCGATCTTCTGCGAGATGCCGATATGCGGCTCCTGCGGCAGATAAACCAGCGTGCGCCCCGCGATGCTCACCTGCGTGGAGAGCCGCGCGCCCTTGGTGCCGATCGGGTCTTTCACGACCTGCACCATCAGCGACTGGCCTTCGAAGACGATCTTCTCGATCGGCACATGCGGCGCGGATGCATGCGATTCGCCCGCGATGCGCGGATGCCAGATATCGGCGACATGAAGAAACGCGGCGCGTTCGAGACCGATGTCGATGAACGCCGACTGCATGCCCGGCAGCACACGCACGACGCGTCCCAGATAGACGTTGCCGACGCGCCCGCGCGACAGCGTGCGCTCGACGTGAAGTTCCTGAACCGCACCTTGCTGAACCAGTGCGACGCGGCATTCCTGCGGTGTGACGTTGATCAGGATTTCTTCGTTCATGGCCTGTTTAGAATTCGACGCGCGCCACGCGCAAGAGTGCTGCGGTTTCGAAAAGGGGCAGACCCATGATACCCGAATAGGATCCGTCGATTCGCTCGATGAACTCCGCCGCGCGGCCCTGGATGCCGTAGGCGCCGGCCTTGCCGAGCGGCTCGCCGGTGGCGGCGTAGCGTTGCAGCGCAGCACGGCTCGCGGGCGCGAAGCGCACCGTCGAGCGTGACAGCGCCGGTGCGAGCAGCGTGCCGTGCGCATCGACGACGGCAAGCGCCGTCAGCACTGCATGCTCGCGCCCGGCCAGGCGTTCGAGCATCGCCACGGCGTCGTCCTCGTGCAACGGCTTGCCGAGAATCAGACCGTCGATGGTCACGGTCGTATCGGCGACCAGGATCGGCGCTTCATGATGACTGCCCGCAAGCAGGCGTGCACGCGCCGCCTGCGCCTTCAGCGTACACACACGCACGACATAGGCCGCAGCGTCTTCGCCGGGCAACTCGGCTTCGAGTGCTTCGGCATCTTCATCGGGGCGGGGCAGCAGCAATTCGCAACGCACGCCGAGCTGAGCAAGCAGCTCCTTGCGGCGCGGGCTTTGGGAGGCGAGATAAACGAAGGGAAAAGAGGTGGGCATCGTCGAGTGAGATCAGGAGTGCGCACGCGAGACTGCGCGGCCTCGAGATGCAACCGCCGACCTGCCTCACGCGCGATGATAAGGATGATTCTGCGTGATGCTCCACGCGCGGTAAAGCTGTTCGGCGAGCAGCACGCGCACCATGCCGTGCGGCAAGGTCAGGCTCGACACGCGCAACAGCAGTTCGGCGCGCGACTTCACGGCGGGATCGAGCCCGTCCGCGCCGCCGATCACGAACGCGACATCGCGGCCCTCCTGCTGCCAGCCGGGCAGGGCGTTCGCCAGCTGCATCGTGGTCCAGTCGCGGCCGTGTTCGTCCAGCGCAACGATCCGCGCGTTCTTCGGCAATGCGGCCTCGATACGCTGCTTCTCCGCCGCCATCACGCTCTCGGCATTGCGTCCCGACGAACGTTGCTCAGGCTTGATTTCCTTGAGCTCGATGCGCAGTTCGGGCGGCATGCGCTTCGCATACTCGTCGAAGCCCTTCGTGATCCAGTCGGGCATCTTGTGTCCGACGGCCAGGATGACGAGCTTCATGAAACGGCGCGGTTCACGCGGCTTAAGTGACTCACGCGGCTCAGGACGTGCGCTTGCGGGCGACGCGCTTGACGGCCGGCTTCGCGTCTTCCTCGTCCTCGTCTTCGTCGTCGGCGGTGACGTTCGCGCCGCCGAACATGTTCGGCTTCTGCAGCTTCACGCGCACCGGCTTGTCGCCCCAGACTTCCTCGAGGTTGTAGTACTGGCGCAGCGCCGGTTGCAGGATGTGCACGACGGCGTCGCCGCAGTCCACCAGCACCCATTCACCAACCTCTTCGCCTTCCGTGCTGATGATCTCGCCACCGGATTCCTTGACCTTCTCGCGCACGCTGTTGGCGAGCGCCTTGGTCTGCCGGTTCGACGTGCCGCTCGCCACGACCACGCGGTCGAACAGCGAGGTCAGGTGAGTGGTGTTGAAGACCTTGATGTCTTGCGCCTTGACGTCTTCCAGACCGTCGATGATCGCGCGTTGCAGCTTCTGAATTTCCATGATTGGGGTGTCTTTACCGTGTCCGGTACAAATGATGTTGAACAATATAGTCCCATACTGCCGCCGGGACTTCGGCGCGGGCGCGGGCGTGCTGTTCCGGTGACTCGTCCGGCGCCTGCGCTTCACGCATCGTGCGGGCTGCTTCGCGGATGGCCGTGGCGGACACATCGAGCAGCAGGATTTCGTCGATGAGCATGTGACCGTGCGTGCTCGTCTGCAATGTTTCAGGCGAGGCGCGGCGCAGTTCGAGTTCCGCCGCGACTTCGGCGGGCAGGGTGGCCACGTCGAAGCCGGCGCGCGTTTCCACGCACACGTGCGCATGCTCGAACAGCTCGCGCCACCGATGCCACGAGTTCAGCTTGACCAGCTGATCCGCGCCCATCAGGAGCGAGATGGACGCGTCGGCGCCTTCGCGTTCGCGCCAGCGTGCCAGGGTATCGACGGTATAGGTGTCACCCTGGCGATCGATCTCGTCGGTCGCGACGGTCACGGTCGCGCCCGGTATCGACAGCGAACGGGCCGCCGCGCGGGTCATGGCGAGGCGATGCTCGGGCGCCGACACGCCTTCCTTCTGCCACGGCTGACCCGCGGGCAACAGCACCAGTTCGGTCAGCCGCAGCACCTCGGCGAAGCGTCGCGCCAGCGCCAGATGCCCGTTGTGGATGGGATCGAAGGTGCCGCCGAGCAGTCCGATACGCTTCGCGCACAGCGTGCCATCGCTCATGGCCGGGGTCACAGCCATTCTCGCCGCACCAGGAAGTCCTCCACCAGCCGTGCTTCAGGTGTGCCCGGCTCCGCGTTCCAGTCGTAGCGCCAGTGCGCCTCGGGCGGCATCGACAGCAGGATCGACTCGGTCCGGCCGCCGCTCTGCAGGCCGAAGTGCGTGCCGCGGTCGAACACGAGATTGAATTCGACATAGCGGCCGCGCCGGTACGCCTGGAACTCGCGCTCGCGTTCGGTGTAGGGCGTGTCGCGGCGGCGCTCGATGATCGGCAGATAGGCGGCCAGGAACGCGTCGCCGACGCTGCGCATCATCGCGAAGGACGCGTCGAAACCGGGTTCGGAGAAGTCGTCGAAGAAGATTCCGCCGATGCCGCGCTGTTCGTTGCGATGCTTCAGATAGAAGTATTCGTCGCACCAGGTCTTGAAGCGCGGATACAGCTGCGTGCCGAACGGATCGAGCGCGTCGCGGCAGGTCTCGTGAAAATGCCGCGCGTCGTCTTCGTAGCCGTACACCGGCGTCAGGTCCATGCCGCCGCCGAACCAGAAGATGGGCGCTTCGCCCGCCTTCAGCGCCGTCAGCATGCGCACGTTCATGTGCACGGTCGGGCAGTGCGGATTGCGCGGATGCATCACCAGCGAGACGCCCAGCGCCTCGAAGCCGCGTCCGGCCAGTTGCGGGCGCGCGGCGCTCGCGGAGGGCGGCAGGGCGTCGCCTTGCACGTCCGAAAAGCCGATGCCGCCGCGCTCGAAGAATCCGCCGCCTTCCAGGATGCGGGTCACGCCGCCGCCGCGCAGATGCGCGCCGGGTTCGCGGGTCCAGGCATCGGTGCCGAAAGGCGTGCCGTCGAACGCGCCGAGCGCGTCGGCGATGCGCGTCTGCAAGCCCGTCAGGTAGGCGCGCACGGCCGCGATGTCGCAGGCTGTGCCGGATTCGCCGTGGGTCTGTGCGGTGCGGTTCGTTTCACTCATCGATTGCTGGATTACGCCGTTTCAGCGGCCATGAAAGGACGGGGTTCAGCCTCCGTCGCGCAACTCTCAAAAGCACGCTGCCGGACGCGAGGTCCGGCAGCGTGCGTACTCGTGCGGCACAGCCGCGCCAGGCCCGGTTCAGCCGTGCTTGTCGTGCTTGCGGTTCAGCGCGCGATAGCCGATGTCCCGCCGGTACTGCATGCCGTCGAAGGAGATCTGGTTGACTGTATCGTAGACCACGGATTGCGCGCCGCGCACGGAATCCGCCAGTCCGACCACGCACAGCACGCGTCCGCCGGAGGTGGTCAGTTTGCCGTCGGTGAGCGTGGTACCCGCGTGGAAAGTCACGGATTGCTCGCTTTCCGCCGGAATGCCGTTGATGCGGTCGCCCTTGCGCGGCGTCTCCGGATAGTTGTGCGCTGCCAGCACCACGCCCAGCGCCGTGCGCCGGTCCCAGTCGAGTTCCACGGTATCGAGCTTGCCGTCGATCGCCATTTCCACGACCTTCGAGAAGTCGCCCTTGAGGCGCGCCATGATCGGCTGCGTCTCGGGGTCACCCATGCGGCAGTTGAATTCGAGCGTCTTCGGGTTGCCGTTGGCGTCGATCATCAAGCCCGCGTACAGGAAACCCGTGAAGCGGATGCCTTCGCTCTCCATGCCGCGCACCGTCGGCTGGATGATTTCGCGCATCACGCGCGCATGCAGTTGCGGGGTGACGATGGGCGCGGGCGAATAGGCGCCCATGCCGCCCGTGTTGGGGCCGCGATCGCCGTCGGACAGGCGCTTGTGGTCCTGGCTGGAGGCGAGCGGCAGCACGTGCTTGCCGTCCACCATCACGATGAAGCTGGCTTCCTCGCCGGCCAGGAATTCCTCGATCACGACGCGCGCGCCGGCATCGCCCAGCTTGTTGTCGGCGAGCATGGAATCGACGGCGCCGTGCGCTTCTTCCAGCGTCAGCGCCACGACCACGCCCTTGCCGGCGGCGAGGCCGTCGGCCTTGATGACGATCGGCGCGCCCTTGGTGTCGATATAGGCGTGAGCAGCGGCGGCGTCGGAGAAGGTTTCGTACTCGGCCGTGGGGATGCTGTGGCGCTTCATGAACGCCTTGGCGAAGTCCTTCGAGCTTTCGAGCTGCGCGGCTTCCTTGCTCGGCCCGAAGATCTTCAGTCCGCGCGAGCGGAACAGGTTGACGATGCCCGCCGCGAGCGGCTGCTCCGGACCGACGAGCGTGAACGCGACATGTTCCCGCTCGACGAAATCGGCGAGTTCCGCCGGGTCCGTGATGTCGATGTTGCGCAGACGCTCGTCCTGCGCGGTGCCGCCGTTGCCCGGCGCCACATAGACGATCTGTACGCGCGGCGATTGCGCAAGCTTCCATGCGAGTGCATGTTCGCGACCGCCGGAACCGACGACGAGTAACTTCATGTGAATCCCCGAAATCCTGACTAAAGGCGTTAAAGCGTAAAAGCGGCGTAAAAGCGAGCGGTAAAGCGGCTTGAGAAAAGGGCGGCGGGCGCGCCGGCTGCGTCATCGGATGGCGCGCATCCCGCGAAGAAGGCGGCTCGCGCGGACCACGGCTGCGTCACGCGCCCTCCTCGGGGCAATGCCGCGCCGCGTGGATCCGGCGGCGCTGCTCCGGCCATCATGCCGAAGCGAAAGGCGTTCCATGCGTGGGCGAGGGCGCGTTCACCCCGGCCCCAGGCGATCCGAAGCTCAGTCCTCGTTGATCGCCGCGTTGGTATGGACTTCCTGCACGTCGTCGAGATTTTCGAGCGCGTCGAGCAGTTTCTGCATCTTCACCGCGTCGTCGCCGCTGAACTCGACTTCGGTCTGCGGTTTCATCGTCACTTCGGCGAGTTCCGCCTTGAAGCCGGCAGCTTCGAGCGCGTCCTTCACCTTCTGGAAATCGTTCGGCGGGCAGACGACCTCGATGCTGCCGTCGTCGTTCGTGACGACGTCGTCGGCGCCGGCTTCGAGCGCGGCGTCCATCAGCGCGTCTTCCGCCGTGCCGGGCGCGAACAGGAACTGGCCGACGTGATCGAACATGAACGACACCGAGCCGTCCGTGCCCATGTTGCCGCCGAATTTCGAGAACGCGTGGCGCACTTCCGCGACGGTGCGGGTGCGGTTGTCCGTCATCGTGTCGACGATGATCGCCGCGCCGCCGATACCATAGCCTTCGTAACGGATTTCTTCGTAGTTGGCGCCATCCACGCCGCCGACGCCGCGCTGGATGGCGCGGTTGATGTTGTCCTTCGGCATGTTGGCGTCATAGGCCTTGTCGATGGCCAGACGCAGGCGCGGGTTGGAATCGACATCGCCGCCGCCCATGCGCGCTGCAACCTGGATTTCCTTGATGAGGCGTGTCCAGACCTTGCCTTTCTTTGCGTCGGCCGCGGCTTTCTTATGCTTGATGTTGGCCCATTTCGAATGACCCGCCATTACCTTTCTCCATCGCGCGCGGGCTTGGCTCCGGCGCCTAGTGTGCTGTCGTGCTGAATGTGTGGTTCCGTGCCGTTGGCCGCCGCGTTCCGGCGTGGGCGTGTGGCGGGATGGCGTGCCGAGCGCCGAGGCGCTGTCCGGTGCGGCCGACCCGATCGGGAACAGACCGAAATTTTAGCATGGAGGCACCCGTCTTCAGTACCCACGCGCGCGAAGCGGACGGGCAAAGCGGCGCGAAAGCGCACGAAATTTCGTCGATTCGACGCAAAAACACGCAAACGCGGTCGCAAATGCAAACCGCCGCGCGAAGGGCGCGGCGGTTTGCGAGATTGGAAGCGAACGGGGAAAAACTCAGTTCTTCGTGCCGAACAGGCGATCCCCGGCGTCGCCCAGACCCGGAACGATGTACGCATGATCGTTCAGATGCGAATCGAGCGAGGCAACGTAGAGCTTGACGTCCGGATGCGCGTCCTGGAACACCTTGACGCCTTCGGGCGCGGCGACCAGCGCGACGAACACGATATTCTCGCTCTGCACCTTGCGGCGCTTCATCACGTCGACGGCATGGACCGCCGAATAACCGGTCGCGACCATCGGATCGCACAGGATGAAAACGCGCTCCTCCAAATCCGGCGGCAGGCGTACGAGGTATTCGACCGGACGGTGATCGTCCGCGCGATACACGCCGATATGGCCGACGCGCGCCGACGGCACCAGGTCCAGCAAGCCGTCCGACATGCCGATGCCCGCCCGCAGCACGGGCACGATCGCGAGCTTCTTGCCGGCGATCACGGGCGCGTCGATCTCGACCAGCGGCGTGGCCACGCGCTTGGTCGTCAGCGGCAGGTTGCGGGTGATCTCATAGCCCATCAGCAGCGTGATTTCCCGCAGCAGCTCGCGGAACGTGCGCGTGGACGTGTCCTTGTCGCGCATGTGCGTGAGCTTGTGCTGGATCAGCGGGTGATCGAGGATGAAGAGATTGGGAAAGCGGCTGTCGTGTGTCATGGGTCTCGCGCGCGGCGCGTCCTGCTCGTGTGATGGGCTGCCGGGTGGCGCCTGGGGCGCAACGCAACGGCGGGTCCGGCGCGATTTCGAAGCGTTCTGACGCCGGGTGCGTCTCGCGCGGACAGTGGCGACAGTTTACCGAAAAGGCTGCCCGCGCCTAAGAAGAATTGCGCGTCGTCGAAGGCCTGCGCCGAGGCAGGCGCCGACGTTGCCGCCCCGATTCTTCTAGAATTGCGCGATGGATGAACCCGGGCAGCGAGAGCCGGGCGCGAGCAGCGCCCGCTTCGCCTGCCGAACGAACACGGAGAACAGCACGATGGACATGGGAATCGCAGGGCGCACGGCGCTCGTGTGCGCGGCAAGCAAGGGACTGGGACGCGGCTGCGCGGAAGCGCTCGCCGCCGAAGGCGTCAACCTGGTGATCACCGCGCGTACCGCGGAGACGCTCGAAGCGACGGCGGCGCACATTCGCGCGCAATACGGCGTGGACGTGAAGACCGTCGCGGGCGACATCACGACGCCCGCCGGCCACGCCGCCGCGCTCGCCGCCTGTCCCGCGCCGGACATTCTGGTGAACAACGCGGGCGGGCCGCCGCCGGGCGACTTCCGCACCTTCACGCACGAGATGTGGATCAAGGCGCTGGAAGGCAACATGCTGACGCCGATCGAACTGATGAAGGCAACCATCGACGGCATGATCGAGCGCGGTTTCGGGCGTGTGGTGAACATCACGAGTTCGTCAGTGAAGGCGCCGATCGATGTGCTCGGTCTGTCGAACGGCGCGCGCTCGGGACTGACGGGCTTCGTCGCCGGGGTCGCGCGCAAGGTCGCCGCGACGGGCGTCACCATCAACAACCTGCTGCCGGGTACGTTCGACACGGACCGCATCGGCGTGACGATGGAAGCGCAGGCGAAGGCGCAGAACGTCTCCATCGACGACATCCGCGCGCGCCGCGCACAGAGCCTGCCGGCGGGACGCTTCGGCACGCCGGAGGAATTCGGCCGCGCCTGCGCGTTCCTGTGCAGCGTGCATGCGGGCTACATCACCGGACAGAACCTGCTGATCGACGGCGGCGCCTATCCGGGCACGTATTAAAACAGCAGAAACATCAGAACCACCATAACGACAACGACAGGAGGACAAAGCACATGAGCACACGCGTCGCGCTGATCGCGCACGACATGAAGAAGGACGACATCGTCACGCTGGCGGGCGAGTTCGCCGCCACGCTCGCGCAATGCAGTCTCGTGGCCACGGGCACGACGGGCGGCCGCATCGCGGCGGCGCACGGGCTGGAGGTCGAGCGCAAGCTGTCGGGCCCGCATGGCGGCGACCTGCAGATCGGCGCGGAGCTGGCCGAAGGGCGCGTCGACATGGTGATCTTCCTGCGCGACCCGATGACGCCGCAGCCGCACGAGCCGGACATCAACGCGCTGGTGCGCGCCTGCGACGTGCACAACGTGCCGTGCGCGACCAACATCGCGACGGCGCGCATGCTGCTCGACGACTTGCGCCTGCGCTTCGCGCGGGCGTCCTGAAACCAATCCGTGATGGAGGTGAACGAGCGATGACCAAGGCAATCCGATTCGACAAGGCAGGCGGCCCGGAAGTGATGAAATGGGTCGACGTGGAAGTGGGCGCGCCGGGCAAGGGCGAGATTCGCGTCAAGCATCATGCGGTGGGGCTGAACTTCATCGACGTGTATTTCCGCACCGGCCTCTATCCGATGCCGCTGCCCGGCGGGCTCGGCATGGAAGGCGCGGGCGAGGTCACGGCGGTGGGCGAGGGCGTCACGCAGTTCAAGCCGGGCGACCGCGTGGCCTACGCGTCGCGTCCGCCGGGCGCGTATGCCGAAGAGCGCGTGATGGCGGCGGATTATGTCGTCAAGCTGCCGGACGCGATCGGCTATGAAGACGCGGCGTCCATCATGCTGCAGGGTCTGACCGCGCAGTATCTGCTGCGCCGGACCTATCGCGTCAAGGCGGGCGATACCGTGCTGATCCACGCGGCGGCGGGCGGTGTCGGCATGATTGCGTGCCAGTGGGCCAAGGCGCTGGGCGCGACCGTGATCGGCACCGTGGGTTCGGACGAGAAAGCCGAACTCGCGAAGGCGCACGGCTGCGACCATCCGATCGTCTACACCCGCGACAACTTCACCCAGCGCGTGCGCGAGATCACCAATGGCGCGGGCGTGCCGGTGGTCTACGACTCGATCGGCAAGGACACGTATATCGCCTCGCTCGACTGCCTCGCGCCGCTGGGCCTGTTCGTGAGCTTCGGCAATTCGTCGGGGCCGCTGCCGCCGATCGATTCGTCCGAGTTCGCCGGACGCGGTTCGCTGTTCTTCACGCGTCCGACGCTCTTCAGCTATATCGCCAAACGCGGCGATCTCGACACCATGGCGGCGGAACTGTTCGACGTGGTCGCCTCGGGCAAGGTCAAGACCAACGTGCGCCAGCGTTATGCGCTGTCGGAGGCGGGCCGCGCGCACGAAGACCTCGAAGCGCGCCGGACCACCGGTTCGACCATCCTGCTGCCCTGATGAGAGAGCGGGACGGTTCGTGAACAATATCAACGAATAGAACATGAACGAGCCGTCCCCGACTGTCGTCCTGATCGAAGACGACAAGCAGATTCGCCGCTTCGTGCGCGTGTCGCTGGAAGCGCAAGGCATGACCGTGCACGAGGCGCTCAGCGGGCAGCAGGGCCTCGTCGAGGCGGCGACGCGCAAGCCCGACCTCGTGATCGTCGATCTCGGCCTGCCGGATGTCGACGGTATCGACGTGATCCGCGAACTGCGCGGCTGGAGCGGGCTGCCGGTGATCGTGCTGTCGGCGCGCACGCAGGAAGAGCAGAAGGTCGCCGCGCTCGATGCCGGCGCCGACGATTACCTCACCAAGCCCTTCGGCGTCTCCGAATTGCTGGCGCGGATCCGTGCCCATCTGCGGCGGCGCAATCAGGCGCCGGCCAGCGAAACGCCTGCCGTGAGCTTCGGCGACGTGAGCGTCGATCTCGCCTTGCGGCGCGTGACCCGGCACGGCGAAAGTGTGCATCTGACGCCGCTCGAATATCGTCTGCTCGCGGCGCTGGTGCGGCATGCGGGCCGCGTGCTCACGCACCGGCAACTGCTGCTGGACGTGTGGGGGCCGTCGCACGTGGAGAGTCCGCATTATCTGCGCATCTACATGGCGCATCTGCGTCAGAAGCTCGAACGCGACCCGGCGCAGCCGGAGCACATCGTGACCGAAACGGGCGTCGGCTACCGGCTCGTGGGTGTGCAGTGAAGCGGCCCTGACGTCGAGTCGCCGCTGGGTGATGCAGGGTTAGTGCATGCGGCGGGCGCGCGGCGTCTACACTCGGCCGGCAGTCCCCTGAGCGCTGTCGGCCCCGTTGCACAACCTGCCGAATGATCCCAAGCGCTCCCTCGCGTTGCCTGGGAGAAAGTGATGGACGTTTCCCGTGTCAGCGGCGCCCGCCCGGGCGCCGGGTCGTTTGCCGTTGCCGATGCGGATGCTGCTCTGTCCGTGGAGGCGTCGGATGCGCAAGGCGCGGGGCAGGAGCCGCACGATAGCCTTCCGGGCGCGACGGACCCGGACGATGCGCGGGCGTCTTCGGATACCGACTCGGCTGCGTCGGCAAACGACACAGGGACGCTGCCGGAGGATACGGGCGGAACACACCAGGCGGGCAAGACGGACCAGCCGGTCCAGTCGACCGCGTCCCTGATCCAGGCACGCGAGCGCGAGGACGATGTTGCGCCGTCCGCCGCGTCGCCACCGCTTTCGCATGCAGACGTCGCGCCGCGCATCGCGTCGCCGCGGCTTCAGCGTGCCGATGTCGCGCCGTCCGCCGCATCGCCGCTTGCGCGTGCCGATGTCACGCCGTCCGCCGCATCGCCGCTTGCGCGTGCCGATGTCACGCCGTCCGCCGCATTGCCGCTTGCGCGTGCCGATGTCACACCGTCCGCCGCATCGCCGCTTGCGCGTGCCGATGTCGCGCCGTCCGCCGCATCGCCGCTTGCGCGTGCCGATGTCGCGCCGTCCGCCGCATTGCCGCTTGCGCGTGCCGATGTCACGCCGTCCGCCGCATCGCCGCTTGCCCGTGCCGACGTCACGCCGTCCGCCGCATCGCCGCTTGCGCGTGCCGATGTCACACCGTCCGCCACGTCGCCGCTTCCGCGTGTCGACGTCACGCCGTCCGCTACACCGCCGCTCCCACGCGCCGACGTCACACCTCCGCTCCCGCGTACCGACGTCACACCGTCCGCCCCACCTCCACTCCCACGCGCCGACATCACCGCCGCGTCCCTGCCTTCCCACTCCACCGCAACCGAAGATCCGCTCACGCGCGTGAAGCGCGGGGCTTGCCAGGGCGCGCCCACGAACGCAGAGATCTTCCGCGAGCGGCGCGGCGGTGACCGACTGCGGGCGAGAGCGGCCGATTGCGTCAAGTTCGATCAATTCGACTACCAGAAGAAGTGCCGCTATCCGGAGACGGGCGCGTGCGACGGCATCGTTCTCGAAGCGATGCGGCGCATCGACCGAAGTGCGCAACTGCCCGATCGGACCTTGTTCTCGGAAGTCCAGGGCATGCGCAACGACGCCGATGCCGATTCGACCTCGGTCGCGCACCGGGACTTCTGCGAGCATGTCGACAACTTCCAGACCAACGCGTACAGGCTCGGATTCAGCCACTACACGCCGCTTGTGTCCAATCATCTCAAAGCGCGGTACGCGGCGCCCGCCGAGCGGTTGCGCGCCATGCGAGACGAATTCGCGCTGATGCAACCGGCCGACATGGCGTACCTTCAGATCGGCATGGAGGCGTCCGGGACCCTGCAGGAACGGGGGCATGCGCTGCTCGTGCAACGCGAGGAAAGCGACCGCTGGACGATCTTCGACCCCAACAACGGCGCCTTCCAGTACGGCAGCCGGACCGATATGCAGCGATCGCTCGAAAGCTATCTCGATGTCGCGTTCTCCGGCACCGAGTGGCAAGCCTCGCCGGTGCAGATGCAGGTCTATTCGCGGCACGGGCTGGAAGGCTACCCGCCCGCGCCCGTGCTCGCTTCCCGTGCGGGCACGCCGGGCTCCAATCCACCGGAGTCGGACTACGACTACCAACTGTACGCGGACACCGCGCTGCGGCCCTATCCGCTGACGCCCGCAGCGATCTTCGAAGGTGCAAACCAGCCGCTTGCGGGCGTCGATCGCAACGAGGCGCTGGCGAGCCATGCGTTGCGGATGGTCGGCGACTACGGGATGCCGGATTTTCGCAGCGCCCTCGAGCCGCTCGATCCGCGCGCGCCCGACCAGGCGCGCCGCCTGCAACTGGTCGACAGCCTGCGCCGCCAGCACGGCAGCACGCCGACCGCATCGTCCGTCGACGTGGCGCGCTTCATCCGGCACGCCGGCGAAAGCGCCATCGGCAGCGCGGAACACTTGATCAACAACCTGGCGACGAACTTCGGCTCGAACTACTTTGGCGACAGCGCGACGCGCGGTTCACCAAACACCATGGTCGTCATCGATCTCGCGCGCCAGACGCCGCCCGCGGACGAGTCGGCCAGCGGCTTCGCACGCAGCGACCCGCTCCTGATCCGCAGGATCACGCCGGGCGATGACTACCGCCGCGACCGGTACGAGCTCCTTGCACCGGACTACGGCGTGTTCGACTACGCCGACTTCGAGCACATGACGTCCGCCGTGAGGCGGGCGTTTCTTTCAGGCCGTCATACGGAAGGCGGCGTGAGGGATGCCGCGACGACGTGGTACGCGGAGGACAGCGACAGCGCCGCGGCCGGTCGCGCCGCGCTGTTCAACGCGCGTGCGGCGCTCAATCTCTCCTTTCCCGTCGTGCCCGTGGCCGATCTGCCACCTCCGGTCGCAACTGCGCTTCCCTTGCCGTCCGGCGCCTATCCGCACGCCGATTTCAAGCGCACGGCACAACAGGCGCAGGCGCCTGCGGAACCACGATTTCTGCTCAGGCCGTCCACGACGTCGCCTCAGGAGATGAGCGCGGATGGCGGATTTGCCGTGCCTGCGACTTCCCTGAAGGACGTCAATCTGGTCACTCACAATTTCGATGTCGGCTCCGGCACGCGTGATCCGGACAGCGCCGGCTTTCTTTCCACGTTCGCGAATCCTGCGGTCGCGCTTGACCGTCTCAAGTCCCAGTCGCGTGAGGGCTACGTCTACGCGATATCGCCCGGCCCCAATCTGGTGGACGTCAATGCCAGCCTGGGGCGTTTCGCGTTGGCGCCGAACAATCGCGAGTTCGCCGCGATGGGAACCATCGACGCCACTCAGGTGATCGGCTGGTGGGAGGTCAAGAGCGCGGGCGTGTCGCGTTTCACTTCGAATCCCGCGTATCGATGGGACGTGTACGGAACTCAGACTACCGCGGGCGCGCAACCGCAGCTCGCGCGTTTCCCGCTGGATTCCGCAGCATGGCGGGACGCCGCCTACAGCCCTCGGGTCATGACCGTCCGCGACGGAGGGGCGTTCAGCCATACGCCGAAGGTGAATCCGAACTTGACGCAGCTCGCGTTTTATAGCGATGCCATCCAGACGCTCGCCGAGGCCGATCGCCGGCAGGCCGCGCACGAGGAGTATCGAGGACCGATGACGCTCCACGCCTATGGCGGCGGCGTGGACCACCCGGCCATCCTCTATGCGGACGCGTCGGACAACGTGTATGTGAACTGGACTTATCGCGCAAGTACGCGGTACGCGAGCAACATCAAGCAGTTCGTGATGGGTTCGGATGGGCGGTTTCATTATCCGCGCGAGTGGAACAAGAGCTTGCGGGTCGGCTCGGACGGCTACCTCTACGTGGGCCCGGTCCCGTCGACGCCCAGCCTCAACGGCGTCTTCCGCTATTTCAACGGGCGCCTGGTGCATGTCGAAGATGGCAAGTTCCTGACGGTCGGTCACTCGGTCTATGTTCCGTTCGTCAGCGCGACCTCTGACTGGAGCCGGTCAGCCTGGAAATTGACCGACGAGCGCGGGAACAAGGTGACGCCGCCCCTTTCGAACCTGAATACGTATGGCTATGCGAGCGAGATCGGAACGAGCGCCCAGCTGTATCGTTTCGACCAGCGTCCGGAGTCGGCCTTGCCGGCGGGCGCGACGCATTTCGTCACCCAGCTTCCGGATCGCGGCCTCGAGGGCACGTTTCTCGACTGGATCCGCGGTACGCATCGCGAGGTGGCCGACACCATCCCGTGGCTGGAACGAAACAATGTCGCCTTTCTCTTCAGGGACGGTTTCTACGCTGTCAGCGTTCCGCCTGACGCGACCGGTAACAGCGCCGATACGCTGCAAGTGCGCACGCTGGGCGGAAGACTGGTCTACTCGACCAGGCGCAACCCTGTTACCGGCAACATGGACGAACGGCAGCACTCCCCCGTCGCGTCCAACTATTCCATTCGCGATGACGTCTGGGCGGACATTCAGGCCCGCGAGCGACAACGCGAGCGGCTGCGTGCCTTGCTGAAGGTCTGAGCGCCGTCCCGCAGGCGCTCATTGCTTCGGCGTGCAAGGCACATCAGCGCCGCCGCCCGTACCTCATTCCGCCGCCCCGGCCGGACGCGCGCGGCCCTGACGACGCGCACGCCGGGCTTCCGCGCGGATGCGGAAGCGGTCCATGTAGAGATAGACGACCGGCGTGGTGTAGAGCGTGAGCATCTGGCTGACGATCAGCCCGCCGACAATCGCGATGCCGAGCGGCGCGCGCATCTCCGATCCTTCGCCAGTGCCGAAGGCGAGCGGCAACGCGCCGAGCAGGGCGGCGGCGGTCGTCATCATGATCGGGCGGAAGCGCAGCAGGCACGCCTCGCGGATCGCGTCGCGCGGCGTGGCCGCGCCATGACGCGTGGCCTCGATCGCGAAATCGACCATCATGATCGCGTTCTTCTTCACGATGCCGATCAGCAGGATCACCGCGATGAAGGCGATGATGCTGAACTCGGTCTTGAAGAGCAGCAGGGCGAGCAGCGCGCCGATGCCCGCCGAAGGCAGCGTCGAGAGAATCGTGATCGGATGGATATAGCTCTCGTACAGCATGCCGAGCACGATGTACACGGCCGCAAGCGCCGTGAGGATCAGGATCGGCAAGGTGCTGACCGACTGCTGGAAGGCCTGCGCGGTGCCCTGGAAGCTGCCGTGGATCGTCTGCGGCATGCCGATCTCGGCCATGGTTTCGTAGATCGCGGCGGTGGCGTCGGAGAGCGACTTGCCCGGCGGCAGGTTGAAGGAGATGGTCGAGGCGACGAACTGGCTCTGGTGATTCACCGACAACGGCGTGTTGCCCGGTCCGAACTTCGCGATGGCCGACAGCGGCACCATGGTTTCCTTCGAGGTGGACACCGCCGCGCCCGACGACGAGCCGCTCTTGCCTGTGGCGGCAATCGCGTTGGTGGCCGAGTTCTTCACCGCGGCGAGCGCGAGCGCCGCGCTGGTATCCGTCGCGCTGGTGGAGGCGCCGCCCGCGCCGGTCGAGCCGGTGGCCGAGGTCGACGCGGTCGAGGTGGTGCCGGACGTGGTGGTGGATTGCGTCGAGGACGAACCGCTCGCCGTGCCGCCCGAGGTGCTGATCCAGATCTGCTTGAGCATCTCCGGGTCCTGCCAGTATTTCGGCGCGAGCTCCATGACGACGTGGTACTGCGACAGCGGGTTGTAGATGGTCGAGACCTGGCGCTGGCCGAATGCATCGTAGAGCGTGTTGTCGATCTGCGCGGGCTTGATGCCGAGCCGCGCGGCCGTGGAGCGGTCGAACGTGACCATCGATTCCAGTCCGCCCTGCTGCTGGTCGGAGTTGACGTCGGCGAGTTCGGGGCGCTTTTGCAGTGCGTCGGTGAGAATCGGCCCCCACTTGTAGAGATCGGACGTGGTGTCCGACAGCAGCGTGAACTGGTACTGCGCGTTGGATTGCCGGCCGCCCACGCGAATGTCCTGCACCGCCTGCAGGAAGGTGCGCGCGCCGGCGACATCGCCCAGCGGCGCACGCAGACGGTTGATGACCTGATCGGCCGAGACCTTGCGCTCGCCCTTCGGCTTGAGCGAGATGAACATGAAGCCGCTGTTGGTCGAGCGCCCGCCCGTGAAGCCGGCCACGCTGTCCACCGCCGGATCGGCTTCGACGATCTTCATCATCTGCGAGAACTTGCCTTTCATCGCCTGGAACGACGTGCTCTGGTCAGCCTGGATGCCGCCGATGATGCGTCCCGTGTCCTGCTGCGGAAAGAAGCCCTTCGGCACGATCACGTAGAGGAACACGTTCAGGAGGATGGTGGCGAACAGCGTCATCAGGATCAGCAGCGGATGCGCGAGCGACCAGTCCAGCGTGCGCGTGTAGCCGCCCTGCAGGCGCTGGAACTGGCGTTCGAGCCATTGCGCGATGCGGCCTTCTTCCCGGCGCTCGCCCGGTTCCTGGAGCAGGCGCGAGCACATCATCGGCGTGACGGTGAGCGACACCACCAGCGACACCGCAATGGCAAGCGACAGCGTCAGCGCGAACTCGCGGAACAGCCGCCCGATGATGCCGCCCATCAGCAGGATGGGCAGGAACACCGCCACCAGCGACACGCTGATCGACACCACCGTGAAGCCGACTTCGCGCGCGCCGATGATCGCGGCCTGCATGCGCGGTACGCCTTTCTCGACGTGCCGGGTGATGTTTTCCAGCACGACGATGGCGTCGTCGACGACGAAGCCCGTCGCGATGGTCAGCGCCATCAGCGAGAGGTTGTCGAGCGAAAAGCCCAGCAGGTACATGGCCGCGAACGTGCCGATGATCGAGATGGGCACGGCCACGCTCGGGATCAGCGTGGCGCGCCAGTTGCGCAGGAACAGGAACACGACCATCACGACCAGCGCCACCGCAATCGCGAGTGTGGCCTCGGTATCGTGCAGCGACGCGCGGATGGTGGTGGAGCGGTCGGCGGTCGGCGTGATCTGCACGTCGGCGGGCAGCGCGGCCTGTAGTTGCGGCAGCATCGACTTGACGCGGTCGATGGTTTCGATGATGTTCGCGCCCGGCTGGCGATAGAGAATCACCAGCACCGCGCGCTTGTTGTTGATGAGGCCGAGATTGCGCAGGTCTTCCACGGAATCGACCACTTCGCCGACGTCCGAGAGCTTCACCGCCGAACCGTTGCGGTACGCGACCACGAGGTCCTTGTACTGCGCGGCCTTGCTTGCCTGGTCGTTGGTGTAGAGCTGGATGCGCGTGCCCTTGAACTCGATCGCGCCTTTCGGGCTGTTCGCGTTCGCCGACGCCAGCGCGGCGCGCACGTCTTCGAGCCCGATGCCGTAGTGGAACAGCGCGCCCGGCTCCAGTTCGACCCGCACCGCCGGATTCGCCGAGCCGCTGACGTCCACTTCGCCGACGCCCGGCACCGTGGACAGCGTTTGTTGCAGCACCGTCGCGGCGGAGTCATAGAGCGCGCCCGGCGTGCGCGTGGGCGAGGACAGCGCGAGCACCAGAATGGGCGCGTCAGCCGGGTTCACCTTGTGGTAGGTCGGGTTGCTGCGCAGTGCCGTAGGAAGATCGGCGCGCGCCGCGTTGATGGCGGCCTGCACGTCGCGCGCGGCGCCGTCGATGTCGCGGTTCAGACCGAACTGGAGCGTGATGCGCGTCGTGCCGACCGCGCTCATCGAGGTCATTTCGCTGACGTCGGCGATGGTGCCGAGATGCCGTTCGAGCGGACTGGCCACGCTCGTTGCGACCGTCTCCGGACTTGCGCCAGGCAACTGCGCCTGCACCGAGATGGTCGGGAAATCGACCTGCGGCAGCGGCGCGACCGGCAGCCGCACGAACGCGAACATGCCCGCGAGCGCAATGCCGATCGCGAGCAGCGTGGTCGCGACGGGCCGGTCGATGAAGATGCGCGACAGGTTCATGGCTCAGCGTCCCTCGCCGGCAGCGGGCGTGCCCGGACTGCTGCGGTGAAAGCGCGCGCGCAGCTTGCGGGCGAGTGAATCGAAGCCGAGATAGATCACCGGCGTCGTGAACAGCGTCAACAGCTGCGACACGATCAGGCCGCCGACGATCGCGATGCCGAGCGGATGGCGCAGCTCCGAGCCCGCGCCCCAGCCGAGCATCAACGGCAGCGCGCCGAGCAGCGCGGCCATGGTGGTCATCAGGATCGGCCGGAAGCGCAGCAGACAGGCCTGGAAAATGGCCTCGCGCGGCGGCTTGCCTTCCTCGCGTTCGGCTTCGAGCGCGAAGTCGATCATCATGATCGCGTTCTTCTTCACGATACCGATCAACAGCACGATGCCGATGATGCCGATGATGTCCAGGTCGTGCCCGGTGATCATCAGCGAGAGCAGCGCGCCGACACCTGCCGAGGGCAGCGTCGAGAGAATGGTGATCGGATGGATGAAGCTCTCGTACAGCACGCCGAGCACGATGTACATCGTGACGATGGCCGCGAGGATCAGGAACAGTTCGTTCGAGAGCGACGCCTGGAACGCGAGCGCCGCGCCCTGGAAGCGGATCTGGAACGAAGCCGGCAGCCCGACGTCCTGCTTGGCTTGCTCGATGGCCTTCACGGCCTCGCCGAGCGACGCGCCCTTGGCGAGATTGAAGGACACGGTCGTGGCTGGGAACTGGCCGAGGTGCGTGACGAGCAGCGGAGCCGCGCGTTCGTGGAACTTGGCGATGGCCGACAGCGGCACCTGGCCGTTGGTCGCAGTGGAGGAGGGCAGGTAGATGCCGTTGAGCGTGTCGCTGTAGTGCGCGTCGCTGGGCTCGGCCTCCAGGATCACGCGGTACTGGTTCGACTGCGTGAAGATGGTCGAGATGATGCGCTGGCCGAAGGCGTCGTACAGCGCGTTGTCGACGGTGGCCGGCGTGATGCCGAAGCGCGCCGCCGTCGCCCGGTCGATCTCGATATACACCGACTGGCCGTTCTGCTGCAGGTCGGTTGCGACATCGGTCAGCACCGAGGTGCCTTGCAGGCGCGCGACGAGCTTCGGCACCCACTCCGCGAATTCGGACGGATTCGGGTCGGTCAGCATGAACTGGTATTGCGTCGGGCTGACCGTGGAGTCGATCGTCAGGTCCTGCACCGGCTGCATGTACAGCTTGATGCCCGGAATGTCCGCCACTTCGCCCTGGATGGCGCGGATCACGTCGCTCGAATTATTGCTGCGGTCGTCGCGCGGCTTCAGGTTGATGAGCATGCGGCCGCTGTTCAGCGTGATGTTGGTGCCGTCCACGCCGATGAACGACGTCAGGCTTTCCACGTCCGGATTCTGCAGGATCTTCTTCGCGAGCGCCTGCTGCTGGTCCGCCACGGCCTGGTAGGACGCGGCCTGCGGCGCCTGCGTGATGGCCTGGATCACGCCGGTGTCCTGCACCGGAAAGAAGCCCTTCGGAATGTAGATATAAAGCACCGCCGTGAAGACCAGCGTGAGCACGAACACGAACAAGGTGGCGTGCTGGCGGGCCAGCACCCAGTTCAGCGCCACCGCATAGCGTCCGATCACGTAGTCGATGAAGCGGTGCGCGCGCGCCTCGAAGCGCTTGCTGTCCTTCGGCGGCGTATGGCGCAGCAGCTTGGCGCACATCATCGGCACGAGGGTCAGCGACACGATGGCCGAAATCACGATGGTCACCGCCAGCGTGATCGCGAATTCGTGGAACAGGCGGCCCACGACATCGCCCATGAAGAGCAGCGGGATCAGCACGGCGATCAGCGAAACCGTCAGCGAGATGATGGTGAAGCCGATCTGCTTGCTGCCCTTGAGCGCGGCTTCGAGCGGCGACTCGCCTTCTTCCACATAGCGCGCGATGTTCTCGATCATCACGATGGCGTCATCGACGACGAAGCCGGTCGCGATCGTCAGCGCCATCAGCGAGAGATTGTCCAGCGAGAAGCCGCACAGGTACATGACCGCGAGCGTGCCGACCAGCGAGAGCGGCACCGAGAGGCTCGGGATGATGGTCGCGTAGACGTTGGCGAGGAACAGGTAGATGACCAGCACGACCAGCACGACGGAGAGCAGGAGCTCGAACTGCACGTCGCGCACGGACGCGCGGATGGTCGTCGTGCGGTCGGTGACCACGCGCACGTCGAGCGCCGCGGGCAGCGACTGCTGCAATTGCGGCAGGATCTGCTTGATGCTGTCCACCACCGCGATCACGTTCGCGCCCGGCTGGCGCTGCACGTTCAGGATAATGGCGGGTGTCGCGTCGACCCACGCGCCGAGCTTGGTGTTCTCCGCGCCCTGGACGATGGTCGCGACGTCGGTGAGCATCACCGGGCGGCCGTTGCGGTACGCGATCACCGCGCTCTTGTAGGCCTCGGCGTCGGTCAGCTGGTCGTTGGCGTTGATGGTGTAGGCGCGCGTCGGACCGTCGAAGTTGCCCTTCGGCGTGTTGACGTTGAGATTGGCGATGGTCGTGCGCAAGTCATCGATATTGAGCCCGTACGACGCCAGCGCGCGCGTGTTCGCCTGGATGCGCACCGCCGGGCGATTGCCGCCGCTGACCGACACCAGGCCCACGCCCGCCACTTGCGAAATCTTCTGCGCGAGACGCGTGTCGGCGAGATCCTGCACCTGCGTGAGCGGCAGGGTTTTCGAACTGACGGCGAGCGTCATGATGGGGGCGTCGGCGGGATTCACCTTCGCGTAGATCGGCGGCGCGGGCAGGTCGGAGGGCAGCAGGTTGCCCGCCGCGTTGATCGCCGCCTGCACTTCCTGCTCGGCGATGTCGAGCGGCAGGTCCAGGCTGAATTGCAGCGTGATGACCGAGGCGCCTGCCGAACTCTGCGACGACATCTGGTTCAGGCTCGCCATCTGGCCGAACTGCTTCTCCAGCGGCGCGGTGACGCTCGACGTCATCACGTCGGGCGAGGCGCCGGGATAGAAGGTCTGCACCTGGATGGTGGGATAGTCGACGGCGGGCAGCGCGGACAGCGGCAGGAAGCGCAGCGCGACCAGTCCGACCAGCATGATTGCCGCCATCAGGAGCGCCGTGCCAACCGGGCGCAGAATAAAAAGACGAGATGGGTTCATGCGGGATTCGTGACCTGAAGCTCGGGGTTACTGCTGCGATTGCGTCTGCTGACGCCGATGTCCGCCGTGATGCGCGCCCGAGGCGCCCGAGGCCGCAGCGGCGCTGGAAGCAGCCGATGCGCCCGAAGCACCCGAAGCACCCGAAGCACCCGACGCCGCGTTCGCCTTCTCCGCCGGGATCGTGATCTTCGCGCCTTCCTTGAGGCGGTCGGAGCCGTCGATCACCACGCGCTCGCCCACCTGCAGGCCGGACTTGATGCTGGTGCGCTCGCCGTCCACCGGGCCGATCTTCACGTTGCGCACGGTCACGGTGTTGTCCGGCTTCACGACATACACGAACGCGCCCGACGAACCGTTCAGCACCGCCGGCGTCGGCACGATGATCGCGTTCTTGATGACATCGACGAGCAGCTTCGTGTTCACGAACTGATTCGGAAACAGCATGCCGCCCTTGTTGTCGAAGGTGCCGCGCAGCTTGACCGTGCCGGTCGTGGTGTCGATCTGGTTGTCGACCGTCTCCAGATAGCCGGATTCGAGCGCCGTGGTGTTGGCGCGGTCGTAGGCCGTGACCGACATCTTCGTGCCCGCATGCAGCGGCTTCAGGATGGCGGCGAGGTTGTCCTCGGACGTGGTGAAGATGACGCTGATCGGCTGCAGCTGCGTAATGACGACCACGCCATTGGTGTCGCCGGTCGTCACGTAGTTGCCCGGATCGACCTGGCGCAGACCCACGCGCCCCGACACCGGCGCGGTGATGCGCGCGTAGGTCAGGTCGAGCTTGTAGGTATCGACGTTGGCCTGGTCGGACTTGACCGTGCCTTCGTATTGCTTCACGAGCGACGCCTGCGTGTCCACCTGCTGCTTCGCGATGGAGTCCTGCGACAGCAGGGTCTGGTAACGCTGCAGGTCGAGGCGCGCGGTTTGCAGCAGCGCTTCGTCGCGCGCGAGCTGGCCTTGCGCGTTGCGCAGCGAGATCTCGTACGGACGCGGGTCGATCTGTGCGAGCACGTCGCCCCTCTTGACCATCTGGCCTTCCTGGAACGCGACGTCCATCAGCGTGCCGTTCAGCTGCGTCTTCACCGTGACGTTGGCGAGCGGCGTGACGGTTCCGAGCGAATTGATGACCACGGGCATCTCGCCTTGCGTGACGCTCGCGACATGCACCGGCTGCGGCTGGTTCGTCGCGTTCGCGGCGCCGCGCCGGCCGCCTTGCCGCGCTTCATGCTGGGCGCCCGGAGCGCTCGTGCCATTGCGGTTCCACGGATGCCACCAGGCCAGCGCGCCCGCCACGATCAGCACCGCGATGATCAGCGGCACGATTCTGCGACGGCGGGTGGGTGCATAAGGGTGGGCAGCCGGCGAAGCGGGCGAGGGAGGCGTCGGGCGCGGTTGCCCTGAAGGATTCTTGTGGTCGTCCATCTGTTCGGTGGCTGGGTCTTTCGATTCTGTCTTGCGAGGACGCGGATGAGGAACCCATCACGGTTCGGGGAAGCGCGAACCGCCGGGCAGCGTGGGCTCGGGCACGTGGCGGGACCATCGGGAAGCGGTTGAAAAGCCGTCGCATGAAGCAAGCCGCAAGCCCGGCGGGGCGCCGCCACCGGCGAAGCATGATGCTACGTCCCGCGTTCGGACCCGTCCACCGGTCATTCTTTCGGCTGATTACGACTGTTACACGGACAGGCCGGGGAGCTTTCGACAGCTTTCGACGCGCCTGCGCCGGGCGCCAGGCGTCAGGGCCTGGCGGGGCGCTAGTTTAACCGGCCCGTGTGACTCAGCTTGCGGCGTGGGTGGCGGGCGCCGGATGGGTGCCGCCGATCTCGCGCACGATATGCCCGACACAGTCGAGCAGCGCGGGCGCGACCGTATCGATCAGCTTGTCGCGCGGGCATTGGTAGGCGGCGCCGCCGCAATTGACCGCATAGCGTTCCTCGGACGGGCCCACGAAGCCGGCCGCGACCGCGTTCAGCCCGTCGTGCCATTCGCCGATCGACATGGCGAAGCCGCGCCGCAGCGCGTCGTCGAGGCCAAGTTGCAGGCTGCTTGCGATGGACGGCCATTCGTCGCCCGAGGCGGTCTGCAGGCTGCCGATGAGCGCGCGCCGGTCGGTTTCGGAAAGCGCCGCGAGGTAGGCGCGCCCAACCGAGGTGCGGGTGAGGTCCATCCGGCCGCCTACTTCGAGCCGCGACACCAGCACGGCGGAGCGCGGACGAATGGCGTCGATGACGACCATCTCCAGGCGGTCGCGCACGGCGAGATGCACCGAGAGTCCGGTGCGCTCGGCAAGCTGAATCAGAAAAGGCCGCGCCCGAGCACGAATATCGAAATTGCGTAAGAATCCGTTGCTCAGTTCCAGCACGGACGCGGTCAGGACGAAGCGTTCGCTGTCCGGAAGCCGATACAGCAGGCCGGCGCCGACGAGTGTCGCCGTGATGCGCGACACGGTCGGCTTCGGAATGCCCGTCCAGTCGGTCAGTTCCCGGTTGCTGACGGGTGCATCGGCGGCGGCGATGCGGCGCAATACGTCGAGGCCGCGCGCGAGCGCGGTGACTTCCTCGCCATCTTTTTCTCGGGTTCTCTCTTTACCCGTTGGCTGGTCATTTTGCATGTAAGCCTGTTTTTTATGAAACATTGTTCCGAAGGTCGGGGGCGCGACATTCTACCGGGACAGATCACAAAGCTTGCAAGCGATGCAAGTCATGACGATAAGCTGCATCAAAGATGAACTTTTTAGTACAGAGTTCTTTTTTCGGTAATAAAGTTGGGCAGTTGCCCAGAGTCAGAAATTTTGCTTGACTTGGGCAACGTTCCCATAAAAAATGGAATTGAATTTCGAAACTCGATAGCGACGTGCGCTTTTGCGCTTCCCGTTCTCAGACTTCGGGATACGGTCTCTCAGGTTCTAGCACGGCCCTCGGAATGGCTAGAACTTTTAAGGCGCTGCGGAAACGTAGCGCCTTTTTTTTCGCCCATCGAAACCTGATGCTTTGACCCGAATATACCTGCAAAGCGGTCCGGCAAGTGGAATGAAATGCCTGCTTCCATACGCCTGGCGCCGTCCGGAACGCAAGCCTGGCTGACGTAAGGCCGATGACAGGACCCTCTGCTGTCCGCGCGCTTTCAGCCTCGATGGTTGAAGACGCGGCGCTGCTTCAGGATGCGTCTGCCACGAAGCAGCCAGTAAATGCTCGCGAGCATCAGGAGCACGGCGACGCACATGACGAACAGCGGCGAGATGCGTTCGGGCGCCGGCGGACTGGTCGCCACGAGCAATGCCGTGAAAAGTGCAACGCCGGCCTGGAAGAAGGAGCGGGCGGCCACGCTGCGGCGTAGACGGGGCGTGGTGAAACGCGAAACGGGTGGCCGTGCGAAAGGTTCGAACAGCATCATCCCTGCGGTAAGGGCGATGGCGGTACTCATGAAAAACATGGCGGGAGACTTTCGTGGAAGGCGGGACGCGAGGAAATATATGCGAACCGGCTAGCCTGCCAGAACTGGAAGTCTCCTAAATGTAGAAGTATTCCTCTAGCTGAAACAGTGCGTCTGATTTTTTCGGAATTTTGATCAGAACCCGCGTCTTGGGCCACTGCCAAGGTTTTCCTCTGATGCAAGGTTGGTTCAAGTCGCCGGCGCAAAGGCTTTTGCCCGCAGCGAGCAGGGCGTGGTTGACGAAGGCTGGACACGAGCAGCGTATGATGTGCGCCAGTTTTGACCCGGATCCGGCCCGCGAAGGTCGGCGCCTTGACGGGTTTTCAGCACTGCGCGCCGACGCGCACGCATTGCGACAGACGACACACGACGGAAGGCAACACCATGCAGATGACTCCCTTGACCCGCGTCGCGGTTGCGCTCGGAGCGCTCGCCCTTCTTGCGGCCTGCGAAAAGCACGACGCTACGGCCGGACAGGCGGCGGGCGCATTCAATAACCTGGCGAGCCAGACGGGCCAGAAGTTTGATCAGGCGGCGAGTTACGTCGGCCAGAAGGTCGATGCGGCGAAACAGTCGGCACAGCAGAATTTCGATAACGCCGGTTCGATGCCCGATATCTCCGCGAGCGGAGTGGCAGCTTCGGCGCGCGCCAACCTGGACAATGCGGCGAGCGCCACCCAGGCCGCGATCAACAACGCGGCAAGCGCGACCGGCGCGGGCCTGCAATCGGCGGGACGCAAACTGCAGGACTGGTCGTCGCGTCCGGACGGCACCCAGGCCGGAAGCCAGACCGGCGCTCAGCCGTCCGGCGCGACGGCCAGTTCGGATCCGGGCAATGCGCGCGCGGAAATGGATAAATAAGCTTTCTCCCGCACGGCAAGCGGCTCCATACGAACAGTCAGACGAATCGGCATGCAGCCGATGGCTAACATTCGGTTACGTCCGCATCGGACGGCCGGCAGTTCGCAGCCGCTAAACTGGCGGTCTTTTGAAAATCGGTAACGTCATGAAGTCATGCAAACGCGCGCGTGACGGCGCGTGGGCGTACGTCGCGATCTTCTGGCTGGCGACGTGCGCGCGCGTGCGGCGGGCGTCGCCGGCACTGGTGTTCGCTGTCCTGCTGTCCACCGTTTCCTTCGCGCATGCCGCAGCCGCGCTCACGCTGCCTTCCTTCGAAGAGCTGATCAAGCCCGCGACGCCCGCCTCGGCGCCGGACGCGGCGTCGAACGCAGCGACTCCGACGGCGTCCGACGCCGACATGGTGCGCTCGCTCGACACCCTCATCGGCACGCTCGACAGCGACCGGCAACGCACCGCACTGGTCGCGCAACTCAAGCGGCTGCGCGATGCGAAGCGCGCGGCGCTCGCCGGCGTCCCCGCGCCGGGCGTCGCGGCCGCGCCGGCCAGCGCCGACGCAGCGGACGCCAGCCCCGGCAGCGCTGCCGCGAACGCCGCGAGCGGCGCAAGCGATGCGTCGACGGCGGCGGTCGCGCCGGCATCGTCGGCGGCGTCGGTGGTCGCGAAGATGGCGCAGAACGCCGGCCTGCTCGGCGCGATTGCCTCGGCGGTCACCAACATCGAAGCGGACGTCAGGCGCGGCAAGACGCCGCTCGCCTACTGGATCGGCCGCTTCAACGCGGCCGGCAACGAGCTTTTCACGATCGTCACGAGCCAGAGCCGCGAGTCCTTCGGCCGCACGCTGTTCAATTACTTCGCGACGCTCGCCGGCTGGGGCCTGTGCGCCTTCGTGCTGGTCTATCTCCAGCGCCGCGTCCAGGCGCGCTACGGCATCGACATGGGGCTGCATTCGAACCCGACGACGGGAGAACTGCTGCGCTTCACGCTGCGCCGCGTCGCGCCCTATCTGTTCGCATTCCTCGCGGCGCTGAGCTTCACCCACTACATGCCGCTGTCGCTCGGCCGCACGCTGGCGATGGTCACCGCCTACGCGATCGTTGCGGGCGCGGTGTTCTCGGCCATCTGCCTGATCATGTTCTCGCTGTTCGGCTCGGCGCACCGGCGCGTGGCGGTCAACCTGCTGATCGTGCAGGCGCGCCGGCTGTTGTTCGTGATCGGCACGCTCGGCGCGCTCGGCGATGCCGCCGCGAATTACGACGTCGCCCAGCAACTCGGCACCAATCTCTCGGCGCTCATCTCGACCTTCGCGAACATGGGCGCGGCCGGCCTGACCGCGTATTTCGCGCTGGCGTTCCAGCGGCCCGTCGCGCACCTGATCCGCAGCCGCAGCTACGAGCAGCGCAACACGCGCAAGGCCGCGACCGAAACCTTCGAGGTGGTCGCGTCGCTGTGGCAACTGCCGCTGCTGCTGCTGGCGTCGGCCTCGGTGGTGGCGACGCTGATGGGCATCGGCACGTCCGAGAACGTGCTGCAGATGGCCATCGCGACCGCCGGACTGCTGGTCGTCGGCTTCTTCCTGTCGGCGATCGTCGTGCGCATCACGCGGCCGAAGTCGCGCAAGCCGCGCCGGCAGTCGGCGTATGTACGCAGGCTCGTGAAGTTCGTCGGCACGATGATCGTGGTCGGCGTGTGGCTCGTGTTCCTCGAACTGTCGTCGCGCTTCTGGGGCTTCTCGCTCGCGCACATGGCGGAGGAGAGCGTGGCCGCGCGCGGCATCACGCACGCGGTCGCGATGATCGTGCTGACCTTCTTCGTCGTGTGGCTCGTGTGGATCCTGATCGACACCGGCATCCAGGAAGCGCTCAAGCCGGATTCGACGCGGCGCGGCGGACGCGGCCCGAGCATGCGCGCACGCACGATGCTGCCGCTCGTGCGCAATGTCGTGTTCGTGTTCCTGCTGACGGTGGCGGCCATCGTCACGGCTGCGAACCTCGGACTGAACGTGACGCCGCTGCTGGCGGGCGCGGGCGTGATCGGCCTGGCGGTGGGCTTCGGCGCGCAGTCGCTGGTGGCCGACCTCATCACCGGACTGTTCATCATCATCGAGGACACCATTTCGGTGGGCGATTCGATCGAAGTGGAAGGCGGTCACGCGGGCATCGTGGAGAGCCTGACGATCCGCACCGTGCGCCTGCGCGACGGCCAGGGCGCGGTTCATGCCATTCCGTTTTCGCAGATCAAGACGGTGAAGAACCTGTCGCGCGATTTCGCGTATGCGGTGTTCGAAGTGCGCGTGCCGTTTTCGGCCGATGTCGATGAAGTCACGCAGATGATCCGCGAAGTCGGCGCGGACCTGATGTCCGACTTCCGCTACCGGCTGGAGATGCTGGGTCCGGTGGAAGTCTGGGGACTCGACCGTTTCGATCCGAACTGGATGGTCGTGAAAGGCCAGATCAAGACGCGGCCCCTGCAGCAGTGGAGCGTCGCGCGCGCGTTCAATCTGCGCATCAAGCGCAAGATGGACGAGGCCGGCATGGAGATTCCGGTGCCGCAGATGCATGTGCAGATGACGCGCGACACGCTCGCAGGCGAAGCGGCGGCGTTTGGACACGAGCGCGCGCGGCGCATCTGGACGGGCGAGGCGCCGCCCGCGGAAGAGCCCGAGGAGGCGATGGCGGGTCCGGCACCCGCGCGTCACAGTCAGATGAAGAACGAGGCAGCCGCGCTGCGCGACATTTCGCACGATCCGCAGGCCGCGCCGCCGCCGACGGATCAGTCCGTGCAGATTCCGCCGCAGATTCCCACGGCGCCGGAGCCGGGGAAGGGCTGAGCGGCGTGTGTCCTCGGCTGTGCGACGGGTTCAGGCAGCCAGCAGATCGTTGACGTGCGTGGCGATCTCCGCGCCCGCGACGCCGTAGACGTGCAGCGAGATGGCGCGGGTGGCGGCATCGGCGGGATTGCCGAGGCGATGGATCGCACCGCGTCCCGCTTCGACGCAGGACACCGCACCGGCAGGACGCGCATGACGGCGCACCGGCACCGCGTCTTGCGTGTGCATGTCCCAGCGATACAGCGTTTCCTCCAGCGTGCCTTCGATGACCGCGTAGCCGCACCAGGTCAGATGCCCATGCACCGGGCTGGCTTGCCCCGGTGCCCAGACCAGCGCGGCGATGGCGTAACGGTTGAGCGGATCAGCGGCGAGCAGATGGCGGCAATAGCGTTGTGCCTCGGCGGCGCGCTGCTCCGGGCGCAGCAGATCCGGTGCGGCGATCGCGCGCCGCAATGCCGCGCGCACGTGTTCTCCGAAGGCGTGGCGCGGGTCGGTTGACGCGGCATCGAAGGCGGCATCGAGTTCCTCGCACAAGGTGGCGAGCGCGTCGGCCGGCGGGGTGGGCGTCGCTGCGAAGGGCCGCGCCGGGCGGCTGACATGTTCGGATTGCATGGTCTTGGAACCGTGATATTCGTTGAAAAAGGCACGCTTCATTTATACCGGCTTGCCTCCAGAATTGGTTTCCATATAATTCCGCTCGGACATCCAGAAATAGAATAATTTCCTACCGGGGGTGCAGCATGGGAATGGACCTCATCGACCGCAAACTGCTCGAACTGCTGCAGAACGACGTCACCATGCCCATCGCCGAGCTGGCGCAGCGGGTCAACCTGTCGCAGACGCCGTGCTGGAAGCGCGTGCAGCGTCTAAAGGAAACCGGCGTGATTCGCGCGCAGGTGGCGCTGTGCGATCCGAAGAAGCTGGGCGTGGGCACGACGGTGTTCGTCGCGGTCCGCACCAACCAGCACACGCAGACCTGGGCGGAAGATTTCACCCGTGCGGTGCGCGACATTCCGGAAGTGGTCGAGGTCTACCGGATGAGCGGCGAGACCGACTATCTGCTGCGCGTCGTGGTGTCCGATATCGACGACTACGACCGCGTCTACAAGACCCTGATTCGCGCGGTGCCGCTGTACGACGTCAGTTCGAGCTTCGCGATGGAGCAGATCAAGTATTCGACAGCGCTGCCGGTGCGGCCCATCGCCGAGTTTCCCTGACTCTGAATCCGCTGAAGCACGGCGCCGGCATGGCCCGTGCGACATCGTCCCGCAATCCAACTGAAAACCATCGCGGGTACCATGTCGGGTCTCTCCGAAACCGCGTCACGAAGCGCATTGCCCATGATCGACGATCCCCGCCGCCCCGCCGGCAAGCCCAGAAAGAATCCGACGCGCGCCATCAGCGTGTTCATCGTGGTGGTGGTGCTGATCGTCATCGGCACGGTGCTGTTCAATGCGATCCGCGAGAAGCGCGAGTTCGACCAGCAGAACACGCCCGCCGCGAGCGACGTGCGTCCCGCGTTGCCCGCCACGGGCGCATCGCAATAGCCGACGCAGCCACGCGCCCGCTAGCGGACCTCACACCGGCAGGCGGATCTGCGTCGCGTCCTTGCTGATCAGCGCCGACGCGCTCAGCATCTGCTTGCATTGATGCGCCAGCAGCTTCAGGTCGTGGAGCGCATCGGGCGGCAGCGCCTGCGCGCGTTCGGCTTGAATGACCATGGCGTCGAGTTCGCGGCGCAACTCCTTCAGCGCGTCGCTCTGTGCGGGCGTTGCGTCGGCCCGAGGCGCAGCGGGCAGTTCATCCTGCGCGTCGGCCAGATGCTCGCGAACCATGCCGAAGGTGCGCTGCACCGGCTCGAAGCGCTGACCGTCCTGGCCAGACGTCTCGTTGAGCGATTGCAGCAGCGGCGCGGCCGCCGTGATCTGCGAGGCGAGCACATGGCTCTGCACGAGCAGGTCGTTCAACTCCGCTACATAACGCTGCTGCGCCTTCGGTTCGAGCATCATGCGCTGGAAGGCCTGCGCCAGATTGGCGAAGGCGATGTGCACGTTCTTGCGCGCCAGCCGATAGCGGAAATCCCGGTCCAGCGCGGTGGCGGCGACCGTCGCGGCGGCGGACGCGCCCTTGCTGGCGGTGGCCGCCGTGCTCTCGCCGATGCTCACCGCCGCCAGCTTCTGCGCCGTCGCGTTCGCGGCCTTCACGGCCGAGTCCGCGACGACTTCGGGATCGAGCGGCGCGGTGGCGGCAAGCGGCTCGTTCGCTGCTTCGGCGCTGGCGGGCGCGGCGACCGGCTGCTCCGCGGGTGACGCTGCGGCGCCTGCGTTGGCATCGGCGAACACGGCGGGGTTGACGTTCGCCTCCGGCGCGGCGGCGCGCGTCTTGTCCGGTTGCGCGGATGCCTTCGCCTTCCACCACCAGCTCGCTTCCAGATAGTTGCGCGTGGCGGATAGCAGATCCTTCACGAGCTTGCCCATCAGCCGGTATTCCCAATAGGGGAACAGATGGCTGGCCGCGATGGCGATCGCGCAGCCCACTACCGTATCGATCGCGCGCTCGCCGATCAACCGGAGACTGCCCGGCGCGAGCAGATGGAACATCAAGAGCACATACGACGACGTGAACACGACGCTCGCCGCATAGTTGAAGAGCAGCAGGCTGTAGCTCATCACCATCGACGCGAACATCACGATGAGCAGGATATGCGGCTCCTTCACGAACAGAATGAGCGCGATGGTCACGCCGCAGCCGATTGCCGTGCCGATGATCCGCTGTGTGTTGCGCTGCTTGGTCAGCGAGTAGCCGGGCTTCAGGATGATGACGGTGGTCATCACGATCCAGTAGGCGTTGGTGAGCGGCAGCAGCCGGCCGAGCCAGAAGCCCGCGCCGACCGCGATCGTCACGCGCAGCGCGTGTCTGAAGCTGGGCGACGACATCGTCAGGTTCGAGAAGATCTGCATGTACGGCACGCGCCGGCTCGAGATGAAGCGTGACAGCGCGTGGTCGATCTGCACTTCGGTTTCGGTCGCGCCGGCGTCATCGCGGGTGCGGCGGCGCATCTTGTCGATCAGGCGCGTCGCGCTCCAGAGCCGGCGGAACACGGCGGCGGCCGCCGCGTAGGCTTCCGGATTCTTCTCGGGCAGGCCGTTCTTGCGCATCAGTTCGAGTTCATATTCGATCGCGCGCAGTTCGGCCTTCATGCTGATCTGCCGGCCAGCGGCACTGTTCTGCAGCACGGCGAGGCCGATTTCCTCGAGATCGGCGCTGGCCTTGCGCATGAGGTCGCGATAGAAAATCAGCACGTCCGAGCCTGCGAAGGTCTTGCGCACCAGCGGATAGTCGGTATGGGCGCCGACGAAAAACTCGTGCAGGTCCACCACGTTGATGAACAGATTGAAGAGGCGGGCGCGGCGCGCGTCGAGCCGGCCGCTCTTCAGCTTGGGCAGGTTGCGCAGCACGATGTCGCGGGCGGCTTCCTGACGCTCGACCGCGGCAATCTGTTTTTCGATCAGCTTGCGATAGCACTCGTCGAGATCGGCGTCCCCGTCGTAGAAATCGGCGCGCGCGAGCAGGTATTCGGCGCAGCTGAAGATGCTTTCGGCGAGCGCCTGCTGCTCGATGCGATAGACCAGCAGCCGGCTCACGAGCGTGGCCCAGTAGGTGTACCAGAGACCGCCGAGCAGGATCCAGGAAGAGTTGATGAGCGCCTGGAGCGGCGTGAAATGGTCTTCGAGCGTGACGACCATCATGAACAATGTCGCGAAGCTGATCTGCGGCCAGCGGTTGCCGTAGACGACGATCAGCGAGAGCACGAAGGTCAGCGGCACGATGGTGAGCCAGAGCGTCAATGGATGCGCGGTGGCGATGCCGGTGGCGAGCGAAGAGAAGAAGCCGATGAAGGTGCAGGCGAGCATCTCGTTGTGCTTGTGCCTGAGCGGGCCGGGCATGTCGACGACGCAGGCGCCGAGGGCGCCGGTGGCGATCGTGAAACCGAGTTCGCGATTGTGGAACACGATGAGCATCAGGACCGCGGGGAGCGACACGCCGAGCGCGATGCGCAAGCCGCCGAAGAAGTATTGGCTGTAGATGAACTTCCTGATTTCGAACGAATAGCGCATCGAGGTTTTTGGGTTTGACGGCTCGGCGGGGGAAGGGGTTCGACGGGGTCGGGTGAGTCTAACCCATGCGGGTGGGGAGGCAGGTTACATGCCTGGGGGGCGCTCGGGGGCCTTCGCTTTGGGTTGTTTGTGCTTGCCTGCGCTTTCATGGAATACCTGTGTTCGCGTCGGTCTATTTGCACTGCCCCTCCCCGGGGCGGGGTTCTGCGCTCTCGACCCTTCGCGTAGGTTGCTTGTGTTCGCCTGCGCTTCCATGGACTTCCCGTTATCACGTCGGTCTATTAGCACTGCCCCTCCCCGGGGCGGGGGTAACTTTCTTTGCGGCTGCAAAGAAAGTCACCAAAGAAAGCAGCTTTCTTACCGCCCAAGGACCACCCAGCGGCGCGACACAGAAACACCTCACTGGCCCTGCACTAGCGAGTGCCCTCATAGGCCCCGCCGGGCGTGGACCGCGGACCCACTGTGAAATCGCACCACTGAACAGACTGGTGCAGCCATTGAAAGCGCCGGCCCAGCGCTACGCGCTGCCGAAGGGTATGCAAGGGAAACCAACGAGGGAGCGGGGCGGGCCGGGGCGGTGAGACGGATGCGTTAGCAACGAAGCACCAGCCGACCCGAATGACCGGTCGGCGGCGCGTAGCGCAGCGCCGGAGCATGCAGGCGCTGCACCAGTCAGTTCAATGGTGCGATGTCACAGTGGGTCCGCGATCCAAGCCCGGTGAGGCCTGTGAGGGCACTCGCTACTGCCGGGCCAGAAACAAGGTTCTGTGCTGCGCCCGTAACTTGACCTTGGGCGGTAAGAAAGCTGCTTTCTTTGGTGACTTTCTTTGCAGCGGCAAAGAAAGTTACCCCCGCCCCGGGGAGGGGCAGTGCTAATAAACCGACGCGAAAACGGGAAGTCCATGAAAGCGCAGGCAAACACAAGCAAACCCACGCGAAGACCCAGAGCGACACCCCCCGCTTTGCTATGCTGGCGCCTGAACTGCAAAATCAACTGAACGCGCGATCCGAACCATCCCAACCCCGCGCCGGCAGGCATGAACCGCACCCACCCCCGCATGAAGAACCGCACGCCAGGAGCGGATCGATGACGATCACCCGAACCCTCGCCGTGCCGCCCAACGAAGTCGAACTGACCGCCGTGCGCGCACAGGGCGCGGGCGGCCAGAACGTCAACAAGGTGTCGAGCGCGATTCACTTGCGCTTCGATATCCGCGCGTCATCGCTGCCTGAACACATCAAGGCGCGCCTGCTCGCGCTCTCCGACAGCCGCATCACGCGCGATGGAGTCATCGTCATCAAGTCGCAGGAACATCGCACGCAGGACATGAATCGCGCAGCGGCGCTCGCCCGGCTCGACGAACTCATCCACAGCGTCAGCGTCACGCGGCGCACACGCATCGCCACGAAGCCGACGCGCGGGTCGCAACTGCGCCGCGTCGAAGGCAAGGTCAAGCGCGGCGCCATCAAGGCGGGCCGTGGTCCCGTACGCGGCGAATAAGATCGCCGATGCGGCCCAGGCCCGTCTCAGCCCTGTCGTAACCCAGGCGGCTGCCCAACGCGCGGACCCAGAAAATAGCGCTTCATCGTGTCGCCGCCCATCACACGCGCAAGCTCGGCAAAGACACAGTAATTGCCGATCATCAGCACGAGCAGGATTTGCACCGCCCAGAACTGCGGCCAGTTGATCTGCCCGATCAATTCATGATGCGCGGCACTCAGACTGTGTGTTTCCTTCCAGAACTCGAACAGACGTTCGAGGTAATGCAGCAGCCCCGCGACGATCGTATAAATGAGCGTCTTCCACGCAGCGTTCCAGATCAAGGGCCGCTCCGGATAGCGATTGATGAACGGCAGCAAGTTGGCAAGCAACACGGCCTTGCCGAGAATCAGCGACGCGACGATGACCGAGACCGAGGTCGGCAGCGAGATGCCGGTGCCCCTCACCATCAACGCGCGGACGAGGATCACCACATGCAGCAGCACGAAGAAAAAGAGGGTGGGCGGCACCATCTTGAGCATCTCGTGCTTGATACCGGCGAACGACATTCCCATGGCGGCGGCTCCGGGCGCAAGGCGCGCAGGATGACGCGGGACCCGCGCGCACCTCGGCGGCTTGCGCGTCACAGGAAAAGTCTAGTTCACCGCGCGAGCTTGCGCCGCCTTCGCCACGGGAGGCGCCCGAGCGCGCCGGTGGCGAGCGCCGTGCCCGCGAGCACGATCCCGCAGCCTGCAACCATCGCGAGCGAGACGGGTTCGCCGAGAAACCACGCGCCCCACAGAATGCCAAAGAGCGGAATGACGAAGGTCACGGTCATCGCGCGGGCAGGACCGGCAACGGCGACCAGATGGAAGTAGATGAAGTAGGCGATACCCGTGCAGCCGATGCCCAGCGCCAGCGCCGCGCCCCAGGCTTGCGCGGACACCGGCGCCGCGGGCCAGGTGAGAAACGCGAGCGGCGCCAGCGTGAGGGTCGCGCCGAGCATGCTGCCGGCGGCGTTCGTGAGCGCGTCGACGTCCATCAGGTAGCGCTTGGCGAAATTGCCCGCCACGCCGTAGAGCGCAGCCGCCGCCAGCGCCGCGGCCGCCGCGAGCAGGCCCTGCACCGGCACGGCAGAAGCGCTGCCGACGCCTGCGCCGCCCGGCGCCGAAGCCGGCGCAATCTGGTTCCACACGAGCACCATCACGCCCGCGAAACCGATCGCCATACCAATGGTACGCACGGTCGTCAGGCGATCCTTGAGCCACAGGTACGCCACCAGCGCGCCGCATAAAGGCGTGGTCGCGTTGATGACGGAAGTCGCGCCGGCCGAAAGCGTCAACTCGGCATAGGCGAACAGGCAGAACGGCGCCGCCGAGTTGAGCATGCCGACGATCAGCAACGGCCACCAGCGGCGGCGCAGCGTCGCCAGGGTGGCGTCGAGCGGGCGTCGCGCGAGCAGCATCGCGACGAGAAGCAGCGCGCCGATGCCGACGCGCAGCGCCATCAAGGGCGCGACGCCGAACTCGACGACCCCCACGCGGATGAACAGGAACGACGCGCCCCACAGGGCGGCGAGCACGATCAGTTGCAGCAGGTTGGCGGCGGACATGGCAGGACGGAAGGCCAGAAATCAGCGAAAGTCCGCGCATGTTAACACCGGCCCGCACCCCTCCCGACATCTTCCGGACGAGACCGCAAGAACCGGTAGACGCCGCCCCTGGCGCCGCGCTCAATGCGGCGGAATCATCCAGGTCAGCACATTCTGTTGCAGCCACACGAGCACGCCCAGCAGCACGGTGAGCAGGATCGAATGCCAGAAGGTGCGCGCGAACACCAGACCCTCACGTCCCTTGAGTTCGGTCGTGGCGACGCCCGTGGCGATGTTCTGCGGCGAGATCATCTTGCCCATCACGCCGCCCGACGAATTGGTCGCCGCCATCAGCACCGGATTGAGATTGAGCTGGTTCGCCGCCACCACCTGCAGGTTGCCGAACAGCGCGTTGCCCGAGGTATCGCTGCCCGACAGGAACACCGCGACCCAGCCGAGGAACGCCGATACCAGCGGAAAGAACGCGCCCACCGACGCCACGCCCAGGCCGAGCGTGTAGTTCATCCCCGAGTAGTTCATCAGGTAAGCGAGTCCGACGATGGTCGCCACCGTCAGGATCGCGATGCGCGTCTGCACCCACGTATCGCCGATCGCCGCGCCGAAGTCGCGCGCGGGCAGCTTCACCAGCAACGCGGTGATGATCGCCGCCACCAGGATCGCCGTGCCGGTCGCGAGCGGCTGGAAGTCCCAGATGGCGCCGTAGGGCTGGTTGTACAGCGTGATAAACACGGCCTTGTCGAGCCCCGGCCAGGAAATCTTGATGTCGCCGATCAGGAAGATCTTGAGCACCGTCCACACGATCACCACCACCGACACGACAATCCACGGCACCCAGCCATGTCCGCCCGAGAGCGTCGCGCGCGTGTCGGACAGGCGGTCGACGTTGACGGCGAAGCGCTCGTCCGCGACCGGCTTCCACACGCGCAGGAAAGCGATCGTCAGGATCAGCGAGACAAGCGAGGAGAGCACGTCGGTCAGTGCATAGCTGATGAAGTTGGAGGTCACGAACTGCGTCAGCGCGAAACTGGCCCCCGAGACGAGCAGCACCGGCCAGATGCGCAGCATGTTGCGAAAGCCCGCATACACGCCGATCACGTAGAACGGCAGGAACAGCGCGAACAGCGGCAACTGGCGGCCGACCATTTTTGCAAGGGCGTCGGTGGGCAGGTGCGTGACCGCGCCGAGCACCGTGATCGGCACACCCAGCGCGCCGAAGGCGACCGGCGCGGTGTTGAAGATCAGCGTGAAGGTCAGGGCTTCGAGCGTCGGGAAGCCGAGCAGGATCAGCAGCGAACTCGTGATGGCGATCGGCGTGCCGAAACCGGAGATGCCTTCGAGCAGCGCGCCGAACGAGAAGCCGATCACGACGAGGACGATGCGCCGGTCGTTCGGCAGGTTGTCGACCATCCACAGGCGGAAGGCTTCGAAGCGCCCCGAGCGCTGCGCGATGTTGTACAGCAGGATGGCGGCGAACACGATCCACATGACCGGCCAGAGCGCGAAGACGGCGCCTGCCGCGACGGAATCGAGCGCGAGTCCCACCGGGAAATGCCAGCCCGCGACCGCGATGATCAGCGCCAGCACGAGACCCGCGAGCGAGGCCTGCCAGGCGGGGCGGCGTGCCCAGCCGAGCAGCACGAGCACGAGCAGGATGGGCAGCGCGGCGACGATGAACGATGCGAACAGCGAATGGGCGATCGGCGTGAGGATCTGATGGAACATCGCGTCTCCTGGCGGACATGAGCGGGAGCGGCGGGCTGGCTCGCCGCCGTGCGCGTCCCATCGATGCGAAAACTGCGGGCGTCCGCGCTTCGGGCGCATTGGCGCGGCACCGAAACCTTAAGCGGGCGCATAACGCGCTCACTAAGAATAGGGCGCGATCCGTTTGCGTCAAGGCGTGAATGCCCGCGCATTGCGGCGTTTCGGGCGCAGGCATGCCCAAGACGCGCCTGGCGCGAGCGGAACGACGAATGAAGGGGCGCCGCTGACGCCGCTGACGCCCGGGCGCTCAGCCCTCGGCGCCGCTCGGCACGGCATCCTCGCGGCGGGCGATGGGTGCCTGCCGGAATACCCAGACGGTCAGCAGGCCGAGCGAAGCCAGCATCCAAAGCAGGAAAAATACGAAGGCCATCATGTCCGACTCCCCGAGAACCGATGTTTCGCAACGGTGATCCGCGTCGCGCGACGGCAAATGAGGGACACGATTAGCCAGTTTCGTGCCATAGGTCTGGCGATATCCGCCAAGTCGTTGACTGAAAAGGAAAGTGTTCCAGCGCACGCAGCCCGCATGCGTGCCGGAGCAGGTCAAGCGCCCGGAAAATGTTGCAGGTTTGTTACTCGCAGGCAAAGTCCATGTCACGTGCCGGCACTCGCCGCGTCGGCAAGCCCGGGTTTAGTGGCCATGTCCGCCCCCGCCACCGTGCCAGCCGCCGCCGCCTTGCCATCCGTGGCCATATCCGCCGCCGCCGTGCCAGCCATGACCGTAGTAGCCGCCACCACGCCAGCCGCGGCCCCAGCAGCATCCGCCGCCGCCCCAGTAGCCGAAGCTGAATGAAACCGGTGCATAGCCGTAGCCGTAATAGCCGGGATAACCGCCGTAGGCGGGGTAATAGGGATAGCCTGCGTACGGATACGGGTACGCGTAAGGATAGGTCTGGTAGTAGTTCGCGTCGGGCGCGCCGATCGCGTATTCGTACTGCGGGGGCAAGGTTGCTGAGGGCGCCGTGGCAACCGTCGCGCCCGACGCCGGGACGGTGAACTCGCGCTGCGTATAGACGGGGTTGACGACCGGGTAGGAGGGATAGGCGGGATAACCGTAGTAGCACCCGCCAAGAAGCGTTGCAGCCGCCGCGGCCGCCAGTGCAGTCGACCTTCGGAGAACAAGACGAGCGAATTCCATGATGCTGCTCCTGACGGTGTGTAACGCCCGGTGTAGATCGATGATGAAGCGTTGCAGCCGGGCGGGTCCGTCATGAAGCAGCTTACTCGAACGGCGGCACTGCGGTCGGCCAGCGGTCGGAGGAGAAATGATCCGCGTGGCCGTTTGTGTCAGATCTGAAACGTAGCGGCGAAACGACTGCGTTTCGCCGCACTGAAAGGCCGGCTTACTTCCCGACCTGATTCCCGATAATGCCGCCGACGGCCGCGCCGCCGAGTGTCGACAGTCCGCTGCCGCCGATAACGGCGCCGCCCGCCGCACCGACGCCTGCGCCGATCGCGGTATCCCGTTGACGCGTGTTCATGTCGCCGCAGGCAGTCAGGCCCCCGAGAAGCGCCACGACCGTTGCAGCGACGCCGATCTGTTTGATGTTTTTCATGTCGACTCTCCAATACGATATTGAGCGAAGCGGCGGCGGTGCGGCTTCCAGGCATCTGCAGGGCCGCGATGGTCCGGACCGCTTCGTCGCTTGATCAGCAGGAAAGGTGCCTGATTCGTCAGGAGAGGCCCGGACGTTACTGGACAAGGCCCGCGCCGGATGCACGAAGAACAACGGCCTGACGCACGCGAAGCGCGTCAGGCCGTTGATAGCTACTGAAAGGCGTCAGACATCAGGTCGGCTGATAAATCTCCGAACCCTTCTTCACAAATTCGATCGCCTTGGTTTCCATGCCTTTCGCCAGCGCTTCCTGCTCGCTGACGCCCTGTTTCGCCGCGAAGTCGCGCACGTCCTGCGTGATCTTCATCGAGCAGAAATGCGGGCCGCACATCGAGCAGAAGTGCGCGACCTTGGCCGAATCCTTCGGCAGGGTTTCATCGTGGAATTCGCGTGCCTTGTCCGGATCCAGACCCAGGTTGAACTGGTCGTCCCAACGGAACTCGAAGCGCGCCTTGGACAACGCGTTGTCGCGCACCTGCGCGCCGGGATGACCCTTGGCCAGGTCGGCCGCATGCGCCGCGAGTTTGTAAGTGATGATGCCGACCTTCACGTCGTCCTTGTTCGGCAAGCCGAGATGTTCCTTCGGCGTGACGTAGCAGAGCATCGCCGTGCCGAACCAGCCGATCATCGCTGCACCAATGCCCGACGTGATGTGGTCATAGCCCGGTGCGATGTCGGTCGTCAGCGGCCCGAGCGTGTAGAAGGGCGCCTCGTCGCACCATTGCAGTTGGAGATCCATGTTCTCCTTGATGAGCTGCATCGGCACGTGGCCCGGACCTTCGATCATCACCTGCACGTCGTGCTTCCACGCCACCTGCGTGAGCTCGCCGAGCGTCTTCAGTTCGCCAAGCTGGGCTTCGTCATTGGCGTCGTAGATCGAGCCGGGACGCAGGCCGTCGCCGAGCGAGAACGAGACGTCGTACTGCTTCATGATTTCGCAGATGTCTTCGAAGTGCTCGTAGATGAAGCTCTCGCGATGATGCGCGAGACACCATTTCGCCATGATCGAGCCGCCGCGCGACACGATGCCCGTCATCCGGTTCGCCGTCAGCGGCACGTATTGCAGACGCACGCCGGCATGGATCGTGAAGTAGTCGACGCCTTGCTCGGCCTGCTCGATCAGCGTGTCGCGGAAGATTTCCCAGGTCAGGTCTTCAGCCTTGCCATTGACCTTTTCGAGCGCCTGGTAGATGGGCACCGTGCCGATCGGCACCGGCGAATTGCGGATGATCCACTCGCGCGTCTCGTGAATGTGCTTGCCGGTGGAGAGGTCCATTACGGTGTCGCCGCCCCAGCGGATCGCCCAGGTCATCTTGTCGACTTCCTCGCCGATCGAGGACGTCACCGCCGAATTGCCGATGTTCGCGTTGATCTTCACGAGGAAGTTGCGGCCGATGATCATCGGCTCGCTTTCCGGGTGATTGATGTTTGCCGGGATGATGGCGCGCCCGCGGGCTACTTCCTCGCGCACGAACTCGGGCGTGATCGCCTTCAGCGCGTCCTTGCCGAACGCCGCCGCGCCGAAAGACTGGCCCGGATGCTGGCGGCCCATCATGGCGGCGAGCTTCTCGCCGTTCGGGCCGCTCTGCTTCAGGCTTTCGAGATATTCGGCGCGGCGCTGGTTTTCGCGGATCGCGATGTACTCCATCTCCGGCGTGATGATGCCGGCGCGCGCGTAGTGCATCTGCGAGACGTTCTTGCCGGCGAGCGCACGGCGCGGCTGGCGGTGCAGGCCGGGGAAGCGCAGTTCGGCAGTCTTCGCGTCGGCGGCGCGCTCGCGGCCGAAGTCACTTGAAAGACCCGCGAGTGCTTCGGTGTCGCCGCGCTGTTCGATCCATGCGCCGCGCAGCGCGGGCAGTCCCGAACGGATGTCGATCTTCGCGTCCGGGTCCGTGTACGGGCCGGACGTGTCGTACACGTAGACCGGCGGATTCTTCTCGCCGCCGAAGCCGTCGGGGGTATCGGACTGCGTGATTTCGCGCATCGGCACGCGGATGTCGGGCGTCGAACCGGTGACATAGACCTTGCGCGAGTTCGGCAGCGGCGCGATGGCGGCGGCGTCGACGACGGCGTTTTCGGACAGGAACTTGGGATTGGCATTCATGTGCTGTTTCTCCTTGTGACAGAAGCGAGCGCGTGCGCGCTTGCTTCCGCCCCATGCGAAGCAATAGGGACGATATTTTTTCAGCACGAGCGATGACGCTGCCCGGGCTGACTCAGGAGCTAGACAGGAGGAACGAGATGGAAAGGTACGGGCTCGGAAGAGGTGGCCGGATGCGGCAGGCCATGGAGCCCGAACGCTTCCCTGCGCTGGCATTATCCAGATCAGGTTCAAAGGGTATTTCTCACCCACGCCGCACGAAGCGGTTCGGCCCTGTCAGGCCGGCCAAACCGCGATGCGCAACGCAGGACCCCCGCGTTAGCAGCCGTGACATTACACCGCGGCGTGGCGTCTTGGCAACCAACGGCGAAATCCTTCGAATGGGCAGGGCGCTTACTGCATAATGGCGGGCGCTGCAAATTCCGGGTTTTCCCGGGGCGCTTGTGGCCCTTCCCGCGCATCCCGTTCATTCCGCATTTCCTCGTTCCGCCATGCCGTTGAGTCTGGTTTTCGCCGCAGCGCTTTCGCCGGTAGTTGTTTCATCGATCCGGCGCGCAGCCGTCGCGGAGTAACGCATGTCCGCGCTTCCGCCGCCGCGCCTGCCATTCAGTTTTCCCGATCGTTTTCCATTCCGTGCGCCGCGCTCCTTCAAGGGGCAGGTCGTGCTGGCGCTGGCCGTCGTCTATCTCGTCTGGGGCTCGACGTATCTCGGCATTCACCTCGCGCTCGAATCGTTTCCGCCGCTGCTGCTCGGCGGCTTGCGCAACCTGTGCGCGGGTGTCGGGCTGTTCGCGCTCGCCGTGCATCGCAAGGCTGTCTGGCCGAGCGCGCGCGAAGTGCGCAATGCGGCGATCGTCGGCACCTTGCTCGAGGGGCTGTCGAGCGGAATGATGGCCTACGGCATGGGCACCGTGGGCACCGGCACCGCGGCCGTGATGGTCGCCACCGTGCCGCTCTTCGCGACCATTTTCACCGCGCTGTCAGGCCGGGGCGTCGCGCGCGGCGAGTGGCTCGCGGTGGCGCTCGGGTTGATCGGCATCGTGTTGCTGAATCACGGCGATCCGTCGCCCAGTTCCACGGTCGGCACGCTCGCCATCCTGTGCGCCGCGATCTTCTGGGCAGGCGGTGCGCATCTGGCGGGCCGTCTGCCGCAGCCGACCGATCTGCTGATGTCCACGGCGCTGCAGATCGGGCTGGGCGGGCTCATTGCGACGGGTATCGCCCTCGCCGCCGGCGAACGCCTGACCCATGTCAGCCTCGGCGCGGGCGTCTCGTTCCTGTACCTGATGCTGATCGGTTCGATGGCCGCGTATGTCGCCTACAACTTCCTGATCCGCCATACCAGCACCATCGTCGCGACCAGTTGCCTGTATGTGAATCCGGTCGTCGCCGTGCTGCTCGGCGCGCTGCTGCTGGGCGAGATCGTCACGCGCTGGACCGTCATTGCGACGGTCGTGATCCTGCTGTCGGTCGGGCTGTCGTTCTGGTTCGATCACCGCCGGCGCGGACTGCGCTGAGCGCTTGCTTTTGTAAAAACCACCATTCCGTGCGACGCGACGCGTGACGACGGCAACTGCGTGTCCGGCTTTTCCGAACGATTCCTCTAACCAATTCCGAAGCCTTGCCACACAAGGCCGCGTGCCACGCGCGCGGTCGGTACGCACCGGCGCGGGGCATGGGCATTGCTCATTGCTGACACCGGATGGCGCGGCCTGACTTGCGCCGCCGAAACCGGCAAGGAAGGAAAACAGAAGGTCGGTCCGCGAGGTGGAAGGGGTAGACATCTCGACGTTCGCGCGTACCGATCCGCATAACGAGGTGGTCGATTACAACAAGGAAGGTGGAATCATGAAGCTCATCCGCACCGCAGCCGCGCTCGCCGCCGTTGCCTCCGTGCTGTCCGCTTGCGGCGGCAGTTCGGACGATCTGGGCAAGGAGATCGGCGTCACGCAGCCCCAGGTCCATTTCGTTCACGCGCTGCCTGGTGGCCCGAACGTCGACTTCTACGACAACGGCAAGATCCTCCAGCCAAACCTGGCCTACCCGACGGCAACCAACTTCGCGAACATCGACACGGGCCAGCACAACTTCTCGTACGCGGCCGTCAACACGACGACGCAACTCGCCACCGATACCAGCATCAACAACGCGGCCAAGGGTCACGAATACACGGTGATTGCGTTGCCGGACGCGGGGTTCCTGCCGTCGATCGCGGTGATCGACGACCCCTTCGACAAGGGTCTGCTCTCAGGCAGCGCGCGGGTGCGGGCCTTCAACGCATCGACGAATGCGCCGAACCTGGACCTGTACCTGGTCGCGCCGAACGCGAGCATTGCGAACGTCAGCCCGACAATGGCAGGCGTGTCCTACAAGAACGCGGTGCCTGCGACGACGCAGGATTCAATCTACGTGTCCGGGGGCACGTATCAGCTGATCGCGACGCTGCCAGGGTCGAAGACGCCGGTTTATAAGTCGGCTTCGTTCGATCTGGTCAATAACGCGGACTGGCTGATCACGACGCTTCCTTCCGGCAATGCGCTTTCGCAGCTGATTCCGGAGAAGATCCGGTTGCTGGTGGCGCAGGGCGGGAATACGCAGCAACCGGTGCGGGAGTTGCCGGATACGCAGTGAGTCGGACGGGTGGTTTGGTTCAAGAGAACCGGTCGCTTGCGGCCGGTTTTTCGTTGCGCAAAAGAGCGCCAACAAAATCCGCTCAAGACCGAGTATCTGCTCACAATCCAATCAGTATCCGCTCAGAATCTGTTCAAAATGGAGAATCCGCTCATTTTTGGCTAGAATCTGCTCACTGAACAGATTCGCAGCAGAACATGGACACATTGAATCGGGAACGGGTGCTCGACGCCATTCGTGACTTGGCGCGAAAGGGATACGCCGAGGTGACATCCACTCAGGTTCTGGAAGCGACTCAGACCAGTGCTGCCACCGTTCGCCGAATGCTGGATGCGCTGTGCGCCAGCGGCCAGCTTATCCGCAGCGGTCAGGCGCGGGCGACGCGCTATCGCCTGAATGAAGACGCTGCTACGGGCCTGATCCACGGGGCGCGATTCCAGGAAGTCCCGTCTGCCGAGGCTCATCCGGCATGGTCCGACGCCTCGATCGATTTGAGTCGCAAGCTCGAACTGCCTCTGGCAGCGCGCGACCCTGTGACTTACCAGCGCAGTTTCGTCGACGACTATGTTCCCAACGAAAGCTGGCTGATGCCGCAGGACGTTGCCGAAACGCTCTACCGCGACGGCCGGCTGCGTGACCAACAGCCTGTGGCAACCTACGCGCGCAAGGTGCTGGAACAACTTCTCATCGACCTGTCGTGGTCGTCCTCCCGCCTGGAGGGCAATCGCTTTAGCCTGCTGGCTACGGAGCGCTTGTTCAAGCGCGGAACGGCAGAGGGCGATGCGGAAGCGGTCATGCTGCTCAATCACAAGGCTGCTATCGAGTTCCTGGTCGAGGCTGTGCCAATGCAAGGCCTTTCGATGGCGCTCGTGCGTAATCTGCACGCGGTACTGATGCAGGATCTGCTCGCAGATACCGACTCGCTGGGCGCCATTCGCACCAGGCTCGTTCACATCAGCGACACGGTGTATGTACCGACCCAGGTTCCGGCCTTGCTCGAAGATATGCTGGCGACCATTCTCGGCAAGGCAAGGCTGATCAAGAACCCGGTCGAGAATGCTTTCTTCCTGTGGGTAAATCTGGCCTATCTGCAACCATTCGAAGACGGCAACAAGCGCACGAGCCGACTGGCGGCGAACATCCCCTTGATGCTGTACAACTGCTCGCCCCTGTCGTTCCTCGATGTTGATCCGCACGACTATGCTTGCGCGATGCTGGGCGTGTACGAGTATCTGGATGTCTCGCGCGCCGTGGATCTTTTCGTGTGGACGTATCGGCGTTCGATGAGGAAATATGCCGTCGTGGTGGAGTCCCTGGGAGCGCCCGACCCGCTCAGACTGCGCTACCGTGAGCACCTGACCGAGGCCGTGGGACTCGTGGTCCGGGACGGACGCCCGGCACAGCAGGCAATCGATGAACTGGGCCTCACCGAGGATCAGGCGCCCGGATTCCGAGCCATGTTGCTCGACGAGTTAAACAAGCTGGGGATCTACAACTGCGCGCGTTACCGGCTGACAATGGCTGCGACGCAGGCGTGGATCCACGCCGGCAGGCCACGCTGAGCGATACGGGCGTTCATCACTCGACATTAAAAAAAATCCCGCCACACAAGGCGGCGGGAAGACAGGGAACATCATCAACGCTATGGATCCTGCCGAGGCAGGCGGCGCATTGCGGCGCCGCTCCGTGCGTCTCGTGCTTACTTGTGTTCTTCCGCGGAATTGCTGATGGCCTGGCCGCCCTTCGAAATATCCTGGCCAGCGCCCGAAACCGTGTTGCAACCTGCGAGCATCGCCGTGCCGGCGAGCAGAAAAAGTGCGATCAGTCGAGTCATGTGTATTCCCCTTGAAGTTGAAATGCGTGACGGGAATCGCAATCGCGCATCGTGTCGGGTGGAAAGGCGCCTGTCTGGCCAGCGGCAAATGATGCAAGGCAGATGCACCCAGCAATTTCAGCGCCCGACCTACCGGTAAAAACAATCATAAAAAAGGCGCAGCAGACCGGCTGTAGGCAGAGCCGGGATTCTCCTGTAGTCCCGTTCCGCATTTCGAGTGGGAATCGTCCTACGCAAGCGGCGTCATATCGATGGCCGGATCTCCTTGTCCCGTACTGCGCTCGCGCGGCATCGACACGCTGATGATCGTGCCGCGCGGACTCGCACGTTCGATCTCGAAGCGCCCGCCGCGTGCCGACACGCGTTGACGCATGCCCACCAGCCCATGGGTCTGCGTGCGCTTCAGGTCTTGCGGCCGGATGCCGATGCCGTCGTCGCGGATGGCGAGTGACACCGTTTCGTCGTCGAGCGCGAGCGCCACGCGGATGCCGCTGGCATGCGCGTACTTCGCGGCATTGGTGAGTCCCTCCTGCGCAACGCGGAACAGCGCGATCTCGACCGCTTCCCCGAGCTTCACATCCTCTTCGGGCAGGGCGAGTTCGAGGCTCCAGCCGTTGCGTTGCGCGGCTTCGTCGGCGAGCGAGCGCAACGCGGTCACGAGCCCGAAGTTGGCCAGCACGGTCGGGCGCATGTCCTCGATGATGCGACGCTTCAGCGCGATGCCCTGATCCAGATTGCCGAGTGCGCGCGTGAGCTTGTCGGCCATCGCCGGCTCGGCATCCCTGAGCTTGCCGCGGACCCAGGCCACGTCCATCTTGCTGGCCGTGAGGATCGAGCCGAGTTCGTCGTGCAGTTCGCGCGCGAGCTCGGTCTTTTCGTTCTCGCTGACGGATTGCAGATGCCACGCCAGCGCTTCGAGCTGCCGCGTGCGCGCGAAGACCAGTTGATCGAGTTCTTCCTGCTGTGTGATGAGCGCCTTCTGCACGCGCGCCTGCTTGTCGAGCTGGATGCCGAGATTGCGGAACAGGAGCAGAAACAACACGATGTTGAGCGCGCAGAGCGCCCCGACGCACAGCGTGGAGATGCGCTGGTCGGCGCGGCTGGCATCGAGCGCGTGCTGCGCACGCTGATCCTCGTTGAGACGCAGCAGGGCCAGCGCGGCATCGAGTGTCACGCTCGTGTCGGGCGGCGGCAGCGCAAGCGTGTTCGCGCGCGCGGTGGAAGGAGTGGAATTGGCGGCGGCGCCCTGCGATGGAGCGGCGAAGCGCGCGCTGCCTTGCGCGATTTCATCGACGGCGGCGGTGCGGACCTGCGCGAAGCTCGCGAGCGCGGTGTCGTCGCCGATGCGCCGATAGTACGCATCGAGCGAGGCGAGCGTACGCTGCGCGCGGCTGGCGGTATCGCGGAAATGCGTCTGGAAGACGGCGGCCGGGTCGAGCGCGAAGCCGCGTTCGTCGGCGACGAGCGTGGCGATGTCGGCGGCCAGCATCGACAGTTGCGCCGTCGCGCCCTTGGCGTCGAGCGCGGTTTCGTACTCGGCGGCGATGCGCATGCGTCCCGACTCCAGTATCACGAGGCCGCCCACGGTGATGACGATTGCCACGGTCATCGCCACGGCCCAGCTGTAACGGCGCATCCATTCATTGACACGCGCGGCCCGGCGCGCCAGTCCGGCGGGGGCGGGCTTGTCGGGGGCATCGTGCGCGACGCCTGGGGCGGTTACGGACGGCGCCTTGTCTTCCAGAAGCTCGGACGGCAGGGCGGGCGGGACTTGGCTCATGGCGTGATCAAAAAAATCGGGGAGCGAAAAACGAAGACCGTTGAAAGCATGTGTCGGTGGATTCCCACAGCAAAAAAGGAGCCAGCCCGAGTGCGCGGCCCGGGCGCCGCGACTAGCATGGTGCGGTCATCACTCATTACGGGGAACGATCATGCTGAAGTGGGCCTTGTTTTTCGCGATCGTGGCCGTGATTGCCGGTTTGCTCGGCTTCACGGGCGTCGCCGCCGGCGCTGCCGCCATCGCCAAATTCATATTCGTGCTGTTCCTGATCCTCTGCGTCGTGTTCCTGGTGCTGGGGTTCGTCGTCACGAAGAAAGTCGTCGACTAGCGGGGCCTGTTCCTGACCCGCCGAACCCGATCACGCTGAACCCATTCATGGAGGAGGTCCCATGCTTCATTACGCAGCCGTCTTCTTCGTCATTGCGATCATCGCCGCCGTGTTCGGCTTCACGGGCATCGCGGCGGGTGCGGCGGAGATTGCCAAGATCCTGTTCTTCATTTTTCTGGTGGTGTTCGTCGTTACCTTGCTGCTCGGCGTCTTCCGGACCTGACGGCCCACGCCGCAGCCCGTTTTCCGGCGAATTCGAGAGAGCGGGCATGCAGCATGCATCGGCGTATGTGTTTGGATAGCAGGGCGCTATGCGGTCTTTGCAAAAACGGCCGTCCTGCTCCAGCCATCGACACCTCAACTCATTCTCAGGAGCGAACCTCATGTCCAAATCGTCTGCTGTCAAAGCTGCGCCCCATACGTCGTCGGACCCGTTCGTGCTCGACCTGGACAAGATCCGCGCCGATGCCCGTCAGCACATGGACGAAGGCCCGGTCACGGCAAGCTATGGCGCCGATCGCGAGACGGTGCTGAAGCTGCTGAACGACTCGCTGGCCACCGAGATCGTCTGCGTGCTGCGCTACAAGCGCCACTATTTCATGGCGAAGGGCATCCATTCGGAAGCCGTTGCGCAGGAATTCCTCGAGCACGCGAACGAAGAACAGGAACACGCCGACACGCTCGCCGAGCGCATCGTGCAATTGGGCGGCGAGCCGAATTTCGCGCCCGATGGCCTGGCTTCGCGCTCGCATTCGCAGTACAGCGAAGGCAAGGACCTGATCGACATGATCCGCGAGAACCTGATTGCCGAGCGGATCGCCATCGACACGTATCGCGAGATCATTCGCTATCTCGGCGACAAGGACGTCACGACGCGTCGTCTCTTCGAAGACATCCTCGCCGTCGAGGAAGAGCACGCCGACGACATGGCGGACCTGCTGGAAGGCCGCAACGGTTGATGCCCGCAATGGCCGCGCTGGCTGGATGCTGCGCCGGACGGCTTGTCCCGCGCGGTGTCCGGCGTCGCGCCTGCGTACAATGAGCTTCCACCTTCACATAGAGCGTCCGGCAGCACGGATGGCGCGCATGATTCGAGTCCTGATAGCCGACGACCACGCAATCGTCCGCAGCGGTTTTCGCCAGTTCGTCGCGGACGAGCCCGACATGGAAGTGGCCGCCGAGGCGGCGAGCGGCGACGAGGCCATTGCGCTTGTACGCGCGCAAACCTTCGATGTCGTCCTGCTCGACATCGCGATGCCCGACAAGAACGGCGTGGATACCTTGCGCGTCATCAAGCAGATCCGGCCGGAGCAGGGCGTGCTGATGCTGTCGGGCTATCCGGAGAGCCAGTACGCGATCAACCTGCTCAAGGCGGGCGCGAACGGTTATCTGAACAAGGACGCCGCGCCCGACGAGATCGTCCGGGCAATTCGCACGGTGGCGCGCGGGCATCGTTATCTGTCGGAGTTCATCGCCGACGCGCTGGCCGACAAGCTCGACAAGCCCGCCGCCGAACGGCCGCACGAATTGCTGTCGGAGCGCGAATTCCAGATTTTCTGCAAGCTCGCGGGCGGGCAGATTCCGACGGAAATCGCGCAGGAGCTGCATCTCTCGGTCAAGACCGTGAGCACCTATCGGGCGCGAGTGCTGGAAAAAATGCGGCTGGCAAACAACGCCGACCTCACGTATTACGCGATCAAGAACGGCCTGATCGAATAGCGGCGCTGCATCAAGCGCAGCGCGAAGCAATCGCGCGCCCCGCGCCCCGAGTGCAGCGCGCATCAGCCGGAGGACGCCCGACGTGGGCAATCACATCACCACCGACGACCGGGCACGGCACGCAGCGCCGCATCAGACGCCGCTCGCCGTGCTGCTGATCGAGGACTCGCCGCTGATCCGCCGCAGCCTCACCGAGGCGATCGACGCGCTCGGACCGTGGCGCGTGGCCGCCTGCGCCGATGCGCCCGAAGACGCCATCGCGCTGCTGTCGGCGCGGCGCTTCGACGCGGTGATCGTCGACCTGCAACTGAAGCGCGGCTCCGGCATCGACGTGCTCGCGTGGCTCGGGCAGGCCGGCGCGGGTTATCTGCAGGAGGCCTTCGTCGCGGTGCTGACCAATCACGCGCTGCCCGCCTATCGCGAACGATGCCGGCAATACGGCGTGCATCGCTTCTTCGACAAATCACTCGAATTCGATCGCGTGCTCGACGCGCTGCACGACTACGCACGCGAACGCGGCTGAAACGATGCTCATTGCGGGCGCTGCTCCGCTTGACCTTCCGGCGTTTCAAACTAACCCGCCGGCGTTTCGGCTCGACCCTGCGGCGTTTCCCGCTGACGCTTCGACGCTTCCCTCTGATCCTCCGGCATTTACTACTCACCCTGCGGCGTTTCCCTCTGACGCTTCGGCGCTTCCCCTTCTGGCGTTTCCCCCTGACCCTGCGGCGTGCGCCCGCCCCTGCGCCAGTGACTCAGCCCCGCGAGCCCGGTGGCCGCGAGTCCGGCGACGCAGACGCCGGTCCAGCCCAGCGCATGCCAGGCGAGCGATGCGAGCGCCGAACCCAGCGACCCGCCGATGAAATACGCCACCATGTAGACCGTGTTGACCCGGCTGCGCGCTTCGGGCCTGAGCGCGTAGATGCGCGACTGGTTCGAGATCTGCGCGGCCTGCACGCCGACATCGAGCACGATCACGCCGATCACGAGCCCGCTGATGCTGCGTCCCGACAATGCAAATACGACGAACGACAGCGCGGTCAGCACGATGCACAGCGAAATCACGGCGCGCGGCCCGCGCCGGTCGGCCGACTTGCCCGCAAGCGGCGCAGCAAGCGCGCCCGCCGCGCCGACAATGCCGAACAGCCCGGCCGCCTGCGGTCCCATGTGGAACGGCTCGCCCGCCAGCAGGAGCGTGAGCACGGACCAGAACATGCTGAACGCGGCGAACAGCGCGCCGCCCGTGAGCGCCGCTTCGCGCAGCGCGGGGCTCTCGCGCGTCAGATGCCACATCGAGCCGAGCAGCTTGCTGTAGGAGAGCGTGGAGGTGGGACGGCTGCGCGGCAGGCGTGCGATCACGACGCCCGCCAGCGCGACGCACGCGAACACCGACGCCCCGAACACCGCGCGCCAGCCGAAATACTGCGCGACGAAGCCGGACACCGTGCGCGCGAGCAGAATGCCGAGCAAGAGGCCGCTCATCACGGTGCCGACTGCGTGGCCGCGTTCGGCGGCGGGCGCGAGTTCGGCGGCGAACGGCACGGCCTGTTGCGCGATGGTCGATGCCACGCCGATCGCGAGGCTCGCCGCGATGAGCACGGCAAGCGTGCCCGCGAAGCACGCGACCACGAGCGAGAGGCCGAGCGCCGCGAGTTGCAGCAGGATCAGCAGGCGCCGGTCGAAGCGGTCGCCGAGCGGCGCGAGCACGAGCATGCCGAGCGCATAGCCGAGCTGGGTTGCGGCCGGTACCGCGCCGATCAGCCACGCGCTGTGCGGGAAGGTGGCACGGAAGTCGTCGAGCAGCGGCTGGTTGAAGTAGATGTTGGCGACCGAGACGCCGGCGATGGTCGCGAGCAGCCACAGCGTGGCGCGCGAATACGGTGAATCGTGAGGATGCGGTGGCGAAGTCGACATGTCGGCGGGTGCGGGAAGCCAGTCGCCGATGATACTGAAGCCCCGCGCATGCCGCTCGCCGCGGCTAGAACGGCTGCGGCCCGCCGCCCTGATCGACGCTCATGCAATGCGTGACGAGTCCCGTCTCCTTGCGCCAGAGGTGCAGTCCGAAGGCGGGCGGCTCCATGACGAACGCCTCAGGCGCGCCGTGCTTCAGTTGCAGCGCGACCTGATGCGCCGTGGACGGCGCGCACCAGGCCAGCGTGCCGCCGAAGCGCGCGCTGATCGCACGATGCACATGACCGCACACGATGCGTTCCACGTTCGGATGGCGGCGCAGCAGCGCGTCGAGCGCGCGGCTGTCGTCGGGCGCGAGCCGGATCTCGTCCATGAACTCGATGCCGCAGGCGAACGGCGGATGATGCATGCCGATCAGCACGGGCCGCTCCGGGCACGCGTCGAGTTGCGCGTCGAGCCAGGCCAGGCGGGCGGGGCACAGCCGTCCGGAACCGTGGCCGGGATCGAGGGTATCGAGCGCGATCACGCGTACCTCGCCGACATCGAAGGCGTAGTGAATGAAGCCAGCGGGATCGGCTTGCGGCAGACGGTCGCCGAAGACGGCGCGCAGATTGTCGCGCGCGTCGTGATTGCCGGCCATCGGATACCACGGCATGGCCAGGCGGTCGAGCAGCGTGCGCAAGTGCCGGTATTCGTCGAGACCGCCCGCATCGACGAGATCGCCGGTGATGAGCACGGCATCGGGGTGCGGGTCGAGCGCATTGAGGGCGTCGATGGCGCGGACCAGACAGGCGGTCGTATCGACCTGACCATAGGCGAGCGTGCCAGGCGGCGTGATGTGCAGATCGGTGATCTGGGCTAGCAGCATGGCTCGATCTCCTCGATGCGGCCGCGCGGCGCGGCGGGCCGGGCGGGGTTGTGCGGTGAGCTTACTCGGTGTCGGCGTCGTCGTCGGACGGCGGCTTGGGCGCGAGCTTCGCGGGCAACAGCCACTGGAAGTTCGTCATCGATTGCTCGCTGAACGTGCATTCGGCCGCGGCGTACTTCGTGACCTTTTTGGTCTTGCTGGCGGCGGGCGGCGGGTTGCGGTCGTCGATGGTCGCGTGCACGATCACCCGCGATCCATGATAAGCGGCGTTCGAGCCGGTGATCTTGAGCGGCGCGCTGGCGGCGTCGGGATAGTCCGCGATCATCTTCCCCTTGCAGGCTTCGACGTTCTTGTAATAAGACGTGCAGCCGGCGAGCGTGACGAGCGGAAGGGCGAGCAGCAACAGCAGGGAGGACATGCGATTCATCGGTGAATCCGGTCGATGCCTGGCGCCGCCAGCGGCGTTCGGGCGTGATGAGAGTCGGGGCGGAGCTTTATAACATGCGCGCGGCCGTGCATTACTGTAGTGCATCGCGGCGGGGCGCGCCCCTGGCCGATCGGCTAGCTTGTCTTGTCGCGCGCTGCGGTAGCACAATCGGCACGGGGTGCTTCCGGTGCGTATCGGGCGCGCCTGGACCGCGTTTCTAACGATGGAGACGATCGTCATGGAAAAGGACATCGAAGTGGGCGATTACTTGCTCGCCCTGCAGACCGTGCCGCGGCTGCGCCCGAGCCCGAGCCTCGACGGCGCGGACGCCGAAGCCGACGCGGCGCCGTCCGAAGGCTATGCGATCCGCGTGCGCGTCACGCGCCTCGACCGGCAACCGGTCCACGGCAGCCGCGTGGCCGACGAGTCCGGCGAGATGACCGGCGACCATGGTCCGTTCGAGACCGTCGCCGAGGCCATTGCGCATGGCGAGGCGTGGGGCCGTCACTATGTGGCGCGCGTGCTGGGACATTCGGTGTAGGGAGGCGGGCGAAAGCGGGGTGCGCGTCCCTGCGTGATGCGGGGTGCGTCTACCGCGTGGTCGTCGCTAGACTGGCCTCGTCGTCCGGATGCCGGCCGGCATTACCGAGCCGCGGAGGCCGCCATGACGTCCCTGACCCTGCCAATGGCGCTGTATGTCACGCCGAACTACATTGCTTCGGTACGGCGCGGCAAGGCGCGCGCATCGTTCAGCGGGACGGTGCGGTTCATCGGCGTGGAGGCGCTGCCGTTCGATATCGAGCACCTGTGCGTGTTCAATCGCGATACGCCGATCGAAGCGCTGTTCGATGCCGTGAGGGATGCGGAGCGGCTGCTCAACGCCGTGTGAAATGGGCTGCGCGGTGGCTCGTTTCGCGAACGCTGCGTGCTGTGTTGTGTTTTTCAGCGGTTTACGAACCCCACGCCGCCTTGTTCGCGCTTGTTGTCTCCGCCGTCCGGGCGCCTCGGCGATGACGTTTCGATCCCGATCAAAAGGCCGGCAGGCGGAAAGAACCGATGCGCCGCTTACCACCGGTACTCGTGAATCTCGATGGTCCCGCCCATCCCCTCCATCATGGCGCGAATCGGCTCCGGAATGTCCGGGATGCAGTTGCCTGATTCGTTGACCCAATAGCAGAAGAAACGCATTTTCGCGTGCGCTTGCGCCAGCAATTTGGGCAGATCACGGCGCGGTAACTCAAGTGAGGTTGTCAGATACCACAGGTGCGGCGCAAGCAAATCACTTCGCACGCGTCCCTTGGTTCGCACGCCCCAGACGCCAGTCGGTCGTTCCGCATACAGCTTCCCCGCAGGCGGACGCATTCGCTCTCCCTTCTTTCTCGCAAAGTCAGGCTGTTGCTGAAAATAAGTTCGTCCAGAAGGCTGGATTCGCACCATCGCCGGAAATGGTGAAGCTGGCGTAAGCGAACTGCGCATCGTTTGTTGCCATTTCAGTCGTGATATTCGTGAAAGCTGTCGAGGTGCGGCGAGCGCCGGGAGCGTGTTGAGAAATCTTGAGGTACGACCCGCCCGCGTCGGATTTCTCGACTACACGGCGCGAACGTATGTGACATGGCCGCTGCATCAAGCTCCTCCGGCTATAAAGAGGCGGCGTGCAAACAAGCCTCCGCCGTCCCACCGCTCCACTATCGATATTCGTCAATCTCGATCATGCCTCCCATCGCTTCCATCATCTCGTGCGCGAAGGGCGGAATGTCCGGAACCCGGTCGCCGGAATGGTTGCACCAGTAGCACCACAACGCGATCGTGGCGCCTTGTGCTTCCGCTAACGCGCGCGCGTCCCTGCGCGGCAGCGAGAGGCGGCTTTGAAGGAAAATCAGGTGCGGCGCGAGGTGGTCGGAGGTGACATGAGGTTTGCTGCCGAACGCCCAGAGGCCAAGCTTTCCGAGACGCGGATTCATACGCCCGGACGGCGTTTTGAATGGCTTACCTTTGGTGACTGTCCACGTAGGCTCGACGCCGAAAAAAGTCGTCCAGAATTCAGGCACGACGCCCGATCCGGAGACAATCAGCGTCGCGTGAGCGAGGGGGTGCGGCTTGTCCGCGAGATCGTTTTCAGGGCGCATAGTTGTGGATGTTGTCGTCGAGAATCTGCTTCTTGAATTCCACGCTGCCATCGTCGTAGAAAACCAGATTGTCGTTCGGCCGTAGTCCATTCGCAGGTTTTAATGCGTGGACCATGTCGCCGAACGTTTTACGGTCGTATCCGAGCATCTTCGCGGCGTGGTCCGGATTGTTCGTCTTGGCCGCCAACTCCATTGCTTCTTCGCTGAGCGTGTGCGGCACGTACACAAATGGCTCAGTCTCGAGTGCTGTCGCAATGGTGCCATCAGGCAGCCTGTCGCCAGGATTGGCTGCCATGATTTCGAAAAAGTCGTTACGCGGCCACGGTAGCCGCGGCGGCCCTATGGGAGACTTGAACGATCTGACGCTGGCCGCCGCCTCGATTGCGGGCTTGAAGAGCGGCAGTGCCGCGACAGCCTCCCGTGACTTCGGCGCAGGCCGCGCATCGTCGCCGCCCCTTTGGATGAAATTCGTCGTGCGCACCGGAACATCCGGAACGGTCACCAACTCGCCTGTTTCAATTGCGCGCTTGATCTTTCGAAGACGCTCCGCGCCCTCATCTTTCACGCCGATCAACTCGCCCAACTCGCTCAGCAAGCGGCGATCGTTCGACCAGGTCATCGAATCGGCCAGGAACGTGCGCGCCTGTGCGGCGGCGCGCGCCTCGTCGTCGCTGTTCATGTAGAGCACGTCACGACGGCGCTGCACGATGATCCCCGCGTTGAATACTTTGACTTCCTGACTCAAGCGTGTCTCCTGCTGTGAGGGCGCATGAGTAGCATGGCGAAATATCACGCCGCTCACCCGCATGGGCGAGGATCATACAGCGCGCGCGCACTCTGACGCAGTCGCCCCGAAGCGGTACTTCATGTGCCAGTACTTTCCGCTCGCCGGCGGGAATTCGAGATGCATGCTGTCAGCGTTGGTCAGGCGGCAGGTCTTTTTGCGCGCCGCTGCGTTGCGTGCAGGCGTGTCGGCAAGAGCATGAGGAGACTGTCGAAGGCACAAATCCGGGGGCATCATCGGAAATGCCCGAATGGTTCCGAAGGCGCCTTTTCAAAATGCCCGTGTGGATAACAAAAAACCCCGAGAGCGCTTCGCTGTCGGGGTCTCTGGTCATCTCTGAGTGTCGCCTGGAATCTGCCTGGTACCGGGGACCGGACTTGAACCGGCAAGCCGTTAGGCGGCGGATTTTAAGTCCGCTATGTTTACCAATTTCATCACCCCGGCAGGGCGGACGCGATTCTACCATTGCGCCTGCATCGGCCAAAACCCGCGCACGCGGTTCGACAGGGGTTTCACCGTCACGCATAATCGGCGGCACCGGTCATGCAACCCGACCGCACCATCAGCCCGCGGCGCCCGAAAGACGTCGACATCAGGGGAGCACCATGCGCATCGGCCTGATCTCCGATACCCACAACCTCGTGCGTCCCGAAGCGCTCGAAGCCCTGCGCGGCTGCGCGCACATCATCCATGCCGGCGACATCTGCCGGCGCGACGTGCTCGACAGCCTGGCGCCGCTCGCGCCGCTGACCGTCGTGCGCGGCAACAACGACACGGGCGCGGACCTGGCCCATCTGCCGGAGCATGCGCGCGTCGAACTCGGCGGCGTGTCGATCCACGTCGTGCACGACATCGCCGACATACCGACGCAGCTCGCGGGCACCGACGTGGTCGTCACCGGACATTCGCACAAGCCGCTGATCGAGCGGCGCGGCGCCACGCTCTTTGTGAATCCCGGCAGCGCGGGACCGCGCCGCTTCAAGCTGCCGATCACGCTCGCACTGCTCGACCTCGACACCGGAACGCTCGACGCGCGCATCGTGATGCTCACGCCATAGAAAAAGGCCGATGCGTGAAGCATCGGCCTTCGACAACTCATGCCACGGCAACCGCGATCAGGCGCGCACCGTGCCTTCCGGGAATGTATCGTCCATTTCGCCCGCTTCGCGATGACCGCGCAGGATCGCATGCGCTTCCGAGTGCGAGGCGACGGCCGGCGGCGAGCCCTTCAACGGCTTCTTCGCCGATTCATGCAGCGCGATCACCGACACAATGCCGATCACCGACGCGCCCATCAGATAGTACGCGGGCATCATCAGCATGCCGGTCTTGTCGACGAGCCATGCCGTGACGAGCGGCGTCGTGCCGCCGAACAGCGACACCGAGACATTGAAGCCGATGGCAAGCGCGCCATAGCGGATCTTCGTCGGGAACAGCGCCGGCAGCGACGACGGCATCACGCCCGTGAAGGTCGAGAGCAGCGCGCCGAGAGTCATCATGCCGGTGAAGATCGACGGAATCGTGCCCATGCGGATCAGCGTGAGCGCCGGGATCGACAGCAGCAGCAAGCCGACACAGCCCGCCAGCATCACCGGCTTGCGGCCCACGACATCGGAGAGACGGCCGAACAACAGCGTCAGCGGCATCATCAGCACCATCACGACCAGCACGATGAACAGGCCATGCGTCTCGTTGAACTTGAGCGTCGCGGACAGATAGCTCGGCAGATAGGAAAGCGCCATGTAGTCGGTAACGTTGAAGATCAGCACGAGGCCCACGCATTGCAGCAGGGGGCGCCATTGCTGGACCAGCGTCTCGCGGAACTGCTGCTTGGTGGTCTCGTGCGAAACCGCTTCCGCCTTTTCGGCTTCACGCTGGAACGCCGGGGTCTCTTCCAGCTTCATCCGGATGTACAGGCCGATCAGACCGAGCGGTCCCGCGATCATGAACGGAATGCGCCAGCCCCACGACAGCAGCGCGTGCTCCGACATCACCGCCGTCAGCACCGCCACGACGCCCGCGCCGAGCACATAGCCCACCAGCGTGCCGAACTCGAGGAAGCTCGCCATGAAGCCGCGCTTCTTGTCCGGCGAAAACTCGGCGATGAAGGTCGCCGCGCCGCCGTACTCGCCGCCCGTCGAAAAACCCTGCACCAGGCGCGCGACCAGCAGCAACACCGGCGCCAGCACGCCGATGCTGTCATAGCTCGGGATCAGGCCGATCGCAAACGTGCCGAGGGCCATCATGATCATCGTCATCGCGAGCACGCGCTTGCGGCCGATGCGGTCGCCGAGCGGGCCGAACACCATGCCGCCGATCGGCCGCACCAGGAACGCGGCCGCGAACGTGCCGAAGGTCGCGAGCAGCTGCGCGGCCGGACTGCTCGACGGGAAGAACACCTTGCCGAGCGTCACGGCGATATAGCTGTACACGCCGAAGTCGAACCACTCCATCGCGTTACCGATGGCCATGGCGCCGACGGCACGCTTGAGCAGGGACTGGTCGACGATCGTGATGTCGTCGAGGGTGAGGTCGGATTTCTGGCTCGATGAATCGCTGGTGCGCCAAAGGCCCTCGTGATGGGAAGACATGTTTCGAAGACTCCGTATTCGATCCCGAACACTCCGGAGAGTGGCTCGGGCGCGCCATCGAAGCATCGACGGCGCGAATTGCCGGGAGAGTGCAGTTTCGCGACGGCGCCGCCATGCAAGGCAGCGGGAAAACGATCGCCAATGGCTCCGCGCAGCGTCGAATGAAGCAGACGCTGAGATTGAGATAGCAAACGCGGTGCCGGCGCATCGCGGTGGGTCGCGAAATTGCACTCGGATGTAACCAACGAGTTTGACGTGCGGACGGTCAACCCTGACAGAGAGCCTGGGTTACCGCGGGTGGGCCGCGACGTCGGCGAAAAAACAGCTTGAGACGAAAAAGGCCGGCGTGTTTTGCTGAACCATCTGGTCCATCTGGCAAAAGCAGCTTAAAAACCGACGCGCCTCTTTGTATGAAAACAGTCACTCACGCGTTGAGATCGACAAATGTGACACTGAACTACGCTGCGTGAATGATGGTGAATTGCTGTTGATAAGAAGGAGATGATATCACGATGACAGACGATCTGCAAACCGACCCGTCGAGCGGACGCTCCGGGAGACCCTCAATCCCTTATCCCGTCTGGGATAGCGGCGGGTTGGGGCGATGCTCCACGGTGTACCGTCTGGATCAATCTCACGGCTCGCGCGGGCAATAAAAAACCGGCCCACGGCCGGTTTTCTTCGAACGGATGAGGTGGAAGTTCAGCCTTGCGGCGGCACGTAGCCGGACGCGGTATCGGCGCCTTCGCCGAAGAAGTATTTCTCCGTCTGCTTGATCAGGTACTGGCGCGCGCGCGGATCGGCCATGTTCAGGCGATTTTCATTGATGAGCATCGTCTGCTGCTTGAGCCAGCCCTGCCAGGCTTCCTTAGACACCGTTTCGTAGATGCGCTTGCCGAGTTCGCCCGGCAGCGGCGGGAAGTCCAGTCCTTCGGCTTCCTTGCCGAGCTTCGCGCATTGAATCATTCGGGCCATTGTGTGTTTCTCCTCTGTATCGGGGGGAGAGGCGCCGTCTCGGCCCTCTCGAAAACGGTTCTTTAAAGCTGTTTCATCAGCACGAGCGACTTGCGCTGCCAGTTGTAGAGGCGGCGGCGGTCTTCCGGCAGATCATCGACGGTGACCTTGACGAAGCCGCGCTTCAGGAACCAGTGCTCGGTACGGGTGGTCAGGACAAAAATGCGGGTGAGACCGCGCGCGCGGGCGCGCTGCTCGATGCGTTTCAGGAGCCGTTCGCCGTCGCCGGAGCCTTGCGCTTCGGGCGCGACCGTCAGGCAGGCCATCTCGCCGATGCGCTCCTGCGTATAGGGATACAGCGCCGCGCAGCCGAACAGCACGCCATCGTGCTCGATGACCGAGAAATGGTCGATGTCGCGTTCGATCTGGTGGCGGCCGCGGCGCACCAGCGTGCCGTCGGACTCGAGCGGTTCGATCAGCGTGAGAATGCCGCCGACGTCGTCCGGCGTGGCCTCGCGCAGGCTCTCGAGATTCTCGTACGAGATCATCGTGCCGACGCCGTCGTGCAGGAACAGTTCGAGCAGCACGCTGCCGTCGAGCGCGTACGGAATGATGTGGCCGCGCGCCACGCCGCCGCGGCACGCGCGAATCGTATGCTTCAGATAGAACGCGGTGTCGCCCTGCAACTCGCCGCTTTCCTGCAGGCGGTAGGCGTCGTCGAGCGACATTTCGCGCACCAGCTCGCCTTCCGTGTCGGCGAGACCGGGGATCTCCGTGACGAAGATGATCTTGTCGGCGCGCAACGCGATGGCAGCGGCCGAGGCGACGTCTTCCATCGACAGGTTGAAGGCTTCGCCGGTGGGCGAGAACCCGAGCGGCGAGAGCAGCACGAGCTTGTTGCTGGCGAGCGACTGGCGCACGGAATCGCCGTCGATCTTGCGCACGACGCCGGTGTGCTGAAAATCGACGCCGTCGAGAATGCCGACCGGCCGCGCCGTCACGAAGTTGCCCGACACGACGCTGATGTGCGCGTGCGCCATCGGCGTGTTGGGCAGGCCCTGGCTAATGGCGGCCTCGATGTCGAGGCGCACTTCGCCGGCGGCTTCCTTGGCGGATTCGAGGGCGCGGGCGTCGGTGATGCGCAGGCCGTGCGAGAACGACGATTCGACGCCGTGCAGACTCAGCTGTTCGTCGAGCTGCGGCCGCGAGCCGTGCACCAGCACGACGTGGATGCCCATGGCGTGAAGCAGGCCGACGTCCTGCACGAGCGCATTCAGGCGTCCTTCCTGGACCAGTTCCCCGCCGAACGCCACGACGAACGTCTTGTTCCGGAACGCATGGATATACGGCGCGACGGAGCGCATCCAGTCGACGAACTGGGCATGGGGGTCGGGCGCTTCCGGCTCGGCCGCGGCCAGTGGCGATGCCGCTTGAGGAGTCATCGTGAGGTCGGTTTGAGAATTCATCCCGGGATTATAATGCGACGCTATGTCGAATGTTTCTCGTCCCTCGCGTCCCGCGCGCCCTTCAAGTCCCAAGCAGGCAGACACGTCCCGGTCCGCCGACTCCTCCACCGATCCCCTGGCGCAGTTGCGGCAACTGCGGGAAAGCCTGCGGCGCGACGCGCAGGAGGCGCCCGACCCATCCGGCGATGCCACGACGCTGAGCAAGAAGGAACTGGCCGCGCGGCGTTTTGCGGGTACGGCGGGCGCGCAAGCACAGAAGGGAACGGAGCGCGGGAACGCGCCGCGTGAGGCGGTCGGCACGGGGGCGCAGAAGCAGGCGTCGGTGGTGGCGGGCGTTCGTTCACAGGCCACGCAGGATTCGCCGAAAGCGCAAGTGGCGCGGACGCCGCGTCAATCGATGCAGGCGCAAACCGCGCCGATGTCACGACCTGTACATTCCGGAGACGCTTCGCAGCGGCAGCCTGCGCCGGCGCCGGCTGAACGCGCGCGCGAATCGCAAGCGACGCGGCCGCCGCGGCCCGGACGCGAAGAAGCGCAGCGGGATAGCGGTGAGCGCACGCCGCATGCGCCGCAACCGCCCGCAGCAAGGACCGACCGGCCGGAAACCGGTCGGCTTGGTGAGACGAAGTCTGTTGCGCCGCGCGGCGAACGCCGGGGCGCGGTGTCTTCGGCGGAAGCCGGTCGGGTCGGTGAACAGCGCCGCACCCGCCACACGGGCGAAGGTGAAGGCGCTAACTCGAGAGAGGCGCGTCAAGCTCGTCCTTTCCGCGACTCCGGTTCAATCGCCGAACCCCGTGAGCCGCGTCAAGCTCGCGAATCCCGCGAAGGCGCCGAACCGCGCGACCCGCGTCAAACCCGCGAACCGCTCGAGGGCGCCGGATCACGTGAGCCGCGTCAAGCTCGCGAATCCCGCGAAGGCGCTGAACCACGCGAGTCGCGTCAAGCACACGAAACCCGCGAAACTGCCGACCCGCGTCACAGCCGCAAACCGCTCGAAACCGCCGGATCGCGCGAAGCGCAACAAGCTCGCGAATCGCGCAAAGGCGCCGAAACACGCGAACCGCGACAAGCTCGCGAATTCCGCGCAGCCGCCGAACCACGCGAATCGCGCGAAGGCGTCGAAACACGCGAGTCGCGTCCAGCACACGAAGCCCGCGAAGGCGCCGACCCGCGTGAGCCGCGTCAAGCTCGCGAATTGCGCAACGCTGCCGAACAGCGCGAACCACGTCAAGCACGCGAATCCCGCGAAGCTGCGGAATCGCGCGGGCCGCGTCAAGCTCGCGAAGGTGCCGACCCGCGCGACCCGCGTCAAACCCGCGAACCACTCGAAGCCGCAGAACCGCACAAGGCGCTTCAGGCTGACGAACCACGCGAAGGCGCTGCGCCACGCGAACCACGTCAGGCACGCGCGACGCGCGCAGCCGGCGACCCACGCGAACCCCGCGCCCCCCGTCCCCCCCGGCCGCCACGCGTCATCACCCCCAACCCCGTCCCGCCCATCACCTTCCCGGAAGCTTTACCCGTGTCCGGCCGGCGCGAGGAAATCGCCCGGGCGATCGCCGGGCATCAGGTCGTGATCGTCAGCGGCGAAACCGGCTCCGGCAAGACCACGCAGCTGCCCAAGATCTGCCTCGCGCTCGGGCGCGGGCTGGGCGCGGGCGGCAGCGGCCTGATCGGTCATACGCAGCCGCGCCGGATCGCGGCATCCGCGACCGGACGGCGCATCGCCGAGGAACTGGGCACGCCGTTCGGCCAAGTGGTCGGCTACAAGGTGCGCTTCACGGACAATCTCGCGCCCGGCGCCTCCGTCAAGCTGATGACTGACGGCATCCTGCTCGCCGAAACGCAAACCGATCCGCTGCTCACCGCCTACGACACGATCATCATCGACGAGGCGCACGAACGCAGTCTCAACATCGACTTCCTGCTCGGCTATCTGAAAGAGATCCTGCCGAAGCGCCCGGACCTGAAGCTGATCGTCACGTCCGCGACCATCGACGCCCAACGCTTCGCGCGCCACTTCGGCAGCGACGAGCATCCGGCGCCGGTGATCGAGGTCAGCGGCCGTCTGTATCCGGTGGAAGTGCGCTATCGGCCGATCGAGGAAGACAGCGTCGCGGTGAAGTCCGCGCAGGGCACCTTGCCGAAGCGCGGCGAGCGCAACGACCGCAAGAGCGACCGCGACCTGATGGAAGCCATCGTCGATGCCGTCGACGAACTCTGTCGCGTCGGCTCCGGCGACGTGCTCGTGTTCCTCCCCGGCGAGCGCGAAATTCGCGATGCCGCCGAGGCCTTGAGAAAGCATCATCCGCCGCACACCGAAATCCTGCCGCTGTTCGCGCGGCTCTCGGCGCAGGAGCAGGAGCGGGTGTTCCGGCCGTCGAACGCGCGGCGCATCGTGCTCGCGACCAACGTCGCCGAGACCTCGCTGACGGTGCCGGGCATCCGCTACGTGGTCGATACCGGGATGGCGCGTGTGAAGCGCTATTCGTATCGCAACAAGGTGGAGCAGTTGCAGATCGAGCCGGTGTCGCAGGCGGCGGCGAACCAGCGCGCCGGGCGGTGCGGCCGCGTCGCGGACGGCGTGTGCATCCGTCTCTACGACGAAGCCGACTTCCAGATGCGCCCGCGCTTCACCGATCCCGAGATCCTGCGCTCGTCGCTCGCGGCGGTCATCCTGCGGATGAAGTCGCTGCATCTGACGGCGATCGAAACCTTCCCGTTTATCGAGCCGCCGCCGGGCCGCGCGATCGCCGACGGCTATCAGCTGCTGAACGAACTCGGCGCCGTCGATGACGACAACGCGCTCACGCCGCTCGGCCGCGAGCTGGCGCGCCTGCCGCTCGATCCGCGCGTCGGCCGGATGATCCTCGCCGCGCGCGATCACCACGCGCTGAAGGAGGTGCTGATCATCGCGTCGGCGCTGTCGGTGCAGGATCCGCGCGACCGGCCCATCGAGGCGCAGGAACAGGCGGATCAGGCGCACCGCCAGTTCGTCGACGAGCGTTCCGAATTCCTGCAATGGACGCGCATCTGGAAGTGGTTCGAGGAAGCGGTCGCGCACAAGAAGTCGAACCGCCAGCTCACCGATGCCTGCCGTGCCGTGTTCCTGTCGCACCTGCGGCTGCGCGAATGGCGCGACGTGCATTCGCAACTGCTCACGGTTGTGCGCGAACACGGCTGGCGTCTGAACGAATCGGACGCGACTTTCGAACAAGTGCATCTGTCGCTGCTGACCGGCCTGCTCGGCAACGTAGGCCTGAAGGCCGACGACGAACCGCATTATCTCGGCGCGCGCGGCATCAAGTTCCATCTGTGGCCGGGTTCGGCGCTGCTCAAGAAAGCAGGGCGCTGGGTGATGGCGGGCGAACTCGTCGAGACGAGCCGGCTGTACGCGCGCACCATCGCGAAGATCGAGCCGGAATGGCTGGAAATCGTCGGCGGGCATCTGTTGAAGAAATCGCTCTCGGACGCTCACTGGGAAAAGAAGGCCGCGCAGGTCGTCGCGTTCGAGCGCGCGGTGCTGTACGGCCTGACGGTCTATGCGCGCCGGCGCGTGAGCTTCGGCCAGCAGGATCAGAAATACGCGCGCGAGCTGTTCATTCGCGGCGCGCTCGTCGAGGGCGAGTTCGACACGCGCCTGCCGTTCTTCGCGCACAACCGCAAGCTGGTGGCCGATATCGAGCAGCTCGAACACAAGTCGCGGCGTCAGGACGTGCTGGTCGACGACGAGCTGATCCACGCCTTCTACGATGCGCTGCTGCCGGAAGGCATGTGGACCGGCGCGGCTTTCGAGCGCTGGTATCGCGACGAGCAGAAGAAGCCGGGCAACGAGAAGCTGCTGTTCCTGTCGCGCGACGACCTGATGCGCCACGAGGCCGCCGGCGTCACGACCGACCTGTTCCCGAAGCGCATGACGATGTCGGGCATCGAGATGGCGCTGACCTATCACTTCGAGCCGGGCTCGCCGCGCGACGGCGTCACGCTCGCGGTGCCGCTCTACGGCCTGAATCAGGTCGATGCGCGGCGCGTCGAGTGGCTCGTGCCGGGGATGATCAAGGAGAAGGCGCAACTGCTGCTGAAGTCGCTGCCGCAGAAGCTGCGCCGGCACGTCGTGCCGCTGCCGGATTACGCAGCGGGCTTCGCGCAGCGGCATGCCGGACCTGCGTTCGGCGCGGGCGGGCTGGTCGAGTCGCTGATCGCGGATATCCGTGGAGAGACGCAGGTCGCTGTGAAGAGCGCGGACTTCAAGCTCGAGACGCTGCCGGCGCATCTGTTCATGAACTTCAAGGTCATCGACGAGCACGGCCGCCAGCTCGCGATGGGCCGCAATCTTGCGCAACTGCGCGCGGAGCTCGGCGGCCAGGCGCAGCAGCAGTTCCAGAAGCTGACCTCGGCGGCGGCCAGCGAGGCGCTCGACGCGCTCTCCGGCGAATCCGGCGCGCCGGTGACGCCGGCGGCGGGCGTCGGCGCCAGCGCCGGCACCGCACTGTACGAAAACCTGACCACCTGGAACTTCGGCAAGTTGCCCGAACTGCTTGAAATCCGCCGGCGCGGCCAGACGCTGTTCGGCTATCCGGCGCTGGTCGATCGCACCACGCATTGCGACGTCGAAGTGTTCGATTCACCCGAGGAAGCGGCGCGCATTCATCGCGCGGGATTGCGGCGGCTGTTCGCGTTGCAGCTGCGCGAACCGATCCGCTATCTGGAGAAGAACCTGCCGGGCCTGCGCGAGATGTCGCTGCATTTCATGGCGCTCGGCACCGCAGACGAGTTGCGCGACCAGATTGTCGGGACGGCGCTGGATCGCGCGTGCCTGCAAGACCCGCTGCCCGACGACGACGCCAGCTTCCACGCCCGCCGCGACGCCGCGAAAGGGCGCCTCACGCTGCTGGCGCAGGAGATCGCGCGTCTGGTCGGCACGATCCTCACCGAATACGCCGCGCTCCCGAAAAAGCTCGCGCAGGCGAAGCCGTTCGCGCAGGCTTACACCGACATCCAGGCGCAACTGTCCGCGTTGATCGGCAAGCGTTTCGTGATCGACACGCCCTATGCGCAGCTGGCGCATTTCCCGCGCTATCTGAAGGCGATCGCCCTGCGCATCGACAAGCTCAAGGCCGAGCCCGCCCGCGACGCGCGCCAGTTCGCCGACTTGCAGCCGCTCGCGCAGCACTACCAGCGCGCGGTGTCGCAGCGCGGCGGCGTCGCGGACGCGCGGCTCGCGGAGTATCGCTGGCTGCTGGAGGAGTTGCGCGTGTCGCTGTTCGCGCAGGAATTGCGTACCCCGATGCCCGTGTCCGTCAAGCGCCTGCACAAGGTCTGGGAGTCGATGCAGCGCTGAGCCTGGCGCTCGCCCACATCGTTGTGCCGGGCGGCGCCGTTTATCTCGCAAAAAGCCGCGTTCGGTCAACGTGCCGCCCGTGGCAAACGTTCTACAATGACGCCTGCCTTCCGAAGCCAATCTTTCATGCGCACTCTTTTTCGTTCTGGCCGCTCGTCCGGCCGCTTCCGCGCGGCCGCCGCGCGCGCGGTACTCGCGACCGGCGCGGCGCTCGTCGCCACCGCCGCCTTCGCCAACAATGTCATCGTTCTGAATTCCGCTGAAGCCACGCTGAGTCTCATCGACGAGAACACGCGCCAGGTCGTCGGCACGGTGCCGACCGGCAAGGAACCGCACCATCTGATGGTGACGCCCGACAATACATCGCTGATCGTCGCGAACTCGGTGTCGAACAACCTGATGTTCGTCGATCCGAAAACCGGCGCGTTCCAGCGCTGGGTGCAGGACATCGAGGATCCGTACCAGATCGGCTTCTCGCCGGACAAGAAGTGGTTCGTGTCGACGGGCCTGCGCCTCGACCGCCTGGACATCTATCACTTCGACGGCAAGAACCTCTCGGTGGCAAAGCGCCTGCCGCTCGCGACCATGCCGAGCCACATCGCCTTCACGAAGGACAGCGCGACCGCGTTCATCTCGTTGCAGGTGTCCGGCGAGATCGCCGCCATCGACCTGGCGACGCAGACGGTCAAGTGGAAGATGAAGGTCGGCAAGGTGCCGGCCGGCGTCTGGCTCACGCCGGGCGACAAATACCTGCTCGTCGGCATGACGGGCGCGGATTATGTGGCCGTGGTGGACTGGCGCAACCAGAAAGTCGTCAAGACCATCACGACGGGCAAGGGCGCGCACAACTTCCGTTCGATGGTGGACGGCAAGCACGTACTGGTGTCGAACCGCGTGGCGAACACGATCAGCATCATCGACGAGGACTCGCTCACGAATGTCGGCGACATCACCGGACTGCTGCCCGGCCCGGACGACATGGAACTTTCCGCCGACAAGAAGTATCTCTGGGTAACGTTCCGCTTCGCGAAGCATGTCGGCGTGATCGACCTGGCGAGCCGTAAGCTGATTGAAACCATCAAGGTCGGGCGCTCGCCGCACGGGATTTACTTCTACAACCGCGCGCCCGTCACCGCGCCGAACGGGGCGTAGGCGGCGGAGTGAAAGGGCGCTTTGCCGCGCCCTGTACTACGATTGAGGAATGGCCCGCCGCGCCGGGCCGCCGCCAGCACCACGGAGCATCATGTTTCATTCCATCGTTTCGCTGCTAGATACCTTCGTTTCCACGCTGCAGACGCTGCTGTATGTCGACGTGGTCCAGCCGGTGCTGTTCAAGATCGGCATGATGGACTACGACGAAGACACCTACGATGCGCTGTACTGGGTGATCGTCGGCGTGCTGGAAGTGCTCGCGATGTACGCGGTCCTGCGTCCGCTCGAAGCCTTCCGTCCGGCGGAGAACTGGCAAGACCGCAAGGGCGTGCGTGTGGACGTGCTGTACACGTGGATCGTCAAGCTGGGCATCCTCAACCTGTTCTTCTTCTTCACCTTCCAGCCGATCTTCGACTCGATGCAAAGCTGGCTGCGCCTGAACGGCGTGCCCAATCTCGAGATCGACAATCTGTGGCCCGGCGTCACCACGCAGCCGCTCGTTACCTTCGTCATCTATTTGCTGATCCTCGACTTCGCCGGCTATTGGTATCACCGGCTTGAGCATCGCATCGGCATCTGGTGGGAACTGCATGCGGTGCATCACAGCCAGCAGAAGATGTCGCTGTGGAGCGACGATCGCAACCATCTGCTCGACGACATCCTGCAAGCCAGCGTCTTCGCATTGGTTGCGCTCGTCATTGGCGTGGAGCCGTCGCAGTTCGTCGTGCTCGTCGCCATCACCAATTTCATGCAAAGCGTGCAGCACGCCAACATCCGCATGCATTTCGGCTGGCTCGGCGAGCGCATCGTCGTCAGCCCGGCGTTTCATCGGCGTCATCACGCGATCGGCTTCGGCCACGAAGGCACCACGTATGGCTGCAATTTCGGCGTGCTGTTCTCGTTCTGGGACATCCTGTTCCGCTCGGCCTCGTTCGACCGCACCGTCGAACCGACCGGCATCCGCGACCAGCTCGGCGCGCCGGGCGTGATGCCCGTGCATTACGGCGACGGTTTCTTCGAACAGCACTGGCTCGCGTTCAGGCGCATCGGCGCGCGTCTTTCGAACCGCCGCGCCCGCACGTCCGATTCCGCCACGATCTGACCTTTCCGCCTCTCCCAGACCAGCGCCCGCGTGCGGCGCTGGTTTATCCTGTCGTTTCCTCTTTTTCCTGACGATCACGCATGAATGACTTGCTGCGTTCGTTCGTGCGCGCGGTGGCGAACGTCTTCCATCCGCGCATGCTGTGGCTCACGCTGATGCCTTTCGGCGTCGCGACGGTGGTGTGGGGCGGCCTGCTGTGGTTCTTCTGGCAGACGCTCACCGGCGCCGCCAACGGCTGGCTCGAAGGCTGGGCGCTCACCTCCGCGATGTACCGGCTGTTCGATGCGGTCGGTTTCTCGTCGCTGCATGCGGTCATCGCGCCGTTCCTCGTCGTCATCATGACGATTCCGCTGATCGTCGTGACCGTGTTGCTGCTGATCGCGACGCTCTCGATGCCGGGCGTCGTCAAACTGCTCACGCGCCGGCCGCGCGGCCATTACGCGTCGCTGGAAGAGCGGCGCGGCGGCTCGTGGTACGGCAGCCTAGGGCATTCGGTGGTGACCACCGTTGTTTGTCTCGTGTTGCTGGTCGTTACGTTGCCGCTGTGGCTGATCCCGCCGTTCTTCGCGTTGATTCCGCCGCTGCTGTGGGGCTGGCTGACCTATCGCGTGATGACCTACGACGCGCTCGCGCTGCACGCGAGCGTCGAGGAACGCCGCGCGATCGTGCAGGACGGGCGCTGGCCGCTGCTGGCGATCGGCATCGTGAGCGGCCTGTTCAGTTCCGTCCCGACGATGCTCTGGGCCTGGTCCGTCTGGCTGCTGCCGCTGTTCCCGGTGGTCGCGGTCGTGACGATCTGGGCGTATGCATTCATTCTGGTGTTCTCGGCGCTGTGGTTCGCGCACTACTGCCTGCATGCGCTGGAACGCCTGCGCGCCGGGGAGCCGCAGTATCCGGCGATCACGGTCGAGTCCCGTGAAGTTTCCGTCAAGGAACAATGAGGCGATAAAGGGGGTTCCCATGGGCATTGGCGTCATCATCATCGGCGATGAAATCCTGTCGGGGCGGCGCACCGACAAGCATCTGCCGAAAATCATCGAATTGCTGGGCGCGCGCGGGCTGTCGCTGGACTGGGCGGAATACGTCGGCGACGACCCGGCGCGCATTACGGCGACGCTCAAGCGCACCTTCGCGTCCGGCGACATCGTGTTTTCGACGGGCGGCATCGGCGCGACCCCCGACGATCACACCCGCCAGTGCGCGGCCGACGCGCTCGGGCGTCCGCTCGAACTGCAACCGGAGGCGGCGGAGCTGATCCGCGCGCGCATCCGCGATACGGCTGAACAGGCCGGCAAGCCGGTCGAGCTGGATTCGCCCGAGAACCTGCATCGCCTGAACATGGGCACGTTTCCGCAGGGCGCGGCGATCATCCCGAACAGCTACAACAAGATTCCGGGCTTTTCGGTCGGCGATCATCACTTCGTGCCGGGCTTTCCAGTCATGGCCTGGCCGATGATCGAATGGGTGCTCGACCACCGGTACGCTCACCTGCATCACGCGGTGCCGCATGTCGAGCGCTCGCTGCTGGTGTTCGGGCTGCCGGAGTCGCGCATCACGCCGCTGATGGTGGCGATCGAACGCGACTTCGAGGGCGTGCGCGCGTTCAGCCTGCCGAGCGTCGGCGACGCGGCGCGCGGGGCGCTGTACGCGCGCTCGCACATCGATCTGGGCGTGAAGGGCGATCCGCAACAGGCGAATGCGGCGTTCGAAGTGCTGCGCGAGGGCGTGAAGGCGCTGGGCGGTGAAATCGTGGAAGTGCCGCCGGAGCCGGCGAAATGACGGTGCTGGAAGTCATCGCGACGACGGTGGCCGATGCGCGCGCCGCCGAGCGCGGCGGCGCGGACCGGCTCGAACTGGTCACGGCGATGGGCGAGGGTGGCCTGACGCCGGGAATCGGGCTGGTGGAGGCGATCGTTGAGGCGGTGGCGATTCCGGTGAACGTGATGGTGCGGCCGCACAGCCGCTCGTTCGTCTACGACGCCGACGATGTCACGGTGATCCTGCGCGAGGCGCGCGCGATCGCGAAAACGGGCGCGCATGCGCTGGTGGTCGGGATGCTGCGCGCGGACGGCGCCATCGATACGGAAGGGCTGACGCGCGTGGTGGAGGCGGCGGGAGATCTGCCGCTGACGTTTCACCGCGCGTTCGACGAAGCACGCGATCTGGTCGCGGCTTTTGAAACCCTCTCGGCATTCGATAGGGTCACGAACGTGCTGACGTCGGGCGGCAAGGCATCGGTGCTCGATGCCGCGGAGACGATCACGCGACTGGTCGGCATGGCGGCCGGATCGCACTGTACGGTGCTGGCGGGCGCGGGTCTCGGTGTGGAGACTGTGGCGCGCTTCGTGGCATCGACGGGCGTGCGCGCGGTGCATCTGGGTTCGGGCGTGCGCGTTGGGGGACAGGCATTGGCGCCGGTCGATGAAGCCAGGGTCAGGCGCGTGCGAACGTTACTGGACGGGATTGTTTCCTGAGTGCGGCGCGTTTCAAGCGACGGTGCGTTGTTTCGCTCGATGCCCCGCGTCTCTGAATGCCCACGCAAGGGTCCTGACACGAACAGGTCATGCAACGCTCACAGGCTTGGCAAGCGACCGATCACGAATGCCATCCAGCGTCGCGAACGCTTCATCGTCCGGTCGAACCTCGCGCCCGGTATTGGCAAGCAAGGGCCCGAGCTTTACTCGTTGTTCAAAGATGACGGCGTGTTCGAAAATTACCACTGCTTTCGGGTTGCGCCTCCGTCTGGTCGCTCGGATCCGAAGTGCCCGGGACATCTCACCGGGCAGGTCTCGTTCCACAGTCATCGCCATGCATTCAGCACGCGAGAAGCCGTTGCATTCAATTTTCCTGAAATGCGCTCAGATGAAGACAGCGATTTTTCTGAAAAACTCAAGCCCCGATCCACGGCAAGCCCCGGAAGCACCACCCGCCCGATGTCTTCCGATGCCCGTTCGCATCCTTGTCGCCCTCGAAGCCTTCCAGCAGGTCATAGGCCTTCGCAAACCCCTGTTTCTGCGCGGCCACGGCGGCCAGCTTGGAACGCGCCGCGCTGCGGCACAGAAAAATCACGGTCGTATCCGGGGTGGCGACCTGTCGCAATTGTTCGATAAACTCAGCGTTCGGCACCGAGCCGGGGTAGCGGATCCATTCGATATGCGCGTACTGTGCGCCATCGATGGCCGGCCGGCCCACCCAGTCAAGTTCGGCGCGGGTGCGGACGTCGACGAGTCGCACGGCCGGATCGAGTTGCAGCAGTTCGAATGCCTCGGCGGGCGAGAAGGCGCCGGCGTAGGTCAGTTGGTTGTCGGCGGCGCGGCGTCCCGCCTGATCAAAGAGTTGTTCCAGCGTGCTCATGGCGTGTTTGTCTCCGGTGAAACGCAAAGAATGATTCTAGCGAACGCAGCGAGATTGCCGGCAGTATTGGCGACGTCGCTGGAAATGTTCCATGTTGGTGCATTTCAGTGCGAACGCACCAGATCCGAGCATATTTGAGAGTGTTCACAGGAAGACGCACCAATTGTGTGCGTGCAGAATCGGGAATGGCTAGGAGATGATCGCGAATCCCTCGGCCGTCTCACTAAAAATGCGCGCTGCTTCAGGCGCTTAGCGCAATGTTGGTGCGCTTGGCACGGAAGCTGCTTTTTCATCCTCGATTGAATTGATGTACAGGATTGGTCGGGGCGGCGGAGCGATTCGCCGACTTTTGTTAATCAGGAGATAGGTAATGAGTAAATCCGTGGCCGACGTCATGCAACTCGTCAAGGACGAGGACGTCAAGTTCGTCGACTTCCGTTTCACCGACACGCGCGGCAAAGAACAGCACGTTTCCGTGCCGGTCTCGGCTTTCGACGAAGACAAATTTGAAAGCGGCCACGCTTTCGACGGTTCGTCCATCGCCGGCTGGAAGGGCATCGAGGCATCGGACATGCTGCTCGTGCCGGACGCGAACACCGCCTTCATCGACCCGTTCTTCGAAGAAGCGACGCTCGTGCTGAGCTGCGACGTCGTCGAACCCGCCGACGGCAAGGGCTACGAGCGCGACCCGCGTTCGCTCGCGAAGCGCGCGGAAGCCTATCTCAAGAGCTCGGGCCTGGGCGACACCGCCTACTTCGGTCCGGAACCGGAATTCTTCATCTTCGATAGCGTCCAGTGGAACACGGACCAGTCGGGCACCTTCGTCAAGATCGGCTCGGAAGAAGCACCGTGGTCGTCGGCCAAGGAATTCGAAGGCGGCAACACCGGCCACCGTCCGGGCACCAAGGGCGGTTACTTCCCGGTCGCCCCGGTCGACACGTTCCAGGACATCCGCTCGGAAATGTGTCTGCTGCTCGAGCAGATCGGCATTCCGGTCGAAGTGCACCACCACGAAGTGGCGGGCCAGGGCCAGAACGAAATCGGCACCAAGTTCTCGACGCTCGTGCAGCGCGCGGACTGGCTGCAGCAGATGAAGTACATCATCCACAACGTCGCGCACACGTACGGCAAGACGGCGACCTTCATGCCGAAGCCGATCGTCGGCGATAACGGCTCGGGCATGCACGTTCACCAGTCGATCTGGAAGGACGGCCAGAATCTGTTCGCGGGCAATGGCTATGCCGGTCTGTCGGAATTCGCGCTGTTCTACATCGGCGGCATCATCAAGCACGCCCGCGCGCTGAACGCGATCACGAACCCGGGTACGAACTCGTACAAGCGTCTCGTGCCGCACTTCGAAGCGCCGGTCAAGCTGGCTTACTCGGCTCGCAACCGTTCGGCATCGATCCGTATTCCGCACGTGAGCAACCCGAAGGGCCGTCGCATCGAAACGCGCTTCCCGGATCCGCTCGCGAATCCGTACCTGTGCTTCTCGGCACTGATGATGGCGGGTCTCGACGGCGTGCAGAACAAGATTCATCCGGGCGAAGCCGCGGACAAGAATCTGTACGACCTGCCGCCGGAAGAAGACAAGAAGATCCCGACCGTGTGCGCCGGCCTCGACCAGGCTCTCGACGCGCTCGACGCAGATCGCGAGTTCCTGACGCGCGGCGGCGTGTTCACGGATTCGATGCTCGACGCGTACATCGAACTGAAGACGCAGGAGTTGCAGCGTTATCGTCAGTCGGTGCATCCGATCGAGTTCGAGATGTACTACTCGCTGTAAGCATGACGGCGGCGCGCTTCTTCCCAGGATGTTTGGCGAAGCGCGCGGCACATGTGAAGCGGTGACACAAAGGGACGGCGCGCCGTCCCTTTTTTCATCGTCGCGGTTTCCCGAAATCCAACAAGAAGATCGGTTTCACGAACGGCCTCAATCATTGCCCGATGGTGCTCAAGAATCTGATCAAGGCGCGCCGTGGCCACGCCGACGCGCTCTCCGACGACGCCCAGCTCGCCAGCAGCGGTTTGCTGGCCGGTTTCGAGGCGCTCCCGACGACCGTGCTCGTGCTGGACATGCGTCAGGTGCGCATTGCCTACGCGAATCCGTCGGCGGAAGCGATGCTGGAACTGTCGCGCAAGCAGCTGACGCAGATGAACTGGACCGAGCTGTTCGCGAACGCCGAGGAGCTCGCGGGCACGATCACGTCGATCGCGGAGAACCGTTTCAACGCCACGCGCCTCGACGCCGTGCTCGACCGCCCGAACCGCGAGCCGGTGCACGTGCATGCGATCGTCGGCTATCTCGAAGCAGCCAGCGACTACGTGCTGCTCGAACTCTTCGAGAACGAGCGCCACCTGCGCACCGATCGCGAAGAACGCATCCACGACCTGACCGCGGTCAACAAGCAGCTGATCCGCAATCTGGCGCACGAGATCAAGAATCCGCTCGGCGGCATCCGGGGCGCGGCGCAATTGCTCGAGTTCGAACTGGGCGCGCTCGAACGCGATGAACTGCGCGAATACACGCAGGTCATCATCAAGGAATCGGACCGGCTGCAGACGCTGGTCGATCGACTGCTGGAGCCGCACCGGCATCCGCATATCGTCGGCGACGTGAACATCCACGAAGTATGCGAGCGCGTGCGTGCGGTGATCCTCGCCGAGTTCCCGCGCGGGCTCACGATCGAACGCGACTACGACGTCAGCGTGCCCGACCTGCGCGGCGACAAGGAGCAACTGATCCAGGCGTTGCTCAACATCGTGCGCAATGCGGCCGAGGCGTTGCGCGAACGTATTTCACAAGGCGATGCAAAGATCGAGTTGCGTACGCGCATCGCCCGCAAGGTGACGATTGGCAAGAAGCTGCACAAACTGGCACTGGACTTGCATATCACTGACAACGGTCCTGGAATCCCCAGCGAGATTCGCGACCGGATCTTCTTTCCGCTCGTGTCGGGCAGGGAAGACGGCAGCGGCCTGGGACTCACGCTCGCGCAGTCGTTCGTGCAGCAGCACGACGGGCTGATCGAAGTGGAGAGCAAACCGGGCTGCACCGAGTTCATCATCCTGTTGCCATTCGGGAGCTGAAATCGGGTTGACCATCACCACTACGCGCCATCACGTCACAGGCCGCTCTCAAACCAGGCCGCGTCCGCATCACGCTTTGAAGCCGCACCGTTTCGACGGGCTCACACCGAACCATACGAAGACTTCTCGCCGAACGATATGAAGCCGATCTGGATAGTAGACGACGACCAATCCATCCGCTGGGTGCTGGAAAAAGCGCTGGCCCGCGAGAATTTCGCGACGCGCAGTTTCTCCGGCGTGCGCGACGCGCTCGCCGCGCTCGAACAGGACAGCCCTCAGGTGCTCGTGTCCGACATCCGCATGCCGGGTGGCTCGGGGCTCGAATTGTTGCAGACCGTGCGCGACCGTCTGCCGGGTTTGCCGGTCATCATCATGACGGCGTTCTCGGATCTCGACAGCGCCGTGGCGGCATTCCAGGGCGGTGCCTTCGAATATCTCGCCAAGCCGTTCGACGTGGACAAGGCGGTCGAGCTGATTCGCCGCGCGGTGGACGAAAGCATGCGGGGCGAAGCGGCCTATGACGAGCGCGTGACGGAAACGCCCGAGATGCTCGGCCAGGCGCCCGCGATGCAGGACATGTTCCGCGCGATCGGCCGGTTGTCGCACTCGGCGGCGACCGTGCTCATCACGGGCGAATCAGGCACCGGAAAGGAGCTTGTCGCGCGCGCCTTGCACCGACATAGCCCACGCGCGAGCGGGCCGTTCATCGCGCTCAACACGGCGGCGATTCCGAAGGATCTGCTGGAATCCGAACTGTTCGGCCACGAGCGCGGCGCGTTCACCGGCGCGCAGGCGATGCGCCAGGGCCGCTTCGAACAGGCCGAGAACGGCACCTTGTTTCTCGACGAAATCGGCGACATGCCGTTCGACTTGCAGACGCGTCTGTTGCGCGTGCTGTCGGACGGGCAGTTCTATCGCGTGGGCGGGCACAACCCGTTGAAGGCCAACGTGCGGGTGATCGCGGCGACGCACCAGAATCTCGATGCACGCGTGCGGCAAGGCTTGTTCCGTGAGGACTTGTATCACCGGCTGAACGTGATCCGGCTGCGGCTGCCAGCGTTGCGCGAACGCAGCGAGGACATTCCCTTGCTCGCGCGGCATTTCCTGCAGAAGAGCGCGCGCGATCTCGGCGTGGAGCCGAAGCGGGTGTCGGACGAGGCGTTGGCGTATCTCGCGTCGCTGCCGTTCCCGGGCAACGTGCGGCAGCTGGAAAACCTGTGCAACTGGCTCACGGTGATGGCGCCCGCGCAGGTGATCGAGCAGAAGGATCTGCCGCCGGATCTCACGCCGCGTCAGGATTATGCGGCCGAGGCCATCGCGGTCTCGACCGACGGCGCGGTGGCCACGGCGCCCCTCATGCAGAACGGCGCGGGTGCGCCGGCCACTGCGGCGCCGCTGGCGGCCGGGGTGGCGGCGAGTGTGTGGGAGAACGGCTTGCGGACCGAAGTCGCGCGGCTGTTGCGCGAGAATTCCGCCGATGTGATGGACGAACTCGCCCGCCGTTTCGAGGCCGCCGTGATTCGCGAGGCGCTCGACTTCACGCGCGGCCGCAAGGTGGAAGCCGCCGAGCGCCTGGGCATCGGACGCAATACGATCACGCGCAAGATCCAGGAACTGCACCTGGACGCGTGATGCCTATGCCCGCGAGACGGGATCAGCCGAGCGTCGCGATTACGGGCGCGTGGTCCGACGGCTGGTCCCACTTGCGCGGCACCTTGTCGACTTCGCACGCGGTGCAGGTCGCGGCCAGTTCCTTCGACAACAAAATGTGGTCGATGCGCAGCCCCGCGTTGCGCCGGAACGCCATCATCCTGTAGTCCCACCACGTAAAGAGCTTGTCCGGCTGTTCGAACTGGCGGAAGGCATCGGTGAGGCCGAGTTCGAGCAGTTGCGTGAAATGCGCGCGCTCTTCCGGCGACACCAGATTCTGGCCTTCCCAGGCTTTCGGGTCGTGCACGTCGCGGTCGTCGGGGGCGATGTTGTAGTCGCCGAGGAGGGCGAGTTTCGGGTGCCGGGCCAGGTCTTCACGCAGCCATTCGCGCAGCGCTTCGAGCCAGCGCATCTTGTAGGCGAACTTTTCGGTGCCGGGCGCCTGGCCGTTCGGGAAATACGCCGAGATGATGCGCACGCCGTCGATGGTCGCGGCGATCACGCGCTGCTGCAAATCCTCGAAGCCGGGAATGTTGCGCACGACGCTGATCTCGTCCACGTCGAAGTTCGCCTCGGCGCGCACCAGGATGCCGACGCCGTTGTAGGTCTTCTGTCCCGCGAACCAGCTTTTGTAGCCGGCGGCTTCGAGCTCCGCGCGCGGAAACTTCTCGTCGGGCATTTTCAGTTCCTGCAGGCACAGCACGTCGACGCCCGATTGCGCGAGCCAGTCGATGACGTGCTGCTGGCGGACTTTGAGGGAGTTGACGTTCCAGGTAGCTATCTTCACGAGATGTCCAGAATGTTGATGCTTGGGCGGTGTGACATTTTACTGGTCCAGCAATGTGAGGATGGATGTGTAGTCGGCCCGGATCCGTATCACGTCGCTTCGAGCAAGTCGACACATCCGAGCGGCGCAGCTTTATCGATGACCGCGAGGGCCATATTCGCCTTGGCGACAAGTTCGAGCGGCCTGAGTCCCTGCTCGTAATGACCGTGGGTAATCCGGTCCATGCCTGCTCCAGCGAGCTTGGCGACCGTGCGCAGGCTCGCGTGCAGGGCAACACTGTCCAGACGGCCGCCGTGGAGGATGAGGTTGCGTTGCCGGTACAAGCGATGAAACGATTCCGCGATCAGTTCCTTGATCGTCTGCAATTCCGGATGCGGGTTCAGCAGCAACTTTCTCATCCGCGCAACGGCTGCTTGATCCGCGACGGAGGGCATCACGGGCATGCGGTCTTCAACGATCATTCTGGCCAGCACGCGCGACCGTTCGCGGTTTGCCTCGATGCCGGCCAGTTCTGCACACTCGGCGGGAAAAATTCGTTCTGCACGTCGAGATAGTGACGTAAGCTCCGCGCGCGGAAAAGAGCAGGTGACGAGCGTCGCCAGATTGTCCGCCGCCGAAGCCCTGTCGTTGGGATCGGCAAGCAGGCCTTCGATCGCCCCCCAGCCTCCCGCGATCGCGGCAGGCGGCGAACTGTCTTCGAGGTGCGCAAGCAGTTCCAGTGCAGCGTCAACGTCCTGGCTTCCATCGGTGGCAAAGATGCGATCGCTTCGAAACAACTCGCTCACCGCGACGCCGCGCGAATTGGCTTTCGTGGAGAACTCCACGGTGCTACCGCTCACCCAGACATTCGGCAGGAGGTGGAGTGGCTCGCCGGTGGCCAGCAGAGCTCGAGCCGAATACCGGTCGGACTCATTGCGGGCGGCGTTTGCTGCGCCGATTTCATCTCTGGCCGTCACCGTAATGGTCATCGCTGCGGCTGCTCGCACGCCGGTCGTGTCGAAACCATGCTGTCTCAGCCATTCGGTGACCGCGGCCGCTCTTAACCATCGCGTGTTTGCGACTTCATTCAACTTCGGCATGCTCTTAACGGCGATCAACACTTCGAACGCGCGCGGCGGGTTCGATTGGATCAAGCCCTGAAGTTCTTCGGCAAGCTCTGCAAGCGTGATGAGTTGAGATGAGTCACGTCGGTCTGCAATCCAGTCGTGCAGAAATTGAGCGGAGAAGCCGGCATCGAGCAAATGGGCGCCGACGTGACGGGCGAAGTGTTCGGGCCGAAAGTCACCTCTTGCGATCGCGTCTGCCCAGCGGGACAAATAATTCGAGGACACGCGCTGGCACAGCTCGCGGATGGTGAAATGAGCAACGCCCTCCGGCCGTGGGACCTGCCGAACCTGCTCAACGAGAAGCTGCTTTTCGGCAGGAGAGAAGGCCGGATGTGTGCCGACGCGTTTCTGCAGTGACGAGGCGATGCGCTTGACCGATCCTTCGCTCAGATGCCCCTGTTTCATGACCGTGCATGCTTCGAACAGTTCGTCCATGGCGAGCACGGTGCCGATTCCCCAAAGTGACCGGTACCAGCGTTTTTGTTCGGAGAAGAACTCGTGCAAGCGTGCAAATGCGATCTGCTGAGCTGGATTGACAAGGTTGAGCATGCGAATTACGATGACGGTCCGGTCAGCAGAAGTGTTGATCTACAGTCTAGTGGGGCGCGACCCAATCGAAAGCGACAATCATAGATTGTTTAACTCGAACGGCTCAAGCCCCCAGTTGTTGAAAGCCCCGCCATTGGCGGGGTTTTTTTTCGACTGCCTGAATCGTCTTCGGATCGCTGAGATAGGGCGCCTTGAGACACATGGCTTCCAGCCACGTTTATGGCATCAGCGGGACCATCTCGTATAACAATCATGTTCTCGAGTAGTCATCTTCACGAGGAAATGAGGCCGGCCCAAAGCGCTCACGCCGGTGTCCAAAAAAGCGGTGTGACACAGCCCGGCATTTTACGAAATTATCCACGCTCGCCGTGATAAACGCGCCTTGCGCTGTGTGGTCCGTGCCGCGCGTTGCATGTTCCGAAGCCATGCCGCTCGATGCTCCTCGCCAAGGCCACATTTCACTCCACACGGGCGATTCTTGCCCCGCACGGGCGCGAAGTTCTTCCCGAACTCGCTGATACTGGCTCCGCATCGCCTTGCGTGTGACGCTCGACTCACACTGCGGCCATGCGGCTCGATCAGGCGAACACGAACCCATCGAGCCAGCGAAATCGTTGGCGATCCTACCGACCCGGACGAACGCGACCGACCGTCGCAAGGAAGGCTCGCGCCCGTCTTCCACACTCACGCGCATCCTTGTTCAAATGAATCCGATCGACCTCATCGAAGAAACCATTGGCCTCGAAGGCGGCTATTCGAATCATACCGACGACGCGGGCGGCGAAACCATGTGGGGCATCACCGAAACCACCGCTCGCGCGTACGGCTATACCGGCCCGATGGACGAGATGCCGCGCGACACGGCCATCGACATCTACCTCCAATGCTATTGGGAGGAACCGCGCTTCGACGAGGTGAATGCGATCGACGAGGACATCGCCGGCAAGCTGTTCGACATCGGAGTCAACATGGGGCCCGCCACCGGCGTCCGGTTCCTGCAACGCGCGCTCAACGTGCTGAACGACCAGGCGTCCTCCTACGACGATATCTCCGCTGACGGACTCATCGGCCCGATGACGCTGTCCGCGATGCAGTCCTTCATCGATCAGCGCGGCGACGACGGACGGCGCGTGTTGCTCGGCATGATCGCCGCCCAGCAGTCGGTGCGGTATGTGGAGATCGCGGAGGACGACCCGTCGCAGGAGAGCTTCGAGTACGGCTGGCAGTTGAACCGGGCGTTCAGCATCGCGGGATAGGCGGACAACACGGAGCGCCTCGTTTACGCGATTTTTATACGTCGTCGCTCACTCTTGTCGCGCCCTTTACGCGGCTTTCCCTAATCTCCCCTTGTCGTGATCGGACTGATCGGACTGATCGGACTGATCGCACTGATCGAACAAGGGGAGAACCACACAATGGACCTGTTTTACCTCGCCGGCATCGTCCTGTTCCTCGGACTCTGCATGGCGCTCGCGGGCGGCTGCGAGCAGTTGCGCCGCCATCCGCCGGGAGGCCGCCCATGAACGGCTGGATGATCGCGCTGGCCTCGGCCGCCACGCTGCTTTTGCTCGTCTACCTCGTGTACGCCCTGTTGCGTGCGGAGGAGCTCGAATGAACGCCAGCAATCTCATGCAGACGGCACTGTTCATCGCCGTGCTGATCGCGCTCGCGCTGCCGCTCGGGCGTTATATGTCGAATGTGTTCGAGGGCACGTCGCTGGTCGTGCGCAGAATCGGACGGCCTGTCGAGCAACTGCTGTACCGTCTCGCAGGCGTCGATCCCGAAGCGGAGATGTCGTGGAAGCACTATGCGCTCGCCGTGCTGCTCTTCAACGGGCTGGGGGCGCTGGTGCTGTACGCGATCCTGCGTCTGCAAGCGGTGCTGCCGCTCAATCCGCAGGGCATGGCCGGCATGACGCCCGATGCCGCGTTCAACACCGCCGTCAGCTTCGTCGCCAACACCAACTGGCAGGACTACGGCGGCGAAAGCACGCTCGGCTATCTCGCACAGATGCTGGGCCTGACCGTGCAGAACTTTCTCTCGGCGGCAACCGGCATCGCGGTGGTGATTGCGCTGGTGCGCGGCTTCAAGCGCCACGGCGCGCAGACCATCGGCAACTTCTGGGTCGACCTGACACGCGCGACGCTCTACGTGCTGATGCCGCTCGCCGTCGTGTTCGCGCTGGTGTTCGTGAGCCAGGGCGTGATCCAGAACTTCAAGCCATATGCCGATGTGCCCACGCTCCAGGTCACGACGTATCAGGCGCCGCGCCTCGATGCGCAAGGCAACGCAATGAAGGACGCGCAGGGCAAGCCCGAGATGCAGGACCAGCACGCCCGCACGCAGACGCTGGCGATGGGCCCGGTGGCCTCGCAGGAATCCATCAAGATGCTCGGCACCAACGGCGGCGGCTTCTTCAACGCCAACTCGGCGCATCCGTACGAGAACCCGACGCCGTTCTCGAACTTCCTGCAGATGCTCGCGATCCTGCTGATTCCGGCCGCGCTGTGCGTGACCTTCGGACGCATGGTTGGCGACGGACGCCAGGGTCACGCGGTGCTCGCGGCCATGACCATCGCGCTCGCGGTGGCCTGCGTCGGCGAGATCTCGGCGGAGCAGGCGGGCAATCCGCTCGTCACGACGCTGCATGTGGACGCCCAGGCCTCGGCGTTGCAGCCGGGCGGCAACATGGAGGGCAAGGAGACGCGCTTCGGCATCGCGCAATCCGGTCTCTTCACCGTGGTGACCACGGCCGCCTCATGCGGCGCCGTGAACACCATGCATGACTCGCTGACGCCGCTCGGCGGTCTCGTGCCGATGCTGCTGATCCAGCTCGGCGAAGTGATCTTCGGCGGCGTCGGCTCGGGTCTCTACGGCATGCTCGCGTTCGCGCTGCTGGCGGTGTTCGTCGCGGGGCTGATGATCGGCCGCACGCCCGAATACGTCGGCAAGAAGATCGAGGCCTTCGACATGAAGATGGTTTCCATCGTGATCCTGCTCACGCCGATGCTGGTCCTGGCGGGCACCTCGGTGGCCGTGCTGGCCTCGGCGGGCAAGGCAGGGATAGCCAACCCGGGCGCGCACGGTTTCTCCGAGATCCTCTACGCGTTCAGCTCCGCCGCCAACAACAACGGCAGCGCGTTCGCGGGCCTCTCGGTCAACACGCCGTTCTATAACCAGATGCTCGCTGTCGCGATGTGGTTCGGCCGCTTCGGCACCATCGTGCCCATTCTCGCGATCGCCGGCTCGCTGGCCGCGAAGAAGCGTCTCGCCGCCAACGCCGGCACCTTGCCCACTCACGGACCGCTGTTCGTCGTGTTGCTGCTCGGCACGCTGCTGCTGGTCGGCGCGCTCACCTACGTGCCCGCGCTCGCGCTGGGACCAGTGGTCGAGCATCTCGCCATGATCGCTGGACAATGATTTCGAGGACTGCATGAATCACGATAAACAACCGTCTGCGCATCTCCCTGGCAATCTCGGCCAGGCGCGCACGGCGGCACGCTCGATGTTCGATCCGGCGCTCGTCCGCCCCGCGGTCGTCGACGCCTTCAGGAAGCTCGCGCCACGTACGCAGTTGCGCAATCCGGTGATGTTCTGCGTCTACGTGGGCAGTGTGCTCGCGACCATTCTGTGGATTGCCGCGCTCGCCGGTCAGGCCGAGGCGCCCGCCGGCTTCATCCTGGCCATCGCACTGTGGCTGTGGTTCACGGTGCTGTTCGCGAACTTCGCCGAAGCGCTGGCCGAAGGCCGCTCGAAGGCGCAGGCGGCCGCGTTGCGCCAGGCCAAGCACAACGTGATGGCGAAGAAGCTCAACGAGCCGCATCCGAAGTCGCCGATCCGCATTACCACGTCCACCGACCTGCGCCGCGACGATGTCGTGCTCGTCGAGGCCGGCGACGTGATTCCCGCCGACGGCGAAGTGATCGACGGTGTTGCGTCCGTCGACGAATCCGCCATCACCGGGGAATCCGCGCCGGTGATCCGCGAGTCGGGCGGCGATTTCTCGTCGGTGACGGGCGGCACGCGCGTGCTGTCGGACTGGATCGTGGTGCGGGTCTCGGTGAATCCGGGCGAGGCGTTCCTGGACCGCATGATCGCGATGGTCGAAGGCGCGAAGCGGCGCAAGACGCCGAACGAAATCGCGTTGACCATCCTGCTGGTCGCGTTGACGCTCGTGCTGCTGTTCGCGACCGCCACGCTGCTGCCGTTCTCGATGTTCGCGGTCGAGGCGGCGGGGCAGGGACACGTGGTGACGATCACCGTGCTGGTCGCGCTGCTCGTCTGCCTGATTCCGACGACCATCGGCGGGCTGCTGTCCGCCATCGGCGTGGCCGGCATGAGCCGCATGATGCAGGCGAACGTGATCGCGACCTCGGGGCGCGCGGTGGAAGCCGCGGGCGACGTCGACGTGCTGCTGCTCGACAAGACCGGCACGATCACGCTGGGCAACCGGCAGGCGGCCTCGTTCAGCGCGGCGCCGGGCATCGATGAACGGGACCTGGCGGATGCGGCGCAACTCGCCTCGCTCGCGGACGAGACGCCGGAGGGCCGCAGCATCGTCGTGCTGGCGAAGCAGCGTTTCGACATCCGCGCACGCGACATGGCGACCCTGCACGCGAACTTCCTGTCGTTCAGCGCGCAGACGCGCATGAGCGGCGTCGATTTGCCCAATCGCGAGATTCGCAAGGGCGCGGCGACGGCGCTGAAACAGTACGTCGAAGCGCGCGGCGGGCGCTTTCCGCAGGAGGTGCAGCATGCCGTCGACGAGATCGCGCGGCGCGGCGGCACGCCGCTCGTCGTGGCGGAGTGTGTGAACGGCAAAGCGCGCGCGCTCGGCGCGATCGAGTTGAAGGATATCGTCAAGGGCGGTATTCGCGAGCGCTTTGCGGAACTGCGCAAGATGGGCATCAAGACGGTGATGGTGACGGGCGACAACCGGCTCACGGCGGCGGCGATCGCGGCCGAAGCGGGCGTCGACGACTTCCTTGCCGAAGCGACGCCCGAAGCCAAGCTCACGATCATTCGCGAGCATCAGGCGCAAGGCCGGCTCGTCGCGATGACCGGCGACGGCACCAACGACGCCCCCGCGCTCGCGCAGGCCGACGTTGCCGTGGCGATGAACACCGGCACCCAGGCGGCGAAGGAAGCCGGCAACATGGTCGATCTCGACTCCAATCCGACCAAGCTGATCGAAATCGTGGAGATCGGCAAGCAGATGCTGATGACGCGCGGCTCGTTGACCACCTTCTCCATTGCCAACGACGTCGCCAAGTACTTCGCGATCATTCCCGCCGCGTTCGCGACGACCTATCCGCAGTTGCGCGTGCTGGACGTGATGCATCTGGCGTCGCCGTCGTCGGCGATCCTGTCGGCGGTGATCTTCAACGCGCTGATCATCGTGTTCCTGATTCCGCTCGCGCTGAAGGGCGTGAAGTATCGCGCGCTCGGTGCGGCCGCGCTGTTGCGACGCAATCTGCTCGTGTACGGACTGGGCGGCATCGTGTTGCCGTTTCCGTTCATCAAGCTGATCGACATGGCGATCACCGCGCTCGGCTGGCACTGAGCCATTCATTCCAAAGGCAGAATCATGATGAAAACTTCATTGCGTCCGATGCTCGTGCTGTTCGTCGCGCTGACGGTGCTGACGGGCGTGCTCTATCCGCTGGCGGTGACGGCGATCGGCCAGGCCGTGTTTCCGCATCAGGCCAACGGCAGTCTGATCGAGCGCGACGGCAAGGTGGTCGGCTCGGCGCTGATCGGGCAGCAGTTCGATGCGCCGCGCTATTTCTGGGGACGTCTCTCGGCCACGACGCCGAATCCGTACAACGCGGGCAGTTCGAGCGGGTCCAATCTCGGCCCGACCAACCCCGCGCTCACCGACGAAGTCAAGGCGCGCGTCGCCGCGTTACAGGCCGCCGATCCGGACAATCATGAAGCGGTTCCCGTGGATCTGGTGACGTCGTCGGCAAGCGGACTCGATCCTGAAATCAGTCCGGCCGCTGCGGCGTATCAGGTGGCACGCGTGGCCCGCGCGCGGGGTCTGCCGGTTGAGCAGGTCGAGGCGCGGGTGGCGCAGGCCACGTCCGGACGTCAGTTCGGCTTGCTCGGGGAGCCGAGAGTGAATGTGCTTAAATTGAACCTTGCGCTGGACAAGCAATAAGAACGGAACCTCGACCCAGCGCGCCCGCCCACCCGAAGCAGCACATGCCCCGCCCAACCCCAGACGAGCTTCTCGACAAACTTCACCGCGAGGAAGAAAAGCGCCAGCGCGGCCGGCTGAAGATCTTCTTCGGCGCGTCCGCGGGCGTCGGCAAGACCTTTGCGATGCTGCAGGCCGCGCGCCGGCGCCGCGACGAAGGCGGCGAGGTGCTGGTCGGCGTGGTCGAGACGCATGGCCGCAAGGAAACGCTGGCGCTTGCGCACGGGCTCGACACCTTGCCGCCCGCGCAGATCGACTATCGCGGCCGCGTGCTCGCCGAGTTCGATCTCGACGCCGCGCTGCATCGCAAGCCGCAACTGATCCTCGTCGATGAACTCGCGCACGCCAACGTGCAGGGCGCGCGCCACGTGAAGCGCTGGCAGGACGTGCAGGCGCTGCTGGACGCGGGCATCGACGTCTACACGACCGTCAACGTCCAGCATCTCGAAAGTCTCAATGACATCGTCGGGCGGATTACCGGCATACGGGTGCGGGAGACGATTCCTGACCGCATCTTCGATCTCGCCGACGAAGTCACGCTCGTCGATCTGCCGCCTGAAGAACTGCTCGACCGCCTGCGCGACGGCAAGGTGTACGTGCCGCAGCAGGCCGCGCACGCGGTGCGCAACTTCTTCCGCAAGGGCAACCTGATCGCGCTGCGCGAACTGGCCTTGCGCCGCACCGCCGACCGCGTCGATGCCCAGATGCGCGAGTACCGTGCCGACCAGTCCATCGAGCCCATCTGGCGCGCGCGCGAGCGGCTGATCGCGTGTATCGGACCGGGGCCGGAAAGCGCGGCGCTGGTGCGCGCGGCGGCGCGTCTTGCCGCTGCGCTGAAGGCGGACTGGCTCGCCGTGTATGTCGAAACCCCGAAGCTGCAGCGCCTCTCCGACGAACGCCGCACCCGCACGCTCGACGCGCTCAAGCTCGCGGCCGAACTCGGCGCGGAAACGGTCACGCTCGATGGCGCCGATGCCGCCGCGACGCTCATCGACTACGCGCGGCTGCGCAATGTGTCGAAGCTGGTCGCGGGGGCGTCGGCGGCGCGCGGCTGGCGGCGGCTCTTCGATGCGCCGGTGAGCGAGCGCATCGTCCAGCGCGGCCCGGACATCGACGTGACGCTGGTGGCGACCGGCGCGCGCGACGAACCGGGCGGCGCGCAGGCGCCGCGTCCGGGCGCGCTTGCCGCGTGGCGCGACGGCGCGCACTCGCCGCCGCGCGCATATGCAATCGCGTTGACGATCGGCGCGGGCATCACGCTGCTGGCGGACCTGCTTGCCGCGCGCCAGTTCGCGATCACCAATCTCGTGATGCTCTATCTGCTGGGCGTGGTCTTCACGGCGGTGCGGCTCGGGCGCGGGCCGGGCGTGATGTTGTCGTTTCTCTCGGTCGCGGCCGTCGATTTCTTCTTCGTGCCGCCGCAACTGTCGTTCTCGGTCACGGACACGCAGTATCTGCTGACCTTCGGCGTGATGCTGCTGACCTCGCTCACCATCAGCCATCTCACGTCGAGCCTCAGGCGCCAGGCGCGCATCGCGTCACTGCGCGAACGCCGAACCGGCGCGATGTATGCAATGACCAAGGAACTCGGCGCGGCGCTGATGACCGGGCAGATCGTCGAGATTGGCGTGCGGCATGTCGCCGAGGTCTTCCAGGCGAAAGCCGCGATTCTCCTGCCCGACGCGTCGGACAAGGTGCGCCGGAACGTGGGCGAGGAGGGCGGCATCGGGCTGGATGAGACCGCCCTCGATGCCGATGTCGCGCAATGGGTCTACGACCAGCAGCGGCCGGCGGGCCACGGCACGGACACCTTGCCCGCGAGCCGCGCGCTGTATCTGCCGCTGAAGGCGCCGATGCGCACGCGCGGCGTGCTCGCGCTCGTCACCGGGCGCGAAGGGGAGTTCGCGGTGCCCGAGCAGCGCCGCATGATCGAGACCTTCGCGGCGCAGATCGCGCTCGCGCTCGAACGCGTGCATTACGTCGAGATCGCGCAGGATGCGCTCGTCAACATGGAGTCGGAGCGGCTGCGCAACTCGCTGCTGTCGGCGATCTCGCACGACTTGCGCACGCCGCTGACGTCGATCGTCGGCTTCGCGTCCGTGCTGGAGGAGCAGGCGCGCGAGGCCGGCGGCGGCAACCCGGAGACCTCGCGCGAACTGGTGCAGGCGATCCACGAAGAAGCGCTGCGCATGAGCGGGCTCGTGATCAACCTGCTCGACATGGCGCGGCTGCAAGCCGGTTCGGTGCGGCTGAACCGGCAGTGGTCGATGCTGGAGGAGACGGTCGGCGCGGCGCTCGCCGCTTCGCGACGCGTGCTCGCGGGCCGGACGATACACACGGACGTGCCGGCGGACCTGCCCTTGCTCGAACTCGACGCGGTGCTGATGGAACGGCTTTTCGCCAATCTGCTGGAGAACGCGGCCAAGTACACGCCGCCGGGCACGCCGGTGGCGATCGGCGCCGCGCTGGTCGATGCGGATGACAAAGACAACGCGGGCAATGCGCGCGTCGTGCGCGTGCATCTCGACGACGAAGGCCCGGGCGTGCCCGAGGCGCTGCGGGCGCGTCTGTTCGACAAGTTCACGCGCGGCGAGAAGGAATCGGCGCAAACGGGAATCGGGCTGGGTCTCGCGATCTGCCGCGCGATCGTCGAGGCGCACGGCGGGACGATCGGCGTCGAGAATCGGCGGGATGGCGAAGGGCGCGTTTCAGGCGCGCGCTTCTGGTTCGCGCTGCCAGTAAGCGACGCCGCACCGCGCGACGTGCCCGAGCATGTGCCCGATGACCTCCCGCCCGGCGAACCTTCTTCGCGGGAAGCATAGGGCTTGCTCCGGCCGCGCTTTATGATGTGCGCTCGACCCACGAAAGAAGACTGGCGATGAGCGAATCCCAACCCACGTTGAGCGGCACGCGCGTGCAGCTCCGACCTTTGCGGCGCGAAGACCGCGCCGCGCTGCTCGCGGCCGCCGCCGACGGCGAACTGTGGAATCTGCGTGTGACGGTGGTGCCGAACGAGGACACCATCGACCGCATGATCGACACCGTGTTCGCGGACCGCGACGCCGGTACGGTCATGCCCTTCGTGATCGTGCGGCGTGAGGATGGACGCGTCGTTGGCAGCACGCGTTTCTGGAAGATCGACCGCGTCAACCGGAAGTGCGAAATCGGCAGCACGTGGCTGGCGGCCTCGGCGCAGCGCACCGGCATCAATATCGAGGCGAAGCTGCTGATGCTCACGCACGCGTTCGAGGTCATGCAATGCGTGCGGGTGCAGTTCACGACCGACGAACTCAACGAGAAATCCCGCGCCGCGATTCTCGGCATCGGTGCGAAGCAGGAAGGCGTCGTGCGTCACGAACGCATCATGCCGGATGGCCGCAAGCGCAATTCGGTGCGCTTTTCCATCATCGACGACGAATGGCCCGACGTGAAGGTCATGCTCGAAGCGAGGCTCAGGCGTCCGGCCTGATCGTTCCATTTTGCTGTGGCCGTCTGCAGGTCATTTCTGTCCCGCTACAATCGGACCAGACGCTGGACACATGGCCCGGGACGGAGGTTTCGCACATGGATTTGATCATTCGCCGCGCGGCGCTCGCAGGAGCGCGCGAACTCGTCGATATCGGCATGGACGCCGGGCGCATTGCCGCCATCGAGCCGCATCTGTCCGCCACCGCGCGCGAGGAAATCGATGCCGACGGCGCGCTCGTCACACCGCCTTTCGTCGATGCGCACTTCCACATGGATGCCACGCTGTCCTACGGCCTGCCGCGCGTGAATGCATCGGGCACGCTGCTCGAAGGCATCGCGCTGTGGGGCGAACTGAAGCCGGACCTGACGCAGGAAGCGCTCGTCGAACGGGCGCTGCAATATTGCGACTGGGCCGTGGCGCGCGGGCTGCTCGCGATCCGCTCGCACGTCGACGTATGCGACCCGCGCCTGCTGGCGGTCGAGGCGCTGCTCGAAGTGAAGCGGCGCGTGAAGCCCTATCTCGATCTGCAACTCGTCGCGTTCCCGCAGGACGGCGTGTTGCGCAGCGCCGGCGCTTTCGACAACCTGAAGCGTGCGATCGCGCTGGGTGTCGATGTGGTCGGCGGCATTCCGCATTTCGAGCGCACGATGGAAGACGGCGCGGCATCGGTGAAGCTGCTGTGCGAATTCGCGGCCGAACAGGGCTTGCGCGTGGACATGCATTGCGACGAGTCCGACGATCCGATGTCGCGCCATATCGAAACGCTGGCCGCAGAGACACACCGGCTCGGCTTGCAGGGGCGCGTGACGGGTTCGCATCTGACCTCGATGCACTCGATGGACAACTACTACGTGAGCAAGCTGATCCCGCTGATGCGCGAATCGGGCGTGGCAGCGATTGCCAATCCGCTCATCAACATCACGCTCCAGGGCCGCGCCGATACCTATCCGAAGCGACGCGGCATGACGCGCGTGCCCGAACTGATGGCGGCGGGCGTCACGGTTGCCTTCGGTCACGATTGCGTGATGGATCCGTGGTACAGCCTCGGCTCGGGCGACATGCTCGAAGTCGCGCACATGGGGCTGCATGTCGCGCAGATGACGGGCGTCGAAGCGATGCGCGCCTGTTTCGATGCCGTCACGGTCAACCCGGCGCGCATCCTCGGGCTGGAGGGCTATGGGATCGAAGTGGGCTGTCACGCGGACTGCGTGGTGCTCGATGCGCGCGATCCGATCGAGGCCATCCGCCTGCGCGCGGCCCGCACCGCCGTGGTGAGACGAGGCAAGGTCGTGAGCCGCAGTCCAGCCGTGCGCGCGACGCTGGCGCTGGAAGGCCGGCCCACCGAGGTGGACTTTCGCATCCGCCGATAAAAAACGCCGGCATCCATGAGATGCCGGAGCCTCTCGCCGTACTGGTCAGCGCACTTAGTGCACGGCCTGTCCCGACATGCCGTTATGCCGCAGCAAGGCGTCGATGTCCGGCTCGCGGCCACGGAACGCCTTGAACGATTCCATCGCCGGGCGGCTGCCGCCCACCTCCAGAATCTCGCGGCGATAGCGCATGCCCGTCTGGCCGTCCAGCACCGAACCGCTGCCGAGCTTCGCGGCTTCCTCGAACGCGGCGTACGCGTCGGCGGACAGCACTTCAGCCCACTTGTAGCTGTAATAACCCGCCGCGTAACCGCCCGCGAAGATATGGCTGAAGGTGTTCGGCCAGCGGGAGAACGGCGCCTGCGGAATCACGTGGAACTGCTCGTTGATCGCGCGCGCGAGGTCGTTGACGTTCTGCGTGCCGTTGGCCGGATCGTAGGACGTGTGCAGCACCATGTCGAACATCGAGAAGACGATCTGGCGCAGCGTGCCCAGTCCGCTCTGGAAGTTCTTCGCGGCAAGCATCTTGTCGAAGAGTTCGCGCGGCAGCGGCGCGCCGGTTTCCACGTGGGCGGACATGTCGGTGAGCACGTCCCACTCCCAGCAGAAGTTCTCCATGAACTGCGACGGCAGCTCGACCGCATCCCACTCGACGCCGTTGATGCCCGACACGCCCAGTTCGTCGATGCGCGTCAGCATGTGATGCAGGCCGTGACCGAACTCGTGGAATAGCGTGATGACTTCGTCATGCGTGAAGCAGGCCGGCTTGCCGCCCACCGGCGCCGAGAAGTTGCAGGTGAGATACGCCACCGGCGTCTGCACGCCGCCCTGGACGCGCTTGTGACGCGAACGGGCGTCGTCCATCCAGGCGCCGCCGCGCTTGCCTTCGCGCGCGTAGAGATCGAGATAGAACTGCGCGACCAGCGTGCCGTCCGCATTCTCGACGCGGAAGAAGCGTACGTCCGGATTCCACACGGCGGCTTCGTCGCGACGAATCGACACGTTGAAAAGCGTTTCGGTGACCTTGAACAGGCCCTTCAGCACGGCTTCCTGCGGGAAGTATTGCTTGACCTCGTTTTCCGAGAACGAGTAACGCTTCTGACGCAGCTTCTCGGCTGCGTACGCGACGTCCCACGGTTGCAGTTCGGGCATGCCGAGTTCGGTCGCGGCGAACGCGCGCAATTCCATCCAGTCGTTTTCGGCGTAGGGTCGCGCGCGGGTGGCGAGGTCTTCGAGGAACGCAATGACCTGTGCGGGCGATTCGGCCATCTTCGGCGCCAGCGACACTTCCGCGAAGTTCTGGTAACCGAGCGTCTTCGCTTCTTCGTCGCGCAGTGCCAGGTTCTCGACGATGTTCGCCGTGTTGTCCCATTCGGCTTTGCCGCCGCCGTAGGTTTCACCGAGTTCGGATCCCCGCGTGACGTAGGCGCGGTACATTGCTTCGCGCATCGGACGATGCTCGGCGTATTGCAGCACCGGGAAGTACGACGGGAAATGCAGCGTGAATTTCCAGCCGTCCTTCGCGTCGCGCTGGGCCGCCTCTCGTGCGCCTTCGATCACGTCGTCCGGCAGGCCAACCAGATCGCTCTCCTGCGTGACGACATACGAGTAGGCATTGGTGGCGTCGAGCACGTGATCGGAGAATGCCTTCGAGAGCGCCGCCTGTTCTTCCTGCAATTGCGCGAAGCGCGGCTTGCGGTCTTCGGGCAACTCGGCGCCGGACAGACGGAAATCGCGCAGCGAGTTGTTGAGGATCTTCTTGCGCTCGGCGCTCAGGCCCGCAAAGTCCGGTCCGGCGGCGATGGCCTTGTACTTCTCGTACAGCGCGAGATTCTGGCCGACGCTCGCGGAAAATTCGGTCACGCGCGGCAGGTTTTCGGCATGGGCGGCGCGCAGTTCCGGGGTGTCGGCGACGGCGTTCAGATGGCCGATGACGCCCCACGCGCGCGACAGCTTCTCCGATTCCAGTTCGACCGCCTCGACGACATCCGTCCAGGTGGCGGGCGTCTCGGGTGCGGCCGCGCGATCCACGGCGCTTCGGGCCGCCGCCAGCAGCACATCCAGCGCGGGCGTGACGTGTTCGGGGCGGATCTCGCCGAAACGTGGGAGATCGGAAAAATCGAGCAGCGGATTGGCCGCTGCCGGGGTGGACGTGGTGTCGCTCATGGCTCTCCCGTTCTGGTGTTGGGTGAAGCCCCGGCGGGACAGCGCGCCCCGCGCCGGGTTCTCTCAAGGATTATTGGGGCGGTCGGGGCAAATTCCAATCGATAGTTTTTTCAGGATGCGCGATTGTTTCAAACCCGGTTGCAGCCCCGATTTCAGCCCTGCGCCGCGCGTTCCGCCGCTTCGATGGTGTTGACGAGCAGCATCGTGATGGTCATCGGGCCGACGCCGCCCGGCACCGGCGTGATATAGCCGGCCACTTCCTTTACCTGGGCGAACTCGACGTCGCCGCACAGCTTGCCTTCGTCGTTGCGGTTCATGCCGACGTCGATCACCGTCGCGCCCGGCTTCACCATGTCGGCGGTCAGGATATTGCGGCGGCCGACCGCGGCGACCACCACGTCAGCCTCGCGCGTGTGCCTGGCGAGATCGCGGGTCTTGCTGTGACAAATGGTGACAGTGGCGCCCGCTTCGAGCAGCAGGAGGGCCATTGGCTTGCCGACGATGTTCGAACGGCCGATCACGACCGCGTTGGCGCCCGTCAGGTCGATGCCGTGCGCCTCGAACATCTTCATCACGCCGTAGGGCGTGCACGGGCGAAACAGCGGCTTGCCGGTCATCAGCGCGCCCGCGTTCGCGACGTGGAAGCCGTCGACGTCCTTCTCCGGGGCGATCGCTTCGATGACCTTGTGGCTGTCGATGTGCGACGGCAGCGGCAGCTGCACGAGGATGCCGTGGATGGCGGCATCGGCATTGAGCTTCGCGATGTGGGCGAGCAGTTCGGCTTCGGTGAGCGTGGCGGGGAAGCGGTCCATCACCGAATGCAGGCCGTTGTCGTGGCACGCCTTCACCTTGTTGCGCACATAGACCTCGCTCGCGGGATTGTCGCCCACCAGCACGACGGCGAGGCCCGGCTGGTGGCCGCGAGCGGAGAGGGCGGCGGCGCGCCGGGCGACTTCGGCGCGAAGGGTCTTGGAGAGGGCGTTGCCGTCGATGAGTTGGGCGGTCATGGTGAATCGGTGTGGGGTTGAGCGAGGGGGCAGTGCGAAGAATCGAATCGGGCCGGGTTGCGCGCGCGGATCCGTGTGTCAGGCGGAAGTATACCGTGCCTCGATGGGGCGGGTAACGGAGCGCTGAATTCTTGCTATTTCTAATGCGCTTTCAACAGCAATTTGAAATGTTTTGTTTCTGCCTGTCTCTGCACTCATTCGGTTATTTCAGACCGTCACGACTCTGATAGTGTGCTGAAAGGCGATTTTTAAATAACAGCCCGAGTGCATGTGCGCTTGGAGTCATTGGACGCAAATCCGGATTTTATGGCTGTCAACGATATTCGTCTTTCGCTAGTGTTTTTTAATGCCACTATCTCCGGAGGAGAGCATGACGCTATTGGGCGAAACCAGGTTATCCAGAAAGACTCAATCTTCAATATCTCAAACGATCTCGTTCAATGTTGCTGATGTCGACGAAGAGGGTCTGCATCAAGACTAGCCATTGATGCGTGCAGGTCGGGCGGGTAAAGCCACGGACTCGAATAAAAAACCGCACCGGGTCTGGGTTCACGTTCCGCATCATGGATGAAATCTCACGTTTTCAACATGGCAGGAATGGCTCAATCCTGTCGAGACGCGTATTGTCATTGCTGCTTTCGCCGTCTGACTCATACTCGGCGCCGAAGACTTTCGTTGCCACGGATTTTGCGATTCTGATGTACCCGTACACGGGAGACTCGCAGTGTGCCGGAGCATGGAGCGAGGCCTCAACATGATGATCGAGGAGGAGACGGAAAGGTTTGACGAGGATTGGCGAAACGTAAAAGAAGAAACGGCGGAGCTTTTTGTCAAGCTGCGTGACGATCCAAAGCTCGCGGTCAACATCATGCCCATGCTCACGCTCGAGTGGACGGGGCAAGGCCTCAAGGCGTTTGCAGAGAATGGGCTGATTGCGAACTCCACAATCGCGTTCGGCGCCGACGCTTCGATGTTCTTTGCAGAAAATCTGAAGAGCAACCGTTATTGATTACGTCGGCTTCATCTCGTCAGGCGATCGGCGCATGGCAATCGTCTGGATCCGCTTTTGCCTCTGATCGGCAATCTGATATCCGATCAGCTCACTCAGCGATTCACGTTTCAGCGGTCTAACGATGATGAGCCTGATTTTCTCCAGGTCACGATGTTCATGCTTGGCTGGTCGCTGGCTTACCGTTAAATGGCGAAGCCTTCATCGCTGGAGAATGTCAAATGACGTCATTACCGTGTGATGTTCAGCAGGTCGCATTCACTGTTTCTGGTCAATCCCACGGCCGTCAGCGCTGAAACAGCCTTCTATAAGCTGTGGAACCTGAAGAAGGATTGGCGCGTGTATCAACAGCGAAGCTCATGGATCGACGTGGATTTTTGAAGCCGACCGGCGGCCTTGCTTCCGCGCGAGGCCTGGCCCGCTTGCGCGGACCAGGCCGGTGGAACCGCTGGAATCGGTCGCGGCTGACTACGGCGCGACCGGCTTCCAGGATGCGCCAGGAGCGGTCAGCGAGACCTTCGAGGCGAGGTCGGCCGATCTTGCGCCGAGGTCTTTCTCAAAAAGCTGGCCATCCTGCTTCACGAGAAAACTCATCACCCCGGTCCGACCATATTGGGCGGGGGTGGCGATCAGTCCCGCGCCGCCGCCCTGAGCTCTCAGGATGCGGTAGTGGTAGCCGTAGTAACCATCCGCCGCGCTCGGCTTGTTCGGCATCTCCGCAGCCAGCGGGCCGAGCGGGCTTTCCGCTTCGCCCGGCGCCGTTTCCCAGTACAGGCCGTCGTGCTTGCCCGGCGTGCTGACGAAGCGGTCCGCGTAGTGCCCCTGCTGGTCGCGGAACTCCTTCTGCGCGGCGACATAGGCGAGCGCCACCTGCATCGCCGAACGCTCGTTGCGGCCGATGCGACGCGTGAGCACTTCATCGCGCGCGGCGGGCATGTCGAAGCGCCAGCCGTTCGCCACCTTCACGAGCGGAATCGGCAGCGTCCAGCCGCTGGTGCCGACTTCGATATACGCGGCGGGGTGGCCGTCGAGCGGCTGCGGGGCGTCGACGATGCGATGCTGCTGCGCCCACGCGCCGAGGTAGGCGTAGATATCCTGTTCGCCGATGCTGTCGGTGGGAACGTAATGCGCATGGTCCTTGCCGAGGACTTTTGAGAGCGCGCGTTCGTCGTTGCTCGCGATGGCGTCGGTGAGCGCCTGGGCCGCAGCCTCGGTGCTCGGATAGACAGCTTGCGATGCGGTCTGAGCACGCGCCGTCGTCGCGCTGAATGCGAGGGCGGCGAACGACGCGGCGAGTACTGCGCCAAGCAAGGCTTTCTTCGGTAAGGCGAAAGGGTGGTTAGGGGTCATTTCAGGCTCCTTGAGCGGGCGGTCGCCGCGTGCGCGGTGCGTAGGCAGGGATAGGGTCATCAACGGCGATGGAAGCCGCCGCCGCCATGTAATCCGCCGCCGCCGAAGCCGCCCGGATGCTGTATGCCGCCACCTCCGCCTCCCAGGCCGCCGCCTTCGCGCTGAATACCGCCACCACCGCTGCCGAGACCGCCGCCCTGGCGCTGCATGCCACCGCCGCCGGCGCCGAGACCGTTACTCTGGCGCTGCACGCCGCCGCCGTTCTCACCGGGCCGGCTTTGCGTCCGGTTCGAGTACGACTGCCGGCTCGCCTGCCCGCGCTGGATGTCCTGCCGCGCGGCATCGCCATCGCCCGCGCCGCGCAGTGCATTGTCGCGGTTGACGCTCTGCGCGCGCTGCTGCAGGTCGCTGCGGTTGAGCGCATTCTGACCGCCGCCCTGGCGAATGCTCTGCGCGCGCTGGCTGGCCGTCTGATTGAGGTTCTGCCCGGTGCGCTGCTGCAGCGTCTGCGCGGCTTGCGCGCGTGCGTCCTCGCGGCCGCGGAACTGGCCGGCATTCGCGCCGGGATTGGCGTTATTGAAGCCGTTCTGCCGACCGGCGAGGTTGTTGCGGTTGAACTGCGGATCGTTGCGATTCCAGCGCACGTTGTTGCTGTTCGCATTGATGCGGTTGTTCACGTTGATGTTGTTGTAGCGATTCACGTTGACGTTGACGTCGCCGTGATTCCAGTCGCAGTTGCCCCACAGCGAATTGGCGACCGCGATGCCCGCGCCGAAGGCCAGGCCCGACACGAAGCCGGTCGCGATGGCATAGCCGGGCGGCGGAGGCACGTAGACCGGCGGATAGGCCGGATAGGGCCACGCGCCGTAGACGACCGTCGGGTTATAGGTCGGTACGTAGACCACCTGCGGATTGGCCGGCACGATTTCGATCCTGGTCGTGCTGGTGGTGCTGGTCGCGCTGGTGGTGCTGGTCGCGCTCGGCGCCTGCTGGACCTTGACCGTTTGCTGCTCGTTGCTCTTCAGGTTGCCCGCGCCTTGCGCGGCGCGCCGCAGACGCTGCACGGAGTCCATCACGTCGCTGGGCTGCGCAATGAACGCGTTGCCGAGTTGCGCGGTCCAGTCGATCTTGGAGGCCAGGGTCGCGAGGGCCTGCGGGAACGCCACGAGCGATTGCACGCTCGGATCCCAGGGCTGCGACTGCACGGCGCGTACGGCGTCGTCGCCCTTGAGGTTGGTGTTGGCCTTGGCCCACGCATCCGCGTCAGTCACTTGCGCGGGATAGGTCGACGCCATCAGCACCTGGGCGAGCAGGGCATCGGGATAGAGCGCCACGGGTGCCGTCAATGCGTCGAGCTGCTGGCCGGAGAGCTTCTGCGTGGGGTTTGCCGCAGCGGGCTGAGCCGGTGTCTGAGCTGGAACCTGCGCCGGCACCTGCGCCGGCACCTGCGCTTGCGCATGGTACGGATGGAGATACTGAACCGCGACGGGCACGGCGACCAGCGCCGCGCTGAGCGCCACGATGCGCGCCGTGCGCTTGCGCGATGGCGAGCCGTTCGCCGGCGGATGGGAAGGATTGCGTTCCACGATCAGGTCCTCCGGTGCGCGATGCCCGCCGTGCGCGTGCCACGCGTCGGGCCGCACGCAGTGTGCCCATGCGTGCCGCGCGGGGCAGGTGAGAGAAAGGGAAGCGGGAGGCGTTCGGCATCGGGCCCGGCGGCTGCGATGCCAAACGTTTGCTGGCCGAGCCAGGACGCGAAGGACGTCTTGTCGCGCATGACGTTGTCCGGTAGTTAAGGCCCGCAGACGTTACGGGCGGGCCCCAAGGTGTGTCAACGTGATTGAGGAAATATCACGTTTCACTGTTACGGACAACGGAATTCAGACCGGGGAGAAGGGGGCGTGGCGGCGCCGGAACCGGCGCACCATGACAACGCGGCCGGCATGCGATGCCGGCCGCGAAAGGAGATGACAGCGCTTACTGTTGCGGCTTGTTCGACAGCGCGAGGCGCAGCAGGTCGGCGACGGTATTCACGGAGAGCTTTTCCATGATATTCGCGCGATGCGCCTCGACGGTCTTGATGCTGATGCCGAGATCGTCGGCAATCTGCTTGTTGAGCCGCCCGGCGATGATGCGTTCCAGCACCTGATGCTCGCGCGCCGTCAGCTTGCCGAGCCGCTCGGCGGCGGCGCGCTGCTGCTGCACGCTGGTGCTTTCATTGCGCGCCTTCTCGAGCATGCGCTCGACCAGCTTGCGCAGTTCGGCTTCGTCGAAAGGCTTCTCGATGAAATCCATCGCGCCTTTCTTCATGGTCGAAACGGCCATCGGCACGTCGCCGTGACCCGTCACGAAAATGATCGGCAGCAGCGAGTTCTCGGCAATCAGCTTTTCCTGCAACTCGAGCCCTGTCATGCCGGCCATGCGCACGTCGAGGATCAGGCAGGAGATCGCGCCGGAATGGGCGACCGGCAGGTACACGTCGAGGAAGGACTCGGCGCTCGAAAAGCACTGCACGCGATAGCCGTTTGCCTCGAGCAGCCAGCGCAAGGAATCGCGCACCGCTTCGTCATCATCCACGACGAAGACGGTTTCCTGAGTGGTGACTGTGCTCATAGTTCTCCCGTAACGGTTTGTTGTCTCGTATGTTCGTCGTGAGCGGAACCGTCCGTGCCCGAACCGTCCACCTGGCCGATCGGCAGGCTGCAGTGGAAGGTCGCGCCGGTCACGTGACCGTCCGCCTCGACGTTGTTGACCACCCAAAGTCTGCCGCGATGCGATTCGATGATCGAGCGGCAGATATTCAGTCCCATGCCCATACCGTCGGACTTGGTGCTGTAAAACGGTTCGAACAGGCGCTCGGCGGTGGCTTCGTCCACGCCCGGGCCCTGATCGACCACACTGATGCAGACAAAGCCGCCGTCCATGCGCTGCACGATGACGCGGATTACCGGATCGATGGCATGTGGTTTCGCATCATGCATCGCTTCCGCTGCGTTTTTCAACAGGTTCACCAACACTTGTTCGATCAAAACCGGATCCACGTAGATCACCGGCATGCGCGAGCGGATTTCCGTGACGATGCGGATCTTGCGTTTGCGCGCCTCGATCTCGGCGAGACCCACCGCGTCCGCGACGATATCCGCCACGCGTGCGGCCTGGCGTTTCGGTTCCGAACGCTTCACGAACTCGCGGATGCGCTTGATGATCATGCCTGCGCGCACCGCCTGCTGGGCGGTTTTTTCGAGCGCCGGCAGCAGCGTTTCCTGCGTCATGCGGCCGGATTTCACCAGCGCGACGCAACCCGAGCAGTAATTGTTGATGGCGGCGAGCGGCTGGTTCAGTTCATGCGCGAGCGAGGACGCCATTTCGCCCATCGTCATCAGGCGGCTCGTGAACTGCAGCTTTTCCTCTTGCTGGTGCGCGAGTTCCTGCGCCTGCTTGCGCTGCGTGATGTCGGTGGCGATCTGCATCTGCGCGAGATGGCCGTCGACCCACTGGATGTACTGGCGGCGCACCTCGAACCATTTCTGGATGCCCTCGACGTAGACTTCCTGCGCGTCCGCCGAACTCTCGGTGAGCGCGGTGGCGGGCAGGCCGGCGAAGGTATCGACCATGTCGATGGTGTCGGACGAACTCTGCGAGGTGCCGTCGAACGCGGCGCCGGCGAGTTCCAGATGGCCATCCGGCCGAATGCCGAACAGATGCCGGTAATAGCGGTTCGCGAACAGCAGTTCGGCTTCGTCGGCGGCGAGCACGGAGACGGCGGCATCGAGGCTTTCGAGCACCGTGGTGAAGCGTTCATGCGCGGCGGCGAGTTCCTCGCGGGCGCGTTTCGGTTCGGTGATGTCGGTCATCGACGACATCCAGCCGGTCTGGCGTCCGGAACTGTCGATCAGCGGCGACACGTAGAGGCGCGCGTGGAAGAACGAGCCGTCCTTGCGGCGCACTCGCAGCTCGAAGCCGGACGAGGGCGCCTTGCCGCGCAGGGTCATGTCGAGCTGGCGCTGCATTTCCGGATAGGCGTCGCGCGGCCAGTACGGGAACGGCGCGTTCTTGCCGACCAGATCGCTTTCGTCCCAGCCCGTCATGCGGCAGAAGGCGGGATTCACGTGCGTGATGCGGCCGTGCATGTCGAGCACGCGCATGCCGATCAGCACGGAGTTTTCCATCGCGCGGCGGAAGAACGCCTCGGCGTAGAGCGCCTGCTGCGCCTCGAAACGCTGGCGCGTGTGCTTCCACAGACTCCACAGGCTCCACAGCACGAAGCACGACAGGCCGGCGACGAGCCACACCAGTGTGTTGTTGGTGAAGTTGGTGAGTTGCGGATACGAATAGACGCGCACCGACAAACCCTGACCCGGCGGATCGAGCGGCAGGTCGTAGAACATGTCGCGCGGCAGGCGCGGGCGGCTCGACGTGGTCGCGAGTTCGCGGTTGTTCAGGTCGGTAATGGAGATCTTGTACTTCGCCGACAGTTCGCTCGGAATGTCGTGCTTCAGGATGCCTTCGATCGAGAACACCGCGGCGATCGAGCCCAGGAATTCGCGGTCGCGGAACACCGGCGTCTGGAGCGTGATGTAGCCGTTGCCGAGGTCGTCGTACAGCAGTGGCGAATAGACCTGGCGGCGGGTGTTGCGCGCCTCGTCGAAGGCGGCCTGCACGGCCTCGTCCATCTGCGTTTCGTTGGGCTTGGCGAGGCGGGAACCGAGCAGGGGCAGCGGCGTATTGGGCCAGCGCGGCTTGTGCTCGCTGGTGTACCAGTTCATGTAGAGGATCTCGGGATGCCCCTGCATGATGTCGGTGGACGCGGTCTGGAAGTTCTGCGGGTCGCCGTGACCGCCGGCGATGTCGCGGGCGAGCGCCTGGATCTGTTCTTGCGCGCCGGTCATGGACAGGCGGATTTGCTGCTGGGCCCACGCCACATTGCGATACAGCGTGTCTTCCTGCTGTTGCTGCTCCCGCCGGTTGAGACTCCACAGAATCAGACTCATCACGACCAGAAAGACCAGGATCGAGATGAGCGGCGTGAGTAAATAGGAGTTCGACCACCACGGGCCGTGGTGCCAGCGGGTGGGCGACGAGTCAGACGGCTTGCGCCCGCCCTTCCCCGAGCGTTTGATCAGCCGTTCGGTCAACATGCGTGCGATTGTAACGCAGCACCTGATTGTTAATTGGCGTAAAAAGACAGGTAAGACCGCCCAAACGCGGCAAAAGGAGGAGATACGTCTGATAAAAAAAGCCTTGCCGGACGGTGCATTGCAGCATTTTTTCGTATTGTGAGATTAACTCTCATGATTCGAAAAATTCCTTGCGTCTTGATCTAGACCCTCTTTAGAATTGCCGGCACGCGGCCGGGCCCGCTTTTTTGCGGGCGTGCGCCAGTGGTTCAAGAGTGTTCCTCACATCAGGAGACGAGCATGTCCGCTGTACCCGACGAAGTTCTCAAATATGTCGCCAACGCCAAGGACGACGATCCCCAGGAAACCGCCGAATGGCTCGACGCCCTCGACGGCGTGATTTCCGCGGTTGGTCCTGATCGCGCGCACTACCTGATCGAGAAACAAATCGAATTCGCTCGCGTACATGGCGAGCACCTGCCGTTCTCGGCGAACACGCCGTACATCAACACGATCCCCGTCGCCTCGCAGTCGAAGATTCCGGGCGACCAGGACGTCGAACACCGGATTCGCTCGTACACGCGCTGGAACGCCATCGCCATGGTGCTGCGCGCCGGCAAGGACACCAACGTCGGCGGTCACATCGCCTCGTTTGCGTCCGCCGCGACGCTGTATGACGTCGGCTTCAACCACTTCTGGCATGCACCGTCGAAAGATCACGGCGGCGACCTCGTGTTCGTGCAGGGCCACTCGTCGCCGGGCGTCTACTCGCGCGCGTTCCTGCTCGGCCGCCTGACCGAGAAGCAGCTCAACAACTTCCGCCAGGAAGTGGGCGGCGAGGGCATCTCGTCGTATCCGCATCCGTGGCTGATGCCCGATTTCTGGCAGTTCCCGACCGTGTCGATGGGCCTCGGCCCGATCATGGCGATCTACCAGGCGCGCTTCATGAAGTACATGGCGGCGCGCGGCATCGCGAAGACCGAAGGCCGCAAGGTCTGGGCGTTCCTGGGCGATGGCGAAACGGACGAGCCGGAATCGCTCGGCGCGATCGGCATGGCCGGGCGCGAGCGTCTCGACAACCTCGTGTTCGTCATCAACTGCAACCTGCAGCGTCTCGACGGCCCGGTGCGCGGCAACGGCAAGATCATCCAGGAACTCGAAAGCGAGTTCCGCGGCGCCGGCTGGAACGTCATCAAGGTGATCTGGGGCAGCCGCTGGGATGCGCTGTTCGCACGCGACAAGACCGGCGCGCTGATGCGCCGCATGATGGACGTCGTCGACGGTGAATACCAGACCTACAAGTCGGAGTCGGGCGCGTTCGTGCGCGAGCACTTCTTCAACACGCCGGAACTGAAGGCGCTGGTGTCCGACTGGTCCGACGAGGACATCTGGAATCTGAATCGCGGCGGCCACGATCCGCACAAGATCTACGCAGCCTTCGACGCGGCCACCCGCACGAAGGGCGCGCCGACCGTCATCCTCGCCAAGACCATCAAGGGTTACGGCATGGGCGAGCACGGCCAGGCGATGAACATCACGCACCAGCAGAAGAAGCTGCCGATCGACACGCTGAAGAAATTCCGCGACCAGTTCCGCCTGCCGCTGACCGACGAACAGATCGCCGACGTGCCGTACCTGACGTTCGAGGAAGGTTCGAAGGAACTGGAATACATGCGCCAGAAGCGCATGGACCTGGGCGGCTATCTGCCGGCGCGTCGCGAGAAGGCGGAATCGCTGCCGGTGCCGGCGCTCAGCGCGTTCGAGCCGCTGTTGAAGGGCACGGGCGCAGGCCGCGAAATCTCCACGACGATGGCGTTCGTGCGTGTGCTCAACATCCTGTTGAAGGACAAGGCCATCGGCAAGCGTATCGTGCCGATCGTCCCGGACGAGTCGCGTACCTTCGGCATGGAAGGTCTGTTCCGCCAGATCGGTATCTGGAATCAGGACGGCCAGAAGTACATTCCGGAAGACTCCGACCAGCTGATGTTCTACCGGGAATCGGAGACCGGCCAGATCCTGCAGGAAGGCATCAACGAAGCAGGGGGCATGTGTGACTGGATCGCAGCCGCGACGTCGTACTCGACGCACGGCGAGATCATGATCCCGTTCTACATCTTCTATTCGATGTTCGGCTTCCAGCGCATCGGCGACCTGGCCTGGGCCGCGGGCGACATGCGTTCGCGCGGCTTCCTGCTGGGCGGCACCGCGGGCCGCACGACGCTCAACGGCGAAGGCCTGCAGCACGAAGACGGCCACTCGCTGCTGTGGGCGGCGTCCGTGCCGAACTGCGTGAGCTACGACCCGACCTTCGGCTACGAACTCGCGGTCATCATGCAGGACGGCCTGCGCCGCATGGTGGCGGACCAGGAAGACGTGTACTACTACATCACGGTGATGAACGAGAACTACGAGCACCCGGCGATTCCGCAAGGTGACGCCGTGGCGGCCGACATCATCAAGGGCATGTACGCGTTCAGCAAGTCCGACGCGCCGGCCAAGGCGCACGTCCAGCTGATGGGCGCGGGCACGATCTTCAATGAAGTGATCGCCGCCGCCGACCTGCTGAAGAACGACTGGGGCGTGTCCGCCGACCTGTGGAGCGTGCCGAGCTTCACCGAACTGGCCCGCGAAGGCCAGGCCATCGAGCGCTACAACCTGCTGCATCCGGCGGAAGAAAAGCGCGTGCCGCACGTCACGAAGCTGCTGACGGGCGCGAAGGGTCCGGTGATTGCATCGACCGACTACATCCGGGCGCTGACGGACCAGATCCGCGCGTTCGTGCCGCAGAAGTTCGTGGTGCTCGGCACCGACGGCTACGGCCGCTCGGATACGCGCGAGGCGCTGCGCCACTTCTTCGAAGTCGACCGCTACTGGGTCACGCTGGCGGCGCTCAACGCGCTTGCCGACGAAGGCACGATCGAGCGCAAGGTCGTCGGCGAGGCGATCAAGAAGTACAACCTCGACCCGTCCAAACCCAACCCGATGACCGTCTAAAGGCATCGCCCCCGTGCGTTGTGACGTGGCCTCTCTCCGAAGCGGAGCGAGGCCGCGTGCAACCAGGAGACACTAATAATGAGTCAAGCGATCGAAGTCAAAGTGCCGGACATCGGCGATTTCAAGGACATTCCGGTGATCGAGGTGCTGGTCAAGCCGGGTGACACCGTCGAGGCCGAGCAGTCGCTCGTCACGCTCGAGTCCGACAAGGCGACGATGGACGTGCCCAGTTCCGCCGCCGGCACCGTGAAGGAAGTGAAGGTCAAGGTCGGCGACAACGTGTCGGAAGGCACGCTGATCGTCGTGCTGGAAGGCGGCGCGGCTGAAGCGCCGAAGAAGGAAGAAGCAAAGCAGGAAGCGGCCGCCGCGCCGGCGCCCGCTGCTGCATCCGCGCCCGCTGCTTCCGGTGGCGGCGTGATCGAGGTGAAGGTGCCGGACATCGGCGACTTCAAGGACATTCCGGTCATCGAGATCGCGGTCAAGGTCGGCGACACGGTCGAGAAAGAGCAGTCGCTCGTCACGCTCGAATCCGACAAGGCCACGATGGACGTGCCTTCGCCTGCCGCGGGCACGGTCAAGGAGCTGAAGGTCAAGCTCGGCGACAACGTGTCCGAAGGCACGCTGATTGTCGTGCTCGAAGGCGCAGCAGGTGCATCGGCAGCGCCGGCCGCAGCACCCGCTCCGGCCGCGAAGACCGAAGCGGCGCCGGACGCACCGGCCAAGCCGGCGCCCGCGAAGGAAGCGCCGTCCGCGCTCGCGCAGGCGCCCGTGATGCCCGCCGGCGACGGCACGCGCTCGTCGAGCCATGCATCGCCTTCGGTGCGCAAGTTCGCGCGCGAACTCGGCGTGGACGTGGCGCGCGTGCGCGGCACGGGTCCGAAGGGCCGCATCACGCAGCAGGACATCACGAGCTTCGTGAAGGGCGTGATGTCGGGTCAGGGCGCGGCGCCCGCAGCGGCGGCTCCGGCCGGCGGCGGTGGCGGCGAACTCGGCCTGCTGCCGTGGCCGAAGGTCGATTTCGCGAAGTTCGGCCCGGTCGATCCGAAGCCGCTGTCGCGCATCAAGAAGATCTCGGGCGCAAATCTGCATCGCAACTGGGTCATGATTCCGCACGTCACGAACAACGACGAAGCGGACATCACCGAGCTCGAAGAACTGCGCGTGAAGCTCAACAAGGAGAACGAGAAGGTCGGCGTGAAGTTTACGATGCTGGCGTTCGTCATCAAGGCGGTGGTGTTCGCGCTGAAGAAGTTCCCGACCTTCAACGCCAGCCTCGACGGCGACAACCTCGTCTTCAAGCAGTACTACAACGTCGGTTTCGCGGCCGATACGCCGAACGGCCTCGTCGTTCCGGTGATCCGCGACGCCGACAAGAAGGGCCTCGTCGACATCGCGAAGGAAATGGCGGATCTGTCGAAGGCGGCGCGCGACGGCAAGCTCAAGCCCGACCAGATGCAGGGCGGCTGCTTCTCGATCTCGTCGCTGGGCGGCATCGGCGGAACGAACTTCACGCCGATCATCAACGCGCCCGAAGTCGCGATTCTCGGTCTGTCGCGCGGTCAGATGAAGCCTGTGTGGGACGGCAAGCAGTTCGTGCCGCGCCTCACGTTGCCGCTGTCGCTGTCGTATGACCATCGCGTCATCGACGGCGCCGAGGCCGCGCGCTTCAACGCGTATCTGTCGGCGATTCTGGGCGATTTCCGTCGCGTCATTCTTTGATCTTTTGATCGGGGCCGCGTCCGGACCTGCGGGTCCGGGACCGCGGCCGGCCGACGGGGACCGGCACTGTCCGGTCCAACCGCTCTTTTCTTAGGGGACACCATGAGTCTCGTCGAACTGAAAGTACCCGACATCGGCGACTTCTCCGATGTCGATGTCATCGAAATCCATATCCAGGCCGGCGACCGCATCGAGAAGGAACAGGGCGTCATCACGCTCGAAACCGACAAGGCCACGATGGAAGTGCCCGCCGATGCGGCAGGCACGATCAAGGAAGTGAAGGTCAAGCAGGGCGACAAGGTATCGCAGGGCACGGTCATCGCGATGATCGAGACCGAAGGCGCAGCCGCCGCCCCTGCGGCTCCCGCTGCGTCCGCTCCGGCTGCGGCTGCGGCTCCGAGTGGCGCCGTGCAGGACGTGAAGGTGCCGGATATCGGCGACTTCAAGGACATTCCGGTCATCGAAGTGCACGTGAAGCCGGGCGACACGGTCGAGAAGGAACAGTCGCTCGTCACGCTCGAATCCGACAAGGCCACGATGGACGTGCCTTCGCCCGCTGCGGGCACGGTCAAGGAAGTGAAGGTCAAGGTCGGCGACAACGTATCGGAAGGCACGCTGGTCCTGACGCTGGAAAGCGGCGCGGCCGCCGCGCCCGCGCCTTCGAAGGCGGCCCCGGCCCCGGCTGCGGCTCCCGCTGCTGCCCCGGCCGCACCGTCGGCGCCCGCGCCGCAGGCCGGTTCCTATTCCGGCGTGGCCGATGTCGAATGCGACATGCTCGTGCTCGGCGCCGGTCCCGGCGGCTATTCGGCAGCCTTCCGCGCCGCCGACCTCGGCATGAAGACCGTACTCGTCGAGCGTTATTCGACGCTTGGCGGCGTGTGCCTGAACGTCGGCTGCATTCCGTCGAAGGCGCTGCTGCACACGGCGCTCGTCATCGACGAAGCGGCCGCGCTGGGCGCGCACGGCATCAGCTTCGGCGAGCCGAAGGTCGACCTCGACAAGCTGCGCGGCTTCAAGGAAGGCGTCGTCAAGAAGCTGACCGGCGGCCTCGCCGGCATGGCGAAGGCGCGCAAGGTCCAGGTGGTGACGGGCGTCGGCAACTTCGTCGATCCGAATCACATGGAAGTGAACGGTCCCGACGGCAAGAAGGTCGTCAAGTTCAAGCAGGCGATCATTGCGGCCGGTTCGCAGTCCGTGAAGCTGCCGTTTTTCCCGGATGATCCGCGGGTCGTCGATTCGACCGGCGCGCTCGAACTGCGTCAGTTGCCCAAGCGCATGCTGGTGGTGGGCGGCGGCATCATCGGCCTGGAAATGGCGACGGTGTATTCGACGCTCGGCGCCGATATCGACGTCGTTGAAATGCTCGACGGCCTGATGCAGGGCGCGGACCGCGACCTCGTGAAGGTCTGGGAGAAGTTCAACGCCAAGCGCTTCACGAACGTCATGCTGAAGACGAAGACCACGAAGGCCGAAGCGAAGGAAGACGGCATCTACGTGAGCTTCGAGGGCGAGAAGGCGCCGGCCGAGCCGCAACGCTACGACCTCGTGCTGCTCGCGGTGGGCCGCAGCCCGAACGGCGGCAAGATCGGCGCGGACAAGGCGGGTGTGGCGGTGACGGAGCGCGGCTTCATCAACGTCGACAAGCAGATGCGCACCAACGTGCCGCACATCTTCGCGATCGGCGACCTGGTCGGCCAGCCGATGCTCGCGCACAAGGCCGTGCATGAAGGCCACGTCGCGGCGGAAGCGGCGCACGGCGAGAAGGCGTACTTCGACGCGCTGCAGATTCCGTCGGTGGCCTATACCGATCCGGAAGTGGCCTGGGCCGGCAAGACGGAAGAGCAGTGCAAGGCGGAAGGCATCAAGTTCGGCAAAGCCGTGTTCCCGTGGGCCGCTTCGGGCCGCGCGATCGCCAATGGCCGTGACGAAGGCTTCACCAAGCTGATCTTCGATGAAGAAACGCATCGGGTGATCGGCGGCGGGATTGTCGGTCTGAATGCGGGCGACCTGATCAGCGAAGTGTGTCTCGCGATCGAGATGGGCGCGGATGCCACCGATATCGGCAAGACGATCCATCCGCACCCGACGCTCGGCGAATCCGTCGGGATGGCGGCGGAGTTGTACGAAGGCGTTTGCACGGACTTGCCGCCGCAACGCAAGAAGTAAGTTCTCTTCGCGTTTAACACGCGCAAAAAAGGCGCGCTCCTGTGAAGGAGCGCGCCTTTTTCATCTGTGGCGCTTCATCTGTGGCGCTTCATCTGTGGCGCTTCATCTGTGGCGCTTCATCTGTGGCGCTTCATCTGTGGCGCTTCAACTGTGGCGCTTCAACTGTGGCGCTTCAACAGTGGCGCTTCATCTGTGGCGCTTCAACTGTGGCGCTTCAACTGTGGCGCTTCAACTGTGGCGCTTCAACTGCGGCGCTTCAACTGTGGCGCTTCAACTGTGGCGCTTCAACTGCGGCGCTTCAACTGCGGCGCTTCAACTGCGGCGCTTCAACTGTGGCGCTTCAACTGCGGCGCTTTAACAGTGGCGCTTCAACTGGCGCTTCAACTGTGCGGCGCGTCATGTGCGCCGCGCCAATCTGTGCGGCGTCGTGTGCGCCACCGCGCGCCGCGCGGGCAACAAAAAACCCGGCACAGTGGCCGGGTTTTTTGTTGCATCGTCAGCCAGCCGGGCGAAGCCCGGCAGCAAACTCAGGCAACCGACTTCTTGGCGACGCGCGAAGCTTGCTCGGTCGCTTGCGTAGCGGCCTTCGTGGCGGCCGTGGCGGCTGCGTTGAAGTTGCTTTCAGCGATCTCGACGGCTTGCTTCGTTGCCTTGTGAACCGTTTCGTACGTGGTGTTGGCGGCGGTGATGGCCGACTTCATCACGGCGACAGCCGTTTCCGAACCAGCGGGTGCGTTCTTCGCGACGTTGTCGACGAGCGTTTGCACCTTGCGGTTCTGCTCTTCGTATTGCACTTCCGCGACGCGGGCGAATTCAGCTTGCGTGGCCGATGCGATTTCATACAGGTGACGGCCATACGACAGGACCTTTTCAGCGACCGGCTGCGTCAGGCTGGCTTGCAGCGCGAGCAGTTCCTGTGCGTCCTTCACCGACAGCGCGCGTTGCGCGTTTTCCTGGCTTTCGGCCAGCGTGGACTTCACGACTTGCAGATTCAGTTCAACCAGCTTTTCGACGCCTTCGAACGCCTTGTTCGTCAGACCGAACAGCGTGTCGAAGTTGGATTTCTGGGCAGCGGCGATTTGCTCGGGGGTCAACAGTGTCATCTCAGGCTCCTGATGGCCGACCCATCAAACGCGGGTCGTGGTTTGGATAGATCCGGCGAAAACGTGTGCCGGTTCAGTGCAAAGCATTTGGTGCGTCGCAACATGAAAGCCATTTTAGTGATATCCCGAACGATGTCAAGCTCTTTTTGTGCATCGCACAAACAGGATAAAACTCAGTTTAAACAGAGACTTACAAGTAGCGTTCAGGCGCTTGCGGACGTTCGTGAAAACCCTTGTGCACCACGTTGGGATCAAGCGTGCAGGCGTTCAACGGGAGCGTGATGCTGATGAAATCACGTTTCGATGAAGCTTTGATGTTTCACTTTGACGCGGCGCGTTGTATTGCGTGATTGCGGCGGGAAGGGCTTGCGGCGGCAACGGTTTGCGGCGGGAGCGGGCTTGCGGCGGGAGCGGGCTTGCGGCGGGAGCGGGATTGCGGCGGGAGCGGGATTGCGGCGGGAGCGGCCTGCGGCGAGAGCGGCCTGCGGCGAGAGCGGCCTGCGGCGAGAGCGGCCTGCGGCGAGAGCGGCCTGCGGCGAGAGCGGCCTGCGGCGAGAGCGGCCTGCGGCGGCCCCGACCGCGCACCGCTCCAAAAGTTCGTCTTACTTTTTGACCTCGCGGCGTACACCAAAATCGTGAAGAAACGTTAACATCTCGGCTGCTCGATCCGCCGTGCTCTTACCGCCGCATTCTCGACACCCATCCCCGCTCCAAAAATTTCGTTGCCGCTGACGCGTTGTTAAGCGTTTGACTAAAGTCACGGAAAGTATTGCCGATAGTGCGCTGGTCACCATGTAGTTAAAGCGCGCACTCGCAGCAATTGTTCTGCCGGAACGATCGTTTTTTCCGATCGGGGTGCGTTTCATCATCGATAATACGCAATCACGGCTTACAACTCGGTTTAACGAGCACCGATAAGTGCTTAATATTGCTTAAATTTCGTAGCTTCACTACACTTGGCGGTACCCTCCAGCCGCCCAACAGAACACTAATGAAAACCGAAATGTTTTCGTCGTTGAAGGTGGTGCATGGCGTCGCAGTGCGCTCCGCGCTGTCGCTCGCCGTCTCCATCGCAGTAGCGACGTCCTTCGCAGCGGCTCCGGCTGAAGCCCTTGCAAAGACTGCAACCGCCACCAAAACCGTCAAGAAATCCGCCCAACCCGCTACCAAGGCCGCCAAGCCTGCCCGTGTCGCGAAGACCGCGCTGAAATCGCCCAAGCCAGTAAAGGCCGCCAAGGTCGCCGCCGCGAACGACGATGACGACGCGCCGCGCGCATCGCGCAAGCGCCGTGTCGCGTATCGCATGGAGCCGCACGCCCGGCGCGGCGCGGTCCACGCGGTCGCGTTCCAGCCGCGTTCGCCTTCGGTGGGACAGGCATTCGGCCTGCATGACACGCCCGACAGCCTCGCGCTGCGTTCGAGCGTCGCTTATGTGATCGACCAGAACACCTCCGAAACGCTCTTCGACAAGAATTCGCGCGCCGTCGTGCCGATCGCATCGATCACCAAGCTGATGACGGCCATGGTCGTGCTCGACTCGCATGCGCCGCTCACCGAGGACATCTCCGTCACCGACGAAGATCGCGATTACGAGAAGTTCACCGGCTCGCGTCTTTCGGTCGGTTCGGTGCTGAATCGCGAGGACATGCTGCACATCGCGCTGATGGCATCGGAAAACCGTGCGGCAGCCGCGTTGTCCCGTTATTACGCGGGTGGACGTCCGGCCTTCATCGCTGCGATGAACGCAAAGGCGAAGTCGCTCGGCATGACCGACACCCACTTCGAGAATTCCACCGGCCTCACGAGCCAGAACGTGTCGAGCGCGCGTGACCTCGCGAAGATGGTCAACGCCGCGTATCAGTACCCGCTGATCCGCAAGTTCTCGACCGACCGCAGCTACGACGTCTTCACCGGCAAGCGCAATCTCGCCTACAACAGCACGAATGCGTTGATCCGCAATGCGTCGTGGGACATCGGCTTGCAAAAGACCGGCTTCATCAACGAAGCGGGTGAGTGCCTGGTGATGCAGGCAACTGTCCACGGCCGCCCGGTCGTGATCGTGTTGCTGGATTCCTACGGCAAGTATTCGCGTTTCGCGGATGCTGGCCGTCTGCGTTCGTATCTCGACACGCTTGGCGAACCGCACATCATGAGCGCCGACATGGGCGGCGGCGCGAATCCTTAAGTTCGGCGCATCGGCCGGGCTTCCAAGGCAAAACGGGATTCGTTGAAAGACGAATCCCGTTTTTTATTCACACAGGACACACAGGACACACAGGACACACAGGACACACAGGACACACAGGACACACAGGAAAGACGGCTCAGCGGTGCGCGTGCGTGGCGTGCTGCGCCTGCTGTGCCTCCCCGGCGGCCTGCTCCGGGTGATAGCCGAGCGAGCGTGAAATCTCCAGCGCCGTATGGCTCAGCTGCTTGAGCCAGGCGTCCTGCAGCCGGTCGGCGGGCGCCGACAGCGACAACCCCGCAACCAGCCGCCCGGTATCGTCATAAATGCCCGCCGCGATGCAGCGCACGCCCAGTTCGAGTTCCTCGTTGTCGCGCGCGCAGGATTGCTGACGCACCAGCAGCAGTTCGCGTTCGAGCTTGGCGAGATCGGTGATGCTGTTCTGCGTATGTCCCGAGAGCCCGGTGCGCATCGCGTAGGCGCGCACGCGCGCGGCTTCGTCGGCGGCGAGGAACAGCTTGCCCACCGACGTCAGATGCAGCGGCGCCCGCCCGCCAATGGCCCGCACCACCTGCATGCCCGAGCGCTCCGAGTAGGCGCGCTCGATATAGACGATCTCGTCGCCCTGACGCACCGACAGGTTGACCGTCTGGCCCGTCTGGCGATGCAGTTCGCGCATCGGCGGCATCGCGGCCTCGCGTACCGAAAGGCGCGCTTTCACCAGGTTGCCGAGTTCGAGCAGCCGCATGCCCAGCCGGTACGTGCCGGGATCGGAGCGATCGACGAGCCGGCACAGCACCATGTCATTGAGAATGCGGTGCGCGGTGGACGGATGCAGTTCGGTGCTCTGCGACAGTTCTTTGAGACTGACGGGATCGGTGTGACCGGCGAGTGCGTCGAGCAGACGCATCATGCGTTCGATCACCTGAATGGAGGTTTTGGAATCCGGGTTCGTATCGCTCATCGTGAAAAATCGGTTGATGCGTCAAACAGCGGAAATGCAATTGTATCTCGTATCGTGAAAAGGCAAACAGGCCATTTGGCTGGGGCGAATCGGACATGCGCCCCAAAAGCCGTGAACGGGCCGGCGCGGCGGCGTTTTCACGGATAATTGCCGGGCGTTCACATCACTCTACAAAACAGGAAACGCCCCCATGCGAGTCGGATTATTCGTGACATGTCTCGTCGATATGATGCGCCCCGAGATCGGCTTCTCCGCGATCAAGCTGATCGAGCGCGCGGGCTTCGAGGTCGTCGTGCCGCCGTCGCAGACGTGCTGCGGCCAACCTGCCTACAATTCGGGCGACCGTCCGCTCGCCCGCAACCTCGCCGAAAAGACCCTGTGCGAATTCGAGCAATTCGATTACGTCGTCGTGCCGTCGGGCTCCTGCGGCGGCATGATCCGCGCGCATTACGGCGATCTGTTCCGCGACGATCCGCAATTGATGAGCCGTTTCGCCCGGCTTCAGCCGCGTGTATTCGAACTGACCGATTTCCTCGTGACGGTCGCGCGGACGCGGATGGAGCCTGCGGGCTTCGACGGCACGGCGACCTATCACGATTCCTGCTCCGGCCTGCGCGAGCTCGGTGTGAAGACCCAGCCGCGCGAGCTGTTGTCGCAGGCAGGCGTGGCCGTGACGGAGATGGCGGCCTGCGAGCATTGCTGCGGTTTCGGCGGCACTTTCGCGGTGAAGTACGGCGACATCTCGACGGCGATCGTCGACGAAAAGTGCGCCAACATCCGGGCGAGCGGGGCGGATGCGGTCGTGCTGGGCGATCTCGGCTGCATGCTGAATATCGAAGGCCGGCTGCGTCGCACCGGCGATACCACGACACGCGTGCTGCACATCGCGCAGGTGCTTGCCGGCGACGCGCCGGCCGGCGTCTGACCACGGCGGACGGAGCACTCCCCATGCAAGTTCAGACGATGCAGTTCAAGGCGCGCGCCGGCAGCAAGCTCGCGGACGAACGCCTGCAACAGAACCTCAAGAAGCTGTCGACGAAGTTCGTCACCGGGCGCGCGAACGCGGTGCGCGACATCGACTTCGAAGCGACGCGCGCGGCGCTGAAGGAACGGCGCAACCGGGCGCTGGAGAACCTCGACGTCTGGCTCGAGACCTTCGAGCGCGAGGCAACCCGGCGCGGCGCAACCGTGCTGTACGCCGAATCGACGCAGGACGCCGCGCGGCTGGTGGCGGAGATCGCGCGCAAGCACGACGTGAAGAAGGTCATCAAGACCAAGTCGATGGTGTCGGAAGAGATGCAGCTCAATCGCGTGCTGGGCGAAATGGGCGTGCAGTCCATCGAGACCGATCTCGGCGAATACATCCTGCAGATCAACGACAACGAGCCGCCGAGCCACATCATCGCGCCGGTCGTGCACAAGGATAAGGACGAGATCGCCGATCTCTTCGCGAAGACGCACAACAAGCCGCGCCTGACCGACATTCCCGAGATGACGCGCGAGGCGCGCGAGGTGTTGCGGCCGCATTTCATGTCGGCGGACATGGGCGTGACCGGCGGCAATTTCCTGATCGCGGAAACGGGTTCGGTGGCGGTCGTCACGAACGAGGGCAACGAAGGCATGTGTACGGTGATGCCGCGCGTGCACGTCGCGGTGACGGGCATCGAAAAAGTGCTGCCGACACTCGAGGATCTCGCGACCGCCATGCGCCTCCTGCCGCGCTCGGCGACCGGACAGACGGTGTCGAACTATTTCTCGCTGCTGACCGGCCCGCGTGCCCCGGATGAAACCGACGGTCCCGAGCATATGTACTTCGTGCTCGTCGATGGCGGGCGCACCGGGCTGATCGGCGGGGAGTTCCAGGAGATGCTGCGCTGTATCCGCTGCGGGGCGTGCATGAACCACTGTCCGGTGTACCAGAAGATCGGCGGACATGCGTACGGCTGGGTGTATCCCGGACCGATGGGGTCGGTGCTGACGCCGGCTTATGTCGGTATCGACCGCGCGCTCGATCTGCCGCAGGCCGCCACGCTATGCGGCGAATGCAACAGCGTGTGCCCGGTGGGAATTCCGCTGTCGGATCTGCTGCGCAAACTGCGCGAGAAACAGATGGAGCGGCGGCTGCGTCCCTGGAACGAGCGCGCCGGGTTGGCGCTGTGGGGCTATCTGGCGAAGCATCCAACCGCCTACGCGCTGTTCACGAAAGTGGCGGTGCGCGTGCTGGAACGCATGGGCGGCACGCGCCGGTCGATTGCACGTCTGCCGCTCGGCGCCGGCTGGACCGCGACGCGCGACATGCCTGCGCCTGTCGGCCGGACCTTCCGCGAACTGTATAAGGCGCAACGGTCGCATCTGGGCTGAACTCTGCAACGAAAGACGGCGCCCGACTCGTCGTCGGGCGCCGTCTTTTTTGTGGAGCCGGGAGGCGAACTCAGTTGCCGATCGGTCCACTGTGCCAGCGGCCGCTATTGCCGCCACCGTTGCCGCCGCCATTGCCTCCACCGCCACGATTGCCGCCTTGATTGCCGCCCGGGTTCGAAGGCGGCGGTGCGGCTTGAGGCCGCATCGGCGGGCCGCCGACTGCTCTTGGCAACGCCCCGCCGTTGGCTTGGGGCGGCGGGCCGCCCTGCGGACGTCCACCACCCGCCTGAGGAGGCGGGCCGCCATGGCCGCCGCCGGCTTGCGGCGGAGGGCCACCGTATCCACGGTTCGGCGGCGGCCGGTTGTTCCATCCGCCGGGCGGCGGACGGCGCCAGCCGGGACCGTCGTCCCAATAACGCCCCGGGCCCGGGCCGCCATAGTAATACCCGCCGCCTACGACCACGCCTGGCTGCACAACGGGCGGGCCGCCGTAATAAGCGTCGTAGCCGGGCGTGTCGTACGCGGTTGCGGGATAGCCGCCGGCGGGATATCCGCCGCCGTAGTACCCGCCGGCATCGGGATACGCCGCGCATCCGCCGAGCAGCGCGGCGGACGAGGCGAACAAAAGACCAGCGACTGCGGATTTCATGATCTTGGAATGATTCGTTGGGGCGTTACTTATTAAGACACGCGCGGCCTTGCGATGTCCCGACAACTTTGTAAGCCTTTATGACGGCGTCCCGCCGCGTGAGGCCGCATTTTCGGGCGCATCGTCGTGGCAGCCTTGTTGCCCCGGCTGCAACAAAGCTTTGCTCTTCAATACCTTTTTAAGATTCTCGCATTTCCGTAACATTTCGACTGTCGACAAGTGGGCGTTGGCTCCGCTGCGACATCGAATCGAGGTAGTCCAAATGAGAAAGACAATATCGACTTACTGGCCCGTGGCGATGCTGTTGCCCATCGCGCTGGCTTTTTGCATGCAGGCGGGCAGCAACGGCGCGGCCGGCGTGCGCCAGGAACAGACCGACGTCGCGAGCGTGAGCGCCGAACTGGCGCGGGCGATTTCATACGGTTTCGTCGACGCGGACGATGCCGCCACGGTCCCGGCTGCAGCCCGCACGCTGTAGCGCGCAGTAAAGCAGCGCGCAAAAAAAATGGCGCCCTCGCGGTTCACGCAGGGCGCCATTTCTTCGTCCGGCCGCCAAGGCGTCCGGACCTCCACCAGACAGTCTTACTTCAACACGGCGGCGACCGCGGTCGCGACGGCATCGAGATTGCGCGTGTTCAGCGCAGCCACGCAGATGCGGCCGGTGCTGACGGCATAGATGCCGAACTCTTCGCGCAGGCGGTCGACTTGCGCCGACGTCAGGCCCGAGTACGAGAACATGCCGCGCTGCTGATTGACGAACGAGAAGTCGCGGTCGACGCCGCTCGCCTTCAGGCGCTCGACGAGACCGTTACGCATTGCGCGAATGCGGTCGCGCATTTCGCCCAGTTCCTGTTCCCAGGTCGCGCGCAGTTCCGGCGACGCCAGCACGGCCGCGACGATCGAGCCGCCATGCGTGGGCGGGTTCGAGTAGTTGGTGCGGATCACGCGCTTCAGTTGCGAGAGCACGCGCGCCGACTCTTCCTTGCTGGTCGTGATGATCGACAGCGCCCCGACGCGCTCGCCATACAGCGAGAACGACTTCGAGAACGACGACGACACGAACACGTTCAGTTCGGAGGCCGCGAACAGGCGCACGGCGGCCGAGTCGGCCTCGATGTTCTCCGCGAAGCCCTGATACGCCATGTCGAGGAACGGCACCAGCTCGCGCGCCTTCACGACTTCGACGATCTGCTTCCACTGCGCGTCCGAGAGGTCCACGCCCGTCGGGTTGTGGCAGCACGCGTGCAGCACGACCACGGTGCCGGCCGCGTAGCTGTTCAGCGCGGCCAGCATGGCGTCGAAATTCACGCCGTGCGTGGCGGCTTCGTAGTACGGGTAGTTGACGACGTCGAAGCCGGCGCCTTCGAACAGCGCGCGATGGTTTTCCCAGCTCGGATCGCTGATCGCGACCTTGGCGTTCGGGTTCAGGCGCTTCAGGAAGTCCGCGCCGATCTTCAGCGCGCCCGTGCCGCCCAGCGCCTGCGCCGTGACGACGCGGCCCGCGGCGATCAGCGGCGAGTTCTGGCCGAGCAGCAGCGCCTGTACGGCGGCGTCATAGGCGGCGATGCCGTCGATCGGCAGATAACCGCGCGGCAGGGCGGCATCGACGCGTGCTTTTTCGGCTTCGCGCACGGCGCGCAGCAGCGGAATCTTGCCTTCCTCGTTGGTGTAGACACCGACGCCCAGATTGACTTTGGTGGTGCGCGTGTCGGCGTTGAAGGCTTCGTTGAGGCCCAGGATGGGGTCGCGGGGAGCGAGTTCGACGGCAGAGAAAAGAGACATGATCTATCGGCAGTGAGAAAAAGACGGTGCGGCGGAGTGGCGCCCAAAGGCCAACGAGCGCGAAACTGGCGCGAAGCCAGCCCGGAACGGGGACGATGCCCGCGTGGCGTCTTCGGCGGTCTCCGCAGTGCGGCATGCTGCCCCGCTGTGAGAAATGTCCGTTGCCCGCCGTCGAGCACAGTCGCACATTGTAGCGAATCCGGCCCGGCTTTTTCGCCGTCGCCTGGCCGACAACCCGGGTTTTTCGTGGCAGGTCATTTAGACCGATGCCGCGCATGCCGTCAAAAGGGGCCGCAAGAAGGGCGCTTGAGATCGGCTGTGCGATCCCAATCTGCTTCGGATCCAAGCGCCGCGCCGTGCGTCCCGTCCGCCGCGCGCTCCCATCCGCCGGGCCGCGCGTGTTTTCTGCAGCCGCTAGAATAGGTGTTTGCTCCGGCGACGACGCATCGAATCTCCATGTCCGACACTCTCATCGACTCTCCCGAAGCACTGGACGAATCGAAGTTCGTCACTTTCGACGGCTCGCCGTTCCAGCTCTATCAGCCGTATCAGCCCGCGGGCGACCAGCCTGATGCCATCGCCAAGCTCGTCGAAGGGATCGAGGACGGCCTCTCGTTCCAGACGCTGCTCGGCGTGACCGGCTCCGGCAAGACTTTCACGATGGCCAACGTGATCGCCCGCATGGGCCGTCCGGCGATCGTGTTCGCGCCGAACAAGACGCTCGCCGCGCAGCTCTACGCCGAGTTCCGCGAATTCTTCCCGCGCAATGCCGTCGAGTACTTCGTCTCGTACTACGACTACTACCAGCCGGAAGCGTACGTGCCGCAGCGCGACCTGTTCATCGAGAAGGATTCGTCGATCAACGACCACATCGAGCAGATGCGGCTCTCCGCCACCAAGAGCCTGCTCGAACGGCGCGACGTCGTGATCGTGGCGACCGTGTCGGCGATCTACGGTATCGGCAATCCGTCCGAATATCACCGCATGATCCTGACGCTGCGCACCGGCGACAAGCTCGGCCAGCGCGACATCATCGCGCGCCTGATCGCGATGCAGTACACCCGCAACGAAGCCGACTTCTCGCGCGGCACGTTCCGCGTGCGCGGCGACACCATCGACATCTTTCCCGCGGAGCACGCGGAAATGGCCGTGCGCGTGGAACTGTTCGACGATGAAGTCGAAGCGATGCATCTGTTCGATCCGCTCACCGGCCGCGTGCGCAACAAGATTCCGCGCTTCACCGTGTATCCGTCGTCGCACTACGTGACGCCGCGCGACACCGTCATGCGCGCCGTCGAGGCCATCAAGAACGAACTGCGCGAGCGGCTCGAATTCTTCTACGAGCAGGGCAAGCTGGTCGAAGCGCAGCGGCTGGAGCAGCGCACCCGCTTCGACCTGGAGATGCTGCAGGAGCTCGGCTTCTGCAAGGGCATCGAGAACTACTCGAGGCACTTCTCCGGCGCGATGCCCGGCGAACCGCCGCCGACGCTCGTCGACTACCTGCCGCCCGATGCGCTCATGCTGCTCGACGAATCGCACGTGCTGATCGGGCAGTTGAACGGCATGTACAACGGCGACCGCGCGCGCAAGGAGAATCTCGTCGACTACGGTTTCCGGCTGCCGTGCGCGCTCGACAACCGGCCGCTCAAGTTCAACGAGTTCGAACGCAAGATGCGCCAAGCGGTGTTCGTCTCGGCCACGCCCGCCGATTACGAAAAGGGCAAGGCCGGGCAGGTGGCCGAGCAGCTCGTGCGCCCGACCGGCCTGGTCGATCCCGAGATCGAAGTGCGTCCCGCGCGTTCGCAGGTGGACGACGTGCTCTCCGAGATCAACGCGCGCGTCGCCGTGCACGAACGCGTGCTCGTCACCACGCTCACCAAGCGCATGGCCGAGCAGCTGACCGAGTTCCTCGCCGATCACGGCGTGAAGGTGCGCTACCTGCACAGCGACATCGACACGGTGGAGCGCGTGGAAATCATCCGCGACCTGCGGCTCGGCACCTTCGACGTGCTGGTCGGCATCAACCTGCTGCGCGAAGGGCTGGACATTCCGGAGGTGTCGCTCGTCGCGATCCTCGACGCCGACAAGGAAGGGTTTCTGCGCGCCGAGCGCTCGCTGATCCAGACCATCGGCCGGGCGGCGCGCAACGTGAACGGCAAGGCGATTCTCTACGGCGACAACATGACTGACTCGATGAAGCGCGCCATCGACGAAACCGAGCGCCGCCGCGCCAAGCAGATCGCGCACAACCTGGCGATGGGCATCACGCCGCGGGGCGTGGAGAAGCGCATCAAGGACATCATCGACGGCGTCTATAACGCCGACGATGCCCGCGCCGAACTGAAGGAAGCGCAGGCCCGCGCGAAGTTCGAGGACATGTCCGAGAAGCAGATCGCCAAGGAAATCAAGCGGCTCGAAAAGCAGATGATGGATCACGCCAAGAATCTCGAATTCGAGAAGGCGGCGCAGACCCGCGACCAATTGTCCCTTTTGCGGCAGCGCGTGTTCGGCGCGAATGTGGGCGACCACGTGGCCGGAACCGGCGATAAGTAAGGCTTATGTAAGTGATTTTCAAAGCTTAATTCAAAAGGCGCGGCGGCCCGGCGGGTTGGCCGCGTTTTTTTTCGTCCGTTCAAGCCCTGTCGATGCGGCGAAAAGCCTTGTCGGCACAGGGTTTGTAAGCCCGCTCAAATTGTTCCGGGTGTCGAACGATGCTAAACTTGGCAAACTTTGAGAATGGTTCGTATTAACGTTCACAAAGGTGTGCTAGGGCTGCTCAGCGTGGACGTCGAATCGCCCATCTCCGGCAGACACTTTTCATCCGTCCGGCGCATCGTTTCGGGATGTCCGGCAGTCCGGTCTGCTTTTCAGGCAGCAGGCGCGCGTGGCGCCCGCGCCGGTCGATAACAACAAGGAGTATCTATGGGTTCAACGTTGATGCGCGGCCTCGTGGCCGCCGCAGGCCTTACGGCAATGATGGCGGCGTCGGCCGCGGAATATCCGATCGGCAAGCAGCATATCGAGGGCGGCATGGAAACGGGCGCCGTCTACCTCCAGCCGATCACGATGGCGCCGGAAGGCATGATGCGCAAGGCGTCGGATTCCGATATTCACCTCGAAGCGGACATCCACGCGGTCAAGAACAACCCGACCGGTTTCGCCGAAGGCGACTGGATGCCCTATCTCAACGTGACCTATGAGCTCAGCAAGGTCGGCACGACGCAGACCGTCAAGGGCGACCTGATGGCGATGGTCGCGAACGACGGCCCGCATTACGGCGACAACGTGAAGCTGTTCGGTCCGGGCAAGTACCACCTGAAGCTGCACATCGCGCCGCCGACGGAAACCGGCCACATGGCGTTCGGCCGTCACACCGACAAGGAAACCGGCGTGGGTCCGTGGTTCAAGCCGTTCACGATCGAATACGACTTCCCGTTCGCGGGCATCGGCAAGAAGGGCGGTTACTGATCGTCCGTGGCGCCCGGCATCCCGGACCGGGCGCGTATCTAATCAGGAAGTTCGCATGAAATTGACAAGCCAGATGGCGGCGATCGCGATGTCGCTGTGCGCCGCCGCTGCCGGGATGAACATGGCGCACGCCGCCGACTTGCCGACCTTCAAGCTCGAAATGAACGACGGCAAGCTGAATCCGGCGCGGATCGAAGTGCCGGCGGGGCAGCGTATCAAGATCGAGGTGCACAACATCGGCAAGGGCGCAGCGGAGTTCGAGAGCGTGCAGTTGCGCAAGGAAAAAGTGCTCGCGCCGGGCGCGGATTCGTTCGTCGTGATCGCGCCGCTGGATCCGGGCGAATACAAGTTTTTCGACGACTTTCATCAGAGCGCGCAAGGCGTGATCGTCGCCAAGTAAAGGGTATTGGACGCGCCATGCGCGCGGCCAGTTGAAGTGGAATCGCTGGAGGTTGGGTATGGGGCAGGTACTTTTCATCGTATGGCGTGAGAGCGTCGAGGCATTGCTCGTCGTCGGCATTCTGTACGCGTGGCTGAAGAACGGCGATCATCAGGCGCGCCGCGGCCTGCCTTATCTGTGGGCCGGCGTGGTCATCGGGCTGCTTGCGGCCGTGGCGCTGGGCGCCGCGCTGATCGGCTTCACGGAAGTGCTGTCGGGCAACGCGCAGGATTACTTCCAGACCGCGATGGTCCTGGTGGCGTGCGTGCTGATCGTGCAGATGGTGCTGTGGATGAAGCGCCACGGCCGCACGCTGAAGCGCGACATGGAGTCGTCGCTGCAGAAGAGCACGCAGGACGGACACTGGTGGAGCATCGCGCTGCTGGTCGCGCTGGCGATCGCGCGCGAAGGCAGCGAAACGGCCGTATTTCTGTATGGCGTCGGCTTCGGTCAGTCGGGGCACGTCGCCGCGTCACAATACGTGGCCATCATCCTGGGCTTCGGTCTCGCGTTGCTGACCTTCTACGTGCTGCAACTCGGCGGCAAGATCTTTTCCTGGCGCGCCTTCTTCCGCGTCACCGAAATCATGCTGCTGTTCCTCGCGGCCGGTCTGTTCGAAACGGGCGTGGACAAGCTGATCGACATGGAAGTGCTGCCGGTCATCGTCAACCAGGTGTGGAACACGTCCGCGCTCCTCGACGATTCCAGCACCTTCGGCTCGCTGGTCGCTACACTGACGGGCTATCGCGCGCATCCGGCCGGCATGAACCTCGTGGCATACGCCGTGTACTGGATCGTCATTTATCTTCTGCTGCGCCGTTCGAATCATCAGATGGCGCAAAAACAAAAGGCGGCAAGCCGTCCAGCATGAGTTCTGTCTTGTCTCAACCCGGCCGGCTCCAGCAAGCCGGCCAATGGATGCAACGTCACGGCAGCGCGATCCGCATGATTCAGTGGGTCGTGGTTGCCGTGTATGCGTTTCTGATCATCGTTCCCGCCGTGATGCCGCTGCCCGATGGCTCCGCGCATCTGTGGAACAACCTGACGCTCGCTGCGCAGTTCGTGTTCTGGGGCATCTGGTGGCCGTTCGTGCTGCTGTCGATGGTGATGCTCGGCCGCGTCTGGTGCGGCGTGCTGTGTCCCGAAGGCGCACTCACCGAATTTGCGAGCCGCTTCGGCCGCGGCTGGGCCATTCCGCGCTGGATGCGCTGGGGCGGCTGGCCGTTCGTCGCGTTCGGCCTGACGACGATCTACGGCCAGATGGTCAGCGTCTATCAATATCCGAAAGCGGTGCTGCTGGTGCTCGGCGGCTCGACCGTCGGGGCGATGATCATCGGCGTGCTGTATGGCCGCGAGAAGCGCGTGTGGTGCAAGTACCTGTGCCCGGTGAACGGCGTGTTCACGCTGCTCGCCCGGCTCGCACCATTCCACTTCAAGGTCAGCGAGGACGCGTGGCGCCGCTCGTACAAGCAGGGCGAGCATGGCCATCGCGTGATTCCGATCAACTGCGCGCCGCTCGTGCCCTTGCGCAACATGAAGGGCGCCGCCGACTGCCATATGTGCGGCCGCTGCAGCGGTCATCGCGACGCCATTGCGCTCACGTGGCGCTCGCCGGCCGACGAAGTCGTGAAGCTCGGCGACAAGGCCGCAAACCCGTGGGACACGGCGCTCATTCTGTATGGGCTGCTGGGCATCGCGATTGGCGCGTTTCACTGGACCGTCAGCACGTGGTTCGTCGACCTGAAGCAGTTCTTCGCCGGCTGGCTGATCGATCACAATATTCTCTGGCCGCTCGACACCAACGCGCCGTGGTTCCTGTTCACGCATTACCCCGAGCAGAACGACGTCTTCTCGTGGCTCGACGGCACGATGGTGATCGGCTATATCGTCGTGACGGGGCTCGTGTACGGCACCGCGTTGCTCGCGCTGCTCGCGGCAGGCGTGCGCATGCTCGGCAAGATGGAAGCGAGGCGCCTGCATCACCTGACGCTCGCGCTGATTCCGCTGGCGGGCTGCGGCGTGTTTCTGGGCTTGTCGGCGACAACGGTATCCCTGCTGCGCGCCGAGCAACTGCCGCTCTGGTGGGTGACGGATCTGCGCCTCACGTTGCTGTTCATTGCAAACGCCTGGAGCGCGTGGCTCGCGTGGCGCGTGACAGGGCGGTATGCCACGGCGCTTGTTCCGCGCGTCCTCGCGATGGTATGGTTTGTCGCTGCGCTGGCTGTCGCGGACAGCGCGTGGTACCTGATGTTCTGGGGCTTCAGCCGATAAACCGTCCACGCCGTGACAGACGGCCACGAGAACGCACGTGAGAACCAAACCCGTACTGACCGACGACGACGTCAAGTCGATGGCCGCCGCCGCCGAGGCGCACGCACAGGACCACCACTGGAACGTGACGATTGCGATCGTCGACGATGGCGGGCATCTGCTGCATCTGCATCGTCTGGAAGGGGCGGGCGCGAGCACCGTCGAGATGGCGACGGGCAAGGCCCGCACCGCCGTGCTTGGCCGTCGCGAGACGAAGGTCTATGAGGACACGATCAAGCAGGGCCGCACGGCCTTTCTCAGCGCGCCGATGACCGCGATGCTCGAAGGCGGCGTGCCGATCTTCGTAGGTGCGGACATCGTGGGCGCGGTGGGCGTATCGGGCGTGAAGTCGGAACAGGATGCGCAGATCGCCAAGGCCGGGATCGCGGCGCTCGGGATCGAGAACGTCTGACGTTCCTCACGAAAAACAAAACGGCACGCCTTCGAGAAGAAGAGCGTGCCGTTCGATACATCATCATTGCGCTGGCCTGATCGAGCGGACCATCACGCAAACGCGCAGGAACCAAAAAAAGCGGCTTCGCTTGCTATCGACGACTGGCTGGTGTTTGCACGAAGGGGTCTAAATTCTCGCGTGCAAGTCGTCCTCGCTGGCTAAGGCCAAACACCTCTTGGAGAGGTGGTCCCCACAATACACGGTGCTACTGCTGTTCTTTTCGGCTACTTCGTCAGGATCAGCTTGCCCAGACGAGTCGCGCGCAACTGATAGGTCTCCCCGTTATGCAGGATGCTGACGTGACTGCGTCCCTGCAACAGCGCATCGCTTTTCAGCGAACGCTCACCCGGGCTTTCCGCAGCGTGGGCAACGTGAACAGTGGTCACGGTGGTTGCTCTCGGGCGGGTGATCGCGGCGTCGCGAGCAGCCGGGCGGCGCAGCCTGAGCGTGGAAGATCGCAGCGTGTCGGTCATGTCGGAAGAGTGCGTTCGTTGATTCGATGGGTCTATAGTAAATGATAACTATTCCTATTTGCAAATAGACTTTCTGATCGAAACGCAATTTCTGATAGCCACGCTCGATGCGGCGGCGAAGCATTCGCCGCCGCGTGTCGTCAAGGTCTAATGCAGCGGTTTGTCGTCGTTGCGGCCGTGCGCGAACTGGCGGATCAGATGCACGGTGTCAATGTCCGACTCGCGATACGCCGACTTCACGATTTCCTGCGTCTGCCGTTCATCGGGTGTCGGGTTGGCTTGCTCCGGCAGCGTAGTGCTGTAGGTGAAGCGCAGGAAGAGCTGTTGCGGGTCAGGCTCTTCGATCGCCATCGTCAGTGAGCCGCCCACGTATTCGGCAGTCGGCAGGATGTCGTAGCGCACGCTGGACTGCGGGTTGAACGTCACGCGATCGCGCACGATGGCCTGGCCGTAGTGCAGCTCGCGCTCCATGCTGTCGCCGTCGCGCGAAAGGATGTCGCAGCGGTCCAGTCCAAGCACGAACAACTGCGGCTGCTCGGCGCGCAGCACGAGACCTTCCCACAATTGCTCGCGTGTCAGCGACTGGACGAGCGGATTTTGCGGATCGTTGATCTGGATGAGGTGTTCGAAATTCAAAACGACGTTTCCTTGAACGTTCAGTGTGCCCGCGACGCGTTACGGCGCCAGTGCGGAATCGATGTGGATCGGACCGGATAAAACCTTGTGGATCGGGCACGCATTGGCAATTTGCAAGAGACGTTCCCGCTGTTCGTCGCTGAGCGGGCCCGCCAGCGTAATCCGGCGATCGATACGCGTGCCTGCCGCCGTGCTCTCTATCGACAATTCAACATGCACCGCCTCGAGCGGCCATTCCTTGCGCTTCGCGTACATCTTCAGCGTGATGGACGTACAGGCGCCGAGGCTGCCCAGCAAGAGCGAGTGCGGGTCCGGACCCGTGTCGCCGCCGCCGAGGCCGACGGGTTCGTCGGCGCTCCAGTCGTGCGAGCCGTCCGCGAGGCGGACGTGGAAATCGGTAGCGCCGATGTCGGCGGTCACGACGGGGTGAGCCATCCGCTGCTCCTCGGTTGATCCGGTGAAGTGAAATTGCGCAAAAGAGAACGGCGCGGAACGAACGGTCATTGTGACGCAATGTGTCCGTTCATGCCGCGCCGAAGTCGCTGAAAATCAGCGCCCTCGCATGTTCAGCGCCGAATACTCAATGCGCGATCGCGCCCATCCGGCCCGCCTGATAATCGATCACGGCCTGGCGGATCTCGTCCTCGGTGTTCATCACGAACGGACCGTAACGCACGACCGGCTCCTTGAGCGGCACACCGCCGATCAGCAGCAGTTCCACCGGTTCGTCGCTGGCAGCGAGCGAGACCGTATCGCTGTCATCGCGGAAAATCACCATCTGCTGGGCGCGCACCGGCTGGCTCTGCGGGCCATACAGCGCCGTGCCTGACAGCGAATACGCGAACACGCGGAACTCGCGCGGCACATTCAGCGAGACCGTCGCGCCCGGCTGCAGCGAGACGTGCTGGTACAGGATCGGCGTGCGCGTTTCGATCGCGGCCTTCACACCGAGCGCCTCGCCGGCGATGACCTTCACGCGGACCTTGCCGTCCTCGCTCGTCGCGACCGGAATGCGCGCCGACGGAATCTCCTGGTAATGCGGCGCAACCATCTTGTCGCGCTGCGGCAGGTTCACCCACAGTTGCAGGCCATGCACTCGGCCGCCGCGCTGAGTGAAGGCCTCGGCGGGAATCTCGCTGTGGACGACGCCCGCGCCGGCGGTCATCCATTGCACGTCGCCGGGCAGCAGCGTGCCGGAATGACCCGCCGAGTCCTTGTGGCCGAACTCGCCTTCGAGCATGTACGTGACGGTCTCGAAGCCGCGATGCGGATGATCCGGCGCGCCCTTGGCCTCGCCGGGCGCGTAATCGACGGGGCCCATTTCGTCGAGCAGGAGAAACGGGTCGAAGTCCATCAGGAGACGGGTCGGAAACGGGCGATGCACGACGAACCCGCCGCCTTCGACGGTACGGGTCGCCGGAATGATGCGTTCGATGCTGCGGCTGATGGTCATGATGTCTCGCTTGGTGAATCCAGCGTTCGGAGGGGAATAGCGATATTTTTGAAACACAGAGCTATTATATGGGCCGCATTTCGCGTAAAAAGCCGCCTCGGCGCAATGGATTGTCCCGCTGGCGATAACGAACCACAGCAACGCGCCTTATCGAGTTTTCCGATCGACCATGAAAGTTGACTCGCACGACCTGAACGATCTGATGTATTTCTCGCACGTCGTCGAGCACGGCGGCTTCTCCGCTGCGGAACGCGTGCTCGGCATTTCGAAGTCGCGTTTGTCGCGCCGCGTCTCGGAACTCGAGGCTTCGCTCGGCGTGCGCTTGCTGCAGCGCTCCACGCGCAAGCTGGCGCTGACGGAGGCGGGCCAGCTGTTCTACCAGCATTGCCAGGCGATGCTGGCCGAGGCGCAGGCGGCGGTGAATGTCGTGCAGAGCCTGCGTGATTCGCCGCGCGGCACGGTGCGCGTGAGCGTGCCGGTGACGATCGCGCAGACTTTTCTGTCGGCCGTGATGCCGGACTTCATGCATCGCTTCCCGGAAGTGCGGGTCGTGCTGCGCGTGACGAATCGGGTCGTGGATCTGTTCGAAGACGCCATCGACGTCGCGCTGCGCGTGCGTTCCGAGCCGCCGGCGAGTTCGAACGTGGTCGCGCGGCCGCTATGGCGCACGGAACAGATGCTGGTGGCGGCGCCGTCGCTGCTGAAGTCGAACGCCCCGCCGATGACGCCCGCCGAACTCGCGCAGTACGACACGCTCGACACGCCCTCGGCGGACGGCCGCCATGTCTACCGGCTGATTGCGCCGGACGGCACGCGTCACGAGTTCGAACACGAGCCGCGTCTGGTCACGGCAGACCTGTCGATGATCCGCGAGGCCGTGATGCGCGGTGTCGGCATCGCGGCGCTGCCCGAGATGATGTACGGCGCGCCGCTGCGCACGGGTCAACTGTCGCCGGTCATGCCGGGCTGGACCTTTCCGTCGCCGCAACTGTATGCGGTGTTTTTGTCACGACAAGGCATGGTCCCTGCAGTGCGCGCGTTCGTCGATTTTCTGGTCGAGTCGATCGGCAGCGGACAGCACTTCCCCGGAGAATGTCCTGTTCATGAACGGCCGGAACGAGAAACAGTTTGAACGCAATTGCGCGCGTCATTGATTCAAGGCGGGGCAGTGCGGATGAGCGATGGTCAGATTCAATTGATGCCTGGAAGAGGCGGCAGTATATTGAAACCTCTTTCGCTAAGGAGCTCCTATGCGAAAACTCACGGCTGCTCTGATAGTTAGCCTGATAGGGTTGATTGCACTGTCCGTGTCGACCACGGCTGCTGCATGTGACGGGACTTCTGGTTCTGGCTATACGAACCCAAAGTGACCGCCTCGCCCGAATGCGCCGAGCGCGCACAAAAAAAGGCCTTCATCTGACGATGAAGGCCTTTTACTTTGCAGCGTCCGAAAGTTCGAAAGTCCGAATATTCGAAAGGGCGCGCGTGCGTTACTTGCCGTTCTTCTGCTCGGTGACGAAGCCGATCTTGGTCAGCCCGCCCGCCTGCGCCGCCGACATCAGATCCGCCACCTTCTCATACGCAACCTTGCGGTCCGCGCGCAACTGGATCTCCGGCTGCGGCGTCTGCAGCGCCGCCTGCGCGATGCGCGCGTTGAGCGTCGCGTCGTCGACCGGCTGTTCGTCCCACAGCGTGGTGCCGTCGGCCTGGATCGCGATGTTCACGTGCGCGGGCTTCTCGTCCTGCGGCTGGCTGCTTGCATGCGGCAGGTCAATCTTCACCGCGTGGTGCATCGCGGGAATCGTCACCAGGAAGATGATCAGCAAAACCAGCATGACGTCGACGAGCGGCGTCATGTTGATCTCGCTCATCATGCCGTCGTCTTCATCGCCGGCAAAAGGGCTCATGGCCATGATGCGAACCTCCCCGACTTACGACGCGCGCGTCGCGAGACGCAGGCTGTCGGACGAAGCGTTCGTCGAGCGCTTGGTCGACGAGAGCTTCGTGCCCGTGACGAAGAACGCGTGCAGGCCGTGCGCAAAGCGGTTCAGCTTGGTGACGATGCCCTTGTTCGCGCGCGTCAGGGCGTTGTAGCCGAGCACCGCGGGAATCGCGACGAACAGGCCGAACGCGGTCATGATGAGCGATTCGCCCACCGGGCCGGCAACCTGATCGATCGAGGTCTGGCCGGTCGCGCCGATGGTCAGCAGCGCGTGATAGATCCCCCACACCGTGCCGAACAGGCCGACGAACGGCGACGTGGAACCGATGGACGCGAGCACCGCGAGACCCGACTGCATGCGGCCGACGCCTTCGTCCATCACGTCCTTCAGGCAGCGCGTGATCCAGTCCGACACGTCCATGCGGTCGTGCAGATGCGGTTGCGTCTGGTGATGATGTTCCGCCGCTTCCTGGCCGGCGAGGGCCAGGGCGAGGAACGGGTTGTCGGCCGGGCTCGACGACTGGCTGCCGAGCTTCTTGATGCCGTCATTGAAGTCGTCGGAGTGCCAGAAGGCCTGCTCGGCGTTCTTGGTCAGGCGCTTCAGGCGCACGACATTCCATGCCTTCACGATGATGACGGTCCACGACAGCACCGACATGATCACCAGCGCGAGCGCGATGCCCCGCGTCACGAAGTCACCTTGCGCCCAGACGTGCGCAATCCCGTAGTTTTGCATTGCTCTTTCCTTGATCTAAAAAAACCGGTCAGTCGTTGAGACTGAATACGAATGGCACCGTGGCGGTAGCGCGGATCGCTTCGCCATTTTCCTTGTACGGGCTGCACGCGCTGCTGCGTACCGCCGCGAGCGCGGCGTCATCCAGCCGCGACGAGCCACTGCTTTTCTGCAGCGTGATGTTCTCGATCTTTCCCGACACGCCGACGGTCAGCCGCACGGTCGCCGTGCCGGTTTCGCCACGGCGCTTGGCCATGGCCGGGTAGTCCGGCTGGGCGATATTGCAGCTCAGGCGCGCGACGTTCTTCGGCGCGGCGAGATCCATGCTCGGCTTGCCGATGGCGGGCGCCGCGGGCGGCGGGGTCGGTTGCGCCGGCGCGGGCGGGGTGGGATCCGGGGCGGGTGCGGCGATCTGCGACGGCGCTTCGGTGACCGGCATCGGCGTGGGCTTCGGCTCGATCTTCGGCTTGACCTTGGGCAGCGGCTTCGGGACGGGCTTCGGCAGCGGCTTGGGCGGCGGCGGCGTTTCGACCGCGACGGGCTGCGGCGCGGGCTGAGGCGTCTCGCTGATGAGCTGCGCGGTGATCGACTTGGCTTCGATGGGTCGCGGCGGCGGCTCGTTGTGCATCGTCATGGCGACGCCGAGCAGGACTGCATGAAGCACGACGACGGCGGCGCACGCGGCGATCACGCGCGGACTGGCGCTCGATGCCGGCGCCGTCTGGAAAGCGGCAGGAGTGGTGGTCGGGGACTGCATTCTTATTGGCTACTTTGAGTGCTGCTCGTGGTGCAGTGTGAATGGATGCCGATCATGCCGCGGATTCGTTTCAGCTTGAAGTCCAGCAACGGTGCGGATCCGGCGCAACGGGGGCACATTAAACCAGGCGACGTCATTTTCGAAAGATCAGCAATGAAATAAACAGGGTGGCCACGAAACCGATCAGCAATTCCATCGATCCCTCCAGGGGTAGGGGTTGCTCGGAGAGGTACTTGGCTAGCTGGAAGTGACCGGATGTTCGAGGGTAACCTGGCTTGCTGGAGGCGGTCCGGAAACCGGGCCGCGAGACTGAAACAATGACCATGAAGACGCCGGCCCGGAGGCGCGACGCCGAAACCTGCGGCCGACTTCAGGCCGCCTTGCGCTCGTAAAACGTCAGCGGCGCCACGTGCTCGCGCGCCTCGACGCCACACTGCGAGGCGCACACGCCGCTCTGTGCCATCACGTCGCGAACGCTCTCCTCGCACTTGCCGCAGCACATGGCCACGCCGAGCTCGAATTGAAGTTCGTCGAAGGTGTCCACACCCTCGGCGATGGATGCTCGGATCTTGCGGTCGGACACTGATTTGCAGACACAGACAATCATGATCGTTCGCGATAGCTTGCGTTAATGCGAATTATTATCATTCTACTTGCGCATCAATGCAAGCGAGGCTCTGTGTTTTTTGTAACAGAGCAGGCGACTTAGCAAATTTGTTGCTAGCAGCCAGAGCTGGCGCGGCAAAGCGCGCGCTGCGCAGCGCGTGGCGGGCAAGAAACCCTCACGCGATGTCGGGTTCGGCGAGCCTGGTGCGGTCGGAGGGGATCTGAACGTGCTCGACCGGCGCGTCGAGCCTGAGCAGGGCGGCGGCGAGCTGGCGCTGCGATTCGCCGTCCGCCGTGGAGCAGAAGCGCGGCAGAAGATCAGCCGATGCGGCGGCCGAGCGGTGCGCGTGGGTATCGAGCAGCCGTTCGAGTTGCCGGGCGATCGCCACGCTCGTGTCCACGATGTGCAGGCGCTCGCCCGCTATCGCGCGGATCGCGCCGTCCAGGAAAGGGTAGTGCGTACAGCCGAGCACCAGCGTGTCAGCGCCGGCGTCCAGCATCGGCGACAGGTAGCTTTCGAGCAGCGCCATGAGCGCGGGCGACGATGTGTCGCCACGCTCCACCGCCTGCACCAGGCCGTGTCCCGCCTGGCAAATGAAGCGGCAGTCGCCGGCGTATCGGTCGAGCAGCGACTGGAAGCGCGCCGAACGTAGCGTAACCGCCGTGGCCAGCACGCCGACGACGCGCGAGCGGGACACGCTCGCCGCGGGCTTCACGCCCGGCTCCACGCCGACGAGCGGAATGGACAGCCGCTCGCGCACCAGCGCGATGGATTGCGCGGTCGCGGTATTGCAGGCGACGACCAGCGCTTTCGCGCCCTGCGACACGAGCCATTCGCCAATGGCCAACGTGCGTTCGCCGATGAACGCGTCGGTCTTTTCGCCGTAAGGCGCGTGAAGGGAGTCGGCGACGTAGATCAGACGCTCGTGCGGCAGGATGGCGCGCACGGCGCGCAGCACCGACAGCCCGCCCAGGCCGGAATCGAAAATGCCGACCGGCGCGCTCGCGTCCAGCGCGGCGCGTGAGGGCAGGGCGGCGAGCGGGTTGACCGCGCTGACGGACATCGTGACGAACGTCTTACTCGTGATCGCCCATCATGGTTTGCTGGTAGTTCTGGATGCCGACCTTGTCGATCAGATCCAGCTGCGTTTCCAGCCAGTCGATGTGCTCTTCCGTGTCGTGCAGGATCTTTTCGAAGATCTCACGCGAGACGAAGTCGCGCACGGATTCGCAATACGCAATGGCTTCCTTGCAGGTGGTCTGCGAAATCTGCTCGAGCTTCAGGTCGCACTCGAGGATTTCCTTGGTTTCCTCGCCGATCAGCAGCTTGTGCAGGTCTTGCAGGTTCGGCAGTCCGTCGAGCATGAAGACGCGTTGGATGAGCCAGTCGGCGTGCTTCATTTCGCCGATCGATTCGTCGTACTCGTGCTTGTTGAGCTTTTCGAGGCCCCAATGCTGATACATCCGGGCGTGCAGGAAGTATTGATTGATCGCAGTCAGTTCGTTCTTCAACTGCGAGTTCAGATATTCGATGACTTTAGCGTCGCCTTGCATGGCTTCAATTCCTGTCTGTAATGTGGAGTTGTGGGAAAGATAAACCTTGGGCGTGACAAAGCCAAGGTTGAGTAGAAAATTTTTTTTCCAGACCGAACTGAGAATGAAAACCCTTCTCGATCAGCGTCATTTCAAAGAAAAGAGCCGGGCGCATGCCCGGCTCTTTTGCTGACTGATTGCCTGTCAGCTGAACACTGCGACAGGCAACCGTCGATCCGGCCTCAGACCGTGGCGACCGGAATCTTGCCGATCTTCGCCTGCCATTCGGCCGGCCCTGTCTTGTGGACCGACGTGCCGTTCGAATCGACGGCCACCGTCACCGGCATGTCCTGCACGTCGAACTCGTAGATGGCTTCCATGCCCAAGTCTTCGAACGCGAGCACCTTCGCCTCGCGAATCGCCTTGGACACGAGATACGCCGCGCCGCCGACCGCCATCAGATACGCCGCCTTGTGCTTCTTGATCGACTCGATGGCAACCGGACCGCGCTCGGCCTTGCCGATCATCGAGATCAGGCCGGTTTGCGCGAGCATCGTCTCGGTGAACTTGTCCATGCGCGTCGCCGTGGTCGGGCCCGCCGGGCCGACGGCTTCGTCGCGCACCGGATCGACCGGGCCCACGTAATAGATCACGCGGTTCGTGAAGTCGACCGGCAGCTTTTGACCCGCGGCCAGCATGTCGGCGATACGCTTGTGCGCGGCATCGCGGCCCGTGAGCATCTTGCCCGACAGCAGCAGCGTCTGGCCGGGCTTCCACGCGGCCACTTGCTCGGGCGTCAGCGTGTTCAGGTCGACGCGCTGGCTCGTCTCGGTGTTCGGCTGCCACGTCACGTCGGGCCACGCGTCGAGCGGCGGCGCTTCGAGCTTCGCGGCGCCGCTGCCATCGAGCGTGAAGTGCGCGTGGCGGGTCGCGGCGCAGTTCGGGATGATCGCGACGGGCTTCGAGGCTGCATGCGTCGGCGCGGCCATGATCTTCACGTCGAGCACGGTGGCGAGGCCGCCGAGACCCTGCGCGCCGATGCCGAGCGCATTCACTTTCTCATGCAGCTCGACGCGCAGTTCCTCGATCCAGTCCCTGGGGCCGCGTGCGATGACATCCTGGATGTCGATGGGGTCCATCAGCGATTCCTTCGCCATGACCATCGCCTTTTCCGCGGTCCCGCCGATGCCGATCCCGAGCATGCCCGGCGGGCACCAGCCGGCGCCCATGGTCGGCACGGTCTTGATGATCCAGTCGACGATGGAATCCGACGGATTCAGCATCGCGAATTTCGACTTGTTCTCCGAGCCGCCGCCCTTGGCTGCGACCTGCACGTCGACCTTGTCGCCCGGCACGATCTCGTAGTGGATCACGGCCGGCGTGTTGTCCTTGGTGTTCTTGCGGCCGCCTTCGGGCGGCGAGACGATGGACGCGCGCAGCACGTTGTCCGGGTTCAGGTAACCGCGACGCACGCCTTCGTTGATCATGTCGGTGACGGACATCGTCGCACCGTCCCAGCTTACGTCCATGCCCACCTTCACGAACACCGTCACGATGCCCGTGTCCTGGCAGATCGGGCGCTTCCCTTCGGCGCACATGCGGCTGTTGGTGAGGATCTGCGCGATGGCGTCCTTCGCCGCCGGGCTTTCTTCCAGCTCGTAGGCGCGGCCGAGCGCCTGGATGTAGTCGAGCGGATGGTAGTAGCTGATGTACTGAAGGGAATCCGCAATGCTCTGGATCAGGTCTTCCTGTTTGATGACGGTCATGGCTCGAGGCTCTGGGGGGACGAAATTTTTTCTGGTGTGCGTTCAGGCGACGCTTCAGTTGACGCTCAGGCGATGCTCAAGTGAGGCTCAGTCTGCTGTGCTGCGCGGCGGCGAGAAGGACTCGTCCTGAAAGTGCCGCGGATGCGTATGCGTGGTCAGCTTGTCGACATACGCCATGATGAGCGCGGACAGCAGGAAGGCCATGTGGATGATCACTTGCCACAGCACGGTATGGAAGGTGTGCTGGTCGGGGTTGATGAAGGTCTTGAGCAGATGGATGGACGAGATACTGATGAGCGCCATCGAGAGCTTGACCTTCAGCACGCCGGCGTTGACGTGGTCGAGCCATTCGGGTTCGTCGGGATGGCCCTCGACGCCCAGCCGCGACACGAAGGTCTCGTACCCGCCGACGATCACCATGATGAGCAGATTCGAGATCATCACCACGTCGATCAGGCCGAGCACGACGAGCATGATGTTGGTTTCGTCGAGGGTCATGGCGTGCGTGACGAGATGCCAGACTTCCTTCAGGAAGAGCACGACATACACGCCTTGCGCGACGATCAGCCCGAGATAGAGCGGCACCTGCAACCAGCGGCTCATGAAGATGATTCGGGGGAGCGCCTTCATTGCGCCGGGCCGAGCGGAAGCGGGGGTGTGCTTGGGAGCGGACATGGGCGGCTTTTCAGTCGATGCGAAACGGACGGAGAGGACGGCGTCTGAGCCCGAAAGCAATGCGCCGGCGAAATGCGGACTCGAAGCGGATTCGAGCACGTTCGCGGTCAGGGAAAGCCCGGTATTGTAACGCGTCAGCGTGACAGTCTGCGCGAACGTTGCGGTGCATGTCCGGGCGGCCAGGCAGGCGGTCGCGGGGCCGAACCATGGTTTCGATCAAAAGAACAGCCAGCCGCGCCGGCGCCGGGTACCGCACCTGAGGTCAGTTCAGTTACGATTGCGGAGCACATGTCCGAGCCGCGGTGACTTCGCGCTTACTTCGCGTATACCCCGTGTTCATTGGCCGGCCTACGTAAGAAGCGGGTAAGTTGAGCGGCTTATCTTGAAGTCGATGCTTGAAGTCGATGCCGCATGCCCGTGGCCACACGAGGCGCTGCGGCATGGGGCCGTGCCGCCTGGCGCGTGCCCTCGCAACGGACGGACGCGCTTGCCATGACGGCGGCTCCGGCCACAAGAACGGAGACAGGATCGGGTCCGGAAACGCCGCGCGTTTTCGCTGACAGATCCCATAACATGCGGCGCACGCAGCCCATTCAGCGATGCGGGCGCCGGCGGATTTTGGAAACACCATCAGAGAGGTTGTCGATGTCTGCGATCGAATCAGTTCTTCACGAAAAACGCGTATTTCCGCCGTCGGCCAAGGCAACGGCGGACGCGGCCATTGCCGGCATGGACGCGTATCAGGCGCTCGCCGCCCAGGCAGAGCAAGACTACGAAGGTTTCTGGGCCGGCCTCGCGCGCGAGACGCTCGCCTGGCACAAGCCGTTCACGAAGGTGCTGGATGAAACGAAGGCGCCTTTCTATACGTGGTTCGAGGACGGCGAACTCAATGCGTCGTACAACTGTCTCGACCGCCATATCGAAGCGGGCCGCGGCCAGGACAACGCGATCATCTTCGAAGCCGACGACGGCACCGTCACCCACATCACCTATCAGGACCTGCTCGAGCGCGTGTGCCGTCTCGCCAACGCGCTCAAGAAGCGCGGCGTGAAGAAGGGCGACCGCGTCGTCATCTATCTGCCGATGTCGGTGGAAGGTGTCGTCGCGATGCAGGCGTGCGCGCGCATCGGCGCTACGCATTCGGTGGTGTTCGGCGGGTTCTCGTCGAAGTCGCTCAACGAGCGTCTCGTCGATGTCGGCGCGGTCGCGCTCATCACGGCGGACGAGCAGATGCGCGGCGGCAAGGCGCTGCCGCTCAAGAGCATCGCCGACGAAGCGCTGGCCGCGGGCGGCTGCGACAAGGTCAAGGACGTGATCGTGTATCGCCGCACCGGCGGCAAGGTCGGCTGGACCGAAGGGCGCGACGCGTGGCTGCACGAGGTCGTCGAAAACGAGGCGGCGCAGTGCGAGCCGGAGTGGGTGGGCGCGGAGCATCCGCTGTTCATCCTCTACACGTCGGGCTCGACGGGCAAGCCGAAGGGCGTGCAGCACAGCACGGCGGGCCTGTTGCTGTGGGCCGCGCAGACCATGAAGTGGACCTTCGACATGAAGCCGGACGATGTCTTCTGGTGTACGGCGGACATCGGCTGGATCACCGGGCATAGCTATATCGCGTACGGGCCGCTGGCCATCGGCGCGACCCAGGTGATGTTCGAGGGCGTGCCCACCTATCCGCACGCGGGACGGTTCTGGGAGATGATCGGCCGTCACAAGGTCACGATCTTCTACACCGCGCCGACAGCCATCCGCTCGCTGATCAAGGTGTCGGAGGCGGATGCAAAGGTGCATCCGAAGAGTTTCGACCTGTCGACGCTGCGCATCCTCGGCACGGTCGGCGAGCCGATCAATCCGGAAGCGTGGGTCTGGTATCACGAGAACGTCGGGCGCGGGCAGTGTCCGATCGTCGATACGTGGTGGCAGACCGAGACCGGCGGCCACATGATCACGCCGCTGCCGGGCGCGACGCCGCTGGTGCCGGGTTCGTGCACGCTGCCGCTGCCGGGCATCATGGCCGCGGTGGTCGACGAGACCGGTCAGGACGTGCCGAACGGGCAGGGCGGCATCCTGGTCATCAAGCGGCCGTGGCCGTCGATGCTGCGCAACGTCTGGGGCGACCCGAAGCGTTACCAGACCAGCTACTTCCCGGAAGAGCTCGGCGGCAAGCTGTATCTGGCCGGCGACGGCGCGGTGCGCGACAAGACCACCGGTTATTTCACGATCATGGGCCGCATCGACGACGTGCTGAACGTCTCGGGTCACCGCCTCGGCACGATGGAGATCGAGTCGGCCCTGGTGGCGAATCCGATGGTCGCGGAAGCGGCGGTCGTCGGCCGTCCGGACGACACGACCGGCGAAGCCGTGGTCGCGTTCGTCGTGCTGAAGCGGGCGCGTCCCGAAGGCGACGAAGCGAAGCAGATCGCGGCCGAGTTGCGCAACTGGGTCGGCAAGGAAATCGGCCCGATCGCGAAGCCGAAGGACATCCGCTTCGGCGAGAACCTGCCGAAGACGCGTTCCGGGAAGATCATGCGGCGCCTCTTGCGCTCGCTCGCAAAGGGCGAGGAGATCACGCAGGATGTGTCGACGCTCGAAAACCCCGCGATCCTCGACCAGCTCGGCGAAGCGCGCTGAAGCATTCAGGTTAGCGACTGCGCACTGAGCGGCGCGGTCGATCCTGATTGCCGATGCCATGCGGTTTTGTTAAAAAACCGCATGGCCACCCCTCCCGCCGATTCCTCCAGTCAGCCGCCCGCTTCCCCGCCGCCCGTCTCGGCCGCGATGGCGCGCGCGCATCGCACGTACTGGCGCTTCAACCTTGCACTCATTGCCGTGCTGATGACGATCGGCTTCGTCGTCTCGTTCGGTCTGCCGCTCGTGGCGCAACGCGTCGATCACGTGCGCGTCGCGGGCTTTCCGCTGCCGTTCTATTTCGGCGCGCAGGGCGCGATCCTCGTGTATGTCGGCTTGATCGTCGTCTATATCGTGCTGATGCAGGTCGCCGATGCGCGCCTGCTGCGCGTCGCCCGCGCGGAACAGGGCGAGGCCGCATGAAGCTCACGAACCGGCTGATCCTCTACTACGCGCTCTACACGCTCGGCTTCCTGCTGTTCATCTTCCTGATGGAGCGCATCGAGCGCACGACGGGACCGGGCACGTGGATCGGCTACGTGTTCCTGTTCGTGCCGATCGCGGTCTATGCGGTGATCGGCTTGCTGTCGCGCACCTCGGACCTGGTCGAATACTACGTGGCGGGGCGCCGCGTGCCGTCGGCGTTCAACGGCATGGCGACGGCGGCGGACTGGTTGTCGGCGGCTTCGTTCATCGGCCTCGCGGGCTCCATCTATGCGAGCGGCTACGACGGCCTCGCCTACGTGATGGGCTGGACCGGCGGCTACTGTCTCGTCGCGTTCCTGCTCGCGCCGTACGTGCGCAAGCTCGCGCGCTACACGATTCCCGACTTTCTCGGCACGCGTTTCTCGAGCAACCTGGTGCGCGCGCTGGCGGCCGTCGCGGCGATTCTCTGTTCGTTCGTGTATCTCGTGGCGCAAATCCAGGGCATCGGGCTGATTGCTTCGCGCTTCATCGGCATCGAGTTTTCGATCGGCATCTTCTGCGGGCTTGCGGGCATTCTGGTGTGCTCGTTTCTCGGCGGCATGCGCGCCGTGACGTGGACGCAGGTGGCGCAGTACATCATCCTCATCAGCGCGATGCTGATTCCCGTGTCGATGATCGCGCATCGTGAAGGCCTCGGCTGGTTTCCGCAATTGAACTATGGCCGCGTGATGGAGCGCGTCGAGTCGCTGGAGCGCGCGGTGGCCGTGTCGCAAGACGAAGCGCGTGTGCGGGCCGATTTCCAGCGGCAGGCGGCGCGGGTGCAGGCGCGCATCGACGCGTTGCCGCAGTCGTTCCATGTCGAGCATGCGCGGCTGACAGCGGAGATTGCCGAGTTGCGGCGGCATAACGGGCCGCTACGCGAGATCAACGAGCGGGAGCGGGAACTGGCGGCTTTTCCACGCGATCCCGCCGATGCGCAGGTCAAGTGGACCCGCGAGCGCGATGCGCTGAGCGAACGCGTCGCTGCTCCGGTGCCGATGGCCGAAGCCTTCGCGCCGGGTTCCGCCGGCGACGAGAGCCCGCGCGTGCATCAGGTGAACTTCCTGGCGTTGCTGCTGTGTCTTTCGATCGGCACGGCGAGCCTGCCGCACATCCTCACGCGCTACAACACGACGACGTCGGTGGCGTCGGCGCGGCGGTCGGTCGGCTGGACGCTGTTCTTCGTCGCGCTGTTCTATCTGACCGTGCCGGTGCTCGCGGTGCTGATCAAGCACGAGATCCTGACGGGACTGGTGGGGCATCGTTTCGCGGACCTGCCGCAATGGGTCACGCAGTGGCGGCGCGTGGAACCGTATCTGATCCGGATCAGCGACGTGAACGGCGATGGCATCGTGCGCTGGGCGGGCATCCAGATGCAGCCCGACATGGTGGTGCTGGCGGCGCCCGAGATTGCCGGGCTGCCGTATGTGATCTCGGGGCTGATTGCGGCGGGGGCGCTGGCGGCCGCACTCTCGACAGCCGATGGACTGCTGCTGACCATCGCCAATGCGCTCTCCCACGATGTCTATTACTGCATGGTCGACCGGGGGGCGAGCAGTCAGCGGCGCGTGACCATCTCGAAGATCCTGCTGCTGGGCGTGGCGCTGCTTGCGTCGTATGTGGCGTCGCTGAATGCGGGCAACATCCTGTTCCTGGTGGGCGCGGCGTTTTCGCTGGCGGCGTCGAGTCTGTTTCCGGCGCTGGTGCTCGGCGTGTTCTGGAAGCGCACGACGCAGCGCGGGGTGGTCGCCGGGATGATCGCGGGGCTGGTGGTGTGCGTGTACTACATCGTGTCGACGTATCCGTTCTTCGTGCAGCTCACCGGGTTCGCGGGGGCGCGCTGGTGGGGCATCGAGCCGATCAGTTCGGGGGTGTTCGGCGTGCCGGCGGGGTTCGCGGTGGCGATCGCGGTGAGTCTGCTGGATCGCAAGCCGGACGCGTATACGCGCGCACTGGTGGATTACATTCGCCATCCGTAGGGGCTGGCGCAGTGGCGGGAACTTGGTATAATCGCGGACTTCCGGAGAGATGGATGAGTGGTTTAAGTCGCACGCCTGGAAAGCGTGTATAGGGTAAAACCTATCGGGGGTTCGAATCCCCCTCTCTCCGCCAGGACAGAATGTGAAGCCGTTGATCCGTAAAGGAATCAACGGCTTTTTTGTTTCCTTCCCCAAGCAGTCAGCCGCGACGGTCGAAACGCGACAGCCGCGAGCGGGCCTCAGGCCCGCGATTTATCACCCCGACCCGCCCAGACTGCCTCACATGTTACCCGCTTGCGCGCCCGCACGAAGCGCGAGCCTGAGCACGTCCACCACTTCCTCCTGGTTCGCGCGCGTGAGCCCGACCCACAGCGGCAGGCGGATCAGCTGGCCGGCGAGGGCGTCGGTGATGTCGAGCTCTCCCGCCGCTCGGCCCACGGTCATGCCCGCGCGCGACGAATGCAGCGGAATATAGTGAAACACCGCGCCGATGCCCGCCTGTTTCAACGTATCCAGCACGACCTGCCGATTCACGTGCGGGGCGACCAGGATGTAGTACATGTGCGCGTTGTGCGCGCAATGCTCGGGAATGATCGGCCTGCGCAGCCAGCCCTCGGTTTCGAGGTCGGCGAGCAGCGCATGATAATAAGTCCAGCTCCCGAGCCGCTCATCGGTGATGCGCCCGGCCTGTTCCAGTTGCGCCCACAAGAAAGCGGCGATCAGCTCGCCCGGCAGAAACGACGAGCCGATGTCCTGCCACGTGTACTTGTCCACCTCGCCGCGAAAATAGCGGCTCCGGTCGGTGCCTTTCTCGCGAATGATCTCCGCCTGCGTGGCGAACTCGGGCGCATTCACGAGCAGTGCGCCGCCTTCGCCGGAAATGACGTTCTTCGTTTCGTGAAAGCTGTACGCGCCGAGATCGCCGATACTGCCGAGCGCGCGGCCCTTGTACGTCGAGGTCACGCCCTGCGCGGCATCTTCGATGACGAGCAGACCGTGCCGCTTCGCGATGTCCGTGATCGCATCCATCTCGCACGACACGCCCGCATAGTGCACGGGCACGATCGCGCGGGTCTTCGGCGTGATCGCGGCCTCGATGCGGGTTTCGTCGAGATTGAGCGTGTCGGGGCGAATGTCGACGAACACCGGCACGCCGCCGCGCAACGCGAACGCGTTGGCCGTCGACACGAACGTGTAGGACGGCATGATGATTTCGTCGCCGGGCTTGATCGCGGCGAGCAGCGCGGTCATTTCGAGCGCGGCGGTGCACGAGTGCGTGAGCAGCGCGCGGCGCGTGCCCGTGTGCTGTTCGAGCCACGCGTGGCAGCGCTTGGTGAACATGCCGTCGCCGGCCAGATGCAGATTGCCATGCGCCTCGGCGATATAGCCAAGTTCCTGGCCGGTCATGTACGGCTTGTTGAACGGAATATGAATCGTCATAGTTTTCTTGCGATCACGAGTCGGGAGCCGCCCACGGGAAAGTTGAAGCCTGCACGGATCAGCCGTATTTCGACGGCCAGTATGTTTTCGAAGAGTCGATTCAGCCACGGCGGCATGCTCAGTTCCGCGCCTTCGTCTGCAGCCTGCTTCTTGCCTTTCTTCGACAGACGCGCCGCCATCATGGCAGGCAGCAGAAACGAAACGAACGACGTGCTGCGCACGATCTCGAAGCCCGCGTCGCGCAGCTTCGCGTGCAGATCGCTCGCGGCGTAGCGGCGCACGTGGCACGCGTATTCATCGGTTGCGCTCCAGAGCCACGCATGCTGCGGCACCGTGAGCAGCAGCGTGCCGCGCGGTGCGAGCGCATTGCGCGCCTGCTGCAGAACGAGTTCATCTTCCTTGATGTGCTCCAGCACGTCGAACATGCCGATGGCGTCGAACTCTTCGACGAAGGGGATATCGCGCGCATCCATTTGAATGAAGCGAGCGGCGTTTTGCCGTGAAGCCGCAAACGCAAGCCCCGCCGAGAAGATCTCGCTGCCGGACAGATTCACGCGCGGAAACGCCTGCGCGATCGCCGCAAGCACATAGCCCGTGCCGCAGCCGACTTCGAGAAACGATGCGAAGCCAGGACAGTATCGGCGCAGCGACCATAAGATGAGCCGATTCCGCGCGCGGAACCAGAAGCTGTCCGATTCGAGCGCGGCGAGTTCGGCGAAATGCGTGGCGCGGAAGCCTTCGCTGGCGTCGCTCAACGCGGGCGCGTAGGCGGGAAGCGCGTCGCGCGTGGGCGGCGTCCAGCGGCAATGCGTGCAGGCATCGGACGCTGCCGGAAAGAGATGCTGGCAGGCGAGGCATCGTTTCATCGGTGCTTCTCCTGCATGGCGGCGGGCTGCATGAAAACGAGCAGCTTGAGCGTGACGAACAGAAAGCCCGCCACCACGAACACGGCGATGAACTGGATCACGCGCGGCGAGTAATGCAGGTGATCGACTAACACCAGTAGCAGGCCCAGATTGAGCAGATAGCCAAGGGCATACGCGCACGCGTAGCGCAGGCCGGGCCCCAGCAGGGTGCCGCGATCCTTGAAGGTCCAGTTGCGATTCGCCCAGAAGCTGGACGCGACACCGGCAAGATACAAAAGCGTCATCGTCAGTTTGGGCTCGGCGCCGTGCGTGGTCGCGAGCACGAAGATCAGATAGCCGGCGAGGTTGATCGTCAGGCCGACCAGACCGTAACGAAGCAGTTGTCCGAATGCGTTGCGCAAGCCGTGTGTCATCAGCGTCTTTGAAGTGGCGGGCATCGTGGATTCAGGCATCGGCGACGACCACGCCCACGTCCGCGTCCAGTGCGCGAATGCGCTTCGCGGGGCTGCCGTAGTAGAGCGAGAGATCGGCCGTGTCGTGATGGATGAGCGACTGCGCGCCGATCAGCGTTTCATCGCCGATGCGCCGCCCTTGCAGCACGACCGACGAAAAGCCGATGAAATTACGCTCGCCGAGCGACACGCCGCCGCCGAGCGTCGTATTGGCCGCGATGAAGTTATGGTGGCCGATGACCGTATCGTGGCAAATGGTGGCGTTGGACCACAGCACGTTGTTCGAGCCGATTGTCACGCCCGGTTCGATGACGACGCCAGGCATCACGATATTGTTATCGCCCATGACCACGTCCTTCGCCACATAGGCCGACGACGCGACGATATTCGTCATCGCATAACCGCTTTGCCTGATCCGCTGATACGCCGCTTGCCGCGCGCGCATGTTGCGATAGCCAATGGCCACGAACACCGACACCTCATGCGCGGGAAAGCGCCGCATGGCTTCCTGCCATTCGATGACGGGCAGCGACGCGAATTCGTCCCCGGTCAGGTAATCGCGATCGACGGCAAACGCATGCACGTTCAGACCCATGTCCTGTTCCGCATGGTAGCGCGCCAGCCGGGCCAGACTGGTTGCCCCGAATATGATCAAGTCATTCATTGCGCTTCATCCTGCATGATCTCGCTGCGGTGCGTCGCGATCGGCCTGATAGATCTTTCTCACGATCGAATTGGGCCGCGCCTTGACTTCGAGATAGATCTTCGACACATAGATGCCAACGACGCCAAGCGAAAAGATGATGATACCGCCGATCAAAAAGAGTCCCGCCATCAACGACGTCCATCCCTGGAATACGCGGCCCATGAAGAGCTTTTGCATCAGCAGATAAACGATGACGAGCGACGCGCCGGCCGAAAACAACAGCCCCACGTAGAAGATCATGATGAGCGGCTTGCTGCTGAACGACGTGATGGCTTCCACGGCCATCGAGAGGCGTTTGCGGAAGGTGTAGGACGACATGCCGTCGAAGGTTTTCGTCGCGACGATGCGCTTCTGCCTGAAGCCCGCATCGACCCACACGGCGGGCAGGAAAATCTCGGTCTCGTGATAGTCGAGCAGCGCGTTCACATAGTTGCGCTTCATCAGCCGCGCGATGATGTCGCGATCGGACAGCCGTACGCTCGAAAACGCGTTGAAAAGCTTGTAGAACAAATCGCTCGCCGTGCCCTTGAAACGCGGCATGGTTTTCTCGGTGAGCTGGCCGACGATCACATCGGTTTCGGGGTCCTCGTTCATGGCGTGCCAGAAGCGCCCGAGATTTTCCGGCAGCTCTTCCAGGTCCACGTCGATGATGAATACCCGCTCGCCGACGGCATGCCGGATGCCGCACATGAGCGCGCGATGCTGACCGAAGTTGCGCGCGAGATCCAGCACCTTGACGCGTGAATCGCGCTCGCACACCGAGCGCGCCACGTGCAGCGAATCATCTGGCGAACCGTCGTTCACGAAAATGATCTCGAAGGCCTGCGTGAGTTTTTCCGCGTCCGCCGTGATGCGGCGGTGAAACTCTTCGATGTATCGCGAAGACCGGTACAACGTAGTGACGATCGAGATATCCATGATCAGGCTTGCTTCATATAGGCTTTATGGTGCGGGCCGGCATTGAGGAGCAGGTCGAGAACCGTCACGCCGTGCTCGAAAGGCGCGTGCAATTGGGGGTACTCGGGATAGCCGTCATAACTCATCCATTCCACCTCGATGCCCGCCGCTGTGAACAGGGCTTCATCGAGATAAGTTTTCGCAGCGGGTCCTGATAGATAGACGTTTGCGCCCGCTTGACGACACACGCTGACAAGACGCGCGACGCGGTCGCCGCTGAGATCGTAGTCGCGCGACGAGGTGATGTTCGTCGTGACGCCGAGCAAGTCGCAGAGCGTGCGAATGAACAGCAGATTGATCTCACTCAGCCATTCAAGCTGACCGGCCTGCCGATACAGCGCTTCGAGGACCTCCGCATACTGTGCGAAGCAGGGCGCGCGCGCATAGTTGTTCGCGATGGCCTTCCAGTGCTTGACGGCCCATCGCCCGTTGAGCACGCGCGTTTCGCTGATCTTCTGATCGAGCCTTTCCTGTTGAACGGGTATCGTGATCCACTCGCCGCCGTTGCGCGTCTTGATGCGGTTGCGGTTGCGCCAGTCGTTCTTCGTGAATTGCACTTCGTCGTAGATCACGAATTCGTCGACGGCGGCGATCATGTCGAAGTAGCCCTTCCACGGGATGTAGTTGGATTGCAGTATGGCGACTTTCTTCATGGCGGTGATTGAACGGCGCGTCGCGCTCAGGGCGTGCTGGGCAGCACATGGTAGACGAACAGTCCCGCGTTCCTGTACGACGCGTGTTCGCCCCGAGGGTCTGATTTCACCGGATGCTCGCGTGGCACGACATACCACGTCACGTGCGCATCGCGCAGCAGGCGTTGCGCTTGATCGAGGGTATCGGCGCGATCGATCGACTGGATCATCGCCATGCGCTCTTTCGCCATGCGCGTCTTGATGCCGCCGAGCGTCAACTGGAAAGCGGTGCGCGACAGATACGCCGGAAGGTCGGTGAGGCTCGTCAGCACGGTGGCGGAATCGAGGATCAGCTGATTCGAGTCCGGGCCGCCGATCGCGAAGGTATCGCCGACTACGCTGTGTTGCCGGATGTGCTGCGCGGCGTCGACCAGGTCACGGTTCACCGGCACCTCGTAGAAGGTTTCTCCGCCGCCTGACGAAGGTTTCGCAGGGTTAAAACCGGACGCGCTCACGGCGCATCCCAGCGCGATCAGCACAAACGCGATCGATTGCGCGCGCAGCGGCAGCGTGAGGCCGCGGTGCGTTCCGATATTGAAAAGCCGCGCGAGCAGGCACACGGCATAGACGCCGAAAACCGCATACAGCAACACGAAGTGCCGCTGCTTGTACTCCGACGAATCGCCGTTGTACGCGACCGGCGCGAACACGATCAGCAGCAGGTAGCACGCAAGCATCAGCAACGGCAATGCGTCGCGGATGTGGAATGCGTGGCGTCGCGCTAGGAGTGCGCCGGCGGCCGCATAGACCGGCAGGAAAACGCCGAGCGGCGCCACGGTCAGCATCGCGAGTCCGATGATCGAGGTTGCCACGCGGCCGTACTGGCTCAACAGATTCGTATAGGTCGCGGCGAGTGCCGGCGTGGCGAACTGCTTCAGCATGAGGTCGAGGAACTGCGGCGTTTGCGAGAAGTGGAGCCAGATATCGCGCACGTGTGTATTGAACGCAAGCAGGGCCGCGACCGCGGCGAGCGTCATCACCACGATCACGATCAGGCACGCGCGCAGTCTCGGCCATGCGGTGAGCGTGATCAGCGCGAAGAGGGCGGGCGCTTGCAGCAGAAACATATGCGCGCGGAACATGACGAGACTGAACGTCATGCACATCGCCAATAGCGGCCATCGCCACGACGCTTCGCGTGGTCGCGCGCTGGTCCAGCGCACGGCGAGCGCCAGTGCGACGAGCCCGATGCCCGTCGCATAGCCCGATCCCGGCGCGGCGAACAGCAGCCAGTGAAATCCGTAGAACCAGTTCTTCAGCCAGTAATGCGATGCATCGGGCAGGCACATAACCAGCAAGGCCGCGAACATGCCGATGCGCCGGCCGCCGAGTTCCGTCGCGAACACGTAGAGGCCCAGTACGCCGACGAGCAATCCAATGGGCAGAAGCGCGGCGGTCGCAAGTCCGAGTGCGGGCGTGCCGGCAAGCGGCAAAAGCGCCGCCGCCAGCATGAAGAAGCCGTAGTGATAGAACGCGCGCGGCGAGCCGAACATCCCGATATCGCTTGGACCGACGGCCAGCGGATCGCCAAACTTCGCGACCACGCCCGCGTGGATGAAGTAATCGCTCGAAGCGGGAAGGGTTCCGGTTGCAATCAGATGAGGAAGCGCGCCCGCTGCGTAGCGACCGAACCAGCACACCAGCGCTGCAAGCGTGAGTGTGACGACGACATCGGTCCAGGCGGCTTCGGATACGGCGGATGTGGCATTCTGCGTTCGCCGGCGTTTGAAGAAGCCGCATGCCGCGACCGCAGTGCCGACCACGACGAAAGCCGTCGCCGCCGTGACGTTCGCGAACCAGACGATCGGAAGCATGGCGAGACTGACCAGCATCACACCAGTGCAAAACGCGGCGGGCAAGCGCGCCCTCAACGAATGGGCGTGCGCGGCTTCGAGCACGAGTTCGCCGGCCTGTACGAGCACGAGCGCGCCGACGAACGCAGCAAGCGCGGCGGCAACGCCCACGGAGCCGCCCGCCAGATGCAGCAGAACCAGCGTGAACATGGCGATGCCCGCGCAGAACACGGCGTGCTGACTCACGCTGCGGGACGTCGCGAAGGGAAGAAGCCGGTCGGTGCTGCGGCGCTGACGCGTCGCGGTTCGCTGCGAATCCTTGCCGGATGGGGCCATGTTGTCGGGAATCTTCGCTGTCATCGTCTCGCAACGGCAGTGGAGTGCCTTTGTTATTGGAAGTGCGACTACGCGCCGGGCATCGTTCGAGTCTTGCGATGAGTGAACGACACGACGGCTGGTTTGGAATGATCGGTGGATCGGATGGTAGACACGCTCATTCAATCAGAAGCGATACCGTGTCCGTGTCATTTTTTCGGATCAAGAAATTATACCCGCCGGGTTATCAGGACTTTGCGATGTGGCAAGTCGTCCGTTCGAATACGCCGCGATGGATTGGGTCAGCGTGATTCGGGGCACTTCTTCAGGCGATGCGTATCCGTTGCTTGCGGCCGGCACATGCGCAGCGAGTGGGGGATGAGTGCGAGCGATCCGCTGCATTTGTTCGAGCATTACCTCGACGCGATTCCGGATTCGTTAATCCGATTGAGTGACCGCGCGGACAGGCGAACTGCCGGACACGGCTGCCGCGCATCAGCAGGCAAGGGCGTGCGCGCCATGCACGACGCTAAACCGCTCGGGGGACGCGTCTTTCGGTCGATCACGTTGACTGCACGACGCATGAATCGATACGGTAGGCGTGTCTGCACATGCTTCGCGCTTCGCTTCAGACACAGAGGCGTGTACTGAGGCTTTTCCAGTTCATTGGGTCGGGGTCAAGCCCGCGCCGCACCAGTGGCTTTGCTGAAGTCCGAATCAGCGAGGTCCGCCAGCATGCATCCCTCAAACGCGTTGTTGAGTGATTGTCGGAACAACCTTGAGGCAAGAGCGTGCGCGCGTCACTGGATCTTGCTTGAATCCTTGGGCTGACGAGCCTTCGAGCGGCATGAGCCTGGTAAAACCCAGATGAGGTCTCACAGTAAGTTAGCGAAGCAGGCGGTCCCTCTCTTCGCCAGGGCAGACAACAGAAAGAATCCCGCATGGTCATCGGCCATGCGGGAGTTTCGTTTTTGCGGCTGCTTCGTCCGGGCGGTTTCTGGTTCCAGGGCTCAAGCAAGCATGCGCGTCATGCATGTCGAAACCGAGGGACAAGCCGAAACGGATCGATCGATGCGACTCAGCCGTTCGACGGGCGACCCGTCTTGACCGTCTCGAGCGCCTTGATCGCAGCGATCAACCGCTTCTCGGGTGCTGCGTCGAGCATCGCGATTGCGGCGCGCAGCAGTTCGCTCTTCCTCACGCGCACGCCGCTTTTCTGGCACTTCTCCTTCAGCGCGGCGATCTTCGCGTAGTCCGACTTCGGCATCGTGAAACTGTCGCGCACGACTTTTTCTTTTTTCACGCGCTTCGGTTTTACCTCGGTCTTCGTCGGAGCCTTCACAGTGTTCGGCTTCGTGTCCGCTTCGACGGCAGAGCTCTGCTTCGGCGCCGTGGCGGGGGTCTTCCTGGCGGCAGTCTTCTTGACGGTCTTCACCGATGCGGCTTGCGCCACCGGCTTCTTCCTGGCTTTGGGCTTGGTCGAGGTTTTCGGAGCCGTTGCCGGTTTGGCTTCTGCGGTCGTGTCATCGACGGCTTCCGTCTTTGCTTTTGTCTGTGTCTTGCCGCCGGCGCTCTTCGGGAAGTGGAAAGCTTTCTTCGTGGGCGCCTTGGCTTGCGGTGTGTTCATCCGTTCTCTCCTGTTCGTGTGGAGAAAACAGTATATACGGTTTATGCCAGCGGTCTTTTGCGCAGCATCACGCGCGGAACAAACGATCGGTTCAGGTGAACCCGACACCTTGATGGATGTCGTAGCGTGCATCATCGACGCCACGCGCACGCTTCGCTCATTGCTTCATGGTGCCGGTCGATTGAGGCGAGTTGGCCGGCGTGTCGGACGACATGCCGTGTTCGCGTTGCTGCATCAGTGTGCCGCTTTCCGATGTGCCTGACGGTACACCGCCTCGCGACGCATCGCCCGTGCGCGGCATCGGCACGGAGTCGTGCTTGCCGGGCTGCATCGGCTGAGGTTTTTGCATGAGTTGATCGCGCGACATGTCCTGGGCAAACGCGGTTGCGCTGCAGAGCGCGAGCAGGGCGCCGCCAATGGCGAGAGTGGCTTTCATTACCGTCTCCTTGAAAGTCGACGCGGACGCGTCGCTTACAGGGATGTCAGCATCGACCATGCCGCGCCGACGGACGACGCTTGCCTTTCGGACGTGCTCGGACAATCATCATATTCATTGGGTATCCAAACGATCGCACGGCAATGGCTGAGTTCAATTCGTACGAAGTAAGCCTTTACGCATCGCGTAGAATGCGTGGTTCGAGCAGCTAAGCGATTCGTTTGGCATACTCCGCGCCAAGCCGTGAAACATAGGTGCTGAGGCCACGCCCGCTTAGGGCCAGACGTTTCATTGCTTCCACGTGTGTACGCCCGGGCACGTGATAGTCATACAAATAAGTCCCGCCGCTGACGAAGCGCACCATGATGCCGGTACGCAGGATGTCGAATGCTTCGACACCCGAATTTCCGGCAAGGTTTTGATAGGTTTGCATGTGAATCAGGGCATTCCCTCGCGCAAACGATTGCGTACCGGATGCCCCATCTCAAGTTTCGTCGGCACGGACCGTAATAGGTACCATGAACAAAGACCAACTCCCTTTCATCGATTCGGACGACCCGCACTTCCAACACGCACGCGCGTTGAGTCTCTCGGTAGGCGCGATTCGCCGGGCGCAGGGGAAGAGCAATCCGAACGACTTCGACGTCGGCACGCTCGAGTGGCATCTCGCCATAGAAGACTTCGCGTCCGATGTGCTCCGCGCCCTCACCGATGAAACGGAAGGCACCAACATGCAAGTCGGCGAGCGACCGCGCGACTGATCGCGGCGGCCGGTCAACGCTGTCGGATTGCTCCGCTAGAGCTTGACTCCGCCCGCCTCGGGCGCATCGACCCCCTCGGGCGGAATGGCCCCCGACGGGCTCACGTCTCTCGCACGATCAGTCGCCCAGTACGGCTCGCGCCCATAGTGCTGATGCACGGTGCTGGCCCAGACGTGATCGGCCATGGACGGCCACGCGTCCTTGTCGAAACCCGGTGAATTCCGAACCTGTTCAGCCGTTGCATCGAGGCGAAAGCAGCGGTTGTCCGTGTCGAGCGTGAGCGCGCTCCATGGAATCGCGAGCAATTTATTGCCGATTCCAAGAAATCCCCCGCTCGACAGCACCGCATACGCAATCTGCCCGTTGCTCACGTCGAGCATGATGTCCTTCAGCGAGCCGACGTCGTGGCCATCGCTGCTGATCACCGAATTGCCATCGAGCGTGCTGGCAGCCATCACATCCGGCCCCGGTCCCGCGGCGGTTGCCGCGCCCTTGCCGACGATCTTCGCGCCGCCGGAAGACGATCCCATCGAATCACTCATGTTCTGCTCCTTGGCTCAGTTGCGGACAGACCTCCCGCGTCTCCTGGACTGCGCGCGACGGTCCTGCCTTGAACCAGCAACGGCCGTACCCATACGGACGGGTGCCGCACGGCCACGCCGTACCGGTCTGCTAAGCTCGGCGTTCGCTCATTTCACCCGGGACACATGATCGATTTCGAAGAACTGCTGGCCGTTGCTTACAAACGCGAGCGCATGCAAAGCCGCAGGCTCGCGCGGGGCGCGGCCATCAGCGAACATGCGGCGCTGCTCAGGACGCTTACCAAGGCCGCTGCCGGACAGACCGTGCAAGCGCTCGTCGATGCGCGCCGGGCAGCCCAGCGCAAGGATGAAGCGGCACGGCGCCTGCGCGAGATGCATCGCGCCGAACGGTCGATCGCCGCGCCGCAGCGCGAACCCGAGTCCGTCGCGGGCGGATGGCGCGCGTGGTTCGACGGCTCGGCGCTGCCGAATCCGGGCCGGCTCGGCATTGGCGGGGTATTGGTCGGGCCGTGCGGCCTAACGGTGGAGATCAGCGCCGCCTGCGGCCATGGCGACAGCAGCGTGGCGGAATACCGCGCCCTTATCGCGGTGCTCGAAGCCGCGCTGCGCGAGCGGGCGCAGGGCGTCGTGATTCATGGCGACAGCCGCGTCGTGATCGATGACGTGAACGGGCCCGAACACATGGGCATTCGCACGCTCGCGGCTTACGCGCACCAGGCGCGCGCGCTCATTGCCCAACTCGGCGATGCGCGCATCCAGTGGCTTCCCCGTGCCCGCAACCAGCGCGCGGACGCGCTTTCGCGCGCCGCTCTCGAGCTGCCTCCCGCAGCGGGCGCGGCGGCCTGAGAGGGCGCATCCGCGCTCAGGGCAACTCGCGGACATCGGCGGTCGGGTGACTGCCGAAGGTATCGCTCAGGAGATATTGAACGAGCTTGCGCGCTGATTCTTCCGGCGTCGCGAGCTGGCCGTCGCGTTTCAGGGCGTCGAAGCGTTCCCGCAGCGGAAAGCGGTCGAGACCGATGCCGCGGATCTCCGCCTGCATGTCGGTATCGACGACGCCCGGCGCCACACTGCATATGCGCACCGACGGGTTGCCGTCCAGCGCGACCGCACGGGCGTGCTGATCGAGCGCGGCCTTGGTCGCGCAGTAGATGCTCCATCCGGGATAGGCATTGCGCGCGGCGCCGCTCGACACATGGACGATGCGCGTTTCCGGCGCCTGCCCGCCGGAACGGGCGGCCGATTCCGCGACGGCCGCCGCCAGCATCAAAGGTGCAGCGACGTTCACGCTCACCGCGCGCGCCACCTGCGCGGGCGGCTGCGCGGCAAGGGCGCCGACCGGCGCGAGCACGCCGGCATTGTTCACGAGCAGCACCTGTTGCGCGCCGTTCATGAAGCGGCTCAGCGTGTCGCCCGCGAGCCAGTCGGCGAGCGCGGACAAGTCGGCGAGATCCAGGTCGATCTGGCTCAGCGTTTCGGGATGGCGGGCGGCGAGCTCGGCATTCGCTGTGCGCGAGAGGCTAAGCACCTCGATATCCTGGGCCAGCAGTTGCGCGGCGATTGCGGCGCCGAGTCCGCGTGTGTGGCCCGTAAGAATGGCGCGAGTCGGGTAGGGCATGGTGGCTTTGACGAGTGGGCAAGTGAGGAAACGGCGTGTCGATTCTAGCGGCAAGCCGGAAGCACCGTCGGCTAGGCTCAAGCGCGGCGAATCGGCAAGACAAAAAAAGCCGCAGAACGACTGTTCGTTGGTTCCAGGACACAGATGCAGGCACGTCGGAATTTTTTCTGACAAGCCTCTTCACAAAACTGACAATCTTTCTCAAACGGAGAAACAACGGAGACTGTCATGCCGACCCGACCAAGCGCTCTCCCAGCTGTGTCGTTGTACTCCGAAGCAGACGCTCCATTCACTCCATTCACGGCCGTGCGGGCGTTGTCCATCGCGGCGGCCACCGCCCTGTTCGGCGCGCCCTGTGGCGCTTGGGCGCAGAGTTCGGTGCAACTGTATGGCGAACTCGACACTGGGCTCGCCTGGACCAACAACGTCGGCGGTCATTCGCAGTATCGGCTGACGACCGGCACCATCGACGGCAGCTACTGGGGCCTGCAGGGCTCGGAAGACCTGGGCGGAGGCGCCCGGGCGATCTTCCGTCTCGAACGCGGCTTGTCGGTCGCCACCGGCGAAGGCCTCAACGATCATCCGATCTACGTCGGCATCGGCTCGGACCGGCTCGGCACGGTCACCTTCGGCCGCCAGTACGATTCCATCCACGATTATTTCCAGACCTTCACGCTGACCGGCAACATCGGCGGCACGGCGTTCGCGCATGTGCTCGACAACGACAACGCCAACAATTCGTTCCTGGCATCGAATTCGGTCAAGTACACGAGCGCCAGCTACGGCGGCTTCAGCTTCGGCGGCCTGTATGCGTTTTCCAATGAAGCGGGGGCGTTCTCGGACAATCGCGCGTACAGCGTCGGCGCGAATTATTCGCTCGGTTCCTTCAATGCCGGCGCGGCCTATCTGCACAACAACGGCCGCGGCAACACGACGACCGGCGCCTACGAAGCTCTCACGCTGCCCGGCACGACGTCGGGCAGCGTGTTCACCGCCAATGTGCAACAGCAGAACACCTTTGGCGTCGGCATGAGTTACGAGCTGGGCGAATTCACGCTGAGCGGGGCGGTTTCGCGCGCGATCAACTCCGGCGTCATCGATGCCGACAGCGGCGACCTGGTGCCGTCGCTCGGGCTCAACAACTACGAGATCAACGGCATCTACAAGCTGACGCCGGCCATCATGCTGGCCGGCATGTACGTCTACACGAATGGCGGCGGCGCGCACTGGCACGAAGGCGCGCTGCAGGTCGACTATCTGCTCTCCAAGCGCACCGACGTCTATCTGGAGTCGATCTATCAACGCGCATCCTCGAACGCACCGGCGGTGATCAACACCAACGATCCGTCCAGCGGACGCAATCAATTGATGATCGGCACGGGCATCCGGCATCGTTTCTGACGCTTTCGCGAGCAGGACGCGCGTGCTAGCTTGACGGCTTCTCTTCGTCCGTCCCGCGGGTGTCCCATGTCGCTGCAAAGCTTCCTTATCTTCCTGCCCGCCTGCTTCGCAATCAACATGGCCTTCGGGCCGAACAACGTATTGTCGCTGTCGAACGGTGCCCGCGATGGCGTGCGCACGTCGGTGCGGGCGTCGTTCGGACGGCTCGTTGCCTTTGCGATCATGATCGCCATCGCCGGACTGGGGCTCGGTGCGCTGTTGCTGGCGTCGCAGACGCTGTTCACGGCGATCAAGTTCGCGGGAGCCGGCTATCTCGTGTGGATCGGCGTGAAGCTGATCCGTTCGGGACCGGCGCTGATCGCGACGGAGCCCGGAACTGAGGCGGGTACGGCCAGCATCGCGCGGCTGACGAAGCAGGAGTTCTGGGTGGCCGCGGGCAATCCGAAGGCCATTCTCGTCTTCACCGCCTTCTTCCCGCAATTCGTCGACCGAAGCGCCTACGCAACCAGCTTCGCCATCCTCGGCGCCACCTTCCTGCTGCTCGAACTCGTGGCCATTGTCATTTACGCGCTGCTGGGGGCGCGGCTCGGCTCGATGTCGCGGGGCGCGCGCGGTTTCGCGTGGTTCAACCGGATCAGCGGTGCGCTGATGATCGGCTTTGGCGTCATGCTGGCATTCGTTCGCCGGCCGGCCGCCTGATTATGTCCTTTTATTACGATTGCAATTTTCCGATTATCACTTCTGGTTATCGGGAATCAGCGAAGATTAATGCGTCAGGGCTATTCCCGAGTGACCGTGTGCACGAATCACCGGAAAATCCGGCACTCGTCATTCGCAATAAGCTTGCGATTGGCTTAAATCAACTGACACGCCCGAAAGCGATCCTTTTGAGTGCGTCGAGAGCCGAGAACATCGTCTTGCGATAAATTCGTGGAACGATGTGGCAATGGACGGTCGATGAATACTCCCTCTCCGCTCGTCCGGCGCGCCCGCGCCGCACGCTGCTCCCGCATCAATCTACGAAATTGTCAGTTTCACCCTTTGCGGATTGTCATTGCTCCGGCGACGGCTACTATCTGTGATTCGCAATAATCACGAGTTCTGCTTTCACGCTGAATTTTTTCGTCGCGCATTCATGATCGCGGTGAAAGCCGTGTTCATGCATTGCCGTGCTTTGTGCCGAAGAAGGCGTATCTCATCTGGCCGTTTCACCTGCCGCTGTTCGAAGGAATTCCTTGCTCATGATTAACTCATCGCCCGGTATGTCGCAGACACGCTCATTCACCACCGTCTCCCTGATCGAGATGTGGGAGCGTTTTGGCTATTACGGCATGGCCGCGTTGCTCGTGCTGTTCATGATCGACAAGATCGGTTTCGCCGACGATCACGCCAACCTGACCTGGGGCGCCTTCACCGCGCTGGTGTTTTCCGCGCCGTCGATCGGCGGCTGGATCGGCGACAAGGTGCTCGGTGCGCGCCGCACGATGATTGCGGGCGCCTTGGTGCTCGCGGGCGGCTATCTGATGCTGGCCCTGCCGGTGGACACGCTCGGCTTCATGTATGCGTCGCTTGGCGTGATCGTGGTCGGCAACGGTCTGTTCAAGTCGAACGCGGCGAACCTGGTGCGCCGCATCTACGAGGGCGACGATGCGCGCATCGACAGCGCGTTCACCCTCTACTACATGGCGGTCAATATCGGCTCGACGTTCTCGATGCTCGCCACGCCGTGGATCAAGGATCACTGGGGCTGGCACGCGGCATTCGCCGTGTGTTGCGGCGGCATGCTGCTCGGCTTGCTGAATTTCGCGCTGCTGCGCCGGTCGCTCGCACACGTCGGCTCCGCGCCGGACGACGAACCGCTGCGCGGGTCGCGCGTGTTCGCGGTGATCGCGGGATCGGTTGCGCTGGCGGCATCGACGGTCTTCATCCTGCAGCACAAGGAGGTCGCGGTGGCCTGCGTGTACGCGGCGGGCGTCGCGATCCTGGCGATCTTCGGTTTCATGCTCAAGACCTGCGACCGCAGCGAGCGCGCCGGCCTGATCGCCGCGCTGATCCTGACGCTCCAGGTGATCCTGTTCTTCGTCTTCTACCAGCAGATGTCGACGTCGCTCACGCTGTTCGCGCTGCGCAACGTTGACCCGGCGTTTTCGATCGGCGGCATTGCATTGTTCACGTGGAGCGCGGCCCAGTTCCAGGCGCTCAACCCGATCTGGATCATGGTGCTGAGCCCGCTGCTCGCCGTCGTGTACGCGCGTCAGGCCCGGCGCGGACGCGACATGCCGGTGGCGGCGAAGTACGCGCTGGGCTTCGTGGTGGTGGCCATCGGCTTCTTCGTGTTTGGCCTGAGCGGGCGCTATGCGGTGGAAGGGCGCGTTTCGTCGTGGTTCATGGTGGCCGGCTACGGGCTGTACTCGTTCGGCGAACTGCTGGTTTCCGGTCTGGGGCTCGCGATGATCGCCCGGTACGTGCCGGCGCGCATGGGCGGCTTCATGATGGGCGCGTTTTTCGTCGCGACCGGCGTGTCGCAGTATCTCGGCAGCGTTGTCGCGAACTTCGCACGCATGCCGGCCGGCAATCTCGATGCCGCGCAGTCGCTGCCGCTGTACACGCAGCTGTTCCTTGGGCTGGGCTGGCTGGCGGCGGGCGGAGCGGTGGTGGCCATCGCGCTGCTGCCGCTGCTGGGCAAGCTGTCGAGGGCGCATCAGCGGGCCGCGCAGACGGCGGCTCAGCATGCTGCAGGCCGACACGAATCAGTGAAGCCGGCCGCGGTATCGCTGAATGTAAAGAGCGTTTGACTCTGATCCTCGCTTCGGTCTATAATTTAATTCTTCAGACGCGGGGTGGAGCAGTCTGGCAGCTCGTCGGGCTCATAACCCGAAGGTCGTAGGTTCAAATCCTACCCCCGCAACCAAATCGTCAAGCAAAGAGCCCGGTTAAGCCGGGCTCTTTGCTTTTGTGCGTTCAAGTTTGCGTGTTGTGTCTACTGTCGGGTGTCTACTCTCGGTGCGTATCCGCGGCGTCTATCCGCCGTCCAGGGTGGACCACGCGCATTGACCCGCATCGTCCGCGCAGCCAAAAACACCTTCTCTCAAAAACTTTCACCCCGGAAACACGAAAAGCCTGCATGAGCATTCACTCATGCAGGCTTTGAGCAATCTTGCCGACTTTCACCGACCGGGGCGCACCAGACTGTGCGTCACTCCGCGAGCTTTCGCGCGATGTTCTCCGCGCGAAACCGCGACCCGATCGAACTCAGGCGACGATGCCGAACTGATGTGATCCGATGCGGGCAGGGCCCCGCAATCGATCAATAGAACTTCTTCGGCAGTTGTGCGCGGCGGATCTGCTTGCGCAGGCGAGCAACAGCAGCAGCTTTCTTGCGCTTGCGCTCGGTGGTGGGCTTTTCATAAGCCATGCGCGACTTGAGTTCCTGGATCAGGCCCGTACGCTCGACGGTACGGCGGAAGCGGCGCATTGCGACGTCAAACGGTTCGTTTTCTTTCAGCAGAACTTTTGTCATTGAAATCTCGGTTGATCTGGCCCTGCCAGAATTTTGGGCAAAGCGCAATTGTACACTTTTTGAGAGCCGCTCTGCACGCCCTTTGCGTGGATTGTTCCTGCGCCGGCTCCGGGAATCCAATCGTAGATCGTTGATTCAAGACGACAATACCGACAAACCCGGGTCAGAAGCCGCGCGGGCGCACGGGGCGCGTGTCCGCGATGGCCTCGCGTGTGTCGGGCTGATCGATCGTCACGTCGCCGCGCGCCAGAGCCACACAGGGCAGGATCCAGCCCTGCGCCTGTTCTTCCCGGGTCAGCCCCGGCCAGTCGATGCGATACGCAACCGCGCCATCGACGAGCCGGCACATGCAGGCGCGGCACGTGCCGTTGCGGCACGAGCGCGGCAGCGACAAGCCTGCGCGCAGCGCGGCTTCGAGCAGGCTCTCACCGTCCCTGACGGCGACCAGGTGTCCATCCGGCTCGATGACGAGGGCAAAAGCGCCTGGATCGGCGGTGGGCTGCGTCACGTCCGCACCTCGATGCCCGCGCGGCCGTTCGTCAGGTCGCGCAGTTCGAGCGCCGCCGGTTCGCGTGCAGCGGCGGCCATGCGCACGACGAGACGCACCGTCATCCCATACGCGCTCTCGACGAGTTCCGCTTCATGCTGCTCGATCCAGCGACGCACCCGCGCTTCGTCGGCGTAGTCGAGCTCGATGCCGATCAGCCCGCGCTCGACCCGCTCCACGCGCTCGGCCTGCTGCATCGCGGTGGCGATCGCGTCGGTGTAGGCGCGCACGAGGCCGCCCGCGCCCAGCTTGATGCCGCCGTAGTAACGCACGACCGCCGCCAGCACGCCGTCCACCTCGTGATGGCGCAGCACTTCCAGAATCGGGCGGCCGGCGGTGCCGGAGGGTTCGCCGTCGTCGGACATGCCGGACTGGCCGCCGGCGAGCAGTGCCCAGCAGACATGCGTCGCGCCTGGATGCGTGGTGCGCAGGCTATCGAGTTCACGCATGGCTTCGTCGCGATTGGCCACGGGAAGGGCGTACGCGATGAAGCGGCTCTTGCGGATGTCGATTTCCGCGCTGACGGAGGAGGCGAGGGTGTAAGTCGGCAAGGCTGGAAAGGCGCGGGACGTAAAGCTCGAATCTTAGCTGCTGTGCGCGGGCGGTCGCGCGGCAGTCTGAAAAACCGGGCCGAGCGTGCGCTGCATCAGCACGGTATCGACCCATTGGCCGTGCTTGAAGCCGACCTGGCGCAACACGCCCGCATGCGCGAAGCCGAGCCGCGCGTGCAGCGCGATGGAACCCGCATTGCCGCTGTTGCCGATCACCGCGATCATCTGCCGCCACGGCCCGCGCTCGCAGCGGCCAATGAGCGCCGCCAGCAACGCCCGACCGATGCCGCGTCCATGAAAACCATCGGCGACATAGACCGAATCCTCGACGGTATGCCGGTACGCCGAGCGTGGCCGGTAAGTCGACGCGTAGGCATAGCCCGCGATCACGCCGTCGACTTCGGCGACCAGATACGGCAAACCGGCCGCCGAAATCGCTGCGTGGCGCGCGCGCAGGTCGTCGGCGGACGGCGGCACTTCCTCGAAGGTCGCCAGCGCGTGTTCGACGTAATGGGCATAGATCCGGGCGATGCCGTCGAAGTCGGCGGGGTCGGCGTCGCGCACGAGCGGGGTGGAGGACAAGTCTTGGGCCATGGCGGTAACGGCGCAACGATCAGCGCAAAAAAGGAGAAATTCGCACCGGCGATTCTCGCATGGCATGACAGCGGCAAAAAAAGGACCAGGGAGCCGTGCGGAAGCCCACCAAAACGGTGTGCTTTCGGGCAAAGAAATCGTTGAACGCGGCCGGGCGCGCCCCCTACACTAAGTCGTTTGTCCGGGACTGCGCGGTGACGGCGTGCGATGCGCCGTGTCACTGTCGTCGGGGAACGAGAAAACGCGCGCGATCGGCCTGCCTCGCGCCGCGGACCATAACACGCAATGAACAACTCTCAACGTGGGGCGCTGGCGGCGCTTCTGATCGTCATCGTGGTGATTGCGGCGCTGGCGCCGGCGGGAATCGGCTTTTTGTTCGCCCAGCGCAACCAGCGGCTCGAGGAAACCGAGCGTCTCAACCTGTTCGCCGATGCCACGCTGCGCCGCGCCGAGGATCTCACCCGGCATCTCTTGGGCGCGCTCGGCGAGATCGGGCAGGTGTCGGCGGCGCCGTGCTCGCGGCCGTACCTGACCGAACTGCGGCGCATCGCGCTCGCGCATGCGCAGGTGCGCGACGCCGGCGCCTATGACCAGGACGGCCACTGGCAATGTTCGTCGCTGCTGGGCGCGGTGTCCGTGGGCGCGCTCGACGGCGTCACGGGCGGCCTCATGCTGCCGCCGCCGGACTGGCGTTCGCGCGACGGCATGCTCGCCTGGTACGGTCTCGCGCGGCTGCCGGGCGGGAAGGCGTCGCTCGTCATGGGGCGCAACGGCTTCTACATCGCCGCCGATCCCGCGCTCTACGTGGACAGCCACGGCGCGCCCGCCGCGCCGGTGGACGGCGTCGCGGTCATCAATACGGAAGTGAGCCGCGTGATCGCGAGCGCCCCGGCCGCCGATGCCGCCGCCACCGCCGCCGTCCTCGCCGTGTACCGGACCGCGCCGCCCGTGCGCGACTGTTCGCCCTACGTGGTGCGGCGCTCGGCCTCGATGCCGCTGGCGGTCGTCGTCAGCGCGCCGCATCAGCCGTGGCGCCAGCGCGTGCGCACGCTGCCGTGGGGCTGGCTGCTGGGCGGCGTCGCGGCGGGCTTGCTGGTGGCCGGCTGGGCGGCGTATTTCATTCTGCGCAGGCTGTCGCCGCGCGGCCAGCTGAGCGACGCCGTACGGCGTCATCAGTTCATCGTCGCGTATCAGCCGATCGTCGAACTGGCCACGCGCCGCTGTGTCGGGGCGGAGGCGCTGGTGCGCTGGAAGTATCACGACCGGATCGTGCGGCCGGACGATTTCATCCCGCTCGCGGAAAATCGCGGGCTGATCCAGGCCATCACGGACCAGGTGCTCGACACCGTGCTGCTCGAACTCGGCGACTTTCTGCGGCGCTATCGCGAGTACTACGTGTCGGTGAATCTCTCCGCGCCCGACCTCACCACACACCGTTTCCTCGACGTGCTCGGCCCGGCCATCGCGCGGCAGGGCGTGCGGCCGGGGCAGATCCGCATCGAGGCGACGGAGCGCGGCTTTCTCGACGCCGAGGCCGCCAAGGACGTCATCAGCGCGTTCCGTCACGCGGGGCACGCGGTCTATCTCGACGATTTCGGCACCGGCTATTCGAGCCTGTCGCATCTGCAGAACTTCCGCGTCGACGGGCTGAAGATCGACAAGTCCTTCGTCGATACGGTCGGCCAGGACGCGGCGTCGAGCAGCGTGGCGTCGCACATCGTGGACATGGCGGCGACGCTCGAGGTGCAGGTGATCGCCGAAGGCATCGAGCGCGAGGAGCAGGCCGCCTATCTGCATGCGCGCGGCGCGCAGTTCGGGCAGGGCTGGCTGTTCTCGCCGCCGCTGACCGCGGCGGAATTCATCCGCTACGCGGGCCGCACGCGGGGTGCTTGATCGCGGGCAAAACGCCCTTACTTAGGGAGCTTCCTGAAGCGCATCTCCCTACGACGAGGCCCGCCATGACCGCGAACACCGCCATCACCGACCAAGCCGCCACCGCTTTTCTGCGCGACGTGCGCCATCCGCTGCTTGCGCTTCATCGCAGCGTGCTCGCGCATTTGCGCGCGCGGCACGAGGCCGAGTTCGGCGCGGTGTCGCCGGGCGAGTTCCTGCAGATCGTGATCAACGGTTCGGCGTACCGCTGGCTGGCGCCGTTCTCGACGCTGATCGCCGCCATCGACGATGTCCTCGACGACAGCGAGGCCACGCCCGACACGCGCATCGCGCATGCGAAGGCCGTGCTCGGCATGTTCAGGGCCGGCACGCGCGATCCGGCCTTTGCGGAACAGTTCCTGCCCTTGCTGCAGGACAGCCCGGAAATCGCCGTGGCCAACGGCGAAGTGGCGCAGCATCTGCGCGCCCTGGTCGGCAAGTAAGTCTGCGCCGCGCCGCCTCTATCAGAAATGCGACCTGAAAAACGCATTTTTCGTCGGCGGCGGCGCTGCGGGTTTTCCTGTCTGTCGCGACGAAACCAAGCGTTTCAGCAAGGATCCGGAGCCGCCATCCGCCGCGCGCGCCGCATGTTGCGTCGCAGCACGTGCGTGCCCGCCGCCTTGAGCAATCGAAGCCGTCCTGAGAGCATCGCCGCCATTCCATTCAACGAAGGAGGCGGCTCGTGATCCTGCATGGTTTCGGTCCGCTCCTGTGGGCGGGTGCAAAGGAGACGCTGGCGCTCGCGCTGCTCTCCCTGACGGTGGCGGTGCTGCTCGGCCTTGCGGGCGCGGCGGCGAAACTCTCGCGACATGCGCCGTTGCGCGGCATCGCGACCGCCTACACGACGCTGATCCGCGCGGTGCCCGACCTCGTGCTGATGCTGCTGCTGTTCTACGGCATCCAGATCGCGCTGAACCACCTGACCGATGCACTCGGCTGGGACCAGCTCGACATCGATCCCTTCACGGCCGGCGTCGTGACACTCGGCTTCATCTATGGCGCGTACTTCGCGGAGACCTTCCGCGGCGCCTTTCTCGCCGTGCCGCGCGGCCAGCTGGAGGCGGGCAGCGCCTACGGCATGAACGGCCTGCGCGTGTTCGGCCGGATCCTGTTTCCGCAGATGATGCGTTTCGCGTTGCCGGGCATCGGCAACAACTGGCAGGTACTGGTCAAGGCGACGGCGCTGGTGTCGATCATCGGTCTCGCGGACATCGTCAAGGCGGCGCAGGACGCCGGCAAGAGCACCTTCCACATGTTCTTCTTCATCCTGGTTGCGGCGCTGATCTATCTCGCGATCACGAGCGCGTCGAATCTCGTGCTGACGCTGCTCGAGCGCCGCTATTCGACCGGCGTGCGCCACGCCGAACTCTGAACCCGCCGATCCCGTCCGCGAGCGCCAAGCCATGATCCAGATCTTCGCCGAATACTGGCGCCCCTTCCTGTATTCCGACGGCCTGCGCGCGTCGGGCCTCGTCGTGACGCTGTGGCTGCTGGCGGCGTCGCTGGCGCTCGGCTTCTGCGCGGCGGTGCCGCTCGCGTGCGCCCGCGTGTCGCGCAAGCGCTGGCTGGCGACGCCGGTGCGCCTCTACACGTTCGTGTTTCGCGGCACGCCGCTCTACGTGCAATTGCTGCTGCTCTACACCGGCATGTACAGCCTGGAGTTCGTGCGCACGCAGTCGCTGCTGGAGGCGTTCTTCCGCAGCGGCTTCAATTGCGCGATCCTCGCGTTCGCGCTCAACACCTGCGCCTACACGACCGAGATCTTCGCCGGCGCCATCCGCGCGATTCCGCACGCTGAAGTCGAGGCCGCGCGCGCCTACGGCATGAGCACGTTCACGATGTACCGGCGCGTGATCCTGCCGTCCGCGCTGCGCCGCGCGCTGCCGCTGTACAGCAACGAAGTGATCCTGATGCTGCATGCGACGACGGTTGCCTTCACCGCGACCGTGCCGGACATCCTGAAGGTCGCGCGCGACGCCAATTCCGCAACGTATCAGTCATTCGAATCGTTCGGCGTGGCGGCGCTGCTCTACGTGGCGATTTCGTTCGCGCTGGTGGCGGCGTTCCGGCACGCGGAGCGGCGCTGGCTCGCGTATCTGCGGCCGGCGGGCGCGGTGCGGACACGCCGTGCATGAGCCCCTTCATCGAGCGGTAGAATCCGATCCCATGCATCCCACCCTGTCATCACTCGAGGAGAACGCGTTGGAGCCCACCGTCAAGGACGTTGCGACCAAGCTCGTCGCCGAGGACATTCACAAGCGCTACGGCGACAACGAAGTGCTGAAGGGCGTCTCGCTCGCCGCGAAAGCCGGCGACGTGATCAGCATCATCGGCGCGAGCGGCTCGGGCAAGAGCACGTTCCTGCGCTGCATCAACTTTCTCGAACGGCCGAACGCGGGACGCATCATCGTCGATGGCGAGCCGGTGCGCACCAAAGCCGACAAGGGCGGCAATCTCGACGTCGCGGATTACAAGCAATTGCAGCGCGTGCGCACCAAGCTCGCGATGGTCTTCCAGCACTTCAACCTGTGGTCGCACATGACGGCCATCGAGAACGTGATGGAAGCGCCCATCCACGTGCTTGGCGTGTCGAAGAAGGAAGCGGAAGAGCGCGCACGCGAGTATCTGGAAAAGGTGGGGCTGCCGCCGCGCGTCGAGAAGCAGTATCCGTCGCATTTGTCGGGCGGTCAGCAGCAGCGGGTCGCGATTGCACGCGCGCTCGCGATGCATCCCGATGTCATGCTGTTCGACGAACCCACGTCGGCGCTGGATCCGGAACTCGTCGGCGAAGTGCTGAAGGTGATGCAGCGGCTCGCGGAAGAGGGGCGCACGATGATCGTCGTCACGCACGAAATGGGCTTTGCCCGCAACGTGTCGAATCACGTGATGTTCCTGCATCAGGGCCGCACTGAAGAGGAAGGCGCGCCCGCCGAGGTGCTCACGGCGCCGAAGAGCGAGCGTCTGCGCCAGTTCCTGTCGGGCAGCCTCAAATAACGTGGCGAATGTGGCCGGCGCGCCGCGGCAGGTGGCCATCGTTGCGCTCGCGCCGGTTTCGATGAGCGGCATCGCGCCGATCATCGACAGTCTTGCGCTCGCCAACGAGATCGACGGGCATCGGCTCTACGAGTGGCGCATCTGTTCCTGGGACGGCCGTCCGGTGCCGCTGTCGGGCGGCGCGCACCTGCCCGCCGACGGCGCCTTCAACGACACCGTCCGCTGCGACTGGCTGATCGTTGTCACGGAGCGCTACCAGCAGTTCGCCGACTACCGGCTGTTTCTCGCCAGCCTCGCGCGGGTCGCGCCGCGCACGCCGCTCGTGAGCGGCATTCATCATGGCGTGTGGTGGCTCGCGATGGCCGGACAGCTCGCGCAGTATCGCGTCGCGGTGAACTGGGAAACCTACCAGCAGTTCACCGAGCAGTTCGAACGCGCCATCGTCAGCCAGCAGATTTTCGAAATCGACCGGGACCGCGCCACGTGCACGGGCGGACAGGCCAGCATCGACTTCATGCTCGCGATGATCGCGCGCGATCACGGCCCGGATCTTTCGGAACGCATTGCGGATTCGCTGGGCGTCGGCGTGTTGCGCGCGGGCACGGAGCGCCAGCGCATTCCCTTCGTCACCGCGCCCGGCGAGCGTCATCCGCGCCTCAACGACGCGCTCCAGCTGATGGAAGCGAACATCGAGGATCCGCTCACCACCGACGAGATCGCCAGTCTCGCCGGCATTTCGCGGCGGCAGCTGGAACGCCTGTTTCGTCAATACCTCGGCGCGATGCCGTCGAAGTACTACCTCAATCTGCGGCTCACGAAGGCGCGTACGCAATTGCAGCGCACGAACAAATCGGTGGTGCAGATCAGCCTGGCGTGTGGATTTTCATCGGCGGCGCATTTCTCGAATGCCTACCGCGACCGGTTCGGCGTGACGCCGCGCGAGGAACGCCGCAACTGGATCGAAAAGCAGCGCGGCACGCCCGACGAACCGCGCGGCGGCGCGCTGATCGAGCCGCCGGGCGCTGCGTGAGTGCGCGCGTGAGTGGACGGGCAAAGCCGTGGAAGCATGTCGCGAACGCGCAAGACGGAACCCGCGTGATTGCCTAATATCGAACCTGATACCGATGCGGAACCTGAAAAGGAGTAGCTCATGACCGAGATCAATGTGAATCGCGCGACCTTCGACGAGGTCATGGTGCCGGTGTTCGCGCCCGCCAGCTTCGTGCCGGACCGGGGGCGCGGCTCGCGCGTGTGGGATACGGAAGGCCGCGATTACGTCGATTTCGCCGGCGGCATCGCGGTGACGGCGCTGGGCCATGGCCATCCGGAACTGCTCAAGGTGCTGCACGAACAGGGCGACACGCTCTGGCACATCGGCAACGGCTACACCAACGCGCCGGTGCTGCGTCTCGCGAAACGCCTGACGGACCTGACTTTCGCGGATCGCGCGTTCTTCGCCAACTCGGGCGCGGAGGCCAACGAGGCGGCGCTCAAGCTCGCGCGCCGCCATGCCATCGACCAGCACGGCGACGACAAGATCGAGATCATCTCGTTCACGCAGTCGTTCCACGGGCGCACGTTTTTTACGGTGAGCGTCGGCGGCCAGCCGAAGTACGCCGAAGGCTTCGGCCCGCAGCCGCAGGGCATTCGTCATCTGCCCTATAACGATCTGCCGGCCGCGCTCGCGGCGATCGGCCCCAAGACCTGCGCGGTGATCGTCGAGCCGGTGCAGGGCGAAGGCGGCGTGCTGCCGGCCGATCCGGCCTTCCTGCAAGGCCTGCGCGAAGCGTGCGACCAGCACGGCGCGCTGCTGATCTTCGACGAGGTGCAGACCGGCGTCGGCCGCACGGGCAGCTTCTACGCGTACATGCAGTACGGCGTGACACCGGACATCCTCACGAGCGCGAAGGCGCTGGGCAACGGCTTTCCGATCGGCGTGATGCTGACCACGGAAGCCATCGCCGCGCACTTCAAGGTGGGCGTGCACGGCACGACTTACGGCGGCAATCCGCTGGGCGCGGCGATCGCGGAGAAGGTGGTCGAGCTGATCAGCGATCCGCAATTGCTCGAAGGCGTGCGCGAGCGCAGCGACGCGATCAAGGCGCATCTCGCGCGTCTCAACGAACGCTTCGGCCTTTTCAAGGAGATTCGCGGCCGCGGGCTGCTGATCGGCGCGGAACTCAACGACGCGTACCGCGACCGCGCGAAGGACGTGCTGAACGCGGCCGCGGCGAACGGCGTCATCATGCTGATCGCCGGGCCGAACGTGCTGCGCTTCGCGCCCTCGCTCATCATGCCGATGGCCGATCTCGACGAAGGTTTTGCGCGCATCGGCCGGGCGGTGGAGCAGGTGGTCGGCGCGGCGGCAGTCAAGTGAAGCACGGGAGCCGATGATGCTCTTCGTCCGTCCCGCCCGACTCGCCGATCTCGACGAACTCGAACGCATGGCGCGCGCCGCGCAGCCGGTGCTGCACTCACTGCCGCGCGACCGGCGTGCGCTCGAACCGCGCGTCGCGCTATCGGAAGATTCGTTCCGCGCTGAAGTGGAGTTTCCCGGCGAAGAGTTCTATCTCTTTGTGCTCGAAGACACCGAAACGAAGCGGCTGCTCGGGTCGTCGAGCATCGTTGCGTCGGCGGGTTATGCCGAGCCGTTCCATGCGTTCCGGAACGATGCCTTGATCCACGCGTCGCGCGAGCTCAAGGTGAACCGCAAGATCCACGCGCTCACCATGTCGCACGAACTGACTGGCAAGAGCCGCCTGACCGGCTTCTACATCGATCCGTCATTGCGCGACGAAGAGAACGCTGCGGCGGCGCATCTGCTGTCGCGGGCGCGGATGATCTACATCGCCGCGAACCCGCGACGCTTCTCGACTGAAGTGTTCTCGCTGATGCTGGGCGTCACGGACGAGGCGGGCGCGTCGCCGTTCTGGGATGCGGTTGGCCGCAAGTTCTTCGGACGCGACTTCGAACAGGTGGAAGCGGAGTCGGGCGGACGCAGTCGCACCTTTATCGCCGAAGTGATGCCGAGCTATCCGCTCTACGTCCCGCTCTTGCCGGCCGACGCGCAGCGCGTGCTGGGCGAACCCAACGAACACACGCTGCTCGCGTACGACATCCATCTCGAGGAAGGTTTCGAGCCGGACCGCTATGTCGATATCTTCGACGCGGGCCCGGTGCTGACCATTGCCGTCGACAAGAGCGCATCGGCGAGTTCCGGCGAACTGCGCACGGTGCGGGCGAGTGGGGCGGAAGACAACCCGCCAGGCGGCACGGGCGCGCCGTATCTCGTCGCGGCGGGCGGCGCGCATGCGTTCCGCTGCCTGATCGCGCGCCTGAGCGGCACGCGTGCCGACGGCGCCGCGCTGTCGGCGGCGGCGCGAGAAGCACTCGGCGTCGGCGATGACGACACGGTGCGCTGCGTGCCCTTGCATCAGGCTTCGGGAGAATTGCCATGATCGTCGTGCGTTGCACGCAGCCGGGCGACGTCGACGCATTGCTTGCGCTCGCCCAGGAAACGGGCCCCGGGCTGACCACCTTCAAGCCGGACCGCGCGGCGCTGGCGGCGCGCGTCGAACGCGCGCGCCGCACGCTGAGCGGTGCGGCCGCGCCGTTCGAAGCAGGCTATTTCTTCGTGATGGAAGACACCGCGACGGGCGACGTGGCCGGCGTATGCGGCATCGAAACGGAAGTCGGGCTGGAGCAGCCGTTCTACAACTATCGCGTGTCGACGGTCGTGCATGCCAGCCAGGACATGGGCGTGTGGACGCGCATGGCGCTGCTCAACATGTCGCACGACCTGACCGGTTACGCGGAGGTGTGCTCGCTGTTCCTGAGCCCGCGTTATCGGACGGCGGGCGTGGGCGGGCTGCTGTCGCGCTCGCGCTTCATGTTCATCGCGCAATTCACGGAGCGCTTTCCGCAGCGTCTGTGCGCCGAGTTGCGCGGCCATTTCGACGAGAACGGCGAGTCGCCGTTCTGGAACGCGGTCGGCTCGCACTTCTACCAGATCGATTTCAACGAAGCGGATTACCTCAGTTCGCATGGCAAGAAGTCGTTCGTCGCGGAACTGATGCCGCGCTATCCGGTGTATCTCGACCTGCTGCCCGAGACCGCCCAGCGCGCGGTCGGCGTGACGCACAAGGACACGGCGCCCGCGCGCAAGATGCTCGAAGCGGAAGGCCTGCGCTATGAGAATCACGTCGATATCTTCGACGCCGGTCCGGTGCTCGAATGCCATATCGGCGACTTGCGCACGGTGCGTGAAAGCGTGCTGGCGAGCGTGCGTATCGGCACGCGGGCCGACACGGACAGCGATGCGAAGTGCCTCGTGTCCAACACGCTGCTCGACGACTTTCGTTGCGGCGCGACCGTTGGCATGGTGCAGGGCGGCACGTTCCTGCTGACGGCGGATGAAGCCGCCGCCTTGCACGTGAAGGAAGGCGACACGGTGCGCGTGTTGAGTTCGCCTTCGCGGACCCGATGACAGAGACACGACATGGATATTTCGAATCAGTTGTATATCGACGGTGACTGGCAGGAAGGCCGGGGCGCGGCGTTTGGCTCGCGCAATCCGGGCAACGGTGAAACCGTCTGGCAGGGCAACAGCGCGTCGGCGGAAGATGTCGAGCGCGCGGTGTCGTCGGCGCGGCGCGCGTTTCCCGCGTGGGCTGCGCGCGCATTCGACGAACGCGTGGCGATCGCGAAGCGCTTCGCCGCGCTGCTCAACGAGAACAAGGACGCGCTTGCGCACGCCATCGGCCGCGAAACCGGCAAGCCCTTGTGGGAAGCGCGCACGGAAGTCGCGTCGATGGCGGCCAAGGTCGATATCTCCGTGCAGGCCTATCACGAGCGCACCGGCGAAAAGCGCGCGCCGATGGCCGATGGCGTCGCGGTGCTGCGGCATCGTCCGCATGGCGTCGTCGCCGTGTTCGGGCCGTACAACTTTCCAGGGCATCTGCCGAACGGGCATATCGTGCCGGCGCTGATCGCGGGCAACGCGGTGGTGTTTAAGCCGTCGGAACTCGCGCCCGGCGTCGCGGCCGCGACCGTCGCGCTGTGGATCCAGGCGGGGTTGCCGGCAGGCGTGCTCAACCTCGTGCAGGGCGAGAAGGACACGGGCGTGGCGCTCGCGAATCATCGACAGATCGACGGCCTGTTCTTCACCGGCAGTTCGGATACCGGCACGCTGCTGCACAGGCAGTTCGGCGGACGCCCCGAGATCGTGCTCGCGCTCGAAATGGGCGGCAACAATCCGCTCGTCGTCGCGCCGGTGGAAGACATCGACGCGGCCGTGCATCACACGATTCAATCGGCGTTCCTGTCGGCGGGGCAGCGCTGCACCTGTGCGCGACGTCTGTTCGTGCCCGACGATGCCTTCGGCGAACGTTTCCTGCGCCGCTTCACCGAGGTGAGTGCGAACCTGCGCGTCGGCACTTATGACGAGGAGCCGCAGCCATTCATGGGCGCGGTGATCTCGGCGCGCGCGGCGGCGCGGCTCGTCGAGGCCCAGCGGCGGCTCGTCGAGGCGGGCGCCGTGCCCGTGCTCGCGATGCAGCAGCGCGACGCGCATCTCGGCTTCGTCACGCCCGCGATCCTCGATGTCACGCACGCGCGCGACGTACCCGACGAGGAGCATTTCGGCCCGCTGGTTCAGGTCACGCGCTACCGCAGCTTCGGCGCAGCCATCGAGCGCGCCAACGACACCGCCTACGGTCTTTCCGCCGGCCTGCTCGCCGATGACGAAAAAACCTGGACGCACTTCCAGCACACGATTCGCGCGGGCATCGTCAACTGGAACCGGCCGACCAACGGCGCATCGTCGGCGGCGCCGTTCGGCGGCATCGGGCGCTCGGGCAATCAGCGGCCGAGCGCGTATTACGCAGCGGACTATTGCTCGTATCCGATGGCATCGGTGGAGAGCGCGCAGCTGCACATGCCCGCGAGCCTCTCGCCGGGCATGCGGTTTTGAGATCCGGGTCACGCGCGATGTCACGCGAAGTTTCAGCACGGCAAGCAGTCATAGCGAAGGATTCATGATGCAGGCACCGAAAACGGCACCGACAGCATACGAGGCGAATTTCGACGGGCTGGTCGGCCCGACGCACAACTACGCCGGACTGTCCTTCGGCAATGTCGCGTCGCGCAGCAACGAAAAGTCGGTCGCCAATCCGAAGGCCGCCGCCAGCCAGGGTCTGCGCAAGATGAAGCGGCTCGCTGATGCGGGCTTCCAGCAGGGCGTGCTGCCGCCGCTCGAACGGCCCTCGATGCGGCTGTTGCGCGCCCTGGGTTTCTCGGGCGACGACGCCAGCGTGATCGCCCGCGCGGCGCGCGAAGCGCCTGAACTGCTCGCGGCGGCGAGTTCGGCGTCATCGATGTGGACGGCGAATGCCGCGACCGTGAGTCCGTCCGCCGACACCGCCGATGGTCGCGTGCATTTCACGCCCGCGAATCTGGCGGCGAAGCTGCATCGCGCAATCGAACATGACGAGACGCGCCGGTCGCTCGGCGCGATCTTCGCCGATGAGGCGCACTTTCAGATTCATCACGCGCTGCCCGGCACGCCCGCGCTCGGCGACGAGGGCGCGGCGAACCATACGCGCTTCGCCCAGGCGTACGGCGAACCGGGGGTCGAATTCTTCGTGTATGGCCGCAGCGAATATGGCGCGGGCCCGCAGCCACGGCGTTACCCTGCGCGGCAGACGCTGGAAGCGAGCCGCGCGGTGGCGCGCCTGCATGGTCTGGACGCGGACGCGACCGTGTTCGCGCAGCAATCGCCGGATGTGATCGATGCCGGCGTGTTCCACAACGATGTCATCGCCGTGGGCAATCTCACGACGCTGTTCTGCCACGAGCAGGCCTTCGTCGATCAGCACACGGTGTATGACGCGCTGCGCGCGCGGCTCGATGCGCGCGGCGCCGCGTTCACCGCGCTCGAAGTGCCGGCGGACGAAGTGAGCGTCGAGGACGCGGTGACGTCGTATCTGTTCAACAGCCAGTTGCTGTCGACGGCGGATGGACGGCAAGTGCTGGTCGTGCCGCAGGAATGCCGAGAGAATGCGCGCGTGGCCGCGTATCTGGATGCACTCGCGACGCGCTCGACGCCCATCGATGAGGTACTCGTTTTCGATCTGCGTGAAAGCATGAAGAACGGCGGCGGCCCGGCGTGCCTGCGCTTGCGCGTCGTGCTGACCGAGGCCGAGCACGCGGCTGTGAACCCGCGCGCGTGGATGAACGACGCGCTGTTCGCGCAACTCGACGCGTGGATCGAACGGCATTACCGCGATCGCCTCGCGCCGGCCGATCTCGCCGATCCACAATTGCTCGTCGAGTCGCGCACGGCGCTCGACGAATTGACGGCCATTCTCGGCCTGGGTGCCCTTTATGATTTCCAGCGCTGATTCCTCGCGCCTGCTCGACGACTTTCTCGGCTTCACGCTCGGCCACGGCGCGCCCGCGACGCGCTCCGGCACGGCGGCCTCCGGCGTGCGCTGGACCTGGCTTGGGGACGGCGTGCTGCGTCTCGAACCGGAACATTCACTGTCTCATAGCGTGCTGGCATCGGCGGGCATTCACGGCGACGAAACTGCGCCGATCGAGATGCTGACGCGGCTGGTCGCGGATATCGCGAGCGGGCGCGCGCCGCTGGCTGCGCGGCTGCTGGTGATTCTTGGCAACATCGGCGCGATGCGGGCGGGCGAGCGTTACGCCGACGACGATCTGAACCGCCTGTTCAGCGGCCGTCACGCACAGTTCGAGAGCAGTCGTGAAGCGCCGCGCGCCGTGGAACTGGAACAGGCGGCGCTCGCCTTCTTCGCGGACGCCGCGCACGACAAGTGGCACATCGACATGCATACGGCGATCCGCGCCTCGGTGTTCGAACAGTTCGCGCTGCTGCCCTACACCGGCGCGCCGCCCGCGCGCGCCATGTTCGACTGGCTGCGCGACGCGCGTCTCCAGGCGGTGCTGCTGCATCGCGAGAAGGGGCCCACGTTCACGCAGTTCACTGCGCAGCACGCGGGTGCGCTGGCTTGTACGCTCGAACTCGGCAAGGTGCGGCCGTTCGGCCAGAACGACCTGACGCGGTTCGCGGCGGCGGATGCCGCGCTGCGCCGGCTGCTCGCGGGCGCGCCGGCGGCAGAGACAGCAGGGGAGGCGCCGTTGCGCGTGTTCACCGTGGTCGCACAGATCGACAAGCGCAGCGAGCATTTCGTGCTGAACGTGGCCGGCGATGTGCCGAACTTCACCGCGTTCGCAGCGGGAACCGAACTGGCCCGGGACGGCGACTATCGCTACCAGGTTTCGCACGATGAAGAGCGCATCGTGTTTCCGAACCCGAAGGTGAAGCCGGGATTGCGCGCGGGTTTGATGGTCGTCGAAACGACGGAGGCCACGCTCGCGGCGCTTGCCTGAGGCGGGATCCATCGCCAGGGACCGCCCCGTTCACTGTTCCGGCGGCGCGGGATCGTCCTTGACGAAGAGCATCGAGATATACAGCACGGTCGACACCGCGATGATCCCGACGCCCGTGAACACCTTGGTGCGGTTGAACTCCAGCCCGCCGTTGATCGCCATGCCGATGCCGAAACACGCCGCCAGCGTGCCGGCCGCGGCCAGCGCCACGTGCGCGCGGCTCAAAAACATGCGGCGCCGTCTCCTGCCTGCTTCGCTGAACGGTCCTCGTTTCATCGCATCCTCCGCTTGATTCGGCCGCTTGATTCGGTCCGCTTGATTCGGTCCGCTTGAGTCGGCCGCGTCCGAAGTGTCCGGGTGGCGCAACCAATATCACAATCGGCGGAGCGGTCAGCGAGGACTGCGCACTGCGCCGCCCTACATGGACGGCGCGATCACCACCGTGGCCGTCGTTCCCGCCGAGAGCAGCACGCCGTCCGGCACGTGATCGATGCCCACCCGCACCGGCACGCGCTGCGCGAGCCGCACCCAGTTGAAGGTCGGGTTGACGTCGGCGAGCAGTTCGCGGCTTTGCGGATTGTCGCGGTCATAGATGCCGCGCGAGATGCTCTCCACGTGGCCCTGCAATTCGCCGCCGCTCATCAGCCGGATCGACGCGCGGTCGCCCACGCGCACGTGCGGCAGCTTGGTTTCCTCGAAGTAGCCGTAGACCCAGAACGAGTGACTGTCGACGATCGCGAGCTTCGCCGTACCCGCCGTCGCATAGTCGCCGCGAAACACGTTCAGGTTGGTCACGTAACCGTCCACCGGCGACACCACGCGCGTGCGTTCGAGATTGAGCTGCGCGGCATCGAGCGCGGCCTGGGCTTGCTGAAGCTGCGCCGCCGCCGTCGAGGCGGTCTGTTGCGCGTTGTCGCGCGCTTCCTTCGAGACGACGAGACTGTCCATGTCGGCGCGGCGCGCGGCGTCGGCGCGACGCATGCGCAATTCGGCGGCGCGTGCCGCCACGTTCGCCTGCGCCTGCTCGACGGCGATCCGGTAATGCGACGGATCGACTTCCATCAGTAGATCGCCCTTTTTGACGAACTGGTTGTCACGCACCGGCAATTGCACGACCGCGCCCGACACGTCCGGCGCCACGTTGACGACATCGGCGCGCACGCGGCCGTCGCGGGTCCACGGCTCATCCATGTAATGGACCCACAGCACGCGTCCGATGACGAGCGCCACCGCGAACATCGCGAGGGTCAGCACGAGGCCGATGATTTTTCTGAGAACCATGATGCAACTCTCTGGACTGGGTTGAAGGTTTGAAGGGCCGGCTCAGCGATACGCCACGAGCCCGAGCGTGCCGCAGATGCAGACCAGCAGGCTCGCGCGGAACAGCGCCGGATGCCAGACCACGCGATACAGTCCGGTCAGCGCGAGCACGCGGTCGATGAACCACGTCAGCACGGCGCCGGCGATGAAGAGCAGCAGGATCGTCGGCACATAGGCTTCGAGGATCGCGACGTTACGCGGCAGCATGGGGCGCTCCTTCGGGCGTGGCGGGATCAACGGGTGCATGACGCGCGAACGGTGCTTCGGGGTCGAGCAGCGCGGTTCGGATCAGATGCAGATGACTCGCCACGCGGCGCAAGCGGTGGCGATCGTCGGACGCCGTATCGGCTTCGGACAGCAATGCCTGTGTTTCCTGAATCGCACGCGCAGTGGCGGCGAGTGCGGTGTCGAAGCGTTGCGGAACGGGGCGTTCGAACAACCGAACGACGGCGTCAAGCGTCGCCTCGACCGGGCGTTGCCATTGCTTCCGAGCATTTCCCGGCGACGCCGCGAGTTCGTGCCGCAGGTCGATCACCGCATTGCCGAATTCGAGCACAGCGAACAGCCATTGCAACGCGTCGCGCTGCAAGTCGGCACGGCCGGCGGCGATGGCGTTGATCTGCGCAAGCAGGTCGCGCGTGCGGCTCTCGAAGTGCGGCTTGATGCGCGGCAGGCGGCCTCGGCGCGCGTGCGCCACTTCACGGCGCAGGTCGGCGAGCAGCAACTTGCGCAGCCACGGCGCATCGGTGGGCAGCAGCACGGCGAAGGCGATCGCGGCGACGATCATCGACAGCACCAGCGCGAGTGCGTCGTTCATGAAGCCGGTCGGATCGTAGTGGACGAGATTGTCCGGGCCCGCCAGGAAACAGAAGAAGATGCAATAGCCGATGCCCGCGCCCGCGAACCGGGGCCGCGTGCTCAGATACGCGCCGAACATGAGCGCGGGGGCGAGCGCGGCGCACATCATCGGAAAGCCGTCGACATGCGGGAACACGCCGAAGACGACCACCATGCCGGCCAGCGCGGCGAGCAGCGTGCCGGCCGCCATCTGCGCGGACATCAGCGCCGGCCGCGGCGACGACGACGCGAGCGCGCACACGGCGGCCGCGTTGAGGACCATCGTGCCGCCGCTTGGCCAGGCCGTGCCGATCCAGAACGCCGACAGCGCGAACATGACGACCGCCCCGCGCAGCCCCGACACGGCGGCCGCGAACAGGTTGGTGCGCGGCACGTAGCGGGCGACCCAGTGCTCGCGCTCGTGCGACGGCGCGCTCAGCGACGCATAGGTTTCGGCATAAGCGAGCATGTCGTCGACGAAGCGATGGAGCAGTTCCGTGGCCGTGTCGAATTCGAGCGGCACGAAGTCCGGCTGCGTTTCGCTGCCGGCGCGCGCCGCGTGCACGCGTTGCGGCAACGCGGCCCGATAGGCGCGCAATTGCGTGGCGGCCTGCGCGGCGTCGGCGGCGTTGCGCACCGGTTCGCCCGCGACCGAAAACAGCGGCGGCACTTCGCGGAAGAACGGCTCGAGCGCGGCGATCGTGGTCACCGATGCGTTCTCGCGCAGCCGGTTCATCAACTGATGCAGTGCGTGGAAGCGCGTCGAGGCGTTCATGAATTCGCTGTTCAGCCGCGCGAGCCGGCCGCCGCGTCTGCGCGATTCCGGGTCTTCGAACACTGCGACGCTGCGCGCCGCCTCGAAGCCGACGATATCCGCGACGAAGGCCAGATTGGTCCGCTCGATCTGCGCGCGCGGCATCGCGCCCGACAGCGCGCGGCACACGTAGTCGACGAATTGCGTGAAGCGGCGGCGCACCGTGGTGCGAACCTGTTCGCCCGCGTGCTGCGGAAAGATCAGCGCGCTCACCGCGCCCGAGCAGACGATGCCGAGCGTCACTTCGCCGACCCGCGTCAGCGCCGACAGATACGCGCCGTCCGGATGCTGCGCGGCCGGGATGCCGATCAACGCGGCCGTATAGCCCGCCAGCACGAAGCCGTACGAGCGGAAGTTGCGGTTGCGCGCCGCGCCCGCCGTGCAGATGCCGACCCACAGCGCGGTGGCCGACAGGAACAGCACCGGCTGCTGCGCGAACAGGCTGATGAAAATCATCATCACGACGAGCCCGACCATCGTGCCGCAGAAACGATAAAAGCTTTTGGCGAGCACCATGCCGCTTTGCGGCTGCATCACGACGAATACAGTGGTCATCGCGGTGCGTGGCTGCTGCATGTCGAGGCGCATTGCGAGCCACAGCGCCAGCAGCGCGGCGAGCACGGCCTTGAAGATGTAAATCCATGCGAGGCCGTCGGTGCGCGCCCAGTCGGCGAGCGCCTGCATCAGCGTGTGCCGTGTGCCTTCTGCGTGAGTGGAGGAGATCATGGGCGGCCGCCTCACTTCGGTCCGTTCACGCTCGACCGGCCGAGCGGACCGATGTGCCGCGACGGCGCGAGCGCGGTCTGCTCCGGGCCGTTCGACGGATCGTCGAGACCGCCGCCGAGCGCCGAGGTCAGCGTTGCATAGGCCGCGAGCCGCGCCGCGCGCACGCGCGCCTGGCCGTCCTGCGCCTTGAGCAACTGCGTTTGCGCGACGAGTACGTTCAGATAATCGGTGAGACCGCGCCGGTAGCCTTCATTGGCGAGGTCGTAGCTCTTGCGCGCGGCGGCGACCGAGCGGCCTGACGCGTCGAGCTGGGTGTCGAGCGAATGCACGCGCACGACCTGATCCGCGATCTCCTTCAGCGCCGCGACCAGCGTCGCGTTGTAGTGATCGACGGCTTCGTCGTACTGCGCCGATGCCGCGCCCAGTTGTGCACGCAGGCGTCCGCCTTCGAAGATCGGCAGCGAGATGGCCGGGCCGAAGCTGTAGCCCGACGCCTTGCTCGTGAGGAAGCTCAGCAGCGCGCCGCCCGCGAAGGCCTGGGTCAGCGACGCGGCGAGGTTGATGTTCGGATAGAAGCCGGCTTTCGCGACGTCGATGCCGCGTGCCTGTGCCGCCACCATCCAGCGGGCCGCGACGATATCCGGCCGGTGGCCGACGAGTTCGGCCGGCAGCGCTGACGGCAGCGGCAACGGGGTGGCGAGCGACAGGGCGGGCCGCGTCAGTGCTTCTCCGGCGCCCGGACCTTCGCCTGCGAGCGCGGCCAGCTGATGGCGCGCGAGGGCGATGTCTTCCTGGTAGATGTCGACCTGACGCTCGTATTCGGGCAGCGGCGCTTCGGCCTGGCTGAGTTCGAGCTGCGTGCCGATGCCGCCATTCAGACGACGGCGCGCGTGGTCGGCGATATGTTGCTGCTGTTCGAGCGTTTGCTGCGCGATGTCCAGCAGCGCGAACGCCTGCGAAAAGCCGATGTAGGCCCGCACCACGTTGGTGTCGAGATCGAGCTGGGCGGCGCGGGCGTCGGCCGCGCGCACGTGGGCGACGTCGAGTGCGCGCTCGGCGTTGTTCTCGTCGCGGCCCCAGAGATCGAGGTTGTAGGACAGCGTCAGCCCGGCCGTGTCGTCCCAGGTGGTCGTGTCCGCGTAAGGACCGGGTCCGTAGAAGTCGTTGTTCGGCCAGTTCTTGCGCGCGACGCTCATGGCGGCATCGACATGCGGATACAGGTCCGAGCGCGCGATGCCCGCCGCTTCATGCGCCTCGCGCACGCGCGCCGCCGCCATCGCGAGCGTCGGATTGCCGCTCGTCGCGCGCTCGATCCACTGGTCCAGTTGCGGATCCTGGTAGGCGCGCCACCATTGTTCGGCGGGCCATTGGGCGTCGGCGTTGGCTTGCCGGATCGCCGTGCCGACGTCGAGCGTGGATGCGTCCTTGAGCGAATCGCGAGGCGCGACGTTGCCGGTGCTGGCGCACCCGGAGATGATCAAGATAGTTGCAAGAACTGCGGCTGAAACAGTTTTGCGTGACACTCGCCCTCGCACGATTCACTCCCGAATTGGAATCAAAGTCTTGGAAGTGATTATATTTTTGCAAGATTTGTCGAATAACCCGCAAGGATGCAAAGAATTTTTACGGATTGTGTGATAATCCTTCTTGCGAGAAGTGCAACAATTCGTCGCATCACCAGTTTCATTGAGTCGGAATAGCGCTATGGACACGCTGCAGAACATGCGCGTATTTATGCGGGTCGTCGAGGCGGGCAGCTTCACGGCGGCCGCACAGCATCTCAACACGACGACCGCGTATGCGTCGCGGGCCGTTTCGGATCTCGAGGCGCATCTCCGCGCGCGCCTGTTGAATCGCACGACGCGCCGCATCGCGCTCACCGAGGCCGGCGAGCGCTATCTGCAACGCTGCGAGCAGATCCTGGCGTATGTGGATCAGGCGGAAGCCGAGGCGGGCGATGCCCATGCGCGGCCGTCCGGCAAACTGAAAGTGCATTCGATGACGAGCTTCGGCCAGCATTACATCGTGCCGATGATCTCGCGTTACCAGGAGCGTCATCCGTCGGTGCAGGTCGATTTGACGCTGGCGCAGCGCGTGCCGGATCTGCTCGACGAAGGCTACGACGTGTCGGTCGTGCTCGCCTCGGAACTGCCCGATTCGGCGCTGGTTTCGGCGCGGCTGGGGTCGGTGTTCAGCATCGCGTGCGCGTCGCCGGCTTATGTGGCGAAGCATGGCGCGCCGCATGTGCTCTCGGATTTGGTGCGCCACACCTGCCTGCATCTGATGACGCCGGTTTTTCCGCCGGATCGCTGGGTGTTCGACGGCCCGAACGGTCAGGAAACCGTGAGCCTGGGACCGTCGGTGTTCACGGTGAACGTGGCGGACGCGATGGTCGTGGCGCTGCGCGAAGGCATGGGTGTCGGCGTGCTGCCGACGTCATCCGCGCTGCCGGCCTTGCGCGCGGGCACCCTGGTGCGCGTGCTGCCGCAGTACACGATGCAGGAGCTGAATGTGTACGCGCTGTATCCGTCGCGCCAGTATCTCGACGCGAAGATCCGCACCTGGGTGGAATTCCTGCGCGAGGCCATGCCCGACACGCTCGCCGCCGATACCGATTCCCTCAAAGAGTTCGTGGTGAACTGAGCGGAAGCGAGGCTGTTACGAAATTAGGTGCGGCGCAACACTTGCTTACTCACGAAGTGTCCGCAGCTTGGTATTTTCAGCCTTCGATCACTCGCACTTTTTACGGGGACCCTCACATGAGTACGCCACTTCTGCTCGCCCTTGCCGCACTGCTGCTGCTGATCGCAGTTCCGGCTTCGCGCGACCTGTTCAATGCGATGCGTGCTCAGTCGGAACGCGAGGCACAGCGTCGTCTCGTGCCGATCCGCATCGACGACGACCGCGAGCGGCGCAGGCGCTGATGGTGTAATGACGGGCCGCGCGCTCAGCGCAGCGTTTCCAGCGGCTCGATCAGGCGCGGCTCGTCGTTGGTGGCGCGGTTGACATCGGTGGACACGCGGTGCCACACGAAATGCGACGCCGGTACGCCATCTGCCCGGACCAGCGCGGCGAGATCGTCGGGCGTGGCGTCCGGATCCAGCCAGCGTCGAGCAGCGGCGGGCGCGAATACCAGCGGCCGGCGGTCATGGACGTCGACGAGACCTTCGTCGGCCGCCGCCGTCACGATCACGAAGCCCGCACCGGGCGCGGCGGCGTCTTCATCGCGCATGATGCTCGTGAGCGCGGCCAGGTACATGGGCTCGCCGTCGGCGCGCTGGATGTAGTAGGGCTGCTTGGCGGGCTTTGCGGCTGGATCGTCCGGACGCGGCTCGATGCGCCATTCGAACCAGCCATCGGCCGGAATGAGGATGCGCGCTTTCTTCCACAGATGCTTGAAATAAGCGCTCGTCGCCGCGGTCTCGACGCGCGCGTTGATGGTCTGCGGCAGCTTCTTCTGCAGCGCCCACGGCGGGCAGTATCCCCAGTGCACGGCACGGATGGACTCATCCGGATACACGCCGAGCGGATGCGTGCCCGGCGAGAGGTTATAGCCCGGACGCCGGTCCGCGGCATCCACGAGCACGAACGGATTCTTCAGATGCAGGCGTTGCGCGTAATGCATCGGCAACCGGTACTGGCTGATTCGGCCGCACATGGCGTTCCTCCGCAGGATCCAACAGGGTTCCGTGCTGCTTCGGCTTAGCTTCCTTTAGTTCGTCCTGCCATCACGCCCGCTCTGATCTAGATCTCGACCACCTTGTCCCACGCGAACTGCTCGTTCTCCCAGCGGCCGCTGCGCTTGCTGAAGTAGCCGCGCGGATTGCACACCACGCGCGTGCCGTCTGCTTCGTAATCGAACGAGGTGTGCGTATGGCCGTGAATCCATAATGCGACGGGCGCGCGCGTCAGCGTGGGCATGTGGCTGACGAAGCCCGCCGAAACGATGTCTTCCGCATACTGCGGCGCCAGGCTCTCACGCCGGGGCGCATGATGCGTGACGACGATCGTCTGGCCGGCGAAGGGCTTCGCGAGTTCGGCTTCGAGCCAGCCGCGTGCCTGCTCGTGCAGCGCCAGCGAGTCGTCGGGTGCGAAGGCGCGCGGCTCACCGTCCGGCTCGGGCCAGGCCAGCTGGATCAAGCCCTTGTAGTCGAGCATGACTTTCGTACACGCCTCCTGGGCCCGGCCGATGTCGCTCTCGCCCGACCCGAACAGCTCGAAGTCCGTCCACAGCGTCGTGCCGAGCACGCGCCACGCGCCCCGGCGATCCACCAGCGACGCGTTGTTCAGGTAATGCACGTTGTCGACGCTGCGGGCGGCGTCCTGCATGGCCGCTTCCATCGCGCCGAATTCGGCGTCGTAATACTCGTGATTGCCGGGCACGTAGATGACCGGGACATTGGAATCGAAATTCTCGGCGGCCCAGCGCAGACCCTCGGCGTGATTGTGGATGTCGCCGGCAAGCACGACGAGATCCGCTTGCGCGTAGGGAATCGCCAGTGGCTCGTCGCACTCCAGATGCAGGTCCGACAGCACGCGAATCTTCATGCGCCGTTCTCCTTGGCAGGCGCCGCGCCGACGTGCACGACCTTGCCGGGGTTCATCAGGTTGTCGGGATCGAGCGCGGCCTTGACCGCCTGCATGAGGCGCACCTCGACCGGCGACTTGTAATGCATGGCTTCCTCGGCTTTCAGCTGGCCAAGGCCGTGCTCCGCGCTGATGCTGCCGCGATACGCATGCACCTGATCGTAGACGAGCGCGTTGATCTGCGTTTCGCATTCGGCCAGGAAGGCTTTTCCGTCGACGCCCTCCGGCGCCTGCACGTTGTAGTGCAGGTTGCCGTCGCCGAGATGTCCGAAGGTCACCATGCGCGCGCCGGGAACGGCTTTCGCGATGATCGCGTCGGTTTCCTCGATGAAGCGGCCGATGCCCGAGATGGGCACGGCGATGTCATGCTTGATGTTCAGTCCTTCCTCGGCTTGCGCGAGCGGAATGTGTTCGCGCAGCGACCAGAACGCCTGTGACTGCGCGAGGTTTTCGGCGACGACCGCATCTTCCACGATGCCTTGCTCCAGCGCTTCCTCCATCAGCCGCTCGAAGAGGGCGCGGGCGTGGGTTTCGCTTTCGCTGTCCGAGAATTCGAGCAGCACCGTCTGTGCATGCGTGGCCTCGAACGGATAGCGCAGCTGCGGGAAATGCCGGCCGACCAGGCGCATGCAGAAGTCCGACATCAGTTCGAAGCCGGTCAGCAGCGCGCCCGCGTGATGTTGCGCCAGCGAGAGGAAGTCGAGCGCGGCCTGTGCGGACGCCAGACCGGCGAGGGCCGTGACCTTCGCGACGGGCGCAGGGTGCAGCTTCATGACGGCGGCCGTGATGATGCCGAGCGTGCCTTCCGCGCCGATGTAGAGGTCGCGCAGATCGTAGCCCGTGTTGTCCTTGCGCAGTCCGCGCAGGCCGTCCCAGATCTCGCCCTGCGGCGTGACCACTTCGAGCCCGAGGCACAGCTCGCGCGTGTTGCCATAGCGCAGCACGCCGGTGCCACCGGCATTGGTCGCGAGATTGCCGCCGATCGTGCAGCTGCCTTCTGCGGCCAGGCTCAGCGGGAACAGACGCTGTGCGGCCTGCGCGCGCGCCTGGATGTCGGCGAGCACGACGCCTGCTTCGACCGTGATGGTGTTGTTGTGCGGGTCGATGCCGCGCACGCGGTTCAGCCGCTTCAGGCTCAGCACGGCCTGCGCGCCGCTGCCATCCGGCGTGGCGCCGCCGGCGAGGCCGGTGTTGCCGCCTTGCGGAACGATGGCGACGCGGTATTCACGCGCCAGCCGCACGACGCCGGCCACCTGTTCGGTGTTCGCGGGCAACACCACGGCGCAGGCGTTGCCGCGATAGCGCTTGCGCCAGTCGACGAGATAGGGCTCGGTGTCGTGCGGCTCGGTGAGAACGTGCGAAGTGCCGAGCAGGTCGATACAGGCAGAAACGAAAGCTTGGGTGGCGGTCATGTACGGTTGGGCAGGAAAGGGATTCAGGCGTAGTGCAGAGTATCGCGCAGAGCGGCGCGGCGCGAACCTCGGCCGAACGGCATAGGCGCGCGCGGCGCGTCGGGAATCGTGCTACAAAGCATCACGTCGGGGCGATGCAGGCGTGAGAAAGGCGCACAGCTCAGCGTTTCTTCGCACGCGCATCCAGTTTCGCGGCCCGCTTGAACGGCGCGACATACGCCAGCGCGAAGCCAAAAAAGGCTGCCGCGAGCAGCGCTTCGAGCCAGCCAAGCGACGCGGAAAGGCCCGCATCCGTCATGCCGCGCACCACGCCTTCGGCGAGATAGAGCAGGACGAGCATCGCGGCCCATTGCAGCGTGTAGAGGCTCTTGCGCGCCACGCCCGGCAGCGCGCATGCCAGCGGCACGGCTTTCAGCGCAAGCGCCCAGGCGCCTGGTCGCACCGGCGCGAGCCAGAGTTCCCAGAGCAGCGCCAGCACGATGAGCGCGATCAGGCTCGCCAGCGCACCGCGGGCATAGGCAGGGTGGCGGCGAGACACGGCGGCGGGTGCGTTCATCGTGCGCCTCAGGCTGCTTGCGCGCCGCGTTGGAGATGGAGCGCGGTGCGCGCGAGCCGTGCGCCGAGCGCGATGGCGAGCGCCTTTTCGTCGGCGGTGATGCCGTGGCTGGCGGATTCGCTGCCGAGGCGCGCATGATGCGACGCGCCATAAGGCGTGCCGCCGCTCTGGGTCGTGGAAAGGCGCGACTCCGTGTATGGAATGCCCAGGATCATCATGCCGTGGTGCAGGAGCGGCAGCATCATCGAAAGCAGGGTGCTTTCCTGGCCGCCGTGAAGGCTGCCCGTGGAGGTGAACACGCAGGCCGGTTTGTCCGCGAGCGCGCCCGACAGCCATTGCGGCGTGGTGCCGTCGAGAAAATACTTGAGCGGCGCGGCCATGTTGCCGAAGCGTGTCGGCGAACCCAGCGCCAGGCCCGCGCATTCTTCGAGATCGCGCAGTTCGGCGTAGGGCGGACCGTCGGCGGGAATGTCGGGCTGGGTTGCTTCGCAGACCGCGGAGACCGGCGGCACCGTGCGCACGCGCGCCTGCATGCCGGGAACGCTGTCGACGCCCTGGGCAATGGCGAGCGCAAGCTCGCGGGTCGCGCCATGGCGGCTGTAGTAAAGCACGAGGATGTCGTTCATAAGGCTTTTTTAGTGAACGGCTATTATAGGTTTTGAGTTGATTTCCGGGGCGTGCCCCCTGCCGGTAATGCAGGCATGAGGCAAGGCGGGCATGACCCGCCGCCGTCACGCACGCCCGGAAATCACGACGAGGAGAAAGCTTTTGCAGTCACTTTCCATCGATCTCGCCGCGATCAGGCGTCTCGCCAGCTTCGTGGCGCGCCGCATCGGCGAAGACCGCGTCGCGCAGGTGGCGGGCAGCCTGACGTTCACGAGCGTGCTGTCGGTGGTGCCGCTCGCCACGGTCGCGTTCGCACTGTTTACCGCGTTTCCGATCTTTGGCTCGTTCCAGGCATCGTTGCAGGATTTCCTCGCGGTGCACCTGATGCCGCCGCAGATCAACGACCAGATCTTCAAGTACCTGAACCAGTTCGCGGCGAAGGCGAAGGGGCTCACGACCGTCGGCATGATCATCCTGTTCGTGACCGCCGTGATGACCATGATGACGGTCGAATCCGCGTTCAACGTCATCTGGCGCGTGCGCAAGGCGCGTCCGTTCGCGCAGCGCGTGCTGGTCTACTGGTCGATCATCACGCTCGGGCCCATCCTGTTCGGTTGCAGCCTGTCCATCTCGTCCTATGTGTTCGCGCATTCGGTGGCCTTTGCGGGCTCGCACAACCTGATGCCGCCGATCATCGAATGGGCGCTGACGGGCGTCTCGCTGCCGCTCACCGTGGTCGCGTTCACGCTCATCTACGTGTTCATGCCGAACTGCAAGGTGGAGTGGCGCGATGCGCTGGTGGGCGGGCTGATCGCCGCGATTGCGTTCGAACTCGGCAAGCGCGGTTTCGGTTCCTACGTGCGGCGCATTCCGACCTACACCGCGGTATATGGCGCGTTCGCCGCGTTGCCGGTGTTCCTGCTGTGGGTCTATCTGTGCTGGATGATCGCGCTGGTCGGCGCCATGGTGACCTCGGCGCTGCCCGCCATTCGCACCGGGCAATATCACCGGCGCGATTTCCCCGGCAGTGACCTGCTGGATGCGCTCGAGATCCTGGCGCGGCTGGTGGAGGCGCGCGCCGAAGGCAAGCCCGGCTACACGGCGCTGCAACTCTCGACGATGGCGCGCTGCGATCTCGATACCTCGAACCGGCTCATCGCCCGGCTCGACGCGCTCGGCTGGATCGGCCGGCTGGAGGACGCGCGCCAGCCGCGTTACGTGCTCATCGCGAATCCGAACCAGATGACCGTGACAATGCTGTTCGACCAGTTCGTGATCGATCGCGCGGAACTCGAATATCAGTTGAAGCTCGATGCCGCGCAGGTGGATTGCGCCGCGCTGATGAACGCGCTCGAAAACGATGCGCTGGACATCACGGTGGGCTCGCTGATCGCCGCGCGCGCCTCGGCCCTCACCGACGCGCGCCTGCGCGAGCCGCCACCTTCCTCACTGCCCCGGCAGACTGCCTGAACCGTCAGAGCGAAATCCTGCCGATGCAGATGTCCTTGAACATCACCCAGTCGCCCATCAGGCTGTAGATCGGGTGCCGAAAGGTGGCCGGCCGGTTTTTTTCGAAGAAGAAGTGGCCGACCCACGCAAAGCCATAGCCGCAGATGACGGCCGCCGGCAGCCAGAGCCAGTCGCCGGTGGCGATCGCCATGGCAAGACAGCCGATCACGCCGAGCGAGCCGATGAAATGCAGCCTGCGCGAAACGACGTTGCGATGCTCTTCGAGATAGAAGGGATAGAACTGGGCGAAGTTCGCGAAATGCTCCCCGTGTGCGGCGTGCGCCATGGCGGCCTCCCTGTCATGCTTGACTGATGTGCTGCGGCGCGTGGCGCGCCGGCTTTCCGACACCAGCAAGAATCATTCTGCGGCGGCGGCAGGCGCGGCGCAAGCGGGGGTTCCGGGGTTTGTTTCATGCCTGTCGCAGACCGCCTCGCGCGCATTCGAGCGCGAATGCAAACAGGGCGTCGAGCGTCGCGTCCGGCTGTTCAGTCATCATCGCGTGACCGGCGTCCAGTTCCACCGTCTGCACCGTCGTGCCGGCTTTTCTCAATGCATCGACGAGCGGACGCGACGCACGCGGCGGCGTCATGATGTCGCGGCGCCCGCTCAGCACGCACGCCGGACAGCGCACCGCGGCGGCCCGTTCGAGGGCCTCCGCGTAGGCATTGCACGCGCTGAAATCGGTATGAAAGAGCAGGGCTTCGCCCAGCAGACTCACGCGTTCCATCAGCCGCCGGTTCGCCCCTTGCAGCCAGAAGCCGGGCGCAGGGCTCGAAGGCTTCGCGGCAAGCGTCGAATGCGACCACTGATTGACCATCTCGATGGCCTCCGGCTCGTGCTCGCGGGCGGCGTCGAGCAGCGTCGCGGAGACGGTCATCGGCGCGGCGGTCGCGAGCAGCGCGAGACCCAGCGCACGCGCCGGATGGCGCGCGGCGGCGTCGAGCGCGATCAGCGACCCCATGCTGTGGCCGACGAAGACCGCCTGCCGCACGCCGGCTGCATCGAGCACGCCGATCACCCAGTCGGCCAGCGCGTCAATGGTGTGCAACGGCGGGCCGGCGCTGCGTCCATGTCCCGGAAGATCGAGCGCGAGCACGCCGAAGCCGTGATGCGCGAAATAGCGCGTCTGCAACGCCCATACGCTGTGATCGTGCTCCGCGCCGTGGATGAACACGACGGCCGGCCGCGCGGCGTCGAACGTTTTGCCGCCGGTATAGGCGTAGGCGGCCTCGCCGTGATGATCGAGCATCATGCGCGGCTCCCCAGCGGGGCGGCGGCGCCTGCGTTTTCAGCGGCCTTCTGTGCCGCCTTGAGCCCGCGCTTCAGGTCATCGATCAGGTCGTCCGGATCCTCCAGGCCGATCGACAGACGGATGCGCCCCGGCCCGATGCCCGCCGCGGCGAGTGCGGCGGCGTCCATGCGGAAATGGGTCGTGGAAGCGGGATGGATGACGAGCGAACGCGCATCGCCGACATTCGCGAGATGCGAAAACAGCGTGAGCGTCTCGATGAAACTGCGCGCCGCCGGCACGCCGCCCTTGATGTCGAAGCTGAACACCGCGCCCGCGCCGCGCGGCAACAGGCGCTGAGCAAGCGCGTGGTCGCGGTGGGTCAGCAGTTCGGGATAGGCCACGCCCTCGACTGCCGCAGAACCCAGCAGGAATTCGATCACCTTGCGTGTGTTCGCGATATGCCGGTCCATGCGCAATGGCAAGGTTTCGATGCCTTGCAACAGTTGCCACGCGGCTTGCGGATGCAGACAGGCGCCAAAGTCGCGCAGGCCTTCGCGGCGGGCACGCAGCAGGAACGGCGCGACGGTGCTTTCCTCGGCGAACACCATGCCGTGAAAGCCGTCGTAGGGCTCGGTGAATTCGGGGAAGCGGCCGTTGGCGAAGTCGAAGGTGCCGCCGTCGACCAGCACGCCGCCGATGGTCGTCCCGTGGCCGCCGAGGAACTTGGTCGCCGAGTGGTAGACGAGGTCCGCGCCGTGCTCGAAGGGGCGCAGCAGATACGGCGTCGTGAAGGTGGAATCGACCAAGAGCGGCGCGCCGTGCGCATGGGCGATTTCCGCGACGCCCGCGATATCGAGCACATCGAGCCCTGGATTGCCGAGCGTCTCGCCGAAGAACAGGCGTGTTTCGGGCCGTGCGGCCGCGCGCCAGGCGTCGAGATCGTGCGGCGCGACGAAAGTGGTGTCGATGCCGAAGCGCCGCAGCGTGTAATGCAGCAGGTTGTGCGAGCCGCCGTAGAGCGCACTGCACGCGACGACATGCGAGCCCGCGCCCATCAGCGTGGCGATGGCGAGATGCAGCGCGGCCTGGCCGCTCGCGGTGCCGATCGCGCCGACCCCGCCTTCGAGCGCCGCAACCCGTTCCTCGAAGACCGCGACGGTCGGGTTCGAGATGCGCGAGTAGACGTGCCCGGAGCGCTCCATGTTGAAGAGCGCGGCGGCGTGATCGCTGTCGCGGAAGGTGAAGGAGGTGGTCTGATAAATGGGTGTCGCGCGGGCGCCGGTGGTCGGGTCGGGCGCGGCGCCCGCGTGCAGCGCGAGCGTGTCGAAACGGTTGGCTGGCATCGTGGACGGCCGGCGCGCAGGGTGCCGGCGGGCGGCGGAATATGGGCCTTTCATCGTAACATCGGGGCTGGGGGTTCAAACTTAGGGCGAACGTTAGGGCTAACGTCAGGGCTAACATCAAGGCGAAGTCACGCCAGATGCATGCTCCGAAGCAAGCACTCGACATCGCGCAAAGCCTTGTCCATCCGGCCAGTGCGGGCGCTTACCGGGCCGTTCACCTTTTCTTTTGCGAGCCTTTCCGATAGCATCGATCCATCTTTGCCACCTCGTTTGCACCGCGGCCGCACGCCGCGAGCAACGCCGCTGGCGTCAACGTTTCAGGCTGCAGCAGGTATCGTGCAGGTATCGTGCGGCCATTCGCGAGGAGACAACCATGCGAGTCAGCGACATTCTCAAGGTGAAGGGCAACACCCTTTTCACCGTCACACCGGACACCCCGCTGGGCGAGGCCGTCGACACCATGGCGGCGCATGACATCGGCTCGCTGGTCGTCATGGAGTACGGCGACCTGGTCGGCATGCTGACCTTTCGCGAAATCATCGTGACCTTGCGTGACAACGGCGGCTCGGTGGGCACGTCCACCATCCGCAAGATCATGGACGACCATCCGGTCACCTGCACGCCGGAAACCGACGTGAACGAAGTCCGCCGCATGATGCTCGAGCATCACGTGCGCTATCTGCCGGTCATGGAGAAGCGTCAGTTGATGGGCGTGATCTCGTTCTATGACGTCGCGAAGGCGGTGGTGGAAGAGCAGGGCTTCGAGAACCGCATGCTGAAGGCCTATATCCGCGACTGGCCCGAGCAGCAGGAAGAAGCGCGCTGAGCGCGTCATCGTCTTGTGGCGGAGCTTCGGACGTTGAACTTGGAGCGGCTCGGGCGGACTGCTTGAGCAGCCTGTCCGAAGCTCGCGCCCCGAAAAGCGCGCCCGACCGGCGCGCTTTTTTTCGCCTCGCCCGACACCCTCTCTCGCTCCATTGATTTCCATTCGGGCGCGCCCGATACCCGACCTACCCGTAAAACATGAGCGACCATCCGCCGCGCACCCGAGAGCGCGACTCCCGACGTGCGCATGCCGCCGGCGAAAGCCAGTTCCGCCTGCTGCGCGAGCGCCGCTTCGCGCCGTTCTTCTGGACGCAGTTCCTGGGCGCGATGAACGACAACGTCTTCAAGGTCGGCTTCACGTCGCTCGTGACGTTCCAGGCGGCCCGTTTTTCCGGCGTCGATCCGAAGACGGCCGCGTTCCTCATTTCCGCCATCTTCATCGTGCCGTTCGTGCTGTTCTCGGCCACCTCCGGCCAGATCGCCGACAAGTACGACAAGGCCGTCCTTGCGCGCCTCGTGAAGAGCTTCGAGATTGTCGTGATGCTGATCGGCGGCGCGGGTTTCGTGTGGCACAGCGCGCCGCTGCTGTACGCCTGCACCTTCCTGATGGGCGTGCACTCCACCGTCTTCGGCCCGGTGAAATACGCCTATCTGCCCCAACATCTCGACTCGCATGAACTGGTCGGCGGCAACGGGCTGGTCGAGATGGGCACCTTCGTCGCCATTCTGATTGGCACGATCATCGGCGGGGCGGCGGCGGGGGCGTCCGAACATGGCGCGCTGCTGCTCGCCTGTGCGTGCTTTGTGTTCGCGTTGGTTGGCAGGGTGGCGGCCGCGTTCGTGCCGGCATCGGCGCCGTCGCAATCGGGGCTGCGCATCAACTGGAATCCGTTCTCGGAAACCTGGCGCAACCTGCGGCTCGCGAAATCCGACCGCACCGTGTTTCTGAGCCTGCTCGGCATCTCCTGGCTCTGGTTCGTCGGCGCGACCTTCCTGACCTCGTTCTTCAATTTCGCCAAGGACGTGCTGTCCGCCGACCCCGACGTCGTCACCGTCCTGCTCGCGACGTTTTCCATCGGCATCGGCACGGGTTCGCTGCTGTGCGAGCGCCTGTCGAAACGGCGTGTGGAGATCGGGCTCGTGCCGCTCGGGTCCATCGGCATCAGCGTGTTCGCGGTCGATCTGTTCTTCGCCAGCCACCGGATGGCGCCGGCCGAGCATCTGCTCGGCGTCGGCGAGTTTCTGCTCGCGCTGCCGCACTGGCGCATTCTCGCGGACCTGTTCCTGCTCGCGATGTTCGGCGGCTTCTACAGCGTGCCGCTCTACGCGCTGATCCAGGCGCGCAGCCAGCCCACGCATCGTGCGCGCATCATCGCGGCGAACAACATCCTCAACGCGTTCTTCATGATCGTCTCGGCGCTGATGGCGCTTGCGTTGACGTCCTTCGGCGTCGGCATTCCGGGGCTGTTCCTGACTACCGCGCTGCTGAATGTGGTGGTCGCCGTGTACATCTATTCGCTCGTGCCGGAATTCCTGCTGCGCTTCATCGCGTGGTTGCTGGTGCATACGTTCTATCGCATCCGTCTGGTCGACGCGCAGCACATTCCCGCGCATGGCGCGGCCGTGCTGGTGTGCAATCACGTGAGCTTCGTCGACGCCGTGGTGATCATGGCGGAAAGTCCGCGGCCGATCCGTTTCGTGATGGACCACCGCATCTTTCGCACGCCGCTGTTCGGCTGGATGTTCCGCCACGTGAAGGCAATTCCGATCGCGCCCGCGCACGAGGACGCCGCCATGCTCCAACGCGCCTACGATGCATGCGCCCAGGCGCTGGAAGAGGGCGATCTCGTCTGCATCTTCCCGGAAGGCAAGCTCACGCGTACGGGCGAGCTGAATCCGTTCCGGCATGGCATTGCCGAGATTCTGCGGCGCCAGCCGGCACCGGTCGTGCCGATGGCGCTGCGCGGCCTGTGGGGCAGCGTGTTCTCGCGTCATGAAGATGCGCAATGGCCGCGGCCGATCCGGCGCGGCGCCATGACCCGCCTGACGCTCGCGGTGGGCGAGCCCATCGCGCCCGAGAATGCGACGCCGCAGCATCTGCAGGAGGTGGTGTCGGCCTTGCGCGGGGCGCGTCGCTAGGGCGCGTCCGCGGGCGGCGCTGGCATAATGGCGGTTTCCCCCGACACTTTTTTCTCAGGTCGACGCTCATGTCCGGCAATACCCTTGGCACGCTCTTTACCGTCACGAACTTCGGCGAGTCGCATGGTCCGGCGATCGGCTGCGTGATCGACGGCTGCCCGCCCGGCATGGCGCTCACGGAAGCCGACATCCAGATCGAACTGGATCGCCGCCGTCCCGGCACGTCGCGGCACGTGACGCAGCGTCAGGAAGCGGACCAGGTCGAGATTCTCTCCGGCGTGTTCGAGGGCGTGACCACGGGCACGCCCATCGCGCTCCTGATCCGCAATACCGACCAGCGCAGCAAGGACTACGGCAACATCGCGCAGAGCTTCCGTCCTGGCCACGCGGACTACACGTATTTGCAGAAATACGGCGTGCGCGACTATCGGGGCGGCGGCCGTTCGTCGGCGCGTCTCACCGCGCCGACCGTGGCCGCGGGCGCCGTCGCGAAGAAATGGCTGCGCGAGAAGTTCGGCCTCGAGACGCGCGGCTGCATGAGCGCGCTGGGCGAAGTGGCGATTCCGTTCGAGAGCTGGGAGCACGTGCGGGAGAACCCGTTCTTCTCGCCGAACGCGCAGATCGTGCCGCAACTCGAGGAATACATGGACAACCTGCGCCGCGATGGCGATTCGGTCGGCGCGCGCATCGAGGTGGTGGCGAGCGGCGTGCCGGTGGGTCTTGGCGAGCCGCTGTACGACCGGCTCGACGCGGACATCGCCCACGCCATGATGGGCCTCAACGCCGTGAAGGCCGTGGAGATTGGCGCAGGCTTCGCGAGCGTCGCGCAACGCGGCTCGCAGCACGGCGACGAGATGTCGCCTGAAGGCTTCGTCACCAACAACGCGGGTGGCATTCTCGGCGGGATTTCGAGCGGGCAGGACATCACGGTGTCCATCGCGATCAAGCCGACGTCGAGCATCCGCACGCCGCGCCAGTCCATCGACAAGGATGGCGCACCCGCCACTGTGGAAACCTTTGGCCGTCATGATCCGTGCGTCGGCATCCGCGCTACGCCGATCGCCGAAGCGCTGCTCGCGCTGGTGCTGATGGACCACGCGCTGCGGCATCGCGCGCAATGCGGCGACGTCGTGGTGGGCACACCGAAGATCGCGGCTCAGGCGCCCGCGAAGTAAGCGGCGCGAGCGGACTCGAAGCCTGAGCACGCGCGGCGGTACCGCGGCCAATGCGGCTCGGGCGCCGTCGAAGCAGGCGGCGCGAGCAGACCTGAAACCCGCAATGAAAAACGGGCGCCACACTGGCGCCCGTTGTCATGTGTCGAACGATGCAGCCGGAACCCGGCCGCACGCCATCACATGTTCGGATAGTTCGGCCCGCCGCCGCCTTCCGGCGTGACCCACACGATGTTCTGCGTCGGATCCTTGATGTCGCACGTCTTGCAGTGCACGCAGTTCTGCGCGTTGATCTGCAGGCGTTCATTGCCGTCGTCGCTCTTCACGAATTCATACACGGCCGCCGGACAGTAGCGGCTCTCCGGACCCGCATAGGTGCGCAGGTTGACATCCACCGGCACCTTCGGATCCTTGAGCGTCAAATGCGCCGGCTGGTTTTCCTCGTGGTTCGTATTCGAGATGAACACGGACGACAATCGGTCGAAGGTGAGCTTGCCGTCGGGCTTCGGATAGACGATCGGCTTGCATTGCGAAGCCGGCTTCAGCATCTCGTGATCCCAGTGCTGATGGTGCAGCGTCCAGGGCACGTTGCCGCCCATCACCTTTTGCTCCAGGCCCACCATGAAGGTGCCGAGGTACAGGCCCTTGCTCATCCACTGCTTGAAATTGCGCGCGCGATACAGCTCCGTCTTGAGCCACGAGCTGTCGAACGCTTCCGGATAAGCCGTGAGTTCGTCGTTCTGGCGGCCGGCCTGCACGGCGTCGAATGCGGCTTCGGCGGCCATCTTGCCGGACTTGATCGCCGCGTGGCTGCCCTTGATGCGCGAGGCGTTCAGGAAGCCGGCGTCGTCGCCTGCCAGCGCGCCGCCGGGGAAGCTCAGCTTCGGCAGCGACATCAGCCCGCCCGCGGTGATCGCGCGCGCGCCGTAGGAAATGCGCTTGCCGCCTTCGAGGAACGCGCGGATCGACGGATGCGTCTTGTAGCGCTGGAATTCCTCGAACGGCGACAGATACGGATTCGAATACCCCAGCCCGACGACGAAGCCCACCACCACCTGGTTGTTGTCCATGTGATAGAGGAACGAGCCGCCGTAGGTGTCGGGTTCGAGCGGCCAGCCCGCGGTGTGGATCACGAGACCGGGCTTGTGCTTGACCGGATCGATCTCCCACAACTCCTTGATGCCGAGGCCGTACACCTGCGGATCAGCATCGCGGTTCAGCTTGAATTTGTCGATCAGCTGGCGGCCCAGATGCCCGCGCGCGCCTTCGCAGAACAGCGTGTACTTCGCGTGCAGCTCCATGCCGAGCTGGAAGTTCTCGGTCGGCTGGCCGTCCTTGCCCACGCCCATGTTGCCCGTGACCACGCCGCGCACCGAGCCGTCTTCCGCATACAGCACTTCGGCTGCGGGGAAGCCCGGGAAGATCTCGACACCCAGGGCCTCGGCCTGCTGGCCGAGCCAGCGCGTCACGTTCGCGAGCGAAATCACGTAGTTGCCGTGATTCTTGAAGTTGTCGGGGAGCAGCCAGTTCGGCACCTGCTTCGCGTCGTTCTGGGACAGGAACAGGAAGCGGTCCTCGGTCACCTCGACGTCGAGCGGCGCGCCTTTTTCCTTCCAGTCGGGAATCAGCTCGGAGAGGCCGCGCGGGTCCATCACCGCGCCGGACAGGATGTGCGCGCCGACCTCGGAGCCTTTTTCCAGCACGCACACGCCGATCTCGACGCCTTTTTCTTCCGCCAGTTGCTTCAACCGGATGGCCGCCGACAAACCGGCTGGTCCACCGCCGACGATGACGACGTCGTATTCCATCGATTCGCGGGGACCGTACTGCTCGATGAGGCTCGCCGGGGTCATCAATGCTCCTCTGTACTTTAGAATGCCCTTTCGGGTTCGGGGATCGCGTATTGTCGGGGAAGCTCCGGCAGCCCGCAACCGATGCTCGTCATATTCGCACGAACGTACTATTATGGCGGCGCCTGTGCCATCGGTGCCGACGCCGATGGCTTGCGGCGCGCGCCCGGTGCGCCGTCGAGGCTGAATCCACCGTGGAAAAGGAAGCACAATGGGCCGTTCGATCAACCTGGAAGGCAAGGTCGCGCTGATTACCGGCGCGTCCAGTGGCTTGGGCAAACGCTTCGCGCAGGTGCTGTCGCAGGCGGGCGCCAAGGTGGTGCTGGCGAGCCGCCGCACGGAGCGGCTAAAGGAATTGCGCGCGGAGATCGAGGCATCGGGCGGCGCGGCGCATGTCGTTTCGCTCGACGTGACGGATTACCAAAGCGTGAAGTCGGCGGTGGCGCATGCCGAGACCGAAGCGGGCACGATCGACATTCTGGTGAACAACTCGGGCGTCTCCACCACGCAGAAACTCACCGACGTCACGCCCGCCGACTTCGAATTCGTCTTCGGCACGAATGTGCGCGGGGCGTTCTTCGTCGCGCAGGAAGTGGCCAAGCGCATGATCATGCGCGGCAACGGCGCCGCGAAACCGGCGTACCGGATCATCAACATCGCCTCGGTGGCGGGGCTGCGGGTGTTTCCGCAGATCGGCGTCTATTCGATGAGCAAGGCCGCCGTCGTGCAGATGACGAAGTCGATGGCGCTCGAATGGGGCCGCCACGGCATCAATGTCAACGCGATCTGCCCCGGCTATATCGACACCGAGATCAATCACCACCACTGGAAGACCGAGCAGGGGCAGAAACTCATCTCGATGCTGCCGCGCCGCCGCCTCGGCACGCCGAACGATCTCGACGGCCTGCTGCTCCTGCTCGCGGCCGACGAATCGCAGTTCATGAACGGCGCCGTGATCTCGGCGGACGACGGTTTCTCGATCTGAGCGCGGCGCTTCCATCCGGTCAAACAGGCCTTCACACGGCAACAGGTAACGCAGTTTATGAGCAGCGAGCAGACCTTCCGCACGGTCATCGAATTGTCCATGCCGATCCGCTGGGGCGACATGGACGCCTTCGGGCACGTCAACAACACCGTCTATTTCCGCTACATGGAGCAGGTGCGGATTTCATGGTTCGAGCAGCTCGGCATCGTGGGCGGCCACGGCGCGGGCCAGGGGCCGGTGATCGTGAACGCGTCGATGGAGTTTCTCAGGCAGCTGCACTATCCCGGCGACGTGATCGGCCGGATGTCGGTGGGCCAGCCGGGACGCAGCAGCTTCGACACGCACTTCGAGCTGGTGCGCGCCGATGCGCCCGACACGCTGGTCGCGCGCGGCGCGGCGAAGATCGTGTGGATCGAGTACGCCGCGGGCAAGTCGGCGCCGCTGCCGGATGCGCTGCGCCACGTGATCGAGACGGGCGTATCCGTCGCCCTGTGAGGCTGTGGATTCAGGTGCCGAGCAGCCGCTGCAGCAGTTCGGTGGCGTTGCCGGTGTCGTACTTGCGCATGAGGCGCGCGCGGTAGATGTCGACGGTGCGCGGGCTGATGTCGAGCACGCGGCCGATCTGCTTGCTGGTCTTGCCCGTCACGAGCTGCGCGGCGATTTCACGCTCGCGCGGCGTCAGTTCGATGGCGACCCGCCGCGTCGCGCTCAGGTCCTCGAAGGTCCAGACGCCCGCTGCGTGCGGCGTGGCGCGGTCGAGCGCGCGGCCGGTCACGTGGCACCAGAAGAGTTCGCCATTGTTGCGCTTCATGATGCGGTCGTCGCTATAGGTGCCTTCGCGGCTGATATGCGCGGCGATCCGCTCGCCGATCCGCGCGAATTCGTCCGGCGACGGATACAGCACCTCGAACGACTGGCCGATGAGCGCCTCGCGCGGGGCGCCGAAGATTGCGCAGAGCTGCGCGTTGCAGTCCTCGATCGTGCGATCGCGCGAGAGCACGAGCCCGACGGGCGCGAGATGAAACGCGGTTTGATAGTCCAGTGCAGGCATCTGATCCGGGCGCCCGGGCGGGTGGCGCGGCGCGGCTGACGCAGCCGGGAACCAAACGCGCGCGGGCAATGACTTATGTATTTTTGCGTATTGTGCCGGATCAGCCGGGCAGCGTACTCTTTTGCCACGCTTCTGCCTCGCCAGCAGGCCGTCCGCGCGCCGGGTGACAGCGTCGTGACGGTTCACAAGCCGACGGATCAAAGCCGGTGCAAAGCCGCTCAACAGCCGTTTCTCAGTTGGTTTCACACATGGAAGGGACACACAGATGAACAAGGTCTATCCCAGCGCGAAAGCCGCGCTCGAGGACATCGTCAAGGACGGGCAGACATTCGCCGTCGGCGGTTTCGGGCTGTGCGGGATTCCCGAGGCGCTGATCGCCGCATTGCGCGACACCGGCGTGAAGGGCATCACCTGCATCAGCAATAACGCGGGCGTCGACGGCTTCGGTCTCGGGCAGCTGCTCGAAACGCGCCAGGTGAAGAAGATGATTTCTTCCTACGTCGGCGAGAACAAGGAGTTCGAACGGCAGTATCTGGCCGGCGAACTCGAACTCGAATTTACGCCGCAGGGCACGCTGGCCGAGAAGCTGCGCGCGGGCGGGGCGGGCATCCCGGCCTTCTTCACCAACACCGGCTTCGGCACCGTGATCGCCGATGGCAAGGAAACGCGCCAGTTCGGCGAGAACCACTACGTGCTCGAACATTCGCTGACGGCGGACGTTGCGCTCGTGAAGGCGTGGAAGGCCGACAAGTCCGGCAACCTGATCTACCGCCGCACCGCGCGCAACTTCAACCCGATGTGCGCGATGGCCGGCAAGACCACGGTGGTGGAAGTGGAAGAGATCGTCGAGGTGGGCGAGCTCGATCCGGACGCCATCCACACGCCTGGCATCTTCGTGCAGCGCCTGGTACTGAACGCGCAGCCCGAGAAGCGCATCGAACAACGCATCGTCCGCGCGAAAGGAGAGTAATCATGGCTTGGAATCGTGACCAGATGGCCGCGCGCGCGGCGCAGGAACTGCAGGACGGTTTTTACGTGAACCTCGGCATCGGCCTGCCGACGCTCGTCGCCAATCACGTGCCGGACGGCATGGAAGTGTGGCTGCAATCGGAGAACGGGCTGCTGGGCATCGGCCCGTCGCCGTATGAAGACGAAGTGGACGCCGATCTCATCAATGCCGGCAAGCAGACCGTGACCACTTTGCCGGGTTCGTCGATTTTTTCGTCGGCGGATTCGTTCGCGATGATTCGGGGCGGCCACATCAACCTGGCAATCCTGGGCGCCATGCAGATCAGCAAGAAGGGCGACCTGGCCAACTGGATGATCCCCGGCAAGATGATCAAGGGCATGGGCGGCGCGATGGACCTGGTCGCCGGCGTCAAGAAGGTGGTGGTGCTGATGGAGCACGTCGCCAAGGGCGACCAGCACAAGATCCTCGAAGAATGCTCGTTGCCGCTGACGGGCGTGGGCGTCGTGGATCGCATCATCACGGACCTCGGCGTGATCGACGTCACGGAGAACGGACTGCGGCTGGTCGAACTGGCGGACGGCGTGTCGGTCGAGGAAATCCAGCAGAAGACGGGTGCGCCGCTGGATGTCTCGGGCGTGAAGTGACGCGCGGGCCAGCGGTTTAAGCGCCGGATATTGAGCGGGCGCGGCTTTCGGGCCGCGCCCGTTTTGCTTTTTGCGATTGGCGGCGCAGGCGCGCCAGGGTCATCCATTCGGCCAGCGGGATTCCTGAGAGCTTCCGGTGAGCATTACGCGCCGTACAATCGTTGCAATCCAAGTCACCACCCGCACTCTCATTCGCGAGGACCGCTTCATGACCGCATCCATCGTCGTCGAACCCGTTCATTCGGACCTGAGCGAGCCGCGCCAGCGTTTCGTGCAATGCGCGAGTCCGGCGGGCCTGCATCGCGTGGCCTACACGGAATGGGGCGATCCTTCGAACCCGCGCGTGCTGCTCTGCGTGCATGGGCTCACGCGTTCGGGACGCGACTTCGACAAGCTCGCGAAGGCCTTCGCTCACGAGTACCGGGTCGTGTGTCCGGATGTGGTCGGGCGCGGGCTCTCGGGCTGGCTGGCAGACCCACGCTACTACGGCGTGCCGCAATATGTCGCGGACATGGTCACGCTGATCGCGCGGCTCAACGTGGAGACGGTGGACTGGTTCGGGACGTCAATGGGCGGACTGATCGGCATGGCGCTCGGCGGACTGCCGGACTCGCCCATCCGCAAGCTGCTCCTGAACGATGTCGGGCCGCATATCGAGCCGGTTGCGCTCGGGCGGATCGGCGAATACCTGGGCAAGCCGGCGCGCTTCGCTTCGCTCGAAGAGGGCGTGCGGCGCGCGGCGGAACTGGCGGCAAGCTTCGGGCCGCTCAGCGACGCGGAATGGGCCAGCATCAACACGCCGCTGCTGCGCGAGCGCGACGGCGGGTGGACCTTTCACTACGATCCGGCCATCGCCTCGCCGTTTTCATCGGTGACCGAGGAGCAGGCCGCCGCGTATGAGGCGTACCTGTGGCATTCGGTAGCGGCGATCGCTTCGCCAGTGCTGGTCGTGCGCGGCGAAACGTCCGATCTGCTCTCGCGCGAAACCGTCGAGCGAATGGTGAAAACGGGGCAAGCGGTGACGAGCGTCGAGATTCCCGGCGTGGGTCACGCGCCGGCGTTTCTTGCCGAGGATCAAATCGCCATTGCCAGCGGGTTCTTTCTGGGCGGCAGCAGCAGCGGGGCATAATATCGGGCTTGGCCGGATCCGCCCGGCTTCAGCGATCGTCCCTCTCCATCAATCATCGTCAGGAACTCATCATGGCAGTCATTCGTCATCACGTCGGCCCGCGTTTGTCCGAAACCGCGATTCACAACGGTACGGTCTATCTCGCCGGCCAGATCGCCGAGGACACGGACCAGGACATCACCGGACAGACGCGTGAGGTGCTTGGCCACATCGACCGCCTGCTGGAAGAAGCGAACAGCGACAAGGCGCATTTGCTGTCGGTGCAGATCTATATCTCCGATCTCGTGCATTTCTCGGGCATGAACGCGGTGTGGGATGCGTGGGTCGCCAATGGCAACACGCCGCCGCGCGCCACCGTCGAGGCCAAACTGGCCAATCCGGCCTGCCTCGTCGAAGTCGTCGTGATCGCGGCGCAGCGCACCTGAACCGTCGTATCGGCTGAAGCCGTCGCATTTCCCGCATGAGCGATACCGCCGTTCCCACCGAGACGTGGCCCGAGCCGTCCATCGACGACGCGCTCGCGTTCGTGCGCGAGCACGCGCGGGACGCCCGGCTGTCCACGGGCGAACTGCTCGCGGAGCACGCGGTGGGCACCGCGCGCCTCATGCAGACGCTCGATGTCGATGCGTACGCGGTTGCGGCGGCGGCGCTGTTCGCGCTGGCGCCGCATCTGGACGATCCCGAGAAGCTCATCACCGAACGTTTCGGGCCGGAAGTGCAGCATCTTGTCGGCGATGTCCGCAAGCTGTTGCGGCTGGGCTCGGTCAGCTCGCGCGCCACGCTGGCTGAATTTCCCGATACGCGCGACGCGCAGGCCGCCCGCCGCGCGCAGGTCGAGTCGCTGCGCAAGATGCTGCTGGCGTTCGCGCAGGACATTCGCGTGGTCTTGATCCGGCTGGCGTCGCGGGTGCAGACCTTGCGTTTTCATGCCGCGCACAAGACCGATCCGCCGCCGGACGTGCCGCGCGAAACGCTCGAGATCTACGCGCCGCTCGCCAACCGGCTCGGTATCTGGCAACTGAAGTGGGAGCTGGAGGACCTCTCGTTCCGCTTCCAGGATCCGGTTACGTACAAGCGCATCGCCAAGCTGCTCGACGAGAAGCGCGTCGAACGCGAAAGCTATGTGACCGAGGCGATCGCGCGCCTGCAGGGCGAGTTGGACACCGCGCACATCAAGGCCGAAGTGAGCGGCCGGCCGAAGCACATCTACAGCATCTGGAAGAAGATGCGCGGCAAGCATCTCGACTTCTCCGAGCTGAACGACGTGCGTGCGTTTCGGGTGATCGTCGGCGACATCAAGGATTGCTACACCGTGCTCGGCATCGTGCACAACCTGTGGCAGCCGGTTCCGCGCGAGTTCGACGACTACATCTCGCGCCCCAAGCCGAACGGCTACAAGTCGCTGCACACGGTCGTGATCGGCGACGACGGGCGCGCGTTCGAAGTGCAGATCCGCACGCAGGAGATGCATCAGTTTGCCGAGTACGGCGTGGCGGCGCACTGGCGCTACAAGGAGGCGGGTACGCGCGGTTACGCGGGCCAGGTGACCGCAAGCGAGAAATACGACGAGAAGATCGCGTGGCTGCGCCAGCTGCTGGCCTGGAAGGACGACGTCGAGGGTGACGGCGAGGGCGATGGGGAATCGGAAAAGCGCGGCTGGCAGCATCTGCGCGACGCCACCCTCGACGACGACCACATCTACGTGCTGACGCCGCAGGCCCGCGTGATCGCGCTGCCGCACGGCGCGACGCCGGTTGATTTTGCCTATCACCTGCACAGCGAGCTGGGGCATCGCTGCCGCGGCGCGCGCGTCGACGGCGCAATGGTGCCGCTGAATACGCAACTGCAGAACGGCCAGACGGTCGAGATCGTCGCGGTGAAGGAGGGCGGCCCCTCGCGCGACTGGCTCAATCCGCAACTCGGCTATCTGCACAGCCCGCGGGCGCGGCAGAAGGTGCGTTCGTGGTTCCTCTCGGCGGACGCGGCGGAGACCATCGCCGCGGGCCGGACGATCGTTGAAAAGACGCTGCAGCGCGAGGGCAAGACGTCCGTCAGCCTCGACCAGCTCGCCACGAAGCTCGGTTTCAAGACGCCGGAGGAGTTGTACGCGGTCGTCGGCAAGGATGAGTTCAGCCTGCGCAACATCGAGCAGGCGCTCTCCGACGCGCCGCCGCCTGAGCCCGAACCCGAAGCACCCGAACAGTTCGAGAAGCGCAGCAGCGGGCAGAGCGTGGCTCATGGCGCGTCGACAGGGGTGCTCGTCGTTGGCGTCGATGCCTTGCTGACGCAACTCGCGCGTTGCTGCCGGCCTGCGCCGCCGGACCCGATCGCCGGATTCGTGACGCGCGGCAAAGGCATGTCGGTCCATCGCACCGACTGCACGACCTTCAAGCGCATGGCGCAGCGCTCGCCGGAGCGCGTGCTGCACACAACCTGGTCGGCGGAGGTGATGAACGGGCGCGGCTCGTCGGTTTATCCGGTGGATCTGTCGGTGGAGTCGACCGACCGGCAAGGCTTGCTGCGAGATATTTCCGAGGTGTTCGCGCGCGAGAAGATCAACGTGATCGGCGTGAAAAGCCAGAGCCGCCGAAACGTCGCGTACATGCAGTTCACGGTGGAAGTGTCGAGCGCCGCGCAGATCCAGCGTGCCTGCACCTTGCTGGGCGAAGTACCGGGCGTGATCCGCGCGTCGCGGCGGGCTTGACGCCATGTCGGTGTTTTCTGCCTGACTTGCTGCAGCGGATTTCACCGAAAGATCCGCGGATCGGCGAATAAACTTGAAGTTTCCCCGGGCAAACCCTTGCCAAGGTTCGAAATACTCCATATAATCTCACTTCTTTCAGGCTCGTAGCTCAGCTGGTTAGAGCACCACCTTGACATGGTGGGGGTCGTTGGTTCGAGTCCAATCGAGCCTACCAACGAAAAAGAAGGCTTGCGAATTTCGGTTCGTGGGTGTTCAAACCGCGAAGGGCGCGCAAGCGGCGCCCGGTGCAAAAGGTGAATGAAAATGGCACGTCGAACGTTGACCGAAACAGTTTCGGAGCGACGCTAGTCGAGGACCTAATTCGCCTTCTGCCAAATTGTTTCGCGGTCAGTGTGAAAAGTGAATGCGGCCCCTCGATAGCGGGGCCGCATTTTTTTTGTCTTCCGATTTTCCATGTGGAATCGGTGAGGCAAGCCTCAAACGACATCGCCCGGCGTGCGCCGGCGTTCTGGAGAACGATATGGTTTCGGTACGTTTGCCTGATGGGTCGGTCCGTCAATACGACCACCCGGTGACCGTCGCGGAAGTCGCGGCATCGATCGGTGCGGGCCTCGCCAAGGCCGCGCTCGCCGGCAAGCTCAACGGCGAACTCGTCGATACCTCCTTCCTGATCGACCGCGATGCGTCGCTTGCCATCGTCACGGACAAGGACCCGGAAGGCGTCGATGTCGTGCGTCACTCCACCGCGCATTTGCTGGCGTATGCGGTGAAGGATCTGTTCCCCGAGGCGCAGGTGACCATCGGACCGGTCATCGACAACGGCTTCTACTACGACTTCGCCTACAGCCGGCCGTTTACCCCCGAAGATCTGGAGAAGATCGAAAAGCGCATGCAGGAACTCGTCAAGAAGGACGAGCCGGTGTCGCGCCGCGTGGTGTCGCGCAACGAGGCAGTCGAGTACTTCAAGAGCATCGGCGAGAAGTACAAGGCCGAGATCATCGAATCGATCCCCGAAAGCGACGAAATCAAGCTGTACTCGCACGGCGGATTCACCGACCTGTGCCGCGGCCCGCACGTGCCGTCCACCGGCAAGCTCAAGGTCTTCAAGCTGATGAAGCTTGCGGGCGCGTACTGGCGCGGCGACTCGAAGAACGAGCAGCTGCAGCGCATCTACGGCACCGCCTGGACCAAAAAGGAAGACCAGGAAGCCTATCTGCACATGCTGGAAGAAGCCGAGAAGCGCGATCACCGCAAGCTCGGCAAGCAACTCGACCTGTTCCATCTGCAGGACGAGGCTCCCGGCATGGTGTTCTGGCATCCGAAGGGCTGGTCGCTGTGGCAGCAGGTTGAGCAATACATGCGCCGTCGGGTGAACGAGGCCGGCTATCTCGAGATCAAGACCCCGATGGTCATGGACCGATCGCTGTGGGAAGCCTCGGGCCACTGGCAAAACTATCGTGAAAACATGTTCACGACCGAGTCGGAGAAGCGCGACTACGCCATCAAGCCGATGAACTGCCCGGGCCACGTCCAGGTGTTCAATCACGGTCTGCGCTCGTACCGCGATCTGCCGTTGCGTTACGCGGAATTCGGGTCGTGCCACCGCAACGAGCCGTCGGGCGCGCTGCACGGGCTGATGCGCGTGCGCGGCTTCGTTCAGGACGATGCGCACATTTTCTGCACCGAAGACCAGTTCATCGCGGAGTCGATTGCGTTCAATACGCTGGCCATGAGCGTGTACAAGGATTTCGGCTTCGATCACATCGCCATCAAGCTGTCGCTGCGTCCTGAACAGCGCGCGGGCAGCGACGAAACCTGGGACCGCGCCGAGCAAGGTCTGCGCGAGGCGCTGACCGCGTGCGGTCTCGAATGGGAAGAGCTCGAAGGCGAGGGCGCGTTCTATGGTCCGAAGATCGAGTACCACATCAAGGACGCGCTCGGCCGTTCGTGGCAATGTGGCACCTTGCAGCTCGACATGGTGTTGCCGGAGCGGCTGGGCGCCGAATATGTCGGTGAGGACAACAGCCGCCGGCGTCCGGTGATGCTCCATCGTGCAATCGTCGGATCAATGGAGCGTTTTCTTGGAATTCTGATCGAACACCACGCTGGCGCCATGCCGTCCTGGCTCGCGCCGATCCAGGCAGTCGTGCTCAATATTGCCGAAAGTCAGGCAGAATATGCCGCGAATCTGGCCCAATCGTTGCAAAAACAAGGGCTTAGAGTCGAGTGCGATTTGCGCAATGAGAAGATTAGCTATAAAATACGCGAGCACACGCTGCAGAAGGTGCCGTATTTGCTGGTCGTCGGCGACAAAGAGCGTGATGCGCAAACCGTAGCCGTGCGTGCTCGTGGCGGTGTCGATCTGGGCGTGATGCCGGTCGACGCTTTTCTGGAGCGTCTGCAGCAGGATGTGCGGGCGTTCAGGTAAGTCACTCGCAGCGCGGCTTGTCTTTTAATTTTTAGAGGAAACGTAACATCGCTACTGATAAGTCGTCACATCGCATCAACGGTGAGATTACCGCACCGGAAGTGCGCTTGGTCGGAGTGGACAACGAGCCGCTCGGAATCGTGAAACTGGCCGACGCGTTCCGTCAATCGGAACAGCTCGATGTGGATCTCGTCGAAATCGCGCCGCAGGCTTCTCCGCCTGTCTGCCGTTTGATGGATTACGGCAAGTTCAAATACTCGGAAGCGAAGAAGCTACACGAGGCGAAGTTGAAGCAGAAGATCGTGCAGGTGAAGGAAGTCAAATTCCGCCCTGGTACGGATGACGGTGACTACAACGTCAAGCTGCGCAACCTCACCCGCTTCCTCGAAGACGGCGACAAGACGAAAATCACATTGCGTTTCCGCGGTCGGGAAATGGCGCACCAGGAAATCGGCATGCGCATGCTGGAACGGTTGAAGTCGGATCTCGACGAATTCGGCCAGGTCGAGCAGATGCCGAAGATGGAAGGGCGTCAGATGATCATGGTGCTGGCCCCGAAGAAGAAGGGCAAGTAACCTCAAGCAACATGCAATGGATCGCGCGCCGTCGAATGGCGGTTGGCGCGGCATTGCCGGCAGTTTCAGGCCGGCGTCATCTCGGTGACGCCGGTCATGAAAAGCGGCGATTCTTCACCGAGTCGTCTGCAAACAAGTGGCGCGTGGGTTTCGAAGGGCGGGAAGGGGTCTTGGCCAGCACGGAAGGATCAGCCGCACACCCATGACCATCTAATAAACTGGAGTAGTTTCATGCCGAAGATGAAGACCAAGAAGAGTGCTGCGAAGCGCTTCGTGGTGCGTCCGGGCGGTACCGTCAAGCGCGGTCAAGCGTTCAAGCGCCACATTCTTACCAAGAAAACCACCAAGAACAAACGCCATCTGCGTGGCTCCACGGCTGTTCATGATTCCGATCTGAACTCCGTCCGCGCAATGCTGCCGTTCGCCTAACCTCAACTTAACTTAAGGAGCGCAACATGCCTCGAGTAAAACGTGGGGTTACCGCACGGGCCCGTCACAAGAAGATCATCCGTCTGGCCAAGGGTTACCGCGGCCGTCGCAATAACGTCTATCGCATCGCCAAGCAGGCGGTCATGCGCGCGGGCCAATACGCCTACCGCGATCGCCGCAACAAGAAGCGTGTGTTCCGCGCACTGTGGATCACGCGTATCAACGCGGCGGTGCGTCAGCACGACATGACCTACAGCGTGTTCATCAACGGCCTGAAGAAGGCTTCGATCGAACTCGACCGCAAGGTGCTGGCTGACATGGCTGTGTTCGACAAGGCTGCTTTTGCTGCGATCGTGAAGCAGGTGAAAGCCGCCGTTGCAGCCTAATTGCGAAATTAGTACTGCGTGGTTCGCCTTCTCGTCGCCGGTTGTTGACGGCGGCACGAAGGCAGAAAACGGGGCTCTCACCGAGCCCCGTTTTTGTTGGTCGGACGGTTTTGCACATCGCATGCGCACGCATCGGCGTGGATGAGCAAAACCGAACCTCTGTTTGAACTTCGACGTTAAGAAGATGGGATCAATGGATCTGGATCAGATTGTCGCGGACGCGAAAAGCGCCTTTGAACACGCCACCGACGCCAACACGCTCGAAAACGAGAAAGCGCGCTTTCTCGGCAAGTCGGGCGCGCTGACCGACTTGCTGAAGGGCCTGGGCAAGCTCGATCCCGAAGCGAAGAAGACGGAAGGCGCGCGCATCAACCAGGCGAAGCAGCAAGTCGAAGCCGCGCTGAACGCGCGCCGCCAGGCGCTCGCCGACGCGTTGCTCAACCAGCGTCTCGCGTCGGAAGCCATCGACGTCACGCTGCCCGGCCGCGGCGCCGGCGCCGGCACGCTGCATCCGGTGATGCGCACGTGGGAACGCGTCGAGCAGGTGTTCCGCTCGATCGGCTTCGACGTCGCCGACGGTCCCGAGATCGAAACCGACTGGTACAACTTCACCGCGTTGAACAGCCCGGAAAACCATCCGGCGCGCTCGATGCAGGACACCTTCTACGTCGACGGCCAGGACGCCGACGGCCGGCCGCTCCTGCTGCGCACGCACACGAGCCCGATGCAGGTGCGTTACGCGCGCATGAACAAACCGCCCATCAAGGTGATCGTGCCAGGCCGCACGTACCGGGTGGACAGCGACGCCACGCACTCGCCGATGTTCAACCAGGTCGAAGGCCTGTGGATCGAAGAGAACATCAGCTTCGCCGACCTGAAGGGCGCTTACACCGATTTCCTGAAGAAGTTCTTCGAGCGCGACGACATTCTCGTGCGCTTCCGTCCGTCGTATTTTCCGTTCACGGAGCCGTCGGCCGAGATCGACATGATGTTCGAGCACGGCAAGAACGCGGGCAAATGGCTGGAAATCTCCGGCTCGGGCCAGGTGCATCCGACCGTCATCCGCAACATGGGCCTCGATCCGGAGCGCTATATCGGCTTTGCGTTCGGCAGCGGCCTCGAGCGCCTGACGATGCTGCGCTACGGCGTGCAGGACCTGCGTCTGTTCTTCGAGAACGACCTGCGTTTCCTGCGCCAGTTCGCCTGAAGCACGCAGGGCCCGCGACGTCCGGCTGCTCGCACTTGTCGAAGCCGGACCAGAGACTCCAAACATTTCGAACGTAGACACCATGCAATTCCCAGAATCCTGGCTCCGCAGTTTCGTCGATCCGAAGCTCTCCACCGACGAACTCGCGCACGCGCTGACCATGGCCGGCCTCGAAGTCGAAGACCTGCGCCCAGTCGCGCCGCCCACCACGAAGATCGTCGTGGGTCAGGTGCTCGAAGTCGCGAAGCATCCGAACGCGGACAAGCTCAACGTCTGCCAGGTCGATGCCGGCACGGGCGAGCAACTGAACATCGTGTGCGGCGCGCCGAACGTGGCGCCGGGCATCAAGGTGCCGGTCGCGCTGATGGGCGCCGTGCTGCCGCCGGCCGAAGCGGGCGGCGAGCCGTTCGTGATCAAGCCCGCCAAGCTGCGCGGCGTCGATAGCCAGGGCATGCTGTGTTCCGCGCGCGAACTGAAGCTGTCGGAAGATCACAGCGGCCTGCTGATCCTGCCCGCCGATGCACCCGTCGGCCAGGACATTCGCGAAGCGCTCAATCTCGACGACACCGTCTTCGAGATCAAGCTCACGCCGAACAAGGCGGATTGTCTGTCGGTGTATGGCGTCGCGCGCGAAACGGCCGCGATCACCGGTGCGCCGCTGAAAGCGCTCGAGGTGCCGGCGGTCGAGGCCACGCTCGACGAAAAACTGCCTGTGAAGATCCTCGCGCCGGACCTGTGCGGCCGTTTTTCCGGCCGCGTGATTCGCGGCGTGAACGCGCATGCGAAGACGCCGCACTGGATGGTCGAGCGGCTCGAACGCGCGGGCCAGCGCAGCATTTCCGCGCTGGTCGATATCTCCAACTACGTGATGCTGGAACTCGGCCGTCCGTCGCACGTGTTCGATCTCGACAAGATCCACGGCGCGATCGAAGTGCGCTGGGGCAAACCGGGCGAGACGCTGAAGCTGCTGAACGGCAACACCGTCGAGCTCGATGAAACCGTCGGCGTGATCGCCGATGACCGTCACGTCGAAAGCCTCGCGGGCATCATGGGCGGCGACAGCACGGCGGTGTCGCTGGATACCACGAACATCTATCTCGAAGCTGCGTTCTGGTGGCCCGACGCCATTCGCGGCCGCGCGCGCAAGTACAACTTCTCCACCGATGCCGCGCATCGCTTCGAGCGCGGCGTCGACTACGCGACGACCGTCGAGCACATCGAAATCATCTCGCGCCTGATCCTCGACATCTGTGGCGGTGCGGCAGGTCCGGTCGACGACCAGATCGTCAACGTGCCCGAGCGTCATCCCGTGGCGATGCGCGTGTCGCGTGCGCATCGCATCATCGGCGTGGAGATCGGCGCCGAGGAAATCGCGCAGATCTTCACGCGTCTCAACCTCGCGTTCGAGCGCGACGGCGATACCTTCAAGGTCACGCCGCCGCCGTATCGCTTCGATATCGAGATCGAGGAAGACCTGATCGAGGAAGTCGCGCGCATCTACGGTTTCGAGAAGATTCCGGCGCGACCGCCGGTCGCGCACAGCGAAATGCGCCGCACCGATGAGACCCGGCGTTCGATCCACGTGCTGCGTCACGCGGTGGCGGCGCGCGATTATTCGGAGACGGTGAACTTCAGTTTCGTCGATGCCGAGTGGGAGAAGGACTTCGCCGGCAATGAACAGCCGATCACGCTGCTGAATCCGATCGCAAGCCAGCTCTCGGTCATGCGCACGACGCTCTTCGGCAGCCTGGTCGAAGTGCTGCGCCATAACCTGAACCGTCGCGCCGAGCGTATCCGCGTGTTCGAGGCGGGCCGCGTGTTTCATCGCGATGCGTCCGTGCAGGCGGGCGAACTCACCGTGCAGGGCTATGCGCAGCCGAAGATGATCGGCGGCCTGGCGTATGGCCCGGTCATCGAGGAGCAGTGGGGCGCGGCGACGCGCAACGTCGACTTCTTCGACGTCAAGGGCGACGTCGAAGCGCTGTTCGCGCCGGTCGTGCCGCGCTTCGTGAAGGCCGAGCATCCGGCGCTGCATCCGGGACGTTCCGCGCGTATCGAGGTGGCAGGACGCGCGTTGGGCTGGATCGGCGAACTGCATCCGCGCTGGCAGCAAAAGTATGACCTTCCGCATGCGCCGGTCGTCTTCGAAGTCGATGCCGAAGCGCTGATGGAACGCGCGCTGCCGGCGACGTCCGAGGTGTCGAAATTCCCGCCGGTGCGTCGCGATATCGCGGTCGTCGTGGATCAGAACGTGCCGGTTCGGGCGCTGCTCGACGAGCTCGAAAACGCCCGTTCAGAACCCGCTTGCAAGCACGTCACAAGGGTTGCGCTTTTCGACGAATTTCGTCCAAAATCAAATACTTCCGGAGGGTTGGGCGAGCACGAGAAAAGTCTTGCCTTCCGTGTAACGTTGCAAGATACTGGCGGCACGCTTCAGGACGAAACAGTCGATACGGCCATCAAGACACTGGTGGATCGTCTGACTCGAGTACACGGCGCGCGGTTGCGTGGATAGCCTTCATCTGGAGTGGCCCATCCGCACAATGCCCAAGGTCTCAAGCGTGTTACGCGCCGTTCTACCGATATGAACCAAATGAACTCGAGTGATTTCGAAGCCCTTCTTTCGGCGCAGCGCAGCGCCATGACCCGAGATATCCCGACCTCGAGCGCGCCTGGCGATACGCCGACGCTCACGAAAGCCGAACTGGCCGAGATGCTGTTCGACCACGTCGGCTTGAACAAGCGCGAGGCGAAAGACATGGTCGAAGCTTTCTTCGAAGTCATTCGCGACGCGCTGGAGAGCGGCGAGAGCGTCAAGCTCTCCGGCTTCGGCAATTTCCAGTTGCGCGACAAGCCTCAGCGTCCCGGGCGTAATCCGAAGACCGGCGAGGCCATTCCCATTGCGGCGCGGCGGGTCGTCACGTTTCATGCAAGTCAGAAGCTGAAGGCGCTGGTTGAAACGGGAGCGGAAACGGATCTCGCACGTTGATCCCTGATTCACGGAAAGCATGCGGCATCGTCCGCGCTTTCCGCTGCTGCTGACCACCGCGCTTCAATCGACATCAATAACCAAGATGGTTGATCGACGATGGAAAAAGTCGTCTTGCCTCCTATCCCGGCCAAGCGTTATTTCACGATTGGCGAAGTGAGCGAACTGTGCGGCGTCAAGCCACACGTGCTGCGCTATTGGGAACAGGAGTTCACGCAGCTGAGGCCGGTGAAACGGCGGGGCAATCGCCGGTACTATCAGCATCACGAGGTTCTGCTGATCCGGCGCATCCGCGACCTGCTGTACGAGCAGGGCTTCACGATCAATGGAGCGCGCAATCGCCTCGACTCGCAAGGCCGTGCAAGCGCCGACGAAGCCGAGGGCGAGAGCATGTCGAACGAGCCGCAGACGACGCAGGCCTCAGTGGATGTCGATCAGTTGCGCAAGGAGATTCTTCAGGTGATCGGCCTGCTGGGTGGCTGAGGGCGTGCACGGATGATCGATGTGCCTTGGTTGGGAAAGCATAGAAATGCCGCGCTTCGTCGCGGCATTTTTTTCGTCTGTGCACAGCGCGGTGTTTCGTTCATGCGCTGCGTGCTGCACACATGCGCAGTACGATGAACGCCTGCTTGTTCCCGTCCCGTCCTACCGATTCAGGAGGCTTTATGCGAGTGCTGCTCGTTGGCGCAACCGGACTGCTGGGCACCGAAATCAAACGGATTCTCGAACCTCACCACGATGTGATCACCGCAAGCCGCAAGGGCTCTGATGTGGCTGTCGATCTATCGGACAAGGCGAGCATCGTCGCCATGTATGAACGAGTCGGGCAGGTGGGTGCGGTGGCGTGTGTCGGCGGAGCAGCGAAATTCGCGCCGCTCGATGCGCTCGGCGACGCGGACTTTGCCTTCAGCCTCGCCAACAAACTGATGGGGCAGGTGAACCTCGTGCGCTGCGCAAGCGGACATGTGGAGGCCGGTGGTTCGGTCACGCTGACGAGCGGCACACTGGCGCAGGAACCGATGGTCGGCGCGGCCGCGGTGAGCATCGTCAATGCAGGATTGGAGGGCTTCGTGCGGGTGGCGGCACTGGAACTGCAAGGCACGTTGCGCGTGAATGCGGTGAGTCCGGGATGGGTCGCGGAGACGCTCGAATCGATGGGCAAGGATCCGTCGCAGGGCATTGCCGCTGCGGATGTTGCCAAGGTCTACAAGCGTGCCATCGACGAGGCTATCACCGGGCAGACGCTGCTCGCAGTCAAGGGCTAGGACTTGAGAGCGGCGCGCAGGCGTCGCTTTGGGCGGAGGGCGGCGCGAGCAACGCAAGGGACGGGCGCTTTGAACTCGATCGAGCAAAACACAATGCTGGGCCCGACGCCCGAGGGCGGATAAATGCGCCAGTCGTCATTGCCGTGATGGAAGAAGTAGAGCGCGTATCGCCCGCCGGGCTTCGGCGCGCTCAGGCATACGTAGCGGCTGCCGCCGGGATAGATGCGCCCGTAGCGCGAAACGCGTGCGTGACTCGTGGAATCGAACCATCTCGAGACTTCCTCGCGCAGACGGGAGAAAGGTCGATCGGGCGGGATGCGCCCGGAGTGCGAGGGCATGGAAACGGTCGAGGGCATGGCGCGCGAATCCTTATGCGTCACCTTAAGATTAGAGCTTAAATAGCTGATCGACAAGCTTTTTTTCGCGTCTAACGTATGAGCATTGAACCCTGAACCAGCGCGGTTCGGCAACTGCGAAAAGGCGGTTGAATGTCAGACGCTGAAGCCCATCATCGCGGTGGTGCCGGAGAGGGCTTCCTGTGCCTCGCGAGCCTTGAGCATGGCGTCGGCGAGACGGTAGTAAAGCTGCGCGCGCTCTTCGAGGAAATCGGCGGAAGCATCGTTCGGCAAGGAATCGTCTGCCATGTCGCCCGCCAAGGCTTGACCTGCGAAATAGTCCCGGAGCGACATCCCGAAGTTCGTATTACCGGGAAATGCGCGCGGGTTGTTGAGCTTGTTATACGCCATTGTTTTTGCTCGCCGTGTGTACGTAACGGTTCTTCAGATTCCCAAGCGGGTGCTTGTAAAGCTTGATTGGAGCGGCAAAGAAAAAGGCTCTCTGGTCGAGACCAGAGAGCCTTTTTTGTACTGGTCGGGGCGAGAGGATTTGAACCTCCGACCACCTGCACCCCATGCAGGTACGCTACCAGGCTGCGCTACGCCCCGATTGCTTCAACAGGCCCGGCTGCGCGATGTGGCAACCGTCTGTGTAGCAAAGAGAGGCGATTGTAGCAGCCCTCTTGCGGGACTGGAAGGGCTCGCGCTTTAATCGGTGCAAGAACGCGTGATTCTTGCTCAGATTAATTCCCGCTTGGTATGTCGCGCATGAGGTGAAGCCGAGATGCACGCCTGTGCTCATGCATCGAATGCATCGAATGCACCGGGACGAATGCAGCAATCAACGTTCGCATACCCCTTCAAGCCAGCCATGTAATCTGTCGTTCTCATTGGCTTGCGGATGATAGACGTTCAACGTCAGACGGCCATAAAAAGCGCCACTGCTATCCACGATGACGGGCGGATCGGTAGCGAAAACGTTGCATGGACTGCTCGGTGAGTACGGTGATCCGAACGGGCCGTAATGATTGAAGATACTGTCAGCCGAGTACGCGGAGCCGTGGTGTCCGTACTGATTGTGAACAGAGTCCGACGCATACTCGCTACAGTTGATGCAGCCCAGATATGTCTGAGGGCTACCTGTGCCGAATAGCATCAGTTTGGTGGTTTGAGCCGGCACTTCTTTCGCGCACGTCAGTACATACGTTGCCAAGAGCGCGGTAAGCCATCTTGTCATGTGCCTCCTCAGGATGATCGCGTGGACCTGTATGCGTCAACCAGGTCGAGTTCTTTGGAAGTGCGTGATCGCATGATCAATCGACCGGAACGTTCGGGGCCGCACCTGCACAGCGATGGCGTGCAGCGTACCGATTGCTAAGCTCCGACCGCGTATAAGCCGACGTCTGGATCTGCACGACATCGCGCTGCTTGCACTGGGCGCGTCGCTCTGCCGGACACTTCGCGCAAGCACGCGTACGCGCACGCCCACCCGGCCGACAGCGAGCAAATCGCTGACGCCGTCGAAACCGCACGGCCAGCGCCAGTGCGATCGTCAACTGAATCAGGTAGGTCACGGCCCGTTCACCCCAGTCGCTCCGGGATGCGTAGCGCTCGTACTCCGTCCGCTCGTAGAAGCTGGCCGAAGCAAAGATCATCGTGAGCGCGAAGTCCAGCAGCATGGCGAGACAACAGAGTGCAAAGAAGAACAGCGCGCCGTTCCAGCGCGGAACGCCGCATCCTGCATTGACCGTGCGGCAAACGAACATCACGAAGGCCAGCAGGCACAGCCCGAAGGCCAAAGGAAGCCAGGAAAAATCCATGTCGCGCAAACCTCGTGTCAGACGAAGTGAGGGAGGGTCCCAGCGAATGCGCGACGTCGCGACACACCTCGTCGCGCGCATGCTCAGGGAAGCGGCGCGATCATGGCATGTCGTCCCTCAAGCACGAATACGAGTAATCCTAATAAGGCGGGCGATCGCTCAGCGCGTCGGAGAGAAAGTCGATGAAGGTCCGTACCTTGCTCGTCATGAACTTGCGGCTGGTGTACACCGCATACACGGACGGCGCGAAGGCCGAATAGTCCGGCAGCACCCGTAGCAGTGTTCCGGATGCAAGCTCCGGGTCCACGATCCACGCCGGAAAATACGCGAGTCCGAGCCCGGCGCGCACGAGTTGCAGCGCCATCGCGGTGTCGTTGGTTTTGAGCACGGCCTGATGCTTGACGGTGAACGCGCCGTCCGGTCCGGTCAGCGTCACCGCTTCGATATTGGTGTAGGTCGGCAACACCATCCGGTGCCGCGCCAGATCGTCCGGATGACGCGGGTAGCCCTGCCGCTCCAGGTAGACGCGCGCGCCCGCGAGCATGAAAGGCATCCTGCACAGCGGCCGCACGATCAGCGAGGGAGAAGGGTCGGAGGTCGCCCGCAAGGCCATGTCATAGCCTTCCTCGACCAGATCGACGAAGCGGTTCTCCAGCCGCAGATCCACCAGCACGCCGGGATAGCGCGCCTGATACGCCACCACGAGTTCAGCGAAAGTGGGATTCGCAAACCAGCCCGGCGCGGTCACCTTGAGCACGCCCTGGGGCTGCGCCGTCTGCGCGCCGACGGCCGCCTCCGCAGCCTGGAGAATATCGAGCGCCTCGCTGCATTGCTCGAAGTACACGCTGCCGGCTTCGGTGAGACTGAGATGCCGCGTCGTCCGGTTCAAGAGACGCACGCGCAACTGCCGCTCCAGATTCGCGACGTGCTTGCTGGTCATGGCGGTCGACATGTCGAGGCGCTCGGCGGCTTTCACGAAGCTGCCCGCCTCGACGACCTCGCGAAACACCCGGAGACTGGTCAGCGCATCCATCGATCATTCCTGCCCGGCGATAAAACTGCGATGTTAGCGGGATTCATCATCTGGAGAGAGCGAGCTTATTTCGGCCATTCGTCGAGTTCGTCGTTGAACAGCGCGGCCACGACACCGCGCAGCCATTGCGTGCGCGCGTCGTTATGGAACTTGCGATGCCAGTGCTGTTTGAGATCGAAGCGCGGCAGCGCGAGCGGCGGCTCGGCGAGCGTGATCGATGCGTGTTCGGCGACGTACGCGAAGCCGATCGCATGCGGCACCGTGGCGATCAGGTCGGTGCGCGACAGGATGAACGGCAGGCTCATGAAGTGCGGTGTTTCGAGCACGGCGCGGCGCCGCACGCGCTCGCGGTCGAGATGGTTCTCGAGGATCTCCTGGCTGCGGCCTTCCGCGCGCACCACGGCATGTCCGCAGGCGAGAAAGCGTTCGAGCGTCAGCGGTTCGCGTGCATACGGGTGATCGCGCCGCATCAGGCAGATGAAGCGGTGTGAAAACAGCCGTTGCTGGAAGAAGTTGTTGCCGCGCAGATCCGGAAAATAGCCGATGGCCAGATCGATTTCACCGGCTTCCAGCCCGCGTCCGACATCGCCATGCGAAGCCGACACCGAGCGCAGGTTCGCATGCGGCGCCTGTTGTGCGAAGGCTTGCAAGAGACGCGGAAGGAACACGATCTCGCCCACGTCCGACAGCGCAATCGAAAAGGTTTCCGCGCTCGTGGACGGATCGAAATGCTGCCGGTCGAGCATGCCGCGCTCGATGCGGGCAAGCGCCTCGCGCGCGGCGGGCACCAGCGCAAGCGTGCGCGGCGTCGGCTCCATGCCGCGCGCGGTGCGCACGAACAGCGGGTCGTTGAAATACTCGCGCAGCCGCGCGAGCGCCGTCGACACACGCGGCTGGCTCACGCCGAGCCGCTCGGCGGCGCGGCTCACGTTGCGCGTTTCCTCGATGGCGACGAGGTACGGGATCAGGTTCAGATCGAGATCGTTCATGGCGCTCGCTGCGTCCAATGTTTCAACCTGCGGAAAAAACGATCAGCCGCGCCGCGCGACCATGTCCGACACGCGCTGCGCCGCGTCCTGCAGCGGCTCGAGAAAGGCTTTCACCATCTGCTTCGCGCTCTTGCGCTGCGCATTGCCGCTGATATTGAGCGCCGCGATCACACGGCCTTGCCGGTCGCGGATCGGCGCGGACATCGAGATCAGGCCTTCCTCCAGTTCCTGATCGACGATGGCCCAGCCCTGCGCGCGCACGAGCGCAATCTCTTCCTTCAGCGCTTCGCGGTCAACGATCGTGCGCGGCGTGCGCGCCACCAGCGGATTCGCATCGAGGATGGCGTCGAGGCTGGCTTCGTCGAGCGCGGCGAGCAGGACGCGGCCCATCGACGTGCAGAACGCGGGCAGCCGGCTGCCGATCGAGAGGTTCTGCGTGATGATCTTGTGCGTCGGCACCCGCAGCACGTAGACGATCTCCGCGCCGTTCAGCACGGCCGCCGAACAGCTCTCGTGCACTTGCCCGACCAGATCTTCCATGACCGGTTCGGCGAGATTCCAGAAGGGCATCGACGTCAGGTACGCGAAACCCAGGTCGAGGATTTTTGGCGTAAGTTGGAACAGGCGGCCGTCCGCCTCGACATAGCCGAGCGCCTGCAAGGTCAGCAGGATGCGGCGCGCGCCCGCGCGCGTGAGCCCGGTGGCCGCGGCGACGTCGGTGAGGGTCTGGGCGGGCCGGCTGGCGTCGAAGGAACGGATCACCGACAGCCCGCGCGCGAACGACTGCACATACGCGTCGCCGGGCCGCGACTGCGTATCCGGTGTATCCGATGCATCCGGCGGATCGATCTCGGGAGCGGCTGAGGCTGAGGCTGATGGTTTCATATGCATGATCCAGGTGGCGCGAAGCGGCGGCGGCTCCGTGAAAACCCGCACTTCGACAGTGCTTCGTTGACACGGCAACAAACGCAGGACTACCATGCCGATGTTCGCTAAACGAATCCATGTTCGCATATCGAACATTCGCTGGCAAGACAACTTGCAAATCTGATTTCGAGCAGACAACCCCTGGAGCGGGACGGGCGCCTGCGGTAAGCGCGGCGTCCAGACTGGAGAAGAACGGCAATGATCAACAAGATTTTCGATTCGCTCGCCTCGGCCGTGGCCGACGTCCACGACGGCGCGACCATCATGATCGGCGGATTCGGTACGGCGGGCATGCCGTCCGAGCTGATCGACGCGCTCATCGAGCAGGGCGCGCGCGATCTCACGATCGTCAACAACAACGCCGGCAATGGCGACATCGGCCTGGCCGCGCTGCTGAAGGCGAAGCGCGTGCGCAAGATCATCTGCTCGTTCCCGCGCCAGACCGATTCGCACGTGTTCGACGCGCTGTATCGGGCGGGCGAGATCGAGCTCGAGCTCGTGCCGCAGGGCAATCTGGCCGAGCGCATCCGCGCGGCGGGCGCGGGCATCGGCGGGTTCTTCACGCCGACGGGCTACGGCACCAAGCTCGCGGAAGGCCGCGAAACGCGCGAGATCGACGGCAAGCACTACGTGCTGGAGTCGCCGCTGCACGCGGACTTCGCGCTGGTGAAGGCGTTCAAGGGCGACCGCTGGGGCAATCTGGTGTATCGCAAGACGGCGCGCAACTTCGGCCCGATCATGGCGAGCGCCGCGAAGACGGCCATCGTGCAGGTGTCGAAGGTCGTGCCGCTCGGCGAACTGGATCCCGAGAACATCGTGACGCCGGGCATTTTCGTGCAGCGCGTGGTGGAAGTGCCGCAAGCGGTGCATCAAGCTGAACTCGCTGCGTGAACGAACGCTGAAAGAACGTTGAGAAAGGACATAGCCATGAAGAAACTGACTCGTGATGAAATGGCCCGGCGCGTGGCCGCGGACATTCCCGAAGGCGCCTATGTGAACCTCGGCATCGGCGTGCCGACGCTCGTCGCCAATCACCTTGCGGCGGACCGCGAGATCTTCCTGCACAGCGAAAACGGCCTGCTCGGCATGGGCCCGGCGCCGGCCAAGGGCGAGGAAGACGACGAACTCATCAACGCCGGCAAGCAGCACGTCACGCTGCTCACGGGCGGCGCGTATTTCCATCACGCGGATTCGTTCGCGATGATGCGCGGCGGCCATCTCGACTTCTGCGTGCTCGGCGCGTTCCAGGTGTCGGCAGACGGCGATCTCGCGAACTGGCACACCGGCGCGCCGGATGCGATTCCGGCGGTCGGCGGCGCGATGGATCTGGCGATCGGCGCCAAGCAGGTCTACGTGATGATGGAATTGCTGACCAAGCAGGGCGAAAGCAAGCTGGTCGCGCAATGCTCGTATCCGGTGACGGGCGTGCAGTGCGTGGATCGCGTGTACACGGACCTCGCCGTGTTCGACGTCACGCCGGAAGGTTTCGTCGTGCGTGAAATGGTGGAAGGCCTGTCGTTCGATGAGCTGCAGAAGCTCGCGCAGGTGCCGCTGCAATATGCGCCGCTGAGCGAAGCCGCCTGAACTGCATACCGAGCTGAAGCCCGAGCCCGAGCCTGAGAGACACAAGACAATATTGGAGCCAAGCAATGAAAGAAGCCTTCGTATGTGATGCGATCCGCACGCCGATCGGCCGTTACGGCGGCGCACTCTCGTCAGTGCGTGCCGACGACCTCGGCGCCGTGCCGCTGCGCGCGCTCGTCGAACGCAACAAGGACGTGGACTGGGACGCGGTCGACGAAGTGATCTACGGCTGCGCCAACCAGGCGGGCGAAGACAACCGCAACGTCGCGCGCATGTCGGCGTTGCTGGCGGGCCTGCCGGTCGGTCTGCCGGGCTCGACGGTCAACCGTCTGTGCGGCTCCGGCATGGACGCGATCGGCATTGCCGCGCGCGCAATCAAGGCGGGCGAAGCCACGCTGATGATCGCAGGCGGCGTCGAAAGCATGAGCCGCGCGCCGTTCGTGATGGGCAAGGCGACGAGCGCGTTCTCGCGCGCCGCCGAGATTCATGACACGACCATCGGCTGGCGCTTCGTCAATCCGCTGATGAAGAAGCAATATGGCGTCGATTCGATGCCGGAAACCGCCGAAAACGTCGCCGACGACTACAAGGTGAGCCGCGCCGATCAGGACGCGTTCGCGCTGCGCTCGCAGCAGAAGGCGGCCCGCGCGCAGAAGGACGGCACGCTGGCGCAGGAAATCGTCGCGGTGACGATCGCGCAGAAGAAGGGCGATCCGCTGATCGTCGAGCGCGACGAACACCCGCGCGAAACCACGCTCGAGACGCTCGCGAAGCTGAAGGGTGTCGTGCGGCCGGACGGTTCGGTGACCGCCGGCAATGCGTCGGGCGTCAACGACGGCGCGGTCGCCATGTTGATCGCCGACGAAGAGAGCGCGCAGCGCCACGGTCTCACGCCGCGCGCGCGTATTCTCGGCGTCGCCACGGCGGGCGTGCCGCCGCGCGTGATGGGCATTGGCCCGGCGCCGGCGTCGCAGAAGCTGCTGGCGCGCCTCGGCATGAGCATCGACCAGATGGACGTGATCGAACTGAACGAAGCGTTCGCCTCGCAAGGTCTCGCGACGCTGCGCATGCTCGGCGTGGCCGACGACGACGCCCGCGTCAACCCGAACGGCGGCGCGATTGCGCTGGGCCATCCGCTCGGCGCGTCGGGCGCGCGTCTCGTCACGACCGCGAGCTATCAGCTGCATCGCACCGGCGGCCGCTATGCGCTGTGCACGATGTGCATCGGCGTGGGGCAGGGCATCGCGATCGTCATCGAGCGCGTGTGACCGCATGTTCGCAGCCACGGGACGTCTCACCGATCTGATCTGCGGCAGCGAGGCCGCCAACGCGCTCTGGTCACCGCGCGCAACCGTGCAGGCGATGCTCGACGTCGAAGCCGCGCTCGCGCGTGCGTCGGCGCTGCATGGCGTGATTCCGGCGAGCGCCGTGGACGCGATCGTCGCCGCATGCCGCGCCGACGAGATCGACGCGCAAGCCTTGATGAGCGGCGCGCAGGCAGGCGGCAATCTGGCGATTCCGCTCGTCAAGCAGTTGACGGCAGTGGTCAAGGCGCGCGACGCCGAGGCCGCGAAGTACGTGCACTGGGGCGCGACGAGCCAGGACATCATCGACACGGGCCTGGTGCTGCAATTGCGCGCCGCGCTCGATCTCTTCGATGCCGACCTGCACACGCTCGCCACGGCGCTTGCCGCGCAGGCGCAGGCGCACCGCGCGACGCCGATGATCGGCCGCACGTGGCTGCAGCAGGCGCTGCCGATCACGCTCGGTCTCAAGTTCGCGCAATGGCTCGACGCGATCACGCGCCATCGCGCGCGTCTCGACGAGTTGAAGGCGCGTGCGCTGGCGCTGCAGTTCGGCGGCGCGGCGGGCACGCTCGCGAGTCTGCGCGACCACGCATTGCCGGTCGCGCAGTCGCTCGCGGACGATCTTCATCTGACGCTGCCGGTCCTGCCGTGGCATACGCAGCGCGACCGCATTGCGGAAGCCGGAGCCTGGTTCGGCATGCTGACGGGCACACTTGGCAAGATCGCGCGCGACATCTCGCTGATGATGCAGACCGAGGTCGGCGAAGTCGCGGAGCCGGCGGCGGCGGGCAAGGGCGGTTCGTCGACCATGCCGCACAAGCGCAATCCGGTCGGCTGCGCGGCGGTGCTGACGGCCGCGACGCGCGCGCCGAATCTCGTCGCGACGATTTTCGCCGGCATGGTCCAGGAGCACGAGCGCGCGCTCGGCGGCTGGCAGGCCGAATGGGAAGCGCTGCCCGATCTCGCGCGGCTGGCGGCGGGCGCGGTGACGAATCTCAACGGCATCGTTGCAGGGCTCGAAGTGAATGCGGGCCGGCTCGCGCAGAATCTCGACGCCACTCACGGCCTCGTGCTCGGCGAAGCGGTGATGCTCGCGCTGGGCGATGCCATCGGCCGGATGGATGCGCACAAGCTGGTGGAAGCAGCATCGAAGGCGGCGGTCGCGAACGGCCGCCCGCTGCTCGAAGCACTCGCCGCCCATGAAACCGTGATGCGCCATCTGTCGCACGCGCAACTCCAGTCCCTGCTCGATCCGGCGAACTACGTCGGACAGGCGCAGTCGTTCGTCGATGCGGCCATCGCGAACGCCCATTTGAAAGAACCGAAAGAACAGGAGCGTTAAAGCATGCCTCTTGCTGAAGTCAACGGAACCCGGCTTCACTATCGCGTCGATGCCACGGCGGGCGACAGCGCCCCGTGGCTCGTGCTGTCGAATTCGCTCGGCGCGGATGTGTCGATGTGGACGCCGAACATCGAGGCGTTCGCGCAGCATTACCGGGTCGTGCGCTATGACACGCGCGGTCACGGTCACTCGGACGTGCCGCCCGGGCCGTACACGATCGACCAGTTGATCGGCGATGTGATCGGCCTCATGGATCATCTGAAGATCGAGCGCGCGCACTACTGCGGGCTGTCGATGGGCGGCCTCACCGGCATTGGCCTGGCGGCGCGTCATCCAGAGCGCTTTGAGCGCGTCGTGTTGTCGAACACGGCCGCGCTGATCGGCTCGGACGCCGTGTGGACGCCGCGCGCCGCGAAAGCGCGCGAGCCGGGCGGCATGCCCGCGCTCACCGACGCCGTGATCGCGCGCTGGTTCACCGCGCCGTTCATCGAACGCGAGCCGCTCGCGCTCGCCGCTATCCGCGATGTGTTCCGCCATACGTCGGGCGAAGGCTACGCGTCGAATTGCGAAGCGATCCGCGACGCCGACCTGCGTGACGAAGCGAAGACCATCACGCTGCCGGTGCTGATGATCGCCGGCACGCACGATCTCTCGACGACCGCCGAGCAGGGCCGCGAGCTGGCGGGTTATATCGAAGGCGCGCGCTACCTCGAACTGGACGCGGCGCATTTGTCGAACATCGAAAAGCGCGCCGAGTACACGAGCGCCGTTCTCGATTTCCTTGGAGCATGAGCATGACCGATGATGAACGCTACGAAGCCGGCATGAAGGTGCGCCGCGCGGTGTTGTCCGACGCGCACGTGGACCGGTCGCTGGCGAACCGCACCGAACTCACCACCGATTTCCAGAACTTCATCACGCGCTATGCATGGGGCGAGATCTGGACGCGTGACGGCCTGCCGCGGCACACGCGCAGCCTCATCACCATCGCGATGATGGTGGCGCTGAATCGGAGCGAGGAACTCGCGCTGCATCTGCGCGCCGCGAAGAACAACGGCGTGACGCAGGACGAAATCAAGGAAGTGCTGCTGCAGACGGCGGTGTATTGCGGTGTGCCGGCGGCGAACTCGGCCTATCACCTGGCGCAGAAAATTTTCGACGAAGAGAAGCAGGCCTAGCCGATTGCGCGGCCTCGAAGCCGATACTCAAGCCGTCCCGGCGCAAACCGGGACGGCTTTTTTGCATGTGCGGCTCAGAACGCATAGTAAGGACCGGGGCCGGCGGGTGTCGCGCGTTCCTGGAAAGCCGTGAAGACGCGCCGGCCGAAGAAGAACGGCAAGCCCCAGTCGAAGAGATTGCCCGACGCGCCCGCGAGATTGTCGAACGCGTAATTGCCGCTGCCGAACAGGCTCGTCGAAGGCGCGACGCTGAAGTTCACCATGCTCTGCGCGCCCGCCGGCGAGCGGATCGTCGCGCTGAGCGACTGCGTCGTCGCCGGGCAAAACCATCCGCCGCAGCGCGTGAGCGTTGTCGACGGAAAGAACAGGCCGTTCGAGCCACTGTCGATGAAACTCGCGCCGTAGCTCGTGCCGCCGAAATCCGTCGTCACATAGGCGCTCGCCGAATCGGCCGCGAGCACCGTGGCCGAGCCTAGCGCATTGTTCGCCTGCGAGCCGATGCCGAAGGTCAGCGTGCCGGCGACGCTGAAGGCGCCGTTGTCAGGCACGTCGGGCAGTTCGATCACGACGCCGTTGTTGTCGGTGGCGAAGTTCGCGACCGGATTCGTCACCTGTTGCGCGACGGCGAGCGGGCTCGGGGCGCATGCGCCCGCAGCACATTGGTAATACCAGCGCGGCATGGGCGAGTTGGCGCAGTTCGCGCCGCAATCGGCGACGAACGGCCCGATGCCGAGAATGCCGTTGCCGCGCAGGGTGGTCGCGTTGAGCATCGAGAGTCCCGACTGGTTGCAGTCCTGGGCGACGCCGGGCACCGTCGGATCGGCGATGATCTGCACCGAGGTCGAGGCCGCCAATTGGCCCGCGAGCCGGATATCGGCCTGGCGCACCGCACCCCACGTATAGCCGGAACCGAATACGGCGCATTCCGCCATCGCCGAGCCTGGCGCGCTGCCTGCGACGGGCGGCAGCGCCATGGTCGGATCGAGCGCGGAGGCCAGCACGCGAAGGCCGTGCGAGCCGGTATCGACCTGAATGCCGTCGACGGTCTGGCACGTGTTCGTGCCCGGCACGCAGAGTGTCACGCTGGTTTGCAGCATGTTGCGCGTGCCGGTGGCGGTGCGCGACACGGTGATGGGCTGCACATTGGGCGACGACGATTGCACGACGGCCGTGCTCGCGGAGTCCGGTGCGTTGGCCTGCGCGGGTGCGGCCGGGGACGCGGTTGAGGCCGGGGACACGATTGGCGCGGTCGTGGTCCCGCTTGCTTGACCATTGCCGCCGCTGCCTCCTCCTCCGCCGCCGCAGGCAACCAGCAGCGAGCAGAGCGCCGTGACGAGCAGCAGCGCGCAGGCTTCGAGGAGCGCTTCGAGGTGAGTCATGGCGGCCTCCTACTGAATGTCCGACACGTTCACGCCAGACGGCAGCGCGTTCGCGAGCCACGCGCGGCCGCTGAACTCGCGCAGGCGCATGCGGTTCTCGACGACCAGGTCTCCTGTCGCCACCTGCGCCGTGTGCAGTCCGAGCGTGCCGATCGATGCCAGTGCGCCTTCCCTGAACGTTTCGAAATGCGTGCCGAGGAGCGTCTGGATGTCCGGCATCGCGGGCCCTCGCCAGGATACGGCGTAGACGGTGCCGCTTCCGTCGACGTACTCCCGGATGACAATCCCGTTCGCATCGGTCGTTTCCCGGAATGCCGGCCCGCCCGATTGCGCCCGCCGCACGACGGCGTCCGATGCTTCGTCCGATGCGCGTGCCGTGCCGCCGAGATGGGCCGTCGCGGTCGCCGTCAGCAGTAAAGAACCCATCGCCAGCCCCCGCGCGATATTTTTAGGATGTCTGATTTTGATCATCGAATCCCTCTCTCAAATTGGGAGTTTTCGTATTGTTTGAGAGGAGATTCTAGGGTTATGGTTATGCTGCGCAATAGATGGCTGCTTTTGGTCAGATGTGCGTCGGACGTTGCGCCCTTCTGAAAAATCCAATACGAATCAGCGGGTTGCCGCGAGCACACGCGTCAATCGTCGCTCCGGTCAACCGTCATAAATTGTCATTTCTGATCGAGGCGAAGCGGCGGCTCATCCGAGCGTTTCGCTGATGTCGCGCGTTTCATCAAGTGATCGCAAATCAGGTTCATGCGCGGCGTGCTGAGTCGCCGCGCAGTGTCAGTCATGAGGGATATCCCGTGTTTTTGCACCGGCGCGCGCGGGATCGGTAAAATAACGGGTTGATCCACGGAAGAACGCCCGTGGCGTTGCGGAAGGACTTTCCAGACATGACAGATTTTCGTGTAACCAAGCGGGTAACCCAGCAGCTCAGCACGCGGGCGGTCACGCGCATGGCTGCGTTGCTCGCGGTAGCAGGAATCGTGGCGGGATGCGGCTCGACCAATCCCAATGCGTTCAATTACAAGAGCGATCAGCGTTCGAAGCAGGTGTCTTTGGCCGTGCCGCCGAATCTGATTGACGAAACGGCCGACCAGCGCTCGCTGCCGCCGCAGGGCGGACAGGCCTCGCTGTCCGATCTCCAGCAAGTACAGAAAGTCGCGCCGAACGCGCCGACCGTCGTGCCGCCCGTCTCGGGCATGCGCATCCAGCGTGACGGCGCCGAGCGCTGGCTCGTGGTCGACGGCAAATCCCCCGATCAGGTGTGGCCGCAAATCCGGCGCTTCTGGCAGGAGCAGGGCTTCCTGCTGGTGGTGGATCAGCGCGACAAGGGCGTGATGGAAACGGACTGGAACGAAACCCATCCGCAGATTTCCGACGGCCTGATCCGCGACACGCTCGCCAAGGCCACCGGCAATTCGTATGTCACGGCCGAGCGCAACAAGTACCGGACGCGTCTCGAAAAAGCGCCGGACGGCGGCACCTACGTGTTCATCAGCCAGAAGGGCATGCGTGAGGCGCTCACCGGCGTCAACAACGATTCGAGTCAGTGGCAGGCGCGTCCGAATGATCCCGCGCTCGAGAACGAGTATCTGAAGCGCCTGATGTCGTCGATGGCGCTGTCCGACCAGCGCATGGCGTCGGGCGGTGCGACCTCGCTGGATACGCCGGCCGCAGCTGGCGTCGGAGCCGGCACGCAAGCCGCAAAAGCCGGCGATGCCAAGGCGGCGTCGGTCGCGGCACAGAACGTCGCGAATGCCGGCAACACGCCGATCCGCAACGAAGTCGTGCCCGAAGCCGATTCGTCGCAGCTCACGTTGCCGGAAGCCTACGATCGCGCGTGGCTGCGCGTGGGCACCGCGCTGGATCGCGCGAACTTCACCGTGGACGACCGGGATCGCGCGAAGGGCATGTATTACGTGCGCTACGTCGATCCGACCGACAAGCGGTCGGCGGAGCAGGGCTTCTGGAGCCAGGTATTCCATGGCCGCACGGAAATGAAGGCCAAGCAGTATCAGGTCAATGTGCGGGCGGTGACGGAAGCGCAGACGCGTGTCGCCATCGTCGACGACAAGGGCAATCCGGACTCGTCGCCGCAAGCGCGTCAGATCATGGCGCTGCTCGCCGGGCAGATCAGCTGATCCTTCCCGCACCACGCTTCACTTCGCAACGCCTCCTTCGGGAGGCGTTTTTGTTTGCATCGTTCGCGATGAGCGTGGTCCAACCGGTCATCGCATGCTCGTTTCGTAATGCGCGCTAATGCGAAACTCGCCTTCGATATGCGCAGACAATTCTTTCCATCGGGAAATGTGCGCAAAAGCTTATAAAGAATAGGCCCCTGGATAGTACATTGCATCAATGGCGCGAATCGTCGCTCGAAGCTTCTTCGACAAGCGAGTCATCACGCGCAACGAACCAGACATGCCGAACATTGGCTCGCCATGACGCGAGCCCCGATGGCCCCGTCGCCTATCCTCGTAGGGCGACGGTTTTTGCCCGCGTTTCCACCGAAACGCGGGCTTTTTCTTTGTGGGTCGCGCCTGGGTGCGCTGGTCTTGCGCCTGTGCCATTCCGGCAGCGCGTGACGCGGGCGGTTATGCTCGTGCTTCGTCAATTTACGAAGACAGGAGAAGCCCATGTCGGAAGTCGCCGTTGTCGCGATATTTGTCGCGAAGCCGGGCAAGGAAGAGGAACTGAAGCAGGTGCTCGAAGCGAACGTCGAGCCGACGCGCAAAGAGCGCGGCGCCTTGCAATACGATCTGCATCGCGACAACGAGGAACCGCGCCGCTTCATCTTCGTCGAGCGCTGGGAGAGCCAGGATGCGCTCGACGCACACGGTCAGGCGCCGCATATCCAGGCATTCCGCGCCAAGGCGCCGGCGCTGTGCGAACACGGCGAAGTACGCAAGGCAACGAAGCTCCTCTAAGTTCCCCTAAGCCGACAAGGACGGACGCTGTCAGTGCGTGTCGTGCGGCACGTCGAGAATGAGGATGATGGTCCAGTCGGCGTCGCCTTCGTGATGGTACTGGCGCTCCGCGACGATGAACGGCTGCTGCTTGCCGTCCGGGCCGAGAAAGAGCACGTCGCCTTCCATCGGCAGGCATTCGACGGGCGGCAGCGCCAGGTACGCGTCCTTGTTGGCGTTGCGCGGCATCAGTTTTTCGATCTTGCGCGATGCCGCTTCGGTCCATTCGATATCGAGCTGGATGTTGCTCATGCTGTCGTTCGCACGGTGAGTGCGCTCCACGGTTGAATCGTTGAAAAAGGCGATGGGCAATGTAGCACACGCCATGCTCGGACCATGATGCGCCTCGAAGGAAAAAACGGCCCGCAGGCCGTTTTTTTTCGCACGCTGAAACGTCATCGGAGACGACGCGTTCAGATCTCCTCGTACAAGGGCAGCGTCAGGAACTCGGTGAACTCCGCCGAAGTCGACATCTCCTCGAAGATCTTCGCCGCGCGTTCATAGGGCTTCGTGTCCGTGCCCGTAGCGCCGACGGCCATTCTCACCTTCTCCAGCTCGTCGATGGTGATCTCGCGCACCAGCGCGGCCGTGACCTTGCGGCCGTCGTCGAGCGTGCCCTTCGGCGAGCGGATCCACTGCCACACTTGCGAGCGCGAGATCTCGGCGGTTGCCGCGTCTTCCATCAGGTTGTGGATTGGCACGCAGCCATTGCCCGCCAGCCACGAACCGAGATAGTGGATGCCGACGTTCACGTTATTGCGCAGACCGGCTTCGGTGATCGGGGCCTCCGGACGGAAGTCGAGCAGATCGTGCGCGGTGACCTGGACGTCGGGGCGTTGCTTGCCGATCTGGTTCGGCTGGTCACCGAGCACGTCGACGAACGCCTTCATCGCGATCGGCACGAGGCCCGGATGCGCGACCCAGCCGCCGTCGTAGCCGTCGGTGGCGTCACGCGTCTTGTCGGAGCGCACGCCGTCCATCGCGCGCTCGTTCGCCGCGGGATCGTTCTTGATGGGAATCAGCGCCGACATGCCGCCGATCGCCGGCGCCTGGCGCTTGTGGCAGGTCTTCAGCAGTTCGAGCGCGTAGGCGCGCATGAACGGCGAGGTCATCGTGATCTTCGCGCGGTCGGCGAGACAGAAGTCCGTGTCGTTCTTGAACTTCTTGATCGCCGAGAAAATGTAGTCCCAGCGGCCCGCGTTCAAACCCGAGCTGTGCTCGCGCAGTTCGTAGAGGATCTCGTCCATTTCGAAGGCGGCGAGAATCGTCTCGACGAGCACGGTTGCGCGAATCGTGCCGCGCGGAATGCCGACGGCTTCCTGTGCCGCAACGAAGACATCGTTCCACAGACGGGCTTCGAGATGGCTCTCCATCTTCGGCAGATAGAAGTAAGGACCGCTGCCGCGCACGATCAACTCGCGTGCGTTGTGGAACAGATAGAGCGCGAAGTCGAACAGGCCGCCGGACACGCGCTGGCCGTCCACGGTCACATGCTTTTCATCGAGATGCCAGCCGCGCGGACGGACGATCAGCGTCGCGATCTTGTCGTTGAGCGTGTACGACTTGCCGTTCTGCTGCAGCGAGATCGTGCGGCGCACCGCGTCGCGCAGGTTGATCTGGCCGACGATCTGGTTGTCCCAGTTCGGCGCGTTCGAATCCTCGAAGTCGGTCATGTACGAATCGGCGCCGGAATTGAGCGCATTGATGATCATCTTGCGCTCGACCGGACCCGTGATTTCGACGCGGCGGCATTGCAGGTCCTTCGGCAGCGGCGCGACGGTCCAGTCGCTCTCGCGGATCGAGCGCGTGGCGTCGAGGAAATCGGGGCGCTCGCCGGCGTCGAGGCGCTGGGTGCGTTCGACGCGCGCCGCGAGCAATTGCTGGCGGCGCGGCTCGAACTGACGGTGCAGCGCGGCGACCAGTTCGAGCGCCTCGGGCGTCAGAATGGCCTGGAAATCCGGCTGGATGTCGGCCGAGATTGCCATGCCCTTCGGCAGCGTGAGCGGGTTCGAAATTGAGGTCATTGTGTTCTCCTTGGTCGGTCAGACGGTTTTGCTGGGTGGCTTGTGTGGGGTGAATCCGTGGCGATTCAAACCGGAGACGCGCGGCGCACACTGACCGCCGTGCGGCTGCGCGCCCTCTCGGGCGGGCGCGCCGCGCTCGCTTCGACAAACGCGACGAGGTCCGCCATGCCGCGCCCGCGTCCATGCGGCGCGACGCCGAGTTCTTCCGCCGCGAGTGCCGCGCGATTGATCCAGAAACTCGTGTAGCCGAACCAGGTCGCGCCCGCGACGTTCCAGCCGCTGCCCGAGACGAACACGATGTCGCGCGGCGGCGCATCGAAGGCACGGGTGCCGAGTGCATAAGCGGCGGGGGCGGGCGGATAGGCGCGGGCGGCATCGACGGACAGCACGTGATCGAATAGACCGCTCATGCCGGCGCTCTTCACGGCGACGTCGAGCATCGGTGCGCTGCCGTTCGAGAGGATCGCGAGCGGCAGGTTGAAGCGGTCGCGTAGCGCCGTGAGCGCCGGCACGATGTCGGGAAACGTCGAGAGGCACGCGTATTCGTCGAGCAGGCGCTTTTCGGCGGCGTGGGTCAGCGCGTCGGCGAGCGCGAGACGCGCGGCGGCGTGGCGCAGCGCATCGACGGTGATCTTCCAGAATGGCTCGTAGTGCGTGCCGGCCGGATCAGCGAGGGTGCGCAGTTGTGTGTATTCGATCTGCTTGCGACGCCACAGCCGGGACAGCGCGACGCCGCGTCCGGGAAACAGCTGTTCGGCGGCGGCGACCACCGAATGGACGTCGAAGAGCGTGCCGTAGGCGTCGAAGATGACTGCGCGCGGAAGCCGGGGCATGTCGGGGAGAGACGAGGGTGTCGCAGTCGCGGTGAGTGTCGTTCTGGCCGACATGGCCGTGCGCTCCGTATCGAGGTCGGGATCGATTCTATTCGTGATCCAGGTGATGGAAAAAGCACCGCAACATCACTTGATCTTTTACTTTTCAGTATCTAATCTGTCCTCGGGCTTCCTCAATGACGACAAAAGCGCATGGATCGGTTCAAGCAGATAGAAACCTTCGCCGCGGTCGCGGCGAAGGGCAGCCTCTCGGCGGCGGCACAGGCGGAAGGCATCGCGCCCGCGGTGATCGGACGCCGGCTCGATGCGCTGGAAGAGCGTCTCGGCGTCAAGCTGCTGGTGCGCACCACGCGCAGGATCACGCTGACCTTCGAAGGCTCGGCGTTCCTGGAGGATTGCCAGCGCATCATCAACGACATGCAGAACGCCGAGGCGAGCGTGTCGGCGGGCGGCGTGAAGGCGAGCGGGCACTTGCGCGTGTCGGCGCCGGCGGGCTTCGGCCGGCGCCATGTGGCGTCGCTGGTGCCGCGCTTCACGGCGCAGCATCCGGATGTGTCGGTGAGCCTCGACCTGACCGACCGCATGGTCGACCTCGTCAATGAAGGTTTCGACTGCGCGGTGCGGCTGGGCGAGTTGCCGGATTCGTCGCTGGTGTCGCTGAAGCTCGGCGAGAACCGGCGCGTGTGCGTCGCGTCGCCGGACTATCTGGCGCGCCGCGGCACGCCCGCCGATCTCGCCGCGCTCGCGCAGCACAACTGCCTGGCGCTCGGAGCATCGGCGAATCAGCAGCGCGGCTGGGTGTTCCAGCAGGACGGCCGCGTCGTGACGATCAAGGTGTCCGGCACGATGGAGTGTTCCGACGGCGCGGTCCTGCACGAATGGTGTCTGGAAGGACGCGGGCTCGCGTGGCGCTCGTGGTGGGAGGTGGGCGACGATATCGGCGAGGGACGGCTCGTGAGCGTGCTCGAAGGCTTCGCCGCGCCGCCCATCGGCATTCACGCGGTGTTTCCGCAGCGCCGGCATCTGCCGTTGCGGGTGCGCCTGTTCCTCGATCTGCTCAAGCATACGTACAACGCTCCAGGGTATTGGGGGGACGAGGCGCAGTAGAAACGTTCGCTCGGGCAGGCCGGGCAGTCCGGCGCGAAACGTCTCGCGGCCGCGCGGCCCTGACTACAATGAAGCGTGCCCCGACGTTCGGAGGAGGACGCCATGTTCAAGCACATCCTGGTGCCGACCGACGGCTCCGAGCTGTCGCAGAAGGCCATCGACGGCGCGATCGACCTCGCGCAATCCGTTAACGCGCGCATCACGGCTTATGCGTGTCTGCCGCAATATCCGTATTCGCCGTTCGCGGATGTTGCAGTCGAGCCGCCCGACGACTTCCACGCCCGCGCCGAGAACGAAGCCCGCGAGCATCTGGATGCGGTGATGCGCGCCGCCGACGATGCAGGCGTGCCTTGCAACGGCGTCACGAGCATCGAGGCGGCGCCGTATATCGGCATCATCGAAGCGGCTGAGCAGAACGGCTGTGACGTCATCCTGATGGCGTCGCACGGACGCCGCGGGCTCGGCAGCCTGTTGATCGGCAGCGAGACGCAGCGCGTGCTCACGCATACCAAGATTCCTGTGATCGTGTATCGCTGAGGACCTGCCATTGCGCAGCGGCCGCCGCCCGCTTTCGCGAGGCGGCGGCCGCTGCTTTTCTTCACTACGCTCCCTGATTCAGCCTGTTACTGCGTGATGGTCAACGTGCAAGTCAGGCAACCTTCTTGTCGAAGAACTGCTCGTCTTCCGTCGAGCCGTGCAGCGCGGTGGTCGAAGCGTCGCGCTCGACGGTCTGCGTGACCGCGTCGAAATAGCCGGTGCCCACTTCGCGCTGATGCTTGACCGCGGTGAAGCCCCTGTCGGCGGCGGCGAACTCGGCCTGCTGCAATTCGACGAACGCGCTCATCTGCGAGCGGGCGTAGCCGTGCGCGAGGTTGAACATCGAGTAGTTCAGCGCGTGGAAACCCGCGAGCGTGATGAACTGGAACTTGTAGCCCATCGCACCGAGCTCGCGCTGGAACTTCGCGATGGTCGCGTCGTCGAGATTCTTTTTCCAGTTGAACGACGGCGAACAGTTGTACGAGAGCATCTTGCCCGGGAACTGCTTGTGGATCGCCTCGGCGAATTTCTTCGCGTATTCGAGGTCCGGCTTGCCCGTCTCGCACCACACGAGATCCGCGTAGGGCGCGTAGGCGAGTCCGCGCGACACCGCCTGTTCCAGGCCCGGCCTGGTGCGGAAGAAGCCTTCCACGGTGCGCTCGCCGGTGAGGAACGGCTTGTCGTTGTCGTCGACGTCGGAGGTGACGAGATCGGCGGCTTCGGCATCGGTACGCGCGATCAGCAGTGTCGGCGTGCCGCAGACGTCGGCGGCGAGACGCGCGGCCGTCAGCTTTGCGACGTTCTCACGGGTCGGCACGAGCACCTTGCCACCCATGTGGCCGCACTTCTTGACGGAAGCCAGCTGATCCTCGAAGTGCACGCCCGCCGCGCCGGCTTCGATCATCGCCTTCATCAGTTCGAACGCGTTGAGCACGCCGCCGAAACCGGCTTCGGCATCGGCCACGATCGGCGCGAAGTAGTCGAGATAGCCTTCGTCGCCCGGATTCTTGCCTTCCGACCACTGGATCTGGTCGGCACGCGTCAGCGTGTTGTTGATGCGCTTGACGACGAGCGGCACCGAATTGGCCGGATACAGCGACTGATCCGGATACATTTCGCCGGCGACGTTGGCATCGCCCGCCACCTGCCAGCCCGACAGATAGATGGCCTTCAGGCCGGCCTTGACCTGCTGCATCGCTTGATTGCCGGTCAGCGCGCCGAGCGCGTTGACGAACGGCTCTTCGTTGATCGACGCCCACAGCTTCTCCGCGCCGCGGCGCGCGAGCGTGTGTTCCACCGGCACTGAGCCGCGCAGGCGCACGACGTCGTCCGCCGAGTAGCCGCGCTTGATGCCCTTCCAGCGCGGGTCGGTTTCCCATTGCTGATGGAGTTGCTGTGCGAGTTGTTGGCGTGAGGTCATGGCGTTTCTCCTTGAGATTGGAATGAACGGCGATTCGTGAAGCGGTGATCTTTCTCGGACCTGAGCACCGGGCGCCGTGTCGGGCGGTTTGCGTTTGCTCAACTCTTATATAAGAGTCTAGGCAAACAGCGCCACTTGAAACACCCCCTGACACCAGAAACTACGAATATTTTTAATGTTAAAAATCAATGGACTATTTGAGTAATTCCACGACTTGAAATGACTTTTTCTATGTTGCAACGCGCGAATTTGTGCCGCGCAGCACATCTTTTGCGACGCAAAAGGCCATTGCGCATTGTGAAATATGGCGACAAGGCGAAAAAAAACCGATGCGCGGGGCATCGGTTTTCTTGTGAAGCCAGAAGCGGCACGGGCCGCTTCCTGATGGACAGGGCTTAGCTGCCGCGTCGCGGTGCGCGCGGACCGTCGTTGCGGCGTGCGCTGTAGCCGTCGCGCGAGCCGAAGCCGCCTTCGCCGCGATTGCCACCACGATAGCCGCCGTCGCTGTTGCCGCCACGGTAGCCACCACCGTCGCTGTTGCCGCCGCGATAACCGCCGCCTTCGCTGTTGCCACCGCGATAGCCGCCTTCACGCGCGCCGGTGCTCGGCTTGTTGCCGTAGCCGCTGGCGTTGCTCGGGCCATAGCCACGGCCGCTGCTGCTGCCGCCGCCACTGCCGAAGCGCCGGCCATTGCCGCCGCCGTTGCCGCCCGGACGGCCACGGCCGCCGCCGCCGAAACCGCCCTTCGGCGGGCTCTTGCGCGGCTCGAAGCCGACGACGACGTTCACCGGCAGCGGCGCACGCACGAAACGCTCGATGCGCTTGAGCGCGCCCATTTCGGCGTAATGCACGAGGCTGACCGCCGTGCCGCTGCGGCCTGCGCGGCCGGTGCGGCCGATGCGGTGCACATAGTCTTCGGCGAACTTCGGCAGGTCGTAGTTGAAGACGTGCGTGATGCCCGGAATGTCGATGCCGCGAGCCGCGACGTCGGTGGCCACCAGCACGCGCACGCGGCGCTCGCGCAGCGCGCGGATGGTGCGGTTGCGCGCGCCTTGCGGCAGGTCACCGTGCAGCGCGGCGGATTCGAAACCGGCGTCGGCGAGACGGTTGGCGATCAGGTCGGCATCGCTCTTGGTCGCCGTGAAGACGATTGCCTGGTCCAGCGCGTCGTCGCGCAGCAGGTGATCGAGCAGGCGGTCCTTGTGATCGCGGTCATCCACATAGTGCACGGTTTGCGCGATGTTGCTCTTCGCTTCGAGCTTCTGCACGATCTCGATGCGCTCCGGGTCCTTCAGCAGGCGGCCGGTCAGCGAGCTGATCTTGCCGTCGATGGTGGCCGAGAACAGCAGCGTCTGGCGCGAGGCAGGCGTAGCGGCGACGATCGTCTCGATGTCGTCGATGAAGCCCATGTCGAGCATGCGGTCGGCTTCGTCGAGCACGAGCATGTTGAGTTCGGACAGGTCGATGCGGCCGCGTTCGAGGTGATCGATCAGGCGGCCCGGCGTGGCGACGAGAATCTCGGGGTTCTTCGCGAGCAGCATCAGTTGCTGACCGTACGCGACACCGCCGAGGATGCTGACGGTGCGCAGGCGGCGCAGGTGCTTGCCGTACGTGGACGCGGCGGTCGAGACTTGCATCGCGAGTTCGCGGGTGGGCGTCAGCACGAGCAGCTTCGGACGCGCGATCGGCTGCGGACGACGGCCGCGCTGGGCGTTCGGGTCACGCGGTTCGCGCGGTTGCTGGGCTTCCAGCTTTTGCATCTGCGAGAACTTCTCGATGGCGGGCAGCATGAACGCCGCCGTCTTGCCCGAACCGGTCGGGCTGGAGACGAGCAGGTCGCGGCCGGCGAGCGCGGCGGGAATCGCGCGCTGCTGCACGGGCGTCGGGTTGACGTAGCCCGCCGCGGTCAATGCGGAGATGATGTCGGCCGAAAGACCGAGCGATTCGAAAGTGGGGCCGGTGGGCGCTTCGACCGCCGGAGCGGCGGCTGCGACGGGCGCGGCCGGAGCGTCGGTCGTGGGGGTGAGGCCAATGTCTGCTGCGAGGTTGTCCAACGGGCTAGCGGTGAAGCTCGAAGTCATGTCGATCCTTGAAACGAGGAATAAGGCGTCGGCGCCAATCGGCATACCCAAGTCGTTGGATTCAGCGAGCGAAAAAACAGCGAGCAAATCGAAAAACGAAGGCCACTCGCGCGAACGGGCGGCGAGTATCTTGGTTAGAAGCTGTATCGGATACGGCAGGCCCGTTCGGCCGGAACCGAGCGATGGGCGCTGACGTCAGCCTGATGCATGACGGGCCGGGGACACTGACTGCGTGCAAAGCAACGCAAAACGGCCTAGCAGGGAGGGGACAGTTTCTAAACTGGATTGGGGCGAAACGCTACGATGTGCCTTGCCGCGAGAGACCTGGCTGAGAAGCCGGACATCCAGCCGCAGGACACAGAGCCGCAAGTATATAGGAATATGCTGCACCGCGCCAGATTTTGACGCCGTTTTGGCGCATGGGCGCGCCAGGGGCGGGCACGAGAGGGCGCGATGCGGTTCGTTTCGGGGAATCCACGCGCCTGAATGACGCACCGGCCTGACGCATCGGCCTGACGCAGCAACGCGCGAAGGCTCAGGCCGCTTCGCCGCGTTTCAACGATTCGACCAGCTCGACGTAGCGCGCCTTGGCTTCGTCCGCGGGCGTGCCTTTCAACGCTTCCCAGGCTTCGAACTTGAACTTGCCGGCGATATCGGTGAAGCCGGGCTTTTCGCCCTGGATGTCGCCGAGGCTGCCCTGTTTGAATAGCGCATACAGGCGCAGCAGCGTGAGGTTGCCGGGCCGCTCGGGCAACTCGGTGACGTCGGTTTGGGCCTGCGTGAATTGCTGCTCGATCTCGGTCATGCGTGCTCCATTCGGGTTGAAAAAAGGCTGCGGTCGATCTTAACAAGCGACACGCGCTCTGCCTGTCGAGGCATTCTTCGAACCGAGCACGCCTTCCAGACGCGCGCGACACCCGCTGTGAGCGTCGATGCCGCGAAACCGGCGCAGGTGTCGCATTACAATACCGGCTATGACACGCACTGCCATAAGTACAGCCCGCACGGCCCTGCTGGCTCTCGACACCTCGACCGAGTTCTGCTCAGTCGCGCTGCTACTCGCCGATTCCGCTCCTGCTTTCCCTGATGCAGTCACCCCGTCCGCCGTCGCGCCGCAGTATGCGAGCGGCGCGGTGCGCATCTGGTTCCGCCACGAGGCGACCGGCGCGGTGTCCAGCACGCGCCTGTTGCCTGCGGTGCGCGAACTGTTCGACGACGCGGGCCTCGCGCTCGCGGATTGTGGCGCCATCGCGTTCGGTGCGGGTCCGGGGTCGTTTACCGGCCTGCGCACGGCAACCGGCGTGGCGCAAGGACTGGCGTTCGGACTGAATGTGCCGGTGGTGCCGGTGAGCACGCTGCTCGCCTGTGCCGAAGCGGCGCGCCTGCACGATCCCGCCGCGCCGCAGCGCGTGCTTGCCGCGCTCGATGCGCGCATGGACGAGGTCTACTGGGCCGACTATGCCTACGACGCCGCGTCGGACGAGTGGCGCACGCTGCATCCGGCCGCGCTCGATGCGCCCGGCGCGCTCGCGCTACCCGACGTGCCGTTCACGCTGGCCGGCAACGCCGCGGCGGCGTTCGGCGAGCGGCTGCCTGCGCTTGCCGCCGCCGCGCGCGTGGATCGCGAGGCGCTGCCGCATGCCTTGCCGGTCGCGCTGCTCGGCTTGCGGGCGTGGCGCGCGGGCCGCACTGTCGCGCCTGAACATGCGGCGCCGGAATACATACGCGACAAGGTCGCGCAAACCACGGCTGAGCGCATGCGGGCCCGCGAGGAGGCGCTGCGGTGAGCGGCGTGCTGCTGGCGGACCGGTATCTCACGCCGATGACCGAAGCCGACCTCGACGAGGTCGCCGCGGTCGAGAAACTCGCCTATGAGTTTCCCTGGAGCCGCGGCAATTTCCAGGATTCGCTGCGCAACGGTTATTACGGCGTGTGCCTGCGACACGTGACGGGCACGCTGATCGGCTATTGCGTGCTGATGCCGGTGGTCGACGAAATGCATTTGCTGAACCTGTGCGTCGCGCCGGCGGCGCAGCGTGCGGGAGCCGGGCTCACGCTGCTGCGCGAGGCGGTGCGCATCACGCGCTCTGAAAAGCTCGAAGGCGTGTTGCTCGAAGTGCGGCCGTCCAATCCGCGCGCCATCCAGCTTTACGAGCGCTTTGGTTTTACCGCCATTGGGCGCCGCAAGAACTATTACCCCGCGCGGCATCGCTCGCGCGAGGACGCAATCGTCATGCGTCTGTCGTTTACGAAGGAGAGTGCGCATGGCGCTCGGTGAATCGCTGATCGAAGAGCTGGGAATCGGGCCGGTGTGGGTCAGGCGCGCGGCGGCCACGGCGCCCGCGATGCAGGCGGACGCGCTCGCGGCTGTGCCCGGCGGTGACGCTGAATCGATGGCGGCGGCCGTGGCGCCAGCCACGGAGCGAGTGGAGGCGCGTGCATCTTTGCCGCGACACGCAGCGGTGCAGCCCGAAGGCGCGAAGGTTGAAGCTGCGAAGTCTGAAGACGCCAAGTCCGACGCCGCGCGGTCTGAACTCGCGAACTCTGAACCCGCGCCGTCCAAACTTGCGCCGTCCGAACGCGCGAAGTCCGAACTTGCGAAGTCCGAATTTGCGAAGTCCGATCCCGAACCCGCTAAGTCCGCCCCCGCGCAATCCGCCCCGGACCTCCCGCCGCTCGACGCCTACGACGATCTCCCATGGGCCGACGAAGCGCCCGCTGTTCCCGAACCCGCGCTGGCCGACGCCCCCGGCGACCTCGACATCCCCACGCTCGACTGGGACGCGCTTGCTGACCGCGTGGCGAACTGCCAGCGTTGCCGCTTGTGCGAGCGGCGCACGAACACCGTCTTCGGCGTCGGCGATCGCGAGGCGGACTGGATGCTGATCGGCGAGGCCCCGGGCGAGAACGAAGACAAGCAGGGCGAGCCGTTCGTCGGCCAGGCGGGCAAGCTGCTCGACAATATGCTGCGCGCGCTCACGCTGTCGCGTGTGTCGAACGTCTATATCGCCAACGTGATCAAGTGCCGTCCGCCCGGCAACCGCAACCCCGAGCCCGATGAAGTCGCGCGCTGCGAGCCGTATCTGCAACGGCAGGTGGCACTGGTGAAGCCGAAGGTGATCGTCGCGATGGGACGCTTCGCCGCGCAAAGTCTTCTCAAGAGCGACGCCAGCATTGCGTCGTTGCGAGGTCGCGTGCACGCGTATCAGGGTGTACCGGTGATCGTCACGTATCACCCGGCCTATCTGCTGCGCAGTCTGCAGGACAAGTCGAAAGCCTGGGCCGATCTCTGTCTCGCGCGTGCGACCCATCGCGACGCGCTCACGGCGCTTGGCGTCCAGCCGGGCGCCGACGAAGGGGCGCGGCAAGGCTCGGGGAAGGGCGGCCGCTGATGGCGGTCACGGCGAGCGAACTGACGCGTCTCGTCGAACGTTTCGACGACGTCACCGTGCGCGACCTCGCCTGGTTGCTGTTCGCGCCGGACTTGTTGAGCGGCGTGGATGCGGAACGGGCGCGGCCGATCGCGTCCCCCGCCGAATACGACGCGACGCTCGCGTGGCTCCAGCAACTCGACGCCGCGCCGCAGAGCCTGCACGAGCACGCGCGCGACCCGCGCTTCACCCGCCTCGGCATCTATGCGGAAAGTCTGCTGCGCTATTTTCTCGTTCATGGGCCGACCGCGCGTCTCGTCGCGGCGAACGTGCCGGTGCGGCGGCAGCGCCAGACCATCGGCGAATGCGACTTTCTGCTCGAAGCCGCGAACGGCGCGAAGCTGCACTGGGAACTGGCGGTGAAGTTCTATCTGCATATCGGCGACGATTCGACCGACGCCGCTGATGCCGCGCGACTGTCCGATTATGTCGGCCCGAACCTGCAGGATCGCTTCGATCTCAAGCACGCGCGTCTGCTCACGCATCAGCTCGGGCTGACCACGCGCGCGGAATTCGCGGTGCTCGGCTTCGACGGCCCCTGGCGGGCGCAATCCTTCATCAAGGGCCGGCTCTTCTATCACGGCCTGCATGACGAAGCGGTCATGCCAGCGCCGGAGATCGGCGCGAACCATGTGCGCGGCTGGTGGCTGACGGCGTCGGAATGGCGCGCGGCGCGTGCCGCGTCTTCGCACGACGAACGCGCGTGGGTCGTGCAGCCGCGCATGGCGTGGCTGGCGTCGCGCCGGATCGATGCGGCGGCGGCGGCCGCGCTCGTGGCCGAATCGGACCAGATTGCCCTGCGCCTTGCTCATGCCGCAACGCCGACGATGATCGCCACTTACGCGCGCAACGAAGCCGGGGAGTGGATGGAGGAATCGCGCGGCTTCATCGTGCCGGACGGATGGCCGGACGCGGCACGCGCCTTCGCCCGACCAACGGTCTGACTCTCCCGCCCATTCAGGCGCAGGTCATCCCCACGCCGCAACGCCGACGATCATCGCTACTTACGCTCGCAACGAAGCCGAGGAGTGGATGGAGGCGTTGCGCGGTTTCATCGTGCCGGACGAATGGCTGAACGCGGCACGCGCCTTTGCCCGACAAACGGTCTGACTCCCTTGCCGATTCACGTGCAGGTCACTTCCACGCGGCAACGCCGACGATGATTGCCACGTACGGGCGCAACGAAGCTGAGGAGTGGATGGACGAATCGCGCGGCTTCATCGTGCAGGACGGATGGCTGGACGCGGCGCGTGAGTTCGCGCGACAGGCAGTCTGACTCACCCGCCGATTCACGTGCAGGTCACTTCCACGCGGCAACGCCGACGATGATTGCCACTTGCGCGCGCGATGAAGCCGACGAGTGGATGGAGGAATCGCGCGGCTTCATCGTGCAGGACGGATGGCCGGACGCGGCGCGTGAGTTCGCTCGAAAGGTGGTCTGACTCACCCGTCAACCAAGCCGCGACTCACCACCAGCGGAAGAAATGATGCACCGGCCCGACGCCGTGGCCCACGTCGAGTTGTCCGCTCGCCTCGATCGCGCCGGTGAGATAACGCTTGGCCTCGGAAGTAGCGCTCGCCAGATCGCCGCTACGCGCCAGCAGCGCCGCGATCGCCGACGACAGCGTACAGCCCGTGCCATGCGTGTTCCTGAGCGGCACGCGCACGCCGCCGAGCCGCAGCGCGCCGGATGCCTCGATGAGCCAGTCCGGGCTTTCCGTCGATACCAGATGGCCGCCTTTCATCAGCACGGCCTGCGCGCCGAGCGCGCGCAGCGCTTCGCCTTGTCGGACCATCGCGTCTTCGTCGGCGGCGGATTCGGTGCCGAGCAACGCGGCCGCTTCGGGCAGATTCGGCGTGACGAGCGTCGCGAGCGGCAGCAGTTCCTCACGCAACGCCGCGACGGCTTCCGGCGCCAGCAACGCATGATGGCTTTTCGAGATCATCACGGTGTCGAGCACGACATGCTTCGGCTGGTAACGCCGCAACGCCTCGGCGACCGCGCGCACGATGCCCGCGTTCGCCAGCATGCCGATCTTGACCGCGTCGATGCGGATGTCGTCGAACACGGCGTCCAGTTGCGCGCCGATGAACGACGGCTCCGGCGCATGGACTGCCGTGACGCCGCGCGTGTTCTGCGCGGTCAGCGCCGTGATGACGCTCGCCCCGTAGGCGCCGAGCGCGGAGAAGGCCTTGAGATCGGCCTGGATGCCCGCGCCGCCGCCCGAGTCGGAACCGGCGATCGTGAGCACATTGGGAATGGTTTGGATGGCGGACATGGCGGATTCAGGTTGGAGCGCGGGCGATCGTGGCGCGCAGGGCCGCTGCGGCTTCACGCGGATCCGCGGCCCGGCAGATCGCCGATACCACGGCCAGCCCGGCGGGCCGGGCGCGCAGCACGTCGGCGGCGTTGTGCGCCTGGATGCCGCCGATCGCCACAGTCGGAAAGCGCGCGGCGGCGCGGATGGCCGCGAGGCCGTCGATGCCGCATGGCGGGGAAGCGTCGGCTTTGGTCGGCGTCGCGTAGACCGGACCCGCGCCCAGGTAATCGATGACGCCGGCGAGCGCGTCGGCCTCGGCGGTTTCCTGCAGGTTCGACACCGACAACCCGATCAACGCATCGGGCCCGAGCATGTGTCGAACGACGGCGGCCGGCAGGTCGCGCTGACCGACATGCACGCCATCGGCGCCGGCGGCGAGCGCGACATCGACGTGATCGTTGATGACAAAGGGCACGCCGTGCGCGCGCGTCAGCGGCAGGATCGCGCACGCGAGGTCGAACCACGCGCGCTTGTGCCACTCGGGCGCGCGCAGTTGCACGAGCGTCGCGCCGCCTTCGAGCGCCGCGCGCGCGACGTGCACGGCCGCGTCGTGGCCGCCGCATTGCACCGGATCGAGCACGAGATAGAGCGACAGGTCGAAGGCCGTGCGCATGATCAACTCGCGACGATATCGCGCTGCACGAGCGTCTGGCCAAACGCAGCCTGATCCAGCGACGCGAGCCGGTCCAGATACGCGACCGCGAAGCTGCCGGGCAGGGCGGCGTCGCGCGCGGCGAGTTCTCCGGCGATGGTCGAATACGCGACCGCGGCGACGGTCGCGGCCCAGAATTCGCTGGAGTCGGATGCGGTGCCGACGAACGCCGCGACCGTCGCCGACAGCGCGCAGCCGACGCCCGTCACGCGTGTCATCAAGGGCGAGCCGTTCGAGAGCGCGATCACGCGGCGGCCATCGGTCACGTAGTCGGTCTGGCCCGTCACGGCAACCACGGCCTGCGTCCTGAGCGCGAGCACCTGGGCGGCATCGAGCGCGGCGTCGGTGGCGGCGGTGCTGTCCACGCCGCGTCCGCTTGCCGCGCCGCCCGACAGACTGATGATCTCGGACGCGTTGCCGCGGATCACCGCGGGTTTGGCATCGAGCAGGTCGAGCGCGAATTCAGTGCGGAATGCGAGCGGCCCGACCGCGACGGGATCGAGGATCCACGGCGTGCCGGCGGCGTTGGCGGCGTCCACGGCGGCGCGGATCGCGCGCGTCTGCGGTACGTCGAGCGTGCCGAGATTGACCGACAGCGCCTGCGCGATGGGCGCGAACTCGGCGACTTCCTCGCGCGCGACGACCATCGCCGGAGCAGCGCCGATCGCGAGCAGCACGTTGGCCGTGAAGTTGGTGACGACGAGATTCGTCAGGCAATGCACCAGCGGGGCGCGCTCGCGCACACGGGAAACGAAGGCGAAGAGGTCGGCGGCGAGCATGACGGGAGTGGGATGAAGCGGCGCGTCAGTGACGCATCAGTGCCGCGCCTCGCCGATCAGCGCGACCGAATCGAACGCGCGCTGGTTGGCCTGATGCCGGCGCATCACAAAATACATCATGAGGCAGACGAACGAGCCGAACATGACGATGACGAACTGGATCGGCATGTCGAGCCAGACGAGCACCGCATACAGGCACAGCATGACGAGCACGGAGAGGTTCTCGTTGAAGTTCTGCACGGCAATCGAATGCCCCGCCGAGAGCAGCACGTGACCGCGATGCTGGAGCAGCGCGTTCATCGGCACGACAAAGAAGCCCGACAGTCCGCCGACCACCATCAGGAACAGATAGGCGATCAGCAGATAGCCCGGGAAGTGCAGTTTGCCGAAGTAGATGCCCCAGTGCGCCGGAAACAGATGGCGGGTGTAGAACGCCATCAGCATGACGGCGATGCCCATCATGATGCCGACCGGCAGCACTGAGAGCGAGCGTTTGAGCGGTACGCGGGCCGCCGCCAGCACGGCGCCGACCGCCACGCCGACCGCGATGACGGCCTGCAGGATGGCCGCCTGCGACAGCGTCATGCCGAGCGAGACTTCGGCCCATTTCAGTACGATGAATTGCAGCGTCGCGCCCGCGCCCCAGAAGAGCGTCGTGACGGCCAGCGAAATCTGGCCGAGCTTGTCGCGCCAGAGAATGACGAAGCAGTCGGCAAAGTCGGTGATGAGCTTGAGCGGGCGCGTTTCCTGTTTCGGATAGCGTGCGCCGGTGTCGGGAATGCGCAGGTTGAACATCGCGGCGATCACGTACATCAGCATGATGACGAGCATCGCGGCTTCGGCGGGCGTGTGGATGCGCGGAATGTTCAGCGACAGCAGGTGACTCGCGATATGCGGACTGATGAGCGCGCCGCCCATCACGGTGCCGAGAATGATGGAGCCGACCGTCGTGCCTTCGATCCAGCCGTTTGCCGCCACCAGGCGGTCGGGCGGCAGGAGTTCGGTGAGAATGCCGTACTTGGCGGGCGAGTAGGCGGCGGCGCCGAAGCCGACGATACCGTACGCGAGCAGCGGATGCGCGCCGACCAGCATGGTGATGCAGCCGACCACCTTGATGGAGTTGGTCACGAACATCACGTGACCCTTGGGCCGGGAATCCGCGAAGGCGCCGACGAAGGCCGCGAGCACCACGTACGAGAGGACGAAGAACAGCTTGAGCAGCGGCGTCATCCAGTTCGGGGCGTGAAGGTCTTTCAGCAGTGCGATGGCAGCGATCAGTAAAGCGTTGTCGGCCAGCGATGAAAAAAACTGCGCGGCCATGATGGTGTAAAAACCTTTTTTCATCTGATCCGAAGCTTTCCTCACTGCGGGTGATCCGCCCCGGGCACGTCGTGTGTGACCGGGCTTATGCCTTTCGAAATGGGTTGTGCGCACGGCTTTATAACACGAAAATAGGTGCATTCTGACTAGCAGTAATCTCGATGACGGTCGAAAAGGCACGCTCGTCCCGGAGATTCGTCATAACTTACTGATTCGCAAGGCGCCTGCGCGGCGCAGCGGGATGCACCCCGCTGGCGTATGCTCGCCGTTCCGGCCGCCTTCATTGCCTTTCAACCAGACACTCATGCCGCGCCCCCTATCCGCAACCATCCACACCGCCGCACTCGCCAACAATCTCGCCATTGCCCGGAAGTTCGCGCCGAAATCCAAGATCTGGGCCGTGGTCAAGGCCAATGCATATGGCCATGGTCTGGCCCGGGCGTTCCCGGGATTGCGCGCGACGGACGGCTTTGGGCTTCTCGACCTCGAAGAAGCCGCAAAGTTGCGTGAACTGGGCTGGGCAGGACCGATTCTTTTGCTCGAAGGCTTCTTCCGCCCGACTGACATCGACGTCATCGACCGCTATAGCCTGACCACCGCCGTGCATTGCGACGAGCAGTTGCGCATGCTGGAAATGGCGCGGCTCTCGAAACCCGTCAACGTTCAGTTGAAGATGAACAGCGGCATGAACCGCCTGGGCTACCGGCCGGAGAAGTATCGCGCGGCGTGGGAGCGGGCGCGGGCGTGCCAGGGCATCGGCCAGATCACGCTGATGACCCATTTCTCCGATGCCGACGGCCCGCGCGGCATCGATCATCAGCTCGAAGCCTTCGAGCGCGGCGCCGAGGGTATCGCCGGCGCGCGCAGCCTGTCCAATTCGGCGGCCCTGCTGTGGCACAAGGATGCGCATTTCGACTGGGTGCGGCCCGGCATCATGCTGTACGGCGCGTCGCCGTCCGGCGTGACCGCGGACATCGCCTCGATCGGACTCAAGCCCGCCATGACGCTGCAATCCGAGCTGATCGCCGTGCAGACGGTCGATGCCGGCAGCAGCATCGGCTATGGCTCGACCTTCACGGCGGGGCAGTCGATGCGCGTCGGCGTGGTCGCGTGCGGTTATGCCGACGGCTATCCGCGCGTGGCGCCGGAAGGCACGCCGGTGATCGTCGACGGCGTGCGCACGAAGCTTGTCGGCCGCGTCTCGATGGACATGCTCACCGTCGATCTCACGCCGTGCCCGAACGCGGGCATTGGCGCGCGCGTCGAGCTGTGGGGCCCGCACCTGCCGGTCGATGACGTCGCGGCCGCGGCGGGCACGGTCGGCTATGAACTCATGTGCGCGATCGCGCAGCGCGTGCCGGTGCGCGCGGAATGACGTGCCGCTGACGGCACGATTCAAGGACGCACCCCAACGACTTCAGAACAAGGCATTACGTGGCAAAAGCAGCAAAGGCGAAGACGCTTTATACGTGTAGCGAATGCGGCGGACAGTCGCCGAAATGGACAGGCCAGTGCGCCGCGTGCGGGGCGTGGAATACGCTGGTGGAGACGGTGGAGCAGGCGCCCTCGGCGCATCGCTTCCAGGCGCTGGCGAAGAGTTCGGCGGTGCGCAAGCTGGCGGACATCGAGGCCGCCGACGTGCCGCGTTTCACCACCGGCGTCGGTGAATTCGACCGCGTGCTGGGCGGCGGTCTGGTGCCGGGCGGCGTCGTATTGATTGGCGGCGATCCGGGCATCGGCAAGTCCACGCTCTTGCTGCAATCGCTTGCCGAGATCGCGCGCGAACGGCCCGCGCTGTATGTGAGCGGCGAGGAATCCGGCGCGCAGATCGCCTTGCGGGCGCAGCGGCTGGGGCTGATCGGCGGTTCGAGCGGCGTGGGCGACCTCGCGCTGCTCGCGGAAATTCAGCTCGAAAAGATCCAGGCGACGATCGACGAGCAACGGCCCGAAGTCGCCGTGATCGACTCCATCCAGACCATCTACTCCGAAGCGCTGACCTCGGCGCCTGGCTCGGTCGCGCAGGTGCGCGAGTGCGCGGCGCAACTGACGCGCATCGCGAAGCAGACCGGCACGGCGATCATCATGGTCGGCCACGTGACCAAGGAGGGCAGTCTCGCGGGGCCGCGCGTGCTGGAGCATATCGTCGACACCGTGCTGTACTTCGAAGGCGACACGCATTCGTCATTCAGGCTCGTGCGCGCGTTCAAGAACCGCTTCGGCGCGGTCAACGAACTCGGCGTGTTCGCGATGACGGAAAAGGGCTTGCGCGGCGTCGCCAATCCGTCGGCGTTGTTTCTCTCGCAGCACGAGCAGAGCGTTTCGGGCTCGTGCGTGCTGGTGACGCAGGAAGGCTCGCGGCCCCTGCTGGTGGAAGTGCAGGCGCTGGTCGATACCGCTCACGTGCCCAATCCGCGCCGTCTTGCCGTCGGGCTGGAACAGAACCGTCTGGCGCTGTTGCTCGCGGTGCTGCACCGGCACGCGGGCATTGCGTGCTTCGACCAGGATGTTTTCCTCAACGCGGTCGGCGGCGTGAAGATCACCGAGCCCGCGGCCGATCTGGCCGTGCTGCTGGCCATTCACTCGTCGCTGCGCAACAAGCCGCTGCCCAAGGGGCTCATCACCTTTGGCGAGGTCGGGCTGGCCGGCGAAATCCGGCCGTCGCCGCGTGGACAGGATCGTCTGAAGGAAGCGGCCAAGCTGGGCTTCTCGGTCGCGTTGATTCCGAAAGCCAATGCGCCCAAGCAGGCGATCGACGGACTCAAGGTCGTGGCCGTGGACCGCATCGAGGAAGCGATCGACCGGGTGCGCGATCTCGAATAGCGCGCGTTGCGTTTTTGCGTTTCCGCACCCGCCATGGGGAACGGAGAACGCAATGATCGGGCCCCTCGTAACGCGTCGTAAAAATGTCGTTGCGCAATGTAACCCAACCGCCGCGCGCTTTTCTTATCCTTCCAGTGCTACGGACCCGGCCAACCTCGCTCGCGCCTCTCAAGAAGCGAGGTGACTGGAAGGATCGAGAGGACCACGCTTTGAAACACCTGAAATCTACCCGGCCGAAGACCGCGTTCCATCTGCGCGGATGCCGCGTCTCCGCGCCGCTGCAACAGCCGTGGGGCAGCGGTTGCAGGATCGTGGAGTGGATCGACGAGCACGGCCAGATTTCGCGCCGCGCCGTTGCCGCCGACGTCACCGAGGACGAAGTGGTTGCCACCATCCGCAGGCATGTGACCGGGCGGAAGCACGTGCTGGTGGATGACGAACATCAGCCGCGCCAGGTTTTGCCCCGCCGCTAATCCGGCGCGCGACTCGCTTGCACTGCGAATAGCGGATGCACGGCCGCTTCGGCGGGGGTGAGCACCGGCGCGACGCAGCAATCCAGCGGCTCCAGCAACGCCATCCATTCGTCCCGCGTGCGTTCGCGAAAGCGCGCGGCGAGTTCCGCCGACAGTTGCGCCGCGTCCGCGCCGCCAATCGCCTGCCCGAGACTCCAATGGCGGCCGGCCCAGTCCGGGCGGCCGAGCGCTTTGCACAGCACCTGCCAGAATTTCAGTTCGAGCGCGCCCACGGCAAGGAAGCGTTCATCGCGCGTTCGATATACGTCGTAACAAGGCACGCCGCCGTTCAATAATCCCGCGCCGACGCCCGTGGCCGCGGGATTTTCATTGGCGAGCGCGATGTGGGCCATGACGTTGTGGGCGTGCATGGCGTGCGTCATCGAAACGTCGATGCGCCTTCCCGCGCCGCCGCGCGCCACTTGCCACGCTGCCGCGAGCATCTCCGTCACTGCCGACAACGCGCCGCCGAGCAGGTCGGCCAGCTGGAAATTCGGTGCGATGGGCGTGCCGTCGCGGGCCGCGAGTTGATCGAGCACACCCGCGTAGGCGATGTAGTTCAGATCGTGACCGGCCTTGTGCGCGAACGGTCCCTCGGCGCCAAAGCCCGTGATCGCGCAGTAGACGAGCTTCGGGTTGGCGGCGCGCAGCACGTCATAGCCCACCCCCAGCCGCGCCATGACCGATGGCCGGAAACTTTCCACCAGAATGTCCGCGTCGCGGGTCAGTTCGATCAGCCGTGCGCGGCCTTCCGGCGTTTTCAGGTCCAGCGTGAGTTGCCGCTTGCCGCGATTGACGATGCGATAGAACGCGCTCGGCACGCCACGCGCGCGGTCGGCGGGGCTTTGCAGCATCGTGCGTGCATAGTCGCCTTCGCCCGGCGGTTCGATCTTGAGAACATCGGCGCCAAGCTCGGCCAGCCGCAGCGTGGCGACAGGGCCGGGCAGAAGCCGCGTCAGGTCGAGGACGCGCAGGCCGGTGAGTGAAGGCGTCATGCGGCGGGTCTCCTCATCAACCGATCTGCTCCAGTTCCTCGTGCGTTTCGAGCCACTCCATTTCGAGCGTCTCGAGGCGCGCGCCAACCTCGCCCTGACGGCGGAGCGTTTCGGTCAGCCGGGCTTTCAACGCGGCGTCATAGCTCGCGGGATCGGCGACGAACGCATCGAGCTCCGCTTTCTCGGCATTGAGCGTGTCCATTTCCTTCTCGATCTTCTTGATGCGCGTCTGCAGCGGCTTCTTGAGATGCGCGAGCTTCTGTCGCTCCTGCGCGTCCTGCCGACGCTGTTCGCGCCGGTTCACGCCGCTGTCCGGCGTCTCGCCCGCCGCCGCCGTGCCCGCTTCCCGAGCCGCCGCGCGCGTTTCGGCGGCGTGTTGCAGCAGCCAGTCGCGGTAGTCGTCGAGATCGCCGTCGAACGGATGCAGCCGATGTTTCGCGACCAGCATGAAGGTGTCGGTGGTCGCGCGCAGCAGATGGCGGTCGTGCGACACCAGGATCAGCGTGCCTTCGAACTGCGCGAGCGCCATGGTCAGCGCGTGACGGGTTTCGAGGTCGAGGTGATTGGTCGGTTCGTCGAGCAGCAGCAGGTTCGGCTTCTGCCAGATGATCAGCGCCAGCGCCAGCCGCGCCTTCTCGCCGCCGGAGAAAGGCGCGATCTTCGCCGTGGCCATGTCGCCCGAAAAATTGAAGCTGCCGAGAAAGTCGCGCAGTTCCTGTTCGCGTGTGTCCGGCGCGAGGCGCGCGAGATGCTGGAGCGGGGAATCGTCGGGACGCAGGGTTTCCAGCTGATGCTGCGCGAAATAGCCGATCTGCAGACCGCGCCCCTGGCGGACGTCGCCCGACAGCGGCGCGAGCGTGTGCGCCAGCGTCTTGATGAGGGTGGACTTGCCCTGGCCGTTGGCGCCGAGCAGGCCGATGCGCTGCTCGTTCTGGATGGACAGCGAGACGCCTTCGACAATCGGAATCTCGACGCCTGTCTCGCTGCGATAGCCGCAGCGCACGCCTTCCATGACCAGCATCGGATTTGGCGCCGCGTCGGGTTCGCGGAACTCGAAGGTGAACGGCGAGCTCGCGTGCGCCGGCGCGATCAGCTCCATCTTTTCCAGCGCCTTCACGCGGCTCTGCGCCTGCTTTGCCTTGGTGGCCTTCGCCTTGAAGCGGTTGATGAAGCTTTGCAGATGCGCGACCGTCTTCTGCTGCTTCTCATACGCGCTCTGTTGCAGCGCGATCTGCTGCGCGCGCAGCACTTCGAACTGGCTGTAGTTGCCGCCATAGCGCTTCACCTGACGATTGTCGAGATGCAGCGTGACGTTGCAGACCGCATCGAGAAACTCGCGGTCGTGCGAAATCACGACCAGCGTGCCCGGATAGCGCGCAAGCCAGTCCTCCAGCCAGACGATGGCGTCCAGATCCAGGTGATTGGTGGGTTCGTCGAGCAGCAGAAGGTCGGACGGGCACATCAGCGCCTGAGCGAGATTCAGCCGCATGCGCCAGCCGCCCGAAAAGCTCGACACCGGCTCACGCGTCTGTTCCAGCGTGAAGCCCAGGCCCAGCAGCAAGGTTTCGGCGCGGGCGGGGGCGGTGTAGCCGTCGGCGTCCGCGAAGGCGGCGTGTGCTTCCGCTTCGGCGGCGCCGTCGTGCGCGGCGGAGGCGGCGGCAATGCGGGCTTCGATGTCGCGCAGATGGGTATCGCCGTCGAGCGTGTACTCGAGCGCGCTGCGGTGCACGGCGGGCGTTTCCTGCGCGACATGGGCAATGCGCCACGACGGCGGCATGGAAAAGTCGCCGCCGTCCGCATGGAGTTCGCCGCGCAGTACGGAGAAGAGCGTGGACTTGCCCGCGCCATTGGCGCCGACGAGACCGGCTTTTTCGCCCGGATTGAGCGTGAAGCTGGTGTCTTCGAAAAGCGGCTTGGTGCCGCGCGACAGGCTGAACTGGTTGAAGCGGATCACGTGGGTAGGGTGGCGAAAGGGCGCGGCTGGAAGAGAAAGCGCTATTTTAGACTGGACCGATCGCGCCACAGGGGTCGTCCGTTCGGCCAATGGCAGGCTTTCGCGCGGCGGGTTAGCATCCTCGGACTTTCATCGAATGCGCATAGCGCGCCTTTCAGGAGCAGGTTCATGAGCGAGTCCATCAACACCCCCAGCACGGATATCTACGGTTTCTCGGCTGAAACCCTCGGCGGCGGCACCGTCACCCTGGACCAATACCGGGACAAGGTGCTGTTGATCGTCAACACGGCGAGCGAATGCGGTTTCACGCCGCAATACAAGGGCTTGCAGGCGGTCTATCAGCAACTCGCCGCGCGTGGCTTCGAGGTGCTGGGCTTTCCCTGCAACCAGTTCGGCAAGCAGGAGCCCGGCGACGCCGCGCAGATCGGCGCGTTCTGCGAGCAGAATTACGGCGTCACCTTCCCGATGTTCGCGAAGATCGACGTGAACGGGGCGAACGCGCATCCGCTCTTCAAGTACCTGAAGGACAAGGAGCCCGGACTGCTCGGCATCGAGGCCATCAAATGGAATTTCACGAAGTTCCTCGTGGACCGCAACGGCGCCGTGGTCAAGCGTTATGCGCCCCAGACCAAGCCCGAGGCGATCGTCGAGGATATCGAAAAGCTGCTCTGAGGGTTCAGAGGATCGGCGAGAACAGCCGCGCCACGTGCATCGCCATGCGCCGCCAGAACACGGCTCCGCGATAGTCGTTCGTGTCAATCTCCACGGAATGCGCGAAATCGGCATCCAGCATCGCTTCCACTTCGGCTGCGAACGCGCGGTCCACGGTGAGCACCGTGATTTCGAAGTTCAGGCGGAACGAGCGGTTGTCGAGATTCGCGCTGCCCACGGACGCGGCCGTGTCGTCCACGAGCACCACCTTCTGATGCAGGAAGCCCGGCTGGTAGCGGAAGATGCGCACGCCCGCCTGCACGAGGTCGAAGGCGAAGAGTTTCGACGCCGCGAACACCACGTGATGATCGCGCCGACTCGGAATCAGGATGCGCACGTCCACGCCGCGCAGCACCGCGAGACGGAGCGCCGAGAACACGGCTTCGTCGGGAATCAGGTAGGGCGAGGTGATCCAGATGCGCTCGCGCGCCGCATTGATTGCTTCGACGAAGAACAGCGAGCAGGTTTCCTGCTTGTCAGCAGGGCCGCTCGACAGCACCATGCAATGCATGTTCTCGTCCGAATGCGGTGCGGGACCGAGTTCGGGCAGGCGCTGCGTGGCCCAGTACCAGTCCTCGGTGAAGACGAACTGAATGCTGGCGATGGCCGGTCCGCGCACTTCCACGTGCGTGTCGCGCCACGGCGAGAGGCGCGGATTGCCGCCGAGATACTCCACGCCCACGTTGTGACCGCCGATGAACGCGCGCTTGCCGTCCACCACCACGATCTTCCGGTGATTGCGGAAGTTGATCTGGAAGCGGTGTACGAACTTGCGCTTGGCCGCGAATGGATGGGCCTCCACGCCGCCCGCGCGCAGCGCGTTCACGTAGCGGTGCGGCAGGTCGAAGCTGCCGACGCTGTCGTACAGGAAGTACACGCGCACGCCCGCCTGCGCCCGGCGGATGAGCGCGTCCTTCAGCAGCGCGCCGAGGGCGTCGTCGCGAACGATGAAGAACTGCACGACCACATAGTGCTGGGCGGCGGCAATGGCGTCGAGGATCGCGGCGAAGGTGGCGTCGCCGTTCACTAGCACGCGCACCGAATTGCCGCGCAGGAACGGCATGCCGGACAGGCGTTGCAGCGTGCGGATGGTCGGATTGCCGAGATAGGCGGCCGGCCCCGGCGCCAGTTCGCCGCGCGCGCCTGAAGAATCGGGAGCGGGCAGCGTGTCGGGTGCATCGCTGCGCGCGCCGGAATCCCATTCGGCGGGTTTCGAGCGGCTGCGCAGGATATCGAGTTCGAGGCGGCGCTCGTCGATATAGCCGGCGAACTTGCTGCGGCCGAGGAACAAGTAAGGGACGAGCGTGAAGTAAGGCATCGCGACCAGCGACACGGCCCAGGCCACCGCGCCTTGCGAGGTGCGCGTGTGGATCACGGCGTGGATCGCGGCGATCACGCCCAGCACGTGCGCGGCGATCACCAGCGTGCCGATGTGGAGCCAGTCCGATGCTTGCATAGACGCGAGACGGGAGAGGGAGAAGGGTAGGCCGACGGCGATTCGCCATCTTACCCAAGCCTTCCGCGCGAAGTGTCAGCAATCGTTGCAGCGGAGCGCCTCCGCCACATGGCGCACGCCGGTTCCAGGCTGCTTCAGACCGGCAAGTCCGCGGCCTGGATCAGGAACACGTTGTCGTCGCCGGCGCTGGTCGAGAGCCAGACGAGGTCGAGGCCGCCAAGCGCAGCTTCGACGTTTGCCCGCTCGTTACCGATCTCGACCACCAGCACGCCGTCCTCGGTCAGCCACTTGCCCGCTTCGCGCACGATGCGCCGCACCACGTCCATGCCGTCCGCGCCGCCCGCCAGCGCCAGTTCCGGCTCGTGCTGGTATTCCCGCGGCAGCGCCTGCATGGACTCAGCGTTGACGTAGGGCGGGTTCGAGAGGATCACTTCATAGCGCGTGGTGGGCAGCGGCGCGTACAGATCGCCTTCGAACAGCGTCACGCGCGCGTCGAGTCCATAGTCGTCGACGTTGCGGCGCGCCACCGCGAGCGCGTCCGCGGAGATGTCGACGGCATCGACATCCGCATGGTCGAACGCGTGCGCCGCGAGAATCGCGAGGCAGCCCGAGCCGGTGCAGAGTTCGAGCACGCGCGCCACCTGGTCGGGATCGGCCACATACGGCTGCAAGCCGTCCTGCAGCAATTCGCCGATGAACGAACGCGGCACGATCACGCGCTCGTCCACGTAAAAGCGGTTGCCGTGCATCCACGCTTCCTGCGTGATGTAGGCGGCGGGCACGCGCTCGGTCGCACGGCGCTCGATCACCTTCATGACGGCGTCGATTTCATCGTCGAGCAGGCGCGCGTCGAGGAACGGGTCGAGCGTGTCGAGCGGCAGATGCAGCGTATGCAGGATCAGATAGGCGGCTTCGTCGTAGGCATTGGTCGTGCCATGGCCGAACGAGAGTCCCGCTTGCGTGAAACGCGAGACGCCGAAGCGCAGCAGGTCGCGCACGGTTGTGAAGGGTAGCGCCATGGAGGGCTCCTGTTTGTTGTCGGAGTGGATTGAGCGGACCGGTTCAGGCGATGAGCCGTTCGAGCACGCGGCGGTACACGTTTTTCAACGGCTCGATGAAGCGCACTTCCACATGCTCGTCGATCTTGTGGATGGTGCCATTCGGCGGCCCGAATTCCACGACCTGATCGCAGATCTGCGCGATGAAGCGTCCATCCGAGGTCCCGCCGGTCGTGGACAGCTCGGTGCGCACGCCGGTTTCGTCGTGGATGGCCTGCTCCAGCGCATCGGACAGCGCGCCGCGCGGCGTGAGAAACGGCCGGCCGCTGACGGTCCATGTCAGGTCGTAGTCGAGGCCATGCTTGTCGAGGATCGCGTGCACGCGGGCCTGCAATCCTTCCACCGTGCTCGCCGTCGAGAAGCGGAAGTTGAACATCAGGTCCGCGTGGCCGGGAATGATGTTGGTGGCGCCAGTGCCGGAGTGCAGGTTGGACACCTGCCAGGTCGTCGGCGGGAAGTATTCGTTGCCGTCATCCCATTTTTCCGCGACCAGTTCCGTCAGCGCCGGCGCCAGCAGATGCACCGGGTTGTTCGCCAGATGCGGATAGGCAATATGCCCTTGCACGCCCTTGACGATGAGCTTGCCGCTCATCGAGCCGCGCCGGCCGTTCTTGACCATGTCGCCCAACGTCGCGCTGGACGTCGGCTCGCCGACGATGCAGTAGTCGAGCCGCGTGCCGCGCGCCTTCAGCGCCTCGACGACCTTGATGGTGCCGTCGGTGGCGGGGCCCTCTTCGTCGCTGGTGATGAGGAAGGCGAGCGTGCCGCGATGCTGCGGATGCTGCGCGACGAATTCCTCGCTCGACACGACGAACGCCGCCAGCGACGCCTTCATGTCCGCCGCGCCGCGGCCGTAGAGCTTGCCGTCGCGGTGGGTCGGCGTGAAGGGCGGCGAGGTCCACTGTTCGAGCGGGCCGGTGGGCACGACGTCCGTGTGGCCCGCGAAGGCGAGCAGCTTGCCGGACGCGTCGGTGCCGCGCTTCACGGCCCACAGGTTGGTGACGCCGCCCGATTCGATCGTTTCGCAGTCGAAGCCGAGCGCGGCGAGCCGCTCGATCATCAACGCCTGACAGGCCTGGTCGTCGGGCGTGACGGAGGCGCGCTCGATCAGCGCTTCGGTGAGGGAAAGAGTGCCGGACATGGTGAATTCACGTAGGTGCGATGAAAAATGCCGGCGCGCGGGCCGGCACTCGAAGCAAGCGGGCGATGACCGTCGGCTGCACAGTCATCGCAAAAACTCAGGCGAAAAGCGTGTCGTACTGCTCGGCGGAAAACCCGAGCGTCTTCACGCGCCCGTTCACGACGACGACCGGCCGCTTGATGATCGACGGCTTGTGGATCATCAGCGCAATGGCGCCGGCGGTGGTGCCGGCCTCGGCCTTGTGGACCTCCGACAAACCGCGCCAGGTCGTGCCGCGCTTGTTGATGAGTTGCTCCAGCGGCACGTCCTTGAGCCAGTCCTGGATCAGCGCGGTCGACACGCCAGCCTTCTTGAAATCGTGGAACTCGAACGGCACGCCATGCTCTTCCAGCCACACGCGCGCTTTCTTCACGGTGTCGCAGTTCGGAATGCCGTACACGACGGTGGTTGGAGTCGAGCCGCGGGCCACGTTCAGTCGCCTCGCAGCAGTTCGTTCAGGCCGACCTTGGCGCGCGTCTTGGCATCGACCTTCTTGACGATCACGGCGCAGTACAGGCTGTGCGAACCGTCCTTCGACGGCAGGTTGCCCGCCACCACGACCGAGCCCGCCGGAATGCGGCCGTAGCTGACTTCACCGGTTTCGCGGTCGTAGATCTTGGTGGACTGGCCGAGGTACACGCCCATCGAGATGACCGAGTTCTCCTCGACGATCACGCCTTCCACCACTTCCGAACGCGCGCCGATGAAGCAGTTGTCCTCGATGATGACCGGGTTCGCCTGGAGCGGCTCCAGCACGCCGCCGATGCCCACGCCGCCCGACAGATGCACGTTCTTGCCGATCTGCGCGCACGAGCCGACGGTGGCCCAGGTATCGACCATCGTGCCTTCGTCGACGTAAGCGCCGATGTTCGTGTACGACGGCATCAGCACGACGTTCTTCGCGATGAACGAGCCGCGGCGCGCGATGGCCGGCGGCACCACGCGGAAGCCGCCTGCCGCGAAGTCTTCCGCGGTGTAGTTCGCGAACTTCGAGGGCACCTTGTCGTAGAACTGGGAGTAACCGCCGGCGGGCATCGGCGCGTTGTCTTCGAGGCGGAACGACAGCAGCACCGCCTTCTTGAGCCACTGGTTCACGATCCACTCGCCGTCGCGCTTTTCAGCGACGCGCATGTGACCCTTGTCCAGTTGTTCGATGGCGTGCGCGACGGCTTCGCGGACTTCGGCGGGCGCGGCCTTGGGCGAGAGCTCGGCGCGATTGTCCCAGGCGGTATCGATGATGCTCTGAAGTTGTTGCGACATAGTAGGGTTCGAGGATGGGTAGTTGGGCCGGCTGAGTCTCGGTCCTTGAATCTCAGTCCTTGAGTCTCGGTCCTTGAATCTCAGTCCGTGATACTCAGGACGCGAGCGAGCGGCAGAATTCGACGATGCGCCGTGCGCCTTCGACACATTCCCCGGTTTCGGCCACCAGCGCGATGCGCACGAAGCCGATGCCGGGATTCATGCCATGCGCCGCGCGAGCGAGGAAAGAGCCCGGCAGAACCGTCACATTATAGTCGGCGTACAGGCGCGCCGCGAACTCGGTATCCGTCAGGCCAGTGCGCTCGACGTTCGCCCAGAGGTAGAACGCGGCGTCCGGCAGGCGCACGTCGAGCACCTCGGCGAGCATCGGCGTGACGGTCGCGAACTTCTCCACGTACTTCGCGCGGTTCTCGCGCACGTGCGTTTCATCCTGCCAGGCGACGACGCTCGCGCGCTGGAACATCGTCGACAGTGCAGCGCCGTGATACGTGCGATATAGCAGGAAGTCCTTGAGGACCGCCGCGTCGCCGGCGACGAAGCCCGAGCGCATGCCCGGCACGTTCGAGCGCTTCGACAGACTCGACAGCATGACCAGCCGCTCGAAGCCGCGGCCGAGCAGGCGTGCCGCTTCGAGGCCGCCGAGCGGCGGCTTTGCTTCGTCGAAGTAGATCTCCGAGTAGCACTCGTCCGAGGCAATCACGAAGCCATGCTGGTCCGACAGCGCGAACAGTTCGCGCCAGTTGTCGAGCGTGAGCACGGCGCCGGTCGGGTTGCCCGGCGAGCACACGTAGAGCAGTTGCGTGCGGGCCCAGATGGCTTCGGGAACGGCCGAATAATCGCAGGCGAAGTTGCGCGCCGGATCGCTGTTGACGAAATAGGGCTCGGCGCCCGCGAGCAGCGCGGCGCCTTCGTAGATTTGATAGAACGGGTTCGGACAGAGTACGATGGGCGGCGCTTCCGCCGTGCCCGCGCTGCGGCTGTCGATCACGGTCTGCGCGAGCGAGAACAGCGCTTCGCGGGAACCCGATACGGGCAGGACTTCGGTCGCCGGGTTCACGTTTTCGAGGCCGTAGCGCTGCATCACCCATGCCGCGATGGCCTGGCGCAACGGCTCGCTGCCGAGCGTCGCCGGGTAGGATGCGAGACCGTCGAGGGCGGCGATCACTGCGTCGCGGATGAGCGGCGGCGTCGGATGCTTGGGCTCGCCGATGCCGAAGCCGATCGGCGTGAATCCGGCGCGCGGCTCGATGCCTTCGAAGAGCGCCCGAAGCTTTTCGAACGGATAGGGCTGAAGTGTCTTGAGAAGTGGATTCACGGCGTGATCGATAAGCAGGGGTCGACGCGCGAGCGGCATCCGAAGGGCATCGAACACGCTCGCAAGGCAAGCGGAAGATTATAGCGCGGGGCCGTGTGCGTGAAACGGCCGGCAGCCCGCCGCCTCAAGAGGTTGAACGTTCAGACCGGAGACAGTAGTGAAGAAGCACACCCTGACCGGCGCGCCGCAATGACCGGCAGCCTGCGCAACGCGTGGCCCACGTTCGCGATCATGCTCGGCGCGTCCGTCTGGGGGCTCGTCTGGTTCCCGATGCGCATGCTCGCCGCCATGGGCCTCACCGGCACCGCCGCGAGCGCGACCACCAGCGCCGCCGCCTGTCTCTTCGTGCTGCTGGTCCGGCGCCGTTCCATCAGCACGCTGTCCTGGCACTGGCTGCTGGTGGCGCTCGGGCTGGCATCGGGCGTGACCAACCTGGGCTTCGTGTGGGGCGCCATCCACGGTCAGGTGATGCGCGTGCTGCTGCTGTTCTACCTGACGCCCGCGTGGACCGCGATCTTCGCGCACTTCATCCTCAGGGAACGGCTGACGCGCGCCGATGCATGCCTGTCGCTGCTCTCGATCGCGGGCGCGGTGACGATGCTCTGGTCGCCCGACCTGGGGCTGCCGCTGCCCGCCAACCTGGCCGAATGGGCAGGGCTGATCGGCGGCATGGGTTTCGCGATGAGCAACGTGCTGATCGTGAAGGTCTCGCGCACGCTGCCTGCGATGAAAGCCGAGATGCGCACCGCCGTGATCTTCGGCGGCGCGGCCTTGCTCGCGTCCGTCGCCACGCTGTTCGAACCGATGCGCGCGCCGCCTGTCGCCGCGCTGTGGCCGGCGGTCGCCTGCATCGTGATCGGGCTTGGCATCGTGCTCGCGGGCAACAACATGATCGTGCAGCTCGGGCTCGCCCGTGTGCCGCCGAATCGTGCGTCGATCATCATGCTGTTCGAGCTCGTGGTCACGGCGCTGTCGTCCTGGCTCTTCGCGGGCGAGGTGCCCGGTCCGCGCGAATGGGCGGGTGGCGCGTGCATCGTCGCGGCGTGCGTGCTGTCGGCGTGGCTGCATCGGCCACGCGTGCCGCCCCGCGCGCCGCAAGCGCCTCAAGTGCCTGAAGTGCCTGAAGTGCCACAGCCGCCGCAATCACCGCGTTCGCCGCACGCGCACGAGGCGTCCGGCGTGAGCGCACACGCGCCGGAAAGCAAAAAGAAATCGGTTCGCGCGATGGTATGATGGTGTCCGCTTCGCCGGGCCCGGGCGCATCTGCATGCAGCGCATCGGCCCATGACGATCGACGGGCCGCACTGCGGCCTGTCTGCCATTCATCCTCCGTCACTCATTCAACAGCGATATCGCCGTGCGTCTGACCTCGATAAAACTCGCTGGCTTCAAGTCCTTCGTCGATCCCACGCATTTCCAGGTCCCCGGCCAACTGGTCGGCGTCGTCGGGCCGAATGGCTGTGGCAAGTCCAACATCATCGATGCCGTGCGCTGGGTGCTCGGCGAATCGCGCGCCTCGGAGCTGCGCGGCGAATCGATGCAGGACGTGATCTTCAACGGCTCGACGGCGCGCAAGCCCGGCAGCCGGGCAAGCGTCGAACTCATTTTCGATAACGCCGACGGCCGTGCCGCCGGTCAATGGAGCAGCTACGGCGAGATCGCGGTCAAGCGCGTGCTCACGCGCGACGGCACCTCCAGCTACTACATCAACAATCTGCCGGCGCGCCGCCGCGACATTCAGGACATCTTCCTCGGCACGGGTCTCGGTCCGCGCGCCTACGCGATCATCGGGCAGGGCATGATCTCGCGGATCATCGAGGCCAAGCCGGAAGAGCTGCGCGTGTTTCTCGAGGAAGCCGCGGGCGTCTCGAAGTACAAGGAGCGCCGCCGCGAAACCGAGAACCGCCTGCACGACACGCGCGAGAATCTGACGCGCGTCGAGGACATCGTCCGCGAACTGGGCGCCAATCTCGAGAAGCTCGAAGCGCAGGCCGTCGTCGCAACGAAGTACAAGGCCTTGCAGGCCGAAGGCGAAGAGAAACAGCGTCTGCTGTGGCTGTTGCGCAAGAAGGAAGCGGGCAGCGAGGCCGAGCGCCAGCAGCGCGCGATCCGCGAGGCGCAGGTCGAACTCGAAGCCCAGACGGCGCGTCTGCGCGAAGTCGAGGCGCAGCTGGAAACGCTGCGCGTCGCGCACTACAGCGCCAGCGATTCGATGCAGGGCGCGCAAGGCGCGCTCTATGAAGCGAATGCCGAAGTGAGCCGCCTGGAAGCGGAGATCCGCTTCATTGTCGAGTCCCGCAACCGGGTGCAGGCGCAGATCGCCGCGCTCACCGCGCAGCGCGAACAATGGCAGGTTCAGGCGCAGAAGGCGCGCGACGAAATCGATACGGCGACCGAAGCACTGGCCGAAGGCGAGGAAAAGGCCGCCATCGCGCAGGAAAACGCCGCGACGAAACACGATGAACTGCCCGCGCTCGAAGCCCGCTGGCGCGATGCGCAGACGCAGTTGAACGAGGAGCGCGCGGGTATCGCGCGGGCGGAGCAGGCGCTCAAGCTCGAGGCCGCGCATCAGCGCAACGCGGACCAGCAGCTGCAGCAATTGCAGCAGCGCCAGGAACGCCTGAAGAACGAGGCGGGCGGTCTCGACGCGCCCGATGAAGCGCAGCTCGACGAGTTGCGCATGCAGCTGGCCGAGAACGAAGAGATTCTCGCGGAGGCCCAGGCGCGTCTCGCCGACGCGCAGGAAACCGTGCCACGTCTGGACGCCGAACGCCGCGCCGCGCAGGAACGCGTGCAGAAGGAAAGCGCGCAGATCCATCAGCTCGAAGCGCGTCTTGCTGCATTGAAACAGCTTCAGGAAAGCGTGCAGACCGAAGGCAAGGTCCAGCCGTGGCTCGACAAGCACGAGCTCGGCGCGCTGCCGCGTCTGTGGAAGAAGCTGCATGTCGATGCGGGCTGGGAAGCGGCGCTCGAATCCGTGCTGCGCGAACGCCTGGCCGCGCTGGAAGTGTCGAATCTGGACTGGATCAAGGCCTTCGCCACCGACGCACCGCCGGCCAAGCTCGCGTTCTATTCGCCGCCGGTCGCGGGCAAACCGGTCGAGACGCCGCAGGGCTTGCGGCCGTTGCTGTCGCTGGTGCGAATCGACGATCCGGGCCTGCGCGCCGTGCTCAACGAATGGCTCGCCGCGACCTTCGTGGCGGACGATCTCGCGCAGGCGCTGGCGCAGCGTCAGCAACTGCCCGATGGCGGCGCATTCGTCGTGAAGGCGGGGCATGTGGTGACGCGCGTGGGCGTGCAGCTGTATGCGTCGGACTCCGAGCAGTCGGGCATGCTCGCGCGGGCGCAGGAAATCGAGAATCTGACGAAACAGGTGCGCGCGCAGGCGCTCTTGTCGGACGAGGCGAAGTCCAACGCCGTGCGTGCCGATGCCGCGCATACGCAGGCCTCGCAGACCCTTGCCGAGGCGCGCGCCGCCGCCGAGCGCGCCACCCAGCGCGTCCATGCGCTGCAGCTCGACGTGCTGAAGCTCGCGCAGGCGCATGAGCGCTATACGCAGCGCAACACGCAGATCGGCGAGGAACTGGAAGAGATCGCCGCGCAGGTCGAGGAGCAGCGTGCGTTTCGCGCCGAGTCCGAGGCCGCGTTCGAGCGTCACGACGGCGAGATCGCGCAATTGCAGGCGCGCTTCGAGGACAACCAGCTGGCTTTCGAGGCCTTCGACGAACAGCTCACGGCCGCGCGCCAGGAACTGCGCGAGCTGGAACGCGCGGCGAGCGACGCTGGCTTCGCGGTGCGCGGTCTGTCCGCGAAGATCGACGAATACCGGCGCAACATCGACACCGCTCACGACCAGAGCGAGCAGATCGCCGGCACGCTGGAAGACGCCCGCGCCGAGCTCGAGACCATCAACGAGCAGACCGCGCAAACCGGCCTGCACGACGCGCTGGACGTGCGCGGGGCGCGCGAGGAAGCGCTGCATGCGGCGCGCATCGAACTGGACGACCTGACCACGCGCCTGCGTCAGTGCGACGAACAGCGCCTGCTGGCGGAGCGTTCGCTGCAACCGCTGCGCGACCGCATCAACGAATTGCAGCTGAAGGAACAGGCGGCGCGCATCAGCGGCGAGCAGTTCGTCGAGCAGTTGCAGGCGGCGGGCGTCGACGAAGCCGAACTCGCACAGAAGCTCGCGCCGGACATGAAGCCCTCGTATCTGCAGGGCGAGGTCACGCGTCTGAACAACGCGATCCTCGCGCTCGGACCGGTCAACATGGCCGCGCTGGAAGAACTCGCGTCGGCGACCGAGCGCAAGCACTTCCTGGACGCGCAATCGGCCGACCTGACCGGCGCCATCAACACGCTGGAAGACGCGATCCAGAAGATCGACCAGGAAACCCGCGCGCTGCTGCAGGGCACCTTCGATGAAGTGAACCGTCACTTCGGCGAACTGTTCCCGCGGCTGTTCGGCGGTGGCCAGGCCAGGCTCATCATGACCGGCGACGAAATCCTCGACGCCGGCGTGCAGGTGATGGCGCAGCCTCCGGGCAAGAAGAATTCGACCATTCACTTGCTGTCGGGCGGCGAGAAGGCGTTGACCGCCACCGCGCTCGTGTTCGCGATGTTCCAGCTGAATCCGGCGCCGTTCTGTCTGCTTGACGAAGTGGACGCGCCGCTCGACGACGCCAACACCGAACGCTTCGCCAACCTGGTGCGCGCGATGGCGGTGAAGACGCAGTTCCTGTTCATCTCGCATAACAAGATTGCGATGGAAATGGCGCAGCAGTTGATCGGCGTGACGATGCAGGAGCAGGGCGTGTCGCGGATCGTTGCGGTGGACATGGAATCGGCGTCGGGTTTCGCGCAGAACGGCTGAAGGTCGCGGTTCGCGGTTTTGTTTCATGGGTTAAATGGGCCGGACGATGATCCGGCGGCGTGCGCAAGGGCGCGGAGTGGCGCGCATCGGCCAGGCGGCGGCGACAAGCCGGAACGCGGCGCGATGCGGGCGACAGATCGCGCGGCGCTTCGTAACGTAAAAGAATGATGGAGCCTGCATGGACGAGTTGACACTCGGTTTGATTGGAGCCGGAGCCGTGGTGGTGGGCGGCGTGGTGGTGTACAACGCGTGGCAGAACGCCAAGGTGCGGCGCAAGATGCCGCGCCCGATGCCGGACGAAGCCGCCGACGCGCTCGCGCGCCAGGACACGGACGACGAGCAGCCGTTCATCGAACCGGTGCGCCAGCCGCGCCGCGAGCCGGCCGCCGGAGAAGGCGCTGCCGAGCGCGATGCGCGGGTCGAGCCGAGTTTCGGCATGGCGCAGGCTGGGTCGGCGCCGCCGCCCGTGGTGCCGGTTGCGCCGGCTGACACGGCCGTCGATCTGCAGGCGGAAGCGACCGCGGCGAACGGCGCGGCCGACATCGCCGGGGATGAAGCCGAAGACGAGCGCGCCGAACCGGTGATGCCTGCGGCGACCACCGTTTCGTCGGCGCTGCCGGCGGTCGTGGATCGCCGTATCGATTGCGTCGTGCCGATCCGCCTTGCCGCGCCGGTCGCGGGCGACCGCGTGATTCCGCTGGCGCAGCGTCTGCGCCGCGCGGGCACGAAGCCCGTCACGATCGAAGGCAAGCCCGAAGGCGACAGCGCGTGGGAGTTGCCGCGCAACGGCGGGCGTTATGAAGAACTGCGCGCGGCGGCGCAACTGGCGAATCGCAGCGGGCCGCTGAACGAACTGGAGTTCTCGGAGTTCGTGACCGGCGTGCAGCGTCTGGCCGACGCGCTCGACGGCGCGCCCGAATTCCCCGACATGATGGAAACGGTCGGCATGGCGCGCGAGCTGGACGGCTTCGCCGCGCAATGCGACGCGCAACTGTCGATCAACATTCTCTCCGACGGCGCGCCGTGGTCTGCGAACTACGTGCAGGCGGTGGCGTCGCAGGACGGCCTGCTGCTGTCGCGGGACGGCACGCGCTTCGTCAAGCTCGACGCGAAGCAGAATCCGGTGTTCATGCTGCTGTTCGGCGACACCAACTTCCTGCGCGACGACCTCACCTACAAGGGCGGCCAGATGATCACGCTGGTGCTCGACGTGCCCGTTGCCGACGAAGACATCCTGCCGTTCCGCCTCATGTGCGATTACGCGAAGTCGCTGTCCGAGCGCATCGGCGCGCGCGTCGTCGACGATCAGCGCCGGCCGCTGCCGGAGTCTGCGCTGCTCGCCATCGAGAAGCAGTTGATGACGCTCTACGCGAAGCTGGAGCAGGCGGGCATGCCGGCTGGTTCGCCCGCGACCCGGCGTCTGTTCAGCCAGTAAAGGCGAGGGCTGCACGCGTTGTTCCGGCAGTGAAGATTGCGCCCCGACCGGGGCGCTTTCTTTTGCCTGCTCATCGCGTGCAGTAACGCGTCGAGCCTCATCCGCTGGCCATTCGGCCGACGCCCCGATTGTCCGATCTTCTGCGACAATCGAACGACTGCCTGTCGGGTCGCAATCATCGACAGGCGCGATCGATCTCAATCATTCCACACGCATGTCCGCAAAAACCAAAGCCGAGTCCGCCGCCAGCCGCAAGTCCGGCGCCGCCGTGCCCAGCGCCGATCATCCGGCCGAACGCGCCGCCTGGCTGCGCTCGGAACTGGAGCGCGCGAACTACGCGTATTACGTGCTGGACCAGCCGGACCTGCCCGACGCCGAATACGACACGTTGTTCAAGGAACTGCAGGGCATCGAGAGCGAGCATCCGGAACTCGTCACGCCGGAGTCGCCCACGCAGCGGGTTGGCGGCGAAGTGGCCGAAGGCTTTACGCCGGTCGTGCATGACGTGCCCATGCTCTCGCTCAACAACGGTTTCGCGGACGAGGACATCGCCGCCTTCGACAAGCGCGTCTCCGACGCGCTGGATCAGGCGCCCGTCGAATACGCCTGCGAGCTGAAGTTCGACGGCCTCGCCATCTCGCTGCGCTACGAGGACGGCCGCTTCGTGCAGGCCGCCACGCGCGGCGACGGTGCGACCGGCGAGGACGTCACGGCCAACGTCCGCACCATCCGCTCTATCCCGCTCACGCTGAAGGGTAAGCACGTGCCCAAACGTCTGGACGTGCGTGGCGAAGTGCTGATGTTCAAGCGCGACTTCGAGCGCCTGAACCAGCGCCAGCGCGACGCCGGGCAGCGCGAATTCGCGAACCCGCGCAATGCGGCGGCGGGCGGCCTGCGCCAGCTCGACTCGAAGATGACCGCGCAGCGTTCACTGTCGTTCTTCGCGTACGGCATCGGCCTGCTGGAAGGCGCGGAGATGCCGGCCACGCATGCCGGTCTGCTCGACTGGTACAAGGAGATGGGCTTGCCAGTGAACGCGGAGCGCGCCGTGGTGCAGGGCGCGGACGGCCTGCTCGGCTTCTTCCGCAAGGTGGGCGAGAAGCGCGAGAAGCTGGCGTACGACATCGACGGCGTCGTCTACAAGGTCGACCGGCGAGACCAGCAGGACCAGCTGGGCTTCGTGTCGCGCGCGCCGCGTTTCGCGCTCGCACACAAGTTTCCCGCGCAGGAAGCGCTCACGCAGCTTGTCGGCATCGACGTGCAGGTCGGCCGGACTGGCGCCATTACGCCGGTCGCGCGGCTCGCGCCCGTTTTCGTCGGCGGCGCGACGGTCACCAATGCCACGCTGCACAACGAGGACGAAGTACGGCGCAAGGACATCCGCATCGGCGATACCGTCACCGTGCGGCGCGCGGGCGACGTGATTCCGGAGGTCGTCGGCGCGATCCTGGAGCGCCGTCCCGCAGATGCGCGCGAGTTCGTCATGCCCACGGAATGTCCGGTGTGCGGCTCGAAGATCGAGCGTCTGCCGGACGAAGCCATTGCACGCTGCACCGGCGGGCTGTTTTGCCCGGCGCAGCGCAAGCAGGCGCTGTGGCATTTCGCGCAGCGCAGGGCGTTGGACATCGACGGACTCGGGGAAAAGATCATCGACCAGCTGGTCGATGAGAACCTCGTCCGCACGCCCGCCGACCTCTTCAACCTCGGCTTTTCGACGCTCGCGGCGCTCGACCGTTTCGCGGACAAATCCGCGCAGAACCTGCTCGACTCGCTGGAGAAAGCGCGCAACACGACGCTCGCGCGCTTCATCTATGCGCTGGGGATTCGGCATGTCGGCGAATCGACCGCGAAGGATCTCGCGAAGCACTTCGGGTCGCTGGACCCGATTATCGCGGCAACGGTCGAAGAGCTGCTCGAAGTCAATGATGTCGGCCCGATCGTGGCCGAGGCCATCCACAATTTCTTCAGCGAGGCGCACAACCAGCACGTGATCGAACAGTTGCGCGCGAAGGTTTCGTGGCCTGAAGGTCCGCCCGCCCCGAAGGCGCCGCAAGGCGTGCTGGCGGGCAAGACCGTCGTGCTGACGGGCACATTGCCCACGCTCTCGCGTGAAGAAGCCAAGGAAATGCTTGAGAACGCCGGGGCGAAGGTCGCCGGTTCGGTGTCGAAGAAGACCGACTATGTCGTGGCGGGCGCGGAAGCCGGCAGCAAGCTTGCAAAAGCGGAGGAACTCGGCGTTCCGGTGCTCGACGAAGACGGTATGCGCAAGCTCTTGGAAGGAGCCATTCAATGATTCGTGAAATTTTGAAGATGGGCGATCCGCGTTTGTTGCGGATCGCGCAGCCGGTCGAGCATTTCGATACGCCGGAACTGCACGCGCTCGTGCAAGACATGTTCGACACAATGCGCGACGCCAACGGGGCGGGACTGGCCGCGCCGCAAATCGGCGTGGATCTCCAGGTGGTGATCTTCGGCTTCGGGCACAACGAGCGTTATCCCGACGCGCCGTCGGTGCCTGAGACGGTGCTGATCAATCCGATCATCACGCCGAACGGGCATGACATGGAGGAGGGCTGGGAAGGGTGCCTGTCCCTGCCGGGGTTGCGCGGTGTGGTGCAGCGGTTCTCGATGATCCGCTATCAGGGCTTCGACCAGTATGGCCACGCTATCGAGCGGCTTGCCGAAGGGTTTCATGCGCGCGTCGTGCAGCACGAGTGCGATCATCTGATCGGCAAGCTTTATCCGATGCGCATCACCGACTTCTCGAAGTTCGGCTTCACTGAAGTGCTGTTCCCTGGTCTCGATCCGGCGCACGACGACTGACGCCGGGCCGGCGGCATGCACGTACTGCATGCGCCGCCAAGGCTCGCAAGGAAGCTTGACAGAAGGCCGCTTCACTTCACATGGAGCGGCTTTTTGTTCAGGCGAGGGTTTTGGGACTGCCGGAGAGGTCCGGCTGACGGAACAACGCGACGTGTTCAGGATTGGCAGTGGCTTGCAGGCGGCCATCGGGCAAGCGCGCGATCACCATTTCACCGACGCCGGGACTCATCACGACGACTTCGTCGCGCAGGGCAAGCAGGGCTTCGAGGCGTCGTCGGCCGCTGACGATTTCGAGGCCGGTTCCCGTTTCCCGCACGATGATTTCAACTGACATGGTCATTCTCCCTCGATGCCGTTCAATGCTGCCGCCGCTCATCCGGCCGGCGTGGCCACGCGCGTCGTGCCCTGGCCTGCCAGATGTATCGGATCGATGATTCATTTTCTTTAACCAAAAAGCGGTCAAAAAAGAAAAGGCACGATCCAGTGCGGATCGTGCCTTTCTGAGCGGTAAAAGTGGCGTGTTTGCGACGCGCCAGACTTGTCCCGATGCGCGCGGCGCTTAGAACGACTCGTTGTGGCCGAGATAGCGCCACTGTCCCGGCGGCAGGTCTCCAAGCATGACGCCGCCCATGCGGATGCGCTTCAGCCCGACGACTTCCAGCCCCACGAGTTCGCACATGCGGCGAATCTGCCGCTTCTTGCCTTCGCGCAGCACGAAGCGCAGTTGCTCGCCGTTTTGCCAGCTGACCTGGGCGGTCTTGAGCGGCACGCCGTCGAGTTCGAGGCCGTGGCGCAGCAGCGCGAGTTGTTCCGCGGGCAGATGCTGGTCGACATCGACGGTGTGCTCCCCGAAGCGCACGCGCACCAGGTATTCCTTGTCGACTTCCGAGTGACCGCCGATCAGCTGTTTCGCGATGCGGCCGTCCTGGGTCAGCACGAGCAGGCCGGTGGAGTCGATGTCAAGCCGTCCGGCGGGCGCGAGCGTGCGCAGGTGACTCGGTACAAAGCGAATGCCCGCGCGATCTTCTTCCCAGCGGTTGGCCGGGTTGATCAGCGTGATGGCCGGCTCGTAGCCGTCTTCCGCCTGACCCGACACATAGCCGACCGGCTTGTGCAGCAGGATGGTCACCAGTTGCGACTGCGCCGAGCGCGCGGCGGGCAGCACGTCGATTTCCTGCGTCGGACGGATGCGCGTGCCGAGCGTATCGATCACTTCGCCATCGACGAGCACCCAGCCTTTCTCGATCCACTCGTCGGCTTCGCGGCGCGAGCAGAGACCGAGTTCCGACATGACTTTCGAGAGACGCACGAGGCCGTCGTGGTGGTCATGATCGCGGGGCTTCGGTGCGGATTCGGCGGAGGGCGGCTGGCGCGTGTCTGTTTGACTTGTGCGCGCAGGTCCGCGGCTTTCCGCGTGCTTTCGCGGAGCCGGGCCGGAGCGCGCGTCGTCACCGAATGACTTGCGCGGGCCGCGGTCGCGGTCACCAAACGACGGACGCGGGTCGTCGCCACGCGGCTTGAATGGGCGACGCTCGTCACCGCCCTCAGGGCGCTCGCCGCGTGCAGGCGGCCGGCCTTCGAATGACTTGCGCGGGCTGCGCTCACGGTCACCGAACGATGGACGCGAATCATCGCCACGCGGCTTGAATGGGCGACGCTCGTCACCGCCTGAAGGACGCTCGCCACGCGCAGGCGGGCGACCTTCGAACGACTTGCGCGGACCACGGTCACGATCACCAAACGGCGGACGCGAATCGTCGCCACGCGGCTTGAACGGGCGACGCTCATCACCGCCCGCAGGACGCTCGTCACGCGCAGGCGGGCGACCTTCGAACGACTTGCGCGGACCACGGTCACGATCACCAAACGACGGACGCGAATCATCGCCACGCGGCTTGAATGGACGACGCTCATCACCGCCCGAAGGACGCTCGCCACGCGCAGGCGGGCGACCTTCGAACGACTTGCGCGGACCGCGGTCACGGTCACCAAACGCCGGGCGCGAATCGTCGCCACGCGGCTTGAACGGGCGACGCTCATCACCGCCCGCAGGACGCTCGCCGCGTGCAGGCGGGCGACCTTCGAACGACTTGCGCGGACCACGGTCACGATCACCAAACGGCGGACGCGAATCGTCGCCACGCGGCTTGAACGGACGACGCTCATCACCGCCCGAAGGACGCTCGCCACGTGCGGGCGGGCGGCCTTCGAACGACGTGCGCGGACCACGGTCACGATCACCAAACGCCGGACGCGAATCGTCGCCGCGCGGCTTGAACGGACGACGCTCGTCACCGCCCGAAGGACGCTCGCCACGCGCAGGCGGCCGGCCTTCGAACGACTTGCGCGGACCACGGTCACGATCACCAGACGGCGGACGCGAATCGTCGCCACGCGGCTTGAACGGGCGACGCTCATCACCACCCGCAGCTCGCTCGCCACGTGCAGGCCGCGCCTCGTCCGGTGCAGCGGGCCGCGTGGGCTTGCGCCCCGTGGAGGTGCCGGTCCGGACCGGCGAACGCGTCGACGAGGTCGGACGCGGATGTTTGGCTGTCAGTTTGACGCGCATAAAGTCTCAGGCTGCGATCGCGCGCAGCAGTTCGGTTTCGACCTGGATCTGGGTGCGGTTGTTCGACAGGCTCTTGCCGTCGATCAGGAACACGTCCTCGACGCGTTCGCCGAGCGTATTGATCCGCGCCGCCTGCACGCCGATCCGGTGTTGCGCGAGCACCCGCGCGATCGAATAAAGAAGGCCCTGCCGGTCGTTGGCGGACACGGACAGGATGTAGTACTGGCCGCGGTCGTCGGGACGCAGGTCCACGCGCGGCGTGATCGGAAACGTCCGCACGAGCCGCGAGACGCGGCCCTTCGACGGTTCCGGAAGAATGCGCTCGTCGGTCAGCAACGTGCTCAGTTGCTGCTCGACGAGATTCGCGATGTCGCGATAACTGCCGTCGTGCTCGGGATGCGCGACCAGAAAGTTGTCGAGCGCGTAGCCATGGCGCGTCGTCGTGATGCGGGCATCGAGCACGGACAGGCCATTGCGGTCGAAATACCCGCAGATGCCGGCGAACAGATCCGGCCGGTCCTGCACATACACGAGCACCTGCAACGCCGCGCCGATCGGCGAGGGCCGGGCGCGCACGATGGGCCGGTCGCTTTCGACGTGACGGTAGAGCACGCGCGTCTGCCAGGCGATATCGGCGGGATCGTGCCGCAGGAAATAGCCGACGTCGAGCTGATCCCACAGTCGTTTCTGCGCGCCTTCCGGGACGGTTTCGAGCCGCAGCAGCGCGAGCGCCGCTTCCTGACGCGACTTCAGTTCCGAGTGCGCATCCGGCTCGGCGCCGCCGAGCACCGCTTGCGTCGCGCGGAACAGATCCTCGAGCAGCTTGCCCTTCCAGTTGTTCCAGACTTTGGGGCTGGTGCCGCGGATATCGGCGACGGTCAGCAGATAGAGCGCCGTCAGGCGCCGCTCGGTGCGCACGACCGAGGCGAACTGCTTGATGACCTCGGGATCGCTCGTGTCCTGTTTCTGCGCGACCTGGCTCATGGTCAGATGCTGCTGCACGAGCCACACCACCAGCTCCGTGTCTTCCTGCCCGATCTCGTGTTCGCGGCAGAAGCGGCGGGCGTCGACCATGCCGAGCGTCGAATGATCGCCGCCGCGCCCTTTGGCGATGTCGTGGAACAGCGCCGCGACATACAGCACCCACGGGCGCTCGAAGTTGCCCATTAGCTGACTGCAGAACGGATACTCGTGCGCGTGCTCCGCAATCGCGAAGCGGCGCAGGTTGCGCAGCACCATCAGGATGTGCTGATCGACCGTGTAGACGTGATAGAGGTCATGCTGCATCTGTCCGACGATGCGCCGGAAGTTGATCAGATAGCGCCCCAGCACGCTCGTCTGGTTCATCAGGCGGAAGGCGTGCGTGATGCCTTCGGGCTGCTTCAGGATCTCCATGAACAGCCGGCGGTTGTCCGGGTCGCGCCGCCATGCGCGGTCCATCAGGTCGCGTGCGTTGTAGATCGCCCGCAGCGTGCGCGCCGAAAAGCCCTTCACGCCGCGCGTCTGCTCGTACAGCAGGAAGGCTTCGAGAATGGCGTGCGGTTCGTGCTCGAAGACATCGTCGCGGGCGATTTCCAGCATGCCCTGTTTCTCGACGAAGCGGCTGTTGAGCACCCGCGTGATGCCGCTCGTCGACGGAAACAGCTGTGCCTCGACGTTCTGGATCAGGATGGTTGCCAGTTGCGTGACGGCTTTCGCGGCCCAGTAATAGCGGCGCATCAGCTGCTCGCTCGCGCGCTTGGCGGCGGTCGCTTCGAAACCGAAACTTTCGGCCAGCGGCGTTTGCAGATCGAAAACCAGAATGTCCTGGCGCCGCTTGGCGATCACGTGCAGCCGTGCGCGCAGCGCCTTCAGAAAGCCTTCGTTGCGGCGCAGTTCGCGCGCTTCGCGTTCGGTGATGAGGCCACGTGTGTCGAGTTCGCGCCAGTTGCTGCCGAAGCCCGCCCCGCGCGCAATCCACAGGATCAGTTGCAGGTCGCGCAGGCCGCCGGGGCTTTCCTTGATGTTCGGTTCGAGGCTGTAGGGCGTGTCCTGGAACTTGGCATGACGCTGGCGCATTTCGAGCACCTTCGCCTGGAAGAACGCGCGCGGGTCGAGGGTCTCGTGATAGCGCTCCGAAAAGCGCTGGAACAGGCGCGTGTCGCCGCAGATGCGCCGTGCCTCGAGCAGCGAGGTCTGCACGGTGATGTCGTTGGCGGCCTCCGCGATGCACTGCTCGACCGAGCGCACGCTGCTGCCGATATCGAGCCCCAGATCCCACGCCATGCCGATGAAACGCTCGATCCGGCCGTTGAGTTCGGTGTCGGTGTCGGAGGCGCTGTCCGGCAGCAGGACCAGGATGTCGACGTCGGAAAACGGCGCGAGCTCGCCGCGTCCATAGCCGCCCACCGCGACGAGCGCCGCGTTCTCCGGCATCGCGCAGGCCTTCCAGGCGCCCTTGAGGGCGTCGTCGGTGGCGCGCGCGAGCGCGTGCATCAGCGGCTCGACGTTCGAGGTCGTCTGGAAGCGCTCGATGAGCGCGGCCTTCGCGGCCTTGTAGGCGGCGCGCAGGGTTTCACAGGGCGTGGCGACGGCGATGACGCTCATGGCTCGGATCGGCGGGCGGGAGAAGTGGCGGCGCCGCGCGGTTGCGGCGCGCGCCGGAGAGAGTGGAACGCGTTCAGGCGGTGGCCGCGATCAGCTGCGACGGCGCCTGCGTGCCCGCCGAAACCGTCAGCACGTCATAGCCCGTGGGCGTCACGAGCACGGTGTGCTCCCATTGCGCGGACAGGCTGCGGTCGCGCGTCTTGACGGTCCACTGGTCGGGCATCGTGCGGATTTCGCGGCGGCCGGCGTTGATCATCGGCTCGACCGTGAAGATCATGCCCGCCTGAAGCTCGATGCCCGTGCCCGGACGGCCGTAGTGCAGCACCTGCGGCTCTTCGTGGAAGACCTGGCCGATGCCGTGGCCGCAGTATTCGCGCACGACGCTATAGCCTTGCGACTCGGCATGCTTCTGGATGGCCGCGCCGATATCGCCGAGATGCGCGCCGGGGCGCACCTGGTCGATGCCGAGCCACATGCAGTCGAAGGTCGTCTGGACGAGGCGCTTCGCGAGGATCGAGCCCTCGCCGACGATGAACATCCGGCTCGTGTCGCCGAAGTAGCCATTCTTGATGACCGTGATGTCGATATTGAGCGCATCGCCGTTCTTGAGCACCTTCTCGCCCGGGATGCCGTGACAGATCACGTCGTTGACGGAGATGCAGGTGGCCTTCGGGTAGGGCGGGTAGCCGGGCGGCTGATAGTTGAGCGGCGCGGGAACGGTGCCTTGCTCCTTGAGCATGTACTCGTGGCACAGGCGGTCGAGTTCCTCGGTCGTCACGCCGGGTACGATGTGCGGCGTGATGAAATCGAGCACTTCGCTGGCGAGCCGGCAGGCGACGCGCATCTGCGCGATATCGTGGTCGTTTTTCAGCGTAATGGACATGACTTGGCTCGAAAGGACGCGAGTGTGCGTGAGGTATGCGGGTAATGGCTGGCGTACGCGGGTTTCGTACGCGTTCTGCAGCAATGCTGTTAGGCAATCCAGGCGGCAGTGAGCCGCCAAAGCGGCATTATCGCACCTTAGGAAATGTGCCGCACCCGGATACTTTGGGGCACATGACGCTGCGGCAAGGCGTCGGGGCTTGCCCGCCACGACTTCGGCACCTGACAGGCGGCTTGAGCCGATCAATCCTCACATGCTATACTCACGGGCTAAGTCTTGATCTACATCCACAGTGTCGTCACGGTTCGCCGGGACAATCTCCGGGGTAGTCCAACGATCAAGGCTCAGGAAATCATCAAATCGAATCCGAATCGCAAGCCGGCGCACCCAGGGTGTCCGGCGTCCGTCAGGCGAGTATCGACTATCGCCACCCGGGCGCAGGATGCGGCAGCCGGCTTAAGACCCAACCCTCGCGGAGAATTTCATGGCAGTCACGATGCGTCAAATGCTGGAAGCCGGTGTCCACTTCGGTCACCAAACCCGCTTCTGGAACCCGAAGATGGCCCCTTACATCTTCGGTCATCGCAACAAGATTCACATCATCAACCTCGAAAAGACCCTGCCGCTCTACAACGACGCGCTGAAGTACGTGCGCCAGTTGGCAGCCAACCGCGGCACGATCCTTTTCGTCGGCACGAAGCGCCAGTCGCGCGACACCATCGCCCAGGAAGCAGCACGCGCCGGCATGCCGTTCGTCAATGCGCGCTGGCTCGGCGGCATGATGACCAACTTCAAGACCCTGAAAGTGTCGATCAAGCGCCTGAAGGACATGGAAGCGGCGCTGGAATCGGGTGAAACCGAGCGCATGAGCAAGAAGGAAGCCCTTCTGTTCGAACGCGAAATGGTCAAGCTGCAAAAGTCGATCGGCGGCGTGAAGGACATGGGCGGCATTCCGGACGCGATGTTCGTCATCGACGTCGGCTACCACAAGATTGCCGTGACCGAAGCCAAGAAGCTCGGCATTCCGGTCATCGCCGTGGTCGACACGAACCACTCGCCGGAAGGCATCGACTACGTGATCCCGGGTAACGACGACGCGTCGAAGGCCGTGGCCCTGTACGCCGAAGGCGTGGCCGACGCGATCCTCGAAGGCCGCGCGAACGCGGTCAACGACGTGGTCCAGGCTGTGCGCGGCGGCGAAGGCGACGAGTTCGTCGAGGTCAACGAACAGGCGTAATCGAGCCCTGTGGCCGACAAAAAAGGGGGCTTTGCGAAAGGCCCCTTTTTTTTAGCCGAAGCGCTGGACACCCCTATTTTCCTGTCGTGGGTGAGACGTAAGGCCCGCGGCACGTATCAAACAGACTCAAGGAGCGAATGATGGCGGCAATTACCGCAAGCATGGTGGCAGAACTGCGCGCGAAGACCGACGCGCCGATGATGGAATGCAAGAAGGCGCTGACGGAAGCCGACGGCGACATGGCGCGCGCGGAAGAGCTGCTGCGCGTGAAGCTCGGCAACAAGGCAAGCAAGGCGGCATCGCGCGTGACGGCTGAAGGCATCGTCTCGGCATTCGTGGACGGCAACGTGGGCGCGCTGGTCGAACTGAACTGCGAAACCGACTTCGTCGCGAAGAACGACGATTTCCTGGCCTTCGGCAAGACCATCGCCGAACTCGTTGCCCGCAACAACCCGGCCGACGTGGCCGCGCTGTCGGCGCTGCCGCTCGAAAGCTCGACGGTCGACGCCGTGCGCCTCGCGCTGGTCGGCAAGATCGGGGAGAACCTCTCGATCCGCCGTTTCGTGCGTTTTGAATCCGCCAACAAGATTGCTTCGTACCTGCATGGCACGCGCATCGGCGTGCTGGTCGAGTTCACGGGCGCGGACGAGCAAGTGGGCAAGGACGTCGCCATGCACGTCGCCGCCATGAAGCCGGTGTCGCTGTCGTCGGACGAAGTGCCGGCCGATCTGATCGCCAAGGAACGCAGCATCGCCGAGCAGAAGGCCGCGGAATCGGGCAAGCCGGCTGAAATCGTCGCGAAGATGGTCGACGGTTCGGTGCAGAAGTACCTGAAGGAAGTCTCGCTGCTGAACCAGCCGTTCGTGAAGAACGACAAGCAGACCATCGAGCAGATGCTGAAGGCCGGCAACGCGTCGGTGCAGAAGTTCGCGCTGTTCGTGGTGGGCGAGGGCATTGAGAAGCGTCAGGACGACTTCGCCGCAGAAGTCGCGGCACAGGTCGCGGCCGCCAAGCAGTCGTAAGGCTTGCTTTAAGGCGCTGCTAAGGAGCGTCTGCTGAAATAGCGCGGCCGTGCGTCGCGCTGGCTGGTCCGGCGGCGGTCGCACCGCCGCCCGCATTCAGCGATCCGGTTCGCCTCATGCAGCGGGCGCGGCAGACCAGGGTTAACCCTTGGTTTCCGCGCCCGCCGCCCGATCCGGTCCGCTTGCAGTAAATATTGTTTCACCCCTACAGTTCTACGTTGTTGCAACCCTCCTCGGCGCGATCGGAACCTCATATGCCCACAGCCTACAAACGCGTACTCCTCAAACTCTCCGGCGAAGCCCTGATGGGCGACGATGCCTTTGGCATCAATCGGGCAACAATCGAAAGGATGGTGGCGGACATCGCGGAAGTAGTGCGGATCGGGACCCAGCTGGCGGTAGTCATTGGCGGCGGCAATATCTTCCGCGGCGTCGCGGGCGGCGCGGCCGGCATGGACCGCGCCACGGCCGACTACATGGGCATGCTCGCCACCATGATGAACGCGCTGGCGCTGCAGGACGCCATGCGTCACGCCGGGATCGAGGCGCGCGTGCAGTCCGCGCTGCGCATGGACCAGGTGGTCGAACCGTACATCCGTCCGCGCGCCATCCGTCAGCTCGAAGAAGGCAGGGTGGTGATCTTCGCGGCCGGTACGGGCAATCCGTTCTTCACCACGGACACGGCAGCCGCGCTGCGTGGTTCGGAAGTGGGCGCCGAAGTCGTGCTGAAAGCCACCAAGGTCGATGGCGTATACTCCGCCGACCCGAAGAAGGATCCGCACGCAACGCGCTACAGCACGATCAGCTTTGACGAAGCCATCGGCAAGAATCTGCAGGTGATGGACGCAACCGCCTTCGCGCTGTGCCGTGACCAGAAGCTGCCGATCCGCGTGTTCTCGATCACGAAGCCCGGCGCTCTCAAGCGCATCGTACAGGGCGACGACGAAGGGACGCTCGTCCACGTGTAAACTCTCGCAATATCGGGCGCGGCGCGCGGTGGCTCAGTCCCTGCGCGCCAGGCGCCGCTATTGCAGGTAAAACTCAGGTTTGGAGGTTCAAATGAGTGTGGCTGACATCAAAAAGGGCGTCGACCAGAAGATGCAACGGTCGATCGAGGCATTCAAGGCCGATCTCGCGAAGATCCGTACGGGCCGTGCCCATACTGGCCTGCTCGACCATATCCAGGTCGACTATTACGGCTCGAACGTGCCCATTTCGCAAGTCGCGAACATGACGCTCGTCGATGCCCGCACCATCGGCGTTCAGCCGTGGGAAAAGAAGATGGTCCCGGTGGTCGAGAAGGCGATCCGCGAATCGGATCTCGGGCTGAATCCGGCGACGCAGGGCGACCTGATCCGCGTGCCGATGCCCGCGCTGACCGAAGAGCGCCGCCGCGAGCTGACGAAGGTCGTCAAGAGCGAAGGCGAAACCGCCAAGGTTGCAGTGCGCAACCTGCGCCGCGATGCGAACGACCAGCTCAAGAAGCTCGTGAAGGACAAGGAAATCTCCGAAGACGACGAGCGCCGCGCCAGCGACGAAGTCCAGAAATTCACGGACAAGTTCGTCGCCGAGATCGACAAGCTCGTACAGACCAAAGAAGCGGAAATCATGACGGTGTGAGGCCGCTGGAACGGTCCCGCCGGCCTCGGCGCCTTACATTGAGGCCGGCTCTCACTCCTTCAGATTTCAAGATTCAGCGGCCATGACCTATACCAGCTCTACCGTTACCGTGCCCGATGTCGCAGCCGTACCGCGTCACGTCGCGATCATCATGGACGGCAACGGCCGTTGGGCGACCGAGCGGCGCCTGCCGCGCGTCGCCGGTCACACGCGCGGCGTCGATGCGGTCCGGGCGACCGTCGAAAGCTGCGCGCTGCGCGGCGTCGAATTCGTCACGCTGTTCGCGTTCAGTTCCGAGAACTGGCGCCGTCCGACCGACGAAGTCTCCTTCCTGATGCGTCTTTTCGTGACCGCGCTGGAGCGCGAGATCGGCAAGCTGCACGCGAACGGCATCCGTCTGCGCGTCGTCGGTGACACCTCGATGTTCAACGACCGCATCCGCGCGCTGATCCAGCGCGCCGAGACCAAGACGGCCCGCAACACCCGCCTCACGCTGACCATCGCCGCCAATTACGGCGGGCGCTGGGACATCATGCAGGCCACCAAGAAGCTCATCGCCGAATCGCTGGAGAGCGGCGTGCCCGCGCGCGTCGACGACGAATCGTTCGCCCAGCATCTCGCCATGGCCTATGCGCCGGAGCCGGACCTGTTCATCCGCACTGGCGGCGAGCAGCGCATCAGCAACTTCCTGCTGTGGCAGCTCGCGTACACCGAGTTTCATTTCACCGATACCTACTGGCCCGATTTCGACGCCGCCGCGCTCGACCGCGCCATCGCCTCGTATGGCGGCCGCGAGCGCCGTTTCGGGCGCACCAGCGCGCAAGTCGAATCCCAATCGCAGAAGGCCGACACCCTTTCATGCTAAAGACCCGTGTCATCACGGCAATCGTTCTGCTGGCCATTCTCGTGCCGGTCACGCTGTACGCGCCGATCGGCGGGTTCGCCGCGCTGATCGGATTCGTCGTGGTGTTCGCGGCGTGGGAATGGGGGCGTCTCCTCAAGCTGAACGGCGCCGGGCCGGTGGCTTACGCGCTGGTCGCGGGCCTCGCGCTGATTTTCAGCGCCTGGCTCGGCGTGGCGGGCAAGCCGCTGTACCAGATGGCGGCCATCTTCTGGGTGCTCGCCGGGCCCTACGCGCTGATCCGCAAGCCTGCGCTCGCCGCGGGCGCGTGGCGAGCGTTCCTGCTGTTTGCCGGGATCGTCGTGTTCATCGCCTGCTGGCACGCGGTCGTCGATGCCCGGATTCGCGGCGTGGCCTTCGTGCTATCGCTTCTGCTAGTAGTCTGGCTGGCTGACATAGGCGCATACTTCGCCGGCAAAGCCATCGGCCGGCACAAGCTCGCCCCGTCGATCAGCCCGGGCAAGACCTGGGAAGGCGCCATCGGCGGCTGGCTGGCCGTCATCGTGATCGGCGCGCTCGCCGCCGCCACCGGTTTTTACGCACCCACCGTATTTACGGCCTTCGCGGAGCGTCTCGGCTGGGACCGCGCGTTCGTGGCGCTCAGCGTGCTGGTCGCGTTCAGCGTGATCGGCGACCTGTTCGAGTCGCTCCTGAAGCGTCAGGCCGGCGTCAAGGATTCGAGCGGCCTGCTGCCGGGTCACGGCGGCGTGCTCGACCGCATCGACGCATTGTTGCCTGTTCTGCCGATCGCATTGCTCATGCTCGGCTAATCGGCTAGAGAAGAATTCATGCAAAAACGTCTCACATTGCTCGGCTCCACGGGCTCGATCGGCGATAGCACGCTCGACGTCGTGGCGCGGCACCCGGACCGTTTCTCGGTCCATGCGCTTACCGCACACCGCAACGGCGACAAGCTCATCGCGCAGTGCCTCCGGTTCCAGCCCGACGTGGCGGTCGTCGGCGACGCCGAGACGGCCGCGCGCGTGGCGTCCGCCTTGCGCGCCGAGGGCTGCAGGACCGAGGTCACGCACGGCCCCGAGGCGCTGGTGGAGGTAGCCCGCGCGCCGCAGTGCGACACCGTGGTCGCGGCGATCGTCGGCGCGGCGGGCCTCGCGCCCACGCTCGCGGCCGCGCGCGCCGGCAAGCGCATCCTGCTGGCCAACAAGGAAGCGCTGGTAATGTCCGGCCAGATCTTCATGGATGCCGTGCGCGACAACGGCGCGATCCTGCTGCCGGTGGACAGCGAGCACAATGCCGTGTTCCAGTGCCTGCCGCCCTGCGCGGACAAGGAAGCCAAACTGCACGGCGGCGTCTCGAAGATCATCCTGACGGCCTCGGGCGGTCCGTTCCGCACGCGCGAGCCCGCGTCGCTCGTCAACGTGACGCCGGAAGAGGCCGTCAAGCATCCGAACTGGGCGATGGGCCGCAAGATTTCCGTCGATTCAGCGACGATGATGAACAAGGGCCTCGAAGTGATCGAGGCGCACTGGCTGTTCGATCTTCCCGGCTCGCGCATCGAGGTGCTGATTCATCCGCAGAGCGTGATCCATTCGATGGTCTCCTACGCCGACGGCTCGGTCCTCGCGCAGCTCGGCAATCCGGACATGCGCACGCCGATCGCCCACGCGCTGGCGTATCCTGACCGGGTCGATTCGGGCGTCATGCCGCTGGATCTGGCGCAGATCGCCACGCTCACGTTCGAAAAGCCCGATTTCAAGCGTTTCCCGTGTCTTGCGCTGGCCATCGAGGCGCTGGAGGCGGGCGGCATCGCCAGCGCCGCGCTCAATGCGGCGAACGAGATCGCCGTGGAAGCGTTCCTCGAGCGCCGCATCGGCTTCATGGCCATCGGCGAAGTGGTGGAGCGCGTGCTGAATGCGCTGCCGAACACGAGCGCCGCAGCGCTCGACGACGTCCTCGCCGCCGATGCGAACGCGCGCCGGCTTGCCGCCGGTTTCGTCGCAGCGCTCACCGCGAGCGCGCCGGGCGCCGAACCCATCGCCCATTGAGGCCGTCATGAACTTTCTGACCGAAATCGTTGCCTTCGTCGTCGCGATTGGCGTGCTTGTCGTCGTCCACGAATTCGGTCACTACAGCGTCGCGCGATGGTGCGGCGTCAAGGTGCTGCGTTTCTCCGTCGGTTTCGGCAAGCCGCTGGTGCAGTGGACCAGCAAGAAGACCGGCGTCGAATGGACCATCGCCGCGCTGCCGCTCGGCGGCTACGTGAAGATGCTCGACGAGCGCGAGGTCGATCCCGACGGCGGCACGAAGATTCCTTCCGAAGACCTGGCGCGCGCGTTCAACCGCCAGAGCGTCGCCAAACGCATTGCGATCGTCGCGGCGGGGCCGATCGCCAACTTCCTGCTGGCCATTGCGCTGTTCTCCGCGGTGTTCGCGGCCGGCGTCACCGAACCCGCCGCGATCGTGTCGCAACCGGCGCCGGACACGGCCGCCGCGCGCGCCGGCTTCGAGGGCGGCGAGACGGTGGTCGCGATGCGCGACGCTTCGGGCGGCGAAACGCACACGATCCGCTCCTGGTCCGACCTGCGCTGGAAGCTGCTCGACGCCGCGTTCGATCATCGCCGCGTGGTGTTGTCAGCGAAAACGCACGACGGCACCTTCGACTTCCCGGTGAGCGTCACAGGCATCACCGACGCCGACGCCGATCAGGATTTCATGGACAAGCTCGGCTTCACGCCGGGCGGCGGCACGCTCACGGTCGCGGCCGTGGAAGCGGGCAGCGCGGCGCAGAAGAGCGGGCTCAAGGCCGGCGACACGCTGCGCACCATCGACGGCCGCACGGTCGACAATGCGACCAGTTTCATCGATTACGTGAAGGCCCACGGCGGCAAGCCGGTGACGCTCGGCATCGAGCGCAATGGCAAGCTCGATGCCGTGCAGATCACGCCCGACCTCAAGCACGACGCGACGACCGGCAAGGAAATCGGCCGGATTGGCGCGGCGCTCGGCAATGTGCTGCCTTCGGTCAAGGTGCGCTACGGGCCGATCGAAAGCCTGCGTCTGGGCGTGAACCGCACCTGGGACATCAGCGCGTACTCGCTGCGCATGTTCGGGCGGATGATCGTCGGCGAGGCGTCGCTCAAGAATCTGTCGGGACCGGTCACCATCGCGGACTATGCGGGCAAGAGCGCGAGGCTGGGTGTGTCGGCGTTTTTGTCGTTTCTGGCGCTCGTCAGCATCAGCCTGGGTGTGTTGAACTTGTTACCGATTCCGGTTCTGGACGGTGGGCATCTGTTATATTATTTGGTTGAGGCTGTCACCGGCAAAGCCGTATCCGATCGCTGGCAGCTGGTTCTGCAAAGGGCGGGCCTGGTCTGCATCGTCGCGCTCTCGATGATTGCGCTGTTCAACGACCTCGCGCGTCTGATTCGTTTCTGATCCACTTTGACAATTTCTGGCGGCGTCGCTCGGGCGACCGCTGGAACGAATGCAGCTTTAAATACTGGGGAAGCACGTTGTTCAAACCTCATCGCTTTGTTCCTAAGACGGCTGTGGCCGCGGCGCTCGCCGCGACGGGTATGGCGGCACACGCCACCACGCCGTTCGTCGTGCAGGATATTCGGATCGACGGTCTTCAGCGCATCGAACCGGGCTCCGTGTTCGCATATCTGCCGATCAAGCAAGGCGACACCTTCACCGACGACAAAGCCTCCGAAGCGATCCGCGCGCTCTACGCAACGGGCTTCTTCAACGACGTGCAGATCGCCACGGAAGGGAACGTGGTGGTCGTGCAGGTGCAGGAACGTCCGGCCATCTCGAGCATCGACTTCGCCGGCCTGCACGAGTTCGACAAGGAAAACCTGACGAAGGCGCTGCGCTCGGTGGGTCTGTCGCAAGGGCGCTCGTACGACAAGGCGCTGGTCGACAAGGCTGAGCAGGAACTGAAGCGGCAATACCTGACGCGCGGCTACTACGCGGCGGAAGTGACCACCACGGTGACGCCGGTGGACCGCAACCGCGTGTCCATCCTGTTCTCGGTGGCCGAAGGCCCGAGCGCGAAGATCCGCCAGATCAACTTCGTCGGCAACAAGGCGGTCAGTTCGAGCACGCTGCTGGGCGAAATGCAGCTCTCCACGCCGAACTGGTTCTCCTGGTACACGAAGAGCGACCTCTACGCGAAGGAAAAGCTCACGGGCGACCTCGAGAACGTGCGCTCGTACTACCTGAATCGCGGCTATCTCGAATTCAGCATCGACTCGACGCAGGTGTCCATCTCGCCGGACAAGAAGGACATGTACCTGACGATCGCCGTGCATGAAGGCGAGCCGTACAAGATCAGCAGCATCAAGCTGTCGGGCAATCTGCTCGACCGCGAGGCCGAGCTCAAGAAGCTCGTGAAGATCAAGCCGGGCGACCGCTTCTCGGCCGAGAAACTGCAGGCCACCACGAAGTCGATCGTCGACAAGCTCGGCGAATACGGTTACGCGTTCGCGCAGGTCAACGCGCAGCCGGACATCGACCAGAAAGATCACACCGTCGCGCTGACATTGCAGGTGGATCCGAGCCGCCGCGTGTATGTGCGGCGCGTGAACATCGTCGGCAATACGCGTACGCGCGACGAAGTGGTCCGCCGCGAAATGCGCCAGCTGGAAAGCTCGTGGTTCGATTCGAGCCGTCTCGCGCTCTCGAAGGACCGTATCAACCGTCTGGGCTACTTCACGGACGTGGACGTGGCCACGGTGCCGGTCGAAGGCACGAACGACCAGGTGGACGTCGACGTCAAGGTGGCCGAAAAGCCGACCGGCGCCATCACGCTGGGCGCGGGCTTCTCGTCCACGGACAAGGTGGTGCTCTCGGCGGGCGTGTCGCAGGACAACGTGTTCGGTTCGGGCACGAGCCTCTCGGTCAACATCAACACTGCGAAGACGTACCGCACGCTGACCGTTACGCAGGTCGATCCGTACTTCACCATCGACGGCATCAAGCGCATTACCGACGCGTACTACCGCACCTACCAGCCGCTGTACTACTCGACCGATTCGAGCTTCCGGATCGTGACGATGGGCGCGGACACGAAGTTCGGCATTCCGTTCTCGGAACAGGACACGGTGTTCTTCGGCCTCGGCGCCGAGCAGAACACCATGGACCTGGACGCCGCCACGCCGAAGGCCTACACGAACTACGTGAACGAGTTCGGCCGCGTGGTGAACAACTATCCGCTGACGGTGGGCTGGTCGCGCGACAATCGCGACAGCGCGCTCGTGCCTAGCCGCGGCTACTACCTGCAATCGAACGCGGAATACGGCACGCCGATCGGCAACACCACGTACGCGAAGTTCGACGCGCAGTTCCAGTATTACTACTCGTTCGCGCGCGGCTTCGTGCTCGGCTTCAACCTGCAGGGCGGCTACGGCAAGGGGCTGGACGGCCAGACGTACCCGATCTTCAAGAACTACTACGCGGGCGGTATCGGTTCGGTGCGCGGTTACTCGCCGAGCTCGCTGGGTCCGCGCGACGCCACCACGAACGACCCGATCGGCGGCTCGCGCATGGCGGTCGGCAATATCGAGTTGACGTTCCCGCTGCCGGGTACCGGCTATGACCGTACGCTGCGCGTGTTCACCTTCCTCGATGCCGGTAACGTCTGGGGCGACCCGGGTCAGGGCGGCACGACCAGCGGCGCCAACGGCCTGCGCTACGGCTACGGTGTGGGTCTCGCGTGGATCTCGCCGATCGGCCCGCTCAAGCTGAGCCTGGGTTTCCCGCTGCAGAAGCATGAAGGCGATCAGTATCAGAAGTTCCAGTTCCAGATCGGTACGGCTTTCTAAGCGGCTCACCGATGAACCCGAACTGCATTCAATTCGACGTAACGTGAGGAAGACTTTGCGAACCGGTAAGCTTGCGAAACACAGGGCACTGGCGCTTGCGTTGTCGTTGGTTCTCGGCCTGGGCGCCGCCGCCGGCGCGAGCGCGCAGGAAGCGCGCATCGCGGCGGTCAATTCAGACCGGATCCTGCGCGAATCGGCGGCGGCCAAGGCCGCGCAGTCGAAGCTGGAGCAGGAATTCGCCAAGCGCGACAAGGCGCTGCAGGACATGGCGCAGCGCCTGAAGGCGATGTCGGACAACATCGACAAGAACGGCGCGTCCATGGCTCCGGCCGACCGCGCCGCCCGCCAGCGTGACCTCGCGCAGACCGACGCGGATTTCCAGCGCAAGCAGCGCGAGTTCCGCGAAGACCTGAACCAGCGCCGCAATGAAGAACTCGCGGCCGTGCTGGACCGGGCCAACAAGGTCATCAAGCAGATCGCGGAACAGCAGCACTATGACCTGATCGTGCAGGAGGCGGTGTATGTCAGCCCGCGCATCGACATCACGGATCAGGTGCTGAAGGCGCTCGCGGCGAATTCGAACGGCACGGGCGCGAGCGGCACGAGCCCGAACTGACGAGGACTGAGAGGAGATGGCATCAGGCATGGCGATCACGCTCGACGAACTGGTGAAGCGCTTCGGCGGTGAAGTCACCGGCAACGGGGCGCATCGAGTCGGGAGTCTCGCACCGCTCGACAAGGCGGATTCCACCCAGCTCGCGTTTCTCGCGAATCAGAAGTATCTGCCGCAGGTCGAGACGACTCAGGCAGGCGCAGTGCTCATTTCGCACGCCGATCTCGAGAAAGTGACGAATCGCGCGGGCAGTAACTTCATCGTCACGCCCAACCCCTACGCTTACTTCGCCCGCGTGGCGCAGGCCTTCATCGACCTGGCCACGCCGAAGGCCGTGCCCGGCGTGCATCCGAGCGCGTATGTCGATCCCGCTGCGAAGGTTGCGGCGAGCGCCGTGATCGGACCGCACGTGACGGTGGAAGCGGGCGCGGTGATCGGCGAGCGCGTGAAGCTCGATGCCGGCGTGACGGTGGGCCAGCGCGTCACGCTCGGCGACGACGTGCATCTGTATCCCCACGTCACCGTCTATCACGGCTGTACGCTCGGCGCGCGCGTGATCGTGCACGCGGGCGCGGTGATCGGCGCGGACGGTTTCGGTTTCGCACCGGACTTCACCGGCGAAGGCGAGGCCCGCACCGGCAACTGGGTGAAGATTCCGCAGGTCGGCGCGGTGAAGATCGCCGCTGACGTCGAGATCGGCGCGAACACCACGATCGATCGCGGTGCGATGGCGGATACCGTCATCGAGGAATGCGTGAAGATCGATAATCTCGTGCAGATCGGCCATAACTGCCGCATCGGCGCGTACACGGTGATTGCCGGGTGCGCGGGCATCGCGGGCAGCACCAGCATTGGCCGGCATTGCATGATCGGCGGCGCCGTGGGCATCGCGGGACACGTGACGCTCGCGGACTACGTGATCGTCACGGCGCAGTCGGGCGTCTCGAAGTCGCTGCTCAAGCCCGGCATGTACACGAGCGCGTTCCCGGCCGTGCCGCACGCGGACTGGAACAAGAGCGCGGCGATCATGCGCAATCTCGACAAGATGCGCGAGCGCATCAAGGCGCTGGAAAGCGCGCTCGCCGGTGCGGGCACGCGCGACGACGAGCGCGGCAGCTAAGGCAAGCGGCGGCAACCGGCGGCGACCGGCCGCATTCGGCCGCGGCAGAATCGAAACGGGCCCGTCCGAACCGCCGGACTGGACCTGGCAAGAGACACAGCAATCCGGGCGGGCGTCGCAGACGGCCCGCCATCCCATTTCCACGCGGGACCCGCGCGTGAGCAGAACGACCATGAGCACAGAAAAAATCAATCTCGACATCCACAAGATCCTCACGCTGCTGCCGCATCGCTACCCGATCCTGCTCGTGGACCGCGTGCTCGAACTCGAGCCGCACAAGAGCATCAAAGCGTTGAAGAACGTGACGATCAACGAGCCGTATTTCCAGGGCCACTTCCCGACGCGTCCGGTCATGCCGGGCGTGCTGATTCTCGAAGCGCTCGCGCAGACGGCGGCGCTCCTGACCTTCGCGGAAGAGCCGCACGATCCGACCAACACGCTGTACTACTTCGTCGGCATCGATGGCGCGCGTTTCAAGCGCGTAGTGGAACCGGGCGACCAGCTGATCCTCAACGTGACTTTCGAGCGCTACATGCGCGGCATCTGGAAGTTCAAGGCGCGCGCCGAAGTGGATGGCGTGACCGCCGCCGAAGCCGAACTCATGTGTACCGTGAAGACCACGGACGCCTGAGCGCAGGGGCGTCATCCGGGTCAGAGAAACGAGCAGCACGAACAGCATAGGCGAACAGCGCATGAGCAAGATTCACCCCTCCGCGATCATCGAGCCGGGCGCTCAGCTCGACGAGTCCGTCGAGATCGGACCGTACGCGATCGTCGGCGCGCACGTCGTGATCGGCGCCGGCACGACGGTCGGCTCGCACAGCGTGATCGAAGGCCATACGACCATTGGCCGCGACAATCGCATCGGCCATTACGCGTCGATCGGCGGCCGTCCGCAGGACATGAAGTACAAGGACGAGCCGACCCGCCTGGAAATCGGCGACCGCAACACCATCCGCGAATTCACGACGCTGCATACCGGCACGGTGCAGGACCAGGGCCTGACCTCCATCGGCAGCGACTGCTGGATCATGGCCTACGTGCACGTGGGCCATGACTGCCGGCTCGGCGACAACGTCATCATGTCGAGCAACGCGCAGCTAGCGGGCCACGTGACTGTCGGCGATCACGCGATCATCGGCGGCATGTCGGGCGTGCACCAGTTCGTGCGCATCGGCGCGCATTCGATGCTGGGCGGCGCGTCGGCGCTCGTGCAGGACGTGCCGCCGTTCGTGATCGCGGCGGGCAACAAGGCGGAGCCGCACGGCATCAACGTGGAAGGGCTGCGCCGCCGCGGCTTCACGCCGGACGCCATCTCGGCGCTGCGCTCGGCTTATCGCATCGTCTACAAGAGCGGCCTGTCGCTCGAAGAAGCCAAGTTGCAGCTCCAGGATCTCGGCGCCGCGGGCGGCGAGGGCGACGAGGTGGTCAAGGCATTCGCCGGCTTCATCGCGGCCTCGCAGCGCGGCATCATCCGCTAGACCGCCGCCCGATGACCCCGTTCAACCTTCCGCCGCGCGTCGCGATGGTCGCCGGCGAGCCGTCTGGCGACCTGCTCGCGGCCTCGCTGCTCAAGGGCCTGAAAGGCGCGCTGCCCGACGGCACGCGCTATAGCGGCATCGGCGGCCCGCGCATGACGGCCGAAGGCTTCGAAGCGCACTGGCCGATGGACAAGCTGACCGTGCGCGGCTATGTCGAAGCGCTGAAGCACATTCCCGAGATTCTGGGCATCCGCAACGAGATCAAGCGGCAACTGCTGGCGGAGCCGCCGTCGGTGTTCATCGGCGTGGACGCGCCCGATTTCAACTTCGGCCTGGAGCAGCCGCTGCGCGAAGCCGGCATTCCGACCATTCACTTCGTCTGTCCGTCCATTTGGGCGTGGCGCGGCGGGCGCATCAAGAAGATCGTCAAGGCCGTCGATCACATGCTGTGCGTGTTCCCATTCGAAACCGCGCTGATGGAGAAGGCAGGCGTGGCGGCGAGCTACGTCGGCCATCCGCTCGCCGACGAGATTCCGCTCGAACCCGACACGCAGGGTGCGCGCCGTGAACTCGGCATCGCGACGGGCGGCCCGGTGATTGCCGTGCTGCCGGGCAGCCGGCGTTCGGAGATCGCGCTGATCGGCCCGACCTTCTTCGACGCGATGGAGTTGATGCAGCAGCGCGAGCCGGGCGTGCGTTTTCTGATGCCCGCCGCGAATCCGGCGTTGCGTGAATTGCTGCGGCCGCTCGTGGACGCGCATCCGAAGCTGTCGCTGACGATCACCGACGGCAACGCCCAGCGCGCGATGACCGCCGCCGACGCGATCCTCGTCAAGAGCGGCACGGTCACACTGGAAGCCGCGCTGCTGAAGAAGCCGATGGTGATCTCGTACAAGGTGCCCTGGCTCACCGGCCAGATCATGAAGCGGCAGGGCTATCTGCCGTACGTGGGTCTGCCGAATATTCTCGCGGGTCGTTTTGTCGTGCCGGAGCTGTTGCAGCATTTCGCGACGCCGGAGGCGCTCGCGGACGCGACGCTGAAACAGTTGAACGACGAGGCCAACCGCCGTACGCTGACGGACATCTTCACCGAGATGCATATCGCGCTGCGCCAGAATACGTCGCAGAAGGCGGCGGAGGCCGTGGCGCGCGTGCTCGATACGCGGAGACCCCGGTAATGACGGCAACCCGACTCACCCAATCCGGCCTCGATTTCAGTTCGCCGCTCGACATCATCTGCGGCGTGGATGAAGCGGGCCGTGGCCCGCTGGCGGGACCGGTGGTCGCGGCGGCGGTGATCTTCGATCCCGCGAAACCGCGCATCAACGGGCTCGACGACTCGAAGGCGCTGAGCGCGAAGCGCCGCGAAGAGTTGTACGAGAAGATCGTCGACCGGGCGCTGGCGTTTTGCATTGCGTCGGCGAGCGTCGAGGAAATCGACACCATCAACATCCTGCATGCATCCATGCTCGCGATGAAACGCGCGGTGGAAGGCCTGTCCGTCGCGCCTACGCTGGTGAAGGTGGACGGCAATCGCTGCCCGACGCTCTCGATTCGCGCGGAAGCGGTCATCGGCGGCGACGCGCTCATCAAGCAGATTTCGGCCGCGTCCATTCTTGCGAAGGTCACGCGCGACCGCATGCTCGTCGAATTGCACGACGTCCATCCGATGTACGGCTTCAACGTGCATTCGGGCTACGGCACGCCGCAGCACCTGAAGGCGCTGCGCGAACACGGGCCGTGCGTGCATCATCGGCGCTCGTTCGCACCGGTGCGCGAGGCGCATGCACGCTTCGGTTCGGTGCTGCCGCAAATCGCGCCGGAAGTGCTCGAAGTCACCGCAGCGGCGCAAGACGATTCGGACACGCTGGCCTTCTGAGCGGTATTCGACACTACGTGAAATCCATCACCTCGCGGGACAATCCGCTCTACAAGCGCATCAAGGCGCTCGCCGGTTCGACGGCGCAGCAGCGCCGCAGCGGCCACGCGCTGCTCGAAGGCCTGCATCTCGCTTCCGCCTATCTCGACGCCGCAGGGCAACCGGAAACCTGCATCGTCACCGAGGGGGCGCTCACGCACGAGGAAGCGCGCGGGATCGTCGCACGCATCGAGGAAAAGCGCGTGATGGTGCTGCCCGATGCGCTGTTTGGCCAGCTGTCGAGCGTCGTGCATGGCGTCGGCATGCTGCTGCTGGTCGAGAAGCTCGAAGCCGATATGCCTGCGCGGGTCGCCGACACCTGCGTGATCCTCGATGGCGTGCAGGACGCCGGCAACGTCGGCTCGATTCTGCGCAGCGCGGCCGCGGCCGGCATCACGCGCGTGTTCTGCGCACCGGGGACCGCGTATGCGTGGTCGTCGAAGGTATTGCGCTCGGGCATGGGCGCGCACTTTCTGCTGGACATCTTCGAGGACGTCGAAGCGGCCGGGCTGATCGCGCGGCTCGACGCGCCTGTCACGATCACCGATTCGCACGGCGCTGAAGCGCTGTACGACTGCGACCTGTCCGGCGCGCTGGCGTGGGTGTTCGGCAACGAAGGGGCGGGCGTGTCGCAGGTCTGGCGCGATGCCGTTACGCATCGCGTGACGATTCCTCAGCCGGGCGGCATGGAGTCGCTGAATGTGGCGGCTGCGGCGGCGATCTGTCTGTTCGAGCAGTGCCGCCAGCAGCGCTGAGCCTGTCTTGGTACGTCAGTAATACGAAGGCCGTTCGGGCTTCACTTCCTGCAGAATCGTCGTGGCGATTTCCTCGATCGACTTGTGCGTCGACGACAGCCACTTGACGCCCTCGCGCTTCATCATCATCTCGGCTTCATTGATCTCGTAGCGGCAATTCTCCAGCGCCGCGTACTTGCTGCCCGGACGCCGCTCGTTGCGGATCTCGGAGAGCCGCTGCGGATCAATTGACAGGCCGAACATCTTTTCGCGATGCTCGAGCAGCGGCGTCGGCAGCTTGCCGCGCTCGAAGTCTTCCGGAATCAGCGGATAGTTTGCCGCTTTCACACCGTACTGCATCGCCAGGTAGAGGCTGGTCGGCGTTTTGCCGCTGCGCGACACGCCGACGAGAATCACATCGGCATCGGCGAGATTGCGGTTGGACTGGCCGTCGTCGTGCGCGAGCGAGAAGTTGATCGCCTCGATGCGGTTCTTGTATTCCTCGGTATCGGCGTTCTGGTGCACGCGGCCCATCGCGTGCGTGGACTTGATTTCCAGTTCCTGTTCGAGCGGCTCGATGAAGGTCTGGAACATGTCGAGCACCAGCGCCTTGCAGCCCTTGACGACCTCGTTCGACGCACTGTCCACCAGCGTCGTGAAGACAATCGGCCGGCGGCCGTCCAGCGCGATGGTCTCGTTGATCTTCTCGACGGTCGCGTAGGCCTTGTCGATCGAATCGACGAACGGCACGCGCACGAGCCGGAATTTCTGGTCGAACTGGGCGAGGATCGAATGCGCGAAGGTTTCGGCAGTGATCCCGGTACCGTCGGAAACGATGAATACGGAAGGCGGCATCGGCGGAAAGAGGAAGCAAAGAAGAAACGGGTGGAAGCGGTGGCAAGCGTGTCTGAGGCGCCATTCAACGGGGGCGCGAAAGCACGGACGCCGTAAAAACCTGTGTTATGGTAACTGACCGCCGGCGAAGAGAAAAACGAGTGCAGACCGGGCGCCTGGGTGTGGGATGCCCCACGAACAGGCCCGAAACACCTCGATTTTGCCGTTGAACCCCCGCCTGATCGAAACAATTTTGAAATACGGCAAGGTAGAATAGCGGCAACCTGTTCGATAAGCAATTGCGGACAAACTGAAGCGCATTTTCGTCAAATCGCGGTCGTTTCGTGGCTTTTGTAGCGTGTTCCAGGTAAATCCACGGTTTCGAGCAAGTTTCCGACGTTTCGCTTCTTTTTGACCACGCCCCGGCATCAACCGGTATCAACCGGCATCAAGCGGCGCGGCTCCCCGAAGGCTTATCAAACAGGTTGTACGAGAGGCAGCATGCGCTTCCAATGAGCGCCGCCGCCTGTGAGCCCACTCGTGCGATCGAGAATTCCATCCACCTTAGGGGCTTGTATGACTAACGCAGTCAATGTCGCGAAAGATGTCGCAAAGGATCAGGCGTATGTAGTTCCATTCGAGCAGTTGCGAATGACCGACGTGGAAATCGTCGGTGGCAAGAATGCGTCGCTCGGCGAAATGATCAGCCAGCTGTCCGAAGCCGGCGTTCGCGTGCCCACGGGCTTCGCCACCACGGCCCTCGCATTCCGCGACTTTCTCCAGCACAACACGCTGACGGACCGCATCGCGAAGCGTCTCGAAACCTTCGACGTCGACGACGTCAAGGCGCTTGCCGAAGCCGGCAAGGAAATCCGTCAGTGGATCGTCGACGCGCCGCTGCAACCGCGTCTCGAAGAAGAAATCCGCCGTGGCTTCGAGGTCCTGCAAAACAGCTCGCCCGAAGAACTGTCGTTCGCCGTGCGTTCGTCGGCCACCGCCGAGGACTTGCCCGACGCCTCCTTCGCGGGCCAGCAGGAAAGCTATCTGAACGTGGTCGGCGTCGAGGACGTGCTCGATCGCATGAAGCACGTGTTCGCCTCGCTGTACAACGACCGCGCCATCTCGTATCGCGTCCACAAGGGCTTCACGCATGCTGAAGTCGCGCTGTCGGCGGGCGTGCAGCGCATGGTGCGCTCGGACGTCGGCGCGGCGGGCGTGATGTTCACCATCGACACCGAGTCGGGCTTCAAGGAAACCGTCTTCATCACGTCGAGCTACGGCCTGGGCGAAACGGTCGTGCAGGGCGCAGTGAATCCGGACGAATTCCACGTCTTCAAGACCACGCTCGAACAGAACAAGTATCCGATCATCCGCCGGTCGATCGGCTCCAAGCTCATCAAGATGGAATTCACGAAGCCGGGCGAGCCGGGCCGCGTGAAGACCGTCGACGTGCCGCACGAGCAGCGCAACCGCTTCTCGATCACCGACGAAGACGTGATCGAACTCGCGAAGTACGCGGTCATCATCGAGAAGCACTATCAGCGTCCGATGGACATCGAGTGGGGCAAGGACGGCCGCGACGGCAAGCTGTTCATCCTCCAGGCGCGTCCCGAAACGGTGAAGAGCCAGGCGTCCGGCAAGGCCGAAATGCGCTTCAAGCTGAAGGGCCAGTCGAACGTGCTGACGACCGGCCGCGCGATCGGCCAGAAGATCGGCGCGGGTCCGGTGCGCGTCATTCACGACCCGTCGGAGATGGAACGCGTGCAGCCGGGCGACGTGCTGGTCGCCGACATGACCGACCCGAACTGGGAACCGGTGATGAAGCGCGCATCGGCCATCGTGACGAATCGCGGCGGGCGTACCTGCCATGCGGCCATCATCGCGCGTGAGCTGGGCGTGCCGGCAGTAGTTGGCTGCGGCGACGCAACGGACATTCTGAAGGACGGCGCGCTCGTCACCGTGTCGTGCGCGGAAGGCGATGAAGGCCGGGTCTACGACGGCCTGCTCGAAACCGAAGTGACCGAAGTCCAGCGCGGCGAACTGCCGGCGATTCCGGTCAAGATCATGATGAACGTCGGCAATCCGCAACTCGCGTTCGACTTCGCGCAGCTGCCGAACGCGGGCGTCGGTCTGGCGCGTCTCGAATTCATCATCAACAACAACATCGGCGTCCATCCGAAGGCGATTCTGGAGTATCCGAACGTCGACGCGGACCTGAAGAAGGCCGTGGAGAGCGTTGCGCGTGGCCATGCGTCGCCGCGTGCGTTCTATGTCGACAAGCTGACGGAAGGGATCGCCACTATCGCCGCGGCGTTCTATCCGAAGCCCGTGATCGTGCGCCTGTCCGACTTCAAGTCGAACGAGTACAAGAAGCTGATTGGCGGCTCGCGCTATGAGCCGGACGAAGAGAATCCGATGCTTGGTTTCCGCGGCGCGTCGCGCTATATCGCGGAAGACTTCGCCGAGGCGTTCCACATGGAATGCATCGCGCTGAAGAAGGTGCGCGAGGAGATGGGTCTCGACAACGTCCAGATCATGGTGCCGTTCGTGCGGACGCTGAAGCAGGCGGACCGCGTGATCGAACTGCTGGCGAAGTTCGGCCTGAAGAGCGGTACGAACGGCCTCAAGCTCGTGATGATGTGCGAGGTGCCGTCCAACGCGATCCTCGCCGAGCAGTTCCTGAAGCGCTTCGACGGCTTCTCGATCGGCTCGAACGACCTGACGCAGCTGACGCTCGGCCTCGATCGCGACTCCGGCATGGAACTGCTCGCGGCGGACTTCGACGAACGCGACGAAGCGGTCCAGTTCATGCTCAAGCGCGCGATCGAAACGTGCCTGCGGCTAAACAAGTATGTCGGTATTTGCGGACAAGGCCCGTCGGATCATCCGGACCTCGCCGTATGGCTGGCGGAACTGGGCATCGAATCGATGTCGCTGAACCCGGACACGATCATCGACACCTGGCAGCAATTGGCGAAGGCCTTGTCGAAATAAGCAAAATCCGCCTTTCTCGATGCTTTCGGAAAGGCGCGAGCGTGCTATAAAAACACCCCGGACATCCTCCGGGGTGTTTGCATTTGGAGGCAGGCATGGCTGCGAGCGGACTGTTCTGGTGGGTGTCGGCGGGTGTGCTGATCGTGTTCGAACTGTTCACCGGCACGTTTTATTTGCTGATGGTGGCGCTCGGCTTTCTTGCGGGCGGCGTGGCGCATCTGCTGGGCGCGATGCCGCATGTGCAGTTCATCGTGGCGGCGCTGGTCGGTCTGATCGCGGTGGTGGCGTTGCGGCGTTCGCGCTTCGGCAACTGGAAGCGCCGCGACGCGTCGCGCGATGCGAGCGTGAATCTCGATATCGGCGCCACCGTGGAAGTGGATGAATGGCGCGACGGCCGCGCGCGTACGATGTATCGCGGCGCGCAGTGGGATGTCGAACTTGCGCCGGGCGAAACCGAAGGCGCGCGCTGGTACCGCATCACCGCGCTCGATGGCAACCGGCTCGTGGTCGTCGCGCGGCGCTGAAGTCAACATAATCAACCAGGAGTAGGGAAGATGGACGTCACCATCGTCGGGGCCATTCTGCTCGTGATCGTCATCGCGATCGCGGCGCAAACCATCAAGATCGTGCCGCAGCAGCATGCGTGGGTGCTGGAGCGGCTCGGCCGCTATCATTCGACGCTCACGCCGGGGTTGACCATCGTGCTGCCGTTCATCGACCGGGTGGCCTACAAGCACGTGCTCAAGGAAATTCCGCTGGAAGTGCCGAGCCAGGTCTGTATCACGCGCGACAACACGCAGTTGCAGGTGGACGGCGTGCTGTACTTCCAGGTCACGGACGCCATGAAGGCGTCGTACGGATCGAGCAACTTCGTGTTCGCGATCACGCAGCTTTCGCAGACCACCTTGCGTTCCGTGATCGGCAAGCTGGAGCTGGACAAGACCTTCGAGGAGCGCGACTTCATCAATCACAGCATCGTCAATGCGCTGGATGAAGCCGCGTCGAACTGGGGCGTGAAAGTGCTGCGTTACGAGATCAAGGATCTGACGCCGCCGAAGGAAATTCTCCACGCGATGCAGGCGCAGATCACCGCCGAGCGTGAGAAGCGCGCGCTGATTGCGGCTTCCGAAGGACGCAAGCAGGAACAGATCAACCTGGCCGCGGGTGCGCGGGAGGCGGCGATCCAGAAGTCCGAAGGCGAACGGCAGGCGGCGATCAACCAGGCGCAGGGTGAAGCGTCGGCCATTCTGGCGGTCGCCGAGGCGAATGCGCAGGCCATCGAGAAGATCGGCACCGCGATTCAGACCGTGGGCGGCATGGAGGCGGTGAACCTCAAGATCGCCGAGCAATACGTCGGCGCGTTCGGCAATATCGCGAAGACCGGCAATACGCTGATCGTGCCGGGGAATCTGTCGGACATGAGCTCGTTGATTGCGTCGGCGTTGACGATTGTGAAGGGCGAGGGTGGCGGCAGCGTGATCCGCAAGAGCTAAAAAAACAGGGCACTGCAAGAGCGCCCCTGTTCGCTTTATTTCGTGGCCGAGCGCATCAGCCGTGCACGTTCGCGATCCCAGTCGCGTTTCTTTTCGGTCTCACGCTTGTCGTGCAGCTTCTTGCCCTTGGCGAGGCCAATCTCGCATTTCACGCGGCCTTCCTTGTAGTGGAAGTTGAGCGGCACGAGCGTGTGGCCGCGCTGCTCGACCTTGCCGATGAGCTTGTCAATCTGGTCGCGATGCAGCAGCAGCTTGCGCGTGCGCACCGGATCGAGGTTCTCGAACTTCGATGCCTCGGGCAGCGGACTGATATGCGTGCCGATCAGAAAGAGCTCGCCCGCCTTGATGACGACGTAGCCTTCCTTGATCTGCCCACGGCCCGCGCGCAGCGCCTTGACTTCCCAGCCTTCGAGCACGAGACCGGCCTCGTAGCGTTCCTCGATGAAGTAATCGAAGAAGGCTTTTCTGTTGTCGATGATGCTCATGAATGGAAAGTGCTCAACTCGTTTAAAATCACGATTTTAGCAGCGCGCCGGCACGCGAATGTTCTGATGCCGTGTTCTCTTGCGCGTTGCCGCCCAATTCAGCCTTCGCTGCGCCCTATATGGCAGATGTCCAGAAAACCGTGTTGATCCGCCATTCGGCGGAGGAAATGTTCGACCTCGTCACCGATGTCGCCGACTATCCCAACTTCCTGCCCTGGTGCGGCGGCGTCGAGATAGGCCGTCATGACGAGAACGGGATGGAAGCGAAGATCGACATCAGCTTCAAGGGCATCAAGCAGCATTTCGCCACGCGCAACACCCAGAAACGTCCGACCAGTATCGATATGGAGTTCCTGAGCGGCCCTTTCAAGAAGTTCACCGGTTACTGGCGCTTCACGCCGCTGCGGGCGGATGCGTGCAAGATCGAGTTCGCACTGCACTACGAGTTTTCCAATGTGATCCTGGAAAAGCTCATCGGGCCGGTGTTCAGTCATATTGCCAATACTTTCGTCGATTCCTTCGTGAAGCGCGCCGACCAGCGCTACGGCAAACCATGATGCAGATCGACGTGTGCTATGGCCTGCCCGACGGCGCCAGCTTCCTCGCGCAGGTCACGTTGCAGGACGGCGCGACGGTGCGCGACGCCATCGAGGCAAGCGGCGTGCTGCGCGTGCATCAGGACATCGACCTCACGCGGCAGAAGGTCGGCGTGTTCGGCAAGCTCAGTACGCTCGATGCGACGCTCGTCGCGTTCGACCGCGTGGAAATCTATCGGCCGCTGACGGTGGACCCGAAGACAGCCCGGCTGCGCCGCGTCGAAAAAACGCGCCGCGCGGGATCGATCGAAGGGCGCAAGTGGCAGTCGAAGGATGCCCGCTGAGCGTTGACTCGTTTCAATGTGCCGGAGCTTCCTGCGCGGAAACCGCCGGCTGCACCGTATGCTGCCTCACTGACCAGCTGACGCCCGCGAGCAGCAGCACCACGGCGAGCACTTCGGGCGTGCGCGGCCAGCGGCCGTCGTAGATGAAGGCGTAGAGCAGCGCGAAGAGCGTCTCGAACGCGATCATCTGACCTGACAGCGTGAGCGGCAGGCGCTTGGCCGCCGCATTCCACAGCATGTTGCCGAGCCACGAACCGCCGGTTGCCAGGGCAATGCTCACGATCCAGAAAAGATGCCAGCGTTCGGGCGCGACGGCGGCCTGGACGGTGCCCGCGGGCAGCATCCACGCGATCGCGCCGAGCACGGCACCCAGCAATCCCGTCACGATCCCCCACAGCACGGACCACTCGTTGCCGTCGAAGTGGTCGTTTGCCTGAAGATAGCGGGCGTTGACGACCGCGTACCAGGTCCACGCGGCGAGCGCGCCGACGGCGCAGGCGAGGCCCGCGAGGCGCGTGCCAATGCTGGTCTGGGACACGGCCCCGGACACGCCGAGCAGATCGCGGAACACATCGAGGTTGATGCACGCGATGCCCGCCAGCACGAGGAGCAGAGGACCGGCGAGCCGTTTCAGGTCGATTGCGCCGTGATCGCGCCGGCCGGCAAGTGTGACGGTGACCGGCAGGATGCCGACGATCAGCGACGCCGGCGCCACGCCGACGAGCTGCACGGCACTGGCCAGCAGCATGTAGTAGAGCAGGTTGCCGACCAGCGCGAGCCGGGCGAGGGCCATGAAGTCGGCGCGCGTGAGTTTGGCGAGCAGTCCGCGCGCGATGGGCAGCGCGACCGCGAGCGAGACCGCGCCGTACATCAGATAGCGGCCGATGCTGAGCGTGAGAGGCGAAAAGTCAGGCAGAACCCGTGGCGCCAGGAAGATGAAACCCCAGATCGCGCCCGCCGACATTCCGTACATCACACCGCGCTGCATGGCCCGACTCCCGTCCGCATCCTTGAAGAAGGCGCGAAGCGTAGCACGCGCGCCTCCGGTGCGGTCCACGAAGACGCTCCGGCACGCGCCGCGGCGCCGGCCCGGTTTTGTCCGAGAGTGGCCTAACTTGCTGTTCGGACAGTGAAAACCCGGAGAACTATCGGTATAATCTGCTTTTGCGCCCATAGGATTTGCCATGCGTCTGATCCAGAAAGCACTCACGTTCGATGACGTGCTCCTCGTGCCCGCCTTCTCCAGCGTTCTCCCGCGCGACACCAGTCTGAAATCCCAGCTGACTCGCAACATCTCCCTGAACATGCCCCTCGTGTCCGCCGCCATGGACACGGTCACCGAAGGCCGGCTCGCCATCGCCATGGCGCAGCTGGGCGGCATCGGCATCGTCCACAAGAATCTCACCGCCAAGGAACAGGCGCGCGAAGTCGCCAAGGTGAAGCGGTTCGAATCCGGCGTCGTGCGCGATCCGATCACCGTGCCGCCGCAAATGCGCGTGCGTGACGTCATTGCGCTGACGCAGCAACATGGCATCTCGGGTTTTCCGGTGGTCGAGGGCGCGCAGCTGATCGGCATCGTGACAAACCGGGACTTGCGCTTCGAAGAACGCATGGACGAGCCGGTGCGCACCATCATGACGCCGCGCGAACGGCTCGTGACGGTCAAGGAAGGCACTTCGCTCGCCGAGGCCAAGGCGCTGATGCACAGTCACCGCCTGGAGCGCGTGCTGGTCGTCAACGACGCGTTCGAACTGCGCGGCCTGATGACCGTGAAGGACATCACGAAGCAGACCGAGAACCCGGATGCGTGCAAGGACGAAGACGGCAAGCTGCGTGTGGGCGCGGCCGTGGGCGTCGGTGCGGACAATGAGGAACGCGTGGATCTGCTGGCGCAGGCGGGCGTCGACGTGATCGTCGTCGACACCGCGCACGGCCACAGCCAGGGCGTGCTCGAACGCGTGCGCTGGGTCAAGCAGAACTATCCGCACGTGCAGGTGATCGGCGGCAATATTGCGACGGCGGCGGCGGCCAAGGCGCTCGTCGAGTACGGCGCGGACGCGGTCAAGGTCGGCATCGGCCCGGGCTCCATCTGCACGACGCGGATCGTCGCGGGCGTCGGCGTGCCGCAGATCACGGCCATCGCCAATGTGTCGGACGCGCTGCGCGGCAGCGGCGTGCCGGTCATCGCGGACGGCGGCGTGCGCTTCTCGGGCGACGTCTCCAAGGCGCTGGCAGCGGGCGCGAATGTCGTCATGATGGGCAGCATGCTGGCGGGCACCGAGGAATCCCCGGGCGACGTCTTCCTGTTTCAGGGCCGCCAGTACAAGGCGTATCGCGGCATGGGTTCGGTCGGCGCGATGAAGGACGGCGCAGCGGACCGCTACTTCCAGGACAACTCGGCGAACATCGACAAGCTCGTGCCGGAAGGCATCGAAGGCCGCGTGGCCTATAAGGGTTCGGTGAACGCCATCCTGTTCCAGATCATCGGCGGCGTGCGGGCGAGCATGGGCTATTGCGGTTGCAGCACCATCGGCGAAATGCACGAGAAGGCGGAGTTCGTGCAGATCACCGCGGCGGGCATGCGCGAATCGCACGTGCACGACGTGCAGATCACGAAGGAAGCGCCCAACTATCACGTCGACTGAGCGTCGCCGTTCCCTGGCCTTGCGCTTGTTCGTCAACTGACCTGGACTGCCCATGAAACCGTTGCTGCGCGTCGTGCTGGTCATCAATGCCCTGATCTTCCTGGCGTTCGGCCTGTTGTTCCTGCTGACGCCTTGGGCGGGCCTGTACAGCGCGTTGCAGCTGGACGCCATCCGCGTGCAGCCCGCGTTCGCCGGGCAGTTGCTCGGCGTGGCGCTGATCGGCCTCGCATGGCTCGCGTTTCACGCGGCGGTCGACGGCGCACTGACCGCGCGGGCGGCGCGCGTCTCGGGGCACGTGCAGTGGCTGTCGGGCGTCGTGGTGCTGGTCTGGCTGCTCGGATTGAAGATGCCGCAGGTCGATGGCTTCGGACAGATGAGCGCGGCGGTGGTGGGCGTTGTGCTCGTGGTGCTCGGGTTCGGCAGCGTGAGGTTGTCGTCGGCGGTACGCCGGCGCGAGCGTGCCGCGCAGGCGGGCGCCGCGTCGGCGCAACGTGCCGAGAAGCGGGCCGCAAAGACGCGCGACGGCGCGCGCGCGGAGCCAGAGGCGGTGACGCCCGTGGCGACGGCGGCTGCCGTTTCAGTGCCTCCCGATATGGCCCTGCGTCCTTCGGCGCGGGCGCCCGAGGCGGTTGGCATCGATCCCGTCAGTGGCCGCACGGTGGCGCCTTCGGGCCGTCCGCTCGACGGCGGCGCCGTGGATCCCGCGACCGGCGCGACACTCGATCCCGTCACGGGCCGCAAGCTCGATCCTGTCAGCGGACACGAGATCGACGCCGCGACGGGCAGGCGCATCGAGCCGGAGATCAGCCGCGGGATCGATCCGGCTACCGGGCGGCGGATCGAGCCGCGTGATCCGCTCGATCCGCGTGATCCGCTCGCGGGTCCGGCTAGCGGAGCGCCCCGCTGAACGCGCGCACTACCCGGGCCGGCGCTGCTGCTAAGCGTGCGGGGCGCGGGCGGCAACAGGACACACCAGCACGGTCGGCCAGGGCGCCGGCCGTCGATTCATTTGCGAACACTTTCGCTGACGGCTCGCGCACCAGGGCGGCCCGGCAGCATCGACATCAATCGTTCTTCTAGCCTTTGGCCGCAGCCATGCACGACAAAATCCTGATTCTCGATTTCGGCTCTCAAGTCACCCAGCTGATCGCGCGGCGTATCCGCGAATCGCACGTCTACTCGGAGATTCATCCGTACGACGTCGATGAAACCTTCATCCGCGAATTCGCGCCGAAGGGCATCATTTTGTCGGGCGGCCCGAATTCGGTCACCGAAGCGAAGTCGCCGCGCGCGCCGCAGATCGTTTTCGATCTGGGCGTGCCGGTGCTCGGCATCTGCTACGGCATGCAGACCATGGCCGATCAACTGGGCGGCAAGGTCGAGCTCGGCAATGTGCGCGAGTTCGGTTATGCCGAAGTGCAGGCGCTGAACCATACGGGCTTCCTGGAAGGCATCGAGGACTTCAAGGCCGAGAAGGGCGACTCCATGCTGAAGGTGTGGATGAGCCACGGCGACAAGGTCGTGGACCTGCCGGCGGGCTTCAAGCTGATGGCCTCGACGCCCTCATGCCCGATCGCCGCCATGGCCGACGACGACCGCCGCTTCTACGGCCTGCAATGGCATCCGGAAGTGACGCACACGGTGCAGGGCCGCGCGATGCTCGAGCGCTTCGTGCTGGAACTGTGCGGCGCGAATCCGGACTGGGAGATGGGGCATTACATCGACGAAGCGGTCGACAAGATTCGCGCGCAGGTGGGCAAGGAGAAGGTGATTCTCGGGCTGTCGGGCGGCGTGGATTCGTCGGTGGCGGCGGCGCTGCTGCATCGCGCGATCGGCGACCAGCTGACCTGCGTGTTCGTCGATCATGGCCTGCTGCGTCAGAACGAGGCCGAGCAAGTGATGTCGACGTTCGCGGATCACCTTGGCGTGAAGGTGATCCACGTCGATGCGAGCGAAGTCTTCCTGCAGAAGCTGGCCGGGGTGACGGACCCGGAGGCGAAGCGCAAGATCATCGGCGCGGAGTTCGTCGAGGTGTTCCACGCGGAATCCGACAAGCTCACCGATGCACGATGGCTCGCGCAGGGCACGATCTATCCGGACGTGATCGAATCGGCGGGCAAGGGCAAGAAGGGCGCGCACACCATCAAGAGCCATCACAACGTCGGCGGCTTGCCGGAGACGCTGAACCTCAAGCTGCTGGAGCCGCTGCGCGAACTGTTCAAGGACGAAGTGCGCGAACTCGGCGTGAAGCTGGGCTTGCCGCCCGCGATGGTGTATCGCCATCCGTTCCCGGGACCGGGTCTGGGTGTGCGGATTCTCGGCGAGGTGAAGCGGGAGTTCGCGGATCTGCTGCGTCGCGCGGATGCGATTTTTATCGAGACGCTGCGGACGACCATCGACAAGGAAACGGGCAAGTCGTGGTACGACCTGACGAGCCAGGCGTTTGCGGTGTTCCTGCCGGTGAAGAGCGTCGGCGTGATGGGCGATGGACGCACGTATGAGTATGTCGTCGCGCTGCGCGCCGTGCAGACGCTGGATTTCATGACCGCGCACTGGGCGCATCTGCCGCATGAACTGCTCGGGCATGTGAGCAATCGCATCATCAATGAGGTGCGGGGGATCAATCGGGTGGTGTACGACATTTCGGGGAAGCCGCCGGCGACGATTGAGTGGGAGTGAGGGGTGGGCAAGCTCGGAGTGTGCAGTCGCTCAGCGTTGCGCCGAGCTGGCTGTCCCTTGTATCGTGCGCTTGACTGACGTAGAAGCGAGTGGAAACTTCGGAGCCCGCCAAGTGCGGGCTCTTTTGCACGTCGGCAGCCCTTTGTCCGTATAACGACGCAATAAAAACAAGCAGCGTACTTCTGCGTGGATTCGCCGCGAGCGCACGGATAGCAAGTTCGTCAAACCGGAATGGCGACCATGCGAAATCATTTTGATTGATGGGAGATCCAATGCAGAAACTGAAGGCCATACTGGAAGAACTCGCGGATGCTGAACCCTACAAGCCTTCGGAAAAGCTGCGCATGGAGTGTGCGAGGAAGTGGGTTAGGCGGTTGCTTGGCCTCGGTCTGCTGTGCATGCTTCTGCTTGTCCTATCAGGCGTTTGGTACAAGCTGCAGCACACACCAGCACTGGCTTATATCGCGCTCGCGTTCTACGTTCTGACTTGCTTGTTCAGCATGTTGGCTCTGCTTGTTGAACCGGCTGTCCTGGTCCGGGTCATGTTGCGCAGGAAAGCGGAAACAACGAATACCTTCATCGCCGAAATCGAAAACGACGAAGCCAGCGTCAAGCGCCTGATCCGCTATGACGAGGATGCGCTGAAACGAGCGCAGTACTGGATTCAACTCAAGATCAAGCGACTCGATACACGCATCGTGTTCTTCTTCGGAGGGAGCGCCGCCATGTACTCGCTGCTCGCGCTCACATTCTCAACATCAAGGATGCCGGTGGACTGGCGTGGTTCCAACATACGTTCCTGCGCGGTTTTGCAGCCGACAACGTGACGAATAACGCGATCCTTTGGGGCATCGCGTTGATATTCGGTGTGTCGATTGGAACGATGCTGATGAAGTTCGTACAGTCCTGTTATGTGTATCAACAGGAATTGCTGGAGATGGCGTTGATGCGAAAGGCGTCAGCTCGGTCGACACCCTGAAAGCGATCGCTGGCGCTTCAGGCGCTTGGCGTCACCGCATCCGAAGCAGATTGCTGATCGCCTCCGCCAACCCCTCCGGATTATCGTAGGCGATCATATGCGCCGTATCCGGCACGCATTGCACGACACACCCGGCTTGTTCGAATTTCCCGATATCCTCGCTGGTCGCCGAAGCCGACAGGATGACGCCTTTCTCGCCGTCCAGCCGCGCGAGATCGCCGATCCAATCGCTCGCGTTGTCATCCAGCGCCGATGTGGCCCACTGATAAATCGCATGCGAAGACGCGACTGAAAACGGCCCGAGCCACGCATCGTTCGTCCCTTGCACTTTCAGTTCTGCCAGAAACGCCGCGAATCCTTGCTCGACGAATTCGTCTTCGCTCATCGCGGTGATTTCAGACAGCATGGACACGCCATATTCATTGATCCCAGGTTCGCACAGAATGAGCATGCCGCGTCGCTTCGGCAGGTCCTGCGCCAGTTTCAACGCAATGAATGCCCCGGCGCTGTGCCCGAAAAGATCGACACTGGAAAACGCCTGAGCGCCGATGAATTTCGACAGCGATGCCACCTGCGCTACCGAGGAATACTTGCCCGCGTGAGGCTTGTCGCTGAAACCGGATCCCATTAGATCCATCAGAAGCGATCGCTGTCGGGAATAACTCTTCGAAGCAACTACTGGCGAATAATCGCTGCTTGAGGCGCAGCCTAAACCGTGAATGAAAAGCAGCGGTTGCTCCGTACTCGAGTCCGAATAAAGATCAAGGTAACGAAGAATATTTCCTGTTTCATCTGCGGCGAATGTGTTCATTGTCATCCTTGGAAACAATGTATTGGGTCAGGCAAGTTCAGGTAATCATCGACCCATCTCTCAAACACTGAGAAAGCCCGGTTCCATGATAGTTCGGCCTGACACTCGCAAAATCCGTGTATTCAATTGTGACGATTCCAATCTCTCGACGTGCGGTTCAACTGTCGCTGCATCGCTTTCCCGCAAGAACGAATCCACTCGACGACGAACAGGACGCGAGGGCGCGCGCTTCGCTCGAACGTCGTTGTTCGCTTGCGTTCTGAAATTCAGAACACGACTATCGTGGCGCGCTCCTTTTTTTGCCACTGACCGCCAACTAGCATCACGACTTCGCAATTCCGATTTTGTCGCGGAGTGAAACATGTCGTATGGGTTCAAGTCGGCAGTAGTCAGCGTCAGCGTCGCGAGTCTTGTGGGGCTTGTTGGGTTCCCCGGTTTCTGCCAGGCCGCCTCAAGTCCCACTCCGAATTTCATTCTGGAAACAAGCCTGCCGACCGGCGGCAACCCCGAGGGCATCGTGGCGCTCGATGATCACGCGTTGTTTGTGGCGACGACAGCCACAAACCCGAGCGGCGTGCAAGTCGCCGAAGTGGTGATCTTCGCAAAAGTCAACCACACGTACCAGCAAACGGGCACGGTCACGCTCAAAACCGGCGACCAGGCGCAAAGCATGAGCATTACGCCGGACAAGACCACCTTGCTCGTTGCGTTGGCGAACAACGGCGTGGCGCTGGTGGACGTCCATGACGCGCTGGCCGGCAAGGCAACGCCTTCGTTTGTGGACCAAAGCAATGGCGGCGCCTTCGCCAGTCCCGGCACCTTCGGGACAGCCGTCACGCCAGACGGCAACTATGCGCTCATCGCCAATGAATACGCCCAGTCGACGCCGCAGTCCGCTGCCGGAAGCATCGGGCTCATCGCGCTCGACAAGCAACAGGACGGGCGAACCCAAGGCACGGCGGTGGGCTTCATCCTGGTCGCCGGCAGTGTGCTGCCCGATGTGTCGATTTCGCCGGACGGCAAGCGAGCCTACGCGGTCACCGAGGTCGTATCCGCCGCCGAAAGCAAGACGCTGTCAGGTATCGACAACGCGGCGCTGGTCAGCACGCAATGCGTTCAGGGCGATCCCAAAAGTCCGCAACCGAATGGCGTGCTCAATGTCATCGATGTGGCAAAGGCCATCGAAGGCGCCGCGACGCCCGGCAGTGCGCCGAACGTGATCAGCAACGCCGTCGTGACCCACGTCGCCGCAGCGTGTTCGCCGATTCGCGCCGAGGAAACGCAGGACGGGTCCTCAGTCTGGGTCGTCGCGCGGGGCAGCAATGAACTGCTGCAATTCGACCGCGCCACGCTTGCCGCCGATCCCGACCATGCGTTGCTGCAAACCGTGTCCAGCAACGGCCTGTCCCCGATCGCGCTGTACCTGGATCCGCTGCATCCCACTCTGATGGTGACGAACTCGAATCGCTTTGGAACAAGCTCGGCGAGCGGGGCGAATCCGCCCATCGACCAGGTGAACCTTTCGGTCTTCGATGTCTCGGCACCGCACGCGACGCTGGTTCAGACGCTCCCGACCGGCCAGTTTCCACGCGACATTGCCACGATCGACCAAGGGCGAACCGTATTCGTCAGCGATTTCGATTCCGGCACCGTAAGCGTGTTCGGACAAACGGACGAAGGATCGGATCCCGGCGGCGCGGGCATCAGCCCGTTTGGAACCTCCAGCGCGCACCCGTAACGGCGTTAAGCTCACAGGGCGGACGACCGCGCATGAGGAAACCGCCGACATGCATCCAACCCTGCCGCGCCTGATTGCATCGCAAGGGGGCGACCCGACATGAGCGCCGATTCACCGAACCGGGCGCGCGCCGCTGCCACCGACTCGCTGTTCTTCGCCCTGTTCCCGGACGAAGCCGCGGCCGCGCGTCTCGCCGACTTGTCGGCGCAACTCCGCTCGCAGTACGGCCTGAAGGCGAGGGTGATACCGTCCGGAAGGCTCCACGTCACCCTGCATTATCTCGGCGCGTTCGCAGGCCTTCCTGACGAACTGATCGCCCGGGCGCAGGCCGCGGCATCGAGCATCGCGCTGCCGCCCGCCGAAATCGAACTCGCTCGAATCGAAAGCTTCCCGGGCCGTCGTGCGAAGCGTCCGCTGGTACTTTCAGGCGATGCAAGCCCATCGCTTCACGCCCTCGAACACACCCTTCACGCCGCGCTCGCTGACGCGGGCATCGCCGTCAAGCGTCATCCGCGATTCGTGCCGCATATAACCCTGCTCTACGACGAACAGCGCGTGCCGCCTCATCCCGTCGCGCCGGTCGCCTGGCGCGCGCGCGAATTCGCGCTGGTGCGCAGCCTGCTCGGCCAGTCGCGCCACGAAGTGCTGACGCGCTGGCCGCTCGAAGGCTGATCCGGCAAAACCATTGGACGGAAAGGCTTTCGAAGATTTTTCTGACGGGTTAAGGTTCGGGTATCGATACCCAAGCTGCACGCAACAGCGCTCCGCCCGGATCTCGAATACATGACTCGTTCCCGTTTGCTGCACGTCACGCCCGATACGCATCATGTCCAGATCGATCTGGTCTACGCGACCGATCGCAACCTCACCGGCAAGCCCATCTACAAAGCCCAGCACTGCCTGCTGCTGGAACCCGCCGAAGCCGCCTTGCGCAAGGCCGTCGAGATTGCGCGCAGCCTCGGCATGACGCTCAGGATCTTCGACGCCTACCGTCCGCCGCAAGCACAAAAGGTGCTCTGGGACTTCCTGCCCGATCCGACCTTCATCGCCGAACTCGGACGCGGCTCGAATCACAGTCGCGGCACGGCGCTGGACCTGACGCTCGTCGATCGCGACGGCCGGGAACTCGACATGGGCACCGGTTTCGACGCGATGGTGCCCGCATCCGAACACTTCCACGCCGGCCTGCCCGAGCACGTGCAGCGCAACCGCATCTGGCTGCTGGGCGTGATGCATGGCGCGGGCTTCACGCATATCAAGAGCGAGTGGTGGCACTACGAATTGCCGGGTTCACGCGAACTCGAGGTGATCGACAACGAAGACAGCGGCCCGCTGCGGCTCATGTAATGGCGGCTTCCACGAGATCCACAGGACCACACCCGATGAAGAAGGCATTGACGGCGCTCGCGTTCGCGGCTGCGCTGACGGCAGGTTTCGGCACGCAACCGGCGGGCGCGGCCACGCCGAAAGACATGTTCGTCATGGCGACCCTGCTCGACGAATTCACGTCGCTCGATCCCGGCGAGATCTACGAACTCGTGCCGGAGGAATACGTCGCGAACACGTATGACCGGCTGGTGCGCGTGGACCTGAAGGATCCGTCGAAATTCAACGGCGATGTCGCCGAGTCTTGGACCGTGAGTCCCGACGGCCTGACCTTCACGTTCAAGCTGCGTCCGGGCCTCAAGTTCCATTCCGGCAATCCGCTCACGGCCGACGACGTGGCCTGGTCCATCCAGCGCACCGCGCTGCTCGACAAGGGCGCGGCGGCGGTGCTGGCGGGCATCGGGCTCACGAAGGCGAACGCGTTGCAGAACGTGAAGAAGCTGGACGACAGCACGGTTTCCGTGACGACCGATCGCCGCTACGCCCCGACCTTCGTGCTGAACGTGCTGGGTGCGTGGCCGGCGTCGGTTGTAGATCGCAAGCTGCTCGAAACGCACGCGAAGGGCAACGACTACGGCAACGAGTGGCTCAAGACCAACGAGGCCGGCTCGGGCGCCTACAAGCTCGTCAAGTGGACCGCGAACGACAGCATCGTGTTGCAGCGTTTCGATGGCTATCGCGTGCCGCTCGCGATGAAGCGCATCGTGCTGCGCCATGTGACCGAGGCCGCGAGCCAGCGGCTGATGATCCAGAACGCCGACATCGACGTCGCGCGGGATCTCTCGCCCGACGACCTCGACACGCTCTCGAAGTCCGGTGTCATCAAGGCGACAGCCGTGCCGCAGGCCACGCTGATGTACCTCGGTCTCAACAACAAGAACCCGAATCTCGCGAAGCCCGAAGTCTGGGAAGCCATGAAATGGCTGATCGACTATCAGGGCATTCAGAAGAACGTGATCCGCACGACTTACAAGGTGCATGAAACCTTTCTGCCCGAAGGCTTTCTTGGCGCGTTGAACGAGAACCCGTATCACCAGGATGTCGCGAAGGCCAAGGCGCTGCTCGCGAAGGCCGGTCTCGCGAACGGCTTCACCGTGAAGATGGACGTGCGCAACGACTATCCATACAGCGAGATCGCGCAGGCGGTGCAGGCCAATCTCGCGCTCGCCAACATCAAGGTGCAGCTCGTGCCGAGCGACAACAAGCAGACGCTCGGGCGCTATCGTGCGCGGGCCCATGACATCTACATCGGCGAGTGGTCGGCGGACTATATCGATCCGCACAGCAACGCGCAGGGCTTCGTGTGGAATCCGGACAACTCGGACGCATCGAGCTACAAGATGCTCGCGTGGCGCAACGCGTGGGACATCCCGCAACTGACGAAGGAAACCGACGCCGCGCTCGCCGAGAGCGACACGAAGAAACGTGCGCAGCTGTACGAGAAGATGCAGCGTGAAGTGCTCGCGAAGTCGCCGTTCGTGATCATGTTCCAGAAAGTGTCGCAGGTGGCGGCGCGTCCGGGCGTGACCGGCCTCGAAGTCGGGCCGATCAACGATCTCGTGTCCTATCGCAATCTCAGGAAGCAGTGAGCACGGCCACGTTCATCGAGCGCATGCGCGCAGCCGGCGCGCGGCGCGGCGGCGTGCGCTTCGCGTGGACGCTGCTGCGCTGGTTCGCAATGCTCGCCATCACCTTCACCGGGCTGCTGGCGATCACGTTTTTTATCGGCCGCAAGATTCCGATCGACCCGGTGCTCGCCATTCTCGGCGATCGCGCGTCCGCCACCGCCTATGCCGCCGCGCGTCTGCAACTCGGGCTCGACAAGCCGCTCGTCGAGCAATTCCTGATCTACGCGCGCGACGTGCTGCACGGCCAGCTCGGCATCTCGCTGCTGACGGCCAATCCGGTCATCGACGACATCAAGCGCGTGTTCCCCGCCACGCTTGAACTGGCGACGCTGTCGACCTTCGTCGGCGTGGCGATCGGCGTGCCGCTCGGCGTCGCAGCGGCGGTGCGGCACAACCGCATCGTCGATCATCTCGCGCGCGTGATCGGGCTCGCGGGCAGTTCCGTGCCGGTGTTCTGGCTCGCGCTGATGGGCCTCCTGCTGTTCTACGCGCGGCTGCATTGGGTGTCGGGTCCGGGCCGCATCGATCCGATGTACGACGGCATGGTCGATACCCGCACCGGCAGCCTGCTGATCGATTCGCTGCTCGCCGGCGAGTGGGATGTCTTCAGGAACGCTTTCTCGCACATTGCGCTGCCGGCGGGCGTGCTGGCGTTCTATTCCATCGCGTATCTGTCGCGCATGACGCGCTCGTTCATGCTCGAACAACTGAGCCAGGAATACGTGACGACGGCGCGTGCCAAGGGCTTGCCCGAGCGCCGCGTGATCTGGCGTCACGCGTTCGGCAATATCGCGGTGCCGTTGCTGACGGTGATCGCGCTTGCCTATAGCTATCTGCTCGAAGGTTCGGTGCTGACCGAGATCGTGTTCGCGTGGCCCGGCATCGGCTCGTATCTGACGGGCGCGCTGCTCAACGCCGACATGAACGCCGTGCTCGGCAGCACGCTCGTGATCGGCGCGACCTTTATCGCGCTCAATCTGTTGACCGATGCGCTGTACCGCGTCTTCGATCCCCGCGCACGCTGACATGGAAGACACACGCCGATGCAATCGCCCGCGGAACGCACGCCGATGACACGCCAACGGGGAAGCTGGCGCGCCTGGCTGCTCACCGACACGCCCGCGTCGGCGCGTCAGGCGTCGCTTGGACGCGCGTACCGGCGCTGGCGGAGTTTCGCGTCGAATCCGCTCAGCATGCTCGGCCTCGCGATCCTGCTGCTGCTCGTGGCCACGGCCGCGTTCGGGCCGCTCGCCGTCACGCGCGATCCGTTGGCGCAAGTGCTCGCCGAACGCCTGACGCCACCTAATGCGGCGCACTGGTTCGGCACTGATCAACTCGGCCGCGACATCCTCTCGCGGCTCGTGTACGGCTCGCGCCTGACACTGGCCATCGCGCTGCTGGTGGTCGTGCTGGTCGTGCCGGTGGGCTTGCTGATCGGCACGGTGGCGGGCTATTGCGGCGGCATCGTCGATACGGTGCTGATGCGCGTCACCGACGTCGCGCTCGCGTTTCCGAAGATCGTGCTGGCGCTGGCGTTCGCCGCGGCGCTCGGGCCGGGCGTGCTGAACGCGGTCATCGCGCTGTCGATCACCGCCTGGCCGCCGTACGCGCGGCTCGCGCGCGCCGAGTCGCTGCGGCTCGCGCAGTCGGACTATATCCACGCGGCACGTCTGCAAGGCGCCTCGCATCTGCGCATCGTGCTGCGCTATATCGTGCCGATGTGTTCGTCGTCGGTGATCGTGCGCGCGACGCTCGACATGGCCGGCATCATTCTCGCCGTCGCGGGGCTTGGCTTTCTCGGGCTGGGCGCCCAGCCGCCGAGCCCGGAATGGGGCTACATGGTCGCTGCCGGCCGCAACGTGCTGCTGGACGCCTGGTGGGTCGCGACGATCCCCGGCCTCGCGATCCTCGCGGTGAGCCTCGCCTTCAACCTGCTCGGCGACGGTCTGCGCGACGTCTTCGATCCCCGTCATGGAGGCTGACATGGACGAGCCGCTGGCACGGATCGACGGCCTGACAGTAGCCTTCGCCGCCACCGACGGCACGCTCACGCCCGCCGTGCGCGGCGTCTCGCTGACGGTGCGGCGCGGTGAACGGCTCGGCATCGTGGGGGAGTCGGGGTCGGGCAAGTCGCTGACAGGGCGTGCGCTGCTCGGCTTGCTGCCGCCCGCGGCGCATTGGTCTGCCGACGCGCTGCGCTTCGAAGGGCAGGACCTGCTGGCGATGCGGCCGAAGGAACGGCGCCGGCTGTGCGGCACGCGCATGAGCATGATCCTGCAGGACCCGAAATACTCGCTGAATCCGGTGATGACGGTCGCGCAGCAGATGCGCGAGACCTTCGTCCGGCAAACGCCCGGCGAGAGCCGGCGTCAGCTGCGCGAGCGCATCGTCGCGGCGCTCGAGGCCGTGCATATCCGCGATCCGCAGCGCGTGGCCGACGCCTATCCGCACGAGCTGTCGGGCGGCATGGGGCAGCGCGTGATGATCGCGATGATGGTGAGCGCGGGGCCGCGTCTCCTGATCGCCGACGAACCGACGAGCGCGCTCGACGTCCTCGTGTCGATGCAGGTGCTGGCCGTGCTCGACGAGATGATCGAACGCCACGACACCGGGCTCGTGTTCATCAGTCACGATCTGCCGCTGGTGATGTCGTTCTGCGACCGCGTCGCGGTGATGTACGGCGGACGCATCGTCGAGACCTGCGCGGCGCGCGATCTGCGGCACGCGACGCATCCCTACACGCAAGGGCTGCTCGCCGCGCATCCGCCGCTTGATCATCCCCCCGACGAACTGCCGACCTTGCGCCGCGATCCCGCCTGGCTCGCGGAGACGTTCGACGCCGGAGCCGCACGATGATCGAGATCGACCGCGCGCTGATCCGCTTCGGCACCCGGACCGGCCACGTCGACGCCGTGCGCGACGTGTCCTTGCAGGTGGAAGAGGGCGAGGTGTTCGGGCTCGTCGGGGAGTCGGGCAGCGGCAAGTCGACGCTCCTGCGCGGGCTCGCCGGTCTCGTGCCGCTCGCGGGCGGGACGATGCACATCGGCGGCGAGACGGCGCCACGCCGCGTGCGCCGCGACGTGCAGATGGTTTTCCAGGACCCGTACGGCGCGCTGCATCCGCGCTTTACCGTCGACAAGACCCTGCGCGAGCCGCTCGCCATTCACGGCATGGACGACCCGGATGCGCGCATCCTCGCCGCGCTGAGCGAAGTCGGGCTCGGGCCAGCCTTCAGGTTTCGCTATCCGCATCAGTTGTCGGGCGGCCAGCGGCAGCGGGTGTCGATCGCGCGTGCGCTGATCGTCGGACCTCGCGTGCTGCTGCTCGATGAACCCACGTCCGCGCTCGACGTGTCCGTTCAGGCCGAAATCCTCAATCTGCTGCGGCGGCTGCATCGGGAACGCAGGCTCACGATGATGCTCGTCAGCCACAACCTGTCGGTGATCGGCTTTCTGTGCAGCCGGATTGCCGTGATGCGCAATGGCGAGATCGTCGAACAGATGGACGTGGAAGCGGTGCGTGCGCGCCGCGTCGAACACGAATACACGCGGCGCCTGCTGTCCGCCACCGAAGGCTACACGCGCCGTCCGGAAGGGGCGCCGCCGGTTTAGTCGTCGTACAAGCATATCCGGCATCGGGCGGTCAAACCCATGTTGCGCAAAGGACGCATATCGATGTCAGTAAGCCCTGTATACGGTGGCAGCCCACATACGGCGCTTCATCAGACGAAAACCGCGCCGCAGCCGCTGATAGAATAGGCACTGGATTGTCGAGACGTGCCGAACACCGCGTGAACGTGGTCTTCCGGCTGCCCTCCGACTTCAGGCTAACCAACGCAAATCGTGACAGACCGCGCCCGCCCCAGACGGGCGCCAGCCGGTCGAAATCCCCGATGAAATTGCTAGATGCTTTGGTCGAACAGCGGATCAATGAAGCCGCCGCGCGTGGTGAGTTCAAGGACTTGCCGGGCGAGGGCGCTCCGCTCCAGTTCGCAGACGACGCCCTCGTTCCCGAGGAAGTGCGCGTCGCGAATCGAATTCTCAAGAATGCGGGCTTTGTTCCGCCTGCCGTCGAGCAGCTCCGGGCCCTGCGCGGCCTTCAGGAGGAGTTCGACCGGGTGACGGATCCCGCCGCCCGCTGCCAGTTGCAAGCCAGGATGCTCGCCTGCGACATGGCCCTCGAATCGCTGCGCGGCGGCGGTTGCGTGCCGCACGAGTATCGTCGGCGCATCGCTGAACGGCTCTCGGAGCGCGCGCTGTCCCGCGCGGCGCAACCGCCGAAGTGACCGGCACGCCCGATTCCCAGCCTCCGGGCGTCGCGCCTGCAGCGCTTTCTCCCGCGGATTTCCCCAGCGAACGCGACCGCCGCTTCATGGCGCTCGCCCAGCGCGCCGCCGACGAAGCCCGCCGCGCAGGTGAGGTGCCGGTGGGCGCCGTCGTCGTGCTGGGCGATGAAGTCATCGCCACCGGCTTCAATCATCCGATCCACGCGCACGATCCGTCCGCGCACGCCGAAATGGTCGCGCTGCGCGCTGCGGCGCAGAAACTCCAAAATTACCGGTTGCCGGGCTGCGAACTCTATGTGACGCTCGAACCCTGTTTGATGTGCTCGGGCGCGATCATGCATGCGCGTATCGCACGTGTCGTCTACGGCGCCACTGATCCGAAAACGGGTGCGTGTGGCAGCGTGGTGGACGTGTTCGCGAATGCGCAGCTCAATCACCACACGTCGGTGACGGGCGGCGTGCTTGCCGACGAATGCGGCCACGCGCTAAAGAATTTCTTCTCCGAACGCAGGCGTCTTGCCCGGGAAGAACGCGATGCACGTCGCGCGCGGGAAGCGGCAGCCACGTCCGGCACGGGCGTACCTGCTTCCGCTCCAATAACGAATTCAACGACAACACCGTGAAATCACGCACCATCGACCTTGTCGCGCCCTCCGGTTATCCGAGCGATCCCGCCGCGGTCGAGCGCGGTCTGACGCGTTTGCGCAGGGAAGGGCACCGGCTGGAGAACGTCGAGGCGACGCGGCGGCGCTTCCAGCGTTTCGGCGGCACGGATGCGGAGCGCGCGGCGGATCTGAACCGTCTCGCCGACGCTGCGCGTCCTCTGCCCGACATCGTGCTGGCGGTGCGCGGCGGTTACGGCGCGACGCGTCTGCTGCACGGGCTGGATTATCTGGGCTTGCGGCGTCTGGCGGATCAGCCGGTGGCGATCGTCGGTCACAGCGATTTCACGGCGATCCAGTGCGCGCTCTACGCGCAAGCGGGGGTGAAGAGTTTCGGCGGCCCAATGTTCGCGGGCGATTTCGGCGCCGAGAACCTGAGTGCCTTCACGATGCAGCACTTCTGGAACGCGATCTCGCACGCGCAGTTCACGGTGCGGAGCAACGTGCCGCAGCGCGAGTCGGTCGATGTCACCGGCATGCTGTGGGGCGGCAATCTGGCGATCCTGGCGTCGCTGGTCGGTACGCCGTATTTGCCGCCGGTCGAAGGCGGGATTCTGTTCATCGAAGACGTCAACGAGCACCCGTTCCGGATCGAGCGGATGATCTATCAACTGCATCAGGCGGGCGTGCTCGGGCGGCAGCAGGCGATCGTGATGGGCGAATTCTCCGGTGGCCGGCTCTCGGACTACGACAACGGCTATTCCCTCGACGCCATGATCGAGCAGGTGCGCACGGCGACGAGCGTTCCGGTGGTCACGGGCCTGCAATTCGGGCACGTCGAGAACTTGCTGACGCTGCCTTTCGGTGCGACGGCGCGTCTCGTCGCGGAGCCGCGCGGGTTCACGCTGAAATTGTCCGATTACCCGCATCTGACTTGAGGCTTGATGCGGAATCGCGATCGTAAAGGCGCCGAAAGGCGCTTTTTTTTGTGCCATCGCCGGCAACTAACCGCCGATTTTGCGTCCGCACGGCAGTTCAGACGCCCCAATCTCCGGCGGTGAATTGTCGACAAAAACGTGCATGCAATGCTGACAAAAACTGGGGTAATCGGCTGGGAGTCCCGTATCTTCGGCCTCACGGCGTACACGAGCCGCTGAAAACAGCCAATTCGCAGCGATAAACCGAAATTGATTGTTGACAATCATTATGTCGCTTCTAAGATGATCAACATGCAAGCGAGCACATCATGTCCGACGCCCAAGCGACTACCGCACTGAACGCCTTATCGAGCGCCCCCGGCAACCCGGGCGCGGCGAATGCCGAGTCGATCGCCGAGAGCATCCGCGACGCGATCCTCGAACATCGTCTGGCGCCGGGCGCCAAGCTGACCGAGGCGCAACTGTGCGAAGTCTTTGCGGTAAAGCGCGGCACGGTGCGCCAGGCGCTGGCGCAACTGGCCAACGAGCGGCTCGTCGATCTGGAGCCGAATCGCGGAGCCTTTGTCGCGAGTCCGTCGCTGCAGGAAGTGCATGAAGTGTTCGAGATGCGCCGCATCATCGAGTTGGCCGTTGTAGAACGGATCGCGCAGGGGCATGGCACGCGCCGCCTCAAGTCGATCAGCGCGACGATCGGACGTGAGCGCCGCGCTTTCGAAAGCCACGATTTTTCGTCGTGGATCCGGCTGTCCGGCGAGTTCCATACGGAGCTCGCGGCGCTCACCGGCAACACGGTGCTGTGCGACTGTCTCGCCGGTCTGGTTGCACGCTCGACGTTGATCTCGGCACTGTATGAGTCGCTCGGCAAGAGTTCGTGCTCGTTCGAGGATCACGAAGCCATTCTCGCCGCGCTCGACGCAGGACGCGCGCCCGAGGCGGCTGACTTGATGGCCCGTCATCTGCGCGATGTCGAATTGAAGATGCTGGAGCGGCCGGCGCGCGGTGCGGTCGATCTGAGAGAAGTATTCGCAAGGCCTGCCGGACGCGACACGCCGTCCGACACGTAGGAACCACACGATCCAGTCACACCGCGCCCCGTCGGACACCGGGCGCGCGGCAAGTCGCATGCGTAGAAAACGCCATGCGCGTTGCATTGAACCGCACGCTCATATGAGCAGCACATGAGCGGCAGATGAACAAACGCCGCCGGGCGGGCGCCGAGGCATACGTTTCGGGCGCTCTCGGCCTCACGCCCGGCGGTGCAAAAGCAAATCCAAAGAGTATCGCGCTGCGCCGGACAGGAAAGGACGACAGCGAAGGTATCCGACCCACCAGGGTCTTTCGGGAATCTGCAGTCATTCATCACGCAAGCAGCCAATGAAGGAGACGTCATGGCCCAGTTCAGTGCATCAGGCAGCTCAGCCCTGCCGCAATACGAAGAGCAGGCACCCGGACACGACCCGGGCATGCCCGCCGGTTACAGCGACCGGCTCTACAACGAAGATCTCGCCCCGCTCAAGAATCAGACCTGGGGTGCCTACAACATTTTTGCCTTCTGGATGTCCGACGTGCACAGCGTCGGCGGCTACGTGTTCGCCGGCAGTCTGTTCGCGCTCGGCCTGACGAGCTGGCAGGTGCTGGTGTCGCTGTTGATCGGCATCGGCTTCGTCAACGTGCTGTGCAACCTGATCGCGAAGCCGAGCCAGGTCGCGGGCGTGCCCTATCCGGTCGCGTGCCGCGCCACCTTCGGCGTGCTCGGCGCGAACATTCCGGCCGTGATCCGCGGCCTCATCGCGGTGGCGTGGTATGGGATCCAGACCTATCTGGCATCGAGCGCACTGGTGATCGTTGTGCTGAAGTTCGTGCCTTCGCTGATGCCTTACGCCGATGTCCACAAGTACGGCTTCGTCGGGCTCTCCGCGCTCGGCTGGGCAGGCTTCATGCTGCTGTGGGTGCTGCAGGCGGTCGTGTTCTGGCGCGGCATGGAGATGATCAAGAAGTTCATCGACTTCGCCGGTCCCGCCGTCTACGTGGTCATGTTCATGCTTGCCGGCTATATGGTGTGGCGCGCGGGCATCAAGAACATCGGCCTGAACCTCGGCGGCGTGAAGTATCACGGCATGGAAGTGATCCCGGTGATGATCACCGCGATCTCGCTGGTCGTGTCGTACTTCTCCGGCCCGATGCTCAACTTCGGCGACTTCTCGCGCTACGGCAAGAGCTTCCGCAGCGTCAAGCGCGGCAACTTCTGGGGACTGCCGGTCAACTTCCTGGCGTTCTCGCTGGTGACCGTCATCACCACCGCGGCTACCTTGCCGGTGTTCGGCCAATTGATCACCGATCCGGTGGAAACCGTCGGCCGCATCGATCATCCGACTGCCGTGATCCTCGGCGCGCTGACCTTCACGATTGCGACCATCGGCATCAACATCGTGGCGAACTTCGTTTCGCCGGCCTTCGACTTCTCGAACGTCGCACCGAAGCTCATCAGCTGGCGCATGGGCGGCATGCTCGCCGCGATCGCGTCGATCTTCATTACGCCGTGGAACCTGTTCAACAACCCGGCCGTCATCCACTACACGCTGGATATCCTGGGCAGCTTCATCGGACCGCTGTACGGTGTGCTGATTCTTGATTTCTACATGGTCAAGCGCGGCAAGCTCAACGTCGACGATCTCTACACCGTCTCCGAGCAAGGCCGCTACTGGTACACGAAGGGCGTGAACCGCCGCGCGGTGATGGCGTTGCTGCCGGCTGCCGTGATCGCGATCCTGTGCGTGATGCTGCCGTCGCTCGAAGGCGCCGCCAACTTCTCGTGGTTCATCGGTGCGGGCCTGGGCGCGGTGTTCTATTTCTTCCTGGCGGACCGCAAGCACGTCTGACGGTGTGAACCCACAAGAACCTGAGAGCCTTTTTGTAGCAGTACGTGGAGAACCGCAATGCGCATCAAACTGATCAACCCCAACACGACGCAGCGCATGACCGACGCAATGGGACACTGCGCCCGGCAAGTCGCCGCGCCCGGCACGGAGATCGTGGCGGTCAGCCCGACGATGGGCCCGCCGTCCATCGAAGGCTATTACGACGAAGCGGTGGCCTCGCTCGGCCTGCTGGCCGAGATCGAGGCGGGAGAGAAGCAGGGTTTCGACGGCTATGTGATCGCCTGTTTCGGCGATCCCGCCCTGTACGCGGCGCGTGAGCTGGCGCGCGGCCCGGTGATCGGCATCGCGGAGGCGGCGATGCATGCGGCGAGCGTGATCGCGCCGGGCTTCTCGGTGGTGACGACCTTGCAGCGCACCGTAGGCATGGCGTGGCATCTGGCGGAGCGCTACGGCATGTCGCGCTTCTGCAAGAACGTTCGCGCTACCGACGTCGCCGTGCTCGAACTGGACGAGCCGGGTTCGTCGGCGCGCCAGACGATCATCGACGAATGCCGGCGCGCGCTCGACGAGGACGGTTCGGATGCCATCGTGCTCGGCTGCGCGGGCATGGCCGAATTCTGCCGCGAGGTGGAGGACGCGATCGGCGCGCCGGTGGTGGAGGGCGTCACGGCGGCGGTGAAATGGACCGAGGCGCTCGTCGCGCTGAAACTTCATACCGCCAAGCGCGGCGACTACGCGCGGCCGCTGGCGAAGCGCTATGACGGCGTGCTGGCCGATTACAGTCCGCGCTGAGCCTGCCTCGGCGGCCACGCCGGCGCCCACATACCGCCGGCGTGACCCGGATTATCTGCCCTGATGTATGGGCGCGTCCGGGTCTTTTGGCTACACTGAATCGTCAACAATCCCGATTTTCAACGCCTGCCTGCGAACGCCCAGCTATGTCACACGATCCGAACTATCCACGCGACCTGATCGGCTACGGCCGCCACCCGGTCCAGGCCAACTGGCCGGGAAACGCACGCGTCGCCGTGCAATTCGTGCTCAATTACGAGGAAGGCGGCGAGAACTGCGTGCTGCACGGCGATCCGGGCTCGGAGCAGTTCCTGTCGGAGATCGTCGGCGCGGCGTCGTATCCGTCGCGTCACATGAGCATGGAGTCGATCTACGAATACGGCTCGCGCGCGGGCGTGTGGCGCATCCTGCGCGAGTTCGAGAAGCGCGGCCTGCCGCTCACCATCTTCGGCGTGGGCATGGCCATCGAACGTCATCCGGAACTGGCGAAGGCGTTCGTTGAACTCGGGCATGAGATCGCGTGTCATGGCTATCGCTGGATTCATTATCAGGACATGTCGGCAGAGCGCGAGGCGGAACACATGCGCCTCGGCATGGAGGCGATCGAACGCGTGACCGGCGTGCGGCCGCTCGGCTGGTACACCGGCCGCGACAGCCCCAATACGCATCGGCTGGTGGCGGAATACGGCGGCTTCCTCTACGACTCGGACAACTACGGCGACGACCTGCCGTTCTGGACCGAAGTGGAGGTGACGGGCGGCGAGAAGAAGCCGCATCTGATTCTGCCGTACACGCTCGACACCAACGACATGCGCTTCGCGACGCCGCAGGGCTTCAATACCGGCGATCACTTCTTCACCTATCTGAAGGACGCGTTCGACGTGCTGTACGCAGAGGGCGACGAAGCGCCGAAGATGCTCTCGATCGGCATGCATTGCCGTTTGCTGGGCCGTCCAGGCCGGTTCCGCGGCCTGCAGAAGTTCCTCGATCACATCGAGCAGCACGACCGCGTGTGGGTCACGCGGCGCGTGGACATCGCGCGGCACTGGCGCGAGCACCATCCTTTCGATCAATCCAGCACCGGGACGGCGGCATGAAGGCGATGCACTACTCACTCGACCAACTCAACACGCTGCCCGCCGACACCTTCGTGACGGTGCTCGCGGGCATCTTCGAACATTCGCCGTGGGTGCCGGAAGCGGCGGCGAAGCAGCGTCCCTTCAAGGACATCGACGCGCTGCATGCGGCGATGTCGCGCATCGTCGAGACGGCGGGCGAAGAAAAACAGCTCGCGCTCATCAACGCGCACCCGGAACTTGCCGGCAAGGCGGCGGTGCGCGGTGAACTGACCGCCGAGTCCACGCGCGAGCAAAGCGGCGCGGGCCTCGATCTCTGCACGCAGGAAGAATTCGACAGGCTCCAGTCACTCAATACGCGCTATCGCGAGAAGTTCGGCTTTCCGTTCATTCTCGCGGTGCGCGGCTATGACCGTCACGGCATCATCGCGAACTTCGAGCAGCGCGTGAATCACGATCGCGCCGAAGAGTTGCGCACGAGCCTCGACCAGATCTACCGGATCGCCCGTTTCAGGCTGAACGACCTGATCCAGGCTTGATCCGCCTTCACCGCCACGCTCCACGATAAGGACTTGATAAATGGCTATTCCGACACTCGATCCCAACGCACCCGAATTCACGCGCCGCCATGTGAACCTGGCGGATCCGCGTCTGGGCGCGCAGGCACTCGAGGCGAGCGATGATTTCTTCGCGCCGAAGGAGCGCATGCTGAACCCGGAGCCGGCCGTGTTCATTCCCGGCAAGTTCGACGATCACGGCAAGTGGATGGATGGCTGGGAAACCCGCCGCAAGCGCTCGACCGGCTATGACTGGTGCATCATCAAGCTGGCGCGGCCGGGCGTGATCAAGGGCATCGATCTCGATACGAGCCACTTCACCGGCAACTTCCCGCCGGCGGCGTCGATCGAGGGCGCGCATGTGATCGAAGGCGCGCCGAACCAGTCGACGCAATGGACCGAAGTCGTGCCGTCCACGAGCTTGCAGGGCAACACCCATCACTATCTGGACGTGAAGACGGAGCAGCCGTTCACGCATCTGCGCGTGAACATCTATCCGGACGGCGGCATTGCGCGTCTGCGCGTCTATGGCCAGCCGCAACTCGACTGGAGCCGGGCGGACCGCCACCAGCTCGTCGATCTCGGCGCGATGGAAAACGGCGCCTATCTGGTCGGCACCAACAACCAGCACTTCGGCTTGGCCTCGACGCTGCTGATGCCGGGCCGCGGCGTCGACATGGGTGACGGCTGGGAAACGCGCCGCCGCCGCGAACCGGGCAATGACTGGTGCATCGTCGCGCTGGCGCAACCGGGCGTCATCAAGAAGGTGGAAGTGGACACCGCGCACTTCAAGGGCAACTATCCGGACCGCTGCTCGCTCCAGGCAGCGTTCGTGAAGGGCGGCACGGACAGTTCGCTGGTCACGCAGGCGATGTTCTGGCCGGTCCTGCTCGGCGAACAGAAGCTGCAGATGGACAAGCAGCATTTCTTCGAGTCGGAGCTGGAAGCGCTTGGCCCGGTGACGCACGTGCGCTTCAACATCTTCCCTGACGGCGGCGTATCGCGCCTGCGTCTTTTCGGAACCCTCGCATCATGAAGAAACTCGTCATCGAACCGTTGACGCGCGCTGCATTCGAGCCGTTCGGCGATGTCATCGAGCTCGATGGCGCGAAGCAGATTCCGATCAACCTCGGCACGACGATCCGGTTCCATGATCTGTGCCATGTCGATGTAACGGATGGCGGCGGTCACGCGATCGTCAATCTCTTTCGCGGCCAGCCGCGCGCGCTGCCGTTCGAATGCACGATGCTGGAACGGCATCCGTTCGGCAGCCAGGCATTCATTCCGCTGGATGACCGGCCTTATCTCGTGGTCGTCGCGCCCGCGGGCGATCTCGACGAGACGAAGATCCGCGCCTTCGTCACGCGCGGCTGGCAGGGCGTCAACTATGCGAAGGGCGTGTGGCATCACCCGCTGCTGGCATTGGAGAAGGTGAGCGATTACATCGTCGTCGATCGCGGCGGCGGCGAAGGGCATAACCTCAACGAGCAGGACCTGAGAGAGTCGTTGTGGCTGACTCAAGAAGCGATGCGCTGAGACGCATCTTCGGAGGCGCAGGGAAGGACCGGTTGCAGTCGAGCCGGTCCTTTTTATTTGGGGGCGTTAAGATAGGCGGCTCTTTTCCCCGACGACCCCTACACGATGATCGATCTGCGCAGCGATACCGTCACCCGTCCCAGTCAGGCCATGCTCGCCGCGATGTCGGCGGCCGAAGTCGGCGACGACGTCTGGGGTGACGATCCCACCGTCCTCAAGCTCCAGGCGACGCTCGCCGAACGCACCGGCAAGGAAGTTGGACTGTTCTTCCCGAGCGGCACGCAGAGCAATCTCGCGGCCCTGATGGCGCATTGCGCGCGTGGCGACGAGTACATCGTCGGGCAGGCGGCGCATACCTACAAGTACGAAGGCGGCGGCGCCGCGGTGCTGGGCAGCATCCAGCCGCAGCCCATCGAGAACGCGGACGACGGCTCGCTGCCGCTGGACAAGATCGCGGCCGCCATCAAGCCCATCGACAATCACTTCGCACGCACGAAGCTGCTTGCGCTCGAGAACACCATCGGCGGGAAGGTGCTGCCGGCGGCGTATGTCGAGGAGGCGGCGCAGCTTGCGCGCGCTCGCGGTTTGTCGGTGCATCTGGACGGCGCGCGCGCGTTCAATGCGGCGGTGGCGTCGGGCAAACCGATCGCCGATATCTGTGCGCCGTTCGACAGCGTGTCGATCTGTTTCTCGAAGGGACTGGGCGCGCCGGTCGGCTCGGTGCTGGTGGGGCCGCGCGCGTTGCTGGAGGTGGCGGGCCGCTGGCGCAAGGTGCTGGGCGGCGGGATGCGGCAGGCGGGGTTGCTCGCGGCGGCTTGTTTGCATGCTCTGGATCATCATGTTGAAGGGCTCGCGCGGGATCACGAGAACGCCGAGCGTCTCGCCGCGGGACTTGCGCAGATCGAGCCGATCAAGGTGCTGTCGCAGGCCACGAACATGGTGTTCGCGCAGATTCCTGAGGCGCATTGCGCGTCGCTGGAAGCGTATCTCAAGGAGCGGGGCATCTTGATGCAGATGCTTTACGCATCGCGGTTTGTGACGCATCGGGATGTGTCGCGGGAAGACATCGATACGGTGATTCAGGCGGTCAAGGGGTATTTTGCGGGGTGAGGCGCTTGCCTGGTTGAACCGGCTCAAAGGAAAGAGCCGGTTCAACCAACGGTCTGCAGGAGATTTAGCTCAACAAGGAAACCAATTCCCTTCGAATATCGCGAAGTCGAGTCAACGATTGTCGATGAAAAATCCGTCCAACCGAATCTGGGCCAGATAACCGTCTTCCGTTGCCCCAAACGCAAGCTTTTCATCGATTGCGTACCAGGCCGCCGCAGTGAGCCAGGACAGATAGAGCGTTCCATTGGTAGGCTCGTAATAGATCCTGGGCTCTTCCATTCCTGCGCGATTGTTTGAATCGAAATCCGCCGAGAAGGTGAGTATGGAGCGGGGCGCTTCGGCATACGGGAGAGTGCAATCGATCCATTGCGTCGGAGTCATCAAGATATCCCAGTCAATCACTCGCTTTCTCGAATCGAGGGCCATGGAGAACGAACTGCCTGTGAGAACGTAGCCACGGGGATGGATGCCGAACTGATGATCCAGTACTTGACTCAAAGCGGTAGTGGACGTCGCAAGATCGCTGTCGACGTAAGCAATCTCGCAAGACAATGAGAGACTTTCACCGTCCCAACAGGACCTGATCAAAGGAGGCTCGTGCAGCGCGGGCTCTGCCTTGATCATCGGTTTCATTTAATGCATCCGTGGAGAAACTGAAGGAATGAGCGCACGAGCGCGCTATCCTCGCAATGCTCTCGCTACAAATCGAAGGCTGATACACGAATTGTCTGAAATTGTGTTTCGACGCATGCCAGGTGACTGCAAAAGTGGCGGACATCCCGCAATCGGCGCCTAAAAAGCAAAACCCCGTTCGTTGGCCGAGAATCCAACGAACGGGGGCGCCGTTCACTCATCAATCACGCTCTTTCAAGCCCGATCCACAGCCTCACTCCACCGCCCCTCCCGCAAACCACGCCGCCACCTTCTGCCGCTCGGCATCGGTCATCTGCGTGACATTCCCCAGCGGCATCGCCTTCAGCGTCACCGCCTGCTGATTCACGCGCTGCGCGTTCTGCTTGATCTCCGCCGGCGTATCCAGCAACACGCCTGCCGGCGCGCTGCCCATCATCGTCGGATGCGCGGAGTGGCACGTCGCGCAGCGCTGCTGAATGATCGGCTGGATATCCGCGACCTTGATCGTCGGCGCACCGGCGGCCTGCGCGACGGGCATCGTCGGCGCGGGCATCGTCCACGCAAACGCGCCCAGCACCAGCACCAGTCCCGCGACCGGCATGTACCACAGCACCTGGCCGCGATGACGCATCACGAAGAACTGGCGGATCAGCGCGCCCGCCAGCATGATCAGCACCAGAATGAGCCAGTTGAACTTGTGCGTGTAGGTCATCGCATAGTGGTTCGACAGCATCGCGAACACCACCGGCAGCGTGAAATACGTGTTGTGCACCGAGCGCTGCTTGCCGCGCTTGCCGTAGATGGCATTCGGCGTTTCGCCCTTGAGCATTGCCGCGACCATCTTGCGCTGCCCCGGAATGATCACGAAGAACACGTTCGCCGACATGATGGTCGCGATCATCGCGCCGGTGATCAGGTAGGCGGCACGGCCCGCGAACACGTGGCACGCGATGAACGCCGCGACCAGCACATAGATGCCCACGCAGATGCCGAGCAGTTTGTCGTTGGTGCCGAGCACGCGGCACAGCGTGTCATACACGATCCAGCCGGCCATCAGGAAGCCCAGCGCCGCCGACACCGCCACCACCGGACCCATGTCCAGCACGCTCTTGTCGATCAGGTACGTGGACGGCGACAGCAGATACAGGACGAAGAACAGGCCGAAGCCGGACATCCAAGTCGTGTACGACGGCCAGAACGACCAGTGCAGGTTCTCCGGCATGTCCTGCGGCGCGACAGAATACTTCTGCATGTGATAGAAACCGCCGCCGTGCACGTGCCAGAAGTCGCCGAACACGCCGCGACGGCGCGCGTTCGGGTCAGTGGGCGGTTTCAGGCTGTTATCCAGGGCGACGAAGTAGAACGATTCGCCGATCCAGGCGATCGCCACGATGACATGCAGACAGCGCAATACGAGATTGAGCCAGTCGGTGACAAAGCCTTCCATGTACTCCTCCACTACCGATTTGTTTTATGCGCGCCGTCTGCGAGGGGACCAAGGGCAGGGCGCGAAGTCATTGTCCTTAGCGTGTGCTCAACTGCCGCGATACGTGCTGTACGCCCACGGCGAAACCAGCAGCGGCACGTGATAGTGCGACGCCGCGTCCGCGATGCCGAAGCGCAGCACCACGCGGTCGACGAAGCGCGGTTCGGGCACCTTCACGCCCAGCTTCGCGAAGTAATCGCCGGCATGGAACACGAGTTCGTATTCGCCGATGCTGAATTCGGCGCCTTCGAGCAGCGGCGCATCGGCGCGGCCGTCGTCGTTGGTGTGGATGGTCTTGAGCGCGCGGCGCGTGTCGCCGTCGAGCGCGAACAGTTCGACCTGAAGATGCGCGCCCGGGCGGCCGTGCGCGGTGTCGAGGACGTGGGTAGTGAGCTTGCCCATTCGCAGTTTCCTTGAGTTATGCGAGATCTGGCGGAGCGCTGATCCGAAATTCCGCGGCCCCGGGGGCGGGGTGCGTGTGCGGCGGATCGAGGCTCCACGTCAGTGGCTACATACCCGTCGGCGTTTCGGATGCGCGCCGTGTACAGCATTGTAGGAAGTCGCCGCGCGCTGTGCGCCCGCGATAGGAAAGATAATGCCCACCGCATGAGCGCTGTCCAAAACGGCCCTCGTGCGCGTCCGCCGGGTCTCTCGGCGATGCTAACCGCGCCAAAAATCAGGAATATATCGGGGCGCTGAGGACGACCATGCCGGGAGTCTGATTGCGGCCGATTTTTTGGCTGCGGACAGTGGCATTGCGCGCACGATATCTGGATACTGTGCCGCGTCCCGAAGACGGCGACCGACGCTGGGTAACCGGGGCTTAACCGGACCTCAACGCCGTTTTCAGGAGCAACCCAGATGCAAGCCAGAACCCTGCTGGTCAGGAACGCCCACATGCTTGTCACGATGGACGCGCAGCGTCGCGAAATCGTCGACGGCGGCATATTCATCGAAGGCAACCGCATTGTCGTCGTCGGGCCGACGAGCGAACTTCCAGAAAGCGCCGACGACATCCTCGACATGCGCGGCCACCTCGTGATCCCCGGCCTCGTCAACACGCACCATCACATGTACCAGAGCCTGACGCGCGCCATTCCCGCCGCGCAGAACGCCGAGCTGTTCGGCTGGCTCACGAACCTGTACAAGATCTGGGCGCATCTCACGCCTGAGATGATCCATGTCTCGACCCAGACCGCGATGGCCGAGTTGCTGCTCTCCGGCTGCACGACGTCCAGCGATCATCTCTACATCTACCCGAACGGCAGCCGGCTCGACGACAGCATCGCGGCGGCGCGCGAGATCGGCATGCGCTTTCATGCGGCGCGCGGCAGCATGAGCGTCGGGCAGAAGGACGGCGGCTTGCCGCCCGATTCCGTCGTCGAGAAGGAAGACGCGATCCTGAAGGACACGCAGCGCCTCATCGAAACCTACAACGACGCCGGCCGTTACGCGATGCTGCGCGTCGTCGTGGCGCCGTGCTCGCCGTTTTCCGTGAGCCGCGAGCTGATGCGCGACGCCGCGCTGCTCGCGCGCGAGCACGGCGTCTCACTGCATACGCATCTGGCCGAAAACGTCAACGACGTCGCCTACAGCCGCGAAAAATTCGGCATGACGCCCGCTGAATATGCCGAGGATCTCGGCTGGGTCGGCCATGACGTATGGCACGCGCACTGTGTGCAGCTGGACCGCGCGGGCATCGAACTGTTTGCGCGCACCGGCACTGGCGTCGCGCATTGTCCGTGCTCGAACATGCGGCTGGCTTCCGGCATCGCGCCGATTCGCGCCATGCGCGATGCAGGCGTGCCGGTGGGAATCGGCGTGGATGGCTCCGCGTCGAACGACGGCGCGCAGATGGTCGCGGAAGTGCGTCAGGCCTTGCTGTTGCAGCGCGTGGGCTTCGGCCCCGACGCGATGACCGCGCGCGAGGCGCTCGAGATCGCCACGCTTGGCGGCGCGAGGGTGCTGAACCGCGACGACATCGGCGCCCTCGCGCCCGGCATGGCAGCGGACTTCGTGTCGTTCGACCTGTCGCAGACGGCGTTCGCAGGCGCGCTGCACGACCCGGCCGCGGCGCTGGTGTTCTGCGCGCCATCGCAAGTGTCGACGAGCGTGATCGACGGCAAGGTCGTCGTGAAGGAAGGCCGCCTGACGACGCTCGATCTCGGCGCGGTCGTCGAACGGCACAACCGGCTGGCGGGCGAGCTGGCGAACCGGTCTTGAAAAACAAGCGGGGCGCCTTTCAAGCGCCCCGCAACGGCATTACGGCTGATCGATCAGCGAGCGCGTCGCCTCCGCGACGAGCCCGCGCAGCCAGCGGACTTCGTCGGAGTAATGGCAGCGCTCGTGCCACAGCTGGTAGTACTGCATCGGCGGGAAATCGAGCGGCGCGGGCACGACGGCAAGCGGCAGGAAGCGGGCGTAATGATCCGCGAAGAGCCGCGTCGTCGTGAACACGAGGTCCGACTTGATGAGCACGTAAGGCGCGAGATTGAAGTACGGCAGCGTCACGACCACATGGCGCTTGAGCCGCTCGCGCGCCAGATGCACGTCGATCGCGCCGCGCTGGCCGACCGAATAGGGCGTCGGCGCGAGATGCGGGGCGTTCAGATACTGGTCGAGCGTGAGACCGCCGCGCTTGGCGAACGGATGCGTATTGCTGACGAGACAAACGATCTTGTCGACGAACAGATTGGACAGATGCAGTTGTTCGGGCGGCTCCGGCCAGTTGCCGACGACGATATCGAGCTTGCCGTCCTCCAGCGCGAGTTCGTAGTCGAACGCCGGGCCGAGCGAATGAAACTCGAGCGTGGCGTCGGGCGCGGCCTGGCGGAAACGTTCGACGACCGTCGGCACGAACAGCACGTTGAGATAATCGGGGCAGCCGATGCGATAACACCGCACCGACGTCGACGGATCGAAGTTGTGCTGCTGTACCTTGATGCGCTCGATTTCGCGCAAGGCGTTCTGAGTAGGTTCGAGGAGGCGCAGGCCGTATTCGGTGGGCACCATGCCGGACTTGCCGCGTACCAGCAGCGGGTCGCCGGTGATATCGCGCAGGCGGCGCAGTGCCGCGCTAATGGCAGGCTGTGACTGATTGAGCTTGACGGCCGCGCGGGTCACGCTGCGTTCCATCAGCAGGGTGTGCAAGACGCGCAATAAATAAGTATCGATCGCCTCGCGTTGCTGACTCATGTTATCTCCACTATACGTTCTGCCTGATATCAGCAGGGGTTGTCCATATCATTTTTAGTATGTAGCGAAAATTTCGTCAAGGTGTGGCTTACCCGCAAAACGTGGCTGCGCGTGATTTGGCGCGTTATTTTGAGTGATCGACTTGGAGACCCGAATTCTGTACATTCTGCCCGCGGCCCGATTTGCGTGACGTCCGTTCGTCACGCGCCGGTTTCGCGGTAACTTTTTCCAGCCTGGCCTGCTCGGTGGCCGGGCGCATTTCTGGATCTCAATGGGCGACGCCATCCAATCGTCGACGACGCCACCGCGCCTGGCGTTGTCAGGCATCAGCAAGCAGTATCCGTCGGTCAAGGCGAACGACGGCGTGAATCTCGTCGTCATGCCGGGTGAAATCCACGCCGTGCTGGGCGAAAACGGCGCGGGCAAGTCCACGCTGATGAAGATCATCTACGGCGCCGTACGGCCCGACGAAGGCGAGATCCGCTGGGAAGGCGAGGCCATCGAGATCGGCAGCCCGGCGGCGGCGCGCAAGCTCGGCATCGGCATGGTGTTCCAGCATTTCTCGCTGTTCGAGACGCTGACGGTGGGCGAGAACATCGCACTCGCGCTCGACGAGAAGTTCGACATGAAGGCGCTCGGCAAGCGCATTCGCGAGGTGTCGAAAGACTACGGGCTCGATGTCGATCCGCAGCGCCACGTACACAGCCTGACGGTCGGCGAACGGCAGCGCGTGGAGATCGTGCGCTGCCTGTTGCAGAATCCGCGTCTGCTCATCATGGACGAGCCCACGTCGGTGCTCACGCCGCAGGCGGTCCAGAAGCTGTTCAAGGTGCTGCGCCGGCTCGCGTCCGAAGGCTGCAGCATTCTCTATATCAGCCACAAGCTCGACGAAATCCAGTCGCTCTGCGAGAACGCCACCGTGATGCGCGGCGGCCGCGTGACCGGCAATGCCGATCCGCGCCGTGAAACGCCGGCGTCGCTCGCGCAGATGATGGTCGGCCATTCGCTGCCGGACTACACGCGGCGCGAGCACCAGCCGGGCGAGATCCGGCTCGCGGTGAAGAACCTGTCGGCGGCGAGCCCGGATCCCTTCGGCACCTCGCTGAGCACTGTCTCGTTCGCCGTGCACGCGGGCGAGATCTTCGGCATCGCGGGCGTGTCGGGCAACGGCCAGGCGGAACTGCTGGCGGCGCTCTCGGGCGAGATTCGCGACAGACACATTGCCGCCGACGCCGTGTCCATCTGCGGCAAGCCCGCCGCGCGCCTGAGCGCGGGCGGACGGCGGCGGCTGGGCTTCGCGTTCGTGCCCGAAGAGCGGCTCGGACGCGGCGCGGTGCCGGCCATGTCGCTCGCGGACAACGGGCTGCTCACGGCGCATCGCGAGAACATGGTGCGCGGCGGCTGGATCCGATCGGGCGCGGTGCAGGCGTTCGCAGACCGCTGCATCCAGTCCTTCGACGTGCGTTGCGGCGGCAGCGGCGCGCTCGCGCAGAGCCTGTCGGGCGGCAACCTGCAGAAGTTCATCGTCGGCCGCGAGATTCTCCAGGAGCCGAAAGTGCTCGTGGTCGCGCAGCCCACCTGGGGCGTCGATGTCGGCGCGGCAGGCTTCATCCGCCAGCAATTGCTCGATCTCGCGGCGCGCGGCGTCGCGATTCTCGTGATCTCCGAGGAACTGGAAGAACTCTTCGACATCTGCGACCGGCTCGCGGTGATCGCGGGCGGCAAGCTCTCGCCGGTACGCCCGACGAGCGAAACCAATGCGGAAGAAATCGGCCTGTTCATGGCCGGTCTGTTCGACGGCAAGCGCGCGCAGTCGGCCGAACTCGATTCACTCCCGAAGTAAGCGAACGATGATCTTTCCCTATCGACTCGAAGCGCGCCCGACGCCGTCGCGCGCCATGCAGCTTGCCGTGCCGGTGGTCGCCGCGGTCGCGACGCTCGTCATCGGCTTTCTGATTTTCAGCCTCGTCGGCCAGGATCCGCTGCGCGCGATGCACGCGTTCTTCATCGAGCCGCTGTCGAGCGTCAACGGCTGGTCGGAACTCGTGCTGAAAGCGTCGCCGCTGTGCCTGATCGGCCTGGGGCTCGCGGTCGGCTATCGCGCGAACGTGTGGAACATCGGCGCGGAAGGGCAGATGCTGCTGGGCGGCATCGTTGCGGGCGGGATCGCGATCCATGCCGGCGATGCCTCCGGCTGGTGGACGCTGCCGCTGATGATGGCGGGCGGCGTGGTCGGCGGCATGCTGTGGGCGGCGATTCCCGCGTTGCTCAAGAGCCGTTTCAATACCAACGAGATCCTGACGAGCCTGATGCTGACCTACGTCGCGGCGCAACTGCTGATCTATCTGGTGAGCGGCCCGTGGCGCGACCCGGACGGCATGAACTTCCCGATCTCGGCCATGTTCGGCGACGACGCGCTGTTCCCGCGGCTCTACGGCGACTGGCACTGGGCGTGGCTCAAGGGCACGCGCATCAACGCGTCAGTGTTTCTCACGGCAGTCGCCATTCCTTGCGTGTGGGTCTTCATGCGCAAGAGCTTCGCGGGCTTCCGGATGAACGTCGGCGGTCTCGCGCCGCTGGCCGCGCGCTACGCCGGTTTCTCCGACAAGAAGACCATCTGGACCTCGCTGCTGCTCTCGGGCGGCCTCGCGGGCCTGGCCGGCATGGGCGAGGTGGCCGGGCCGATCGGCCAGTTGCAGGCGGGCTGGTCGCCCGGCTACGGCTTCACGGCGATCATCGTCGTGTTCGTCGGTCGGCTGCATCCGGTGGGCATCGTGCTCGCGAGCCTGCTGATGGCGCTGCTCTATCTCGGCGGTGAAGCCGTGCAGACCTCGCTGCAACTGCCGCAGGCGCTCGCGGGCGTGTTCCAGGGCCTGCTGCTGTTCTGCCTGCTCGGCTGCGATCTCTTTGTGAACTACCGCATCACGCGGCGTTCGGCGCATCACACCGCTTAAGCTTAACGAGAGCAGAAGACCATGGATATCAATCAGGCCAGCAACCTCGCGTCCAGCGCCGTCATCGCCGCGATCCCGCTGATGTACGCCGGCGCCGGCGAACTCGTCGCCGAAAAGTCGGGCGTGCTCAACCTCGGTGTGGAAGGCATGATGCTGATGGGCGCCGTCACCGGCTACGCCGTCACCGCGATCACCGGCAGCCCGTGGCTCGGCATCGTCGCCTCCGTGTTCGCCGGGCTCGCGATGGCGCTGCTGTTCGGCTTTCTCACCATCACGATGCTTGCCAACCAGGTCGCCACCGGCCTCTCGCTGACGATCTTCGGCATCGGCTTTTCGGCCTATGTCGGCAAGCCGTACACCTCGGCGGCAGTGCGCGCGAGCATCGACGTGATGCCGATTCCCGGCCTCTCTTCGATTCCCGTACTCGGCCCGGCAGTGTTCTCGCTGACGCCGCTCGGCTATCTCGCGTTCATCATGTTCGCGGTGATCGGCTGGTTTCTCTACAAGACACGCGCGGGGCTCGTGCTGCGTTCGGTCGGCGAGTCGCCGGCGGTCGCGCATTCGGTGGGCTTTCCGGTCGTCGGCGTGCGCTACGGCGCGACGCTCTTCGGCGGCGCGATGGCCGGTATCGCGGGCGGCTATTACTCGATCGTCTATCTGCACGTCTGGCAGGAGCAGCTGACCTCGGGACGCGGCTGGATCGCGCTTGCGCTCGTCGTGTTCGCGACCTGGCGGCCGGGACGCCTGCTGATCGGCGCGCTGTTGTTCGGCGCGGTCATGGCGTTGCAGTTCTATGCACAGGCCATCGGCGTGCCGGTGCCGACGCAATTCCTCGCGATGCTGCCGTACATCGCGACGATCGTCGTGCTGGTGCTGATCTCGCGCAACCCGAACACCATCAAGCTCAACGCGCCGGCTTCGCTCGGCAAGCCATTTTTCGCGGCGAGCTAGCGGACCGTCACGGCGCGCGCGGCGGTTTCGTCCGTTTTTTTGGCTGACCACACTCTGTCACACGCACAACCGATTCACACACAACATCGACCAGGAGAATCACAATGAATAAACCATGGCTCAAGGCCGTCACTGCGACGGTCGCGCTGTCGGCCAGCGTCGCGGCGATGAGCACGCAGGCGGCCGATGCGCCGGGCGTCGCATTCGTCTATCTCGGCAATCCGGGCGATGCCGGCTGGACCTTCGCGCACGACGCGGGCAGCAAGGAAGCCGAGGCGAAGTACGGCAGCAAGATCAAGATCACGCGTGTGGAGAACGTGCCGGAATCGGCCGATTCGGAACGCGTGTTCCGCGATCTCGCCAACAAGGGCAACAAGGTGATCTTCGCGACGAGCTTCGGCTATCAGGATTTCGCGCTGAAGGTCGCGAAGGACTTTCCCGATACCACGTTCCTGACGGCCACCGGTTTCAAGAAGGCGAAGAACTTCGGCACCTACGACGTGCGCATGTACCAGGGCGCGTATCTCGCGGGCGTCGCGGCCGGTTACGTGACGAAGACCAACACGCTGGGCTTCGTCGCCTCGGTGCCGATTCCGGAAGTGGTGCGCAACATCAACGCCTACACGCTGGGCGCGCGCTCCGTGAATCCGAAGATCCACACGAAGGTCATCTGGATCAACAGCTGGTTCGATCCGGGCAAGGAAAAGCAGGCGGCCGAAACGCTGATCGGCCAGGGCGCCGACGTGCTGTTGCAGAACACGGATTCGAACGCGACACTCAACACGGCCGCCGAGAAGCACGTGTATGCCTTCGGCTGGGATTCGAACATGAAGAAGTTTGGTCCGAACGCGCATCTGGGTTCGGTGGTCGCGCACTGGGGCGTCTATTACAACGACGTGATCCAGAAGGTGATCGACGGCAAGTGGAAGAACGATCCGGTGTGGCTCGGCATTCCGCAGAAGGCCGTGGACCTGGAAGACCTGAATACGGGCGTGATTCCCGCGAAGGCGGTGCAGGCGGTTGCCGCGAAGCGTGACGAACTGCATGGCGGCAAGTGGGATGTGTTCAGCGGTCCGATCAAGGATCAGTCCGGTGCGGAGAAGGTGCCGGCCGGCAAGACGCTGACGGATCCGGAACTGCAACGCATCAACTGGTACGTGGAAGGCGTGGACGGTTCGCTGCCGAAGTAAGGATGCTGGCCAGGCGGTCTATCGGGCCGCCATCAAATCAAAAGCCGCGCTCCGTTGCGAAACGAAGCGCGGCTTTTTCATGCGACGTGTGAACGCGTCAATCCTCGAGGCGGATGCCGACCTTGAGCGTCACCTGCCAGTGCGCGACCTTGCCGTCCTCCACGTGCCCGCGCGTTTCCGTGACTTCGAACCAGTGAATGTTGCGCAGCGTCTTCGAGGCTTTCGATAAAGCGACGCGCACGGCGTCGTCGCTGGACTGGGGCGAGGAACCGGTGAGTTCGATCTGCTTGTAGACGTGTTCCGACATGGTGTTCTCCGTTCTTGATGAAGGGCGGCGCGATTGGCCAGTGGCGTCGCGAGAAGCTTGCAATGTCGTTGCAGCAAGGCGCGCGCCATTGCCTGTGGCGGCGCGCGGCTTCCATTAGAGAACATGAAAGCGTGCGGGAATAGTGGGGGTTTGCGCGAGGGACCTGCTCGATCCATGGCCGTGAACGCATCGGGCCTCGCAGGGAGGCCCGATCGATTCGCGCTACGGGAGATGCCGGATGACTCAGCGCAACGGACGTGAAGCGGCGTCACCCGCATCCTGCCGGCGCGCGCCGCGCCGCCTGCGTGCCGAAACGGTGGCGCCGAAGTCGTTCAGGATCTGGGTGCGGGCACGGCTCGCGAAAACAAGGAAGCCGAAGCCGTTGGCCTCGTACCAGTAGCCGCCGTTCTCGAGTCCGTCGAGCGGTTGTTCGAGCGCATTGGTGATGGATTCGACACAGCGCCTGTGCAGTTCGTCGATGGCCGGATAGGGCGGCTGGGCGCCGCGCACGCTGCACAGGAGGACATCGAGTCCGGGCAGCACATGGGCATAGAGCACCGGTTCGTCCTGCGCGCGAGCGCGCGCGATTTTGGTGTCTAGCTGACCGAAAGGCCTGAAATGCCGGAGCACGGCGAGAAACGACTCGTCGCCGTCGGCTTTCACGCGTTTACGCTTTTTCGGGAAGGACATAAAAACTCGCCTGAAAAAGAATTGCAAGAAACGCAGCGTCCTCATGCGGCCACTCCCGTCTTGCGCGCCGCACGTCGATCTTTTATAGCGCATCGATGTGAATAGGTCACGGTGATTCGGGCCAAGGATCACGACCGCCGATTTGCACGGTCTCCTGCCTGATTGCACGATCCTGGCGCACGATTCATGCCGTTGACCGATTGGCGGCCCGCTTGGCATCCAACTGGGCATCCCTCTGAGCATCTAATCCCAATAATAGTCCCGCTCCTGCCCGCAGGAACAGCTTTCGTAAAGAAAAAAGCGGTAGGGCGCACCAACGGAAGTGGGCTGCTGTTTGTGCAGACCCGCGCACGCCGCGCGGGTTCCTGAGATTCTTGAAGGATCGGCTGGCTAGACGCGCGGCGCGTTCTTCAGTTCGTCGCGGATTTCGCGCAGCAGCAGCACGTCTTCGGGCGTGGACGGCGGCGGAGCCGCTTCAGTGGGCTTGCGCAGGTTGTTGATGAACTTGACCATCAGAAAGATGATGAACGCGAGAATGATGAAGTTGATCAGCACCGTGATGAACGAGCCATAGCCGAACACGGCCACGCCGGCGGTTTGCAAGTCCTTGTACGAATCCGGATTGCCCTTGAAGGTTGGGGGTATGGGTCCGAGTTTGACGAAGAGATTGGAAAAGTCGAGGCCACCGGTGGCAAGGCCGACCACCGGCATGATCAGGTCCTTCACGACGGAATTGACGATGGTCGAAAACGCGCCGCCGATGATGACGCCGACCGCGAGGTCCATGACATTGCCCTTCAGGGCGAAGTTCTTGAATTCATCGATCATGCTCATGCGCGGCTTCCTCCAGTTGAAGTTCGGGACGGTGTAACGGGGTAGAGCGGCAGCAAGGGCTATGCCATTGAAACGCCGGTAAGCCGCGCCGCGTCGGGCAATGCGGCGTGGACAGCGTCCATGATAGTCAATTCGACTGCGCGCCGCCCGCGCTCCGCACATTCCGTCTTGCGCCGCGCAGGCCTCACTTCGCCGGCACGCGTCCCTGGCTGATCGCCGCGCAGAACGCGGCGTGATCGGCCACGGTCTGCGCGCCATAACGCTCGGCCCAGCTTGCATAGGCGGCATCGAGCTTGTCCGAGCTGCCGCAATAGCCAGCAATGAGCGCGGCATCGCCGGTGCGGGCGTGGGCGCGCGCGAGCAGCATGCCGAGGCACCAGGCGTAGAAATCGAACGTGGCGCCGTGCAGCCAGTCGACTGGAATCGAGCCGCGAATCTGCTTCATCTGGCGTACATAGAAGTCCCGGCCGGAGATCGTGGTCCAGCCGAGCAGCGCGTCGGACGAACTCTGCATCAGCCGCTGCCCGTGCACGACGCGCCGTCCCTGATGCTGGAACGGCTCGTCCAGCGGCGGCACGAACGGCGCGGCGGCCGGCACGATGCCTTCCTTCACCTGCACGAACAGCGGATCGCCGAGCGCGCGGCCGAGCATCAGCACAAGGTACGCGCGCGTACCGACGCTGCCCACGCCGACCACCCGATGCGCGACATCCGCGACATCGTAGCGTTCGAGCATCATGCGCCACTCGCCGGCGATGGTCTGCAAATAGGCCTTCAGGCCATCAATCACATGATTTTTCTCGGCGGCGTCGAGCTGCGTGAGGATCGGCGGATCGACCTTGAAGCGATAGCCCTTGCCCACTGGCTCGGCCATCTTCGCCAGCATGGTCGCGTGCGACCGCTTCATCGCACGCTCGACGGTCTTCTCGATGGTGGCCTTTTCTTCCGCGTCGAGGCGGGTCGGCGCGTCCATGTGCAGGGCGCTCGCGTAGCTGCGCATCTGCCAGAGATCGTACGGATTCACCTGCCAGAGCGTCGCCATGGTCGTGCGATAACCCGCGCACGCGGACCGCACCGCGCGCTCGCGTCCGGCCAGGTCCACGCCGTTCTCGCGCGCCGCCACATTGATGCTCGCAGTCAGGCGTTTCAGGTCCCATTCCCACGGTCCGACGAGCGTCTCGTCGAAGTCGTTGAGGTCGAACACCACGTCCTGACGCGGCGTGCGGAACAGGCCGAAATTATTGATATGCGCGTCGCCGTCGATGATGACGTTGTGCCCGATCGAAGGCGACTTCGCCAGGTCCCAGGCCATCACGGTGGCGGCGCCGCGCAGGAAGGCGAACGGCGATTCCGCCATGCGCTGCATGCGCAGTGGAATGAGCCGTTCCTGGCGGCCGGCGTTGCCGGCGAGGACGCGCTCGACCGGATCGGGGCGGGCGGAGTCGGGCTGCCAAGCGGCGTGCTGCTCGAACGGCACCGCGTCGCGCAGGGAGCGGCCGGCGGCGCGACTGGCTTCGGCCGTGCCGGCGGCCTGGGGGTTTGTCGGGGTGGAACCGGGGCGCGTGGACAAGGCGGGCTCTCCTTGGGGTTTGGACGCAGCAAGGCGTCCGACAGATGCGCCAGGCGCGCAACGGCGTCATCGACAGGCACGTTTTACACGGTGTACGCGTCGGGCACATGGCGGCGCAAAGAGCCATGCCGCGCATGAACGCCCGATGCAGCGCCAAGCAAGCCGCGCGCCGCGCCGTGTCATGGGCACGCAAAATGCTCTTTTCGATCCGCCTTACACGTCCGCAATGCACGGCCGCAATACACGCAGCAAGCGCCGCACGATCCCGACGCCGCGCGCGTCATCACTCGAATCCGATCATCTCATGCCGAACGAACACCGCATTGCCGAAGGCTCCCCGTTTCCGCTCGGCGCCACCTGGGACGGAAACGGCGTCAACTTCGCGCTGTTTTCCGCGAACGCCACCCGCGTCGACCTCTGCCTGTTCGACGAGAAGGGCGAACAGGAACTGCACCGCATCGAACTGCCCGAATACACCGACGAAGTCTGGCACGTCTATGTCCACGATCTCAAGCCCGGCACCGTCTACGGCTATCGCGTCCATGGTCCCTATGACCCCGAAGCCGGCCATCGCTTCAACCCGAACAAGCTGCTGCTCGACCCGTATGCGAAGGCGCACGTCGGCGAGCTGAAGTGGGACCCGGCGGTGTTCGGTTATACGCTGCTCGCCGAAGGCGACGATCTCACCTTCGACGAACGCGACAGCGCGCCCTTCATGCAGAAGTGCCAGGTGGTCGACCAGAGCTTTTCCTGGACCCACGCCACCCGCGTGCGCGTGCCCTGGGAACACACGATCTTCTACGAAACCCACGTGCGCGGCTTCACGAAGCGCCATCCGGCAGTGCCCGAGCACATGCGCGGCACCTTCGAGGGCCTCGGCCAGAAGGAAGTGGTGGAGTACATCAAGAGCCTCGGCGTGACGTCAGTGGAACTGCTGCCGATCCACGCGTTCGTCAACGACAGCCATCTGACCGACAAGGGCCTGACGAACTTCTGGGGCTACAACACGATCGGCTTTTTCGCGGCCGACCCGCGTTACTTCGCGCGCGGCGCGGGCGCCGTGGCCGAATTCAAGGAGATGGTGGACCGTCTGCACGAAGCCGGTCTCGAAGTGATTCTCGACGTGGTCTACAACCACACGGCGGAAGGCAACGAGCGCGGCCCGACGCTGTCGTTCCGCGGCATCGACAACGCGTCGTACTACCGGCTGATGCCGGAAGAGTCGCGCTACTACATCAACGATACCGGCACCGGCAACACGCTGAACCTGTCGCATCCGCGCGTGCTGCAGATGGTCACCGACAGCCTGCGCTACTGGGTGACGGAGATGAACGTCGACGGCTTCCGTTTCGACCTCGCGACGATTCTCGGCCGCGAGCCCTACGGTTTCGACGAGGGCGGCGGGTTCCTCGACAGCTGCCGCCAGGATCCGATTCTCTCCAGCGTCAAGCTCATCGCGGAGCCGTGGGATTGCGGTCCGGGCGGCTATCAGGTCGGCGGTTTCCCGCCGGGCTGGGCCGAATGGAACGATCGCTATCGCGACACGGTGCGCGGTTTCTGGAAGGGCGACGAAGGCGAAGCGCCCGAGCTTGCGACCCGCATGACCGCGTCCGGCGACAAGTTCAACAAGCGCGGCCGGCGTCCGTGGGCGAGCGTGAACTTCCTGACCGCGCACGACGGCTTTACGCTGAACGATCTCGTCTCCTACAACGACAAACACAACGAGGCGAACGGCGAAGACAACAAGGACGGCCATTCGGATAACAAGTCGTGGAATTGCGGCGCCGAAGGCCCGACCGACGATGACGAGATCCGCACGCTGCGCGAGCGCCAGAAGCGCAATCTGCTGGCGACGCTGCTGTTTTCGCAAGGAACGCCGATGCTGCTGGCCGGCGACGAGTTCGGCCGCACGCAGCAGGGCAACAACAATGCGTATTGCCAGGACGACGACATCAGCTGGGTGAACTGGGATATCGATGAAAACGGTCTCGCGCTTACCGAGTTCGTGCGCAAGCTGACGACCTTGCGGCATACGCTGCCGGTGCTGCGTCGACAGCGCTTCCTGACGGGAGAATATCGCGAGGATCTGCAGGTCGCGGATGTCAGGTGGCTGAGCCCGAGCGGCGACGAGCTGACGCAGGAGCAGTGGGACGACCCGAACATGCGCTGCTTCGGCGTGGTCATGGACGGGCGCGCGCAGGCGACGGGCATTCGCAAGCCGGCGTCGGATGCGACCTTGCTGCTGATCGTGAATTCGTATCACGATGTCGTCGACTTCACGTTGCCGGACATTCCGGGACCGGACGAGTGGATCTGTCTGATCGACACCAATGCACCGGTTCGTGAGGAGTTGCCGGTGTTCGGTTCCGACGATGTCTACCAGGTGACGGGCCGCTCGCTGCTGCTGTTCGCCCTGCAGCCGCGCGGCGCGACGCGACGCATCTTCAAGCGTCTGGAAGAGGCGCTGACGGATGAAATCCCGCCGCAGGGCGAGTCGAGGCCGTCGGAGCCGGGTGGCGGCAGGTGAGTCGCTGATCGGCGGGGCGGTATCATGCGATCTTTGCGATTGCAATCGAAGGCGGCGCGAGCCGCCTTCTTTTTTCTCCTGATTTCGCTGATGGCCGCTTCGACCTTGCATGACCGCGCGGGCAATTGCCTCCGCGCCACGCCCGCCGCATGATGCTGCGGACGCTGCTCTACCTCGCGAACTGGGATCAGCTGGAGCGGATCTGGGCGTTCGTCGTCGGCTTCTTCAAGTTTCTGTGGGGCTTGCTGCGCTTTCTCGGCGGTGGCGGCTGAGCGCGGTTGTTTCTCGCGCCTCCTCAAAAAAAACAGGCCCCGCGTGCGGGGCCTTGTCATGTGCGAGACGGGTGAATCAGGTATCGCGCCAGCCGTCGTCGTTGTTGCCGAGGTCCATGCCGCCGCCTCCGCCACCGTCGCTCCAGTCGTTGGAGCCGTTGCCGAAGTCGAGGCCGCCACCGCCGCCGTTGTTGTTGTTGCCAAAGTCCAGACCGCCGTTGTCGTTCTGCGCCGGGCGATCGACCGGCACATCGCGCTCGATCACGCGGTCGCGTCCGTGCGACAGCGCTTCACCCAGCAGCACGCCAGTCAACAATCCGCCCATGCCGCCGCCAAACCCGCCGCCGCCTTGCTGGATGATGACGGGCGGTTGCCCTTGCTGCGGCGGATAGGGTCCTTGCTGTTGCGGATAAGGCGGCTGTTGGCCACGGCCAAAGCGCTCGGCTTCCTGTGCATACGGCGAACCGTTCGGCGCACCGGCTTGTGCGGCAGCCGGGTCCGGGCGACCTTCGGCGCGGGCCTTGAGGCTCGCAACCTGATTCTCGAGATCCTCGATGGCATAGGGCGGCACCGGATTCTTCGCGTTCGTCAGCGACTCGACGGTATCGCGCAACTGCGCTTCTGCACCCTCGACGTCCTTCAGCAGCGCTTCATGTCCCGGCGCGGTCGAGAGCCGCACGTCGAGCTTGAGCGAGCGCACTTCGTTGAGAAGATCGGTGGCGCGCTTGAGTTGCCCGCGGCGGTCGGTTTCGGCCTGACCGTCGTCGCGTGCGCGGGCGCGCCGCAAGCCCCAGCGCAGCACCAGCGCGATGGCCGCGATCAGCACCGCGAAGCCGATCCACGCACCCATGCCGATGCCGTGCTTCTGCGGCGCGGCAGCCGCAGCCTGGTCCGGGTTGAACGGATTGCGCACCGCCGTCGTGTTGCCACCGTTGTCCGAACGCGGCGAGATATTGGCGCGGGTCGAATCGGCCTGGATGCGCGCCTGCGTCGCCGCGAAGCGCGCCGGGTCGGTGAAGCTCAGCGAAGGATCGATCGTCTTGGCCTGTTGCAAATGCGATAACGCATCGCTGTAGCGTCCTTCGCGATCCAGCACCTGCGCATACAGATAATGCGCGTGGGCATTCTTCGGATGGGCGTCGAGCACTTCGCTCAACTGCGAGTCGGCTTTCTGCCAGTTGCCCTGCGTCATCGATTGCTCGACCTGCTGCGCCGTCGGTACGGCGAACGCGAGCGGCGAAGCGAGCGACAGCGACAAAGCCACGGCCGTCAAAAACTTTTTCATGAGGCGGGCCGGACGCGATAAACGTCCGTCTCCTTTCGAAGCTGCAAACGAAGCTGCAAACATGTCCTGCTCGAGATAACGCATGATGCTCCTACGCGCCGCGAAGCGTTGAGTTCGCGGCGCGCCGGACGAAGTACTTGCACCTGCACGCGCCCGCAATTACTGCGCCGGCGGGTTGACTTGCTTCTTCAGCGCTTCGAGACGATCTTCCACCGACGGACCGCGATTCAGCGCGGCGAGCTTGTCCTCCAGCGCCTTGCCGGATTTCTGATCGGCCGAATTCAGGCGCGCATCCGAGCGGGCGTTGGCCAGCTGAATCTTGTCTTCGAGCTTCTGAAAGTCTTCGGAAAGATTCTTCCCGCCGATCCCGCCCAGCGCGGTGGCCGCGGTGTCCTTCGCCTGTGCGATCTGCTGCTTCGCCTGAAGGATGTTCGAGCGCGCGTTGAGATCGTTGCGGCGTTGACGCATATCGGCGATCTGCGTCTTCAGATGCTCGACTGACGGCTCCAGCGTCTGGAGTTCACCGGCGAGCGCGTCGCGTTCGGTTTCGGCGTTGGCCTGCGCGGCGAGCGCTTCGCGCGCCAGACCTTCATCGCCGGATTGCAGCGCGCGCCGGGCGCCGTCCTCGTATTTCTTCGCCTTGTCGGCGGCGGCGTCGCGCTTGCTTTGCTGCGTCGCGACCTGCGCCTCGATCTCGATGAGCGAGTTCTCCGCCTTCGCAATGCTGTCGTCGAGCTCGCGCACGATCTGGCGCGCGTCACGCGACGGATCCTGCATGGTGTCGGCGGCGTCGTTCAAGAGACCCTTGACCGTGCGGGTGATCGAATCGAAAAGCGACATGTATTTCTCCTGGATGAAGACTGCGGCGCCTGCGCCGCGTGCTCGCTGCGCGCAGCGGGCGTGCGCGGCGCGTAGTTGAAGGGCAAGGTGCGGGATTGCAAGCGTGGCTCGAGAAAAACTTCCCGCGGATGCATGCGAGTGTGCAAGCGCGCCGGGTCGATTCGCCCATTAGAGCACGCCCGCGCTTAATCCGACCTTAACCTGACGTTAAGGAGTGTAACCACCGATAGATGTTCCACGGTTTGCACGGGACGCATCGTCCACGGGCAAGGCGGTGTCAATGGCTAGAACCTGAATCATCAGTGAGCGAGGCGTCTTCGCCTGTACCGAGTGAGTCGTCTTCGTTGAGGGTGTCGTCGGTGTGCGGGAGCGTGCCCGCTGCGGCGCTGGCGGCAGGCGGCTCCGCGTGACCCCGGGGCGGCTGGGCGGCGCGCTTGGTCGCGTTCGCCGCCGCTTCACGCGCCTCGCGCGCAGCGGCCTTGGCGGCGACGCTCTTCAACGCGACATCGAGCGGATCGGGCGCCTTCGGGGCGCGCAAGCGGTCGACGATGCCAGCCACCTTGATCTGCTCGCTGGTGGCGTTGAAGTTCAGCACGGCGCGGCGCATGAGTTCGCTCACGCTGATGCCGAGCGTGTCCGCTGTCTTGCTGATGGCCAGCTTCTGCGCGGGAGTGACGAAGACAACGATGCGTTCGCTGGGTTTGGTCGACATGAGCGGCTCGCAAACAGTAAGGCGATCGTAACCGGACGACTGGCTGGACGAATCGCAACTTCGGTTCATCAAACGGCACGACATCTTTACCGCAGGGTTCGCGCATGACCGACCGGGAACCTGCAATCCATGCATCCATCATATCGGTTTGCGTGTGGACGTGGGTCGGGGGCCGGTGTGCCGCCGCTCTCAGGCCAAATCTTGAGCGCGACGCGAAATCGCCTTGCGTTCAGACACTTGCCTATATTCTCATACAGTTGTCCACAACCCTGTCCACGTCCACTGTGGGTAACCCAACACAGGAGTGGGATAGGGGCCGCAGACGCCCCTCTGCGCACTCGCTTACAAAAAATCCCGGCGGTTTTGCGGTGACGCGCGCGAATTCTTTAAAATGCGCTGTTACCCTCGGTCGAAACCGGCCCGCTCATTCGCTCGCCCGTCTTTGCAGTCGCGCCCGCACAGCAGTGCAGCGGCGCAGCGCGCGCCTCCGGCGCACGCCGAACGAACCCAGTCATGCCTATCATCAAACGACCCGACTCATCGAATTCCACGCGACACGATCGCGAACCCAGCTGGAACGAATCACGCAACCAGGCACGCAACGACTCCGACTCCCGCAGCCGCCCTGGCCGCGGCGGCGGTGACGGCGGCGGCGGCCGCCGTGGCGGCGGCAACGACCGCAATGACAGGAACGGCGGAGGCGGCCGTGGCGGCCGCTCCGTCATGGCGCGCATCGCACTCTGGTTCGCCGGCCTCGTGGCGCTGGGCGCCGTGGTGGGCGGACTTATCGTCGGCTACGCGCTCGTCGTCATGGAGCCGAACCTTCCGTCGCTGAATGCGCTGATCGACTACCGGCCGAAAGTGCCGCTGCGCGTCTATACCGCGGACCACGTGCTGATCGGCGAATTCGGCGAGGAACGCCGCAGCCTCGTGCGCTTCCAGGACATTCCCGACCAGATGAAGAAGGCCGTGCTCGCGATCGAAGACTACCGCTTCTACGATCACGGCGGGGTCGACTTCCTGGGCATCCTGCGGGCGGGCGTCGCCGACCTGATGCACGGCGGCGCATCGCAGGGCGCGAGCACGATCACGATGCAGGTCGCGCGCAACTTCTTCCTCTCGAGCGAGAAAACCTACACCCGCAAGGTGTACGAGATGCTGCTCGCGTACAAGATCGAGCGTGCCTTGAGCAAGGATCAGATTCTCGAGCTGTACATGAACCAGATTTATCTGGGCGAGCGCGCGTACGGCTTCTCGGCGGCGGCGCGCGTGTACTTCGGCAAGGATCTGAAGGACATCTCGCTCGCCGAGGCGGCGATGCTCGCGGGCCTGCCGAAGGCGCCTTCAGCCTACAACCCGGTCGTCAATCCGAAGCGCGCGAAGGTGCGCCAGCAGTACATCCTGAAGCGCATGCTGGACCTGAACTTCATCACGCGCGAGCAGTACGACCAGGCGGCCGCCGAGGAACTCCACACGAAGTCCGCCGGCACCGAGTATGGCGTGCATGCCGAGTACGTCGCGGAGATGGTGCGGCAGATGATGTACGCGCAGTACAAGGAAGAGACCTACACGCGCGGCCTGACGGTGGTCACGACCATCGATTCCGCCGATCAGGACGCCGCCTACAAGGCCGTTCGCAAGGGCGTGATGGACTATGAGCGGCGCCATGGTTATCGTGGTCCGGAAGGCAACATCAACCTGCCGTCGAATGCGGACGACCGCGCGGAGGCCATCGAGGACGCGCTCGTCGATCACCCGGACAACGGCGAACTCGTGTCCGCCGTGGTGACGTCGGCGAGCCCGAAGCAGGTGACGGCGCAGTTCGTCGGCGGCGACACCGCGACGCTGTCCGGCGAGGCCCTGCGCTTCGTCGCGGCCGCGCTGCGCAGCAATGCATCGAAGACGCTGGCCATCAAGCCGGGTTCGATCGTGCGCCTGATGCGCGACGACAAGGAGAAAAGCGGCTGGCAGATCACGCAGTTGCCGCAGGTCGAGGGCGCGCTGGTGTCGATGGTGCCGCAGGACGGCGCGATCCGCGCGCTGGTCGGCGGCTTCGACTTCAACAAGAACAAGTTCAACCACGTGACGCAGGCCTGGCGCCAGCCGGGGTCGAGCTTCAAGCCGTTCATCTACTCGGCGGCGCTCGACAAGGGGCTCGGACCGGCGACCATCATCAACGACGCGCCGCTGTTCTTCCCGGCGACCAACGGCGGCGATCCGTGGGAGCCGAAGGACGACGATCAGCCCGATGGCCCGATGTCCATGCGCACGGGCTTGCAGAAGTCGAAGAATCTGGTGTCGATCCGCATCCTGTCGTATATCGGCACGAGCTACGCGCAGGACTTCGTGACGAAGAACTTCGGCTTCGACAAGGACAAGACGCCGCCGTACCTGCCGCTTGCGCTCGGCGCGGGTTTGGTCACGCCGCTGCAATTGTCCGGCGCGTATTCGGTGTTCGCGAACGGCGGGTTCCGCATCAATCCATATCTGATCGGCGAAGTCGACGATGCGCGCGGCGCCGTGATCTCGCGCGCCAATCCGTTGACGGCGGGCAGCAACGCACCGCAGACACTGGAGCCGCGCAACGCGTACATCATGAACAGCCTGTTGCATACGGTGGCGACTCAGGGCACGGGCTCGGGCACCAATGTGCTGAAGCGCAATGACCTGCAAGGCAAGACCGGCACGACCAACGACGCGAAGGACGGCTGGTTCGCGGGCTATCAGAAGCAACTGGTCGCGGTGGCGTGGATGGGCTATGACCAGCCGAAGACGCTCGGCAGCCGCGAGTTCGGCGCGCAACTGGCGTTGCCGATCTGGGTCGAGTACATGGGACGCGCGCTGCGCGGTATTCCGCAGCAGGAGATGACCCAGCCGGACGGCATCACCACGGTCGACGGCGAGTTGTTCTATGCCGATCGGACGCCGGGCATGGGCTTCGTCGCGAGCGTCGGGCTCGACAACACCAATCCGATGGCCGGCGATGCCACCACCATGGGCGGGGTCGGCCCGGCGGGCATGCAGGCGCCGCCGCCGCAAGTCACCACCGACGAGCGCAAGCAGATCATGGATATGTTCAGCAAGCCGTAACGCGCGGTGACTGCAAGCGCGACGCTGTCAAGCAAACGCGCCGGGTTCGCAAAGAACCCGGCGCGTTTTTTACTTCAGCCGGCTGCTTGTCAGTGACCGGTGGCGCCTGCCGGTTTGACCGAGCAATTCATCTGCAACGTGGACTTGTCCGAGAACGTCAGCGTGAGCGGAATACTGGAGCCGACCTTGAGCGGCTTGGCCGGTTCCTCCAGCATCAGGTGATAGCCCTTCGGCGCGAAGTCGAGCTTGCCGTGGGCGGGGACCTCGACGGAGTCGACCGGCGACATCGTTGCCGTGCCGCCCTTCATTTCCGATTTGTGCATCATCGCCATGCCGAAGGCGGGGGTGTGTGCGTCGGTGAGCGTGACGGGCGTGTCGCCGTTGTTGTCGAGGTTGAAATACCCCGACGACGGCAGCGTGGGCGGCATCGCGCGAATCCAGCAGTCATGCGCTTCGAGCGTAGCGGCCTGAGCGAGAGATGCGCACGCGAGCGCGCCTGCGAGGAGAACAATTTTTTTCATAGGGTGCTCACTTGACGGTGAAGTTGTAGTGGCCTTGCGTGCGATGCCCGTCTGCGGCGAGCGCGGTCCATTGCACCTTGTAGACGCCCGGTTGCAGCGCGGGAAGCGCGACGCTCATGTGCTTCTTGTCGCTGTCGGCGACCACGGATTTTTCGGTGTTGACCTGCGTGCCTTGCGCATTCGTGACGAGTAGCTTGCTGAAGGTCGGTTCGAGCGCTTCGCCAAAGTCGATGGCGACCTCGTGCGGCGCGCTGACCGTCGCGCCGGGGCCGGGTTGCTGCAGCTTGGGCAAGGCGTGGGCGAGCGCGAGTTGCGCTGCCAGGGCGCAGGCGAGCGCGAGCGCGCCGCGCATAAGCGATGATGGCTTCATGACGTGTCCTTGAAGGCTCCGGACGTGGTGTGTCGCGGATGGGTGTTGATGAGGAACGGAGGCGCGGCGCGCTGGGTTCAGGCGCGCGCGTCAGAGGTCAGAGAGCGGCGGGCGGGGCACGGGGTTGTGCAGTGCGCAGTCGTGCGCTGAAGGGTGCGTCGGCGCTGACCAGTGTCGTGAACGGTTCACGGGCGGCTTGCAGGATGCCTGGGCTGGATGGCGCTGCGGGCGGCGTGGGCGCGTGCGCGATGAAGTCGCAATAGGCGCAGGCTTGCAGGTGCGCGAGCCTGTCGTGGTTCGTGCGATGAGCGGAAGCCGGCTGGTCTGAGTGCGCGGTGGGCGCAACGGAAGCGCAGACGGAAGCGAGCAATGCGTCGATGCGCGCATGTTCGAGCGCCTGCGACGCGACGGGCGCAAGCGAGAGCAGCAGTATCGCGCAGAGTGCCGCGATTCCGCCGATCTTCCTGACGATGGCCCGACGCAAGTGATGCATGCCGCGTTCGATGTTTGGACGATGCTGAACGATGGATTATGCCATGGGGGTCTGGCGGGAAGGCGTCGGGTGGGGGAGGCGGTTCGACGCGGGAGGAATGCAGAAGAAGAATTGCAGACAACAAAAAACCCGCTCGATGGCGGGTTGATGTGTACGACGTGTTGCCTGATTCGCTGGCTTGACTGAAGCCGTACTACATAAATCTTCAACTGTGGTTGCGGGGGTAGGATTTGAACCTACGACCTTCGGGTTATGAGCCCGACGAGCTGCCAGACTGCTCCACCCCGCGTCCGTCGAAGAAAAGATTATATGCCATCGCTTACTTGAGCGCAATGGTTTGCTCGTCTTTCGATCCATATCGAACTGAAGTGCCTGCTCGGGGCAACCCCGCCTCAAGTCGCTTTAACACCGATGCATGGCCGCTTCACATGTTGCTCTTGCATTCGCGCGTGTCAAAATCGCAAGCCTCGGCGGTATGCCACGCACAAAGCGGCACAAAGAAAGCGTGGCACTTACAAGCCGGATACCCCTCACGCAAGTCAGTCAAGGAGTCGCACGCTCATGGACATTCCACACGTTCTGCAGGCCATCGCGCATCAGGAACGCACGCTCGTGTTCCCGCAGTTTCATGCCGAACAGGCGTGGCAGATCGGCTCGCAATTGCGCGAGATGGCGGTGGCGCGCGGCGCGGCCGTGGCCATCGATGTGCGTACTTTCGGCCGCAAGCTCTTCTACATCGCGCTCGACGGCACCACGCCCGACAACGCGCGCTGGGTCGAACGCAAGTCACGCACCGTCGAACACTTCCGCCGCAGTTCGTATGCGCTCGGCCTCACGCTGCAACAGGCGGGCACTACGCTCGCCGACAAGTTCAGCCTCGACCCCGCCGCTTTCGCCACGCATGGCGGCGCATTTCCGCTGCGCGTCACGGGCGCGGGCGTGATCGGCTCGGTCGCGGTATCGGGACTGGCGCAGCGCGATGATCACCAGATGGTCGTCGAAGCGCTCTGCGCGGTACTCGGCCACGACTTCAGCCAGCTGTCGCTCGGTCAGGACTAGTCACGACGACCGACACGCACCCTCCAACCCCTCAAAGGAATCGATGCGCTCAACCGCTTATGTCCTGCTCGCGATCGCGATCGTCGCCGAGGTCATCGCGACCTCCGCGCTGCGCGCCTCCGATGGCTTCACGCGCCCGCTTCCCGCCGCGATCGTCGTGGCCGGATACGGGGTGTCGTTCTATCTGCTCTCGCTGACGCTGCGCGCGTTGCCGGTCGGCGTCGTCTATGCCGTATGGTCGGGCGCGGGCATCGTGCTGATCACGCTGGTCGCCGCGCTGCTCTTCAAGCAGACGCCGGATCTGCCCGCGCTGCTCGGCATGGGCCTCATCGTGGCGGGCGTCGTGGTGCTCAACGCGTTCTCGAAAATGAGCGCGCACTGAGAATCATCGAATGACCGGATCGTGCGCACGCAAACGCTGCGGCGTTACTTGCAGCGGACGATCATCGAACGGTTCTTGACGTTCGCCGAGATCACGTTGGTGATGCCGCCGCCGGTCGGGCCGCCTTCCTCGTTGTCCTTCGACACGATGTCATAGCCCGTCGCACCGCACTTCTCGCCGGCCAGGACGTAGCAGCTGGCCCAGCTGGATCCCGCATCGGCGCCGCTGCAGTTGACCGCGTAGCCGGTCTGGCCATCGGGCAGGTTGATCAGCGATGCTTCGTTCGACGATGCACACGCGCCGAGGCTCGCCACCGCGAGCGCCGCCGCGCCGATCAGGGCGGCACGCAACCAGGAAGCGTTCGCAGCGCCGGATGGGGTGGCGCATGCCGAGTGTCGGCGCATGCGCCGGCCGTGATCCTTCATCTTTACCTCGTGAGAGCAAATGACGTTGCGCCGCTCGCAGGACAGTCACAGGACCGTCGCGCGAGGGCGTTTTTTTGAGAGAGGCATTGTCCCATACGCGCCTTACGTGACACGTAAGCGCTTGTTAGCGCATCCCTCTGCCGGGCGCGATGCTTGCGAAAGAAGGCGGACGGGGGCGCGCCGCAGCCAGGCAATCGCGGCGCAATGGAAACAATTGGAACGAATGAACTAATTTCCGGATCCGACGCCTTACTGATCTGATTGCCGGTTGAAATTGCCTGACCGAAGCGTCACGAACTGCGACGCGCGGTCCGCAAAAGGAGGAAGAAACATGGCAGAACGAGTCACGGGGCCATACCGGGGGTATTACATCAGCGCCTCGGCGCGGCTCGTGCAGACGCACGAACCGCCAAGCGGACAGGGACCGATCTACGTCGGATCGGTGAGTCTCGCGCAGGGCGGTCCGGACGACGTGCATCGTTTCGAGGCGCTCGTCGACCTCGGGCCGGAGCAGCGTTTCTCGACCGAAGCCCAGGCGCTCGCACACGTGGAACAGGCCGCGCGCGAGTATATCGACCGCCTGCTGCGTCCGGCATGATGCGCCCCAATCACCTGCGACACGCCGTGCTGTTCGACGTCGCCACCTGTCTCGCCGACTTGTTTCCGAGCGGCGCGGACATCGCGGAGATTGGCGTGGACGCGGCGCCTTCGCTGTTCGTCAGCTGGCGCACGGGTGGGGTGGCCAATCATCCGGGCAACATCGCGTGGGGCGTGCATTACCGCTTCGATGTGCAGGTGCTGCGCGCCTATCCGCAACTCGCCGACGACGCCCGCGAGCGGGTCTGCGAACGCGTGCGCGAGATGAGCCGGCTGCTGGATTTCAATTACGCCGATCCGCTGGCGAGCTCGCTGCTGGTCGTCGATATCGACGAAAACGTGCTTGTCGCGTGATGCATTGTTGCGGGGGGGCTTGGGGTATGGACCGCGAAACGGGCGCGCAGTTACCATAGTCGCCGCACCGCTTCATGCGAAGCCCGAGACATTCGGGGATCTCGCCACCCTTCGCGTGGAACGGGCCGTCACGGCCACGCTACGAGACCATCATGGACATCCGATTTCTCCAGGACGCGCGCGACTATCGCGATTTCAATCTGACCGTCGAATTCGCGGCGCTGGTCGATGGCCGGCGCGTGCCCTGCGCGATTTCGGTCGAGGCGCTCGAAGACCATTTCGGCGCGCAGACCTATGACAGCGCAGGCTGGATCAATGCGTTCGACGCCGGGCGCACGCACATCGAAGCAGTGGCGCGCGAGCATCTGCGCGTGACCAACGGCATGCCGGTGCTGCTGAAGAGCGGCCACTTCCCGCCGGGTCCGGTAACGCCAACGCAGCACTGAAGCACATCCGGATTCCACTCTTACATGGCGTGATGTAAGACCTGCATCGCAGTGCCGGTCAGGCCATGCGGAAAGACGCCGGCGCGCTTTCGCGTTACCACGCAACGGAGTACCATCTGCACACTCGCCGCACGCGATGCGATTCGCTCGGCATAGTACTTGCTCAACGCCATGCGCGTTACTTGAGCAGCCACATTATAAAAATCGCGCGGGGTCGTCATGTTCCATTCCTTTCTTCACTCGCTTGTCGAGTCCAATGCGCTATGGCTCATCTGGGCAGCCGTCGGTGTGCTGATTCTTGCGGTGTGCATCGTGTTCTCGTCGGTCGTCCTGCGCGACTCGGACGAGCCGCTGTACGAGTCGGTCGCGCGTCCGGACAACGACCGCATGCCGGTCTGACCGAGGCATCGGCGGTGCAGGGCGGGGCCGCGCGTTGACTTCAAAATCGACGCTGCCGACCATGCCTCGCATGGGACCGCGAGCACCCCGCACCGAGCAAAGACGCGAGCAGCGCATGGCGCTGCGCGAGCGCATACTCGAAGTCTCGCGCGAGATCGTCAGGCGGGAGGGATTCGCGTCGCTGTCGATGAGAAAGCTCGCCGGCGCCATCGATTATTCTCCCGCCGCGCTCTATCTTCACTTCAGGAGCCGCAGCGAGATCGCGCGGGCACTGTGCATGGAAGGCCACCTGCGATTGCACGAGGCGTTCATTGCGCAGGCGAGCATCGCGGAGCCGGTCGCCCGTCTGCACGCGATGGCGCGCGCATATGTCGACTTCGGCCTGGCCGAACCGCAGACGTATCGGCTGATGTTCATGGAGCCGGCGCGTTCCGGCGAAGCCGCGACTGATGGCATCGATACGAACGCTCCTGCAGTTGCAGAAGCAGCCGACGCCGGCGCGGCGATGCTGACGCCGATCGCAGACGCGTTCCTCGAACTGCGCGCGGCTGGACGCCTGCCGCCGCACGCCGTGCCCGCGGCCTGTGCGGAAGGACTCTGGGCGAGTCTTCATGGCATCGTCGCGCTGAAGCTGAACGGCGCAGCATGGCCCGCCACGCCGGCTGAAACGCTTGTCGAGTTGTCGCTCGAAGCGTGGTGCAAGCAGGCGGACGAGCGCGCCGGCGACAGGCGAATTGCGGGAACCAAACCTCGGAAAGCAGAACCTCAAGGCAATCCAGCGAACCGACCCGACACCTCAACACGATGACCACCGAAGACATTCGAATCGACACTGCCAACGGCATTGGCTTCATTGCGCTCGAACGCCCGAAGGCACTCAACGCGCTGACCGCGCCGATGCTGGGCGCAATCAGCGAGGCGCTGCGCGCATGGCGGCACGACCAGGCGATCCGCGCGGTCGTGATCTTCAGTCCGCATGTGCGCGCGTTCTGCGCGGGCGGCGACATCCGCTTCCTGTACGAATCGGCGAAGGCGGGCACGCGCGAAGCCATCGACGCGTTTTTCACGGAGGAATACAAGCTCAATCACGCGATTTTCACGTTTCCGAAGCCGTATATCGCGGTGGTGAACGGCGTTGTGATGGGCGGCGGGATGGGTATTTCTCAGGGCGCCCATCACACGGGCGGGCTGCGTATCGTCACGCAGTCCACCAAAATGGCGATGCCCGAGACGCGCATCGGGCTCTTTCCCGATGTCGGCGTGAGCTGGTTTCTGGCGCGCGCGCCGGGCGCAATCGGCCGCTATCTCGCGGCCACCGGCGCGACCATGGCCGCCGCCGATGCGCTCTATGCCCGCATGGCCGACGCCTATCTGGACGATGGCGCGTTGCCCGGACTGATCGAATCGCTGCGGCATCAGCGCTTTCTCGACGGCGTGGAGATCGTGCGTTTCGTGCAGGGCGAAACCACGAAGTACAAAGTGGCGCCGATTCCCGAACGCAGCGCGCTCGCCGAGGCACGCACCATGATCGACAAGCATTTTGCGGCGGGCAATGGCGCGTCGATTCTCGCATCGCTCGAGCGCGATGCCGACGCCGGTCACGAGTGGGCGCGGCAGACGGCCCTGGAGTTGCGTGAGCGTTCGCCCTTGTCAGTCGATGTGGCCTTGCAGCAGGTGGACCGCGCGAAGTTCTCGACCATGGCGGAGACCTTGCGTCGCGATCTCGACCTGACGCGCACGGTGTTCGAACGCGGCGACGTGGTCGAAGGCATCCGCGCGCGCATTGTCGACAAAGACAATCAGCCGCAATGGAAGCTTGCGCGGCTGGAGGACGTGAAGGCCGCGGACGTCGAGCGCATGTTCGAAAGTGCGTGGACGCCGGCGGCGCATCCGCTCAGGCTCCTGAAGGACTGAACCGGGCAAGCCCTGGCGTGCACGCGGCCCGATTGAACCTGATCGGGCCGCTTCTGCTTTATTTGCAGCGCAAGCGCGGATCAGCGTGTGTCGCTGCCGGCCATGAACGCGCGCATGAACACGAGTGCGCCCCAGCCCCAGATGGCATTGGCGATGAAACCGGGTGCGAGGCGCGGCAGCATGTTGCCGGCAGGCCAGATGCCGCGCACGGGATCGATGATGAAGACGCCGACCGCCGTCAGCACGATGCCGCCAAACACGAGTGCGCCAATCCACGGCGCGCTGCGATCCGGCGCGACGCGCAGCAGCCACGCCATCAGAATGCCGAAGGCAGCGCTCCAGAGCGCGTTGGCGATGAATTCGGGGATGCCGAGCGGCAGGAACGGCACAGTGGAGAAGCCGGCCGGATCAATGAGACCTGCCGCGTGCAGCAGCGCCAGGGTCGATTCGCGAAAGAAGAGTGCGGCAAGGAAACCGGAAACGAACGGCAGAATGATTTTTTGCATTGGCAGGACCGCTTGGATCGCTTGAAAACATTTCAAGCCCGGAGCCGCGGTTCTCTCGGATTATCGTGACGAGCGCCATTATAGGGGCGTCGCGGGCGCTTCCAGCCCGTTACACGCGCCGTGTCTGACTATTTCGCGATTGCGTCGCTCGCGGGGCTGTGATGCAGCATGCGATCGCTGTTTTGCGGTGGAGTGGGGCGCTTGACCGGCATGTTGTCGGGGTTGTCCGGGCGGGTCGCGCTCGCGGATGGCGCGCCGGGGGTGGTCGGCGGCTTGACCATCGAGGCGCCGTTGTTTGACGGACTGGTCTGGGCTTGCGCGGCGAAGGCGGCGGCGAGGAGGAGAGCGACGGTCGCGAGACGATGACGGGGCATGACGGTTCTCCGGGCGACGCAGGCGAGGTGCCTGACTGGGTTCATGGACAGGTGCAGCAAGTTTCTGCCCAGCCTGCCAGCATCAAGCAGCCACAACCAAACTGCCGCAGTGCGGTAAAATCGCGAATTCCCTTTATCTTCAAACGGCTCGCGCTCTGCGCGCCGCTCCCTCATTCGTTCATGGCCGCCGTACCGAAGCTCAAGTCCCGTCGTGTCTCCGTCGCTCCGATGATGGATTGGACCGACCGTCATTGCCGTTCGCTGCATCGTCTGGTGTCGCGTCATGCCTGGCTTTATACGGAGATGGTGACGACCGGCGCCCTGCTGTATGGCGATGTCGCACGTCACCTTGCATTCACACCGGCCGAAGCCCCCGTCGCGCTGCAACTCGGCGGCAGCGAGCCGGCCGATCTCGCCCGCAGCGCGAAGCTCGGCGAACAGTGGGGCTACGACGAAATCAACCTCAATTGCGGCTGCCCGTCGGAGCGCGTCCAGCGCGGCGCGTTCGGCGCGTGCCTGATGAAGGAGCCGCAGCTCGTCGCGGACGGTGTGAAGGCGATGCGCGACGCCGTGTCGATACCGGTCACGGTCAAGCATCGCATCGGCGTGGATGAGGTCGAGGATTACGCCTTCGTGCGGGATTTCGTCGGGACCGTGGCGGACGCGGGCTGCGAGGTGTTTATCGTGCACGCGCGCAACGCGATCCTGAAAGGGCTGAGCCCAAAGGAAAATCGCGAGATTCCGCCGTTGAAGTATGACTATGCGTATCGGCTGAAACGGGATTTTCCGCATCTGGAAATCTCGATCAACGGCGGCATCAAGACGCTGGATGAAGTCGAAGAGCATTTGAAGCACGTCGACGGTGTGATGCTCGGCCGCGAGGCTTATCACAACCCTTATGTGCTGGCGGAGGTCGATACACGCTTCTATGGCGCGTCCACGCCAGTGCGCTCGCGCGAAGAGATCGAGGAAGCGTTGATTGCTTATACGCGTGCCGAGCTTGCACGCGGCACCTATCTCGGCGCGGTGACACGGCATGCGCTCGGGCTGTATCGCGGCGTCGCGGGCGCGCGCGGATGGCGTCGCGTCCTGTCCGACAGCCGCCGTCTTGCTACCGGCGACCTCGCGATCTTCGACGAAGCACGCGGCCATCTGCGCGAGGCCATGGAAACAATCGAATCCTGAACGCCGATCTGCGGAAAAAGATGCTCAAAAGGGCTAGTCAAGCATAAGCATTGTTCGTATAATCTCGCTTCTTGATTGCTGCGGTAGCTGTTTCGGAGCAGTCGGGATCGCGGTAACAGTGGTGGCTGTAGCTCAGTTGGTAGAGTCCAGGATTGTGATTCCTGTCGTCGTGGGTTCGAGTCCCATCAGCCACCCCACCGAGAATTCGTCGTATTGTCGTATTCGTAGCGCCTCGCCGCTGCACCAGAAAAGCACTGTGTTCTCACAGTGCTTTTTTTTCGCCCGAATTCGCATCCAGCGAACGAGAGACGCTCGAACGGGCACCCATCCCCCACGCCGCCCCATGCTACGATTTTCTCTTCCCCCGGGACGAGATTGGAGGCAGCCATGGCAACCTTGGCGATCGACGGCGTGCGCTGGGTCAACGACCGCGTGACCAGCGTGCGATGGGGCAGTTTCGATCCATCCACGAACGACTGGACCGCGCCCACCACCATCGTGGACGTTCAGCAGGTCGTGGACGCCATCCATAGCGGCAAGGAAGTGCGTACGCTTTTCACGCTCGGCGGGCGGACGTTTCTCGGGCCGAAAGTGGGCGCACTGCCTTACACGAACGGCCATGTGGGTATCGAGGCGCGGGTCCAGGACGGGCAGATCGAAAAATCGCTCGAGGATCTCCCCGCCGTCTGAATGCGGCGCGGCCCGTTTCCTGCGATATCCGATCGCGCGGGCGCAAACGGCGCTGCCGTCAACGCACGCGTAATGCTGACGGACGGCTGCACCCGTTCAGCCTGTGCAACACGCAGCGGCGCTGCATCCGCGACGCCGCAGGTGCGTCACCATCAACGAGGAGGTCGGTATGGCATCGTCGAATGAAGGGAATCTGCGCGCGTTCGTCCAAACCGCGGAACAGGCAGGCGGTTTCGTCTGGGTGATCGCGCTCGTCGATTTTTCCGCGAAGGAAATCAAACGTGCGATGGTCTCCGAGGAAAACTTCTCGACCGCCGACGCCGCGCGCGATGCCGGCAATGACCGCCTGAAAGGCATGTCGAACGACCGCTGAGGCCGGTTCCAGACAGTTGAATCGAACTCGTTCGATGTCTTCGAACGAGTTCACCAAGCCGCTCGTACGGCAACGCGCAAACCCTCGCCCATAATGCCTTCACACTGATCAACGTTCAAAGGAGAACGTCATGAATCGCTTCGAAGGCAAGACAGTCCTGGTTACCGGCGGCAACAGCGGCATTGGCCTGGCCGCCGCGCAGGCGTTCGCAGCTGAAGGCGCGCGCGTCGTCATCACGGGTCGCGACGAGGCTTCACTGGCATCCGCACGCGCCACGCTCGGCGACCATGCGCTCGCCATCCGCAACGTCACCGGCACGGTCGCCGCCGCGCGCGAACTCGCGCAACAACTCTCAGACGCTCATATCCGGCTCGATGCCGTCTTCGTCAACGCAGGCATCGGCATCTTCGCGCCGTTCACCGACATCGACGAGCAAGCCTGGGACGACACTTTCTCGATCAACGTGAAGGGACCATACTTCCAGATCCAGGCCTTGGTGCCGCTGTTCAACGAAGGCGCGTCGATCGTGCTGAACGGTTCGATCAACGCGCACATCGGCATGCCGACGTCATCGGTCTACGGGGCCAGCAAGGCGGCGCTCGTGTCGCTGGCGAAGACGCTGTCGGCGGAATTGTTGCCGCGCGGGGTGCGCGTGAACGTGGTGAGCCCCGGTCCGGTCTCGACGCCGTTGCACGAAAAGCTCGGTATCGTCGATGACGCGCGTGCACAACTGCAAGCCCAGATTCCGCTTGGCCGCTTCGGCAAGTCGAGCGAAGTGGCGGCGACGGTCCTGCATCTTGCCGCGCCGGAGTCGGGCTTCATCGTCGGGACGGAGATCGTGATCGATGGCGGGATGAGCCAGCTCTGATCTCACCCGATGCGGCATGGACCGGCGTCCGGCCATGCCGCGCGCATCATTGCATCGGCCACCAGGCGCCGATTCCCGGCTCGGCGTCAAGGGCGCGCAGGAAGTCGTCGGCGAACGCGGCGCTTGCCAGCTCATGTTCGAGCGAGCCTGCGGTGAAGTCGTGGGGATTCTTGAGGCCTTTGGCGTGGCGGATGATGGCGACCGTTTCAGTCAGGGCGGCGATGGAGTCGAGCGTGTGCGAGTTCATAGCGCACTTTTACGGCAGGGACGGATCAGCCTTTAGAGCGCGGACGCGTAAATTCGACTGCGCCGCGCATCATGTCCTGGTTTTCCGATGCCCTGACACCAGCGCGCCCGCGTCCGGTGCGAGCGTGAAGAGATCGATGACGCCGATCAGCCCGATCAAGCCGACGATCAGGAACGCCACGCTGAAATCTTCCGGGCCGATGCTATGGGCATCGTGCCCATGCAGCCATTCGCCGAAGCGCAGCGCGATGGCGCCAACCGCCACGCCGATGCCCATCGTCATCTGAAACAGCGTGCTGGACAGCGCGGACGCCGCGCTCATTTGCGCCTTGGGCACGTCGGCGAAGCTGAGCGTGTTGAGTGCCGTGAACTGCAGCGAGCGCGACAGCCCGCTCGCAAACAGCACGGCGGCGATCACGAACTTCGGCGTCGCGGGCGCGAGCAGACTCATCGCGGCAAGCGAGAGCGCGGCGAGCACGCCATTCACGATCAGCACGTGCCGAAAGCCGAAGCGGCGCATGACCGGCGTCGTGACGAGTTTCATCGAGAGATTGCCCGCGAACACCGCGAGTGTCAGCAGGCCGGATTCGAACGCGTTCATGCCGAAGCCGACCTGGAACATCAGCGGCAACAGGAACGGCGCGGCGCTGATCGCGATGCGAAACAGCGAGCCGCCGCCCATCGCCACAGCAAAGGTCTTCACGCGCAATGGCGACAAGTCCACGACCGGTTGCGCCGCGCGGCGCAGATGCCACCACGACGCGATGCCCGCGATTCCCCCCACCAGCACGAGCACGCCGATCGAGGTCCAGTCGGCGTCGCCGCGGCCGCTCAGTTCCATCGCGTAGAGCAGCGTGGTGCAGGCGATGCCGCACAGCGCGAAGCCCGGCAGGTCGAAGCGGCGTCGTGCGTCTTCGCGCGTGTTGTCGAGATAGCGCAGCGTGAGCAGAAGGCCGATCAGCCCGAGCGGCACGTTCAGATAGAAGATCCAGCGCCATGACGAATACGTGGTGATGAAGCCGCCCAGCGGCGGTCCGATCACCGGCGCGACGAGTCCCGGCCACGTAATGATGGCGATGGCGCGCATCAGGCCTTCCTTGGGGGTTGCGCGCAGCACGGCGAGCCGTCCGACCGGCACCATCATCGCGCCGCCGATGCCCTGCAGCACGCGCGCCGCGGCGAACGCGGGCAGGGTCGAGGTGGTCGCGCACAGGACGGACGCTGCCGTGAACACGGCGATCGCGCTGCCGAACACGGTGCGCAGGCCGAAGCGGTCGGCGGCCCAGCCGGAGATCGGAATGAAGACGGCGAGCGTCAGCAGATATGCCGTGATGCCGAGGCTCATGTCGGCGGGATGCACGTTGAAGGAGCGCGCCATCTGCGGCAGCGCCGTGGCGATGATCGTGCCGTCGAGGTTCTCCATGAAGAAGGTCGCAGCGACCAGCATGACGATGAGCGACGCGCTGCGCTGGCGGGCGCGGTCGCTTTCGGACGGCATCGGTTCGGGCATTCCTGAACGGGCGGATGGACGGTGGACGAGGCTGCCATTCTAGCCGCGACAGCAGAGCTTGCGCGCCTATGGTAGTTTTCGCGCTTGCCTGAAAGCCAGCCACAGCCAAGGCTGGCGATGTGCTGACCAAGCACTGACGACATGCCGACATAACGCCAACAAGAGGGATTGGACAATGAAGTTTCGGAAACTGGGTGACTCGGGTATCGACGTGAGTCTGATCGGGCTCGGCACCATGACCTGGGGCGAGCAGAACACCGAGCGCGACGCGCACGAGCAGATCGACTACGCGCTGGCGCAGGGCGTCAATCTCGTCGATGCTGCCGAAATGTACCCGGTGCCGCCGCGTCCCGAAACGCAGGGCCGTACCGAGCAATACATCGGCACGTGGCTCGCGCGGAACCCGGCGAAGCGCACCGATATCGTGCTCGCCACCAAGATTGCCGGACCCGCGCGCCAGCCGCACAATCCGCGTCACATTCGCGGCGCGGGCAACCAGTTCGACCGCAAGAACCTGAACGAAGCCATCGACAGCAGCCTGAAGCGCCTGCAGACCGACTACGTCGACCTGTATCAGCTGCACTGGCCCGACCGCAGCACGATGACCTTCGGCCGTTCGTCCTATCCGTATCTCGAGGACGAGTACTCGGTGCCCATCGAGGAAACGCTCGTCGCGCTCGCCGAACTCGTGAAGGCAGGCAAGATCCGCCATGTCGGCGTGTCGAACGAAACGCCGTGGGGCGTCGCGCAGTTCCTGCGCGCGGCCGGGAAGGCCGGCTTGCCGAAGATCGTCAGCATTCAGAATCCCTACAGTCTCGTGAACCGCACCTATGAACTGGGGCTGTCGGAGTTCACGCACCGGGAAGGCGTCGGGCTGCTCGCGTATTCGCCGCTGGCCTTCGGCTGGCTTTCCGGCAAGTACGAAGGCGGCGCGCGTCCGGCCGGCGCGCGCATCACGCTGTACGAACGCTTCCAGCGCTACAGCAAGCCGCAGTCGGTCGCGGCCATCACGTCGTATGTCGACCTCGCCGCGCGCCACGGCCTCACGCCCACACAGCTCGCGCTCGCGTTCGTGAACCAGCGGCCCTTCACGACCAGCACGCTGATCGGCGCGACGACCATGGAGCAATTGAAGGAAAACATCGGCAGCGTGGAGATCGAACTGTCGGAAGAAATCCTGGCCTCGATCGACGCGCTGCACGAGCGTCAGCCGAATCCGGCGCCCTGAAGTTTGCCGACGCATCGGTCGGACACGCCGCGGATTTTCCTGTGTGTTCAGGGATTTGCCACGCTTTTTGCAGGCAGCGCCGCGAATGTGTCAGCATGGAGGTTCTCGCGGCGGCGTGCCTCGTGGGTCTGAAACGCCGAGGCAAGGCGGCGCTTCATGGCCCGACGCGCAGAAAACCGCTTGAAGACATTACCCGCAAGAACGTGCCGCACGTCGCAAGGTAACAAGCAGGACAGGAAGCCCCGCGCGCCCGCATCCTGCATCAACAACGCCGTCTGAACGCCCGTAGCGCCGCATCGCCGCGCGCCACGGCGCGTTCGTCGCAACACTCGCGGTGTCGTGTCGGCTGCAAGGCACTACACTTGCTCGATGGTCCTGGTTGCCCGCTGCGGCGCCTCAAGCCACAGCGCGCTCTTCGCAAAGGAGTCGTCGCTCATGTCTCAAGCATCACCTCAAGCAAAAGACCTCGATCGCCTGTCGATCGATACCATCCGCACGCTGTCGATGGACGCCGTGCAGAAGGCCAATTCCGGCCACCCCGGCACGCCGATGGCGCTCGCGCCCGTGGTGTTCCACCTGTGGCAGAACCATCTGCGCTACGATCCCGACGCGCCGCTGTGGCCGAACCGCGACCGCTTCGTGCTCTCGGTCGGTCATGCGTCGATGCTGCTCTACTCGATCCTGCATCTCACCGGCGTGAAGGAAGTCGACGAACACGGCAAGCCGACCGGCAAGCCCGCGATCTCGCTCGACGACATCGAGCATTTCCGTCAGCTCGACAGCAAGACGCCCGGCCACCCGGAATTCCGCATGACGACCGGCGTCGAGACGACGACCGGCCCGCTCGGGCAGGGTCTCGGCAACAGCGTGGGCATGGCGATGGCCGCGCGCTGGAAGGAAGCCCATTTCAACCAGGGCGGCGATACGCTGTTCGACTATCACGTCTGGACGCTATGCGGCGACGGCGACATGATGGAAGGCATCTCGCACGAGGCGGCATCGCTGGCTGGGCACCTGAAGCTGTCGAACCTGACATGGATCTACGACAGCAACACCATCACCATCGAAGGTCACACGGAGCTCGCCTACAGCGACGACGTGGCCTCGCGTTTCCACGGCTACAACTGGAACGTGCTGCACGTCGATGACGCCAACGACGGCGCCGCGCTCGAAGCCGCGTTCAAGGAGGCGAAGGCGACCCAGGACAAGCCGACGCTGATCATCGTCAAGAGCATCATCGGCTGGGGCGCGCCGCACAAGCAGAACACGGCGGGCGCGCACGGCGAGGCGCTGGGCGAGGACGAAGTGAAGCTCGCCAAAAAGTTCTATGGCTGGCCCGAGGACAAGCAGTTCTACGTGCCCGACGGCGTGATGCAGCACTTCGCCGAAGGCATGGGCGCGCGCGGCAAGAAGCTGCATGCGGAATGGAAGCAGCGCCTCGATGCCTACGGGAAGAGCCATCCCGAGCTGGCGAAGGAAGCCGGGCAGATGCTGGATCACACGCTTCCCGAAGGCTGGGAAGACGCCATTCCGAACTTCGACGCCGATCCGAAGGGTCTCGCCACGCGCGACTCGTCCGGCAAGGTGCTGAACGCGATCGCGCAGCGCATTCCCTGGCTGATCGGCGGCGCGGCGGACCTGTCGCCGTCGACGAAGACGAACCTCAAGTTCGAGGGCGCGGGCAGCTTCGAACATGACGACTACTCCGGACGCAACCTGCACTTCGGCATCCGTGAGCACGGCATGGGCGCGGTCTGCAACGGCATGGCGCTGTCCGACCTGCGGCCGTACGGCTCGACCTTCCTGATCTTCAGCGACTACATGAAGCCGCCGATCCGCCTCTCGGCCATCATGGAAGTGCCGGTCATTTACGTCTTCACGCACGACTCGATTGGCGTCGGCGAAGACGGTCCGACCCACCAGCCTATCGAGCAGCTCGCGTCGCTGCGCGCGGTGCCGGGGCTCACGCTGCTGCGCCCGGCGGACGCGAACGAAGTGGGCGAGTCGTGGCGCGTCGCGCTGACGCACAACAAGGAGCCGTCGTGCCTCGTGCTGACACGCCAGCCGCTGCCCACCTTCGACCGCTCGAAATACGGCTCAGCGGAAGGCGTACGGCGCGGGGCGTATGTGCTCGCCGATGCCGACGGCGGCAAGAAGCCCGAGGTCATCCTGATGGCGAGCGGCAGCGAAGTGTCGCTGTGCGTCGAGGCCTTCGAGAAGCTCACGGCCGAAGGTATCGCGGCGCGGGTCGTGTCGATGCCCTCGTGGGACCTCTTCGAAAAACAGGATGAAGCCTACAAGGAGTCGGTGCTGCCCTCGGACGTGCACGCGCGCGTGTGCGCCGAGCAGGCGGCGACGCTCGGCTGGGACCGCTATGTCGGCCGGCTCGGGGCGCAGATCGTCATGCATACGTTCGGCGCGTCGGCGCCGTTGAAGGCGCTCAAGACCAAGTTCGGCTTCACGCCGGAAGCGGTCGTCGACGCTGCGAAGAAACAGATCGAACGTGTGAAAACCAACGGCAAGGAGTAACGGACATGCAGATCGGCATCGTGGGACTGGGGCGCATGGGCGGCAACATCGGGCGCCGCCTGATGCGCGACGGACACCAGTGCGTCGTGTACGACCACAACCCCGAGGTCACGGCCACGCTCGCGGGCGAAGGCGCGACCGGCGCGAAGGATCTCGGCGATCTCGTCGCGAAACTGGAGACGCCGCGCGTCGTCTGGCTGATGCTTCCGGCGGGCAAGATCACCGAGGACACGCTGGGCGACCTGCGCAAGATCCTCACGGCGGACGACGTGATCATCGACGGCGGCAACAGCTTCTACAAGGATGACATTCGCCGCGCGGCGCAGTTGCGGGAGCAGGGCCTGCATTATGTCGATGTCGGCACGTCGGGCGGCGTGTGGGGCCTGACGCGCGGCTATTGCATGATGATCGGCGGCGAAGAGGCGGTCGTGCGCCGCATCGATCCGATTCTCGCGACGCTCGCGCCCGGACGCGGCGACATCCCGGCAACGCCCGGACGCGAAGGCCGCGATGCGCGCGTGGAAAACGGCTACATGCATTGCGGGCCGGTGGGTTCGGGGCACTTCGTCAAGATGGTCCACAACGGCATCGAGTACGGCCTGATGCAGGCGTATGCCGAAGGCTTCCACGTGCTCGAACGCAAGGACTCGACCGAGCTGCCGGAGAATGAACGCTATTCGCTCGATCTCGCCGATGTCGCCGAGGTATGGCGGCGCGGCAGCGTGGTGTCGTCGTGGCTGCTGGATCTGACGGCGGGCGCGCTCGCCGGTGACGGTTCGCTCGACCGCTATTCAGCCGAGGTCGCCGACAGTGGCGAAGGGCGCTGGACCATCGAGGCTGCGATCGAGGAGGCGGTGCCCGCGCAGGTGCTGTCGGCGGCGCTGTACACGCGCTTCCGCTCGCGCGACGCCGAGTCGTTCCCCGAGCGCATGCTGTCGGCCATGCGCTTCGGCTTCGGCGGGCATCACGAGTTTCCGGTGAAATAGAGGCGGGTTCTCTGCTTGTTTGAAACGGCGGCGCCGGACCTTCGCGGTCCGGCGCCGTTTTCATTTCATCATGCGCCGCCTGAAAAGCCAGGCGCACACGAAAAACGGCACGACGGCATAGGCGCACAGCACGAGCACGTGCAGCGCCCAGCCGTCGAGCGGACGGCCGAGCATCGCAGGACGGATCAGCTCCACCGCGTGATAGAGCGGCAGCACCTGGGTCACGTGCTGCGCCAGCGCGGGCAACTGCGCGATCGGGAAGAACACGCCGGAGAGCAGCAGCATCGGCGTGAGCGCGAGTGTCTGGTAGAACATGAAGAAGTCATAGCCCGGCGCCACCGCCGTCACGATCATCGCCGTGCTGGAGAAGGCCAGCCCGGTCAGCACGATGACCGGCACTGCGATCAGCATCGACGGAAAGCTCGCGTAGCCGAACGCGCCCGCGACGATCATGATCGCGACGCCCGACAGCACCGACTTGCTCGCGGCCCAGACGATCTCGCCCAGCACGATGTCGCCGAGTGTGAGCGGCGTGTGCATGATGGCTTCCCAGGTGCGCTGCACGTGCATGCGCGAGAAGCCGGAGTACATCGCCTCGAAGCTCGACGACATCATCACGCTCGACGCCGCCGTGCCCGCCGCGAGGAACGCGATATACGACACGCCGTCGACATGCCCGACCATCAGGCCGAGACCCAGGCCCAGGCCGAACAGGTAGATCATCGGATCGGCGAGATTGCCGATCATCGACGCGATCGCGAGCTTCTTCCACACCAGGTAATTGCGCCGCCACACGGACATCCAGTGGGTGGCGTTGGCGGGCAGCGCGCTTGAAAGCGGTGTGAGATTGTCCACCGTGGCTTGCGTTTGTTTCCGGCGCGCGGCTTTTGCCTTGGCGCTGGATTGATCGAAGGTATTCATGAGCGTGTGCGGTTCAGTCCACCATCTCGCGGCCGGTAAGGCGCAAGAACACATCTTCCAGATTCGCCGGACGATGCAGATAACGCACGCCGGCGCGGCCGCGTACGAGCGCATGCACGGGTTGCGGGTCATCGACGTAGCAGAACAGCGTCTCGCCGCTGACTTCCATGCGTGCGACGAGCGGTTCCAGTTCGGCGGCGAGGGCTTTTGGATCCGGTCCGTAGATCTCGATCACGTCCGAGCCGATCACCGATTCGATCAGTTCGCCCGGCCTGCCTTCGGCGATCTTGCGGCCTTCCTCGATCACGCACAGGCGGTTGCACAGACGCTCCGCTTCTTCCATGAAATGCGTGGTGAGCAGGATGGTCTTGCCGCGCGCGAGCAGGGAGCGCAGCCGTTCCCAGATCAAATGGCGCGCTTGCGGATCGAGGCCGGTGGTCGGCTCGTCCATCACGAGCACGTCGGGGTCGTTGACGAGTGCGCGCGCGAGCGTGAGGCGCCGCTTCATGCCGCCCGACAGTTCGCCGACACGCGCATCGGCCTTGCTCTCTAGCCGCGCGAATTCGAGCAGCGACGGCACGAGCGCGTCCATGCGCGCACCCTTCAGGCCGAAGTAGCGGCCGAACACGACGAGGTTTTCGCGGACGGTGAAATCGGGATCGAGATTGTCGAACTGCGGCACCACGCCCACACGCTCGCGAGCGAAGCGGGCACGCGCCGGAACGGGCTCGCCGAAGAGCCGTATCGAGCCGCTGTCCGGCGACGTGATGCCGAGCAGCATCTTGAGCGTCGTCGTCTTGCCGGCGCCGTTCGGGCCGAGCAGGCCGAAGCACTCGCCGGGACGCACGTCGAACGAAAGGCCGTCCACGACGGTGCGTGTGCCGTAGTGCTTCCTGACGTCACTGAACTCGATGGCGGGTGTGCCGGCACGCGCTGGCTGCTGCAATGTTTGATCAGTCATGCAATCGTGTTGCGGGAAAAATCGATGGGAAATCCAGCGGGCTAGTGTAATCCAATGCACCAGCGTGGCGCTCGGCGTGCCGTGGCAAGCGGCAAGGCCGTTTCGAAACCGTGCGTGCGTTGCGTGGTTTGTTCCGCCTGTATCGTTCGAGGCTTGTCTGGCAGGAATGTTGCACGGCTGGCACGACGCCAGCTTGCGTATACGGCGTACGCGTCCGGTTAGCGTTTTCCACCGTTGTGACGCTCTGAGCGACACACGATGATGAAGATGTGACACCACGGGAAATCGCATTGCCTTCACGTGCCCCATTCCGATCCGGAACGCCGGCGCGCAGGGCAACTCCGGCCAGGGAGGTCAAGATGGATAGCTATCGAAAAATCCTGCTGTGCTATGACGGCTCCAGAGAGGGTCGCAAGGCGCTGCGTCAGGGCGCGAATCTCGCGCTCGACCTGAAGGCGGAAACGCACATTCTGGCTGTCGTCGACATGCGATCGAGCATCGCACAGAGCGCCGGGCTGCTGACCGACATGGCCTGCGGCCGCTTCGAGGACGCCGCGCGCGACATCCTCCAGGAAGGCGTGGACTGGTTGCGCGAACGCGGCCTGGCGGCGCAGGGACATTTCGCGTTCGGTCATCCGATCGATGAAATCGCGGCGCTCGCCGATCAGCTGAACGTGGATCTGGTGGTCGTCGGGCATCGCTGCCGCAATGGACTCGCGCGCTGGTGGATGGGCGCGGGGAACACGCCGCTGCTCGACCGCGTGAAGTGCAGCATTCTGGTCGCCGTGTGTCAGGCGGGGGAATCGACCGAGGCGGAAGAAGACGCTGCCATGGCGGCCCGGCCCGCCAAGGCCGAAGCGGGCGCCTGAACGACGCTTCAGCCGTCCAGGTTCACCGCGACGAGCTTCCACGATACGAGGCCATCGCGGTGAAAAATGGCTGAGTAGCGGGCGTCGCCTGCGCCGTGCTGATAGGTCACGACGAAAGTGTTCAAGCCTTGATAGCCCGCTGTCGTGGCGGGCGGTTGGGGCGCCGCATCGGGCGCTGGGGCATTGTTGCCCGAAGCCGGCGCTCCCGATGAAACCGGCGGCTCGTTCGTTCCGGCCGGCGGCGGACGTTCGCCGGGTGTGCCGCGCGGCGGGATGCCGTTGAGAATGGCCGCGACACCGTCAGGCGTGGCGTAGGTATCCACCAGCGGACCGACCACCGCCGCGCCGATCATCGCCCCGATGATCGCCAGCGGATTGCCGCTCTTCTGAATGTCCACGCGCCGCGTGAGCAGGGCGGCAACCTGCTCCTTGAGGCTCGCGCGCAGCGCGGGGTAATCGACATATTGGTTGACCGTCTGCGCGTCGCGCGCATCGGCCGCGCGCTTGAGGCGATTCAATGCGATATACGGCGATGCGTAGAGATATCCCAGCAGTCCGATGACGATCAGGACGACGAGCGTGGTCAGGGTGAAGCGGGTAGTGCGGGACATGCGACGGAAGGGCCTCGTGCGGAACGTGAATTCCGATTGACCGCGCATGCGCCCGATAAATCCCGCGAACCGGAATTCAACGTCTGCCGAACCCCGCTTATGCGAGGATTCCGCCCGCCAGTCCGGCGCTTTCCTCGGCGATGCAGCGGTCGAGCATGCGCGACACTTCGTCGATCTTGCCGACCAGGATTACGCGGGATTGTCCACGATAAACGCGCACCGGCGCGCGTTCCGCCGCTTCCGCGTGCACGGTGCTGTTCAGCGACACCCGCGCAAAAGCAGGTTGACGCGACGGCAGTGCGGGCATGTCCGTCTCGAAGAGATCCGGCGTGGTTTCGGCGCGCGGCATGCCGCACGAAATCAGCGTGCGCAGATGACGCAGACGGCCGAATTGGCGGAAGGGCAACAAGCGGGCGAAACGTTCCATGGTGACTCTCCAGACGATAGGGCGCACAGCGGCGCGCCGTGAACGGTGGCCGTCATGCTGGTTTTTCGGTTGAACGCCCGAGTGAGCGTCGCTGCGGTTGGTGAGGTGATATTCCGCTTTGTCCAGGACATTTCTTGTCTCTTTGGGACAAGCGGGACATCAAAATTCCGAATCTTTTCCGAGTCTTGGCCTCATTGATCTCACCAACGCTTATGCGGGGACGTCAGAATTCGCCGGAACGAATCAGGCCGACCGCAATGCCTTCGAGCGCGAACTCGCCGCTGCCGGAGCGCACGAAAATGTTCTCGTAGTCCGGATTCTCGGCGATCAGCTCGACGCCATCGCGATGACGCTTCCAGCGCTTCACCGTCACGTCGTCGCCCAGACGCGCGACGACGATTTGCCCGTCCTTTGCTTCGGTGCGCTTCTGCACGGCGAGCAGGTCGCCGTCGAGAATGCCCGCGTCGCGCATGGACAGCCCGCGCACCTTCAGCAAGTAGTCCGGCTTGCTCGAAAACAGCGCCGGGTCACACGCGTAGTGCTGCGAGATGTGCTCCTGCGCGAGGATGGGACTACCGGCCGCAACCCGGCCGACGAGCGGCAGCGAGAGCTGCATGATGCTCGCATGCGGGAGCGTGAACTGATGCGGCATGTCTTCCAGCCGCTCGATGCGCGTTGCCTCGGCGAGCAGGCGAATGCCGCGCGACGAGCCCGCCGCGAGTTCGATCACGCCCTTGCGTGCGAGCGCCCTGAGATGTTCCTCGGCCGAATTGGCCGAACTGAAGCCGAGTTCGGCGGCGATCTCGGCGCGTGTGGGCGGGAAGCCCGTACGCTCGATCGCGCGCTGGATCAGCTCGAACACCTGCTGCTGCCGCGCGGTGAGTTTGGATGTCTTGTTCACTGGCTCGGACCCCTGGGGCACTGTATGGATGGACAGGTGACTGTATTTTTATACAGTATTCCGCGCTTTTCAAGCTTTACTTTAAGTTCGGCCTTGCAGGCCCCCGATACGCTCGATGCGCGGCCGGAGTGCCTTTCTACGCACAGGAATAAGCTTCTTAGCAGTTTTACGTATAAAAAAGTGAGAAACGATTATTTCTAATCATATAGACGCCTAGTTAGACTGATTCCGTCAATTCGATAAGACGGAGAACGGGGAATGCAAAGCTTGAAATGGGGATTGGGCCGGGGCGCGCGACGCCTGCTTGCGGCGGCGGCACTGACGGCTGCGGGCATCGGCATGGCGGCGTCAGCGAGCGCGGAGACATCGTTCTTGAACGTGTCCTACGATCCGACGCGCGAGCTCTATCAGGACTTCAATCAGGCCTTCGCGAAGAAGTGGAAGGCCGAGACGGGCGAGACCGTCACCTTCAAGCAGTCGCACGGCGGCTCCGGCGGTCAGGCCCGTGCGGTCCTCGACGGTCTGCAGGCCGACGTCGTTACCCTTGCGCTGGCGTATGACATCGACGCCCTGGCGAGCAAGGGGCTCGTCAACGCGGACTGGCAAAAGCGTCTGCCGGACAACGCCTCGCCGTACACCTCGACCATCGTGTTCCTGGTGCGCAAGGGCAATCCGAAGCACATCAAGGACTGGGACGATCTGGCGAAGCCGGGCGTGTCGATCGTCACGCCGAATCCGAAGACCTCGGGCGGCGCGCGCTGGAACTACCTTGCCGCGTGGGCGTATGCGCAGCACAAGCCGGGCGGCAACGAGCAGAGCGCGAAGGACTTCGTGACGAAGCTCTACAAGAACGCGGGCGTGCTCGATTCCGGCGCGCGCGGCGCAACGACGAGCTTCGTGCAGCGCGGCCAGGGCGACGTGCTGATCGCGTGGGAGAACGAGGCGTTCCTGTCGCTGAAGGAGTTCGGTCCGGAGAAGTTCGAGATCGTGGTGCCGTCGGTGAGCATCCTGGCGGAGCCGCCGGTCGCGGTGGTGGACAAGGTCGTCGACAAGCACGGCACGCGCAAGCTCGCCGAGGCGTATCTCAAGTATCTGTATAGCGACGAAGGCCAGCAGATCGCCGCGCGCAACTTCTATCGGCCGCGTTCGAAGACCGTGCCGGCCGACCTCACGAAGCAGTTTCCGAAGCTGAAGCTCTACACCATCGACGACACGTTCGGCGGCTGGGCCAAGGCGCAGAAGACGCACTTTGCCGATGGCGGCGTGTTCGACTCGATCTACCAGCCGCAGTAAGGACAGGTCACGACGACGCGGCGCACCCATGACGCCGCGCGTCGTTCAGGCAGTACCCCGGCAGTACGCGCCTCCCCCGGCGCAAAAGGAAGACTCAAGGATGACGACCTTCACATTCAGGAAACCGAGCGCGTTGCCCGGTTTCGGCCTGACCCTCGGCATCACGCTGGCTTATCTGAGCCTCGTGGTGCTGATTCCGCTTGCGGCCACCTTCGCGAAGACCGCGACGCTCGACTGGGCCCAGTTCGTCCGCGCGGTGACCTCGCCGCGCGTGCTGGCCTCGTACCGGCTGACGTTCAGCGCGGCCCTCGGCGGCGCGCTCATCAACGCCGTGTTCGGCTTTCTCGTCGCGTGGGTGCTGGTGCGCTACACGTTCCCGTTCAAGCGCATCGTCGATGCGATGGTCGACCTGCCGTTCGCGCTGCCCACGTCGGTCGCGGGCATCTCGCTCGCCGCGGTCTATGCGAGCAACGGCTGGGTGGGCCAGTATCTCGCGCCGCTCGGCATCAAGGTCGCGTTTACGCCGCTCGGCGTGCTGGTCGCGCTGACGTTCATCGGCCTGCCGTTCGTCGTGCGCACGGTGCAGCCGGTGCTGGAGGACTTCGAGCGCGAGCAGGAAGAAGCCGCCGCATGCCTTGGCGCGTCGCGCTGGCTGACGTTCCGCCGGGTGGTGCTGCCGTCGCTGTTGCCCGCCTTGCTGACGGGCTTCGCGCTGGCGTTCGCGCGTGCGCTCGGCGAATACGGCTCGGTCATTTTCATCGCCGGCAACGTGCCGATGAAGTCCGAGATCACCTCGCTGCTCATCATCACCAAGCTCGAACAGTACGACTATGCCGGCGCCACCGCACTCGCCGTCGTGATGCTGTGCGTGTCCTTCCTGATGCTGCTGCTCATCAACACCTTGCAGTGGTTCCTGCAACGGCGCACCAGCAAGACCGGAGCCGCGCCCGCACGAGTGTCCCAGGCGGCGGGAGAACCGGCATGAGCAAGGTCCTGCCATTGCAAACCTCGTCGCAGCGCGACACGCACACGCTCAATCCCGTCACCGAACCGCGCGCGGTGCGCTGGCTGCTGACGGGCATCGCGCTCGCGTTCCTGGCGTTCTTTCTCGTCGTGCCGCTCGCGGCCGTGTTCGCGCAGGCCTTCGCCAAGGGCCTCGACTACTACTTCGAGTCGCTGAAGGACCCGGATGCGTGGTCCGCGATCAAGCTGACGCTCCTGACGGCCGCGATCGCCGTGCCGCTGAATCTCGTGTTCGGGCTGGCGGCTTCGTGGGCCATCGCGAAGTTCGACTTTCGCGGCAAGGCGCTGCTCACCACGCTGATCGATCTGCCGTTCTCGGTGTCGCCGGTGATCTCCGGCCTCATCTATGTGCTGATGTTCGGCGCGCAGGGCTGGTTCGGCCCGTGGCTCGCCGCGCACGACGTGCAGATCATCTTCGCGGTGCCGGGCATCGTGCTCGCGACGATCTTCGTGACGTTCCCGTTCGTCGCGCGTGAACTGATTCCGCTGATGCAGGCTCAGGGCAACGACGAAGAAGAAGCGGCGCATGTGCTGGGCGCGTCGGGCTGGCAGATCTTCCGTCGCGTGACCTTGCCCAATGTGAAGTGGGGCCTGCTGTACGGCGTGATCCTCTGCAACGCGCGCGCCATGGGCGAGTTCGGCGCAGTCTCGGTGGTTTCCGGCCACATTCGCGGCCAGACCGACACCATGCCGCTGCACGTCGAAATCCTCTACAACGAATACAACTTCTCGGCAGCGTTCGCGGTGGCGTCGCTGCTTGCGCTGCTCGCGCTCGTGACGCTCGCGCTCAAGCTCCTCGCGGAGCGGCGCATGACGCAGTCCGTAAGCGAAGCCAAAGCCAAAGCCTCCGCCACCGCCCCCGCACAGAACTGACAGGCCGACATCATCATGAGCATCATCGTTCGCAATCTGCAAAAACGCTTCGGCGATTTCACCGCGCTCGACCAGGTCTCGCTGGACTTTCCCGCCGGCGAACTGGTCGCGCTGCTCGGGCCGTCGGGCTGCGGCAAGACCACGCTGCTGCGGGTCATCGCCGGCCTCGAATTCGCCGACGCGGGACAAGTCGTGCTGCACGGCGAGGACGTCGCGGAAGTGGGCGCCCGCGAGCGCCAGGTCGGCTTCGTGTTCCAGCATTACGCGCTGTTCCGTCACATGACGGTGTTCGAGAACGTCGCGTTCGGCCTGCGCGTGAAGCCGCGCCGCGAGCGGCCGAGCGAAGCCGTGATCCGCGAGAAGGTGCATGAACTGCTCAAGCTCGTGCAGCTCGACTGGCTCGCGGAACGCTTTCCTTCGGAACTGTCGGGCGGACAGCGGCAGCGCATTGCGTTGGCGCGGGCGCTGGCCGTCGAGCCGAAGGTCCTGCTGCTCGACGAACCGTTCGGCGCGCTCGATGCCAAGGTGCGCAAGGAACTGCGCAGCTGGCTGCGGCGTCTGCATGACGACCTGCATATCTCGACGCTGTTCGTCACGCACGACCAGGAAGAAGCGCTGGAGGTGGCCGACCGCATCGTCGTGATGAATCACGGCCATGTGGAGCAGGTCGGCAGCCCGCAGGACGTGTACGATCATCCGCAGACTTCGTTCGTCTACGAGTTCCTCGGCGCGGCAAATCGCCTGCAAGGCCAGGTCGATGCCAACGGCTTCACCGCCGACGGCGCCGCCAGCCCGATCGCCGCGCAGGCCCATTTCAGCGGCCGCGCGCTGGCTTACGTCCGGCCGCACGATCTCGCGCTGTATCCGGCGGACGGCGCGCATCGCGACGGCATCACGGTCGGCGTGCGGCGCGTCGTGACGCTCGGCGGCTCGGTGCGCGTGGAACTGGAAGGCAACGCGGGCGGCGTGATTGAAGCGGAACTGGATCGCGAGGCCTGGCGCGCACTGCGGCTCGAAGTCGGCGACGGCGTGACCGCGGTGCCGCGCACGCTGCGCGTGTTTCCGGCGCAATGACACACAGAACCATAGAACAAGCGATAAAAGCATCACGGAGAGACTCCCATGAACTTCCAGCAACTGCGTTTCGTGCGTGAGGCCGTACGTCAGAACATGAACCTGACGGAAGTGGCCAACGTGCTGTACACGTCGCAATCGGGCGTGTCGAAACAGATCAAGGACCTCGAGGACGAACTCGGCGTCGATATCTTCGTGCGCCGCGGCAAGCGCCTCACCGGGCTGACCGAGCCGGGCAAGGAAGTGCATCAGCTGATCGAGCGCATGCTGCTCGACGCCGAGAATCTGCGGCGCGTCGCGCGTCAGTTCGCGGATCAGGACAACGGCCATCTGGTCGTGGCGACCACGCATACGCAGGCACGCTACGCGCTGCCCAAGGTGATCCGCCAGTTCACGGAAGTGTTCCCGAAGGTCCATCTCGCACTGCGCCAGGGCAGTCCGCAGCAGATCGCGCAGATGATCATCAACGGCGAGGCGGACATCGGCATTTCCACCGAGGCGCTGGACCGCTATCCGGATATCGTCACGTTCCCGTGCTATTCGTGGCATCACACGGTGGTGGTGCCGAAGGATCATCCGCTGGTCGGGCGCGAGAATCTTTCGCTGGAGGACATCGCGGAATATCCGATCGTCACCTACGACACGGACTTCACCGGCCGCTCGCATGTCGACCAGGCGTTCGCGAGCGTCGGCGCGATACCCGACATCGTACTCACCGCCATCGACGCCGACGTCATCAAGACCTATGTGGAGCTTGGCATGGGCATCGGCATCGTCGCGGCGATGGCCTACGACGCGAAGCGCGATTCGGAACTCGTCGCGCTGGATACGCAGCATCTGTTCGAGGCGAGCACCACGCGCGTCGGCCTGCGCAAGGGCGCGTTCCTGCGCGCGTATGCGTACCGTCTGATCGAGATGTTCGCCCCGCAACTCGACGAAGCGCAGATCGCCGCGCAACTGCGCGAAGCGGCTTAGTGCAAGCGTGACGTCCTTGCCGGCTGATTTACAATCGCCGGCATGAACCCATCCTCTCTCCCTCGCATCGCCGTGCTCGCAACCGGCGGCACCATCGCCGGATCGGCCGGCGATGCCTCGAAAACCGCGGGCTACAAGGCGGGCGTCGTCGGCGTGGACAAGCTGCTCGACGCGGTGCCCGCACTCGCTTCGGTAGCGAGCATTCACGCGGAACAGATCGCGAGCATCGACAGCAAGGACATGAGCGCAGCGCTCTGGACGACGCTGTCGCGCCGCATCGACGCGCTGCTGGCGCAGGACGACATCGACGGCATCGTGGTCACGCACGGCACCGATACGCTCGAAGAAACCGCTTACCTGCTGCATCTGACGGTGAAGCACGCGAAGCCCGTCGTGCTGACGGCGGCGATGCGGCCGTCCACCGCGTTGTCCGCCGACGGTCCGCTGAACCTCCTCAATGCGGTGACGGTGGCAGCCTCGTCGGATGCGTCGGGCAAGGGCGTGCTGGTGGCGTTCAACAACCAGATTCACTGCGCCCGCGATGTAACCAAGACGAGCACCTATGCCGTCGATGCCTTCCGTTCACCCGAAACCGGCGTGCTGGGCTTCGTGCAGGACGGACGCGTCGAATTCCAGCGCGTGGCCGTGCGGACGCACACCGTGGCGAGCGAATTCGCCGTGACGGATCAATGGCCGATGGTCGAGATCGTCGCGAGTTATGCGGACGCTTCGCGCGTGACCGTCGATGCACTCGTGGCGGCCGGGGTGAAAGGGATTGTGGTGGCGGGCACGGGCAACGGCTCGATGCATGCCGCGCTGACGCAGGCGCTCGCCGATGCAGTGAAACGGGGCGTGGCGGTGGTGCGTGCGTCGCGCGTGGGATCGGGCCATGTGATGCGCAATGGCGCGGCCCCGGATGACGCGTTGGGCACGGTGAGCGCAGGCACATTGAACCCCTACAAGGCGCGCGTGCTGCTGATGCTCGCGCTGGTCAAAGGCGATAACGACCTGCAACGCGTATTCGACATGTACTGAAAAAAACGCGAGCTCACGGCTCGCGTTTTCCATGTTGTGCGCCCGAGCCTCACGCAGCCGGAGGAATGCGCAACACCTGTCCCGGATAGATCTTGTCGGGGCTCTTCAGCATCGGCTTGTTCGCCTCGAAGATCTGATCGTTCTTCGCGCCGCTGCCGTAATACTTCTCGGCGATTTTCCAGAGATTGTCGCCCGACACGACGGTGTAATACTGCGACTCGGGTTCCGAGTTCGGCACGGTCAACTGGTCGTCCACCTTATCGACGTGCTGCACATTGCCTGCGGCGACCAGAATCTTTTCCTTGGTCGCCTGATCCGGCGCCTGTCCCGACACCGTGACCGTGTGCGACGCGCCGTCGTATTTCACATCGAGGTTATCCGCGTTGAGGCCTTGCGAGCGAATATAAGTAGCGATGGCTTCGCCTGCTTTCTGGTTCAGCGCGGCAACATCCGGCGCCGCGGCGGGCGCCGCAGCCTGTGCGGCCGGCGTGGCTGCGCCGAAGAGTTTCTCGCCTGCTTCCTTGATAAAGCTGAGGATTCCCATTGTCTGGCTCCTTGGTTGAAGTGGTGAGACGGCCTGCGACTTTCAGGCAGTTTAGTCGCGCGCACCACCAGATAGTTCTGAGTTTCAACAAAGGAGTTGCAACACCGCTCGTATGGAAGCGGCAGGAATCGATGCATGGCAATCCGACGCGGACACCCGACGACACTCCGTCTGACCGACCAAGGCTTACCCGGCGCAACGCCGGGTGCCGCTCTCGGACCCCACTTGCCGCCCTCAGCCCAGGACGGCATTTGTCCCGCGTGCCCATACGCGGGACGCCCCACGGTTCAGGTGCCGCGCGTTACGCGGCGGCCTTGGCTTGCGCCGGCTCGTCGGCCACCTGGAAGTTGGACATGATCTCGAGCGCGCGCACGAGCGCCGAGTGATCCCATGCCTTGCCGCCGTTCGCGGCGCACACGCTGAAGAGTTGCTGCGCGCTTGCCGTGTGGGGCAGGGCGAGGCCCATCTTGCGCGCGCCGTCGAGCGCGAGGTTCAGATCCTTTTGATGCAGTTCGATCCGGAAGCCCGGGTTGAACGTGCGCTTGGTCATGCGTTCGCCGTGTACTTCGAGGATGCGCGACGACGCGAAGCCGCCCATCAGCGCCCGGCGGACACGCTCCGGATCGGCGCCCGAGCGCGCGGCGAACAGCAGCGCTTCGGCGACTGCCTCGATGTTCAGCGCGACGATGATCTGGTTCGCCACCTTGCAGGTCTGGCCCGCGCCGTTGTCGCCGATCAGCGAGATGTTCTTGCCCATCAGCTCGAACAGCGGCTTCGCGATCTCGAAGGATTTTTCCGGGCCGCCGACCATGATGGTGAGCGTCGCCTCACGTGCGCCGACTTCGCCGCCCGAGACCGGTGCATCGAGATAGTCGCAGCCGAGCGCGTTGATCTTCTTCGCGAATTCCTGCGTGTCGAGCGGCGCGATCGAGCTCATGTCGATCACGAGCTTGCCCTTCGAGAGGCCCTTGGCGACGCCGTCGTCGGCGAACAGCACATTGGCGACATCGGGCGTGTCCGGCACCATCGTGATGACGATCTCGCTGGCTTTCGCGACCGCGGCCGAGTCTTCCACGACTTTGGTCTGTGCGCGAATGTCGTCCGGTACCGGAAACTTGCCGTTCACGACGAGCGCGTGGCCGCCCTTGATGAGATTGCGCGCCATGTGCGCGCCCATGATGCCGAGGCCGATGAAACCGATCGTTGCCATACTGGATGCTCCTCCTTGTGTACTGGTGTCCAGGTGTCCGGGGTTAGGCCGCGCTGCCTGCCGTCACGCCGCCGATGCGTTCGAGCCAGCCCAGGCCCGCGTCGGTGCCGTTGAGCGGCTTGTACTCGCAGCCGATCCAGCCTTGATAGCCGATCTCGTCGAGCAGCGGGAACAGGAACGCGTAGTTGATTTCGCCGGTGCCCGGTTCGTTGCGGCCGGGGTTGTCGGCGAGCTGGATGTGCGCGATCTGCGGCAGATGCTTCCTGATGGTCGCCGCGAGTTCGCCTTCCATGCGCTGCATGTGATAGATGTCGTACTGCAGGAACAGATTGTCCGAGCCGACCGCGCGGATCACGTCGAGCCCGTCCTTCGAGCGGTTCAACGCGAAGCCGGGAATGTCGTAGTTGTTGCACGGCTCCACCAGCAGGCGGATGTTTTCTTTCTTGAGCGCGTCGGCGGCGAAGCGCAGGTTCTCGATGATCGTCGCGCGTGCCTGTTCCGTCGAAACGCCGGCCGTCGGAATGCCGACGAGGCAGTTCAGTTGCGGCACGTTCAGCGCCTTTGCGTATTCGATGGCGCGCGGCACGCCTTCACGGAACTCCGCCACGCGGTCCGGCAGGCAGGCGATGCCGCGCTCGCCCGCCTCCCAGTTTCCGGCGGGCAGGTTGTGCAGCACGATCTTCAAATCGTGGTCCTTCAGGCGCTGCTGAATATCGCTGATCGAAAACGCGTACGGGAACAGGAACTCGACCGCGCTGAAACCCGCGTTCGCCGCAGCCGCGAAGCGGTCGAGGAACGGGACTTCGTTGAACAGCATGGTCAGGTTCGCAGCAAATTTCGGCATGGTTCGGTCCTGATGGTCGGTCAGTGATGAAGGCCGCGCGCCTTCAACGAACGCGCGGCGGCGAAGCAGGAGAATCAGTCCAGCGGCGTGACGGCAGTCGGCGCATCCGACTTGCTCTCCGCCAGTTCCTCGAACTCGTTGATCGCGTCGATTTCGGTGCCCATCGCGATGTTGGTCACGCGTTCGAGAATCATCTCGACGACCACCGGCACCTGATGTTCCGCAGCCAGCGCCTGCGCTTGCTTCAATGCGGGCGCGATCTCCTCCGGCTTGTGCACGCGCAGCGCCTTGCAGCCAAGCCCTTCGGCCACTGCCACGTGATCGACGCCATAGCCGTCGAGTTCAGGCGCATTGATGTTGTCGAACGCGAGCTGCACGCAGTAGTCCATGTCGAAGCCGCGCTGCGCCTGGCGAATCAGCCCGAGATACGAGTTGTTCACGACCACGTGCACGTACGGCAGCTTGAATTGCGCACCGACCGCAAGCTCTTCGATCATGAACTGGAAGTCATAGTCGCCCGACAGCGCGACGATCTTGCGTTGCGGATCGGCTGCCCGCACGCCGAGCGCCGCCGGAATGGTCCAGCCGAGCGGGCCGGCCTGGCCGCAGTTGATCCAGTTGCGCGCCTTGAACACATGCAGGAACTGCGCGCCTGCAATCTGCGACAGACCGATCGTCGTGACGAAGCAGGTGTCGCGGTCGAACGCGAGGTTCATTTCCTCGTAGACGCGCTGCGGCTTCATCGGCACGTTGTCGAAGTGCGTCTTGCGCTGCATCGTGCGCTTGCGCTGCTGGCAGTCCGCCACCCACGCGCCGCGATCCTTCAGCTTGCCGGCCGCCTTCCACTCCTGCGCCACCTCGACGAACAGCTCCAACGCCGCTTTCGCGTCCGACACGATGCCGAGATCCGGCCCGAACACGCGGCCGATCTGCGTCGGCTCGATATCGACGTGCACGAACTTGCGGCCCTTCGTGTACACCTCGACGCTGCCCGTATGACGGTTCGCCCAGCGGTTGCCAATGCCGAGCACGAAGTCGGAGGCGAGCATCGTCGCGTTGCCGTAGCGGTGCGAGGTTTGCAGGCCGACCATGCCGGCCATCAGCGGATGGTCGTCGGGGATCGCGCCCCAGGACATCAGCGTCGGGATCACCGGCACGCCGATGGTTTCAGCGAACTTCACGAGCAGGTCTTCCGCCACCGCGTTGAGCACGCCGCCGCCGGAGACGATCAAGGGCTTGTCGGCGTCGTTGAGCATGGTCAGCGCTTTTTCGATCTGTGCGCGCGTTGCCTTCGGCTTGTAGACCGGCAGCGGTTCGTAGGTGTCGATGTCGAATTCGATCTCGGCCATCTGCACGTCGATCGGCAGATCGACCAGCACCGGGCCCGGACGGCCGGAGCGCATCAGGTGGAACGCCTGCTGGAACACGCGCGGCACCAGCGCCGGCTCGCGCACGGTGACGGCCCATTTGGTCACGGGCTTGGCGATCGATTCGATATCGACGGCCTGGAAATCTTCCTTGTAGAGCCGCGCGCGGGGCGCCTGGCCGGTGATCGCGAGGATCGGAATGGAGTCGGCCTGGGCGGAATACAGGCCGGTGATCATGTCCGTGCCGGCCGGTCCCGAGGTGCCGATGCACACCCCGATGTTGCCCGGCGCCGCACGGGTATAACCTTCGGCCATGTGCGAGGCGCCCTCGACGTGGCGCGCCAGCACATGGCTGATGCCGCCCGACTTCTTCATCGCCGAGTAGAACGGGTTGATGGCCGCGCCCGGCACGCCGAACGCGGTATCGATTCCTTCTTTTTCCAGCACGAGGACGGCTGCATCGACGGCTCTCATCTTGGGCATGGTTGTCTCCTTCAGGGGGCTCTAACTGAAATCGGGAAATGGCTGTCTGCTTTCATGCAGGGTTCGATGCACTTTAAGTCTGTGAAAAAGGTTTGATAAGATCAGCGCGAGTCGCTTTTTACCAAACAAAAAGTATCGAATGACGACGTGGCGCGGTTTGGCGGCCGGCGCGCGTCCGGAGACGACAGATGGACCGTTTCAAGCAGATCGAAACCTTCGTGCGGGTGGCCGAGGCCGGCAGTCTGGCTGCGGCGGCGCTGGAGGAGGGCGTCTCGCCGGTGATCCTCGGGCGGCGCATTGACGCGCTGGAGAAGCGCCTCGGCGTGAAGCTGATGTACCGCTCGACCCGGCGGCTGGTGGTCAGCGAAGAAGGCGCGGCGTTCCTCGACCGTTGCAAGAATTTGCTGGCCGAATGGGATCAGGCGGAAAACGAACTCGCGGCCGGACGGCGGGCGGTGGGCGGGCATCTGATCGTGTCCGCGCCGGCGGCGTTCGGGCGCATGCATGTCGCGCCGCACGCGCCGCGCTTTCTGGCCGACAAGCCCGAATTGCAGATGTCGTTCAATCTGACCGACCGCGTCGTCGATCTGGTGCGCGAGGGCTATGACCTGTCGATACGCATCGGCGGGGCCGTCGATCCGAACTTCGTCGCGGTGAAGCTGGCGGGCAACCGGCGCGTCGTGTGCGGGACGCCCGCGTACTTCAGGAAGCACGGCCGGCCGAAAACGCTCGAAGACCTGCCGAACCACAATTGCCTGGCGTTCAATCTGCAGGGCGGCCAGAACCGCGGATGGTATTTCCGCCGCAACGGCAAGATCGTGACGGTGCGCGTGGCCGGCACGCTCGATTGCAACGACGGAGAACTGCTGCACCGCTGGGCCTCGGAAGGGCTCGGACTGGGCTGGCGATCGACGTGGGAAATCCAGCGGCAACTGGAATCCGGCGAGCTCGAAACCGTTCTGGACGACTTCGAACTGCCTGACTACGACATTCTCGCGGTCTACCCGCAGCAGCGCTACGTGCCGGCGCGCGTGCGCTACTTCATTGATTATCTTAAGGAAATTTTCGCTCAACCGGGTTATTGGAGCCGTCCGCTCACGTTGCCGGGCGAGCCGGTTCACATGGAGACTGCGACGGTCAAGGATCGCTAACTGCCTGAAATCACTACTGAAATCGGCTGAGAAAAGGCTATCCGGCTTGCGATAAGCGCCATTCCACGCTATAGTCTCGGGCTTCTCACTTGCCGCACCGGTCCGACGCCCGGGCGGCTTATATCCACAAGTCAGTACAAGGAGTGAATATGCGTCATTACGAAATCGTCTTCATCGTGCATCCCGATCAAAGCGAGCAAGTGCCCGCCATGATCGAGCGCTACAAGAGCACGATCACGTCGCACGGTGGCCAGATCCACCGCGTCGAGGACTGGGGCCGTCGTCAACTGGCCTACATGATCGAGAAACTCGCCAAGGCTCACTACGTCTGCATGAACATCGAGTGCGACCAGCCCACGCTGGAAGAGCTGGAACACGCATTCAAGTTCAACGACGCCGTTCTGCGTCACCTGATCGTCAAGATGAAGAAGGCCGAGACCGGCCCGTCGCCGATGATGAAGGAAGTGCAGCGCGAAGAAGCCAAGAAGGCGGCCAGCCAGCCGTCCGAAGCGCAGGCTTAAGGCGAATCAGTTCGTCACAGCCACCAAGTTCAAGTGAATCGGCTGCAACTGACAGCAAGCGTCGTGGAACGCGAACCGGTGCGGTACACGCCCGCCGGCATCCCGATCGCAAGCTGCACGTTGCAACACGCCGCAGAAGTCGTCGAAGCGGGCATTGCCCGGAAAATCGAGCTGACCCTGCAGGCGGTCGCCGCCGGAGAGGCGAGCGGCAGGCTGGAAAGCTGTCCGATGGGCGTCGAAACACGCTTCACCGGCTTTCTGGCCAAGAAGAGCCGTAACGCGCGAACCCTGGTGTTTCACATCACAGAATTGCAGGACATTGGAAAGGACTAATCATGCCCCGCCCGACTGGTAAGAAATTCGACAAGCGTCGTCAGCAACAAAACCCGCTCTTCAAGCGCAAGAAGTTCTGCCGTTTCACGGCAGCCGGTGTCGATCAGATCGACTACAAGGACACGGAAACGCTGAAGGACTTCATCGGCGAAAACGGCAAGATCACGCCGGCTCGTCTGACTGGCACGAAGTCGCACTATCAGCGTCAGCTCGACACGGCCATCAAGCGCGCACGTTTCCTCGCGCTGCTGCCGTACACCGACCTGCACAAGGCCTAATCAGACGACGCAATAGGGAAAGCCAAAAATGCAAATCATTCTTTTGGAAAAAGTCGTCAATCTGGGCAACCTGGGCGACATCGTCAAGGTCAAGGACGGCTACGCACGTAACTTCCTGATCCCCGGCAAGAAGGCACGCCGCGCGACCAAGGACGCAATCGCCGAATTCGAAGTTCGCCGCGCCGAACTCGAAAAGAACGCCGCTGAAAAGCTGGCTGCGGCTCAGGCCCAAGGCGAAAAGCTGAGCGGTTTCACCGTGCAGATCTCGCAAAAGGCAGGCGTCGACGGCCGTCTGTTCGGTTCGGTCACGAACGCGGACATCGCCGAAGCACTGAAGTCGCAAGGCTTCGCCGAAGTCGAAAAGGCGCAAGTGCGCCTGCCGAATGGCCCGATCAAGCTGGTCGGCGACCATCCGGTTCAAGTGGCGCTGCATACGGACGTGCTGGTCGACGTCACGGTGTCGGTGCTCGGCGAGCACGCTTAAGTCTGACGCGAGGCATGGCGCCTCGCGAATCGGATTACAAATGGCAGGAGCTGAACGGCTCCTGCCATTTTTTATTGTCCACGCTCGGTCATTGTCCGATAATTCCACCCCATGAACGCTCCGTCCAAAGACCCGCAACTCGACGCGCTGAAGGTCCCGCCGCATTCGATCGAAGCTGAACAATCGGTCATCGGCGGCCTGCTGCTGGACAACGCCGCGTGGGACCGCATCGCCGACGTGATGGCGCAAGGCGATTTCTATCGCTACGACCATCGCATCATTTACGAACATATCGGCAAGCTGATCGCGGCCACGCGTCCCGCCGACGTCATCACCGTCCACGAAGCGCTGACGATGGCCGGCAAGGCCGAGGAAGTGGGCGGCCTCGCGTATCTGAATGCGCTGGCGCAGAACACGCCGAGCGCGGCGAACATCCGCCGCTACGCCGAAATCGTGCGCGATCGCGCGGTGTTGCGCCGGCTGGTGTCGGTCGCAGACGAAATCTCCGCCGACGCCTTCAATCCCCAGGGCAAGGAAGTCCGCCAGATCCTCGATGAAGCCGAGTCCCGCGTGTTCTCGATCGCCGAAGACGGCGCGCGCGGCACGCAGGGCTTTCTCGAAATCGGGCCGTTGCTGACGCAGGTGGTCGAGCGCATCGACACGCTGTACCACACCGCCAACCCCAGCGACGTGACCGGCACGCCCACCGGCTTTGTCGACCTCGACCGCATGACCTCGGGCATGCATGGCGGCGAGCTGATCATCGTGGCGGGACGTCCGTCGATGGGCAAGACGGCTTTGTCGATGAACATCGGCGAATATGTGGCCGTGGAATATGGCCTGCCGGTCGCCGTGTTCTCGATGGAAATGCCCGGCACGCAGCTGACGATGCGTATGCTCGGCTCGGTTGGCCGGCTCGACCAGCACCGCATGCGCACGGGCCGCCTCACCGACGAAGACTGGCCGAAACTCACGCACGCCGTGCAGAAGATGAGCGAGGCGCAATTGTTCATCGATGAAACCGGCGGCCTCAACCCGATGGAGTTGCGCTCGCGCGCGCGGCGTCTGTCGCGCCAGTGCGGCAAGCTGGGCCTCATCATCGTCGACTATCTGCAGCTGATGTCGGGCTCGGGCAGCGGCGGCGAAAACCGCGCCACCGAAATCTCGGAAATCTCGCGCTCGCTGAAGAGTCTCGCCAAGGAACTCGACGTGCCCGTGATCGCGTTGTCGCAGCTGAACCGCGGTCTGGAACAACGGCCGAACAAGCGCCCGATCATGTCGGACCTGCGCGAGTCGGGCGCCATCGAACAGGATGCGGACGTGATCCTGTTCATCTATCGCGACGAAGTCTATAACCCCGACAGTCCGGACAAGGGCACGGCGGAAATCATCATCGGCAAGCAGCGTAACGGTCCCATCGGGCCGGTGCGCCTGACGTTCCACGGCCAGTTCACGAAATTTGACAATTTCGCGGGTTCGCAGACCTTCTACGGCAGCGAGTGAAGTCACTGCCTTTCAGCAGCATTTAAAGGCAGTCAAGTGCCGTGGCGCAAGCATTCTGGAAGGTGCGAAGCGAGCGCGGCGGCATGACGACTGCTTTTCTTTCCCGAATGCAAGCCATGATTTGCGGCGCTTGAGCGCGGCACGTCGGGGTGCGCGCACGGGTACAATATGTCAGTTTGATGTCTGCCTTTAAATTGACCCATTAATCGGGATCGGGATTGTCATGTTCGGTCGCTTCATGCCCACTGAGGGCAAATTCTTCGAAATCTTCAACGCGCACGCCAAGTGCATCGTGGAGGCCAGCCGCGAGCTCGAGCTGCTGATCGACAACCTCGACGAAGCCGAGATGCACAAGCAGAAAGTGCAGGCGAACGAGAAGCGCGCCGACAAACTCACGCATGAAACCATCGACCTGCTGCACAAGACCTTCATCACGCCGCTCGACCGCGACGAGATCCACAAGCTGATCACCACGATGGATGACATCCTCGACCTGATGGAGGACGTCGCCACGGCCATTTCGCTGTATGACGTGCGCGCGGTGACCTCGGAGGCGAGCCAGCTCGCGCACATCAGCACGGCGACGTGCGAGCGCGTGCAGCAAGCGGTCGGGCTGCTGTCCGACATGAAGCGCGCGAGCGAAATCCTGAAGATCTGCGAGGACATCGACCGGCTCGAGTCGGATGCAGATCGCGTGCTGCGCTCGGCCATGTCGAAACTGTTCCGCGAAGAAGACGACGTGAAGACGCTCATCAAGCTGAAGGCGATCTACGAACTGCTCGAGACGATCACCGACAAGTGCGAAGACGTCGCGAACATCATCGAAGGCATCGTGCTGGAAAACGCCTGATCGGCGTCGCGCACAACACCGGTCAAACCATACCCACTGATGCATTCGATTCAACTCGCCATCTGGGCAGTCGTGTTGCTCGTTGTCGTCGCACTCGCGTTCGACTTCATGAACGGTTTCCACGACGCCGCCAACTCCATCGCCACGGTCGTCTCGACCGGCGTGCTCAAGCCGCAACAAGCGGTCGCCTTCGCGGCGGCGTTCAACGTCATCGCGTATTTCATCTTTCATTTGAAGGTCGCCGAAACGGTCGGGAAGGGCACCATCGATCCCGAGATCGTCGATCACTACGTGATCTTCGGCGCGCTCGTCGGCGCGATCGGCTGGAATATCGTCACCTGGATCTACGGCATTCCGTCGAGTTCGTCGCACGCGCTGATCGGCGGGCTGGTCGGCGCGGCGCTCGCCAAGTCGGGCTGGGGCTCGCTCAACTGGGACGGTTTGCTGAAGACGGTCGCGTTCATCTTCATCTCGCCGCTGCTGGGCTTCGTGCTCGGCTCGTTCTTCATGCTGCTGGTGTCGTGGCTGTACTTCCGCACGCCGCCCTCGAAGGTCGACCGGCGCTTCCGACGCATGCAGCTGGTCTCGGCGGGCTTGTATTCGCTCGGACACGGCGGCAATGACGCGCAGAAGACCATCGGCATCATCTGGATGCTACTGATTGCCACCGGCTACGCGTCCGCCACCGCCGATGCCCCACCGATCTGGGTCATCGGCCTGTGCTATCTGTCGATGGGCCTGGGCACGCTGTTCGGCGGCTGGCGCATCGTGCGGACGATGGGTCAGAAGATCACCAAGCTCAAACCGGTCGGCGGGTTCTGCGCGGAGACGGGCGGGGCGATCACGCTGTTCGTCGCGTCGTTCCTCGGCATTCCGGTGTCCACCACGCACACGATCACCGGCGCGATTGTCGGCGTCGGCGCGACGCAGAAGTTCAGCGCTGTGCGCTGGGGCGTCGCGGGCAACATTGTGTGGGCTTGGATTCTCACGATTCCGGCCTCCGCCGCGCTCGCCGCAGCGGGCTGGTGGCTCGGACACCGCTTCCTTTAAGCGTTGCTTAGTACGGTCCGCCCCGCGTATCAGCGGGGCGGGCGCGCGGATCAGATGATCGGCGACGAGACTCCGTCCATCGGAATCAGCGCGCCCGATACGTAACTCGCCCGGCGGCTCGCCAGAAAGACCGCGACGTCGGCGATTTCCTCCGGCTTCGCATAGCGCCCGAACGGCACTTTCGCCTGACTGTCGGCGAGAACCTGATCCCGCGTGACGCCCTGGCGCTTGGCTTCGAGATCGAGCGCTTCCTCGACGCGTTCGGTGAGCGTCGAGCCCGGATTGATCGCGTTGATACGGATGCCGAGTTTCGCATAGTGATGCGCGAGCCCCACGGTGTTGAGCATCAGCGCGGCATTGGCGGCGCCGCCCGCGATATGGATGTCGCTGGCCATCTTCCCACCCATCCCGATGATATTGACGATCGCGCCCGGCTCCGCTTGCGGATCGGCGCGCAGGCGTTCTGCCATGCGCTTGAGCACCACTTGCTGCGGATATACATAGGAGAAGTATTTGGCGTCCATCGCGGCCTTGTAGGCGGCGGCGTCGAGCGTGTCGGGATCGTAGCGTCGGGCGGCGCCCGCGCTGTTGATCAGGATGTCGATGGGGCCGAGCGCCGCGCTCGCTTCCTCGACGACGTCGTCCGCGCTGTGCGCCTCGTGCAGGTCGGCGCGCGCCAGATGCACGTGATAGCCGCTGCTCGCGAGCTGCTCGCGGGCGCGGGCGAGATTGGCGGCATCGCGCGAGACGATGGCCACTTTCGCGCCTTCCGCGGCGAACGCCTTGGCGCAGGCGAAACCGATACCCTTGCTGCCGCCCGTAATCAGCACGACCTTGCCCGCCAGTCCCAGATCCATGGTGTTGCGCTCCGTGGTGAAATCGATCGGAACACGATAGCAGAGGCGCGCGGCGGGCGTCAGTTCGTTCCGGTGGCGAAGCGGGCGATGGGATCGTCGTTCGACGCCGGGCGTGGTGCGGCGAGTGAGCCAGTCGAGGCGCGCATCACGCGTACAGGCGGTTCGGCGGCGGTGGGCGTGGCGTTGTCATACGCCGTTTGCGCCGTGCGTGCCTGCTGCTGCGCCGCACTCGAACTGGACGGCGGCGGCTCAAAGGCGTCGGCGGCGGCCTGGATCGGATCGGGTGACGCGTTGATCGCTGCCGTGGCGGCAGCGGGCGCGGTCGCGCCGGCCGCTTGCGATTGCCGCTGCGCCGCGTTCAGCGATGATGGCGGCGGTTCGAAGGCATCGGCGTTTGCGGCTACCGGGGCCGGCGCCGTCTGGCGCGCGTAGGTCGGCGCAGGCTGCACGGCCGGCGCGGTGGTCTGAACAGCGGGAGGCGCAGCAGGCGCAGGCGATGCCAAATAGGTCGGACCATCGAATGGCGTCGGCGCGGCCTTCGGCGCCGCGACGCGTCGAATGCCGTCGAAACGCTTGGCCCAGTACGGATTGGTGAGGTAATCGAGACGCACCGTGCCGCCCGTCGATGGCGCATTGACGAAGCGCAGCTTGCCGACATAGATGCCGACGTGCGAATGCGCCCGTCCGGTCGTGTTGAAGAAGATCAGGTCGCCGGCGGCGATTTCGTCCGGTTCGACCGATTCGCCGCGCGAACTCATTTCGCCGGTGGTGCGCGGCAGATCGACGGAGGCCGCGCGCCCGACGACATAACGCACGAGCCCGCTGCAATCGAAGCCCGCATCAGGCGTGTTGCCGCCCCAGCGATACGGAACGCCGACGAGCGACATCGCCTGGATGGAGATTTCCTCTCGCCCGATGCTGTGATCGACGAAGGTCGGGAAACCGGGCGGCGGCTTGTAGGTGCGGGTAGCGGCGGTGCTGGACGCGGGCTTGCGCGTGGCCTGCTGCGGCGCGGAACCACACGCGGCGAGCAGCACGGACACAAGAAGCAGCAACCAGATTCGACGCATTGCAGAAAGGCGAGCGCAGGCTCGCCCGAGGATGGCAGTGTGCCGATACTAGCCCGTCGCACGGGCGTGCGGCAAGCGCTGTTGAAGTTTTACATGAAGATTCGGACGTAAGTGTGGCCGTCGCGGAACGGCGAAACGGCGGAATGAACGGATGCACCATGAAAAACGGCCCGGCGGATCGCTCCGCCGGGCCGTGCATTGCAAGCAATCAAGCCGCTTACAGGATGTCCGACGCGTAGTCGGCGAGTCGCGAGCGTTCACCGCGCGCCAGCGTCACGTGTCCGCTATGCGTCCAGCCCTTGAAGCGGTCGACGACATACGTGAGGCCCGAACTGCCTTCGGTCAGATACGGCGTGTCGATCTGCGCGATATTGCCGAGACACACGATCTTCGTGCCCGGGCCCGCGCGCGTGACGAGCGTTTTCATCTGCTTGGGCGTCAGGTTCTGCGCTTCGTCGATGATCACGTACTTGTCGACGAACGTCCGGCCGCGCATGAAGTTCATGCTCTTCACCTTGAGTCGCGAGCGGATCAGCTCCTGCGTCGCGGCGCGGCCCCATTCGCCGGCGGCGTCGTCGGTTTTCTGGAGCACTTCGAGGTTGTCGTCGAAGGCGCCCATCCACGGCTGCATCTTCTCTTCCTCGGTGCCGGGCAGGAAGCCGATGTCCTCGCCCACCGGCACGGTGGCGCGCGTCACGATGATCTCGTTGTAGCGCTTGTCGTCGAGCACTTGCGCCAAGCCTGCGGCGAGCGCCATCAGCGTCTTGCCGGTGCCGGCCTGGCCGAGCAGCGTGACGAAGTCGACTTCCGGGTTCATCAGCAGGTTGAGGGCGAAGTTCTGCTCGCGATTGCGCGCGGTGATGCCCCACACATTGTTCTTGTGATGGCCGTAGTCACGCAGCGTCTGCAACAGCGCGGTCTTGCCGTTGAGTTCGCGCACCACCGCGTGGAACGACGGCTCGCCGTTCTGCGGCTCGAGATAGACGAACTCGTTGACGAGCATCGACGGGCACAGCGGACCGGTCACGCGGTAATACGTGGTGCCGGTCTTGGTGTCCTGCCAGCTTTCCATGCCCTTGGCATGCCGTGTCCAGAAGTCCTGCGGCAGCGCACGCACGCCGGAGTAGAGCAGGTCCTTGTCTTCGAGGACCTGGTCGTTGAAGTAGTCTTCGGCGGGCAGCCCGAGCGCGTGCGCCTTGATGCGCATGTTGATGTCTTTCGACACCAGCACGACCTGGCTCTCGGGGCGCTCCTTCTGCAACGCGCGCACGACGCCGAGAATCTGGTTATCGGCCTTGCCGACCGGCAGGCCTTCGACGGGCTCGATGTCGGTGAGCGTCGTCTGGAAGTAGAGACGGCCGAGCGCGTCACGGTTGCCTTGCGCGGCGAGCGGAATGCCTTCCGTCATCTTGCCCGCATGCGCGACCAGCCCGTCCAGCGTGCGGCTCACCTGACGCGCATTGCGCGCCACTTCGGACATGCCCTTCTTGTGGTTGTCGAGCTCTTCGAGCGTCATCATCGGCAGATAGACGTCGTGTTCCTCGAAGCGGAACAGCGAGCTCGGATCGTGCATCAGCACGTTGGTGTCGAGCACGAACAGCTTGCGCAATTCGGCTTCGGCAGCGGCGCCCTTGCGGCGCTTGGGCACCGCGCGCGCTTCCTTCGCGCTCGCCACGGGCACTGCCGCGTGTTCGACGTGTGCTTGCGGTTCGTCCTGTTTCGACCGGACGGCGGGCGCCGGCTGCAACAGCGCCGCGGTCTGCCGCGATTTGCGGCCACGCGCGGGAATCGTGCCGGGCGCGGGCGGCGGCACGGCCGCGTCCACCTGCGCTTCGGCGGGAACCTGGGTCAGCACTTCGCTGGCGATGGCGCGCAGCGTGTGCGCCGCGTTCGCGGGACGTTCGGCGGTGGCGGTGGCGACACCGCCGTGGGCATCGTCGTCGCTCGCTGCAGCGGGCTTCTTCGACGATTTCGAAGGCCGGGCTTTGGCCTTGTACTCGTCGGACGGAAGGAGATGGCCGAGCTTGGCCGGGGCGGTAGGCAAAGGCATGGTGTTCCCTCGAAAGGAATCGGGTCGTGTATCGTGCGCCGCCTGTCGCATCCTGCTCGTCCGCCCTCGCAGCGAGACGCGTGCCGCAGTTTGCGCCCGGCGGCGCGCTTCAATGTCGAAAACGCCGGTTCGCCTAGGTGTCGATCTGCTCCTCGGGAGTGCGTCCGTGGGTTATCGTGCGGCGGGGAAATGCGTGGCTTCCGCGCGATGCCCAATAAAAAAAGCCGCCGTTCCGACTACCGGAACCAGCGGCTGACTTCTCTTTCAGAGCGCCTGCGCCGACCCGCTGCCTCACCGCCCGGATAACCCGGATCCATGCCGACCGCGCCGCAGGGCGCACGACGGCTCGTGCCGGGAAGGAGGAAAGTGAAGGGACAGGCGCTCATTGCGAACCAATATATCGTGCCTCAAATGGCTTGTACAGCCTCCACGATGGCCTCGACGTGCCCTGGCACGCGCACGCCGCGGAACTCCTGCCGCAGCACGCCCTGGGCGTCGATCAGGAAGGTCGAACGCTCGATGCCGCGCACTTCCTTGCCGTACATCTTCTTCATCTTGATGACATCGAACTGTGCGCAGATGGCTTCGTCGCCGTCCGACACCAGCGTGTAGGGCAGTTCCAGCTTGGCCTTGAAGTTGTCGTGCGACTTCACGCTGTCGCGCGAGATGCCGACCACTTCCGCGCCGGCTTTCCGGAACAGCTCGTAGTGGTCGCGGAACTGCAGGCTTTCGGTCGTACAGCCCGGCGTGTTGTCCTTCGGATAGAAAAACAGCACGACCTTTTTGCCGCGCAGGGAGGAGAGGGTGAACTCGCCGCCGGTTGCGGGTGCAGTGAAATCGGGAACGGGCTGGTCGACAGCGACTGACACGAAGGCTTCTCCGTTGTTGTGGATTGTTGGTGAGGGAGACGATCTGCACGCGCGCCGGGCGCGATGCCCGGGCGCGATTTCAGCCCGGCTGGACGATGAGTTCGCCCGCGCGGCCCGGAATCTCGCCCCACGTGACAGGGTACGTGGGCAGCGTCGCGCGGTCCAGCGCAGCATGATAATCGCCCATCGTGGCGAAGACGTGTCCTTGCGCGCGCCAGCCGGCCAGCAGTTGCCCGAACACGGACGCGAGCTTCTGGCCCTCGAGCTCCGCGTGCAGCGTGAACACCTGGTCGTGCGGGTTGTTTTCGGTGTGCTTCAGCAGATGCGCCGCGACGTTGCTTTCATCGACGCCCGCCACGCCGAGCACTTCGTCGAGCGTCGGCAGGGTGGTCGGCATCTGCACGTGGTTCAGCGTGCGGCCGTCGAGCACGGGGATATAGGGCGTGTGGCCGCGGCCGTCGGAGGCGTAGCGCATGCCCCACGCGTCGATCTGCTCGAACGCGTGGCCGTTCATCTGCCAGCCGGCCGCGCCGTGCGTGACGGGCGGCGCGCCGAAAATCTCGATGAAGCGCGCATGGCTCTGCTGCATCTGCGTCACGGTCCAGTCGCGGTCGCGTGCGCGCACGTTGTCCTGCCAGTACACGTGGTCCCACGTATGGATGCCGCATTCGAAGCCGGCTTCGTGGATGGCGCGCATCTCCGACACGGCTTCGCGGCCGATGTCCGGCCCCGGCAGCAGCACGCCGTACATCAGCGTCTTGATGCCGTAGTGCTCGACCACCGAGGTGCGCGACACCTTCTTCAGGAAGCCCGGCCGGAACACGCGGCGCAAGGCCCAGCCGGTATGGTCCGGGCCGAGGCTGAAGAGGAAGGTGGCGCGCGCGGCGTACTGGTCGAGCAGACGCCCGAGGTTGGGCACGCCTTCGCGCGTGCCGCGCAGGGTATCGACGTCGATCTTGAGGACAATGCGGGCCACGCGGCGTCCTCGCGCTTACGCTTGCTCGACGAGCTTGCGGGCCTCGCCCACATGCCCGCGATACGCTTCGAAGATCTTGCGCAGCGCGTCGTCCATGCTGGCTTGCGGGGCCCAGCCGAGTTCCTGCATCGTGTTGTCGATCTTCGGCACGCGGTTCTGCACGTCCTGGTAGCCCTCGCCGTAGTACGCGCCCGACGAGGTCTCGACGAGCTGCACCTTCTTCACGTTGTCCGAATACTCGGGGAACTCGTTGGCGAGCGCCAGCATCTTGCCCGCCAGTTCGCGCACCGAGAAGTTGTTCGTCGGGTTGCCGATGTTATAGATCTTGCCGCTGGCCACGCCGCCCTTGTTCTCGATGATCTTCATCAACGCGCCGATGCCGTCGTCGATGTCGGTGAACGCGCGCTTCTGCGCACCGCCGTCGACGAGACTGATGTTCTCGCCGCGCACGATATGACCGAGGAACTGCGTCACCACGCGCGACGACCCTTCCTTCGGCGTGTAGATGGAGTCGAGGCCCGGGCCGATCCAGTTGAACGGACGGAACAGCGTGAAGTTCAGGCCTTCCATGCCGTAGCCCCAGATCACGCGGTCCATCAGCTGCTTGGAGCACGCGTAGATCCAGCGCGGCTTGTTGATCGGGCCGTAGGAGAGCTGCGAATTCTCCGGGTCGAACTGCTCGTCGGTGCACATGCCGTACACCTCGGACGTCGACGGAAACACCAGGTGCTTGCCGTACTTCACGGCCGAACGGACGATGGGCAGGTTCGCCTCGAAGTCGAGTTCGAACACGCGCAGCGGCTGTTTCACGTAGGTGGCGGGCGTCGCGATGGCGACCAGCGGCAGGATCACGTCGCACTTCTTGACGTGATACTCGACCCACTCCTTGTTGATCGTGATGTCGCCTTCGAAGAAGTGCATCCGCTCGTGATTCGCGAGGTCGCCCAGGCGATCGGTTTGCATGTCCATCCCGAAGACTTCCCAGTCGGTGGTCTCGAGGATGCGCTTGGACAGGTGGTGGCCGATGAAGCCGTTGACACCCAGGATCAGAACTTTTTTCATGAATGACGAGAGGATTGAGTGAAGCGGCCGAACGCGGTGGCGAATTCGGCAGGGCTGATGACGTGCTCGTCGCCCACGGGTTGACCGTCGGCGGACAGCGGCCGATGGCGCAATTCGTGGATGGCGATGACGCGGCCATCGCCGCACACGCCGAACAGCGCATTATCCGTCACGGCAAGGCCCGGGGGCAAACCGCGCAGCTCACCGAGCCTTTCCGGCGCGATGCCCGGCGCGCCGGTTTCCGGCACGAGCCGCGCACGCGCGACGATGAAGCGGTCAGCGCCGAGATCCGTGAACGCGCCCGGATAAGGCGGCGCCACGGCGCGAACCAGGTTGTAGACGCGCGCGGCCGGCTGGGTCCAGTCGATGCGCCCGTCTTCCGGCTTGCGCCCGCCGTAGTAGCTGCCGGCGGCGAGATCGTTCGGCAGATGCGGCGCTTCGCCCGCCAGCAGCGCGGGCAACACGCGCCAGAGCGTCTGCTCGGCGGCGACCACGGTCTTGTCGAAGACTTGCGCGGCGGTGTCGTCGGGGAGGATGGGCACGGGCGTCTGCGCGAGGATCGCGCCGGCGTCGGGCTTCGCGGCCATTTCATGCAGCGTCGCGCCGGACTCGGTTTCGCCGTTGAGCACCGCCCAGTTGGTCGGCACGCGGCCGCGATACTTCGGCAGCAGCGAGCCGTGCATGTTGTACGCGCCGCGCCGCGCGAGCGACAGCAGCGCTACCGGCAGCATGTGGCGGTAGTAGAACGAGAAGATGAAGTCGGGTGCAAGGCGTTCGACGGCCTCGTGAAGCTCGGGCGACTTCGGATCGGCCGGGGTGAGGGTGGCGATGCCATGCTCCGCCGCGACCCGCGCGACGCTCTCGAACCAGATGTTTTCGCTCGCGCTGTCCTCGTGCGTGACCACCAGCGCGACCTCCACGCCGCGCGCGAGCAGCACTTGCAGGCAACGCACGCCGACGTCGTGATAGGCGAAGACGACTGCGCGCGGCTTCATACGCCGTCTTCCTCGCGCGTGACCACGGCGACCTGCTGCACGGCGTCCTGCAATGGCCGGGTGGCGGTGGGCAGGCCGTCGCGTTCCTCGAGAATGGTCTGCACCAGATAGCGCGGGCGCGCGCGCACTTGCTGGTAGATGCGCCCGATGTATTCGCCCAGCAGCCCGAGCGCGAAGATGATCACGCCGAGCATGAAGAAGGTGATGGCGAACAGGGTGAACACACCCTGGACTTCCGCGCCGAACATGAAGCGGCGGATCAGCAGCAGCAGGAACAGGCCCGCCGATCCCACCGAGAGAATCACGCCGATGAACGACAGCCATTGCAGCGGCACCACCGAGAAGCCGGTGACCAGATCGAAGTTCAGGCGGATGAGGCTGTAGAGCGAATACTTGGATTCGCCCGCGAAGCGCTCCTCGTGCGCCACGCCCACTTCGATCGGGTTCTGCGCGAAGGTGTAGGCCAGCGCCGGAATGAAGGTGTTGATCTCGCCGCAGCGGTTGATCGTGTCGATGATATGGCGGCTGTAAGCGCGCAGCATGCAGCCCTGGTCCGTCATGCGTATCTTGGTGATGCGCTCGCGCAGCCGGTTCATTGCGCGCGAGGCTTTCTTGCGCCACAGGCTGTCCTGACGCTGCTGGCGGATCGTGCCGACGTAGTCGTAACCCTCGTGCATCTTCGCCACCAGCTTGCCGATTTCCTCGGGCGGGTTCTGCAAATCGGCGTCGAGCGTGACGACGATCTCGCCGCGCGACTGCTCGAAGCCCGCGAGGATCGCCATGTGCTGGCCGTAGTTGCCGTTCAGCAGGATGACGCGCGTGGTGTCGGGACGCGCGTGGAACTGCTTTGCGAGCAGCGCCGCCGACTTGTCCCGGCTGCCGTCGTTGATGAAGATCACCTCGTACGACGTGCCGAGCGCGTCGAGCGCCGGGTACAGGCGCTGGAACAGGGCAGCGAGGCCGGCTTCCTCGTTGTAGACGGGGATGATCACCGAAAGCTCGGGGGAAGTCGCCGGAAAATCGAAATGACTCATGTTGCGCTGGTTGTCCCTGGGTTGCCCGTTATTCGGGTGCATGTCTTTGCGTTTCTCTAGGCGTGTTCATCGTCCGAACTGCTCGCAGATCGCATCGATGGACTTCACGACATGATCCACGTCGCCGGTCTCCATCAACGTGAAGAGCGGCAGCGTGAGCGTGGTCGCGCCGAGCTTCTCGGCATGCGGGAACATGCCTTCATGGAAACCGCGCGCGCGATACAGCGTGAACAGATGCAGCGCCGGATAGTGCACGCCCGTGCCGACGCCGCGCGTCTTCATTTCCTCCATGAACTCCGCGCGCGTGAGCGTAAGCCGCTCGAGCGGCAGCGCGATCTGGAACATGTGCCAGTTGGCGTCGCCAAAGTTGCGCGGCGGCAAACCCACGCCGAGCCGCACGGCCGCGCCGCCCTCGAACGCGTCGAAGTACGCGCGCGCCAGCTGGCGGCGCTTTTCGGTGAAGCGGTCGATCTGGCGCAACTGGCCCAGCCCGACGCGCGCCGCGACATCGGTCAGGTTGTACTTGCCGCCCAGCACGTCGCAGTCCATGCCGTCGAGGCCGGTGCGCGTGATGCCTTGCAGACGGTACTTGCGCGCGAGCTCCGCCTCATCCTCGTTGTTGAGCACGAGCGCGCCGCCTTCGATCGACGTCAGGTTCTTGTTCGCGTGGAAGCTGAACGACACCAGGTCGCCGAGTGCGCCGATGCGCTTGCCGTTCCAGCTCGACCCGAACGCCTGCGCCGCGTCCTCGATCACACGCAGCCCGTGCGCCCGCGCGATGTCGTAGAGCCGGTCCATGTCCACCGGGAGCCCCGCCAGATAAACCGGCATGATGGCCTTGGTGCGCGGCGTGATGGCGGCTTCGAGCAGATCAAGGTCGAGATTGCGCGTGACCGGATCGATGTCGACGAACACCGGCGTTGCGCCCACTTCGAGAATCACGTTCGCCGTGGACACCCAGGTCATCGGCGTGGTGATGACTTCGTCGCCCGCGCCGACGCCCGCGATGCGCAGGCCGATTTCCATCGTGCAAGTGCCGGAGTTGAACACGCGCACCGGCCGGCCGCCGCAATACGCCGACAGCTCCGCTTCGAACTGCTGGCTCTGCGGGCCGGTGGTGATCCAGCCCGAACGCAGCACGTCGACCACGCCCTGGATGGTTTCTTCGTCGATGTCGGGCTTCACGAAAGGCAGGAACGGCCGCGAGGTTTGGGTCATGGACTTTTGCGTTGTAGTTGATGATTGATCCGGACAGGGCCGCCGCGGGTCGGGACGCGAGGCGGGCCGCGCTTCAGCCGCGCGCGAGCACCACCACGCCGACCAGGATGATGCCGATGCCGATGAGACGCTGCATCGACATCACTTCGCCGAACAGGTACCACGCCGCGAACGCGTTGACGACGTAGCCGAGCGAGAGCATCGGATAGGCGATCGACACGTCCACGCGCGACAGCCCGACGATCCACACGACCACGCTCAGCACGTAACAGCTCAACCCGCCGATGATGGGCAGCTGCGTGGCAATCTTGAGGCCGACCGGCACGATATTGGCAGGCGTGAAGTCGAAATGGCCCACCGCGTTCACGCCGGCTTTGAGCAGCAACTGGGCGCATGCGTTCAACGATACGCCGATGATGATGCAAATGAAGGAAATCAGGTTCATCGTGAAAGGTCGGGTGCGGGTCAAGGATACCCGGTTCGCCGCCGGATGCCGCACGACCGTGCGGTCAGGCGGCGCGGCCGAAAGGCATTCGAAGGCTCAGGGCTGCGGTTTCTCGACGATCACGCGACGCTCGTCGCGCGCGATCACCTGCATGGGCACGTGACGTTTTTCAAGTTCGTCATAACGGTAGGGCGGCATCAGCGCAAGCGCCGCGTGCTCCGAATCCCAGATTCTGATCCACTCGTCGATGCTCGGCACCCATTTCTGCGGTTCGGCATGCACGCCGAAGGTCAGTTCGTCCGCTTCGCCGACCATGATCATCGTGTGGCCGAGGTAGAAGGGCATCGTGTGATCGAGCTTGGCGATCGAATAGAACGGCGTGTCGGGCGGCAGCTTCGCCATCGCGGCCTTGACGGCCGGCACGAGCTGGACGCCCGAACTCTGCGTGCCGAAGACATCGTGGCCGGAGCCTGCGATCGTGCCCAGCAGCAGCCACGCGGCGCCGAGTCCGGCCGCGCCTGCCAGCACGCTGCGGCGGTTCAGCCACAGCGCGACCAGGGTCACGACGAACGCCACGGCGAGCCCGGCCCATACCCAGAGCTGGAAGACGCGGTAGAGCGCATTCGGCGTGTTGGCGCTCCCCGTCCGGCCGAGGAAGATCGCGCCGAGCGCCGCCGCGACGAGGAACACCGCATAGCCGATCAGATGCATGCGATAGCGCGAGCGCGGGAGCGACGGCAGGTACAGCCCGATCACGAGCGCCAGCGCCGGCGCGATGGGCAGCACGTACGAGAGGAGCTTCGAGTGCGAGGCGCTGAAGAACAGGAAGATGAACGCCGACCAGACGAGGAGCAAGGTCACGGGCGCGAAGCCGTTCGGCTGGCGCGGCGTGCGGATGCCGTGCCACACGCTCTGCGCGGACACCGACAGCCACGGCAGGAAGCCGACCAGCAGCACGGGCACGAAGTAATAGAACGCGCCCGGGCGATTCTGCTCGGGGGTCAGATATCTCTGAAACTGCTGGACGATGAAGAAGAAATTGAAGAACTCGGGATTCTTCATCTGCACGAGCACGAACCACGGCGCGACGATCACGAAAAACACGATCAGCCCGCTGCCTATATAGAGCCGCTTCCACAGCGCCCAGTCGCGCGCGACGAGCGAATAGAGGATCAGGACCGCGCCTGGCAGGATCAGCCCGACCAGGCCCTTCGACAACACCGCTGCGGCCATGCCGGCCCAGCACAGCCACATCCAGCCGCGCACGGCGCGCGCGGCCAGGCCGGGGCGCTGCGCCAGCAGCAGCGCGCACAGCGTGACCTGCATCCAGAACGACAGGGCCATGTCGAGCGTGTTGAAGTGGCCCATCAGGTTCCAGTACGGGCAGGTCGCCAGCACGACGGCGGCGGCAAAACCCGTCATCGCGTTGAACACGCGCGTGCCGGTATAGCCGACCAGCAGCACGCCGGCAAAGCCCGTGAGCGCCGTGTAGAGCCGGGCCTGCCATTCGCCGATGCCGAACCACGCGAAGGTCAGCGCGTTCGCCCAGGTTTGCAGGGGCGGTTTCTCGAAATACTTGTAGCCGTTGTAGCGCGGCGTGATCCAGTCGCCGGTCAGGAACATCTCGCGGGCCATTTCGGCGTAGCGGCCTTCGTCGCTCGGCACCAGATGGCGATAGCCCAGCGGCCCGAACCAGACGAGCGCGAGCGCCAGGACCAGCAGAATGAGCGTGAGACGGGTGAGCGGTAGCCGCGAAGGCGTATCGTTCATGAAGTCGACCTGTCCGATGCCGCGATGCGCGGCGCTAGTGGAACGAAAGGGGCGGCAGCCGCCCGGCGATTCGGGGCGTTCGCGGCGTCGGGCGCGTCTGCGGTGCCTCCGCGACGGTCCGGATCCGCAACTGTGTCCGGCGTCAATGCCCGTCCGTTGCCGTGAATGCCGGCCGGGAGTTTAGCAGCACGCCACGGCGCCACCCGCCCGAATGGGTTCGCCTGCACCGAATTCAGGCGCGCGGCCGGAGTCTGCCAGTCATATCCTTAACGGTTCCTTAGCGCTCGCCCGGACTCGATCAGCGCTCGATCAGCAAGGCCGCCGCCACGCGCCGGCCTTCGGACATCAGGATGTTGTAGGTCCGGCAGGCGGCGCCGAAGTCCATCGTTTCCACGCCGATGCGATGCTGCGCCAGGCTCGCCGTGAGACGCGGATGCGGAAAGCGCAGGCGCGTGCCGCTGCCGAAGATGACCATCTCGGGTGCGGCGTCGACGAGCGCCTGGAAGTGCTCGGGGGTCAACGCATCGAACGATGCAACCGGCCATGCGGTCACCGGCGTTTCGGGCATCACGATCACGCTGCCTTCGTGCCGTTCGAGGTTGATCGCGACGAAATCGTCTCCGTAGCTCGTGATGGTGTTGAGCGCGCTGGTGGAATCCTGGTGAAGTTTCAAAACAGTGATCCGGCAGGGAAGGGATGAAAGACTCGGCCAGCGTTAAGCAACGTGCAAGCCAGCGGACGCGCCGGCCAGGTCCCTCGTGCTCGCCCGCAGGGCGCGGCGGCGCGGCTTTGGTGCATTGCGGAACTGAGCCATAATCAGTAAATTATAACTTTCCGGCTGCCGGGCCCGCTCGCGCCGCCCATTGCGCTCGCTGCCGCCACAAGCCGCCTCCGCGCGCAATCGCCGTCTCCGGCTTGGCCTCCGGTCCGCAACGCTCAAGCCTACCCGGCGCTGCGTCTAGAATATGTCGTCCCGCGCCTGGGGGCGGCTCGCCCGGGACTCAAGCGGCCGGCTTCGAAGGTCTATGGCGAATGTGACTTCGAAGCCCAGTCTTCAGTGAGGCTCCCATCCCGCTTCGGCACGCTCATCCGCCGCTGTCCGCGCGCGAGGCTGGCCGCACGGATGACCGGGCCGGAATCGCGCAACCTTAGTCGGGCAACGCCAGCGTGCAACATCGGCGGCCACGACGCCCAAGCCGCACCCAACCAGACCACGTCCGTCCACACATCCAGACCAGAGCGCCAGCCGTGAAACCGATTCTGAAATCCAACAAGCTGCAAAACGTCTGCTACGACATCCGCGGACCCGTGCTCGAGCACGCGAAGCGCCTCGAGGAAGAAGGCCACCGCATCATCAAGCTCAACATCGGTAATCTGGCCCCGTTCGGTTTCGAGGCCCCCGACGAAATCATCCAGGACATGATCCGCAACCTGCCGGGTTCGTCGGGCTACTCGGATTCGAAAGGCGTGTTCGCCGCGCGCAAGGCGATCATGCATTACACGCAGCAGAAGGGCGTGGAAGGCGTGGGACTGGACGACATCTACATCGGCAACGGCGCGTCCGAGCTGATCGTCATGGCCATGCAGGCGCTTCTCAACGACGGCGACGAAGTCCTGCTGCCCGCGCCCGACTATCCGCTGTGGACGGCGGCGGTGAGCCTCTCGTCCGGCACGCCGCGCCACTACCTGTGCGACGAGGGCAACGGCTGGATGCCCGACCTCGACGACATCCGCGCGAAGATCACGCCGAACACGAAGGCGCTCGTCGTCATCAACCCGAACAATCCTACCGGCGCGCTGTACTCGGATCAGCTGCTGCTGGACCTCATCGCCATCGCGCGCGAGCACGGCCTCATCATTTTCGCCGACGAGGTCTACGACAAGATCATCTACGACGGCCTCACGCACACGTCGATGGCCGCGCTTTCCGAAGACGTGATCACGGTGACCTTCAACAGCCTGTCGAAGAGCTATCGCTCGTGCGGCTATCGTGCGGGCTGGATGGCGATTTCCGGGCTGGTCGAAGAGAACCGCCGTCGCGCGAAGGACTATCTCGAAGGGCTGGGCATCCTGGCGTCGATGCGCCTGTGTCCGAACGTTCCCGGCCAGTACGCGATCCAGACGGCGCTTGGCGGCTACCAGAGCATCAACGACCTGATCCTGCCGGGCGGACGCCTCTACAAGCAGCGCGAACTCGCCTACGAGATGCTCACGGCCATTCCGGGCGTGACCTGCGTGAAGCCGCAGGCGGCGCTCTACATGTTCCCGCGCCTCGATCCGAAGATGTACCCGATCCAGGACGACCAGCAATTCATCACCGACCTGCTGCTGGAAGAGCGCGTGCTGCTGGTGCAGGGCACGGGCTTCAACTGGCCGACGCCGGATCACTTCCGTGTGGTTTTCCTGCCGAACGTCGACGACCTCGCCGACTCCGTGAATCGCATCGCACGATTCCTCGACGGTTATCGCAAACGCCACTCCGCTTAATTTCTCTTTTTAAAGAAGCACGCTGCATGGAACCGATCAAAGTAGGACTGTTGGGCTTCGGCACGGTCGGCAGCGGCACCTTCACGGTGCTGCGCCGCAACCAGGAAGAAATCACACGCCGGGCGGGCCGCGGCATCGAAATCACGCGCATCGCCGTGCGCACGCCGGCCAAGGCCGAAGCGGCCAGGGCGCAGGGCATCGCGGTGACGGACGACTTCAATGCGGTGGTGGACGACCCGTCCATCGCCATCGTCTGCGAAATGATCGGCGGCACGGGCTACGCGCGCGAACTCGTGCTGCGCGCGATCGCGAACGGCAAGCACGTGGTCACCGCCAACAAGGCGCTGCTCGCGGTGCACGGCACGGAGATCTTCGAAGCCGCGCGCGCGAAGGGCGTCATGGTTGCGTTCGAGGCGGCGGTGGCGGGCGGCATTCCGATCATCAAGGCGCTGCGTGAAGGACTGACGGCGAACCGTATCGCGTACATCGCCGGCATCATCAACGGCACGACGAACTACATCCTCTCCGAAATGCGCGACCGCGGCCTCGACTTCGCCACGGCGCTGAAGGCTGCGCAGGAACTGGGCTATGCGGAAGCCGATCCGACCTTCGACATCGAAGGCGTCGACGCCGCGCACAAGGTCACGATCATGAGCGCCATCGCGTTCGGCGTGCCGGTGCAGTTCGAGCGCGCGTATGTGGAAGGCATCAGCAAGCTGGCAGCCATCGACATCCGCTATGCCGAAGACCTCGGCTACCGCATCAAGCTGCTGGGCATCGCGCGGCGCACGGAGCAGGGCATCGAGTTGCGCACCCATCCCACGCTGATCCCGGCGAAGCGCCTGCTGGCGAACGTCGAAGGCGCGATGAACGCGGTCGTCGTGCATGGCGACGCGGTCGGCACCACGCTGTACTACGGCAAGGGCGCGGGCGCGGAGCCGACGGCGTCGGCGGTGGTCGCAGATCTCGTCGACGTGACGCGCCTGCATACGGCGGATCCGGAGCATCGCGTGCCGCATCTGGCGTTCCAGCCGGACAGCCTGTCGAACACGCCCATCCTGCCGATCGACGACGTGACGAGCGGCTACTACCTGCGCCTGCGCGTCGCCGACGTGACCGGCGTGCTCGCCAACATCACGCGCATCCTGGCGGACAAGGGCATTTCCATCGACGCGCTCTTGCAGAAGGAATCCGAGGAAGTGGACGGCGCCGGCAAGGGCGAGACCGACATCATCCTCATCACGCACGAGACGGTGGAAAAGAACGTGAACGCAGCGATCGTGGAGATCGAGGCGCTGTCCACGGTGGTCTCGAAGGTGACGAAGCTGCGCATGGAAGCGCTCAACTGATCAGGTACGTGACATGAACTATATTTCGACGCGCGGCGCGGGCAGCAACGAGCGCCACACGTTCTCCGACATCCTGCTGGGCGGACTCGCAAAAGACGGCGGGCTCTATCTGCCGGCGGAGTATCCGAAGATCAGCGCCGACGAACTCGCACGCTGGCGCACGCTGTCGTACGCGGATCTCGCGTTCGAGGTGCTCTCCCGCTTCAGCGACGACATTCCCGCCGCCGATCTCCGCTCGCTCACGCGCAAGACCTACACGGCGCAGGTGTACAGCAACGTGCGCCACGAGGAAAGCGCGGTGCAGATCACGCCGCTCAGGACGCTTGGCGTGGAGAACGGGACGGCGCTGTCGCTGCTGGAATTGTCGAACGGTCCGACGCTCGCGTTCAAGGACATGGCGATGCAGCTGCTCGGCAACCTGTTCGAGTACACGCTGACGAAACACGGCGAGACGCTCAACATCTTGGGCGCCACCTCCGGCGACACCGGCAGCGCCGCCGAATACGCAATGCGCGGCAAGGCCGGCGTGCGCGTGTTCATGCTCTCTCCGCACAAGAAGATGAGCGCGTTCCAGACCGCGCAGATGTTCTCGCTGCAGGATCCGAACATCTTCAACCTCGCGGTGGAAGGCAATTTCGACCATTGCCAGGACATCGTGAAGGCCGTGTCGAACGATCACGCCTACAAGGCGCGCCACAAGATCGGCACGGTCAATTCGATCAACTGGGCGCGCGTCGTCGCGCAGGTCGTGTACTACTTCCGCGGCTATTTCGCGGCGACCACGGACAACAGCCAGCAGGTGTCGTTCACGGTGCCGTCGGGCAATTTCGGCAACGTGTGCGCGGGGCACATCGCGCGCATGATGGGCCTGCCGATCGACCAATTGGTTGTCGCCACGAATGAAAACGACGTGCTCGACGAGTTCTTCCGTACCGGCGTGTATCGCGTGCGCGGCGCGGCGGAGACGTATCACACCACGAGCCCGAGCATGGACATTTCGAAGGCATCGAACTTCGAGCGTTTCGTGTACGACTTGCTCGGACGCGATCCGGAGCGCGTGCTGCAACTGTTCCGCGACGTCGAGGAAAAGGGCGGCTTCGACCTCGCCGCGAGCGGCGACTTCGCGCGCGTGAAGGAGTTTGGCTTCGTGTCGGGCCGCAGCGGCCATGACGAGCGCGTGAACACCATTCGCGACGTGTTCGAGCGCTATCACACGATGATCGACACCCACACGGCGGACGGCGTGAAGGTCGCGCGGGAAAACCTGAAGCCCGGCGTGCCGATGATCGTGCTCGAAACCGCGCAGCCGATCAAGTTCGGCGAGACGATCCGCGAAGCGCTGAATCGCGAGCCGGAGCGCCCGGCGGCGTTCGCGGGACTTGAAAAACTGCCACAAAGGTTCGATATCGTTCCTGCGGATGCAGACGTCGTGAAAGCGTTCATCGCCGAGCGCACCTGACCATCGGAGCGCGTCCGCCGCGTGCGGCGCGTCGCGAGAACGCACGGGGCGCAGCGGGCATCGCTGCGCCCCGGTTCGTTTTGACGCACGGTTTTGAGGCACCCAGGAAGGGCTTCCAGACCGGAACAAGGCTCAAACCCCGCCAAAAGCTGCTAAAATCGCAGGTTTTTCGTCGTACCCCATTCGAAAGGACGCGCCGTGCTGTCTACCGCCAACATCACCATGCAATTCGGGCCCAAGCCCCTCTTCGAGAACATCTCGGTCAAGTTCGGCGGAGGGAATCGCTATGGGCTGATCGGGGCGAACGGCTGCGGCAAATCCACCTTCATGAAGATTCTGGGCAGCGATCTCGAGCCCAGTTCCGGCAACGTGATGCTGGAGCCGAACATTCGCCTGGGCAAGCTGCGCCAGGACCAGTTCGCCTACGAAGACATGCGCGTGCTCGACGTCGTCATGATGGGCCACACCGAAATGTGGGCCGCGATGACCGAGCGCGACGCGATCTACGCCAACCCCGACGCCACCGACGACGACTACATGCGCGCGGCGGACCTGGAAGCCAAGTTCGCCGAGTACGACGGCTACACGGCCGAGGCGCGCGCGGGCGAGCTGCTGCTGGGCATCGGCATCGACATCAACGATCACAACGGCCCGATGAGCAACGTGGCGCCGGGCTGGAAACTGCGCGTGCTGCTGGCACAGGCGCTGTTCTCGAAGCCCGACGTGCTGCTGCTCGACGAGCCGACCAACAACCTGGACATCAACTCGATCCGTTGGCTGGAAGACGTGCTCAACCAGTACAACTCGACGATGATCATCATCTCCCATGATCGCCACTTCCTGAACCAGGTGTGCACGCACATGGCGGACATGGACTTCGGCACGCTGAGAGTCTGGCCGGGCAACTACGACGACTACATGCTGGCGTCCACGCAGGCGCGCGAGCGTCAGCAGGCCGCCAACCAGAAGGCGAAGGAACGCGTGGCGGACCTGCAGGACTTCGTGCGGCGCTTCTCAGCCAACAAGTCCAAGGCGCGCCAGGCCACCAGCCGTCTCAAGATGATCGACAAGATCAAGATCGAGGAATTCAAGCCGTCGTCGCGTCAGAACCCGTTCATCCGTTTCGAGTTCGAAAAGAAGCTGCACAACATCGCGGTGGTCGCGGAAGACCTGACCAAGAAGTACGACCGCACCATCTTCCAGAACTTTTCGTTGTCGGTTCAGCCGGGCGAACGCATTGCGATCATCGGCGAGAACGGTGCGGGCAAGACCACGCTGCTCAAGTCGCTCAAGGGCGTGCTCGACCTCGATCACGGCACGGTGAAGTGGGCCGAGAACGCGAATGTCGGCTACATGCCGCAGGACACGTACGAAGAGTTTCCGAAGGACGAGACGCTGACCGATTGGATCGACCAGTATCGCAAGGAAGGCGACGATGAGCAGATGATGCGCGGCACGCTCGGCCGTCTGCTGTTCAACGCGGACGACATCAAGAAGAACGTCAAGGTGCTGTCGGGCGGCGAGAAGGGCCGCATGATCTGGGGCAAGCTGATGCTCGGCCGCCACAACGTGCTGCTGATGGACGAGCCGACCAATCACATGGACATGGAATCGATCGAGTCGCTGCAGATCGCGCTGGAGAAGTTCGAAGGCACGCTGATCTTCGTGTCGCACGACCGCGAGTTCGTGAGCGGCCTGGCGGACCGGATCATCGAAGTGAAGACCGACGGCACGTTGCGGGACTTCGGCGGGAATTACGAGGACTTTTTGTCGAGCCAGGGGATTCAGTAAGCCCGCTCGCTGTGCATTAGATAAAACGGCCCGCCTTGCAAGAGTGCGGGCCGTTTTTGCATGCGCGAGATAGCCTACAGCCGGTCGTTACGAAACCGCATCGCCGTGCCTTCGCGCGTGATCCGCTCCCAGATTGCGCGTTTTTCCTCATCCGAGAGAAACACCCAGTTGGACACCTCGATGGCCGTACGGCCGCAGCCTTTGCAGACATCGTCGAAGAGGGTGGAGCACACGCCGATGCACGGGCTATCAGGCAGATCGTGAAGATTGGAAGACATAAGGCTTGGTGGTGGCCCGTCGCCGTCCGCAATACGGACCGGCAACGCGGCGATCTGGAACAAAAACAAAAGAAGACTCAGCGCGCGATACTGTAGCCTATCCGCGCGATCCAGTGATGTCGCTGGTTGTAATCGAGGATATCCTCGCCGTAGCCGTTGAAGTAGCTCACGAACACGTAGCCGCCCCACGCGCTGCCGATCAGCTTGGCCAGCGGATAGGTCAGTTGCGAATCGACGCTGCCGTACCAGTGCTTCGTGCCCTTGCGCAGCGTGGTGGCCAGTTGCAGGCCATCCGGGCTGCCGTACTTCACGAGAAAGTCCACATACCCGCGATAATCCGCGATGTCCTGATTCCCCGACTTCGACAGGTAGTAATAGAACTTCGGCGAGAGCGTCAGGTGATTGCTGTCGAGGTCGCCGAATTCCCAGGTCGGCCGCACGAAGGCGATGTTGATCGCCCGCGAATCCGCGCCGCTCTTGCCATTCGATTCATGCCCGATACCCGCCGCCATGCCCATGCGCGTATAGAGCGGACTGTTCCAGCCGGTGTCTTGCACGTAATAGAACAATTGCGGCTGGAAGCTGATGTCGCGGAACGGCACCGACTCCGCCGAGAGGTTCCAGATGGCCGTCTGCGTGTAACCGAAGTAGAGGTTATCCAGGAAGCCACGCGAGCGCGGATCGTCGGGAAGATGCAGCCGGTACTTGAAGCTGAACTGGAATTTCGCGAGATTGTCGCCGTTCTTGCCATCGGCGAAATAGATGGGCTCGAAGGTCGAGAAGCGGCCCGACAGCAGGGTATCCGCCGTCGAGGTCGGCGCCGCCTGCGTGTTCGCCGCGGCCGTGGCGGTCGCGAGCTGCGCGGGTGTGGTCGCCTGCGTTTCGCGATGCTCGGCGGCGGCCACCTGCGTCTGCGACTCGCCGCGATTGATCGTGACCAGCATCGGCGAGGCGTCGAAGCCCACCGGATCGAGCTTCACCGTGCCGCGTGCCGCATCCGGCCACGGCGCCGAAAACCGCACCCGTCGATACTGCCCCGGCGCAAGCCGCAGACGTTCGGGCACCTTGGGGTCGCGCGTGAGCGTCACGGGCGCGGGCGGCAGGTCGCCGTTGGTCAGATTCACCGTGAGTTCCTTCGGCACATCGATTGCGAGCGCTTTCGCGTCGTCATCGGTATAAAGCAGCGTCAGTTCGAGCGGTTGCGAAGCCGCCGCTTCGCGCGCCGGTTGCAGCACGGCGACGGTAGCGTGCGCGGCGCCGCTTGCGCAAAGCGTGGTGAGCAGCAGGGCGTGAGTGGGAGAAAGCCGTCGTGGGCGGTAAGGCATGTCGGGTTATTGTCCTGTTGCAGGCGAGATCCAGCGCGCTGCGGCGTGCTGTGGCATGGTTCGGCGTGATTCGACGAAGCGGCAAGAAATGCCGCGCGTCGGTACACGGTAGCGAAAATCATGCCTCGCCTTCCGCATACGCGGAAGCTGCCGCATTTATCCCGTAAACACTGCCTGCCAGAGCATCGCGCCATTCAACGCGAGGATGACGCCCGCGCAGCCCCACGCCAGCGCGAGCGGCAGGCGTGCAACCCGCCAGCGGCCCATCAGCCGCGCGTCGGACGCGAAGCTGACGAGTGGAATCACCGCGAGCGGCAATTGCAGGCTCAACACGACCTGCGTCGCGACGAGCAGCGTGTTCGAGCCGTGCTGGCCGAAGCACGCTACCGCCACCAGCGCCGGACCGATCGCGAGCGCCCGCGTCGTCAGCGCACGCGCCCAGCGTGCCATCTTGAGGCGTAGGAAGCCTTCCATCACGGCTTGCCCGGCAAGCGTGCCGGTCACGGTGGCATTGAGGCCGCAGGCGAGCAGCGCGGCGGCGAACACCACGCCCGCCCATTGACTGCCGACGAGCGGCGCAATCAGCCGGTGGGCATCGGCGAGATCCTCGACTTCAGTATGGCCGCTCGCATGAAACACGGCTGCGGCCACGATCAGCAGCGACGCATTGACGACGAACGCCAGTCCGAGCGACGCGAAGGTATCGATGTTTACGCCACGCAGCGCCTGCGCGATCGACACGTCGTCGCGCCCGTGCGCATGCTCCTTGACGAGCGCGGAATGGAGATACAGGTTGTGCGGCATCACGGTGGCACCAAGGACGCCGGCGGCGAGCCACAGCATGCCTGCATCACGCACGAGCTGGGGCGAGGGCGCCACGCCGCGCAGCGCGTCGCTCCATGACGGGTGCGCCAGCGCAAGTTCCACCACGAAGCAGACGCTCACGAACAGGATCAGCGCGGTCACGACGCGCTGCAAGGGCCGCCGCCCGCGGCTTTGCAGCGCGAGCATCGCGAAGGTGCCGACCGCCGAGAACAGCACGCCGGCGGTCAGCGAAATGCCGAACAGCAACTGCAACGCCACCGCGCTGCCGACCACTTCGGCCACGTCGCACGCGATGATCGCGATCTCGCACGCCACCCACAGCGCGAAGTTCGTGCGCCGACCGAAGCGTTCGCGGCACAGCTGCGCGAGATCGCGCCCGGTGACGACGCCCACGCGCGAGGCCACCCATTGCAGCAGCATGCCCATCAGGCTCGCGACCAGCACGACGAAGAGCAGCGAGTAGCCGTAGCGCGCGCCGCTGGCCAGGGCCGTCGCCCAGTTGCCCGGATCCATGTAGCCGACCGCCACGAGCGCCCCCGCGCCGGCGAACGAGTACCAGCGCCCGCCCGAGCGCGGCTCGAGCCGGCGTGGCGTATCCCGCTCGTCCAGGTTCGCCGGGCTCGACTGCGCGTCGGAATTCGCGGCGGACAGCGCGCCAAGCGTGGACGGGTTGGTGTTCATGCGAAGGCGGCCTCGAATAGCGGGCAACGGCGCCGCGATGGCGTGCAGTCGTTGCGGGTTCTGGACGCGCCGCAATGCACGGCGCACGACTCACGCCGTCTATACGGCGCGTGTCGCGAGCCGCCTGTGCGGCGCTCGTGGAATTGGCTCGCAACAACTGTTCCGCTGGCTATTCGTGATCGGATACCTGAATGCATGCGTACGACTCGTGTTCCGCTCGCCGCCTGAAAGCAACTGAAAGGCGGGCCAGGGAAGGACATGCCGGCAGCCGATCACAGATAATGACACCCCATCGGTGCAGCGCGCCCGCGGTCCCTTTGGTGAGTGTGGTTTTATCAGGTGCCGCAGGGGCCGATTAGAGGCTAAAATGCGCGCTCCCGGCGGGTGCGGTTTGGCTCGTCGAAGCTTGCTGCGCAAGCCTTTCAGGCCGGCGTGACGCGCGGCTGTAGATTTTGTGCGACAGGCGGCCCGTTAATTTTTGTCGGGCTTGCGTTTAATGGTAGTTTTCGGGGTTTTGAAGGGCGTCGCGAGCCAGGGTCGGGCTTGAAGCGATCAGGACTCAACCGGTCGCGCAAGCGCGGCACGACGTCGTGACAGTCGCAACAACGGAGAATCGAGATGAACGAGAAACTGGCGGGCCGCATGGCCAAGCTGGCGGGCGCGCTGACCTGCGCCGCGATGTTGACTCCGCTCGCTGCAATGGCGAAGGACACGCAGCTGAACGTGTACAACTGGTCGGATTACATCGCCAAGGACACGATTCCCAACTTCACCAAGCAGACCGGCGTCAAGGTGAAGTACGACAACTACGACAGCGACGACACCCTTCAGGCCAAGCTGCTCACCGGCAATTCGGGCTACGACATCGTCGTGCCGACCAGCAATTACGCCGGCAAGCAGATTGCCGCCAACATCTTCTCGCCGCTCGATAAATCGAAGCTGCCGAACCTGAAGTATCTCGACCCCGATCTGATGAAGCTCGTCGCGGGTGCGGACCCGGGCAATCAGTACACGGTGCCCTGGGCGTACGGCACGACCGGCCTCGGCTATAACGTCGACAAGGCGAAGAAGCTGCTCGGCGACAACGTCGAACTCAATAACTGGGACATTCTCTTCAAGCCCGAGAACATCTCGAAGCTGAAGGCCTGCGGCGTGTCCGTGCTCGACGCGCCCGACCAGATGTTCGCGGCCGCGCTGCACTACATGGGCAAGGACCCGATGAGCACGAACCCGGCCGATTATCGCGCGGCCCTGGCGATGCTGAAGAAGATCCGTCCGTACATCACGCAGTTCAACTCGTCGGGCTATATCAACGACATGGTGGGCGGCGACATCTGCTTCACCTATGGCTGGTCGGGCGACGTCGTGATCGCCAAGCATCGCGCGGTGGAAGCGAAAAAGCCGTTCAAGATCGAGTACTACATTCCGAAGGGCGGCGCGCCGGTGTGGTTCGACGTGATGGCCATTCCGAAGGACGCGAAGAACAAGGACGCGGCGCACGAGTGGATCAACTACATCGAGACGCCGCAGGTGCACGCCGCGATCACCAACGCGGTCTATTACCCGAGCGCGAACCTGGAAGCGCGCAAGTACGTGGACAAGGACGTCGCCAACGATCCGGCCGTGTACCCGCCGCAGGACGTCATCAAGACGCTGTTCCTGCTGAAACCGCTGCCGCCGGAAATCCAGCGTTTGCAGACGCGGCTCTGGACCGAGTTCAAGTCCGGCCGATGAGGCCGATACGCCGGTCACGTTCCTGAAGCGACGAAGCCCCTGGTCCTCCGGGGGCTTTGTTCGTGCGGGAAGCACCAATGACAATGATGGGCAAGGGCGCGCGCTATGCGGCGCACAACGCAGGAGTCGGACAGGCAATCATGAGTGAGCAGTCGAGCGCGTCGCAGGCGGCGCCGAATGGATCCGCGGGATTTGGTGGACCGGGTGGAGTCAATGGCCGGCAGGAGCCGGGCGGCACCTTGTCCGGTGCAAGTCTCACCGACAACTTCGTGCAGGTCGTCGATGTCGTCAAGAAGTTCGGCGAAACCACGGCCGTGCGGGGCGTCAATCTGTCGGTGAAGAAGGGCGAGTTGTTCGCGCTGCTCGGCAGTTCCGGATGCGGCAAGTCCACGCTGTTGCGGATGCTGGCCGGCCTCGAATCCGTGACCGAAGGCCAGATCCTGATCGACGGTGAAGACTTGGCGCAGATGCCGCCGTATCGCCGGCCGGTGAACATGATGTTCCAGTCGTACGCGCTGTTTCCGCACATGACCGTGGAATCGAACGTCGCGTACGGGCTCAAGCAGGAAGGCGTGCGCGGCGCGGAACTGAAGGACCGCGTCGACACCGCGCTCAGGCTCGTGCAGATGGCACCCTACGCGAAGCGCAAGCCCCATCAGTTGTCGGGCGGGCAGCAGCAGCGCGTGGCCCTGGCGCGCAGCCTCGTCAAGCGCCCGAAGCTTCTGTTGCTCGACGAGCCCATGTCCGCGCTCGACAAGCAGATTCGTCAGCGCACGCAGATCGAACTGGTGAACATTCTCGATCAGGTCGGGGTGACCTGCATCATGGTGACGCACGACCAGGAAGAGGCCATGACCATGGCCAACCGTCTGGCCGTGATGAGCGAAGGGCAGATCGTGCAGCTCGGTACGCCGCACGAAGTCTATGAATTTCCGAACAGCCGCTTCTCCGCGCAGTTCATCGGCTCGACCAACCTGTTCGACGGCAATGTCGTGGAAGACGAACCGGACCACGTGTTCGTCGAATCGACGGACCTGCCGGTACGCCTGTATGTGAACCACGGCATCACCGGGCCGCTCGGCATGCCGGTCACGATTTCCGTGCGGCCCGAGCGCATCGCGCTGACGCGCAAGCCGCCCGAAGGCGCCTATAACTGGGGCCGCGGCAGGGTGAGCAACATCGCGTACATGGGCGGCTACACGCTGTATCACGTGACGCTGGATTCGGGCAAGGTCGTGGTGGCGAACCTGTCGAGCCTGGCGATCGGCGAGATCGATTCCCCGACCTTCGACGACGAAGTCTACGTGCGCTGGAGCGCGTCGGCCGGCGTGGTGCTGACGTCATGATGGCGAACCTGTTCAGGCGCATGGGCGTATCGGGGCGCACGCTGGTGATCGGCGGGCCTTACTTGTGGCTGCTGCTGCTGTTCTTCGTGCCGTTCCTGCTGGTCGTGAAGATCAGTTTCGCCGATAGCCAGCTTGGCATTCCGCCTTATACGGAACTGGTCGCGCTGAAGGACGGCGTGCTCAACATCGCGCTCGATTTCTCGCACTACGCGTTCCTGGTGCAGGACAGCCTGTACTTCGCGACCTACATGAACTCGCTGCTGGTCGCGGCGGTCTCGACGCTGCTGTGCCTGCTGATCGGCTATCCGATGGCGTATTACATCGCGCGGTCGAATCCGGCTTCGCGCAATCTGTTGTTGATGGCGGTGATGCTGCCGTTCTGGACCTCGTTCCTCATTCGCGTGTACGCGTGGATCGGCATTCTCAAGAACAACGGCCTGCTCAATAACTTCCTGATGTCGATCGGGCTGATTCACTCGCCGATCGAGCTGTATCACACCAACATCGCGGTCTATATCGGCATGGTGTATTCGTATCTGCCGTTTCTCGTGATGCCGCTGTACGCGCATCTCGTGAAAATGGACCTGACGCTGCTCGAAGCCGCCTACGACCTCGGCGCGAAGCCTTGGAAGGCGTTCGTGCAGATCACGCTGCCGCTCTCGAAGAACGGCATCATCGCGGGCTGTTTGCTGGTGTTCATTCCGGCGGTGGGCGAGTATGTGATTCCTGAACTGCTCGGCGGCGCGGACACGCTGATGATCGGCCGGGTCATGTGGAACGAGTTCTTCGACAACGCCGACTGGCCGATGGCCTCTGCCGTCACCTGCGCGATGGTGCTGCTGCTGCTCGTGCCGATGGCGCTGTTCCAGCACTTCCAGGCCAAGCAACTGGAGGGCAAGCGATGATCAAGACCAGCCGTCCGTTACAGATCACGTCGCTCGGCATCGGGTTTGCGTTTCTGTATATCCCGATCCTCAGCCTGATCGTCTATTCGTTCAACGAGTCGCAGCTCGTGACCGTGTGGACGTCGTTCTCGCTCAAGTGGTATCGCGCACTCTGGTCCGACGACGAACTCATCACCGCGGCGTGGCTCTCGTTGCGCATTGCGTTCCTGACGGCATGCGCGTCGGTGGTGATTGGCACGTGGGCGGGCTTCGTGCTGGCGCGCATGGGCCGCTTCAAGGGCTTCACGCTCTATGCCGGCATGATCAACGCGCCGCTCGTGATTCCCGAAGTGATCCAGGGCATTTCGTTGCTGCTGCTGTTCGTGGAGATGGCGAAGCTGATCGGCTGGCCAGCCGGGCGCGGGCTGTTCACGATCTGGGTCGGCCACGTGATGTTGTGCATGTCGTATGTGGCGATCATCGTGGAATCGCGCGTACGCGAGCTGAATCCGTCGCTGGAGGAAGCCGCGCTCGACCTGGGGGCCACGCCGTTGCGCGTCTTCTTCACGATCACGCTGCCGCTCATTTCGCAGGCGCTGGTGGCGGGGTGGCTGCTGTCGTTCACGCTGTCGATCGACGATCTCGTGCTGTCAGCGTTTCTGTCCGGGCCGGGCTCCACGACCTTGCCGCTGGTCGTGTTCTCGCGCGTGCGGCTGGGCCTCAATCCGGAGATGAACGCGCTGGCGACGCTGTTCATCGCGGTGGTGACGGTCGGGGTGATCGCGGCGAATTACTTCATGCAGCGCAGCGAGCGCAGGCGGCTCGCGGGGGTGATGTAAGCCTTATTTGAAAGACTCGATGGTGCGCGGCCCCACGTCGAAAGGCGCGGGCTGCGTGCATTTCAGGCCTTCAGAGTTCAGACCTTCATACCGCCGCGAGATGGCGCGCGAAGGTGGCCGGATCGGTGTTCGTGCCACACAGCAGCACGCCCACGCGCTTGCCTTGCAGCCGTTCGTGCAGCGGCCCGAGCAGGGCAGCGGTGGCGGCCGCGCAGGCCGGTTCCACGGCGAGCTTGAGTTCGCCGAACAGTTGCAGCATGCCGTGCCGCAATGCGTTGTCCGACACGGTGACGATCTCGTCGATATGCCGCCGGCACAACTCGTAGCTGTATTGCTCGGTGTGCGGCGCCATCAATGAATCGGCGATGCCGTGCATCGCGCCCATCTTGATCGTGTGGTTGGCTTCGAAGCTGCGCTTCATCGCGTCCGAGCCTTCCGGTTCGACGCCATACACATGCAGTGACGGATTCGCGAGGCGCATCGCGGTGGAGACGCCCGCCGCGAGTCCGCCGCCGCCGATCGGCAGGATGACCGCGTCGAGATCCGGCGCTTGCGAGGCCCATTCGTAGCCGAGCGTGGCTGTGCCAAGCACGGTGCGATAGCCGTTGAACGGATGGATGAACACGCGTCCTTCTTCCGCCTCGACGCGGCGCACGACATCGAAGGCTTCCGCGACGTTCTCCGCGAACACGACTTCCGCGCCGTAGCGCCGGCACAGTGCGACACGCGCGGGGCTCGCGCTGCGGATGATCACCACCTTGGCGCCCACGTCCATGCGTTGCGCGGCGTAGGCAACCGCTACCGCATGATTGCCCGCCGACACGCAGGTCACGCCGGCCGAGCGTTCGCTGTCCGTGAGCGCCAGCAGGTTGGAGAACGCGCCGCGCGCCTTGAAGGTGCCGCTTGCCTGCAACAGCTCCATCTTGAAGGTGACGGGCGTGCCTTCGAGCGTCGGGAAATCGTGACGCTCGAACGTGGGCGTGCGCGCGACCCAGGGCGTGAGGGCCATGTGCTGCCCGGCGATGTCGTCGAGCGTGGGGATCGGCGTGCCGTCGATCGTGTTGTCGGAATGGTGCGTGTCGGTGGACATGACGCGAGATGACTCGGGTTGGATCAGCGTGCCTGCGCTTCGACGGACATGCTGTGGATGAACTTGCCGAGGAACGCCTCGCATTGCGCGAGTTGTTCGAGCGACACGTATTCATTCGCCTTGTGCGCCTGTTCGATGTTGCCCGGCCCGCAGACGATGCTCGGCACGCCGGCGTTCGCGAACAGGCCGGCTTCGGTGCCGTAGGCGACCTTGTGCTTCTCCTGGTCCGCGGTGAGGGCGCGCACGAGTTGCGTGATGGCGGCTTGCTCGGTGGCGTCGAGGCCGGGCGCGGAGGCGAGCTTCGTGAATTCGATTGCGGCGTTGCCGTGTTCCTTCAGCATGCGCGGCAGCAGCGTCTCGCGTGCATAGGACTCGATGCGTCCGAAGATCTGATCGGGATCGATGGTCGGCAGGTTGCGGAATTCGAACTCGAAATTGCATTCGGCCGGCACGGTGTTGATCGCGTTGCCGCCCTTGATGGTGCTGGTCTGGCCGGTGGTGAAGGGGACGTCGTAGAGTTCGTCGAACGGACCTTTGGCGCGGAATTCGTCGACGAGGTCGCGGATATGGCAGATGAGACGCGCGGCGTACTCGATGGCGTTGAGACCCTTCGGCGTCAGCGACGAATGCGCGGCGAATCCGCGTACGCAGCAGTGATAGGTGTTGATGCCCTTGTGGGCGATGATCGGGCGCATGGAGGTCGGTTCGCCGACGATGCAGCCGTCCGGTTGCAGACCGCGTTTCTTGAGGTCGGCGATCATCAGCGGTGCGCCGGCGCAGCCTACCTCTTCGTCATACGAAAGCGCGAAGTGGATCGGTTTGGCGAGTTTCGTGGCTTGCATCTTTGGCAGCATCGCGAGTGCGGCGCCAATGAAGCCTTTCATGTCGCAGGAGCCGCGGCCGTAGAGGAGGCCGTCGCGCACTTCGGGCTTGAAGGGGTCGCTGTGCCAGTCCTGGCCGTCGACCGGCACGACGTCGGTATGGCCCGACAGCACGATGCCGCCGTTGGTCTGGCCGTCGTGCGCCGGGACCGTGGCGAAGAGATTGGCCCACTGGCCGCGCGGATCGTTGGTGATCGTGGCTTCGATGCCCGCGCGGTGGAGTTCATCGCGGACGGTTTCGATCAGGCCAAGGTTGGGGTTGCGGCTGACGGTATCGAAAGAAATGAGCTTTTCGATCCAGGGGAGAGAGCGCGGCGAGGCAGTTTTGGATGAGGACGATGAGGCTTCGAGATGCGCCAGGTCAGCGATCTGTGACATTTTTTGGCTCCTGCGGGTAGGGTTTGATCATAGCCCAAAAACGCTCGTTCGCTCGCTTGGGGTTTGGTTTGGCGTTCGCTCTCGCTTTTGCAGACTTCCCGGTTTCGCGTCGGTTGCCAAGGCTCTAACGTTCGCCTGTACTTCTATGGACTTCCCTTGTTCGCGTCGGTTTGCGGGCACTGCCCCTCCCCGGGGCGGGGGTAACTTTCTTTGCGGCTGCAAAGAAAGTCACCAAAGAAAGCAGCTTTCCTACCGCCCAAGGTTCACTTAGCGGCGCAACACAGAATCCTGTTTTTGGCACGGCAGTAGCGAGTGCCCTCATAGGCCATATCGGGCTTGGATCGCGGACCCACCGCCACAACGCGCCGTTCAACGAACTGGTGCAGCCATTGCAAGCGCCGGCCCAGCGCTTCGCGCTGCCGTAGGGTATGCAAGAGAAACCAACGTTCGGTTTGTGCTGTGAGACGGACGCGTCAGCAAGCGAACACCGCATCCCCGATTGACCAGTCGGCGGCGCGTAGCGCTGCGCCAGAGCGTCGAGGGCTGCACCGATCTGTTCAATGGTGCAGTTTCACAGTGGTTACGCCATCCACGCCCGCCCTGGCCTATGAGGGCACTTGCGAGTGCCCAGCCAGTGAAACACTTCTGCGTCGCGAATCTCGTCCGTGGGCGAGAGAGAAGCTGCTTTCTTCAGTGACTTTCTTTGCTGCTGCGTATCGACTCAAGACATAGGTAACAGGTGTGTCAGGACATAGGTAACACATTCAGCTCCTCTTGCCGCGTTCCTTCAAGCAGATGGAGATGGTATCCATTCGATGATGAGCGCAGTACAGATCGTAGCTGCCTTCAATGTCGCTGCATGGCCTAAAGGCGATATGCATGTTGGACAGCGGGCTGGACACCTTGAAGCGTTGCGACTCGAAACGCACGTCACCGTTCAAGCCCCCGCGCACCACCACGTCAGTGTCGCCGTATTCGATCGGCCTCCGGCGTTCCGGATACGCGCGTAAGCGGGTGCGGTAAAGCGAAATCAGCGTGGCCGTGCCCAGCGCCGGATCCGGTCGCTCGTGGTTGTACACGTGGCACCACAAATCGAATGCTTGCTGGGCACTCTTCAGCTTTCTGAAGAAGGAACCGTCGGGATTGATCGTCAGTACGGTGTCGCGCTGCTCGAAGCACCCAATCCACTTTCCCCGTCTTCGCACTAATGCCGTCGGCGGCGCAGAGCCCGCCAATAGGCACCTTCCTGCGTCGCGAACCTCGCTAATTCAAACCTCACCATATTGTTTCTGCTAGCCCAAATCATGATCCATTTCAGACGAACCATTAGTCCGAAGTGTTACCCATGTCATGACACAGGTGTTACCCATGTCTCAGGTCCATACTCGCCTGCAAGGAAACGGACCTGCCCAGGGGAGGGGCGTGCTTATAGACCTGCACGATTAGGGGCAGTCCATAAGCCCACGCAACGAGCGAGTGCCATTCACCAGCGATGTCACGGTTATCCACCACGATCAGCGCTTGATCGTCAGATAAGCCCGGCTGATTGCGGGCCTCGTATGGACCCACAGCCGCGAAGCGAGCCAGGATGCCGGACGATCGCGTACCTCGAGACGCTTGATCGTGCGTTCGGCATCCGCCGATGCCGTGCGGTCGAGCAAACCCGCGCCTACATTCGTGCCCGTATGGCATGTATAAAAATGCCGAAAGCCGGCATCGAGCGCCACGGCGCGATAGTCGTCGTCGTAATAGCCCTGCGGCCAGCATAGATGGTCCGATGTCTCGCCGAGGCGCGTGCGCAGAACCCTACGCGCCGCGCCAAGATCCTCGCGAAGTCGCGCGCGTTTCTCTACGCCCGATTTCGCCACCTGATCCCAGCGCACATGCGTATGCGTATGGCTATGGAATTCGAATGTGCCGGCGTCACGCATCGCGTCGATTTCCGACCAGCGCAGAACGGCCTCATCCGCGCGCCCTTCCTCGATGGCGATCTCGCTCGAACGATGATCGAGCAACGACGGAAGGCGCGCTCCCGCATGCGATGCATTCGCGCGCACGCCACCTTCGCCCGGCCAGCTGCTCACCAGAAAGCACATTGCCGTGAACGCATGTCGCTCCAGCACAGGATGTGCGTGGACCCAGTTGTCGAGATAGCCGTCGTCGAAGGTGATGACAAGCGATTTCGGCGGCACGTCCTCGCCCTGCAGAAACGCGGCGAGCTGCGCTGACCCGAGCGTGCAATAGCCCGCGTTCGCCAGATAGTCCATCTGCGCGGCGAAATGCTCAGGCTTCACAGTGATCATGCCGGGCGACGTGCTGACGTGGTGATACATCAGCACTGGCACGGCGTTCGCGCGCTGTCGGCTCATTGACGATGCCCTCGCTCATGCAATGCGCGCCGGTAGAAAAGGGCCGTTTCATAGGCCATGTCACCCACGGTGAAGCCGCGTTCCGTGATGCGCAGACTCTCGCGGCGCAGGCGCTCGCGTAACGGCGCTTCGTCGATCATGCGCACGATCGCCGCGCGCAAGGCCACCGGATCGCGCGGCGGCACGAGCAACCCGTTCACATCGTGCTGAATCAACTCCGGCACACCGTCGACATGCGTGCCGATGACCGGCAGGCCCGCAGCCATCGCCTCGATGAAGGCCTGGCCGAGCGCTTCCTGGTGCGTGGGCAAGACGAAGAAATCGCAGCCTCGGAAGATGTTCGGAATGTCGGTACGAAAGCCGAGCATGTGGATGCGATGCGCAATCCCGAGACCTTCCACGATGCCCTTGATGCGTTCGAACGCCGGACCGTCTCCTGCCATCACCACATGGAAATCCGGATGCGTTTCGAGCAGCGGACGCACGGCGGCGATCAGGTCTTCGTGTCCCTTCTCGTCGCGCATGATCGCGACCATGCAGGCCACCCGCGCATCGGGTTTGAGGCCGAGTTCCGCGCGCAGGGTCGAATGCGAAACGAGTTCGGGCTTCACGATTCCGTCGTAGATCGTTTCGACCCGCTTCTCCGCGACGCCTGCGGAGATGAGGTAGCGGCGCACGAAATGACTCACCGCGATCACGCGATGAGGAATCCATGTATAGGTTGCAAGCGAGCTGATCGGCAACGCGAGATGCCGCGTACGCACGATGAGCGGCGTGTTCGCGAGTCGGGCCGCCGTGCCCGCGACGAGGCTGTCGTGACCACTGTGTGTATTGAGTACGTCGAAGGCGCGACGCTGCAGCAGTGACTTGATGCGCACCATCGAATGCATGTCGCCGCCGCTGCGCATGCGTGCGTGATGAACCGTAAAACCCTGCTCGACGCAGCGCTGTCCGAGGCGCGCGTCGCCCGGGCAGATCAGTTCGACGGTGTGGCCGCATTCGCGCATCGCGACCATCTCCTTCAGCGTGCGGATTTCCTGCCCGCCCCAGCCCTTCGATGACTCGCTATGTAAGATCTTCAAGCGCCTGGTCTCCCACAACCTTGGCAACGATGTGCCGGAAATATTTGGTAATAATTCGAATGCTTTTCGGCCCTTGGGGGTTCATGAAGAGGCTCAAGGGATTTATCCGGCCCGGAATGGGGCTGACGAGAGACGTCGGATAGAAAGCTTAACGAAAGTGTTTTGCGGGCGAGACCATGCGTGTCAAACGACGCTGTTTTAGGGTCGTTTGGGTTGGCTAGGCGGCTGCCTGACGTGATTGGCTAACGGCAGATGCCTACGATTGGTTGACCGATTCCTAGCAGATTTCTCATGGGGTTTTCGCTGAGTGAACGCTTTGCTTAAGCGCTTTGCCTAAGCGGTTGTGCTTGGCGTTGGCTCAAGCGGTCTGCTTGAGAATCTTGAGGTAGGTGCTTGAGAGATGCATCACAGGAGCGCAAACGTTTGTGCTTGTTCTTTTCTTGCTTGCGCTTCTCTTGTTTGCCTGCGCTTCTATGGATTACCCGGTTTCGCGTCGGTGTATTGGCACTGCCCCTCCCCGGGGCGGGGGTAACTTTCTTTGCCGCTGCAAAGAAAGTCACCAAAGAAAGCAGCTTTCTTACCGCCCAAGGACCACCCAGCGGCGCGACACAGAAGCACCTCACTGGCCCTGCACTAGCGAGTGCCCTCATAGGCCACACCGGGCGTGGACCGCGGACCCACTGGGACAACGCGCCGTTTAGCGAACTGGTGCAGCCATTGAAAGCGCCGGCCCAGCGCTACGCGCTGCCGAAGGGTAAGCAAAGGAAACCAACGAGGGGCGGGGCGGTACAGTGAGATGGACGCGTTAGCCGAGATGGAAGGGTCAGCAAGCAAGCACCGGCAGACCCGATCGACCGGACGGCGGCGCGAAGCGCAGCGCCGGAGCCTGCAAGGGCTGCACCAGTCTGTTCAAGGGTGCGTTGTCACGGTGGGTCCGCGATCCAAGCCCGGTTAGGCCTATGAGGGCACTCGCTAGTGCAGGGCCAGAAACGGGGTTCTGTGCTGCGCCCGTAACCTGACCTTGGGCGGTAAGAAAGCTGCTTTCTTTGGTGACTTTCTTTGCAGCCGCAAAGAAAGTTACCCCCGCCCCGGGGAGGGGCAGTGCCGGGGGTGTCAGTATTTCCGTGTTCGAGGCAGATTGAGTAGTTACACGGAAGGTCGAACGAATCGATCTGCGTAAAGGATAGCGAATTGGTTCATGGCCGTCTTCCAATCATGGGCGGCACTGCCCCAATGCGTTGTGATCCTGCGCAGTGCCAGCCAGATGAGTTTCGTTGCCGCCTCGTCGGTCGGGAAGTGCCCGCGTGTCTTGATGATCTTGCGCAACTGCGAGTTGATATTTTCGATCGCATTTGCCGTGTAGATGATCTTGCGCACGCCCGGGGGGAAGGCAAAGAACGGGATCACGCGATCCCAGGCGTTGCGCCACGCGAGAATGACAGTGGGGAATTTCTGCCCCCATGGACCATCCGCAAAGGCATCAAGTTCAGCCTGCGCCGCTTCCGCACTGGGGGCCGCATAGATCGGTTTGATCGCCGCAGCCAATCCCCGACGGTCTTTCCAACTGGCGTAATCGAGACTGTTGCGGATCAGGTGAACGATGCAGGTTTGCAGCGTCGTCGCCGGAAACACGGCTGCCAGCGCCTCGGGCATGCCTTTCAGACCGTCGGTCACGGCGATCAGGATGTCGTGAACGCCGCGCGTCTTCAGATCGTTGAACACCTTCATCCAGAATTTGGCGCCCTCGGTACTCTCGATCCACAGCCCCAGGATATCGCGCGTGCCGTCAGGCAGCACGCCCAGCGCCAGATATACCGCCTTGTTGCGCACCACGGCATCCTCGCGAATCTTGACCCGCAGTGCGTCGAAGAACACGACCGGATACATCGGCTCGAGCGGCCGCGCTTGCCAGGCTGTCACCTCGGCCATGACCTCATCGGTCACGGAGCTGATGAAGTCTGGCGAAACCTCGGTGCCGTATTGCTCCAGCAGGAAACCCTGAATCTCGCGTACGGTCATGCCCCGGGCATACATGGCGACGATCTTGTCGTCGAAGCCAGTAAAGCGGCGTTCGTGCTTGGGAATCAGGATGGGTTCGAAGCTGCCATCCCGGTCACGCGGCACCTCAATACGCATCGGGCCGTCTTCAGTAAGGACCGTCTTGGCACCCCGGCCGTTTCGCTGATTCGTGACGTTGGCTGGCTTGGCCGCACCGGACGGGTAGCCGAGATGGTGATTCATCTCGCCGCCCAGAGCGCGCTCGATCAGAGCCTTCTTGAGCGCCATCGTCGCTGAATTGATGGCTTCAGCCGTCATTGGACCGTTGCCAAACTGCTCAAGCAGTTCGGCCGGAATCGCCGGGAGATCCACCGGCTGAGCTTTCGGTTTGCGAGGCATAAATTCTCCTTGTGAGCATGTTATGCCTCAAACACGAAATTGCTGACAGGCCCGCAGTGCCAGCAAACCGACGTGAAAACGGGAAGTCCATCGAAGCACAGGCGAAAGACAACGCTCACGCGAAGGACCAAGAGCAGGCGGCAGTGCGAATAAACCGACGCGAATACGGAAAATCCATCGAAGCGCATGGCCACCGAACAAAAGATCCCTCAGAAGAAGAACCCATTCATCGCATAGAAACCGCCGGCTGCCTGACCGGCGCCCCCAACGCTCGGAGGGTCTCCTTGACCGTAGCCAACCGCACAGCAAGATCCGGGCTCCGCGTCTCAATCCGCAACTTATCCTGCCCCGCAAGCTTGATGTGCTTGTGCTTCTGCACCATCGCGATGATCTTCATCCCATCAACCGGCGGGTTCGGCACGAACTGCAACGAAATGGCCTGCTCCCCCGCATCGATCTTGGAGATGCCCAACGGCTTGGCGGCAAGCCTCAACCGATGTGTCTCCACCAACGCATGCGCCTGCGGCGGTAACTTGCCGAACCGGTCCACCAGCTCCTCAAGAATCCCATCGATCGCATCGCTCGATTCGCAATTGGCCAGCCGCTTGTACAGCGACAGACGCTCCTGCACATCGCCGCAATAATCCGCCGGAAGAATCGCCGGTGCATGCAGATTGATCTCCGTCGTCGCGGCAAGCGGCGCATTCAAGTCCGGCTCACGCCCTTCCTTCAGCGCCCGCACAGCATCATTCAGCATGTCGGTATAAAGCTGAAAACCAATCTCGTGAATCTCGCCCGACTGCTTGTCGCCCAGCACCTCACCCGTGCCGCGAATCTCCAGGTCATGCATCGCGAGATAAAAGCCCGAACCCAGTTCCTCCATCTGCTGGATCGCCTCCAGACGACGCTGCGCCTGCTTCGTCAGCGACTGCGGATCATGCACCAGCAAATACGCATACGCCTGGTGATGCGAGCGCCCGACCCGCCCACGCAACTGGTGCAGCTGCGCAAGCCCAAACTTGTCCGCACGATGCATCAAGATCGTATTCGCACTCGGCACGTCGATGCCCGTCTCGATGATGGTCGTGCACAACAGGACGTTCGCACGCTGTCCGACAAAGTCCCGCATCACCCGTTCGAGTTCGCGCTCATGCATCTGTCCATGCGCCACCGCAATGCGCGCCTCGGGCACCAGCGCCTCCAGCATCGCGCGCCGATTCTCGATGGTCTCCACCTCGTTATGCAGGAAGTACACCTGGCCGCCGCGCTTCAGTTCGCGCAGCATCGCCTCGCGAATCACGCCGTCTTCCTCACGACGTACGAAGGTCTTGATGGCAAGACGCTTCTGCGGCGCCGTCGCGATCACGGAGAAGTCGCGCAAACCCTCCAGCGCCATCCCGAGCGTACGCGGGATCGGCGTGGCGGTCAGCGTAAGCACGTCCACCTCGGCGCGCAAGGCCTTCAGTCCTTCCTTCTGGCGCACGCCAAACCGATGCTCCTCGTCGATGATGACCAGCCCCAGCCGCTTGAACTTCACATCGCCGGACAAGAGCTTGTGCGTGCCGATGACAATATCCACCGAACCATCGTTGATCTGCTGCACGGCCGTCGAGACTTCCTTGCCCGTCTTGAAACGCGACAGCTCCGCAATGCGCACCGGCCAGTCCGCGAAACGATCGGTGAAGGTCTGCGTATGCTGTTCGGCTAGCAGCGTGGTCGGCGAGAGAATCGCGACCTGCTTGCCCGCCATCACCGCGATGAAAGCCGCACGCAGCGCCACTTCCGTCTTGCCAAAGCCGACGTCGCCGCACACGAGACGATCCATCGGCTTGCCGCTCGTCATGTCGCCGATCACCGCGGTAATCGCCGCCGCCTGATCCGGCGTTTCCTCGAAGCCAAAGCTCTCCGCGAACTTGGTGTAGTCGCGCGGCTCGAGTTTGAACGCATAGCCCTCGCGCGCCGCACGCCGTGCATAGAGGTTGAGCAGTTCAGCGGCGGTGTCGCGGATCTGCTGGGCGGCCTTGCGCTTGGCCTTCTCCCATTGTCCCGAACCCAGCTGATGCAGCGGCGCGCTCTCCGGATCCGCGCCGCTATAGCGCGAGATCACATGCAGTTGCGACACCGGCACATACAGCTTCGCCTCGTTCTGATACGCCAGATGCAGAAACTCGGTCTCGCCTTCGCCGAGATCCATCGACACCAGCCCCATGTAGCGGCCAATGCCATGCTGCGCGTGCACGACCGGATCGCCCACCTTCAGTTCGGCGAGATCGCGCACCATCGAATCGACATTGCTCGCCTGTTCCTGACGGCGCCGTCCAGGGCGACGCGCAAGCGGTCCGTAGAGCTCGGTCTCCGTGATGATCGCGAGCTTTTCGGATGGCAGCGAGAAACCGTTCGCCAGCGGCGCAATGCCGAGCGTGAACTTGCCGTCGCTCGTCAGCCACTCGTGGAACGTGTCATGCGCTTCGCCGCGCAGGTGATTCTCGGCGAGCAGTTGCTGGATGGTTTCACGTCGTCCCGCCGATTCCGCCACCAGCATCACGCGATTGTCCGTCTGCTCCAGATAATGGCGCAGCGCGAGCAGCGGTTCGTCAGCGTGGCGGTCGAGCGCGAGGCCCGGCAAGGGCGCCGCCCAGCCGCCTTCGGGCACGGCCGGGAACTTGAGCTGCGCGAACGGCTTGGCGAACGTGAAGAAATCGTCGTCCGTCAGGAACAGGCGGCGCGGTTCGAGCAGCGGCCGCTCGCGATCGTGCGACAGAAAGTCGTGACGCTGCTTGGTGTCATGCGTGAAGCGCTTGATGGCCGCATCCAGATCGCCGACAAAAGCCAGTTGCGTACCTTCGGGCAGATAGTGGAACAGCGTTGCGGTGTCGTCGAAGAACAGCGGCAAGTAGTATTCGATGCCCGCCGACGGCACGCCATTGCCCATGTCCTTGTAGATCTGCGAGCGGCTCGGATCACCCTCGAACACTTCGCGCCAGCGGCTGCGAAACGCCGTGCGCGCGGCTTCGTCGAAGGGAAACTCGCGGCCCGGCAGCAGGCGCACGTCCTTCACCGGATAGAGGCTGCGTTGCGTGTCGGGATCGAACGCGCGGATCGAATCGACCTGGTCGTCGAACAAATCGAGCCGATAGGGCAGCGGCGAACCCATCGGGTAGAGGTCGATCAGCGAGCCGCGCACGCAGTATTCGCCCGGCCGCACGACCTGGCTGACATGCTCGTAGCCCGCGAGCGTCAGCTGCGCCTTGAGCTTCGCTTCGTCGAGGCGCTCGCCCTGCTTGAACGAGAACGTATAGGCCGCCAGGAACGACGCGGGCGGCATCCGGTACAACGCCGTGGTCGCCGGCACGATCAGGATGTCGCAGCGGCCTTCGCCGAGATCGTGCAGCGTCGCCAGACGCTCGGAGACCAGATCCTGGTGCGGCGAAAAAGTGTCGTACGGAAGGGTTTCCCAGTCGGGCAACAACCGCACGCGGGCATCGGGCGCGAAGTAGGGGATTTCGGCCGCGAGACGCTGGGCATCGACCGCGCTGGCCGTGACAATCGTCAGCAGCGGCACGCTTTCGCGATACGCCGCGTGATAGCGCGCGAGAGCAAGGGCGTCGGACGAAACGGTCGCGCCGGAGAAGACGAAACGCTGGCCGGGCTTGACGAGGGCGATGGGAGAACTGGACTGCGCGGTGACGGCTTTGGAAGGCATAGGGTGTGCATGGAGCCGTCCGGCGCGCCGTTCGAATAAGCGAACTGGCGTGCGACGGACGTGGTCGCGATGGACCTATTATAAAATCCGGGCTTCGACTTTGACTTGGCCACGTTAAACCACGTTATCCGCCCGTGACTTCGCGCCTCTTCTCACTGATTCCCTGCGCCGGCACCGGCAGCCGTTCCGGCGCCCCGATGCCGAAGCAATACCAGACCGTCGCGGGGCGCCCGATGCTCGGCTACACGCTCGCGGCATTCGACGCATGTTCCGAATTCTCGCAGACCCTGGTCGTGCTTGCACCGGACGACCCGCACTTCGACGCGCGCCGCTTCGCCGGCCTGCGCTTCGTGGTGGCGCGCTGCGGCGGCCCTTCGCGGCAGGCCTCGGTGTACAACGGCCTGCTCGCGCTTGCCAGCTTCGGCGCGCGCGACGACGACTGGGTGCTCGTGCATGACGCCGCGCGCCCCGGCATCACGCCGGAGATGATTCGCAAGCTCGTCGCGGAACTGCGCGACGATCCGGTCGGCGGCATTCTCGCGCTGCCGGTCGCGGATACGCTCAAGCGCGTCGCACCCAACATGCCCGATGTCCCAACCAACGACGTCCATGATGTACGAGTCGCTCGCACGGAATCGCGCGACGGCCTCTGGCAAGCCCAGACGCCGCAGATGTTCCGCGTCGGCATGCTGCGCGAGGCAATCGAACGCGCGCGTCACGACGGCCACGATTTGACCGACGAAGCAAGCGCCATCGAATGGCTCGGGCACTCGCCCAAGCTGATCCAGGGCAGCCTGCGCAACTTCAAGGTGACGTATCCGGAAGATTTCGCGCTCGCCGGCGCGATGCTCTCCGCGTCCGCCTGAAGTACGTCAACCCCAACGTCAACCCCTCACTCAACCAAGGTTTGCATCGATGGATTTCAGAATCGGACAAGGGTACGACGTCCACCAGCTCGTCGAGGGCCGCCCGCTCATCATCGGCGGCGTGACGGTGCCTTACGAACGCGGCCTGCTCGGCCACTCGGACGCGGACGTCCTGTTGCACGCCATCACCGACGCGCTGTTCGGCGCGGCCTCGCTCGGCGACATCGGCCGGCATTTTCCGGACACGGCGACCGAATTCGCCGGCGCCGACAGCCGCGTGCTGCTGCGCGAAGCCGTGCGTCGCGTGACGGACGCCGGTTTCGCGATTGCCAACGTGGACAGCACCGTGATTGCCCAGGCGCCGAAGCTCGCGCCGCATATCGAGGCCATGCGCGCGAACATCGCCGACGACCTCGACCTGCCGCTCGACCGCGTCAACGTAAAAGCCAAGACCAACGAGAAGCTCGGCTATCTCGGCCGCAAGGAAGGCATCGAGGCGCAGGCGGCGGTGCTGCTGCGCAGGACGTCCATCGACGCCTGAAGCATGACCGCCGAGCGGCGCGCGCTCAGCAGAGCGTCGTGCCGCCGACCGGACGGTCGCAGGGACACAACTCGTCGGTCTGCAGCGCGTCGAGCACCCGCAGGATTTCCTCGGGGCTGCGACCCACGTTCAGGTTGTTGACCGACACGTGCTGGATCACGTTGTCGGGATCGACGATGAAGGTCGCGCGCAACGCCACGCCCGCTTCCTTGTCGCGGATGCCCAACTGGTCGATCAGTTCGCCCTTCACGTCGCCGAAGGAGTAGTGATTGAGCTTGCTCAATTCCCTGTGCTCACGGCGCCAGGCCAGCTTGACCAGCTCGTTGTCGACGCTGCCGCCCATCAGCACGGCATCGCGATCCTCGAAATCCCGTGCCAGTTTCGCGAACTCGATGATTTCCGTCGGGCACACGAAGCTGAAGTCGCGCGGGTAGAAATAGATGATCTTCCACTTGCCCGGAAAGGATTGCTCCGTGATGTCCTCGAGGGCGAACTGGCCGTTTTCCTCGTAATGGTTGAACCCCGGCTTCGCCGCGGTGACGGTGAATGCCTCGACTTTGTCGCCGACGGTCTTCATGCAGAGACTCCTAAGGAAGGGATGGAACGCGTTCGAGTCAGACACGCATGACGTCGCCGGGTTTCAACGCCGCGTTCAGCCTTCGAAGCGCGCGCCGCCCTTCATCGACGGGAAATCGATCGTCACTTCGAAGCCCGCGAGCGGCGCGCGGTTGCGCAGGCGCAGCGTGCCGCGCTGCCGGGTGACAAGACGCTGCACGATCGCCATGCCGAGGCCCGTGCCGTTCGCCTGGGTGCGCGCGGTATCGACGCGATAGAACGGCCGTGTGATCAGCGCGACCTGGTCGTCGGGAATGCCGCGGCCTTCATCCATCACCGAAAGCTCCACCTTGCCGTGCGACACGCGCGTCTGCAGCGTGATACGGGCGATGTCGTCGTGCTCGCTGCGGCCATACTTGCGCGCGTTCTCCAGCAGGTTGCCGACGACGCGGCGCGCATCGGTCGGATCACCCTCGATCACGGCGCCGGGCGCGAGATCGGTGCGCATCACGACGCCTTCGTCGGCGTGAAAACGCGCGGCCAGTTCGCTTGCGATCATCGAGAGATCCACGGCTTCGGGCATGCGCTGCATCGGCCGCGCGTAGTCCAGGAAGCGGCCAATGATCATGTCCATCTGCTCGATGTCGTCGATCATCGCGAGCTTGGTCGCCTCGTCCGACGGACTCATTTCGGTTTCCAGCCGCAGCCGCGCGAGCGGCGTGCGCAAGTCGTGCGAGATGCCCGCGAGCATCAGCGCGCGGTCCGCTTCGAGCTGTTCGAGATCCTGCACCATCTGGTTGAAGCTGCGGTTGGTTTCGGCGGCAACGCCCATGCCGCGCTCCGGCAGGGGTTCCGGCGACTGTCCCGAACCGAGCTTGCGCGCGGCCAGCGCCAGCCGCGCGAACGGCCGGTTCACGAGGCTCGTGATGAAGGCCGCGCCGAACAGCGACAACGCCAGCGCGAACACGCCCCAGCCGGCCCATTGCAGGCCGGTGACGGTGTCGAGCTGGTCGCGGTCGAGCGCGACCCAGTAGTCGTCGTCATCGATCTTGAAGCTGATCCACACGCCGGGAATCTCGTTCACCGACTGCGCGATGATCGTGTCGTTGCCAAGCCGGCCGCGCACGTCGCGCTCGATCAGCCGGTTGAGCGACTCATCGGGCTGCAGCTTGTATTTGTCGGTGGTTTCGCGCGGATAGACGCGCACCCCCTCGTTGCTCTCCAGATCCTGCAACAGCGCGCGGCGCAGGTCGGGATCGGAATAGAGCAGGGCGGTGCGCGTGAGCTTGACGACCGCGACGAGTTGCAGCGCCACGCGCTGCGCGCGCGGTTCGCGTTCGATCACGCGAAAGCTCTGGAACCACGCGGTCAGGCTGACCGCGATGAGCAGCGCGATCAGCGCGAAGGTACGCCAGAACAGGCCGCCGAACGCGAGCGCCAGTAGCCGCCTGTCGATGCGCATGGGTCTGTCGGGTTCAGCTCGGGTGATGAAGGAAAGCGTGACGAAACTCGCTCAAGGATCGATCAGGCCGCGCCATCGGGGATGAACACGTAGCCCAGGCCCCACACGGTCTGGATGAAGCGCGGACTGCTGGGATCGGGCTCGATCAGCTTGCGCAGACGCGAGATCTGGACGTCGAGACTGCGGTCGAACACTTCGTATTCACGGCCGCGTGCGAGCTCCATCAGCTTTTCGCGGGACAGCGGCTGGCGCGGATGACGCGCGAACACTTTGAGCACCGAGAATTCGCCGGTGGTCAGCGGAATTTCCTGGCCGTTCTTCGTGAGCGTACGCGTCGCGAGGTTCAGCGCGAATTCGCCGAACTCGAAAACCTCGGTGGTTTCCGAAGGCGCGCCCGGCAATTCGGACGGCGTCTGGCGGCGCAGCACCGCATGAATGCGCGCCACGAGTTCGCGCGGATTGAACGGCTTCGGCAAATAATCGTCGGCGCCCATTTCCAGCCCGACGATACGATCCACATCTTCGCCCTTCGCGGTCAGCATGATGATGGGCGTGCGGTCATTGCTGCCGCGCAGACGGCGGCAGATGGAAAGGCCGTCTTCACCGGGAAGCATCAGGTCGAGCACGAGCAGGTCGAAACGCTCGCGCACCCAGAGCTTGTTCATGGCCGGTGCGTTTTCCGCGACATACACGTTGAAACCTTGCTCGCCGAGGTAACGGCGCAAGAGATCACGCAGGCGCGGATCGTCGTCGACTACGAGAATTTTTGAAGGGTTCTTGGTTTCCATGGCGGCATCTTAGCGCGATTAGTCGAACGTCGAGTTTGTAACAAAAGCGAGTGTAACAGTTGGTTACAAAATTTACGGGGCCTGTGGCACGGCCTAAGGGTTTGGGTCGTACACTCCTTACCGAAGCCCGCCATTCGGTAGATACTCCATTAGACCAGCGCGTCGTGCGGCCCGACCAGCCATGGCAGGACGCGCATGAAAAGACTGAGGCTGTCCGGTTGTCGAGCAACGAAGGGAACAATATGAAGGGAGCGCGGCAACGCGGACCCGTGCGCGCCAGGCGCATTTTCAGAATGACACTTCTTGCCAGTGCGCTCTATGCAGTACTGGGTACGCCTCACGCCCATGCGCAGAATGCTGGTTTCGCGCTCGACGGCAACCGCTCCGACCGTTTTGACCGCAGCGTCGCCACACCTCCCAAACGTTTCGATGGCCGCATGATCCGCGCGCAGCAGCGCGTGAGCAAGGGCGCACCCGGTGCTCACGACAACCAGGCGCCCGCCATGCAATCCATCCAGCAAGTCGATCAGGCGCCGCCCGCGCGCCCGCCGCGCCATACCGTGATGACCGCCGACGAGCGCCGGCTCTTGCGGCAGCATATCGAAGAAGCGGTGCGCGATCTCTACAAGCGCTAGGCGCGCCTCCCCATGAACCGACGCCAGTTCCTCTGCACGACCGGCGCGTTCGCGGGATGGTCAGGCGGCGTCGCATGCGAGCCGCGTGCAGACGCTTCCACGGTTCATCGCGCGCTGGTGCTGGTCGATCTGAATGGCGGCAACGACGGCCTGAACACAGTCATCCCGGTCGGCGATCCACGCTATCGCGCGCTGCGGCCGACGCTCGCCATACCGCAAGATCAGGTCGTGCCGCTCGATGACCGCACGGGTCTGCATCCGTCACTCTTGCCGTTGCTCAAGGTCTGGCAGGAACAGGAACTGGCGATCGTGCAGGGCGTCGGTCATGACGCGACTCACCGCTCGCATTTCCGCTCACGGCAGATCTGGGACACGGCCTCCGATACGCATGAGTACCGCGGCGACACCTGGCTCGCCCATGCAAGCGTGCCGCTTGCGCAAGGCTCGCCTGCCGCCTCGTTCGCGGCCGCATGCACGGCCGCCGCACGCTCGATCGTGCAGCGTGAAGCCGCCGTGATACGCATCGCGCTGCACGGCTTCGACACGCACGAGAACCAGGCGCCGCGACATGCGGCGCGGCTGGCGCAACTGGCGGATGGGCTCATGGAGTTGCGAACCAAGCTGATCGCAGCGGGTGAGTGGCATCGGACGCTGGTCATGACGAGTTCGGATTTCGGACGCTCGGCGCGCGAGAATTCCGCACGCGGCACGGACCACGGCGCCGCCGCGGCGCAATTCGTGATGGGCGGCAACGTGCGCGGCGGTCTGTGGGGCGCGGCGCCGCGTCTCGACGCGCTCGTGGCCGGCGACGGCCTGCCCGTGAGCCTCGACTTCAGGCGGCTGCACGCCACCGCGTGCGCGCATCTGGGCGTCGCGCCATCGTCATCGGTGGCACGCTTCGCGCCGCTGCCGCTAGTGCGCGTCTAGTGCGTTCAACGCGTGCGCCACGTGATCCACAGCTTGCGGATCGGCGTGAGCGAAATGCGTTGATGCAGCAGCTTGAAGTCTTCCCGCTCGATCTCATCGAACAACGCGCAAGCGAGCGCCGCCTCTGCGCGCAGCACGCGCTGCGTGGCGCGTTCGGCGGGCGGCAGGGCGGCAAGGGCCGCGTCGAGCGCCTGACGGGCGCGCGTCGTCTGGAAGCGCATCAGTTCAACGAAAGCGTCGCCGTACTTGCGATTGATGATGTCCGCGGCCGTCACGTTGAAGCGCTGCAATTCGTCGATCGGAAGGTAGATGCGGCCATGGCGCGCATCGTCACCGATGTTCTGCACGCGTTCGGCCAGTTGCAGCGCCGCACCGAGCGGAGCAGCCCACGCGGCGGCGTGCTGCGGCTCGCGCGCAGTCACACGGGCGACGGCCGTCGCGAACGCGCCGCCGGTCTGGTCGAGATAACGCCGTAGGCCGGGCCAGTCGAGATAGCGTGCCTGATCCAGATCCATGCCGAAGCCATCGACGACCGTCGCCAGCAACGCTTGGCCCGCCTCGTCGAGCACGGCGTGCCGGGCGTCGCCAGCATGCGCCTGCAGGGCCTTGGTGACCGGATGAGTCGGCGCGCCTTGGTCGAGCCGGCCGAGTTCGCTTTGCCACCACGCGTGCTTGGTGCGGCCGATGGTCGGATCGCTGGTTTCCTTGACCGTTTCCTCCAGCTCGCGCCGCAGCGCGAACAGGGCGGTCAGGAGCGGCTGCACGGCGGCAGGCGCGCGGCGCAGTGCGTAGTACGTGCCGGAGCCTTCGGGTGCGGCTTTCTGCTGGCAGTAGTCGTCGAAATTCACGAACTTGATGTGTGGGGAGGCAAGGGTGAGCGGGGCGATGTCCGCCGACGCATGGGCGCCCATTTTATCCGCCTGGCGGCGGCTTTGCCGGCGTTCGCCGGTGGCCGCCACCGTATCCGGATGTGCGGCGTACCACTGACGCCGCTCACGCCCGGCGCAACACTGCCGCAATCCGTCCGAGTACGACGTTCCACCGCAGTGCACGCAGTCGGGAGGCGCCCATGGCCCTGAGCAAATCCGAGAACAAGCAGTTCGGCGACCGATGCCTGCCGTTCCTCGTCAAAAGTGTGGCGACGGATTTCGGCTTCGACTTCCGTGTGTGTCCGCGCCAGATGCATGTGTCGCCGACGGTCGGCCTGCACATCACGGCGAACCGCAAGGCCGATGCCCCGCTGTCCTATCCGCTCAACGTCTTCGTGTTCTGGCAGCCCTCGGGGGTGCGGCAGTTTCTGTCGCACGTAGACCGGCCGATCGCCGCGGCGCGTGCGAGCGAACTGTTGCCGAACGAGATCCGGCGGGTTATGAATCACTCCGGCGTGGACTTCGCGGGGCGCTCGCAGGAGAAGGGCGAGGTGATGATGGTCGAACTCGGCGATATCAGCGTCTAGCGAGTGACGACCGCGGGTCTTGCGTCGAAGTGACTGGCCGCATTGTTTCGGGATGCTGCGCGATTGCAAGCTTGCGCAAGACGTGTACAGGGTCAGTCCGGCCGCAGCGGCGCTGCGCTTTCTCAGACTCTCGCCAGCGTTCAAACAGGAGTCGGAAGGGCTTGATCAAAACAGCCTCCAGCACGAGCGCTTACTGACCGGCCTTCAATATCGATTCGACAAGAAAAAACCCGCGTCAGCCGGAACCGGTGCGGGTTTGTTTCAAGTCCGGGGCGAGAGATGCGGATCTCTGGCCGCGTCTACTGCATGAGGGTACGGCAGGCTGGTCTTCGGCTCGATGCAACGCGGTGAAAAACCACGCCGAGAATGCCGAATGCGTTCGATACGCACCGCCGGGGAACCAGGCCTCAACAGCGCCGGCTTCAACAGCGCCAGCTTCAACAGCGAGCCGCGAGTGGTGCGAGGAGCGGGACTCGAACCCGCACGGATCATTTCTGCGCGTGCCTTTGCTCAGTATGGCTGGCCCTATGTTGTCATTCTCAGCCAGCCTTTTTATTCTCAGCCGCCGTGAACATCGCGACAGCTTTTCCTCCCGCGTCCGGGTTAGACGACGGAATCCAGCGCCCATAATTGCGCATGATCGACGTCGTGTCCGAGTGTCCCATCTGCCGCGCGACCCACATCGGATGTTCGCCCGCTGACAGCATCATAGATGCGAATGTGTGGCGCGTCTGGTATGGGTTCCTGTATCGCACCTTCGCATTCTTGAGCGTCGTTTTCCACGCTTCCCATATCTGGTCGTCTCCCTTCCATCGCCCGGACTCCGCGCCGCGCCAGCCCGGATTATGGAAGACTGCTCCGTGCGCGAGCAGCGTATGACGCTTTTGCGCTTCGAGCGCGGCGAGAGCGGGCTCCAGCAGCTTCACGTCGCGCCGACCGGCTACCGTCTTCGTATCTTCCGCCGCACCCTTCGCCGCCCTTGTCATTGCCTTTCGCACGCGCGCCATACCGCGCGGCAAGTCGATGTCCGACCAGTCCAGCGCGATGATCTCGCTCGTGCGCATGCCCGTCCAGAATGCGAACTGAAACAAGTTGGCAATCTGCGGATCGCGCGCCGCAGCAATGACGGCGGCTTGCTCGTGCGCGTCGAGCGGGTCGGCGTGGTCTTCCTCGCGTGGCGGCTCGTTGCGCTCGAAGGTGAACCCGGCAAGCGGATTCGAGTCGAGGATTTCATCAGAGACGGCATCCTTCAGTGCGCTGCGCAGGCAGCTTTGAATATTCGCCAGCCGCTTGTTCGTCACCTTCTCCGTCTGCTGATCGTCGATCGTCGCCAGCCATTCCTTGATCTGCGCGCGGCGCAGTTCGGGCAGGCGCATCTTTCCGAATCGGGGAATCACTTGCCCGAAGATGATGCCTTTGTAATCCCGGTAGGTGCTGGCGGCGATCTGCGTCTTTTTGACTTCGAGCCATCGCTCCAGATATGCGGCGACTGTTTCGACTGTCTGACCGGCAAATGCGGTCTGTGCTGCGCGGGGTGAGTTTGGGAAGACTTGTGCGTAATCGAAGGTGCCGCGCGATATTTCGTACAAAATCGCGGCGCGGTGGTTCTCTGCGCGTCTCAGGTTAGCGGTTGTAGGAGGCAGCGGAATGCGTTCTCGGCATCGCTTTCCCTGGTAGATGAACGAGATTTCGATACTCGACTTTGAGGCCGGTTTAACGCCCCTCCCGTCACGACCCATTTTTCATACCCTTCAGTGTCGATAAGAATCCGACCGTCGGGCGCACGGTGCCATACCGTGCCCTCGGGCCAGACACCCTCGTTACATTTTTTATAGATGGCCGTCCTCGTGTAGCCCGTTGCGGACGACATTTTATCCACGGTCACAAAACGAACCATGTTCGTTACCCCTCATGAATTCTTCGATGTTGCTGGTCACTGCGAGTCCTCACTGCTAGCCTTCGACTGCGCATCGAACACCAGCTCATGGCAGGCCATCACGCACTCATTGCAGATGTCCGCGTCGTCGGGCCCCGCAATCATCTGGCTGACCTCGTCTTGGCTCTTGCCGCAGAAGTTGCACCAATGCTTCGTCTTGGTGACGACCTCGACTTTCCTTTTCACGTCAATCCCTCCACGCGTTGCCGCAGTGGTTGCACACGATCCAGCCGCTGCCTTCCGTCAGGTTCATGCTTCCGCATCTGGCGCACATCACTTGATCTCGATGTTCGGCACGAGCACAGCGGGTTTCCAGACGACCTTGTAGTGGTAGTCGCTCACGTCGGCATCTTCGAGCTGCTGGACAACGTAGGTGACGTTGCGCGACAGACCGAGGAATTCCTTGTGGTAGCGGGTGGCGCCCGTCTTACATACGACAGACAGTTCGCCGTTCTTGTCCGCATTCCCGAGCGAGCACAGCCCCTCGATCGTGAGCATGATCGTGTCGCTCTGTGTGTTGTAGAACACGATGCGGCGCTGGATCTGGAAGTTGTCGGCAGCCTTGGAGAGGTTGCTCGATGCGATGTCGGCGTCATTGCAGCCAGCGAGGAAAGCAGCCGACAGCGATACGATGATGGCGAGCCGGCCGATGGTGATTTTCTTCTTCATGCTCATGTCTGGTCCTTGGTGGGCGAGGGGGCGGCGGGCAGGGGCATCCAGTGCGTGACGGTTGGGCCAAGCTTTTCGACAAACTCGCTGTGTTCATCGCGCCAGCGCTCATCGATCCATTCGGCAAGAACTTCATATTTAGCGACGCCCGTCCACTTGCCGTTGTGCGCCAGAACCCATGTGTTGGAGGTCGGCAGCCGATGCATCACGCTGATCCATCCTGACGGCTGCGCTGGTGCGAGAGCGGCGCGTCGGTTCCACAGTCTTACTGCGACAGCTTCCTCCCACCAATAGGTGGCATTCCGGCACACAGAACAATCGATCTGAACTCGCCCATAAAACGGCCCATCGCCCGCGATTGCTTGTGCGACACCACCGCAAAACGGGCACGGCTTCAGTTCTTCGCTCACGCTCCCTCCGTATCTTTGCTCTGCGCGTCTGCAAGTGCGCGAATCAGATCCGCACAGTCATCACATGCGTTCAGGTATCCGCCGTCGATCGCATCGGCTGCTTCCATCGCGACAGACATCTTGGCCTCATGAGCTTCACATGCCTGAGCAGCCTGTTCCAGCGTCGCACGCTCAACGGCTCGACCGATGATCAGCGCTTCTCTGCGCCACTTGTCGACCTCTGTTCGATTGAAGTCGCAGACGGCCGCAATCGTGTTCAACATTTCGTCATCGGTCATTTGTCGGTCTCCAGAAGGGCGCGGATCTCAAATGCCGCTTCTGCCGGGTCGATGTTTTCATCGCATATCTGTGCCGCGCGCTCCAGCGCACTGCGCTCGGCTGCTTGCCAGCCGTCCCACATGGCTTCGACGTGGGAGTGCGCATAAATCTCGCGGTCCCATGCATCACGGTTCAGTGTCATGTCAAGATGCTTGTAATGCGCTTCGAATCGTTCCCGGCTGGTCATTTCTTTTCTCCTGCAATGGCGTCTTGCTCTGACTCGTGCGCGGCTTTGGCAATACGACTCAGCGAGATTGACAAGGCATCTGCAAGCCTGTCCGCGAGCTGTACTGATACGCGCCAGCTAACGCCATTCTCGATCTCAGAAAGATATGACTTGCTTGTTCCTGATGCTTTCGCCAATTCTTCTAGCGTCATTTCCTCTATTAGACGAGCACCACGCACAAGCTCTGCAAGTGTTCTATAGCGGTCGTAATCCATATTTCACCAGTAGTTAGCCCAAGTCTTACCGCATCGGCTGCAAATCTTGTAGTAGCCATGCACATACGTTTTGTGGATACCGAGTTTGCAAAGGATCATTTCGAACCCCCTTCCTCGGATGCGCGGTTAGCTGCGATGGCGGCGGCTTCATTACGCAATGCCGCCAGCCACTCCACGTCAAGTCCTGCTGATGCCTGTCCGTTCCACAGAAGGAAAGTGTCAATGACATCCTTTAGGACTGTCGCCACTTGTGGCACCCGTACATCATCAGCGGATGCGATGGGGTAGGCATCCGCGCGCTCACTCGCGCCTGCTGCGACACGACTCATTCCGCAATAAGTGCAGAACGCGATTCCTGATGCTGGTTCAACTTCGAAATGGTGCTCGTGCGTGTCCGGCCCAATCGTATCCGGCGTATCACCCATAGCAAGTGCTTTACGATAAATCGCGTCACGCTTCACCGATTGCGCCTCACGCGGTGCGCACTCGGCTTGCGGGGCGATAGCCTCGTCGTAGACCGCCTCTCCGCTTTCTGTGGCAAGCACGGAGGAGAGAGACATAACGACGATGCCGTCGGGCAGGCCGTAGCCGCTCTGTATGTGCGTGATGACTCGCTCGGTGGTGCGGCCTGTGTATTCAAGGGGACGCGACTCACTGCTCATTTCGATCGCGGTGTAGCGCGTCTCTTTCAGCCGGAGCATGTCGCCTACCTTGAAGTCGCGATCAGCGCAGCGAATCTCGTGCGTTTTCTCGCCGCTTAGAATCGCGGAAAACGGCTCATGGTCCGTCTTCAGTTCGTGCGTGAAATCAGTCAATTTCCAATCCCCAATATCGTTGTCGCTGCGTCGAGACAGCGGGTCAGGCGGTTTCAGCCAGCGAGCAGTCGGAATGCTGTCGCAGCCACGATTGGAACTTGCGCGTCGCCAGTGGCTTCGAGCCTGTCCATCCGATGGGCATCGCCATCAGCCATTCGTGATTCGTCGGGATAGGCGTCCCAAACACTCGGACGTACTCTCGACAGTTCGGCCACTTTTGCATCGATTTGCAGGCATAGTTCGCTGTCGCCGTAGGCGTGTGCAAGAAGCCAGTACCGCTCCCGAATGTGGTCAGCGCCCACGTCTGCCGCGGATAGACGAACGGCCCGGACGGAATAACCCATCGCCTCGAGGTCGTCGCCCGCTCTATCGATCGCGCGTCGCTGGGTGTTCTCGGCAAATACGTGCCTGGGAGCGACATCTGCCACGATCCGTCGCATTTCCGGCCAGAGATCATCCGCAACGTTTTTTCCTCGAGCAGCGGAGGAATAGGCTTGACATGGAAACCCGCCAGATACGACGTCAACAACGCCGCGCCATGGGCGTCCGTCGAAGGTACGAACATCGTCCCAAACGGGGAACGGTGCGAGGTGCCCTTCATTCTGTCGCTGCATGAGTCGTCTAGCGCGGTAGGCATCAAACTCCACAGCGCAGACAGTTCTCCATCCAAGCAGCTTGCCGGCGAGAATTCCGCCTCCAACGCCTGCGAAAAGTGCCAGATCATTCATTTCTCTCTCGCAATAGGTGTTTCGGCAATAGGTCAGGCGGTCTTTGTTCCAGGAACAGCGCACAGCGTCTTCTTCACAGCGTCGCTAACTTCCACACGTCCGTCGGGATAATTGGCAAACAATCCATCCTGAAAGTGACCGGTCATCGCTCCGAAGTACGTATTAATCGCCGCTTGCACAGATCCAGATCCCGGAAACAGGTCGTCGACCGTATCTCCTTCCTGCACGTTCAAAACGTCCATCAGCCAGAACACGAACTCGGCAGGCTTTGCGCCGGTAAATCCGCGCTTTAGCGTGATATTCACTGCGCACCAGTCACGCACGGTGCTCTGCTCGCGTGTCCGGCGACGCCCGCCCATTACAATCACCGGCTCCCATGCGTACGCCACGCCGACGCCAGGCTTGAATGAAGCGAAAGGCTTCACCCAAGGCATGATCCGAGCTTCGCGCGGGCAGAGAGGAAGGAGGTCGTGCAGATTCCCGCTGGTCATCGACAAGCCCCATCCGTCCGCATACTCATCGCACAGGCGTTCGATCAGTGCCCTGTGTCCTTCAAGCGTGTCGTACACGGCAGCCTCGGCATGCAAGTGCCCGTAAAACTTTTCAGCGAGTCCGAAGTACGGCGGGTCGGCATAGGCAAATCTCATGTTCTTCTCCTTTATGGGCGCGGGTGCGATACCGCGCCCGGTGGGGTTAGGCTTCGGTCCAGTCGAGCGCTTTAGGCTGAGGCGGGATCGTTTCAAGCGTCGCCAAGTCGATGACCGTGAAGTGGCCGCCGCGAACCCATCCGCCGGTGTCGATGTAATGGACGTTGCCAAGCACGGCCGGCCACTTCAGCGGCGTATGACCGACGATCAGCGCGCGCAGGTCAGGAATGCTGCTTTGGTCTTCTGCCTGAATCCGATCCCGCGACCAAAGCGCTGTCTCGAATATGGCCTTGCGCATCTTGCTCGGCAGGTCAGCGTTATCGAGCGCTGCGGTGAAGGCATTCCACGTCTTGCAAGGGCAATCCGCGTGAACAATGCCGATGCGCCCGGATTCTGTCTCAACCTCGATCGCTACTGGCAGCGCGCCGAATGTGTCTGAAAACTCGACCTGCAAGTAGCGCGGGTTCATGACGTTCCAGCTTCCGCCGTTCATCGCGTAGTTGTCGCGGTCCATATTGCCGCTCGGCCAGCGGATCGCCATGTCTTCGTGATTGCCGCGCACGGCGTGAAACCACGTCAGACCAAGCCAATGCAGCGCAAGGTCTGATTCCGGGCCGCGGTCGACCAGATCTCCCACGCTGAACAGCCGGTCGCGCTCGCGGTCGAAGCCGATTTCAGCCAGGCGCGTCTGGAGCGCGGTGAAATGGCCGTGGATGTCGCCGACGGCGAAGTCACGGCCGATCAGGTTGCGCTCAAAGCGCTGGACGAAGCTCATGCTTTCTCTCCGGTTGCCTTGACGACCGGCATTTCAATGGTCGTCATATGTGCGATTGCCGCCTTGAATACGAGTGAGCCGCTTTCCGGCAGCTCGCACAGGTAATCAGACGGGTTGCGTGACGATCCTTCGCGCAGGATGCAGCGCGCCAGATCGGAGTCGCGCGCGTCGCGCAGCACGAGTCGCTCGCCGGGGCAGACGTCATGCCACCAGCCAAGCTTTTCACGCGGGATCGTGCGCTCCATCTCGCGGCGGCTCTTCAGCTTGACGTGATGAATGTTCATCGTGCTCACGGCAGCGTTCTCCCGGTAACGTCCTGAACATACTTGCGCATCAACTGGACAGCATCTGTCTCTTTGCCGTAGTAGAAGGCATAGAAGATCTTGTCGAGATCGGCAGTGGCGTCATCGGTTTCAGCGGCAAAGGGAACGTCACGCTTGCGGAGTTCCTTCACGAGAAGTTCATTCGAGAGGTCTTCAAGCACTTCGCGTTCATCGACGTACACGTTGACGTAGGGCATAGTTTCTCCTCAGTAACTCGCTTTGCTTGCCGACTGAAACAGCTTCTTGCCTGCTGCTGTTATCGATAGGCCAGCCGGGTTGTACCAGCGCTGCTGACCGTTTTGCCAGGTCACGACAATGTTTGGCTCGGCATACGTGTAGCAGCCGAATCCGACCGCGCTTCCGCTGCCGTCGATGATTACGCTCGTCAGTCCTTCGCGACTCGATAGCTGCGGAATGCCTTCGATCTTCGTGCAGGGCATGTCGGAGAACTGGATCGTGCCGCCCGCGTCGTTCTGCGTGTACATGAGAATCGTGGCGTGCGCGCTGGTCGCGAGAAGGGCGGCGGCCGCAGCGAGAAGGGTGCGTTTCATGTCAGTTACCTGATGCAATGCGCGTCGACTCCGGCTGCGACACTGCATACACTTGCTGGCCGTCAGCGTTCGTCGTGGTCGTTTCCGTCTCGCCCTTGAGCAGCTTGTGCTTCAGGAAGATCGCGCGGATTTTCGGGTCGATGGAAGCGAGGATGTCCAGCGCTGCCGATCGGAGTTCTTTCGCGTTGTCTGGATCGGATGCAGCGGCTTGCTGCACGCGCTCGAAGGTGCGGAGCATCACGCACGATTCGTCGATCTTCGGCGCGCCGCCGCTCACCGCGAAGCCTGGTCCGCCGACGGCAAGGCCAGCCGTGCCGCCGCAATAGTCACCAGAGAACGAGCCTGCGAAGCCAGGGAGGACCGCATTACCGGTCGTGCGCGCCGTATAGCTGCCGCTGTACTCGACCTTGTTCGGGCTGTTGAAGGTGATTTGCTGAGCGTTTCCGGCATTTGTCGCCCCTGCCGTCGATGCGGTACTTGACGTGTTCGACGAGGTGCTTGAGACTTGCGCCATCGCAGTGCTTGCTGCGAAGAGCGCTATGAGGGCGATGAGAGTCGTTTTCATTTGAGGCTCCTGGGCGCGGGGTCGGTCGCACGACCCCGCTACCGGTTATGGGAAGCGCAGCGCTTAGTGGATGAACGAGACGCCTGCGATACCGCCGATTGCACCTACCGCGCCGATAGCGCCGGTCGCGAATTGCGCATTGCCTTGTGCTGCCGTCGTGGTCGAGCCGTATGCCGCACCGCCATTCGCGATGCTGTCGCCGACGTTCGTCGGCGCATTGCCAACTGCCGAGCCAGTCACGCCCGAATTGCTGAACTGCGTCGTGTTGGTGACGACTTGTGCGCCGACGCTATTCACGCCACCGCCGATCGTTGCCGTGCCGCCCGTGTTGTTGAACGCGTTCTGATACGAAGCGCCCGATCCCCCGACCTGCGCGGCCGTCACGGCGTTGCCATTGCTGATGCTTGCTGCCGATCCCGACACGCTGCCGCCGAATGCCGATGCGCCTGCGCCGACGACGATTCCACCTTCAACTCCTGACGCCTGAGCGTGACCGACGAACAGGCTTGCGAGTGCTGCGACTACGATGATTTTGCGAAACATGGTTTTGGTGCTCCTCGTGTAATGCATGTAGCGGACATGCGGCCGTTTTGTTGTTCAAGGGTGGCGGCCGGTACTGATCTCCGGCTTATCGTTTCGCCAGTCGACTCCGGTCGGGATGCTGTCTGCGGGGTGAGCTAGCATCCGCCGCTTCTTGCTTGTCGACTTGTCAGCCGCTACACGACATTTGCGCATCAGCCTGCGCATTCGCCACCCTTCAACAAGCCGGATCACGCGCCGGCACGCGGTTGGTTGAAATTCAGGCAACACGTCGATTCAGTTCGGCGATCATCTGCTCGACCTCTGCGTTGAACTGGAGCAGGCATGGAAGCAGAACGCCATTGATGTAGTCGTCGTCGCGCTCGACACGTTCGTGATAAAGCCGGAAGCGCTCTGAGACTCGCGGGTCGTATGACACGAACATCCAGTACTTCCGTCCTGTCACCATCATGCAACCCTGAACCTGCGGTATATGTTCTTCCGGCATACCGTGGAGGAGGGTGTTGATGTGGACCGCTTCGTCCATGGGGCACTTGGATTCGTACCCACCGTCTCCGTTGATGAGGCCGTCCGGGCTCGCTCCGATGAACGCATAGTCCGAATGCTGCTGAAACTCTGCCTGCATGACGATCATTCCAGTTTCGAGCTCGAACGCCTCTTTTGCGAATGATTCGACTTCCGTTCCCCAGCGCAACGCGTGACCATCGACAGAATGTTTCGCGGTCGATGCCAAGCGCTCGAACACGATTTCGCGCATGTATTTGTCGCGCGCTGCCGTCGGTTTTCCAGCCTTCGTCAAGCTGATCACATCGCCGAAGCGCGACGCAGTCAGGCGGCCAGCGCGCTGAGCGCGCCATTCATCCGTTCGTTGTTCAATGACGTCACTCATGGTTTTCTCCTTCATTCGGAGTGACGTCTTCTGCGCCGGCCATTGCCTTCAGGCGATTCAGTTCGTCGGTGCCGATGGCTTTGCGATCTTCTTTCGTCAAACCTTGCCACGCTTTTGCAAGCGGTTCTGGGCCACCTTCCTTCGCGATCAGTTCGAGGTCGGCGATGATGAACTCGTGCTTGTCGGTGCGAGCGATCTGCGCGGTCTGTTGAGCAGCTTGGGCAATCTGCGTTGGCGTCTGCTTGTTACGCGGCGTGATGTCCTTCTCGGCGGGCAGATAGTCGCCGACTTCCTCAGCGATCGGCATACCCTTCAGCACATCCGGAAAGACGTCGCGCAGCGCAAATGCGCGGGCGCGCATCTGCTTCATGCGCTGCGGGTACTGCGCCCACGGGCCTTGCTTGCCGATCAGGCCGGCTTGCTTTGCATCCGCGTCCGAGAACGTGCGGAACTGCTCCTCTTCGCCACGCCGCTTTACGCGGCAGATTGCGGTGCCGTTTTCATTCGATTCGTAGACGTATTCGCAAACGGGCGAAGCGCGCACAAGCGCGAGCACAGCATCACCCCAAAGTGATGGGCGACCGTTGATGACGGCGATGTTCTGCATCGCTTGCATCGGCTTCAATCCGAGTTCCATGCCCCACTGGATGGCGACAAGAATGTTGCCCGGTTTATCCTGAAAGTCTTTCGGGACGATGCTCGACTTCGACAGGTAATCAGCGAACGTGAGCGCTTCTTCAAGCGACTTGGGCGACAGGTCAAATGACTGCGCCGGAATGAGGTCAGACATGATTTCTCCTGGCCCCAGACTAGGCGGGGCGTTGTGGATTTAGACGGTTTGCAAATCGCGGTCAGCAGCGAACTGTTCGTCAGCGGTCTCAGCGTCGAAGCGCTTCAACCATTCGAGTGCATCGCCAACGGTGACGCTGTAATGCGATGCGAGAGTTCGAACTATTTCGACATCACCGGGGCCGTTCGCGGTGAACTGTTCGTGCTCGCGTCGCTTCTGCTCAGCGATCTTGACTTCCTGTTCAGCGCGGGCGCTCTCGGCTTCGGCGTGTGCGGCTTGCTCTTCAGCGCGACGCTTAGCGGCTGCTGCTTCTTCCTCTGCCCGGCGCTTCGCCTCCGCTGCTTCCTCCTGACGACGACGCTCAGCAGCAATTTCGGCCTGCTGCCGTGCGATCTCGTCGCGCTGCGCCTGCATCTCTGCTTCGTGTGCTTCGCGCTCGGCGCGGAGCTTTGCTTCTGCCGCAAGCCGTTCTTCTCGGATACGTCCTTCTTCTGCGATTCGTGCTGCGCGTTCTGTCACTTCACGAGCACGCTGCGCTTCCTTTTCTTGACGCTCGCGTTGCTTCTGTTCAGCACGCAGACGGGCGAGTTCAGCGCGCTCGGCAGCAAGACGCTTTACTTCGGCTTCGTGCGCTTGCGCGTCGGCCAGCATCTGGGTCAGCTTCTTAAGAGCGTCGGTCTTGGCGATCTCGGCATGGCCGCATTGATCTCCGAACACTTCCGGCGTGATCTCGACGCAAGTGAGCAGTGAATGCGCGTCCGCGATCTCAACGGACGATCGGCCCGCGTAATCGACTGGCGTCGTGCGGATGTCGTTGATGGCCCGCTGGATCGCCGTGAGACGTTGCTCTTCAGCTTCTCGAACAGCGCGCTTTTCAGCCTCACGCGCTTCGTCCCACACGTCGCGGATGCCTTGCAGGCGCGCTTCTTCTGAAGACGTAATCGAAGTGAGACGATCTACTTCCGCGATGACGGCCTTGCTGAACTTCGTCGCGTCATCACGTGCATCTTTGCCGGCCTTCTCGATGCCGACACGAGCGTTCTTCAGCACCATGTAAGCCGAGTGACATTGCGAGCGACCGTCGGCGTTCTTTATTTCGACGATCGAGACAGATTGCTTCACCAGCTCGCGCAGATTCTTTTCGTGCTCAGGCACGCCGAGCACGAGCGAAACGCGCTCAGGCACGGTCAATTTGTTTTTGCTCATGCCAAACCTCGATGTTTGATCCACTTGCCGAGCATGATCCCGACTGGAAGTTGAAGGGCGAGCCAGACGAAGACGTAGCTCATCGGATGCTTCCGTAGGGCTTCGCGAGCCGCTGAACGCGGTTGCACGGTGCCAGCAGGTAGCGATCGCCCAGCGCTTCTTTCGCGCGCTCCAGGCGCTCTTCGTGGCTGTCAACGTACTCAGACCAATCCTTGAGAAGCGCTTTGCGCTGCTCGGTGAACATGTCTTTCATGGCTGATCCCCTACGAGAAGAAGACTGCGAAGACGCCGACGAAAAACACGGCGCCGAAACAGAAAGTGATGGCGGACGCGAAGACGTCGGCATCGTTGAGTTCTTGCTCAGTGACGGATCGCATCAGCGACGCTCCACGGCCATCAGCTCGCGCTGCATCTGAAGGATGTGCAGATTGAGCATCGTTTTTGTCTGGGCCATCTCACGCTCTGTCACCTTGACAGTCAGCGCGTCGCGGGCCATTTCCAGCGTGTCGAGTACCGCTCGCATTTCGTGTTGGTTCATGACTCGATCTCCTCATCCTTGGGCTCGCTGACGCGCTCACCGCATTCAGGACAGACGTGGTCTTCAATCGCGTGGTATCCGCTGATCGAGCCGTAGTCGTAGCCAAATCCTTGGTCAACGATCACGCTCTCGACATTGGTCGTGCAATGCCAGCACCACCCGTAGCGGCCCGGCCTAGGTTCTTTTCTTCGCATGGGTCAGCACCAGCAGATGTCGTCGTAGAAGATCGTCGTGAATGCGTGGTGGATGCGATGCCCGTTCGAGCAAACAAAGTCCAGGCTGTGAAGCACGCCGTAACGCAGGTTCACGTAACTGTGTTGATTCATGGTCACCTCGTGTGGTCTTGTCACGACGTCCTGTCACGGCGTCTTGATAAGACTCAGTAGTGCTTACCGCAATGGACTAAGAAATGACCGCTCCCCGAACGGGCATTTCCAAGCCCACTGTCATGCATCAGCCCGGCTACTCCCGACTGAGTCGGCTCCGGGCCTAGTGCATGGGATCAATCCGCCAGCCGTTCTATAGCTGCATCTGGCAACCAGGCGTCTGGCGGATAGCCTCGGATCTTTCATCAGGAGTCGAGGGTTACGTCCTGCGCCTAGTCGCTCATTCGAGCTATCGGCGTGTACAGCCTTGCGGCTGGTTTATCGTTTCCAACTTGTTAAAGAGCGTCGCCGGGTTCGGCGTCGCGCTGTTCGTTCAGCGCATGAGTTGTATTAAACACGATGTTTAAACCAAAGTCAAAACGTTTTGTTTAATCGCGTTGAAGAAATTTGTAACACGGAGAGGTCGGAGGAGGCTGCTGTGTTGCGCGGGCAACAAAAAACCCGCCGAAGCGGGTTGGGGAGGCGATCGTCAGTGACAGGCTGTGCGTAAGGCTGCGCTGGGGCGTCAGACTCGCTGTTTGATCTTCCGGGCCGGGACTGGGTGCGCCACGTAATACATCCACGTGATTTCAGTCTCGTCGTACAGCATCGTGCCAGGCTCGTTGTAGGACGCGAGCTGGACGCCACCGCGCCGAGACACGAGCCGTTTGAGCATGGTCTCGCCGGTCGTCAGGCGCACCAAGACATCATCCTCAAGCTCTGGGTCAGTTGCCGGCTCGACCAGCGCGAACTCGCCTGGGTTATACCTCGGCGACATCGACGTTCCGACGATCGGCGTAAGGAAAGCGTGCGGATCGCTCGTCGCGACCTCAGCGTATTTATCTGTGGCTCCCACAGGATAGTCCCCATCAGTCCAGATTCTCTCAGGCATTCCGCCCTGAGCACGTCCGACGACGGGGATGGGGCGAAACTTCGATTTGTCTACCGAATACTGGATCGGGATCGGGACATTTCCTGTCCGTGAGTCGGCAGCTTGGCTATTATTATGCGGAAGCTTACCGGCGGCCGAATCCTCGATCAGAGGCAAATTCTCTGCGCTGTCTCGGGTTTGGGCTCGCACCGTTGGCCTGGGTGTAGGATCGGTCTGCGACGCCCCTACTTGCATCGCGCCCTCCCCAAAGAGCAGCCATCGCGCACTGACCCCATGGGCCTTCTCGAATTCCATCGCAAAATTCGAGGGCACGCCACGGCTTTCCCAATTCTTTACCCTTTGCTGCGACTCGTTCAGGAAACGAGCGACGTCGGCCTTCGACAGGAGCGGCGAAGGGGAGATGACGTCGACTGCCTCATAGAGGCGTTTTGTTGAATCTTGCATGGGCGACATCATCCCGCATCTAAACAAATTGTTGTTCAACAAAGCGTTTGACTTTTGTTTAAACGCGGTGTTTAATGGTGCATGGACAAGAAAACTCTCTCTACTCTGGCTGACCGGCAACTGATCGAAAGACTCGGTGGCCCTGCTCAGCTCGCCAAGACTCTTGGGTTCACTACCCGCGGAGGAGTTCAGCGCGTCTACAACTGGAAGGAGCGAGGTATCCCCGCCGCGGTCAAGCTGGAGTTCCCCGAGATCTTCCTTGTCGACCGGCATCAGTCCGAGCCGGCGCCGGCCTGACATCATCTTGCGCACCCGTTTCTGCGTGAGTTTCATTGTTGTTTTTTTACTGGAGAAAGGAGCATGTCCCGAAGAGCCGAGTTTCGAAACGAAGTTAAGACGCGCCTTGAGGGCCGTGTACGACGGCATGCAGACGTTCAAGGCGCTCAACGGCATCGACAGCGATTCCGCCGCACTGGCGCGCATCACGAAGCTGTTTCTGTTCGGCACAGTTGGCACTTTGCCCGCGAATCTTATTGGTGTCAGTGCAGAAGCGTCCCATGTCGGGAGCACGGTGCACGCATGACCGTGGACAAAACGCATCTCGCAGCGGAATTACCCGTACCGGAAGCAGCCGATCTGGTCGCGGAATCGCTTCGATTAGGCGTTTCGATTCAGAAGTACGTCGGGTATCACGTTTTGAAGTCGATTTATGGTGCGCTGCACCCGGAAGTAGTTGCTTTCGGTGAGGCCCATCTTGGGAACACGCGGGAAAAATGACTAGCCAGTCCACTGGCAGATGTGAAGGACCGGTACGAGGCCGGTAACTGCTGGGAAGAGTTCAAACACAAGTCGTTTCTCTGAGACCGCTTTTGTTCGAGTTCAGTACTCCTTACCGGAGAACATCCCATGGAAGACTTTTTTAGCCCGATCTCGGGCCGACGCGTCGCTGAGACCCAGCATGCGTCGTATCACTCGCTTTCCGTGAAGCAGCTCAGCACCACGCAGCAAATGGTGATGGACTGCTTCATCGGTCAGGAGACGCTTCTCACGCGCGAAGAAATCTCGGCGCGCACCAATCTCAAACTCTCGAGCGTCTGCGGACGTGTTCGCGCTCTTCTGGACGCCAGTCGGCTTCAGAAGCGTGGAACTGTGCGCGACGTCGCAACTGGCAAGAGCCAAGAACTTCTCGGGCTGCCGAAGGCGTAATCATGGAACCGTCCAAACTCGACGCGGCACGTCAGGCGCGAATCGACGAACTCTGTCACCTCATGACCATGTGCGATACACGCGACGTCCGCGTGTGCCTGTGCGCCGAGCTGAAGCGTGCGATCAAAGCGCTGAACGATGAGCGTCTCGCGCGCCTGGAAGAAGCCTTCCGGACGGTGGCTCACTGACATGCGCGACTACGCAAAAGTCAGCCCTCAGTTCTGGATCGGCGAGACCGGCAAGAAGCTGCGTAAGGCTGGCGCCGAAGCTCAGGTCGTCGGTCTGTACCTGATGACTTCGCCGCACGCGAACATGCTCGGTCTCTACTACGTCCCGATGCTATACATCGCTCACGAGACAGGCTTGGGCATGGAAGGGGCTTCGAAGGGGCTTCAAAGCTGCATCGAAGCAGGTTTTTGTCAGTACGACGAGGCTTCCGAGATGGTGTGGGTCATGGAAATGGCCACCTACCAGATCGCGACTTCTCTCGTGGTCACGGATAAGCGTTGTACGGGGGTGCAAAACGAGTACGGCGCGCTCCCCGAGAATCCTTATCTGGCGGGCTTCTTCGACAAGTATCGCGCGGCGTTTCATATGACTAAGCGACGCCCGGAAGCCGCTGCAAAGCCAAGCCTCATCGAAGCCCCTTCTAAGCCCCTTGGAAGCCAAGAGCAGGAGCAGGAGCAGGAACAAGATAAAACCTCACCTGACGGTGAGGTAGCAATCGGCGATGCCGATTCCGCTTCCGGCGACAAGTTGCCGAACTGTCCTCAGCAAAAGCTCATCGACCTGTATGCCCATCATCTGCCGACACTGCCGTTCCCCCGCGTCTGGGAAGGCGAGCGACAGAAGTCCATGCGGACCCGCTGGCGCTGGGTGCTGACGGCAACGAAGCGCGACGGCAGCCGCTACGCGACCGACGAGCAGTCGGCTATGGACTTCTTCGACCGATTCTTCCGCTTCGTCGCCGATAGCGACTTCCTGACTGGCCGGAACGGGAAGTGGACGAGCTGCGACCTCGGTTGGCTCATGAAGGCTGAGAACTTCGCGAAGGTCATCCAAGGCAACTACGAGAACAAGGAAGCCGCATGAGCGCCCCCGACATCCAGCGGGCCACTCCGCACAGCATTGAGCACGAGCAAAGCGTCATCGGCGCTCTGCTGCTCGACAACGACGCAATCGACCGCATGGGCGACCTGCGCGCCGAGCACTTTTACCGCAGTGACCACCGCGCCATCTTCGCGCAGATCGTGAAAATGATCGGCTCGGGAGTCGGAGCGGATGCGATCACGGTATACGAGCGGCTGAACGCGGAAGGGCGCGCGGCTGACTTCGGCGGCCTGCGCTACCTGAACGACCTGGCGCAATCGACGCCGAGTTCGGTGAACATCGCGCGCTACGCCGAAATCGTCCGTGACCGGGCGCAGAAGCGCGGGCTACTGTCGGTCGCAGCCGAGATTCAGGATTCCGTCGGCGCGCCGGAGAGCGCCGGCACGCTGATCGACCGCGCGTCGGCGAAGCTTGAGGCGCTGGACGAGGCGACGATCAAACGCGAGCCGAAGCTTGCTGCTCAAGGGCTCATCGACCATATCAGCGCGCTTGAGCGCCGCTCGACCGGCTCGGATCGGGTTATCTCGACGGGACTCAACGACATCGACCGGCAGCTGAACGGCGGCTTGCGTCCCGGCTGGCTAGTGATCCTCGCGGCGCGCCCCGGCATGGGTAAGACGGCGCTGGCGCTGAACATCGCCACGCATGTGTCCATCGACCATAGCGCGCTGTTCCTGTCGATGGAAATGCCCGAATCCGAGATTCACGACCGGAACATCGCGTCGCTCGGCCGCGTGCCCCTCGATACGGTCATGCGGGCGCCGGAAGACGACAACGAGTTCTGGAACCGCGTCACGGCCGCCACGATGAAGATCAAGGATCTGAATCTCTACATCGACGACCAGGCGGCGCTCCGCATGCTCGACGTGCGCTCGAAAGCGCGTCTCGTGAAGCGCAAGGCGGGGCTCGACGTGATCATCGTCGACTACCTGCAACTGATGACCGGCGACGGCGCGAACCGCAATGCCGAGATCGAGGGTATCTCGCGCGGCCTGAAGGCGCTGGCGAAAGAACTGAACGTCGCGATCATCGCGCTTGCGCAGCTCAACCGGAAGGCAGAAGAGCGGCCCGGCCTGCCGAAGCTGTCAGACCTTCGCGATTCTGGGTCGATCGAGCAGGACGCAGATGCGGTGATCTTTATCCACCGCGAGGAAGCGAATCCTGACGCGGGAGAACAGTGGCTAGGGTTCGCGCAGCTTCGATTCGCCAAGTTTCGTCACGGTCGGACGGGGGATGTGGCGCTCACATATTGCGGCGAATTCATGCGCTTCGAGAATCATGCGGGCCCATGGCCGACAGCGAATGCGACGAAGCCTTCGCGCTCAAGGGGGTTCGAATGAGGCGAGCCGCAAAGATTGACGCCAATCAGCCCGAGATTGTCTCGGCGCTTCGAAAAATCGGAGCACGGGTGGTCCCGACGCACACGGTCGGACAGGGATTCCCCGACCTGATCGTTTCGACGCCCGACGGTTCGCGCACGGTCCTCATGGAACTGAAAGACCCGAAGCAGCCGCCGAGCGCGCGAAAGCTGACGCCGGCGCAAGAAGAGTTTCACGCTGCATGGACGGGCGAGATTTACGTGGTCGAGACGCCGGAACAGGCGATCGAGTGTTTGACGAGGAGGGCCGAGTGATGGGCGCGCGGTGGAGTGAAGAAGAGAAGCAGGTGCTTCGCGAGATCTGGGCATCGCCGATTCCGGTGAAGCTTCAGACGCACAAGCTGCCGATGCGAAATATCGACAGCATCAAGCAGATGGGGTCGAAGCTTGGTCTCAACGGAAAGAATAGAGCGTTCTCGCCGCTGCTCGAAAAGATCCGCGAACTCATGGCCGACCGCCAGCCGAGAACATCGCTCGAAGTCGCCATGCGGGTCGGAGGAAGCATCAGCCAGGTGCGCGATCTGATGGACGGCGAGTGTTCGGGCAACCGTTTCCACATCGAGCGCTGGCAGCAGACGGGCAGCAATGGTCGGTGGCAGAAGGTATTCAAGATGGGGCGCGGGAAGAATGCCGAGAAGCCGGCGCCCATGACCAACATGCAGCGCTCACGCCTTTTCCGGTCGCGCGTCGATCAGGACGAATACCTGTTCAAGCGCAAGAGGTACGCGCTGAACCGGGCAATCAAGACAGGCCGTGTCGTTCGCCGTGATCCCTTCACGGCAGCATTCTTTGGAGAAGCACGATGATCCCCTCCAACTTTGACCCTTACTTCGCCGTGATGGGTGTGAAGCGGCGCGACTGGACTCAGCCGGTGAGGACGCCGCAATGAGCACGACGGTCCTGTACCGGGAGTTCCTGATGCGTTCGCCCGCCGTCGGGGCCGCTCTGGTCGCGTTCCTGAAGGCTAACGCCGCAGCGTATGCCGAGCGCGGCGAGCCGCTGCGCGTCATCGTCACGGCCGAAGAGAAGCAGCGGAACGCCTCGCAGAATCGGTTTTATTGGGGCGGCGTTCTGAAGCAGATCGCCGAGCAGGCATGGGTCGACGGTCGGCAGTTCGATAAGGACGCATGGCACGAGTTTTTCGCGAGGAAGTACGGCGTGCTCGACGATCTGGTGCTTCCTGACGGCGAGATCGTGACGCGGCGCAAGTCGACGACGCAGATGACGGTCGGTGAGTTCTCCGAGTTCATCCAGCAGGTGCAGGCGTACGGGGCCGGCGAGCTGGGCGTGGAGTTCACCGCATGAGCCGCGCATCCGAAGAACGCCACATCGGCCGCGTCAAGGAACTTGACTGCGCTGTCTGCGGTGCGGCCGGCCCGAGCGACGCGCATCACATCCTCGAAGGGCGCACGCCGGGCAGGAAGAGTCCGAATTTCTGCGTGATCCCGCTGTGCAAAGACTGCCATCAGGGCAGTTTCAACGGCATTCACGGCCAGCGGCGCATGTGGGAAGTGCTGAAAGTGAGCGAGCTCGAATGCCTGGCGGCGACGATCGAACGTCTATATGGGAGCAAGCGATGAGGCGCTTCGAGTACCAAGACCCGGCGATCGTGCTTGAGCAAAAGCAGGCGGGAACGTGTCTCGGATGCGTGATGCTCGTGAAATCCCGATGGGGCGGCACGACAAAGTACGTATGCAGCAAGGGGTTGCAGAAGGCCGCGCTCGAATGGGTCGAGATGCGCAGGTGCAAAAAATATGAGGCCGACAGCGAATGAACTTTGAAACCTTCGAACAGCGGCTGGACAACTGGGGGCGCACCGTGCGCCTGCCGAAGTTTCAAGAGGGCGTCTGCGCTCAGTGGGCTCGGCTATACGTGGCACTGCGCGACTCGACAGAAACACACGTTGTCATCAAGCCGGAGGAGCGGGACGGCTGGCTGGTCGAAGCAGCGTGGGCGGCAATGCCGAACTACGTTCATAAATGGGTTCTCAAGTACACGTACGTGTGGAGGATGTCACCCGACCAGGTGCAGACGCGGCTGCGCAAGCATCACGGCGCTGTGTTGAGGGGCCGAAACTTCGACCTGATTCTGGCGGAATCGGAGAGGTCATTGCATCAAAGTCTCTCGCGCATCAAGGCGTCGGATTTCATGAAAATTCTTCGTACAGATAGTTGTAAACAGGTGCAAACCTCAATATAATCGCGAGCAGATGACTAAATCCGCCTTTGCGCGTGAGCGATGCTTCCCACATGGGAGGCGAAGCCGTCTCTGAAGCCCGCCACTGAGCGGGCTTTTGCATTTAGCGCGCGCTTTCACGCATGGCGATTCACTCCCGTCACAGACGAGCATGGCCTCAATGATCCGCGTAAGACTGGGCCGGCTCGACCGGACAGCGGCGCAGTAAAACGGGCGGAAGTCTCCCTGATAGTGAGTCGCCAGCCGTGAAAGTGAAGGGTTGCGACTACGCGGCCGCTTTCGTTACGTATTCGCGCTGTGTCTCCTCAGGGGCAGCAATTGCCCGTTCGACGCCTCGACATGTTGTCGGGGCGTTCTCTTTTTGGAGCTGCAAGAATGAGCACTCTCTATTTCAATCCGCTGACGAAGGTGATCTTCGGCAGCGACGACGCACAGGATGCGTCGCACGTGATCACGGCAGATGAGGTCGATACCCTCGTCGCCGGTGGCGCGACTCTCGACCCGAGCGCGAATTCCCTGGTGGGAAACGCTGCTGGTGGTGCCTCGTCGGACGCGCAGGCGAGCGACAGCTCTGCAGCCGTTGCGCCGGATACGGCCGCCGTGGCTGACTCGGGAAACGCTGCAGCCGCTGCCGACGCTGGCGTCCAAGCGGCTGGCGATGCTCCTGCCGTTGGCGCTGATGTGGGAAACGGTGTCCCGGATGCCGTGGCCCCGGATGCGTCTGCGACTACCTCGGATACGGCCGTTGACGCGGGAAACGCGGAATCGACCGTAGCAGAAAGTGCGGCGGTCGGACAAGGCGATGGTTCAGATACGACATCTGCCGCGCCTGCGGCTTCGGAATCGCAACCCGCTGACGCGGGAAACGCGGATGCGGCTGTCGCTGGCTCGCTCAATGTGACAGCCGCGCCGGATGTGAGCTCCGAATCGAGCGCAGATACGCAACCGGAAGCCGCGCCGAGTTCTATCGATCCGTCTACGGTATCGACGGCTGACCCGGCTGTCGTCCCAAACGTGGGTGCCGACACTGCTCCGGCAGCGGATACTTCGGCAGCCGTTACCGACTCTGCGGCATCGACATCTGCCGATGTCCCGCCGGCCGTCGATTCGCCGAGCACCTCCGCCGATGCAACGACTTCGGACGTGTCGTCGGATGTGACCTCCACTGACGTTTCGAACGACCCGACCACGCCTGCGACCGTCATCCCGACGACCGATACGCCGGTGTCGAGCGTCTCGGACGTTCCGGGCGATGGCACGGCCGCGTCGGGTGACGCGGGAAACACTGCCGTTACGCCGACGAGCTCCGACGCGCAACCCGTCGACGCACCGGCGCCGGTGGTGACGAACGCTCAAGCCGATCCCGGCGGCGCTGGCTCGGCTGATCTGAACCCGACGCCGGTCGCACCGAACGTCGACGCTCAGGCTTCGCAGACTGGTGTATCGGCAGACACGGTGCCTGTCGCCACGGCTGCTGATGCCGACGGCGGCGCAGGCAGCGCAGTCAACCCGATCCCGGTCGCACCGGCTGTGACGCCCGCCGCTTCGGATGACGAAGACGCGGAAGACGAGCATCCGCTCCTGATCCTCGCTGAAATCGAAGCTCTGGTGCTGATGATCGGCAATTCGGCCATGCACGAGTTTCACCGCCTGGTGAAGCGCATCGCGGATCTGAAGAACCATCCGCAGGTCAAGCAAGGCGCCGAGTAATGGCCGCGCCGGTTCGCATCAGCGTTCAGGCGGATCTCGCCGCGCTGACGCGCCGGCTCAACGACTTCGAGCGAAAGCAACTGCCGTTCGCGTCTGCCCAGGCGCTGACGGCGGTCGCCAAGCGCGTTCAAGCGGCAGAAAAAGCAGCGCTCCCGCAGGTGTTCGATCGGCCGACCCCGTTCACGGTCAACTCGATCGGCATCAAGGCAGCGCGAAAGAACACGCAGGAAGCGCTGGTGTTCGTGAAGGACATCGCCGCTTCATACCTTGAGCCGTACGAATTCGGCGGCACGCACAAGCTGATCGGGTCGGGCAAGACGTGGCTCAACCCGAAGGACATGGCGCTGCTCAACCAGTACGGCAACTTCAACCGCGCTGTATTGAAGCGGCTCGAAGGACGAAGCGACATCTTCGTCGGGTCGATCAAGACGAAGAGCGGCGAGTCGATCGGCGGTGTCTGGCAGCGGCCGGTCGATGTGAAAGCCGTGAAGCGCAGCGGTAAGCGTGGCGTCGGCATGCGCGGCGTCAACAAGTCGGGGCATCTCAAGCTGCTGATCCGCTTCGGTGACGCGCAGCCAGTCAGGCAACACCTCGACTTCGGAAAGCGTGGGCGCGAAGTGGTCGCGGCAACGTATCGCGCTGAGTTCGCTGCGGCATTCGCGAAGGCATTGGCGACGGCTAAGTAATTCAATCCTTTCTGGCGTTATGGCAATCGAACCGCTCGAACACATCATGTGTAATCGATGCGGGAGCCATAAGTCCGTCCATGACTTCTACATGGACAAGAGGAGAGGGACGCGTCGTCCGGCGTGCAAGGCATGTTGGCTTGCTAATCCGGCAACGAAAGGCGGTCGAAAGACGCCCGAACAGCGTGCAGAGTATCGGCGGCGGAAAGGTGAGACGCAGGCAGAGTACGTTCCTCGCAAGGTAGCGAGCGAGATCGCAGCCCTGAGACGCATTGCGAAAGCGAACGCTGCAGCTTGGGAGATTGTTTCTCGCGCTGGGCGCGCCTTGCTGCATGACTCGCATGTGCGCGTCTATCGCAGCAGTGCTGTGAAGTACAGGCGTCGGTATCACGGCGATCCGCGTTTCGCTATCAAAGAGCGACTGCGCCGCCAGTTGAAGAAGAAGGCGCGGTTATTCCCTAGATTGGATGATCTTCTCCGCGCTGCGATAAACCGCAGAGGGACTAGCAACGTAGTCGAGCGTGTGTGTGGATACACCGCCGAGGAAGCTGCGACTCATTTGGAGCGACTGTTCGTTGACGGGATGAGTTGGCGTCTCTTTGCGAAGGGTGCGATTCACATCGATCACATCCGACCGCAGTCCTCGTTCAATCTGATGGACGAAGGAGAGGTAAGGGCGTGCTGGGCTTTGAGCAACTTGCAGCCGCTCTGGGCGGTAGACAACATCAAGAAGGGCGCGAAATGGGCTGGCGGAGAGGGTATTCCTGGCCGACTCTCGGATGGTGATGGGTAAATGTTGCCGGGTCCTCCGAGCGCCCTCTTTTCAACACGGGCACTGCGCGCGCGCGACCTTTTTCTAGCCACAAAATTTTTGAATTCAGGTAACAGCGCGGCATGAACCAGAGCGACTTCGCGACTCTCCACGGCGTCAGCAGGAAAACCGTGACGAAGTGGAAGGAGCGCGGCTGGATTGTGTTCGCGGGCAATGAGGTTGATGTCGAAGCGTCGAATGCGCTGCTGAAAAAATATCGGCGCGACGGACTGCCGGCTGCGGCCGATCCTGTTACCCCGATGGAAAAAGGTAACAAGCGCAAAACTGTTACCGAAGCGGCCAGTGAGGTAACGCTCGGCGCGGATGAAAGCGCGGCCGAGGTCGCCGACAAGATTCTGACGGGCGCCGTCGATCTGCTCAGCTTCGATGAAGCGCGGCGCTTCAAGGAAAACTACATCGGGCTGAAGGCTCAGCTCGAATATGACCGCGACTCGGGGCTAGTCGTCGACGTGGCAGAGGTCGCGAAGGCTGTCGGCAGCGAGTACGCCAAGGTCAGAACACGCCTCTTGTCGATCCCGGCAGAGCAGGCGCCGCGGCTCCATCGATGCAAGACGCCTTCCGAAGTGCAGGACATCTTGCAGGAGGTCATAACGGAAGCACTCGAAGAACTCACACGCGATGGAGCAGGAAACCCCAAACAGGCGGTATGAGCGCGGCTTTGTTGCGCTGCACACGGCGCTCGTGGCGGCATTGCGTCAGAACCTGACGCCGCCGCCGAAGCTGTCGCTGAGCGAGTGGGCCGAGCGTTATGCCGTGCTTTCGCGTGAAACGAGTGCTCAGACCGGCCGCTTTCGGGCGTTCGGGTATCAGAGGGGCATGCTGGATGCAGTAACCGACCCGACTGTCGAGACGCTCAGCGTCATGAAGTCGGCGCGTGTCGGCTATACCAAGCTGATGGACCACGCGGTCGGGTTCTTCATCCACCAGGATCCTTCGCCAGTCCTCGTCGTGCAGCCGCGCGTCGAGGATGCGGAGAGCTATTCAAAGACAGAAATCGCGCCGATGCTGCGCGACACGCCGGTTCTGGCCGCTATTGCTGGCGATCAGAAGGCGAAGAACAGCGATCAGACGATCCTGGCGAAAGTGTTCCGCAACGGGTCGAGCCTGACGCTTGTCGGCGCGAACAGCCCTGCGGGCTTCCGGCGGATCACCTCGCGCGTGGTCATGTTCGACGAGGTCGACGCCTATCCGGTCGACGGCGCCGGCAATGAAGGCGACCAGATCGCGCTCGGCACGAAGCGGTCGGAGACGTTCTGGAACCGGAAGATCGTGCTGGGCTCGACGCCGACGGTGAAGGGTTACAGCCGGATCGAAAAAAGCTTCCTGCAGAGCGACCAGCGCTATTACTACGTGCCCTGTCCGCACTGCGGTGAGTATCAGGTGCTCGAATGGGGCGGTCCCGAAACCCCTCACGGGATGAAGTGGGATAAGGACGAGAACGGCGAAGGGATACCGGGCAGCGTCTATTACGTGTGCCGGCATAACGGCTGCGTCATCAACGAGGTCGACAAGCCGGATATGGTCGCGCGCGGCGAGTGGCGCGCGTCGAAGCCGTTCAAGGGTCATGCGGGCTTCCATATATGGGCGGGGTACAGCCTCTTCCCGAATGCCTGCTGGGCGAATCTCGTCACCGAATGGCTTCGAGTGAAGGATGACCCGCTCGCGCGGCAGACCTTCATCAATCTGGTGCTCGGCGAGCCGTACGAAGACCGCGGCGACCGCGCGCTGAGCGAGGTTCGTCTCGCGGCGCGCACGGAAGTCTGGGATGCGGAAGTGCCTGACGGCGTCGGCCTGCTCACGGTGGGCGGCGACGTGCAGGACGACCGCGTCGAACTCGAGACGATCGGCTGGGGCCGCAACGAGGAAAGCTGGTCGATCGACCATGCGGTCATCGAGGGTGATCCGGAAAGCGCTGAACTCTGGGCGCGCGTCGACGCATACCTCAAACGGGTGTGGCGCCGGGCGGATGGCCGCGGATTCTCAGTAACGGCGGCCTGTATCGACTCTGGCGGCCACCATACGCAGAAGGTGTACGAGTTCGCGAAGGCGCGGCTCGGGCGCCGCATTTGGGCAGTGAAGGGCGAATCGGCGCGCGGCGGCGCGCGCTCGCCGGTGTGGCCGACGAAGCGACCGTCTTCGAAGACGAAAGCGACGTTCCGGCCAATCATCATCGGCGTGAATGCCGCGAAAGACGTGATCCGCGACCGCTTGCGGCGCGACCCGGAAGACAGCGACGGCCAACTGATTTATCCGGCTGGTTACATGCACTTCCCCAGCGATCGAGACATCGGCTACTTTGCGCAGCTCATCGCCGAGCGATCGGTGACGAAGTTCGCGAACGGCGTGAAGTTCCGTGTGTGGGAACTTCCGCCGGGCCGCGCGAACGAGGCGCTCGACATTCGGGTGTACGGGTACGCGGCGCTGTGCGGCCTGATCCACATGGGCCTGAAGCTGAACCGCCGCGTCGAAGCCGTGCAGGAAGACCCGAGCGATCTCGTTCCCCCTGCCCCGGAAGAGAAGGAGGCGGTCGAGCTCGACGTGCTGACTGGAGCGGCTGGAGCGCGCCCCACGCGCCCCGACGGCCCGATCATCAGGCAGGCAACGCCCGAGAAGAAATCTCGTTTTCGGCGTATCGCCGGCTGAACAGGAGAATCATTTTGCGATGTTTTGACCCGAGCACGAGTCTGCTGGCGGGAATGGATCCGGTCGCGCTGCGCGCGTCGCTCCTGGCCGCGCAGCAGACATACCTCGCGCTGACGTCTGGCGGTCAGATCGAGTCCGCTTCATACACGCAAGGCGACGGCACGCGATCCGTGACCTACACGCGCGCGAACCTCGCGCAGCTTGTCGCGGTGATCCAGCAGCTACAGGCGCAGCTCGGCATCGTGGTCGCACCGCGCAGGGCAAACCGAATCACCTTCACCCGGTAAAAAAAGCATGGAATCGACCGTACAGCTACTTGGTCCGGACGGGAAGCCGTTGCCGGAGCGCAAGGGCCGTGCGCTCGCGCTGAATGGCAGTTACACAGGGTATGGTGGCACCAGCGCATTCGATGCGGCGGACATGTCCGGCCAGCATATGCGGGACTGGAATCCGGTCCTGTGGTCGCCGGATGGTGAGCTCAACCCGTTCCGTGACCGCATCGTTTCGCGCGTGCGCGATCTGGTTCGAAATGACGGATGGGCGAGCGCGGCAGTTACGCGCACGCTCGACAACGTCATCGGTGCCGACTTCCGGCCGATCTCGAAGCCGGACTATCGCGCGCTCGCCGCGCAGACCGGAATCAAAGCATTCGATCACAAGTGGGCTGACGAATTCGGCCGCGCGCTTGAGGCTGGATGGCGCACCTGGGCGGAAGACCCGGCGCATTTTTGCGACGCGCAGCGCAAGCTGACCGTGCCGCAAATGATGCGCCTGGCATTCCGTCACAAGATCGTCGACGGCGACGCACTCGCGATCCTGCAATGGATGCCCGAACGCCTGCCCCGCGGCGCGCATTTCTCGACAGTGCTGCAACTGATCGATCCCGACCGGCTGTCGAACCCGCAGCAGAATTTCGACAACCTGACGATGCGTGGCGGCGTCGAAGTCGATGAATACGGCGCTCCGGTCGCCTATCACATTCGGAAGGCGCATCAGGGCGACTGGTTCAGCGGCAACAAGCAGGTGTCGTGGGAGCGTATTGCGGCCGAAACCGAATGGGGTCGTCCGGTCGTCGTGCATGACTACGACTTCGATCGCGCAAGCCAGCACCGCGGCGGCGCGGGCATCCTGACGCCGGTGCTCCAGCGTTTGAAGATGCTGATCAAGTACGACGGCACCGAGCTCGACGCGGCGATCATCAACGCTATCTTCGGCGCGTACGTGACGAGCCCGTTCGACAAGCAACTCGTGACCGAGGCGCTCGGCGACGGCGAAGACGTCGATGCTAAAACCGTCAATGGGTATCAAGACGCCCGCATCGACTTTCACGACAACACAGATTTGCGTCTCGGCGGCGCGCGGCTGCCGATCCTGTTCCCTGGGGAGCAGATCAACACGGTTTCAGCGTCGCGCCCGGCCGGCAACTTCGCCGAGTTCGAGAATGCGATGCTGCGCAACGTCGCGGCCGGTACGGGCATGTCTGCTCAGCAGATCACCCAGAACTGGGCGGACGTCAATTACAGCTCCTACCGGGCGGCGGCGCTCGAGGCGTGGAAGACGTTCGACCGGCGCCGCAGCGACTTCGGACGCGGATTCGGTCAGCCGATTCTGTGCGCGATCGCGGAAGAGGCAATGGATCTCGGCGAGCTTCCGCTGCCGGCCGGCGCCCCGGAATTCATGCGGGCGCGCGCGGCATACACGCGGGCGTGGTGGATTGGTCCGGGCCGCGGCTATGTCGATCCGCTGAAGGAGCGCCAAGGCGCGGCGCTGGGCATCGAATCAGGTCTTTCGACGCTCGAAGACGAGTCGGCGCAGCTTTCCGGAAACGACTGGCGCGACAACATCGACCAGCGCGCCATCGAGATCGCATATTTCAAAGATCGCGGCATCCCCCTTCCTTCGACGCTTCAGGCTGAAGCAACGGCGGAAGAGGTTACAAAGGAACCGGCAGCGCAATGAACAACCTACTCCCGCGGCTCGCGACGAGGCTATTCAATACGCCCGTCGCGATTCATCCGCGAAAGGCTGAGATCGTCGTCGCGGCGCTCGCGGATCGTCTGGGCATCGGCAGCATGGTGCATCTCGACGGCTCCTCGGTCGCGCCGATGGCGATGGACGACAACGCATACGGATTCGCCGAGCCGGGAAACAACCCGCGCGGCGGGTATGACAACGTCGGTGGCGTGGCGGTCATCGAGGTGCAGGGCACGCTGGTGCAGAAACTCGGCTCGCTCACACCGTACAGCGGCATGACAGGCTATGACGGCCTGCGGCAGAACCTGCTGATGGCCCTGGATGATCCGGACGTCGATGCGATCGCCTTCGACATCGACTCCCCCGGCGGCGAGGTAGCGGGTTGCTTTGACCTAGTCGACCTGATTCACAGCGCGCGCGGCGTCAAGCCTATGTGGTCGGTGCTGAACGAGTCGGCCTACAGCGCGGCTTACGCGCTGGCGAGCGCCGCAGACCGGATCATCGTGCCGCGCACGGGCGGCGTCGGCAGCATCGGAGTCATCTGCGCGCACGTCGACCTGTCCGAAGCGCTCACGAAGGCCGGCGCGAAGGTGACATTCATCACCTACGGCGATTACAAGGCCGACGGGCATTCGGAAATCCCGCTCTCTGACGACGCGCACGCGCGTTTTCAAGCGGACATCAACACAATGGGCGAGCTGTTCGTCGAGACAGTCGCTCGCAATCGGAATATCTCTGCCGCCACGGTGCGAGGTACGAAGGCCGGGACGTTCATGGGCGCGGCAGGTGTCGCGCTCGGACTCGCGGATGAAGTGGCGGCGCCTGATGCCGCGTTTCGAGCCCTGATCAAGTCGATCCGGTCTTAATTTCACACAAGGGAAGCTAAACAATGAAGCTCTCGAAGATCGCGAGCGCGATGCCGTTCGCCCATTTGCTCGGGCTGCCGAGCACCGCTGCAGTCGCGCCGAGCGCGGCGGCCCGCGCGGAAGAAGACGAGGATCGCAAGAAGCGCGATGACGAGTCGGACGACGAGTACGCGAAGCGCATGGAAGAGAAGGACAAGGACGAAGAAGCGAAAAAGGCTGAGCAGGAAGAGAAGGACAAGGCCAGCCGCGCGGACGACGACTCCGACGATGCCGACGCTGAAGCGGACGAGAAAGACGACAAGGAAGAAGGCAAGCGCGCCGGCCGCGCTAAGGGCGCACGTCAACGCGAGCGCGCGCGGTGCGCGGCGATCGTGGCCGAAGGCTTCAAGATCGGTCGCGTGAAGCAAGCTTGCGTCTTCGCATTCGACACGAAGATGTCGGTCGCCGAGGCGATCAGTGCATTGTCGATCGATGCTGATGAGCGCCCCTCTTCCGCAGCAGTGCAGGAAGCGCCTGCCGCGTCGCGCCGTGCCTCGCTGTACGAAAACATGGCGAATGCTCGTCCGGCTAATCCCGGCAATTCCGCTCCTGCAGCCGCGGAACCCGATGCGGCTGACCTCATCCTCGCGGCGAGCAAGAGCCGCCGCGGCGAAAAATAACCCTTCCCCAAACCTGGAGAAATTCAGATGGCTTTGACTCCTACCACGGTCGGGGAAAATCCCCAAGTCCCGTCGGCATCCGCACAGACCTTCGTTCCCGATCAACTGATCGCCGGTCCGAAGCAACTCGTCACCCGCAACGTCACGATCACCGGCGGCCCGTATGTGCGCGGCACGGTGCTCGGCAAGATCACGGCGAGCGGCAAGTTCACGGTCGCGCTTTCGGCCTCGTCCGACGGCAGCCAGTCGCCGACGGCGATCCTCGCTGATTACGCGGATGGCAGCGGCGGCGACGTCGTTGCAGGCGTGTATCTCGAAGGCGAATTCAACGTCAACGCGGTGACGCTCGGCACGGGTATCACCGCAACGGCCGCGCAGGATGCGCTTCGCCCGCTCGGCATTCATCTCAAGTCCTCGGTCACGGCTGCGGACCCGAGCTAAACCTCAACTGAACTGATGTAAAGAGCCCCGCTGATGCGGGGCTTTTCATTTGGGCCACACACTCGGAGAGAGAGCAATGCCCGGAAATCTGAATTACGACACGATCGCCCTGATCAAGGTCGTTCGCAATCTGAAAACAGCACAAAGCTGGATGTTGGACCGGTTCTTCCCGAACATGATCATGTCCGACACGGAGTTCGTCGCAATCGACGTCGACGTCGGCAAGCGCCGGATGTCGCCGTTCTGCTCGCCGCTGGTCGAAGGCAAGCTCGTCGAGAGCCGCCGCTACCAGGCGAACACGTTCAAGCCGCCCTACATCAAGGACAAGCGCGCTCCCGACCTGCGCAAGCCGGTTCGCCGCATGATCGGCGAACGCATCGGCGGCGACATGGCGCCGGAAGAGCGTGAAGCGCAAAACATCGCGTTCGAGATCGAAGATCAGATCGACATGCTGACGCGCCGTCTCGAATGGATGGCCGCGCAGGTGCTCGTCACCGGCACGCTGACCGTTTCGGGCGAAGGCTTCCCGACGACCGTGATCGACTTCGGCCGCGACGGCTCGCTGACGATCGCCCTCACCGGTGGCGCGCAGTGGACCGCGGCGAACATCACCGCAGGCACGGCGAATCCGACCGCGAACATCGAAGCGTGGCAGACGCAAGTATTGAAGTCGTCGGGCGCAGGCGTCACGGACATCATCTTCACGCCGAAGGCATGGAACGGTTTCAAGCTGGATCCGCTGCTCAAGGGCGCGATCTATTACCCGTCGCTCGGACAGAACGGCAACGTCGTGAACATCGGCCCGCAGATTCAGCGAGGCGCTGTGTCCAAGGGCGTGTGGGGGCAGTACAACCTCTGGCTGTACAACGACTGGTATGTCGACGAGAACAACGTCGAGCAGCCGATGCTGCCGGATGGCTCGCTGATCATGACCGGTCCGGACCTCGATGGGACGCGTGCTTTCGGCATGATCATCGATCCGCAATTCAACTACGCTTCGCTGCCGTTCGCACCGAAGACGTGGACGATTGAAGACCCGGCGCAGCGCTTCATGATGATGCAATCGGCCCCGATCATCATCCCGAGCCGCGTGAACGCGTCGCTCGCAGCGACCGTCGCGTAAAGGGTGACTATGGCTACCAACGAAAAGATGGTCGACGCCGTCGTCGCTCGCAATCGCACGCTGCACGATCAGGTCAAGCCGAACGAAGAGCCGGTCATTAAGACGTCCGGGCAGACGGTTCGTCTCCCTGAGTCTGAGGTTGTGCGGCTGCGCAAGCTCGGCTTCCTGGTCCCCGAGAAGGTCGAGGAAGTCAGGCTTGAAGGTGCGCAGATCACCGGCGGCCAGGTCTCGATCAGCGAATCGGAGTGAAGCATGGACTGGGATGACATTGTCGACGCGAAGATTCTCGGGCCGCTGATGGCGAAGTTCGGCACGGCGATCACGTATATGCCGGGCGTCGGCGGGTCATTCCAGATCATCGGTGCTTACGACAAGGCGTTTTTCGGCGTCGATCCTGTCACTGGCTCGACGGTCGTCACGTATCAGCCGACGGTCGGCATTCAGGAGTCTCAGTTCCGGATGGCCGGCATCGAGCCGCAGCAATACGACATGCTCGTGATCAACAAAACCGGCGAGCAGTGGCAGGTGTGCGAGGTTCATCTCGACGGCCACGGCGGCGGCCGGCTGATGCTCAACGTTCCGGGACAAACCGATGCCTGATCAAACTGGCCGCGCTGGGCTTCGCGCTGTGCTGCTGTCGATCTTGCAGACGATCCCAGGAGTCACGGTGTATTCGCCGGGCGACTGGAGCGTGCCGGCGCCGAAGTTGCCGGCGATCAAGCTGCGGCAGGCGAAGGAGCGCAAGGAGTCGAACGGTCGCAACGGGCAGACGTCTTTCACGACGATCGCCGCGTTCGAGATCAAAGCCGAACTCCAGGCGAATTCCGGTCCGGCTGCGTTGCTTGCGGTCGAGACGATCGGCGCCCAGATCGAGGCGGCGATTTTCAAAAGCATTCCGCTTCGGCGGATTGTTCAGAAATTCGCGTTCTGCGACACCGAAACCGATGTAACCGCCGAGGGAGCGCCGCACGTGGCCGGGCTCTCGATCCTTCTGGGAATCGAGATCATGGAAACGTTCGTTCCCGACATCGACACGCAATTGCTGCAGATGGACCTGACTGCAGATCTGACCAACGTCGCCGACCTGAATGGCACGTATCCGAATCCGCCATTTCCCGATGCTGTTACGCCGGCCCCGCGCACGCAGGGTCCCGACGGCCGCGCGGAAGGCGCTGTAACCGTTCAATTTCCTCAATAGGAGCGACGAATGATCGTCAAACCTGCACCGGGCCTCGTAGTGCGGCATCCGGTCACGAAGCAGCAGCTGCCGCCCGAAGGCATCGAAGTGCCGGATGGCGACATCTTCTGGACCCGCGTGCTCAATGACGGTGACGTCGTTCGCGCGGATAACGCGGCATCGCCCGCACCGAAGCAGTCGGGGAGTGCCGCAGAATGACGATTCCTTTCAAGCAGATCCCGCAGAACATCCGCGTTCCGCTGTTCTATGCCGAGATCGACAATTCGCATGCGAATTCGGCGGTGGCGAACCAGCGCGCGCTGCTGATCGGCCCGATGACGTCGGCCGGCGTCGCGACGCCGAACGTTCCGCTGATCTCCGCGGGCACGGGCGATGCAAACCTGCAGGCGGGCATCAATTCGGTGCTCGCTCTGATGACGTCGGCGTATCGCGCGAATGACCAGTTCGGCGAACTCTGGTATCTGCCGGTACAAGACGCCGGCGGCGCCGTGGCCGCGACGGGTACGATCGCCTTCACGTCGGCTCCGACCGCGAACGGCACGATCTCGCTCTACATCGCCGGCCAACTGGTCACGGTCATCGTGACGTCCAGCATGACGACGGCTCAGGTCGCGACGGCAGTCGCCGCGGCGATCAACCTGATCCCGGCCATGCCCGTCACGGCATCGGTGTCGACGAGCACGGTCACGCTCACGGCTGACAACAAGGGCCTCGTCGGCAACGACATCGACGTGCGCTTCAACTATCAGGGCGCGACGGCTGGCGAAGTACTGCCGACCGGGCTGGCTGCGACGATCACCCCGATGGCAAGCGGCGCGACGAACCCGACGCTCACGACGGCGCTCGGCAACCTGCAGGACATGCCTTTCGACTTCATCGCGTGCGCGTTCACCGATGCGGCGTCGCTCGATGCGCTGAAGGCGTTTCTGAATGACTCGACGGGTCGCTGGAGCTGGCAGCAGCAGGTCTACGGTCACGTGTTCACCGCGTACCGGAGCACCTGGGGCGGCCTGACGACGTTCGGCACATCGCGGAACAATCAGCACGAGACGGTGATGGGCTTCAACGACTCGCCGACGCCGGCCTGGCAATGGGCCGCCGCGATTGCCGCCGTGACCGCAGTCAGCGTGCGCGCCGATCCGGGCATCCCGATGCAGACGGTCGCGCTGACCGGAATCATGGCGCCCCCGCTGCAGTCGCGATTCAATCTGAGCCAGCGCAACACGCTGCTCTATGACGGAATCTCGACCTTCACGGTGGCGCAAGACGGCACGGTCGCGATCGAAAACCTGATCACGACCTACCAGCTCAACGCATTCGGCCAGCCGGACAACAGCTATCTCGAGATCGAGACGATGTTCCTGCTCGCGTACGTGCTGCGCCGGCTGCGCACGCTGGTGACGTCGAAATATGCGCGCGTGAAGCTCGCCGCGAACGGAACCCGATTCGGGCCGGGCGCTGGCATCGTGACGCCGAACATCATCAAGGCGGATCAGATCGCCGAGTATCAGGCGATGGAGTACGAGGGTTATGTGCAGGGAAGCGACAAATTCGCGCAGGCGATCGTCGTGGAACAGAACGCACAGAACCCGAACCGTGTCGATGTTCTCTGGCCGGGAACCCTGATCAATCAGCTGCGGATCTTCGCCCTGCTCGCGCAGTTCCGTCTGTCGACCAGCCAGACGTAAGAGTTCGCCAACGCTGTGTGCCGCCCTGACCGGGCGGCTTTTTCATTTGTGGAGAGCCAACGATGGCGAACAATACGAATTTCATCGCCGGGACCGCGTATATCACGGTCGACGGCGTGAATTACCAGCTCGACGGCGAGCTCAAGTACGACGTCGGCAGCGTGACGCGCGAGTCGCTCGCGGGGCAAGACACCGTGCATGGTTTCAGCGAAAAACCGAAGGCGCCGTCGATCTCGGCATCGATTCGTGACTCGGGCGGCCTGAGCTGGGCGGCGCTGAACGCGATGCGCAACAACACGATTGTGCTCGAACTCGCGAACGGCAAGACGATCATCGGCCGGAACATGTGGACCGTCGAGGCGCAGGAGGTCGACACGACCGAGGCGAAGGGCACGGTCAAGTGGGAAGGGTTGCAGGGCGCGGTCACGGAGCAGTAATCGATGAGCGACACGAAAACCATTCAGCTACGCAAGCCGCTCAGTTACGGCAAGGGCGACCAGGCCAAGACCGTCGATTCGATCGCGCTACGCGAGCCGACGGCCGGCGAGTATGAGAAGGCCGAAAAAGCCGCGGGCGTGTACGGACTTCAGATCGCTCTGATCGCGCTGCTGAGCGGCGTTCCGGTCGACGTCATCGATCAGATGTACACCAGCCAGATCGACGAGGCGGCCGATTTCATCGGATCGTTCGGAAAAGAAGCGATCAGCAGCACGAAGGCGAGCGAGGACGAGTTTCAACTCGTTCTTCAAGTGCCGGTGAAGCTGACGGCAGACGATAGTCCGCTGAATGTCGCCTCTCTGAATCTGTCTGAGCCGACGAACCAGCAGAAGCGCAAGGCGGCGGCTGCCGGCGGCTCGTTCGCATCGAGCATCGCGCTCATCAGCCTGATCTCGAATGTGCCGAAAAACGCTGTGCGCGCGATGACGGCGCGGGATTTTATGGCCGCGTGCGCGTATTTCAACGGTTTTCAGCTTCGGCGGACAGCGGACTCGGACGACTGATTGCCGCCATCACGGCCATGCCTGAAGGCTGGGATGAGGCGATCGCCGACCTGACGCATTTCATGCGCTGGGGACCGTCCGACGTCGACGGCATGACGTTTTCCGAGACATTGCGCTGGCTTGAACACGCCAAGCGCATGAAACAACAGATTGGGGCAAAAGCATGAACATCGGAGGCGGCGCAGGCGCAGTGCTCGGCACCACCTCGGGCATCTCCAATCTGGCGAGCTCGTTAGCGGCGCGGCTGGGCGGTTCGGCCGGCTCGTATTTCGACGAGCTGCGGCCGGCATCCTTCCGAGGCGTGCCGTTCGTCTCGCTCGGTGGCGAAGGCGGGTTCGGACGCCGGAACGAGCTGCACGAATACCCGCTGCGTGATACGCCGTGGGTCGAAGACATCGGGCGCGGAACACGGCGCTTTCGCGTGTTCGGTTTCGTGGTCGGTGACGACGTGATCGCGCAGCGCGATGTCATGATCGCTGCGTGCGAGGCGCCAGGCACGGGCGCGCTTGTCCATCCGACTTTCGGGCGCCGCGAAGTCAGCCTGATGGACTTTCGCAGCATTGAGCGGTGGGAAAAGGGCCGTTACTTCGAATTCGAGTTCGAGTTCATCGAGGGCGGCCCGCGCGTTTTCCCGGCGGCTTCGGTCGCGAGCGAAAGCGTCGTCGCAGCGGCGGCTCAGGGTTTGAATCTGGCCGCGGCGCTGAACTTCGCCAGCACGGCGCTCACCGCGATCGCATACGGATCTGCCGTGCTCGGTGCGGTGGTCGACACGGCCGTCGGTTGGTACACCTACGCGAAGAACATCGTCGGCGACGCGCGGAACCTGTTTCGGCTGCTCACGAATCTGCCGGGCGACTTCGGCCGCTTTTCGGGCAGCGCAACCGTGCCGACGTTCAGCAAATACCCGAGCTCTTCGGTCGACACGAGCGGCGCGACGGTTGTCAGCCTGACGAACGCCGCGACCATCTCGCGCGCGAATGTCGGCACGGCGGCCGACACGCTGAACGCCGCGGCGCAGGCGCTCGACGCGGCGACGATCGACGATTTCACTGCCGCAGTGCAGGGCATGACGACCGCAGTTCTGGGTGCGACGACCGACCCGGCGGATTCGATTCGGCTGCTGACGTCGCTGGCGGGTTTCCTGCCGAGCGGCGTGACGACGGCGTCGGCGATCGGCTCTGCAATGTCGGACATGCAGACGGCGTGCTCGGATCTGTTCCGGCGCTCGACGATCGCGGCGGTCGCCACGGCGGCGACGAGTTATCAGCCGACGTCGAGCGACGACGCGGCGCGCGTGCGCGGCCAGGTGCTCGACCTGATCGATTCGGAGATGGATCTCGCCGGCGACCAGTGCGCTGACGAGACGTACGAGGCGCTGCGCACGCTGCGCGCGGCGGTGGTTTCCGACCTGAATCAGCGCGGCGCGGGCCTGCCGTCGATCCGGACGTTCACGTTTTCGGCGTCTCTGCCGGCGCTGACGCTCGCGAATCGGATCTATCGCGACGCGACGCGCGCCGATGAGTTGGTGTCTCAGGCTGACCCGGTTCACCCGGCATTTTTCCCGACGTCGTTTCGAGCTTTGAGCACTTGATCAGTTGAGGGGCTTGTAAATCTGGACAGATTTCCCGTTAAGGCACTTGATTGTTACCAGCGTCTTTTTTAGAAAAATCTGTCCGTCTTTGCCTGCGACCAATCGTTCCATAACGGTCTGTCTAGGCCACTCGCAAGACGATTGGGCGATTTCTCCATTCTCGATAACTGGGTTGATGTCGGATCGCTTTACCCGAAGTAGGGCGGGGGCGTCGCGTAGAGTGCCGTCCGGAATTTCTTCAACAGAAACAAAGTTGGCACGATCATCAAGCGTGTAACTCTGGAACCTGAATCCCTTTGGGAGGTAGCGACATTTGTACACGTCTAGCAGGTCCGGAGTTTCCTCAACATCGATGATTTGTTTTCCGGTCGGACACGCTAACGCCTTGTCCACGGCGACTTGATAGATTGGTTTGGCTGACGCAGTTGCGGCTATTGCGGCGAGGCAAGTCGCCAGGATTAGTTTTCTCACGATTTTTCTCTGTCTTTTTGATGAAGTAGAGATAGTACAGCGCTCATGGCAAATAACCTTCAGATCGTCATATCCGCGCTGGACCGGACCGGATCGGGTTTTCGGTCGGCGAATCGCAACCTGCGCGCCATCGACCAGGCGATGATGCGCACATCGCGCTCGTCGCAGCGCATGACGGCGGTACAAAGCTTCGTGACGGGTGCGACGCGCGCGAGCGCGATGAGTGGCGCCCTGATGGCGAGCGTCGTCGGCGCGGTCGCGCTGGTGACGTCGAAGATCCTATCGATCGAATCGACATGGGCGAACACTGTCCGCAGCGTCAGCAACAAGTCGCTCACGCTCGGCATCGATGCGCGGCAACTTTTCGGCATCCAGAACGCGGCGAAATCGGTCGGACTGAGCGCCGAGCAGGCGTCGTCGTCTGTCGAGGGCGTGACGCGCGGCTACTACGAAGCGTCGCAGGGCCGTGATCCGCAGAAGCGGATGATTTATCAGGCGTACGGCATCAGCGGACGCGACGAAAGCGGGCAATTCAGCTCCGAAAAGCTGATCGAACAGATCGCTAAGGCGGGCGAAAGCGTGAACAGCCGAAGCGGTCCGCTCGCGCGTCATCGTTTGTTCGAGGCGCTCGGCGCCGACGGTCTCGAAGATCTGCTGAACAAGGGCCAAGCCGGCGTGCGTGATCGCTATGCACGCGGCGTGGCGCTCGCACCGAGCGCTGACGACATCCGTCACGCCAATGACTACGCCGAAGCGATGTCGCGGCTCGATCTGCAGTTCGATAAGACGAAATCGACGATTCTCGGCTCGCTGGCGCCTGCGTTGACGACGTTTCTCGGAAATGTCGAACAGATGGTTAAGCAGATCGAACTGCGGGATTTTTCTGTCCACGCAGGCGTCGAGCGCGTCGAACACTTTCTTACTGGAGACGGCGCGCGCACGAATGCAGAGCTTAAGGCGCAAGGCACCGAGAGCAACGTCTCAATAGGAATGACGAAAGCGCAGCAGTTCGGGAACTGGATACGCGGCAACGGCGCGCGCACGAACGCGCAAGTCGCGGCCGAGCCGAACGCCAATGTTCCATATGCGATCGATTACTTCGAGCGGCACGGCATGACGCGGAACGCCGCCATCGGTATGACCGCTGGGCTTTTGCATGAAAGCCGAATTGATCCATCCGCAGAGGGCGATAACGGGCAAGCCTACGGCGTTGCGCAGTGGCATCCAGATAGAGCGGCAGGTTTTGAGAAGTGGGCCGGACACTCGATCAAGACGTCGACGTTAGACGAGCAACTCGGGTATGTGATGCGGGAGCTTACGCAAGGCGACAGCCAGTCGAGAAGGGCTGGGGTGCTGATGCAATCGGCCGCATCGCCGGCGGATGCAGCGAGAATCGCCTCGAAATTGTATGAGCGGCCGGCAGCCGCCGACGCCGAAGCGGATGCTCGGGCGAAAACGGCAGACAGGATCGCCGGATTGTATTCGGCCCCCGGCGCGGCGCCTGCGCAGTCTCAAGACACGGTGCCGGATCGAAAGGACGGCGAGCTGCGCGTAAAGGTCGAACTCGGCAATCTGCCGAAGGGGTCGCGCGCAGAGGTCTCGGGCACGCCGAACGTGAAATCGACGGTAGAGCGCGGCTCGACCGGTTCCACCAGCCAATTCGCACTTGGGGCGACGTACTGATGAATTCGCTTGTCGTTACGCTGCCTGAAAGCGGGATCTCGATCACCGGCTGGACCGGCGCGCGCGTGACGCGCTCGATCGAAAGCTGCACGGGGTCATTCGTGCTGGAAATGACGGAGCGGTTCCCCGCGGAGGTCGACGAGACGTCGATGATCGGCGGGGCGCCGATTCGGATCTCTATCGACGCTGACAATGTGCTCCTGACAGGCTATATCGACACGGTCGAATACATCATCACGCCGCACGAGCACATGATCCGTGCGACAGGGCGCGGCCGGTGTCAGGATCTGATCGACTGCGGCGCGCGGCTCGATCGCATTCTGGCGAACAGCCGCATCGATTCGGTGTGTCAGGATCTGGTCAAGAATTTCGGCGACGACACGGTGGGTCCGATCGGGGTCGTGGTGACGGCAGGCTTGCAGGCCGTTATCGACGAGCTTCCGACGATCCCGTTTCAGTTGGTGTCGATCACCGAGACGCCGTGGGAGATCATCGAGCGCTGCTGCCGCTACACCGGCACGCTGGCATTCGAACTCGAAGACGGGTCTTTGTGCCTGGCGCTCGCCGGCGACGATCTAGGATCTACCGGGCTTGAACTCGGCAAAAACATCGAATCGGCGACGTCGGTGAAAAGTTCGCTGGGTCGGTTCTCCAGCGTCTCGGGCGTGCTGACGAACTACAACAACGCGACCGACATCGGTGTGAACCTGCTGCCGGAGTACACCGCATACGACAAGGGTGTGAAGCGATACCGGCCGAAGTACATCGTTTCCGAGCAGCCGGCCGCCGATCGCACGTACCTGCAGCGCCGCGTCGACTGGCAGATCGCGCGCGCTTACGGCATGTCTCGTCAGGTGCGCGTGTTGGTCGATAGCTGGCTCGATGCGGAGGGCTCGCCCTGGTATCTGAATTATCAGGTGCCGGTCACGATGCCGCTGCTGAAGATTCCGGAGAAAACGCTGCTCTTGATCGTCGAGGCGACTTTCATACTCGACGAGAACGGCACGCACACTGAGATGCTGCTCGCCCCGCGTCAGGCATATCTGCCCGAGCCGCTGGTTCTGCAGCGCATTGATCCGGACATCGCGCCGGAATAGGGAAAACTATGCATGAAGCACTCAACCGGCTCGCGCGGCGGATACAGCTGTTCGTCAGTCGCGCGGTGATCTCATTCGTCGACGATAAGCGGACCGTGCAGTACATGCAGACGCGCATCAACGCGCTTGAGACGGCCGGCGATATTCCGCGGTACGCCGAATATGGATTCTCGTCGAACCCGCCGATCGGTTCCGAAGCGCTGGTCGTCTTCGGTAACGGCGAGCGCACGAATGGCATCGTGATCGCGACGTCGAATGCGACGTATCGCGTGACCGCGCTCGCGAGCGGTGAGGTCGTGTTGCACGACAACACCGGCCAGAAGGTCTATCTGTCGCAGGCCGGCATGGTGCTGGATGGCGGCGGCAAGCCGGTCACCATCACGAACACGCCGGAGATCGATGCCGACACGCCGCTGCTGAAATGCAAGGGCGACATCATCGACAACTACGAGACGAACACGCGCACGGTGGCTGGCATGCGTGCAGTGGCGAACGCGCACGTCCACAGCGGCGTTCAGAGCGGATCAAGCAACACGGGAATCCCGACCACCTTGGAGTGATGCATGACAGACATCTCCATCTTGTGGGATGTGGCAAGCGGGCGCGGTGATTGGGGCTTCTCGCCTTTTTCGATCGCCGGGCAGCAGATAAGCGTCGCGACGCCGGTCGCTTTCGGATACGGCGACGGCGCAGCGACGCAGTTTGCGCTGGCACCTACAGCCGGGCCGATCAGCGCGGTCGTTTCAGCGCAGATCTATCGCAATGACTGGCATGGCAATCAGTTGCTCTACCCGACGCCGCGCACGAACCGCATCCGGCAGAGTGCCAACATGACGGTGGCGCCGTGGCAGACATCGAACGGCACCGCGTTTATCGGCACGGTCACACAGTCGACGGACATCGCGGCGCCTGACGGGACCGCAACGGCGGTTAATAAACTTGTCGTCGTCAATAACAGCAATCTCGGCGCGCGCAGCACGCACACCGCGCCCGCGGGACAACGCACCGGCAGCATATGGGCCTATGTGCCGAGCGGTCAGTCCGGCGTCGTCGGGCTCTGGTTTAACAACGACTACGGCGACACCGAATCCGGTTCGATCGTAACGACCTCGGTGTTCGATGCATGGGTTCAACTCACGTCGACGGCGAACGTCGCCAGCGCGCGCACGTGGCAGGACTTCAATCTCAAAAACGGCAATAACACGAACCTTCCGGTCGGCACGATCGTTTATCTCGCTTTCGCTGAGGACGAGGACGGTGCCGGCGGTGCGTATATCCCGGTAACGACCGCCGATGTCACGGTGACCGACTACACGCTGAGCAGCACCGGACTTGTGACGCTGGCGAGCGCGGCGGCGACCGGAGCGGTGCTCTCGTGGTCCGGCGCATATGTGTCGAACGTGGCGAGCGGCGGCTTTCTTCAGACCGGAAACGATCTGCAGACGGCGGTGCTACTGAGCCTCTTTACGGATCGCGTGGCCAACTCCGACGACTTCATACCGGACGGCACCGGCGACCCGCGCGGCTGGTGGGGCGACGTCGGCGAAGACACGCCGATCGGCTCGCGGCTTTGGTTGCTCGATCGCTCGAAGCAGACGCAGGAGGTGCTGAACAACGCACGCGACTACATCACCGAGGCGCTGCAGTGGCTCGTTGATGACGGCGTAGTGGCCAGCATGGACGTTCAGACGGAATGGACGCGCGACACGTTTCTCGGCGCGCAGATCATGCTCTATCAACCGGCCGGCCCCGGCGTCGCTCTGACGTTCGCATGGGCATGGCAACAGATCTCCTGACATGCCATTCTCAAGAAAAACGCTCTCTACCCTAGTCAGCGAGGTCGCGGCAGACATCAACTCGGCGCTGCAGGGTGCCGACGCGACGCTGCGCTTCACCGTGCTCAAGGTCATCGGCAAGGTGCAAGCCGGCATGTCGAATATGCACATGGCTTATCTCGACTGGATCGCGAAACAGTCTGTACCGTTCACCGCAGAGGATGAGTATCTCGAAGGCTGGGCAGCGCTGAAGAAGGTGTATCGGAAGGCCGCGACCGCCGCGCAGCTGAGCGCCTCGTTCTCTGGCGTCACTGGAACCGTGCTGAACGCGGGGACACAGGTCGTGCGCAGCGACGGCGCGACCTACACGACGGCGTCGACCGCGACCGTCGACGGCATTGGATCGCTGACCGTCACGATAGTCGCGACGGTCGCGGGCTCAGCGGGGAATTCTGGAGCAGGCACGAGCGCGGCTCTCGGCACGTCGGTGCCGGGTCTACAGTCGTCCGGCACGATCACCGGCACGGTCGCATCGGGCGCGGACATTGAGACGAACGACCAGTTGCGCACCCGAATGCTCGCGGCATACCAGAACACGCCGCAAGGCGGCGATGCCAACGACTACATCGGCTGGGCTTTGGCCGTCCCTGGCGTCACGCGTGCATGGGTGGCGCCGAATGGATTCGGCGGCGGGACTGTTGTCCTGTACACGATGTGGGATGTGGCGGAGGCCTCGAATAACGGCTTTCCGCAGGGCACGAATGGGTGTTCCCAGTTCGACAAAGGGCCAGGCGGAACGCCGCGCGGCACGGTTGCCACCGGCGATCAGTTAGTGGTTGCAGACAGCATCGTCAACGAGCAGCCTGTGACCGCCCTCGTGTACTCGTGCGGTCCCGTCCCGAACAGCCTCACCTTCACGATCTCGGGTTTGACGAGCACGACGACCGCGACGCGCGCGGCGATCTCGGCTGCAATCGCCGACGTGTTGTTTCGCGAGGGCGATCCGCGCTCGGGGACGGTGAACCGGTCGGACATCGAGTCAGCGATTGCATCGGTGTCGGGCACGAGCGGCTTCGTCATTACGCTCGTCCAAGGTGTTGTCGGAACGACGACCACGACATATCCGGGCAACATCACGAGCGGAACTGGCCAGTTGCCGGTCCTCGCAAGCGTGATCTACGTGTGAGGCGACATGCTTGCACCGAACTTCAAGGCTGCTGATTTCTTGGCGGCGATGCAGGCGCTCCTGCCGCGCGGGCGTGTGTGGCCTCGCGATCTGGACACAGTTCAGGCGAAGGTGATCGCTGGGCTCGCGCCGAGCTATGAGCGTCAGACGGCACGCGCGAACTATCTGCTGGTCGACGCGTACCCCGCGACGACGTATGAACTGCTGCCCGAGTGGGAAGCGACGCTCGGCCTTCCAGATCCGTGCGCCGGTGCTGCGCCAACGATACAGCAGCGACGCGCGCAGGTCGTAGCGCGGCTCACGAACGTTGGAGGGGCGTCGATTCCGTACCTGATTGGGTTCGCCGCCAGCCTTGGTTACACGGTCACGATCACTCAATACACGCAGGCGCGGTCGGGCATGCTCAAGGCCGGCCAGCCGTGCTGCGGCTACGACTGGAACTTCGCCTGGAAGATCACCGCGCCACTGAACACCGTGGTGCGCGCTGTCGCAGGTGCGATGGCCGCTGGCGACCCGCTCGCCGCATGGGGCAACAAAGTACTCGAGTGTGAATTCCGCGCAATCATGCCGGCGCACACGATTCCAATCTTCGCTTACGCATAAGAGGCACCATGTTTCGAATCGATGATGCAACGGCCACGCCCTCGCTGCCGACGCCGGAAACGGCCGGATCGGAAGGCTATTTCACGGAAGGAAACCCGACCGCCGGCACGCCCGCGACGAACGTCCGTGGATCGTGGCTGAACATGATTCAGGAGGAACTGTGCGCGATTCTTGCCGCTGCTGGGATCGCACGCAGCAAGACGAGTTACAGCCAAGTCAACAGCGCACTGCAAAAGATGTACGCGCCTGTTGTAGGCTCGGTTCGCAATCTCGCAATGAACGTGTCAAGCGTTTCCGCGAGCGCGACGTTGACTGCGGATCAGATTATTGTCGCGAGTGCTCTGAACGGACAGACTTATCAACTGCCGAGTTTCAACAAGACCATCAACCTCGCGAACACCGGCGCGGGCGGTATGGACACCGGTACGTCGCCGACGAGCGGGTATGTCGCGCTGTACGCGATTTACAACCCGACGACCGCTACGAGCGCACTCCTTGCTGTCAATGCGACTTCTGCGGCTGCTCCGAACGTCTATGGCGGCGCCAACATGCCTTCCGGATACACCGTTTCGGCGCTCGTGAGCGTGCGGGCGACGGATCCGACAGGCAAGCTCCAACCCGGCATGCAACGCGACCGGAAAGTGAGCTTCCCGCTAGCGACCTTGCTCTCGACTGCCACCACTGCTGCGAGTGCCACTGCGATGAATGTGGCTGCGGTGATTCCGCCAAACGCCGTGTCCGTCGGCGGCGAAATGGGCGCATCGTCCACAATCGTTTCGGCCGTAGTTTCCCTTCTGGCCGGAGATGCAGCTATGAGTGGGCAGCAGGCGATTTATGGAGGCGCCACGGCAAGTGCGCAGTACATCTGCAATTTCGATGTTGACATTGCTGTGCCGCAGACGTTGTATCGCGTGGCAACGAATTCGAGCGGAACGCCGACGTTCAGCTACTACGCTTCGAGCTATCGCTTTTGAGGAGAAGGCTATGAAAACGATCAACGTTCAGTTTTCCAACTCAAACGAAACCGCCATCATCTCGTTTTTCTGTTCCCCTCAGGATCCTACCGACTGGCCCAATCAAGGTGTCGTTGAGGCAACGGATTCTCGTTGGAAAGACTTCTTCAACTCCCTTCCGGGAGAATCTCAGCGGGCGCTTCCAGTGCCGGAGTGAGCGACGAGATTGTGAAGTTGCTCGCGTTCGGGCTCTTTCGCAGTTCTGCTGCCTCTGCTTCAGGCACGATTCGAATGCTTCCATCGAGATAATGCACTTGATACACGATTTCTTTCATTTTTATATCAGCGAAGATTAATGTTGGCATTTTAACAGACCACGAGAATCGGTCTGACAATAAGGCCTTGACGGCATTTAAGAGGTTCGGTTTGGCTGACCGACCTAATAAACCGGGGCTTTAAGTCCGGTGTCACCAGCAATTGAAAGCGGGCCAGCAGAGCCGTCGAACGAGGAAGCACATGCCTACGGACTCAACTCTGGCGACGATTATCGGAAGCGGCTGCACGTTCTTCACTGTTGGCGTCGGCATATTCATCGATCGATACATCAAGCTGCGCAAGCAACTGGTTGACGTCAAGTCGACTGAATCTCAGGCGAAGCGCGATATAGCGCAGGACGAGACAGACACTGAAAGTTTGAAGCTGCTGCTCGAGTCTGCAAGCCAGTGGAAGAAGCAGTATGAGGCGTCTGTAACGCGCGAGACTCGATACCGTCGGCAGCTGCAGGTTGCCGAGGCGAGGATGCGTCGGTTCGCTGAACAGGCCGCACGGGATCGCGACGAGGACCGTCGCAAGCTTGAGGCCTTGACGCGCCGTGTTGACTCGCTCGAGACCGAAAACAATGCGCTGAAGGCACAACTTGGCGGGCGCCGACGAGAGGATCTGACGTGACAGACGAAATCAAGAAGGCATACAAGCGTTTCGCGGGGCTTGCATCCATATTGCTCATCATGCTCTCGATCTTCTTCGCCGGCATGGCGGTCATGTACTGGATCAATCGGTCCGAGCGAATGCAGCTTGTCAACCGGTTTCCGCAGGCTCGGGCGACAGCCGCTGCTTCCGCGACTGAGGCGGCCGATGCCAAATATGCGACGCAGATCGCGAGTCTGAGGTCAGAGAACGCGACGCTCAAGCAGTCGCAGGAGTTGATCGCGAAGTCGGTGGCGGACACTAATCAGATCGCGTCGTACACACTGCGGTTCCTAGGCGATCGCGCAAAGCTCACCGATGCGCGGCAGGCGGTGCTGATCAAGCAGACGCGACAAGCTACGGCCGCAGCTACCGTCGCCGCGCAGAAGACAGAGGCCGTCGAGCAGAAGGTGAACGTCGCCGCGTCGAAGGCAGACGAGGCAGCGAGTACGGCGAAGGCCGTCGACAAGAAGCTCGAAACCGCTGTGCATCCTGCACTTCCTGCGCAGCCCTGGATCGGCAACCGCCGATAGTCCAATCCCCTTTTCTGCGATGTCATTTAGCGCCGTGCGGCGCGAAGGAAAAGTCATGTCCATCGGAACCATCCTGCTAATCGTGCTCGTGCTGCTGCTGGTCGGCGCGTTTCCGGCGTGGCCCTACTCACACGCCTGGGGTTACTACCCGTCCGGCGGCATCGGTCTGCTGCTCCTCATCGTCGTAATTCTTCTCTTTGCGGGGCGTCTATGAAATTCGAACTCGTTGGCCAGGCGAAGACCGTCCTGTTCAAGTCGTCTGCCTCGCTGCTCGGCATGGCCGCTGCAGCCTTCGGCGCGCTGGCTCAGTTTCAGGATCAGTTGCCGATGATTCAGGCGTACGTGCCGCCGCGAACTTTCGCGCTCGTCTCGCTGGCGTGCGCGATCGCCGTGCCGCTCGCGCGGATCATCAAGCAGGAGCAGTTGCGCGAGGCGACGGCCGCGGCCAATCCGCAACCGGTCGCACCGCAATGATCTGGCTCGATTCCCTGCTGGCGATCTTCCGCAAGCCGGCGCCGGCCGCGCCCGCGGCGCCGGCACCGGTAGCGAAGGCGCCGCCGCTCGAAGAAACCGTCGAGACGCCCGCTGTCGCATCGCCCGCATGGTATCCGCTCTGCGAGGCGCTGACGAAGGCTTCGGAAGGGTGCGTGCTCGTTGCCTATGCCGACCCGGCGAGCGGCGGCGACCCGTGGACGTGCGGCTATGGTGCGACTGGCGAAGGCATCGCGCGCGGAACGGTCTGGACGCAGGCGCGCGCAGATGCTCGGCTGACGGCCGATCTCCTTCGATTCGGGGCTGCGGTGGACAAGCTTGTGACCGTGCCGCTGAGCCCGCAACAGAAGGCAGCGCTCGTCGATTTCGCTTTCAACGTCGGCACCGGGAGTCTCGGGACATCGACCCTTCTGAAGCTGCTCAACGGTGGCGACTATGCCGGCGCGGCGGATCAGTTTGACCTATGGGTGAAGGCGTCTGGAAAAACTATGGCTGGTCTGGTCAAGCGCCGCGCGCGCGAACGCAGTCTCTTTCTCACAGGGGTTTGGTCATGACGCTCATCGTCGCGTTTCTCGTGTCGCATCTCGGAACCATCATCTCTGCTGCCTGCGCGCTCGGAGGTGTCGCCTTTGGCCTCTTTCGGCACAGCCAGGCGTCGAAGGTCGAGGCAACGGCTGCCGCAACTGTTGCAGCGAAACAGAGTCAGGTCGATCAAGCGAACGCTGAAGCGTCGGCAAAAGGCGAGCAGGCCGTCGTCAACCGAGCAGCAGCAGATCAAACCGCCGCAGCCGCCACGCGCGACGACATCGACGCTCAACTCGCCGCCATCGGCGCCATGCGAAAGGATCAATGAATATGCGGGCCACGATTATCTTCTGCGCACTCGCTGTGAGTGGATGCGCGACGACGCCGGCTCCGGCGCCGAGCGTGAAAATTATTGATACCGCATGCGATTGGGTCAGGCCGATCGCCGCGAGCACGGCCGACACGCTGGACACGAAGCGTCAGATCCTCGCGCTCGATCTCGCCATCATCAAAAACTGTCCCGTCAAAAAGAACTGACCGCGAAGTCTTTCGCGCGTCCGTAGAAGCTCCTCTGCAAGGTCAAAAATGTCGATTCCGATAGCGCCATTCTGGGGCGTGAACGGTCACTTCACGTGGAATAACTCGGCGGGGTATGTGCCGGCGAAGTGGGCGGGTAACGCGGCGAGCATGAAAGACCTCGGCATGCTCACGTATCGAAACGGATACGGGGCGTCGAATAGCTCATCGACCGGCGCAGTCACGTCGAGCGACGGGGCGACGTTCAGGAACTTCATCAACAACACGGCAACGCCGAACGGCATTGTCGTGGCGCCGGTTCTCCTGCCGCTCTATCAGACGTCATGGACTGGCGGGACCGCAACCGAGGCGACCGCCTACACGCTCGGCTATAACCTCGGCGTCGACGCCGCGACAAACCTCGCTGGGCTGGTGCCATGGTACGAAGTCGGCAACGAGTTCGATGGCGGCCAGTGGAGCGACGGCAACATCGTCGGCGGGACCGGTCGCGGGAATGTCACTTCCGACTTCAACAACGCGAAGTTCCTGATCTGCCGCGGCTCGATTCGCGGAATGATCGCCGGCATCCGATCGGTCGACACCACGACGCCGATCATGCAGCCGGGCGGGACATGGCTGCATACAGCCTTCTTCGACATGCTGCGGAACGGCTCGACGCCGAGCGCGCCGACGACCTATGACGCGACGAAGATCGTCGACTGGGATCTGTCGTCGTGGCACTGGTATCTGAACAACTACGGCCCGAATGACGACATCGAGAACCCGACCGATCAAGGCGGGTTCAACGTGCTCGCGCACATCGCGGGATGGGGCAAGCCAATCTATATCACCGAGTGCGGCGCGAACGCGATGAACGGCACGACTGCCGTCTATGCGAACGAGGCAGCCATTGCTTCTGCAATCGTCGGCAGCTACCTGCTCGCGCGATTCGTCTCGGTGCGCAATACCTACAACATCAAGGGTGTGCAGTACTACCAACTGGTGGACGCCGCCGGCAACAGCGCAAGTGTTTCGCCGACCGACAACGAAATGATGTTCGGCCTGGTTGCCAGTGACGGCACAACTCAGAAGGGCCGTTATCCGACCGTCAAAAACTTCATCGCAGCAAACCCCGTAACCACCGGAATCACACTCATGGCCTCGAATCTCAAGTACAGCGCAAACCTCAAGAACGCCCAGCAAAACGCGATCACGACGACCGTCGGCGCGAGCGCACTGCTGAATCTTTACAGCGGCACGCAGCCGGCATCCCCCGACACGGCGATCACGTCGCAGGTGCTTCTCGCGACGCTGACTTGCAACGCGACCTTCGCACCGTCGGCGAGCGGCGGCGTGCTGACGCTCAACAGCATCGCGAACGGCACCGGCCTCGCCGCAGCGGGCACCGGCACTAACGCAACGTGGTTCCGCATCACCACCTCGGGCGGCACGGCGCACATCGACGGCACGGTGAGCACCAGCGGCTCGGACCTGAACCTGACGAACACGAGCATCGCCCAGAACCAGACCATCAGCGTATCGTCCTTCACCTTCACGAACGGCAACTAAAAAATGGGCATCCTGACCGGCTCTTCTGCAATCAGCTATAGCGCGGTCAACCTGAGTTCGCCCGTTCAGGCAGACTGGATACAGTACCCCGGATCGACAACGCCTAACCGCAGAAGCGGCGGCGGTTCGACCATCGGTGCTGCGGTCGCGCTGGCCGGCGCAACCTTCGGCGCCTTCACGGGTAGCGAGGTCGCCGTCTCATGGTCAGACGGCACGCCAAACGCGAGCAGCAACGCGACGACAGCAACCGGCGCGATCTATGCGCCGAACAACGGCGTCGCGACGCCTCCAGCCGGTCAGGGTTTCTCATTTACCGTTCCTGCTGATACCAGCACCCGCACCCTAACGATCGTCTGGGGCGCCTATTCGGCCGCGCCGAAGCTCGTCGCGACGCTTTCCGACGGCAGCGCGGCGCCTTACACGCTGACGCCGGCCGGACCCGGCAGTGGGTCGGGCGAGAAGTATCTGACGACGATCACGTTCGCTGCGAATTCCGCAGGGCAGACGCTCACCGTTGCGATCACGCTCGTCACGCCCGCGACCGGCGCGTATGCGTACGTCTCGATGCAGAGCGCCGGATATGTGATCTCGCAAGCGGCCATCTCGGGGATCGACACCGAGCAGGAAGCGAACGACGTCGCGGCAGGATCGGGAACATCGTCGATCACGGGCACGAGCTCGACCATCCAGGCGAAATCGCTCGCCACAGGTTCTGGCACGGGGGCCAATATGGCTAGTTTGAGCGGCTCGTCGGCCGTCAGCTACACGACGGTCAATCTGAGCTCGCCACCTCAGACCGACTGGATTCAATACCCTGGCACGACGACGCCGAACAGAAAGGCGAGCGGCGGCTCGACGATCGGCGCGGTGACGCCGACCGCCGGCGCGGTGCTCGACTCATGGACCGGATCGACGACTGCCGTCACCTGGACCGACGGCACGCCGAACGCCGCGAGCACGACGACGACTCAGGCGGGCGTGCTCGACTCGCCGAAGGGCGTCGCGACGCCGACGGCCGGGCAGGGTTACACCTTCACAGTGCCGGCCGACACGAATTCGCGCACGCTGAAGATCGTCTGGGGCGCGTATTCGACGTCTCCGAAGCTGACGGCAACGCTCTCGGACGGCAGCGCGGCGCCGTTCACCGTCACGCCGGTAGGACCGGGCAGCGGGTCGGTCGAGAACTACCTCACCACGATCACCTATTCGGCGGCGAGCGCCGGCCAGACGCTGACGATCGCTGTCGGCGTGGTCACGCCTGTCGCCGGCGCGTACGCGAACGTTTCGTTTCAGGCCGCGAGCTATGTCGTCACGCTGTCGACGATCACCGGCATCGGCGCGAGCACGGGCGCGAAGGGCGTCACGTCGGCATCGGGCACCGTTCGCATCACCGGCACGTCGGCAGAAACTGAAGCGAATGATGCCGCGGCGGCATCCGGCGGGCCAGTCTCGAGCGGCGCGGCGAGCGCCACGCAAGGCAAAAACACGGCGGCGGCAGCGGCGACCGATGCGATCACCGGATCGGGTGCGCCGTTAGAGGTGAAGGACGTCACAGCCGCGTCGGGCACTGTAGCGGCCATTCCGGGAATCACAGGCACCGGCTCGGCGGTCGAGGCGAATGATACGGTCGCTGCGGCCGGCGTGATGCTGCTCTCGGGTCTGGGCGCAACGAGCCAGGCGAAGAACGGCGCGGCGGCGGCCGGCGGCCCGGTCGCGAGCGGCGCGGGGGCGGTCGTCGAAGCGAATGACGCGGCAGCGTCGGCCGGCTCGCCGGTCGTGGGCGGCAGCGCGGCGCCGTCTCAGGCGAAGAACGCGGCGGCGGCATCCGGCGTCATCACGGCGCTGGGCACGATCAACTGCGTCGGCGCGGTGACGGAGGCGAGCGACACGTGCGCGGCGAGCGTCTCGCTACTGACCAGCGGCGTGGGCGCGCTCAGTCCTCCATCGAACACGGCGGCCGGCGCAGGCAGCGTGCTCGTCGGCGGCGCGGCGGCACCGGCGCAAAGCAGGAATTCGGTGCTGATTCAGGTCGCGTCGGGCGACGCCGGCACGAGCAGCGCGGTTCAGAGCCCAAACATCGCGCAGGCAGATGGATCGGTCCAAGGCATCACCGCTATCAGCGGCGTCGCCACCGTGGTGCAGGCGGTGAACAGCGGCAACGGCATCGCGACATCGGACATCACGGGCGAGGAAGCAGATTCGCAGCTCGCGAACGTCTGCGCGGCAGCCGGCGAAAGTGCCATATCTGGCACTTCGAGCGTCGCGCAGGCGCCGAACACGACCGTCTCATCTGCGCGGCTGCTGGGGGCAATCGACGGCGCTGGCGTGGCCGTTCAGATGCCGAACATCACGAGCGCATTGGCTGGCGTCGCGTCCGCAATCCCGATCGCTGTTTCGTTCCCGATCAGCGCGGAGATCCGGACGTATCGAATCATCTCTGATCAACTGGTCTTTACAGGGAACCCCATGACGTACCCCTATGTCCCGTCCTTCGTGAAAGATCCGCTTGCGGTTCTCGACTTCGACTGGGATTGGTCTGCATGGCTCGGAGAGAACGAAACGATCCTGAATGTCGCCATCACTGCGGCAGACGGGCTGACGGTCGATCGAGCGGCGGCGCAGGATGGAATCGCGACCGCCTGGATCTCGGGCGGCACGGCCGGCACTGACTACGCGGTCGCCTGCACGATCACGACGACGGGCGGACGGGCGGATACGCGGACGGTTGTCGTCTCGGTCAGGCGTCGCTAAGCAGCGGGCACGCGATGGATGCTGTCGCAATCCTGTCATTCCGTTAGCGACTAGGCGGAAATGCAGGCGAATTAATGACAGCCGTCATTCGCTAAGTGCTTGATTTTGATGGGGGTTGGTGGTGCGAGGAGCGGGACTCGAACCCGCACACCCTTGCGGGCGTCAGGACCTAAACCTGGTGCGTCTACCAATTTCGCCATCCTCGCGTCACGGCTTGCGCAGCGGGTTTCTTGACGCCTTGCGGCCTGTCTCGACGCCCGGCGATGCCGCCGTGTCCGGCACCGGTCCAACGTGCCAAGCCCGAGATTCTAACCGATTCGTCTGTCGATGTCCGGGAATTTGCGGCCATGCGGCCGCAGTGCTCCGCGTGCAGCGATGCGTCGCTGGCGTCGCTTGCAGCGCTTGCGTCAATTGCGCGCGTGATGCTCTTCATGCGCATGAAGAGATTGCGGCATGCCGACGCGCTGCCTACAATCTCGTCCAGCCCTTCGCTATCACTTTCACTCCGTCCTCATGACCCGCAACGCGCGCAATCGCTTCGTCGCCTGGCTCGGCATTGCCGCCATGTGGCTTGCCATTGTCGCGCCGGTCATCAGCCAGACGCTCGCGGCCCGCGCAGCCGCCGATGATCCGCAAGCCGCACTCTGCGCCGTCGCTCCTTCCGCTGAAGGCGCACATGCGGCATCGGCATCGCACGACGCCGCCGGCCATGTCGACGCCTGTGCCTATTGCGGCCTGCTCGCACATCATCTGCCGGTCGCGCCGGGCATCACGCCGCAGGCCGCTCGCATCGAGCGCGTCGCGCGCATGGCGCCGCGCGCGCCAGTCGCCTCGATTCATTCGAAGTCGTTCAACGCCGCGCGTTCACGCGCGCCGCCCGTCTATTCCTGAACCCGTTCTTCGTCCGGTACAACCGACGTCCGTCGCGCGTGTGAGCACGACGGTCGCGTAACCGCTCGTCCGTCTCTTCAGGAATTCACGATGTTTCCGCTCATCACGCGCGCGCGGCAGTGTTCGCGCCGCCGTGCCTTCGCGCATTCACGCGCATGGCTTCCCATCTCGCTGATGGCGCACGCGGCGCTCTCGGCGGGCGCTACGCCTGCCGCATCGGCAGTCGAGTCCGCCGATCCCACCGATACCACCGACACCGCCCTTGCGCCCGTACGTATCAGCGCGCAGTCCGCGCCGCGCGCCTCGTCGCTCGACCCGAACCTGCCCGCCACCGTCAACACCATCACCGCCGACCAGTTCCAGTACTGGAACGTGACGTCGACCGAAGACGTGCTCAAGTACGCGCCGAACCTGGCCGTGCGCAAGCGTTTCATCGGCGACCTCAACTCGACCATCGCGGTGCGCGGCACCAGCAACGCGCAGACGGCGCGCGGCCTGGTCTATGCCGACGGCCTGCTGCTCAGCAACTTCCTCGGCAACACCTGGAACTTCGCGCCGCGCTGGTCGATGATTTTCGCGGACGACATCGAACGCACCGACGTGATCTACGGCCCGTATTCGGCGCTCTATCCGGGCAATTCGATTGGCGCAACCGTGGCCATCACCACGCGCATGCCGACCGAGTTCGAATCCGATGCAAAAGTGCAGGGCTTCACCCAGCATTTCAGCCTGTTCGGCGTGGACCGCAATTTCAGTGGCGCGAACACGAGCGCGACGGTGGGCGACCGGATCGGCAGGCTGTCGTTTCTGATCGGCGCCGATCATCAGGAGAACACCGGCCAGCCGTTGCAGTTCGCGACGCTCGCGCAGTCGAAGACGCTCGCCACGGCCGCCGACACGCCCGTCACCGGCGCCACCTTCTATCGCGATCAGTACAACACGCCGACGGCCGTGCTCGGCACGTCGGGCGAGGGCATCGAGCGCACGTTCCAGGACCAGTTGCGCGTGAAGCTCGCGTACGACCTGACCGACACGTTGCAAGCCGGCTTCACGCTCGGCTACTGGCATCAGAAGTACAACAGCGACACGCAGACCTTCCTGCGCGACGCCGCAGGCAATCCGGTGTACAGCGGCCGCGTGAACATCGGCGGCTACGCGTATGACATTCCCGCCGCTACCTTCGCGCCGAGCATGGGCGCGAGCGAAAACACTCTGTACGGCGCGTCGCTGCGCACGCATCACGCGGCCGGCTGGAACGCGGAAGCCGTCGCGTCCTACTTCGACATTTCGCAGAGCATCGCGCGCACGGCCAGCTCCGGCGTGCCCGGCGACGGCCCCGGCACGCTCACCGACGGCAGCGGCTCCGGCTGGAAATCGCTCGACCTGCGCGCGAGCTGGACGCCCTATACACGTTCGGGACCGGCCGCGCATGCGCTGTCGTTCGGCTATCACTACGACGACTATTTCGTCTCCAACGTGACCTCGAACACGGATGCATGGCGCGAAGGCGCGGGTGTGTCCTTCGCCAATTCATTCGGCGGCCGCACGCGCACGCAGGCCGTCTACGCACAGGACGCCTGGCGCTTTCTGCCGCGCTGGGCCTTCACCTATGGCGTGCGCTACGAGAACTGGAACGCCTATGACGGTTCGCGCGCGGTGGGCGCGACGTCGCTCGACTATGCCGGGGCCAGCGAAAGCCACTGGTCGCCCAAGGCCTCGCTGTCGTTCGATGCAACCCAGGACCTGACGCTGCGCGCATCGATGGGACGCGCGTATCGCTTTCCAACGGCGGGGGAGCTGTTTCAAGGGCAGATCAGCGGCACGTCGATCGTCAACAACAATCCGAATCTCAAGCCGGAAGACGATCTCTCGAAGGAACTCAGCGCGGAGTGGATTCACGGCAACGGCCTCTATCGCTTCACGCTGTTTCAGGACGACGTGAAGAACACGATCCTCAGCCAGACCAACACGACCGTGATTCCGAATGTCACGAACTTCCAGAACATCGACCGCGTGCGTTCGCGCGGCGCCGAGTTCGCCTATGAAGGTCAGGACGTGCTCGTGCGCGGCCTCGATCTCGTGGCCAACGTCGCGTACACGCAATCGAAAATCATCGCGAACGGCGGCAATCCGGCGTCGGTGGGGAAGTACTTCTATCGCATCCCGCTGTGGCGGGCGAACCTCGCAGCGACCTGGCGCGCGACCGGGAATACGGCGGCCACGCTCGCGGTACGGTATTCCGGACGGCAATACAACTCGCTGACGAACACCGACGTCAACCCCGACACCTACGGCGGCACCAGCAGCTACACCGTGGTCGACGCCAAGCTCACCTATCGGCCGACGAAACATACCGAACTGGGCGTGGGCGTCGACAACCTGTTCGACGAACGCTATTACGTGTATCACCCGTATGCGGGGCGCACGTTTTATGTGGAAGGGCGCATCGGCATCTGATGCCTTCGGAAGCCTTCGATCTGACACGCACGCACACTTCTGAGAATCGCCATGCTCGCACCCGAATCAACTGCCACTGCCCAGCCCATTCCGGGCGATGTCATCGCACAGCGCCGCACGCTCTGGCGCTGGCACTTTTATGCCGGCCTCTTCGTCATGCCGCTGCTGATCGTGCTTGCCGTCACGGGCACGATCTACTGTTTCCAACCGCAGCTCGAGCCGCTTCTGTATCGCGACCGGATGGTCGTCGCTGATCCGCACGTGCCGCCGTTGCCGCGCGATGTCCTGCTCGCCAAAGCGGTCGCGAGCGAGCCGCGCGGCGCGGTCGCGACGCTCGCGCAGATCGAATCCGATCGCACGCGCAGCGCCGAATTCGTGTTTCGTCTGCCTTCGGGCGAAAGCGAGAGCGTGTATGTGAATCCTTATGACGGCGCCGTGCTCGGCAGACTGTCGGTCGAGCATCGGCTGATGAAACAGGTGCGCGACCTGCATCGCGGACTGATGCTTGGCAAGACCGGCGAACTGCTGATGGAACTGGCCGGCTGCTGGACGCTCGTGATGATCGGCACGGGCGTCGCGCTGTGGTGGCCGGATCGCACGAATGTCCGCAACGGCGGCATCTGGCTGCCGCGCCTGTCATTGCGCGGCCGCGCGTGGTGGCGCGACCTGCATGCGGTCGGCGGCGTCTGGCTCGCGGCGGGCGCGCTTTTCTTTGTGCTGTCGGGGCTGCCGTGGTCGGGATCGTGGGGGCGCGAGTTCAAGGCGCTCGCGACTTCCGCATCGCTTGGGTATCCGAAAGGCGCGTGGGGCGAGGCGCACGTGCATTCGAGCGTGCCCGCGGCGGGCGCGCAGCAGGCCGATGCTCATGCTGGACATGCTGGACACGCCATGCCGATGACCATGGACGATCTGCCGCTCAAGCAGACGCCGTGGGCCGTCGGCGCGACGGTCGTGCCCGACGGCGTCGCCGCGCCGGCTGCGGCCGCGCGGCTGTCGCTGGATCAGGTGGTGGCGCTCGCGGCGCGCAACGGTGTCGCCGATGACTACGGCATCGCGCTGCCGAACACTCCGGGAGGCGTCTATACGGTGTCGTCGTTCCCGGCCGATCCGCGCGACGAACGCACGCTGCACATCGATCAGTACAGCGGCCGCGTGCTCGCCGACATCTCGTACGCGAACTATGGCCGCGTCGCGCAGTGGATCTCGTACGGCACGTCGCTGCACATGGGGCGTTATTTCGGTCTTGCGAACCAGATCGTCTGCTCGGCGATTTCGCTGGGACTCGCCGCGCTGGCGCTGACGGGCTTCGTCATGTGGCTGAAGCGCCGGCCGGCGCGGACCATCGGCGCACCGGCGCGGCCGGCCCGGCGTCCGCCGATGCGCGCGTGGCGCGGCGGCCTGACGCTGCTCGGCATGATCTTCCCGCTGATGGGCGTGACGATGCTCGCGGTGTGGTGCCTTGACCGGATTGCGTTCGGCGGGAAGCGGGTGGCTGCGTGAGGGGCGGGGCGTGAGCGCGAACCGGACTTTTTCGGCATTCGTGTGCGACGGGCGGTCACGTGAGGCGCGGGAAGGGTTCCGATGCCATCGGCACTGGGCCGGTTTTATCGCGAAGCGAGCTTCAGGCACATGCCCTGGTCGGATTTCACATGAAGCATGCGGTCACGTGAGGGGCGGGGCGAAACCCGATGCTTTCGACACGGCCCCAGCCTTATCGCGGACCGAACACCACAAGCGCGAGCTGTCCGGTCTCGCTGGCGAGCAGCCGCGCGGCGTCGCTCAAGACGCAAGAAGGGACCCGGCGCTCGCTGGGCCTCCAACTCAAGCTCAACTTTGACCTCATCGCGACCCGAACTTCAGTCGCGTGAGCTGCTCGGCTTCATTGGCGAGCAGTCGCGCCGCGTCGCGGATGGCAGTGTCGAGCGTGATCGGCCCGGGCGCGGGTGAGAAGCAGCCGTCGAAGAACTCCGACAGACGCGGCAGCGCCGCCGAATCCACTGCGCCCGACAGCAGCGAAGCCGGCACGCCCGCCGTCCGCGCGTGCTTGCAGGCGATGAAGGGCGCCTTGCCGTGCAGCGTCTGCACGTCGGAGCGGCCTTCGCCGGTGATGAGCCAGTTCGCGCCTTCGAGGGCATCGTCGAGGCCGATCTCCCGCGCCACCACTTCCGCGCCCGTTTCGAAGCGCGCGCCCAGCATGTGCAGCGCGAAACCGAGCCCGCCAGCGGCACCCGCACCGGGTGCGTCGCGCTTCACGACACCCAGCGCCGGTTCCAGCAGATCCGCGAAATGACCGAGCGCGGCGTCGACCGGCGCGATCTGCTCCGGCGTCACGCCTTTCTGCGGGCCGAAGACCGCGGTGGCGCCGTGCTCGCCGGTGAGCGGATTGTCCACATCCGACATGCCGATGAACTGCGCCTCCTTCACACGCGGATCGAGTCCCGACGCATCGATGCGCGCGATCTTCGCCAGCGCGGAAGGCACCGGCTCGAGTTCCTGGCCGCCGGCATCGAGCAATCTGAGCCCGAGGCCGACGAGCAGGCCCGCGCCGCCGTCGTTGGTGCTGCTGCCGCCCAGCGCGACATAGAAAGTGCGGGCGCCCGAATCGAGCAGCGCGCGGATCGCCTCGCCCATGCCGAGCGTACTGCGCTCGGTAACGGGCACGGCCATGCCGTCCGGGTCAGTGATGCCGACCACTTCCGCCGTCTCGATGATCGCGCCGCCATCGGCGAGCAAGCCCGTTGCGGCATCGCGCCGTGCGGCCGCCGCGCCGCGCACGTTGAGCAGGCGGCGCTCGCCGCCGGCGGCCAGCATTGCGTCGAGTGTGCCTTCGCCGCCATCGGCCATCGGGCGAATGCGAATCTCGGCGTCCGGCCGCGCGCGCCGGATGCCTTCGGCGATCGCATCCGCGACGCCTTCCGCGGAAAGCGAGCCCTTGAACGAATCGGGAGCGATGACGACTACGGGAGCGGACATGACGTTGGACATGGTGTCTCGACTGTTCTGGTTTGGAAGTGAACGAACGCACGTGCGCGACGCCAAACGCCATTCATTTATTGCATGCGCCTCATGCCTTCGAGTCATGGATTGCGCGAGGTGCCGATTGGTCGCGTGAATCGTGCGCCGGCAAGCTTATCAGCGTGGCGCGCTGCGCAAAATAGCCGCGCGCGGATAACGGAGATTCTGCGCGCGCGGCGCGGCCGCGAAAACGCGGAATTACGCCGAATCCGGGCGCGAATCAGGCGTTTCAGGGGCCGCGGCGGGCCGTCGAGGCCGGCGCACGGATTCGTCGGACAGGGTGGCCTGATTTGTTTGCTAAACTACTGGGCTCTGTTGGCTGACACCGCGTCGGGCGACGGCCCGGCCCTCCGCGAGACGCGCACGATGCATGACATGCGCGCCGCGGTGCCGGTCACCGATCCCGGCCGGCGGCAGCAGCCGGGCCCTGGAAACAGGCCTGGCCAGAGCCCGCATCCGGACCCGCGCCTTTAGAACCGCGGAAGAACCGAACACCGAATTGACGTTTCACTTTAGGACGATTTCAGCCATGGCTAACGTAGTTGAGAACCTCGGCAAGCTCGAACGCCGCGTGACGATTTCCCTGCCGAAAGAGACAGTGCAGAAGGAAGTGGATTCGCGTATCCGCCAGTTGGCCAAGAACGTGCGCATGCCGGGTTTCCGCCCGGGCAAGGTGCCGCTCAAGATGGTGACCCAGCAGTACGCCGGCCAGGTGGAAGCTGAAGTGCTGAGCGACAAGGTCGGCAAGGAATTCTTCGACGTCACCCGCGCGGAAAACCTGCGCGTCGCCGGCCAGCCGAGCTTCGCGCCGAAGGTCGAAGACGCCGCCGACGCCTACGCGTTCGACGCCACCTTCGAGGTCTATCCGGACGTGAAGCTGGGCGACGTCGCCGACGCTGAAATCGAACGCACGGTCACCACCATCTCCGAAGCCGAAGTGGATCGCACGCTGGACATCCTGCGCAAGCAGCGCGTGCACTTCCACGCACGCGGCGAAGCCGGCGAGCACGGCGACGGTGGCGGCGACACGGCCGCCAAGGAAGGCGACCGCGTGACGCTGGACTTCGTCGGCAAGCTCGACGGCGTCGCGTTCGAAGGCGGCAGCGCACAGGACTTCGCGTTCGTGCTCGGCGAAGGCCGCATGCTGCCGGAGTTCGAACAGGCTGCCACGGGGCTGAAGGTCGGCGAGTCGAAGGACTTCGACCTCAAGTTCCCCGAGGACTACCACGGCAAGGACGTGGCGGGCAAGACGGCGCAATTCACGGTCACGGTCAAGAAGATCGAGTGGCCGCATCTGCCGGAAATCAATGCGGATTTCGCGAAGTCGCTGGGCATCGAAGACGGCGACCTGACGAAGATGCGCGGCGAGATCAAGGACAACCTGGAGCGCGAAGCCAAGCGCCGCACGCAGCAGATCGTGAAGAACCAGGTCATGGACGCACTGCTCAAGATTTCCGACCTCGACGTGCCGAAGGCGCTGATTGAGCAGGATCAGCAGCGTCTGGTCGAAATGGCTCGCCAGGACTTGCAGCAACGTGGTGTGCCGAACGCCGCCGACGCGCCGATCCCGGCCGAGATGTTCGCCGAGCAAGCCGAGCGCCGCGTCAAGCTGGGTCTGGTGCTGGCCGAACTGGTGAAGGCCAACGAACTGCAGGCGAAGCCCGAGCAGATCCGCGCTGAAGTCGACGAATTCGCCAAAAGCTACGAAGACCCGAAGGAAGTCGTCCGCTGGTATTATTCGAATCAGCAGCGCCTCGCCGAAATGGAAGCGTTCGTTGTCGAGAGCAACGTCGTCGACTTCGTGCTCGGCAAGGCCAAGGTGACCGACAAGGAAGTCAGCTTCGAGGAACTGGCCAGCGCAACGGCGCAAGCCTGACGCGCGGTGGCAAGGGGCGTGCGAGTCGTGGGTTCACGGCTCTCACGCCTTTTTTGCATTAAAGTTTGGGCGTTTCCAAGCCGTTCTAGTGATGTTCCTTTGTCGTCCAGTATCCCTATTCCGAACAAGGAAATTGCATGACCTTTCGCGCTGAATTGCTCGACACGCTGGCGTCCCACGCGACACGGGACTTCGAAGCCCAGGCGCTCGGCCTCGTTCCGATGGTCGTCGAAACGAGCGGCCGCGGCGAGCGTGCCTATGACATCTATTCGCGTCTTCTCAAGGAGCGCGTCGTGTTCCTGGTCGGCGAAGTGAACGACCAGTCGGCGAATCTCGTCGTGGCACAGTTGCTGTTCCTCGAAAGCGAGAATCCCGACAAGGACATCAGCCTGTACATCAACAGCCCGGGTGGCTCGGTATCGGCCGGCATGGCGATCTACGACACCATGCAGTTCGTGAAGCCGGATGTCTCCACGCTGTGCATGGGTCTCGCCGCGAGCATGGGCGCGTTCCTCCTGGCCGCCGGGGCGAAGGGCAAGCGCGTCGCGCTGCCGAACGCCCGCGTGATGATTCACCAGCCGCTCGGCGGCGCACGCGGCCAGGCATCGGACATCGAGATCCAGGCGCGCGAAATCCTGTACCTGAAGGAACGTCTGAACCAGCTGTTGTCGCATCACACCGGCCAGCCGGTCGAACGCATCGCGCGCGACACCGATCGCGACAACTTCATGTCAGGCGACGACGCGCAGGCTTATGGCCTCGTCGACCAGGTGCTGCACAAGCGTCCCTGATCAGACTTGAAAGGCGCACGAAGCGGCGCCGCGCCACACAGCGCTTCAACCGGGCCGCGCAGGTGCGAATCTGCGTGGCCAGATTGAAGGGCGTATCATGTAACAAGCGTGTCCGGAGGCGTACACATTTATGGCGGACAAGAAAGGTTCCAGTAGCGAAAAGCTGCTCTATTGCTCGTTCTGCGGAAAGAGCCAGCATGAGGTGAAGAAGCTCATCGCGGGCCCGTCGGTGTTCATCTGCGATGAATGTATCGACCTCTGCAACGAGATCATTCGCGATGAAGCGGCCGGTGCAGCAGAAGAGGCCGGACTGACCAAGTCCGACCTGCCCAGCCCGCAGGAAATCAGCGACATCCTCAACCAGTACGTGATTGGCCAGGAACGCGCGAAGAAGATTCTCGCGGTCGCGGTGTACAACCACTACAAGCGTCTCAAGCATCTCGACAAGAAAGACGAAATCGAGCTGTCGAAGAGCAACATTTTGTTGATCGGGCCGACTGGCTCGGGCAAGACTTTGCTCGCACAGACGCTGGCGCGGATGCTGAACGTGCCGTTCGTCATCGCGGACGCCACGACGCTGACCGAAGCCGGTTATGTCGGCGAGGACGTCGAGAACATCATTCAGAAGCTGCTGCAAAACTGCAACTACGAAGTCGACAAGGCGCAGCGCGGCATCGTCTATATCGACGAAATCGACAAGATCAGCCGCAAGTCGGACAACCCGTCCATCACGCGCGACGTGTCGGGCGAGGGCGTTCAGCAGGCGCTGCTCAAGCTGGTCGAAGGCACAATGGCGTCGGTGCCGCCGCAAGGCGGTCGCAAGCATCCGAACCAGGATTTCATCCAGGTCGACACGACCAATATCCTGTTCATCTGCGGCGGCGCGTTCGACGGCCTCGAAAAGGTTATCACCGACCGCACGGAGAAGACCGGCATTGGTTTTGCCGCCAGCGTGAAGAGCAAGCAGGACCGCGACGCGGGCGAAGTGCTGCGTGACGTCGAGCCCGAGGATCTGATCAAGTTCGGTCTGATTCCCGAGCTGATCGGCCGCCTGCCGGTGGTCGCCACGCTCGGCAAGCTCGACGAAGCTGCGCTCGTGAAAATCCTGATCGAACCGAAGAACGCGCTCGTGAAGCAGTATCACAAGCTGTTCGCCATGGAACGCGTGGAACTGGAGATTCGTCCGGCTGCGTTGCAGGCCATCGCGCAGAAAGCCATCCGTCGCAAGACGGGCGCGCGCGGGCTGCGGTCCATTCTGGAACAAGCGTTGCTCGACGTGATGTACGAACTGCCGACCATGAAGGGTGTCTCGAAGGTGATCGTCGACGACAACACCATCGACGGCGACGGCAAGCCCCTGCTCATCTATGAAGATGCGCCCAAGGTGGCGGGTTCCAACTGAAGCAGGCTGTGGCTCGGCGAGAGGCCGTTCATGGCAACGTGAACGGCCTTTTATTTTTTTCGGTTTATTGTGTGGACGTGACTGACGCGATCTTTGACTACCGACTTTTCCCTTCCGATAAAGGCTTGCAATAGCTCTGAACGGCCTTACTTACGACTGAACTGATTCCACTCATGGGGAAATGAAATGTCAGGAACCCAACTCCTCCCGCAGGAACGCATTACGCTGCCGCTGCTCCCGCTGCGCGACGTAGTCGTTTTCCCGCATATGGTGATTCCGCTCTTCGTCGGGCGGCCCAAGTCGATCAAGGCCCTCGAAGCCGCGATGGAAGGCGGCAAGCACATCATGCTCGTCGCCCAGAAAACGGCGGCGAAGGACGAGCCGACCGAAAAAGACATGTACGAAGTGGGATGTATCGCCAACATCCTGCAAATGCTGAAGCTGCCTGACGGCACCGTGAAGGTGCTTGTCGAAGGCTTGCAGCGCGCCAAGACGCTCACGATCGAAGAACAGGAAACGCAGTTTTCCTGCGACGTGATGCCGCTCGAACCCGACCACGCCGACAGCGCCGAAACCGAAGCGCTGCGCCGCGCCATCGTGTCGCAGTTCGACCAGTACGTGAAGCTCAACAAGAAGATTCCGCCGGAGATCCTGACGTCGCTGTCGGGCATCGACGAAGCGGGTCGTCTGGCGGACACCATCGCCGCACATCTGCCGCTCAAGCTCGACCAGAAGCAGCACATCCTCGAGATGTTCCCGGTCATCGAGCGTCTCGAGCATCTGCTCGCGCAACTTGAAGCCGAGATCGACATTCTCCAGGTCGAAAAGCGCATCCGTGGCCGCGTCAAGCGCCAGATGGAAAAGAGCCAGCGCGAGTACTACCTGAACGAGCAGGTCAAGGCCATCCAGAAGGAACTGGGCGAAGGCGAAGAGGGCGCGGATCTCGAGGAACTCGAGAAGCGCATCACCGCCGCGCGCATGCCGAAGGAAGCCAAGAAGAAGGCCGACGCCGAGCTCAAGAAGCTCAAGCTGATGTCGCCGATGTCCGCGGAAGCGACCGTCGTGCGCAACTACATCGACACGCTGATCGGCCTGCCGTGGCGCAAGAAGAGCAAGGTCAACAACGACCTGACCAACGCCGAGCGCGTGCTCGACGAAGATCACTTCGGCCTCGAAAAGGTCAAGGAACGCATTCTCGAGTATCTCGCGGTTCAACAGCGCGTCGAGAAGGTGAAGGCGCCCATCCTGTGTCTCGTCGGGCCTCCGGGCGTCGGCAAGACCTCGCTGGGGCAGTCCATCGCGCGCGCCACGAACCGCAAGTTCGTGCGCATGGCGCTGGGCGGCGTGCATGACGAATCCGAGATTCGCGGTCACCGCCGCACGTATATCGGTTCGATGCCCGGCAAGATCCTGCAGAGCTTGACCAAGGTCGGCGTGCGCAATCCGCTCTTCCTGCTCGACGAAGTCGACAAGATGGGCATGGATTTCCGCGGCGACCCGGCCTCCGCGCTGCTCGAAGTGCTCGATCCGGAACAGAACCATACGTTCGCGGATCACTACATCGAAGTGGACTTCGACCTGTCCGACGTGATGTTCGTCGCCACGTCGAACTCGCTGAACATCCCGCCGCCGCTGCTCGACCGGATGGAAGTCATCCGTCTCTCGGGTTACACGGAAGACGAGAAGGTCAGCATCGCGCAGCGTTACCTGTTGCCGAAGCAGAAGCGCAACAACGGCCTGAAGGAAGACGAGATCGACGTCACGGAGCAGGCGATTCGCGACATCATCCGCTACTACACGCGTGAAGCGGGCGTGCGTTCGCTCGAGCGTGAAGTGTCGAAGATCTGCCGCAAGGTCGTGAAGATGCTGCTGCTCAAGAAGGCCGAGGGCGCCGTGAAGGTCGACGGTTCCAATCTCGATACCTTCCTCGGCGTGCGCAAGTACGACTTCGGTCTGGCTGCGAAGGAAAACCAGATCGGCCAGGTTACGGGTCTCGCGTGGACGGAAGTGGGCGGCGACCTGCTGACGATCGAAGCGGCGGTGATGCCCGGCAAGGGCGGCGTGATCCGCACCGGTTCGCTCGGCGACGTGATGAAGGAGTCGGTGGAAGCGGCGCGCTCGGTCGTGCGTTCGCGTTCGCGCCGTCTCGGCATCACGGACGAGTCGTTCGAGAAGAAGGACATCCACATCCACGTGCCCGAAGGCGCGACGCCGAAGGACGGTCCGTCCGCCGGTATCGCGATGACCACGGCGCTGGTGTCGGTGCTGACCGGTATTCCGGTTCGTGCGGATGTCGCGATGACGGGCGAAATCACGCTGCGCGGCGAAGTGCTGCCGATCGGCGGGTTGAAGGAGAAGTTGCTGGCGGCGCATCGCGGCGGCATCAAGCTCGTGCTGATCCCGGAAGAGAACACCAAGGATCTGGCCGACATCCCCGACAACGTGAAGAACGCCATCGAGATCGTGCCGGTTCGCTGGATCGACCGCGTGCTGGAACTGGCGCTCGAACGCACGCCGGAAGCGTTGCCCGAGGAAGAAGCGAAGGCTGCGCCCGTCGCTGCCGAACAGCAGAAGGACGCACCGGCAGCCGGTGAGTTTGTGAAGCACTAAGTCTCTGTCCGGCGGTGCGGCGTGGGATCATGCACGCCGCACCGTTCAAGGCAGGACTCAAGACCCGCGGGATGTTTCCGCGGGTTTTTATTGCTCGCGCCGTTCTGGCGAAACTTCGTTCTCACTCTCCGAAACAACCGCCGGGTCAGGCTCAACCCTCGTTGACACTGTTCTTTCGGCTACGTCTAATGAGCGCCGCATCCGGACACGATCCGGCTGACTACAACGCGTCATGACAACGTGCCATCAAACGATTCGGGGATCACCATGAACAAGACGGAACTGATCGACCACATTGCGCAGGAAGCCGACATCTCCAAAGCCACCGCTGGCCGCGCGCTGGAGGCGCTCATCGGCGGCGTGCGCGCGACGCTCTCGAAGGGCGGCAGCGTGACACTCGTGGGCTTCGGCACGTTCGCGGTCGGCAAGCGTACGGCACGCACCGGACGTAATCCGCGCACAGGCGCCGAGATCAAGATCAAGGCCGCGAAGGTGCCGAAATTTCGCCCTGGCAAAGCTCTGAAGGATGCGCTAAACTAGCGGACTCGCTGGATACGGCGTCTTGCATTACGAGACATCAAACCAGCGAAGCGCAAGTTGAAAGTCATCGGCCGGGTGCTTAGCTCAGTTGGTAGAGCGGCGCCCTTACAAGGCGTAGGTCGGGAGTTCGAGCCTCTCAGCACCCACCAGGTCAGCATGGCGTCACTTCAACTTGTCGCACGTACTACTCTGGAGCGGTAGTTCAGTTGGTTAGAATACCGGCCTGTCACGCCGGGGGTCGCGGGTTCGAGTCCCGTCCGCTCCGCCAGATTCAAACGAAAGTCCCGCACGCTTCACGGCCTGCGGGACTTTTGTTTTGTGCGTCACGGGCGCTGCGCTTCTCGCGTGCTCGATGCCTTGCTGAAACCCTCCCGGCGAGTGTGTCACAAGGTCACTCAACTCACTGATTCATCGGCCGTTTCGTCTGCGTGGCCGAACCCTGTGGCCAAGGCTTGGCTACCCCACGCGGCCAATTCCCAGTCACCTTTCGCCTTTTCCCCTCCCGCTGTTGTAATATCGAGCGTTTTGTTCCGACAACGCAGCGCTACATGCTCGACTTCTTCCGAAATCACCAGCGCCTGATGATGGCCCTGCTGATCCTGATCGTGGTGCCCGGTCTGGGTATCGTGGGTATCCAGGGTTTCAGCAACTTCTTCGACGAAAACGCCTGGGTCGCCAGTGTCAATGGCCACAAGATCACGCGTCCCGAATTCGACAACGCCTTCCGCCAGCAAGTGGATCGCGCCCGCTCGATGCTCGGCTCGCAGTTCGACGCCAAAATGTTCGACACGCCCGAAGCCCGCGCCGCGATGGTCGACAGTCTCGTGCAACAGCGCGCACTCGCCGACGAAACCCAGCGCCTGCACCTGACCGCCTCCGATGACGCCGTGCGCCGCGCACTGCTCGCCGACCCGGTGATCTCGTCGCTGCGCAAGCCGGACGGCAGCATCGACGTCGAGCGCTACAAGCAGCTGCTCGCCATGCAGGGCATGACGCCCGCGCAATACGACGAGCGCATGCGCTACAGCATTGCCACCGAGCAGATTCCGGGCAGCATTCAATCGACTTCGTTCACGTCGAAGTCGCTCGCGCAAAGCCTCACCGAACTCGCCGAGCAGAAGCGCGCGGTGCAGGGCATGTCGCTGCGCAGCGCCGACTACACGGCGAAGATCCAGCCGACCGACGCGCAGCTCACCGCTTACTACGACGCGCATCGCAACGCCTTCGCCACGCCCGAGACGGCCACGATCCAGTATCTGGTGCTGTCGCCAGGCGCGATCGCGGCGGTGTCGAAGCCGAGCGACGCCGACCTCAAGAAGTACTACGACGACAACATCCAGCGCTACCGCACGGAAGCGCAGGTGCGCGCGAGCCACATCCTGATCAACGCACCGAAGGACGCAAGCGCCGCCGACAAGGCCAAGGCCAAGCAGAAGGCCGAAGCGCTGCTCGCGCAGGTGAAGGCGCATCCGGACCAGTTCGCGCAGATCGCCCAGAAGAATTCGGAAGATCCCGGCTCGGCAAACAAGGGCGGCGATCTCGGTTACTTTGCGCGCGGCCAGATCGCGGGCGGCAAGGACTTCGACGACGCCGCGTTCAGCCTGAAGAAGGGCGAGGTGAGCAACATCGTCGAGTCGGACTTCGGCTATCACATCATCCAGGCCACCGACGTGAAGCCTGCCGTCACGAAGCCGTTCGACGAAGTGAAGGACGCGCTCGCGAAAGACTATGCGGCGCAACAGGGCGCGAAGGGTTTCGCTGACGACTCGCAAGGGTTCACGGACCTGGTCTACGAGAAGTCGAAGTCGCTGCAACCCGCCGCCGACAAATACAAGCTGTCCATTCAGACCGCGACGGTCGGTCCGAAGCCGAATCCGCAGTTGCCGCAGGACAACCCGCTCAACAACGCGAAGTTCCTCGCTGCCGTGTTCGCACCCGATTCGGTGAAGGAGCGCAACAACACGCAGGCCATCGACGTCGGCAACAGCACGATGATCGCCGCGCGCGTGACCGACTACAAACCGTCCGCCGTGCCCGCGTTCGACGCCGTGAAGGACCAGGTGCGCAAGCAGGTCATCGCGGAGATGGCAGCCGCCATGGCGAAGAAGGAAGGCGAGACGAAGCTTGCCGATCTGCAGAAGTCGAAGTCGACTGATGGCTTCACGTCGCCGATCACCGTGTCGCGCAATGATGCACAGGGCTTGCCGCCCGCGGCGCTCAGCGCGATTTTCAAGGCGGATGCAGCGAAGCTGCCGGCTTACGTGGGCGTCGACCTCGGTGCCGACGGTTACGCGATCTATCGCGTGAACGGGGTCGAGAAGCCGGCCACGGTCGCGGCCGACCGCCTGGCCGGTGCACAGCAACAGATCGCGCAGGTGTATGCGCAGGCGGAAATGGAAGCCTACACGGATGCGCTGAAGGCGCGTTCGAAGATCAAGCTCAGTCACGCAACGGCGCCGGATCCCTCGACTTCGAATTGATGCGCTGATCGCAGTATGCAAAAGCCCCGCTATCCGAAGAGTAGCGGGGCTTTTTTCATTCACGCCCGACGCGCTGGAAGCGCGCGGGCAGTCCACTTCGACACGACCTTACAGGCAAGCCTGCACGTCGCCGCTGGCCTGGCTGCCGGCCGCACCCGAAGCGCGGAAGCCGACCCACGAGCCCGAGCCGGTATAGGCCGGGCGAATCACGGCGGCGGCGCCGTTCGGCGGCTGCTGGCCGGGAACGTAGACATCGACGGCCTGATCGTTCGCCAGCGTGTCTTGCGACACGACTTGCTGCTGCGACTTGTCGGCCCACTTCTGGGCGACGCATTGCGCCACGGCCTTCGGCGCCTTCTGACTCGTGCCGACTTGCTGCACGCCGGCAGGCGGTTGGGCGGCACAGGCCGAGATTGCAACGGTCAGGGCGAGAAGAGGGATAAATTTCACGTGACCTCCTTGTCGGATCGCTCTCTCAGTACGAGCGGGGTTATAAGAGTTACGCGAAAGTCTCAGATGACTGAATCGTGGCCGTGTTCCGCGTCAGGTTGAACAAGCCGTGCGGCCGGCGTGTCGACTAATGCGACGCGCCCGCGCCCAGCAAGGGTTTCAAGCTTGGCCAGACGTTGTTCAATAGCAATGGCTGGGCCTGCACCGTCGGATGGATCTGATCGGCCTGGAACATCGAGGGCGTTTCAGCGATGCCCGCCAGCAGGAAAGGCACGAGCGGCACGTTCTTCTCCTTCGCGATGCGCTCATAGACCGCATGGAACTTTTGCGTGTAGTCGGGGCCGTAATTGGGTGGAACATACATGCCGATGAGTAAAACCTTCGCATGCGCAGCCTGCGATGCATCGACGATACCGCGCAGGTTCGCCTCGGTCGTCGTGAGCGGCACGCCGCGCAGTGCATCGTTGCCACCCAGTTCGACAATCACCACAGCAGGCTTGAGCCGCGCGAGCACGGCGGTGAGGCGCGCGCGTCCGCCGCTCGTGGTGTCGCCGCTGATGCTCGAATTCGCGACGCTATAATCGAGACGCTCTTGCGCGAGCTTGCCGCGCAGCAGATTGACCCAGCCGGTATCGCGCGGCAGGCCGTATTCCGCGGAGAGGCTGTCGCCCAGCACGACGATCGCGGGCCTGGTTTGCGTCTGCGCGGGCGTCGCGGGTTGAGGCGCTGCCTGGGCATCCGCTGCCTGCGCCGTGACGCAAACCGCCATCATCAGGCCCAGCACGGGAAGCGTGCCGCGCAAGTTTTTCTTCAGGGTGTCCATGCAAAACAAGATAGAGCCGGTCATCGAAGTTCGGGGATTGAACAAGCGGGTGAAAGACGCAACGGGTGAACTGACCATACTGGATCAGATCGACCTGTCGATCGCGCAGGGCAGCAGCGTGGCGATCGTCGGTGCGTCGGGGTCGGGCAAGTCGACGCTGCTCGGCCTGCTCGCGGGATTGGACAGCGCGACGGAGGGCTCGGTTCGCCTGCTCGGCAAGGAGCTCTCCACGCTCGATGAAGACCAGCGCGCCGCGCTGCGCAGCGGGGCCGTGGGTTTCGTGTTCCAGTCGTTCCAGTTGATGCCGCATCTGACCGCGCTCGAGAACGTGATGCTGCCGCTCGAATTGCGCGCCGAGATGCCGCACCATGAAATCGCCGCACGCGCCCGCGCATTGCTCGATCAGGTCGGTCTTGCGCAACGCATGGGGCATTATCCGAAGCTGCTGTCGGGCGGCGAACAACAGCGCGTCGCGCTGGCGCGGGCGTTCGTCACGCATCCTGCCGTGCTGTTCGCCGACGAACCCACCGGCAGCCTCGACGCCGCCACCGGGTACGCGATCATCGACCTGATGTTCGAGATGAACCGCCGCAATGGCGCGACGCTCGTGCTCGTCACGCACGACGCGGAACTCGCCGAGCGCTGCGACGCGACCGTGACGATCGAAGCCGGACGCATCGTCAACGGGTCGGGCGTATAAAAAAAGCCCGCGACGCGTAGGCGCGCGGGCTTCATTGCAACGAGACAACTTCAGCGCTTCAAGGCCTTGCGCGCCCGCGCGATCAGCGCCGACGTCGACGAATCATGCTTCGCCGGATCGGCACTGGCCGCGGTGATGTCGGCCTCGACCACCTTGCCGAGAATCTTGCCCAGCTCCACGCCCCACTGATCGAACGAGTTGATGTTCCACACGGCGCCTTGCACCAGCACCTTGTGTTCATACAGCGCGATCAGCGCGCCGAGCGTCTGCGGCGTCAGCGCGTCGAGCATGATGGTGGTGGTCGGACGGTTGCCGGGGAAGCTCAGGTGCGTCGCCAGTTCTTCCTTGCCCGGACCCGCCACCTTCTTCGCTTCCTCCAGCGTGCGGCCGAGCATCAGCGCTTCGCTCTGCGCAAAACAGTTCGCCAGCAGCTTCGCGTGATGATCGACGAGCGGATGCTCCGGTGTCAGCACCGCGATGAAGTCGATCGGGATGATCGTCGGGCCCTGGTGCAGCATCTGGAAGAACGCGTGCTGGCCGTTCGTGCCGGGCTCGCCCCAGATCACGGCGGCGGTAGGGTAATCGACCATCGTGCCGTCCAGACGCGCCGACTTGCCGTTGCTCTCCATCTCCAGCTGTTGCAGATACGAAGGCAGGAAGTGCAGCGCTTCCGAATACGGCGCGATCAGATCGCTCTGCGAGCCGAAGAAGTTGCGATACCAGATGCCGATCATGCCCATCAGCACCGGCAGGTTCACGTTGAGCGGCGCGGTGCGGAAGTGCTGGTCCATCGTGTCCGCGCCTTGCAGCAGCGCGTCGAAGTTGTCCGGGCCGACCGAGATCATGATCGAGAGGCCGACCGCCGACCACAGCGAATAGCGCCCGCCCACCCAGTCCCACATCTCGAAGACGTTCTCTTTCGCGATGCCGAACTTGACCACTTCGGCCGGATTCGCCGAGACGCCGACGAAATGTTTCGACAACTGGTCTTCGGGACAGCCGGACTTGAGGAACCAGTCGCGCATCGAGTGGGCGTTGGTCATCGTCTCGAGCGTCGTGAAGGTCTTCGAGACGATGATCGCGAGCGTTTCCTCCGCGTCGATCTGCTGCAGCACGTTGTAGATATCGGCGCCATCGACGTTGGACACGAAATGCGTGTCGAGCTCTTTCGAGGCGAGATGATGCAGCGCATGGACGACCATCTTCGGCCCGAGATCCGAGCCGCCGATACCGATGTTCACCACATGGCGGATACGCTTGCCGGTGTGTCCGGTCCACGCGCCGTCGCGGACCTTGGTGGCGAAGGCGGCCATCCTGGCCTTTTCGGCTTCCACTTGCGCATGGAAGGGCGCATCCGGCGACTGGGCGCGCAAGGCCGTGTGCAAGACCGCGCGATGCTCGGTGACATTGACGATGTCGCCGTTGAACATCGCGTCGCGCTTCTTCGTCACGCCGGCTTCCTCGGCGAGCTGGATCAGGAGCTTGAGCGTGGCCTCGGTGACGCGGTTCTTGGAAAAGTCGATGGAAAGCCCGCCGCCTTCGAACGTCAGACGTTCGGCGCGCGTGGGCGCGCTGTCGTTTTGCGGCGCGAACCAGTCGCGCAGGCGCTCGCCGGAAATGGAGTCGTAGTGCGACTGGAGCGCCGACCAGGCAGGAAGCGAATTGAGCGTCGAGGTTTGGGTCATGAGCGGTCCGTTAGTCTGAGGGTGACAGAGGAAGTCGTTCGTGCAATGCCTGCGCGGCCGGGGTCAGCGTGTGTCGTGAACGCGGTGACGGATGCCGCGGATGCCCGAATCGAAAAGAGTATAGCGACGATGCATGAACGGCTGCTTGCAACGTGTCGCGGGCGCGTTCAGGGGTGATCTTTACGTGCCGCGTAGAAGCGCCGGTTGAGCAGCGCGCGCACGGTCGGCGCGAGTTCGCCCGCGGTCAGGCCGGCCGGGCCGATGCCTTGGTCGGTGAGCGTCTGCGCGGCCAGACCGTGCAGATAGACGCCGGCCAAAGCGGCTTCATACGCGGGCAACTTCTGCGCGAGCAATGCTCCGATCAAACCGCCGAGCACGTCGCCGGTGCCGCCCGTCGCGAGGCCGGCATTGCCGGTCGGATTCACGGCTACGCGGCCGTCTGGCGCCGCGATCACGGTGCCCGAGCCTTTCAGCACGGCGACCGCGCCGTAACGCGCCGACAACTGCCGCGCCGCCGCGATGCGGTCCGCCTGGATTGCTTGCGCATCGCTTTGCAACAGACGCGCCGCTTCGAGCGGATGCGGCGTCAGCACGCACGGGTCGCCCTGCGCGCCGCGTGCCGCGACGGCGGCCGCCAGCGGTTCGTCCCGGGCGACGAGATTGAGCGCATCGGCGTCGAGCAGTTTCGGGACATCGAGCTTCAGGACGTCCTCGAGCACCTTGCGGGCGCGCGCACTCGTGCCCATGCCGCAGCCGATCGCGAGCGCATCCATCTTGTCGAGCGCGAAGCCTTCGACGTGATGCAGCATCAGTTCCGGATGCGGCGGGTCATAGGGCGGAAAGCCGTCGCCCAGAAAGGCGATGTTCACCTTGCCCGCGCCGCTGTAGAGCGCCATGCGCGCCGCCAGCACGGGCGCGCCGCACATGCCGGTGTCGCCGCCGATCACCGCGAGCGAGCCGAAAGTGCCCTTGTTGGTCGCGTTGTCGCGCGGCGGCAGGGCCGGGCCGAACAGCGCGGGCGCATTCAGCACGATTGACGGCGCCGTGCTCGCTTCCAGCTCCAGCATGGCGACGAACAACCGGCCGCTGAGATCGCGTCCCTGCGACGTGAAATGCCCCGGCTTCGCGCCGATGAAAGTAAGCGTGTCGGTCGCGCGCACGGCGTCGCCGCCGCGCACCGGCGTGCCGGTGTCGCTGTCGAGGCCGCTCGGCACGTCGAGCGCCAGCACACGGCCCGCGCTCCGCGCCCGGCGCGTGAGCCGCGCGGCGAGCTCCGCGAACACGCCTTCGAGCGGCCGCGTGAGGCCGATGCCGAACATGCCGTCGACGAGCCAGCCGAAGCCGTCGAACGAAGCGGGCGGCGCGGTATCGATGGGCACGCCCGCCGCACGCGCGGACGCCAGCGCCCAGCGCGCGTCGTCGGGCTTGACCTCGATGGGCATGCACACCTGCACGGCAATTCCCGCGCGATGCAGCCGTTCAGCCATCACGAGCGCATCGCCGCCGTTGTTGCCCGGGCCGGCGACGAGCCACACGGGTTGCGCGCGGCTCGCGGCATCGTGCGACAGGGCGTCCTCCAGCCACTGCGCGGCGGCCGCGCCCGCGCGCGCCATCAGCGTATGCGGCGGCAGCGCGGCCGCGCCGCGTGCTTCGAGCGTGCGCAGTTCGTTCAGTGTCAGGAGCGGGAGCGGTTCGTCTTTCGGCGTGAACCAGGCAGAGCGGGGAACGGTCATGGCGGCGCAGGGAAGGGCGGTCCGGGAATCGGAGCGGTCGGAAACCCGACGCCGTTGCAGCAATCGTGCCCGGCACGCGCACACGAGGTGCGCGGCGAGCGCCGCGCGAACTAGAAGCGTTCGAGACTCAGCGCGGCGAGCGTGTCGGCGGGGAGATCGGGCGTGACGCCGGAGACGAGATCCGCGATCACTTTAGCAGAGCCGCACGCCAGGCCCCAGCCCGCCGGGCCGTGCGCCGCATTGACGAACAGCCGCGGATGGCGCGTCGCGCCGGCAACCGGCAGGCCATCGGCGCTGAGGAGGCGCAGGCCGTCCCAGGCGCGTGCCGCGGACACCCGCGCCGCGCCGGGAATCCAGTCGTGCGTGCCTTGCCCCAGCAGATCGAGCGCGCGGCGCGAGAGCGCGGCGTCCAGCGGCTTGTCGGCCTTGGCGGCGCTCTGCAGCACGCCCGCGCCGCCGACGCGCAGCCGCTGGTGGATGCGCGTCATCGTGATGCGCTTGACCGAATCGACGACGCTCAGATGCGGCGCGCGCTCTTCGTACGCGACCGGCGCCGTGAGCGTATGCACGCGCAGCGGAAACAGCGCTGAGGCGGCCTTGCCTGCGCCTGCCAGCGCGGGCGTGTCCGTTCCGGCCGCGACAACCAGCGCATCGGCCGTCAGCGTTTCGGCGTCGTGCGCGCGCTTTTTGCCTTCGCCTGAAGAAGCCAGCTCCACTGCTGCCCGCGCGCCGTCGAGCCGTAGCGCCACGACCGTCTGCTGCATGCGGAATTGCACGCCGTGTTCCTCAAGGAACTGCTTCAGCTGCTTGGTGAACAGCGGACAGTTCGCGGTGCGCTCCTCAGGCAACAGCACGCCGCCGGCGAAAGCGGGGTCGTCCGGCACGGAAGGCTCGATGGCGACGCATTCTTCCGGCGTCAGCACCCGATGCGGCACCTTGAAGCGTTTGAGAAGCTCGATGGCGGCCTGCGCGTCCTCCAGTTCGCGCGGCTGGCGGAACACGTGCAGGACGCCGCGCCGCTGCTCGAAATCCAGTTCCAGGCGCTGTTCGATTTCGCCGATCACCTGCCGCGACAGGTCGACGAGCGGCGCCAGCAACGTGTACTGGGCCGTGAACGCCTCGGGATCCTGCAACAGCGACAGTTGTTTGACGAACTCGCGCGCGCCGGAGTCGAAGCCGGTCTTGACCACCATGCCGCTCTGCTTCGCGCGGCTCGAGGTCATGAAGGTCGGGCCGAACCAGACATCGAGCGGCGAGGGCAGGAGCGCACCGCCCTGGCCGTAGGTTGCGCCTTGCGCGACGGTCGCGTGCCGCTCGATCACAGAGACGCGATGACCGGCCGCATGCAGCTGATAAGCGGTGGCGATGCCGGCGATTCCTCCGCCGATGACGATGACATCCATGACTGTCGATGCTGAATGGGGTGCTGAACGGCGCCCGTAAGCGCGAGAAACGCGGCGTTGCGCGATGAAACCAGAAGCGCGGCGGACCGGCGCTGAGCGTGGCGCGCACCGGAAGAAAGCGCGCCATGATAGCGCCAAAACCGTTTGCGGGGGCCGGCAATCCGCTTCCAATCCGCACGCGACGGCCGATCGAAAGGAAGCATCGGAAGCCGCGCCACCGCGGCGCATCCAGCGCCAGCAGGACACGACCAGTCAGCCGCCGCTTCCGGGTTATAATCGCGGTCTTCCTTTTGCCTCATGCCGTTTCGCGTGCTCGGTCCGGTTTTGCGAATGTCCAGCTTCGCAGACGGAGCGCCAGACAAGTTTTTTTCGCGCACCAGCGAGCGCCTCGCGAGCGGCACACAGACGTCATCGACGCACCGTCACAATGGCCCACTTCTCGTGTTTCCCCGGCGCTTCGGCCCTCTCCGATTTCCGTCAGACCCGCCTCCTCGAAACGCTCGCCCGCATCGACGCCAACATCGTCGGCGTGCGCGGCCAGTTCCTGCATTTCGTGAATGCGTCGGAACCGCTCACGGATGAAGACAACCGCCGCATCGAGGCGCTGATGCACTACGGCGCGCCCTTCGAGGCATCGAAGGAGCGCGGCGCGACGGAAACCTTCATGGTCGTGCCGCGTTTCGGCACCGTGTCGCCGTGGGCCAGCAAGGCCAGCGACATCGCGCATCACTGCGGGCTCACGAAGGTGCGGCGCATCGAGCGCGGCGTCGAGTACACGGTAATCATGAAGAGCGGCTTCCTCGGCGGCAAGAAGGCGCTTCCCGACGCAGCGCGCGCGGCCGTCGCCGACGCGCTGCACGACCGCATGACGGAAAGCGTCGCCGCCTCGCGCGAGCAGGCGCTGCATCTCTTCGACGAACTGCCCGCCCGGCCGCTGCAAACGGTCGACATCATCGGCACGGGCCGCAGCGCGCTCGAAGCCGCCAACCTGGAACTGGGCCTCGCGCTCGCCGATGACGAAATCGACTATCTGGTCAGTGCGTTCGAAGAACTGAAGCGCAATCCCACCGACGTCGAACTGATGATGTTCGCGCAGGCCAACAGCGAACACTGCCGTCACAAGATCTTCAACGGCGAATGGACCATCGACGGCGCGAAGCAGGACCTGTCGCTGTTCCAGATGATCCGCAACACCGAGAAGCTGAATCACGCGGGCACGATCGTCGCGTATTCGGACAATTCGGCGATCATGCAGGGCGGCATGGCCGAGCGCTGGTTTCCGCGCGGCACGGACGAGCAATACCGGCGTCACGTGGAAATGACCCATACGCTGATGAAGGTCGAGACCCACAATCACCCGACCGCCATTTCGCCGTTCGCGGGCGCGGCCACCGGCTCCGGCGGCGAAATTCGCGACGAAGGTGCGACCGGCCGCGGCGCGCGTCCGAAGGCGGGTCTCGCGGGCTTCACGGTGTCGAACCTGGATTTGCCCGATGCCCGCCGCAATTGGGAAAACGACCGCGACGCCGCTGTGCCGCTCGCCTCGCGCAATCCCGCCGACGCGCATCAGCCGTACGGCCGCCCGGACCGCATTGCGTCGCCGTTGCAGATCATGATCGACGGCCCGATCGGCGCCGCCGCCTTCAACAACGAATTCGGCCGGCCGAACCTCGGCGGCTACTTCCGCACCTTCGAGCAGAACGTGGCGGGACGCGTGCGCGGCTATCACAAGCCCATCATGATCGCGGGCGGCATCGGCAATATTTCGGACCAGCACACGCACAAGCTCGACCTGCCGGCCGGCACGCTGCTGATCCAGATCGGCGGCCCGGGCATGCGCATCGGCATGGGCGGCGGCGCGGCGTCCTCGATGGCCACCGGCGCGAACACCGCCGAGCTCGATTTCGATTCCGTCCAGCGCGGCAATCCCGAAATCCAGCGGCGCGCACAGGAAGTCATCAACAGCTGCTGGCAACTGGGCGACAGCAACCCCATCCTGTCGATCCACGACGTCGGCGCGGGCGGCATCTCGAATGCGTTCCCGGAACTCGTCGATGGCGCGGGCAAGGGCGCGCTGTTCGAACTGCGCAAGGTCCAGCTCGAAGAGAGCGGCCTGTCGCCGCGCGAAATCTGGTCCAACGAAGCGCAAGAGCGCTACGTGCTGGCCATTGCGCCGAACGATCTGCCCGCGTTCCAGGCGCTCTGCGAACGCGAGCGCTGCCCGGTGGCGGTCGTCGGCGTGGCGACCGAGGAGCGTCAGCTGAAGCTCGTCGATGAAGCCAACAGCGGCCAGGAACCCGTCGACATGCCGATGGACGTGCTCCTCGGCAAGCCGCCCAAGATGCATCGCGACGTGAAGCGCGAAAGCGCGCAATTCAACGAAGTCGATGTCACCGGCCTGCCGCTGTCCGAAGTCGCGGTCGAGGTGCTGAAGCATCCGACGGTCGCGAGCAAGTCGTTCCTCATCACCATCGGCGACCGTTCGGTGGGCGGCACGACCGCGCGCGACCAGTTCGTCGGTCCGTGGCAGGTGCCGGTGGCGGATTGCGCGATCACCACGATGGACTACGTCGGCTATCGCGGCGAAGCCATGACGATGGCCGAACGCACGCCGCTCGCCGTGATCGACGCCCCCGCATCCGGCCGCATGGCCGTGGGCGAGGCGGTGACCAATATCGCGGCGGCGCCCATCGCGTCGCTCGACAAACTGAAGCTTTCGGCGAACTGGATGGCCGCCTGCGGCAGCGCAGGCGAAGACGCCGCGCTGTACGACACGGTGCAGGCCATCGGCATGGAACTGTGCCCGGCGCTCGGCATCAGCATTCCGGTCGGCAAGGACTCGCTGTCGATGCGCACCAAGTGGCAGGACGCGCGCGGCGGCGCGCGGGAAGTGGTGTCGCCGGTGTCGCTGATCATCACGGCGTTCGCGCCGGTCGAGGACGTGCGCCGTCACCTGACGCCGCAACTCGTCAACGACACGAACACGGTGCTGATCGCCATCGATCTCGGCCGCGGCCGCAACCGCATGGGCGGCAGCATTCTCGCGCAGGTCACGCAGCAGGTAGGCGACACGGCGCCGGACGTCGACGATCCCGAAGACCTCAAGCGCTTCTTCACGGCCATTCAGGCGCTGAACGCGGACGGCAAGCTGCTCGCCTACCACGACCGCTCGGACGGCGGCCTGTGGGCGACGGTCTGCGAAATGGCGTTTGCGGGTCACGTGGGCGTGTCGCTGAACGTGGACATGCTGACGCTCGACCCCAATCACGAGTCCGATTACGGCGACGCGAAAGACTGGACGAAGCAGACCAGCGGCCGCCGCGAGGACCGCACGATGCGTGCGCTGTTCTCGGAAGAACTCGGCGCGGTGGTGCAGGTGCGCGCGGCGGAACGCGACGCGGTGCTGGTCGCGCTGCGCGAGCACGGTTTGTCGGCGTGCTCGCATGTGATCGGCAAGCCGAACGAAAGCGGCGCCATTGAGGTCTATCGTGACGCGAAGAAGATCTTCGATGCACCGCGTGTCGAGTTGCATCGCGCGTGGGGCGAGGTCAGCTGGCGCATTGCGCGCCTGCGCGACAACCCCGCCTGCGCCGACGCCGAATACGACGCGCTCCTCGACGCCGCCGACCCCGGTATCGCGCCGGTCCTGAGCTTCGATCCGGCAGAGGACGTGGCGGCGCCGTTCATCGCAACGAAAGCACGGCCGCGCGTCGCCATTCTGCGCGAGCAGGGCGTGAACTCGCATCTGGAAACCGCGTACGCATTCGACCGCGCCGGTTTCGACGCGCACGACGTCCACATGAGCGACCTGCTGGAAGGCCGCGCCACGCTGGCTGACTTCGCGGGCGCGGTGGCGTGCGGCGGTTTCTCGTACGGCGACGTGCTGGGCGCAGGCGAAGGCTGGGCGAAGACCATCCGCTTCAATGCGCAACTGGCCGACATGTTCGCCGCGTTCTTTGGCCGCGCTGACACCTTTGCGCTCGGCATCTGCAATGGCTGCCAGATGATGTCGAGCCTGGCCTCGATCATCCCCGGCGCCGAGCACTGGCCGAAGTTCACGCGCAACAAGTCGGAGCAGTTCGAGGCGCGCTTCTCGCTGGTCGAAGTGCAAGCTTCCCCGTCGATCTTCTTCGCCGGCATGGAAGGCTCGCGCATTCCGGTGGCGGTTGCGCACGGCGAAGGCTTCGCCGACTTCTCGCAGCAAGGCGATCAGGCGAAGGCGCTCGTCGCGATGCGTTACGTCGATCATCGCGGCAACGCAACCGAACAGTACCCGTTCAATCCGAACGGTTCGCCGCAGGGCATCACGTCGGTCACCACGCCCGATGGCCGCTTCTCCGTGCTGATGCCGCACATGGAACGCGTGCATCGCAACGTGCAGATGAGCTGGACGCCCGAAGACTGGACCCAGGACGGCAGCCCGTGGCTGCGCGTGTTCCAGAACGCGCGACGCTTCCTCGGCTGATTCGCTGGATCAAGCTCGCCCGACAACGCCCCGAAGTTCACGCTTCGGGGCGTTTTATTTTGTACGGAAGCTTTCTGCACGTTTCAGATTGCCTGTCGGCAGATATCCCAAAAAAATGGGGCCGTAAGTAGCGGGTATAGTGCTCCGACGCGTCCGGGCGACGTGTGTCGTTCACGGAGGCAAGATGCGGCGGTGGGTTTCACATTACTTAGGCATACCTATTTCAAGGGCAGTGACTATCGTCGTCATGGCATGTCTCGTGGCGTCGTGCGGTGGATCAAGTTCGGACGCGGATGCCGACCGCTTGTCGCCTGCAGCGCGAGCCGCCGCCATTGGTGACGCATTGACGGTGCGCGTGGCGATCGACGTCAATGACGCTGCTGTGTCCGGCACGAACTGCGCGGACCTGGGCGCGGACTGGGCCAGTTGCGCGCGCGGCAGGCTGATCCTGGAGAACGGCGGGGCGCGCAGACTGGCAGCGGGCGGCTGGACGCTGTACGTACACAGCATCCGGCGGCTGCTCATGGTCGGGAATCCGGCCATCGCGTGGAAACACATCACCGGCGACCTGTACGCGCTGACGCCCGCGCCGGGCGCCTTTAGGCTGGGCAGCGGCGAGCGGGTCGAGGTGCCGTTCGTCGGGGAATACTGGTACCGGCGCACCAGCGACCTGCTGCCGCGCGCGTATGTCGTGGCGGATGGCGATGCCGGTTTCGCCGTTCTGCGCAACAACGACACCGACGACGAAACCCGCTATGTCGATCATCTTCCGGCCGTGGCGGATGACGCCGCCGCGTTTGCCGCGACGCCCGCTCAAGTGTTGCGGGCGCGGGCCGAGGCCGTTCTACCCGACGTTCGTCAGGTCGCGGCGCGGGCATTGCCTTCAGTGCTGCGCGAAGCGGCCGGTCAGGGCGTCGTGCAGATCGGCGCGGTGGAACTGAACCTGACGGGACTGACGGCCGCGCAGACCTCGGCCCTGGCCACGCGGGCCGCCACGCTCGGGCTCAGTGGACCCGCGGTGCGCGTGAACGGCGTCATCGCCGCCGGCACGCTGCCCGCCGATATCGCGAAGCACGGCGGCTACCGGTTGAGCATCGCATCGGGCGGCGTGAACATCGAAGCCTTCGACGCCGCCGGGCTCTATTACGGCACACAGACGCTCCTGTCGCTGACGCCCGCGGGCGGCGGCAGCGTGCCGGCCATGACAATCGAGGATGCACCGCGCTATGCGCATCGCGGCATGATGGTGGACGTGGCGCGCAACTTTCGCCAGCCGGCCACGCTGCGCCGTTTGATCGACCAGATGAGCGCGTACAAGCTCAATCGGCTGCATCTGCATCTGTCGGACGACGAGGGTTGGCGGATCGAGATTCCCGGCTTACCCGAACTCACCGAGGTCGGCGCAAAACGTTGCCACGACCTCAGCGAGACTCGCTGCCTCGTGCCGCAGCTGGCGTCGGGGCCGGACAATCGTTCGGGCGGCGGCTATCTGAGCCGCGCCGATTACGTGGCGCTGGTGCGCTATGCGGCCGACCGCTTCGTCGAGATCATTCCCGAAATCGACATGCCGGGGCACGCGCGGGCGGCCGTGGTATCGATGGAAGCGCGTTATCGGCGGCTGCACGCACAAGGCAATGAGGCAGCGGCCAGCGCTTATCGCCTGCTCGATCCCGCCGACACCACGAACGCCACCACGGTGCAGTTCTACGACCGTCGCAGCTTCCTCAATCCATGCGGGGACGGTGCGCGGCGTTTTGCGTCGAAGGTGATCGGTGAGATGGCGTCGATGCACCGCGAGGCAGGCGCGCCGCTGGCCATCTGGCACTTCGGCGGCGACGAAGCGAAGAACATCCTGCTCGGCGCGGGCTTCCAGCCGCTCGACGGCACGGACCCCGGCAGGGGACGCGTGAATCTCGCCGCACAGGACAAACCGTGGGGGCGCTCGCCGCAGTGCGCGGCGTTGATCAGAGCAGGGCTGGCGGCCTCCGTCGACGAACTGCCTTCGATGTTCGCACGGCAAGTCAGCCAGATCGTGAGGACGAACGGCATCGGCACCATGGCGGCCTGGCAGGACGGCATCCGGCATGCGAACGGGCCGCAGGATTTCGCGACGTCCAGCGTGATGGTGACGCTGTGGGACACGCTCTTCTGGGGCGCCGCCGACACCGCCCGCACGCTCGACACACAGGGCTACCAGACCGTGCTCGCGCTGCCTGACTATCTGTACTTCGACTTTCCCTATTCGTTCGACCCGAAGGAGCGGGGCTATTACTGGGGCTCGCACGCCACCGACAGTTTCAAGACTTTCTCGCTCGCGCCGGACAACCTGCCGCAGAACGCGGAGATCATGCCCGACCGCGACGGCCGTCCGTTCGAGGTGACGAGCGCGGGTTCGGCGCCGCGCATCGAGGGCATGCAGGGCCAGGCCTGGGCCGAGGTAATGCGCACGGATACGCAGTACGAGTACATGGTGTATCCGCGTCTCTTGGCGCTGGCGGAACGGGCCTGGCATCGGGCGGCGTGGGAGCGGCCGTTCGCGGCGGGCGAGCGCTATCGCCTGGGCGAGACGAACAAGGTCGACAAGGCGGCGCTCGCGAACGACTGGGCGGGTTTCATGAGCGTGGTGGAGAATCGGGAACTGCCGAAGCTGGTGCGGGCGGGCGCGACAGTGCGACCGGGCCTCGCGCTCGCGAGCGGCGGGTGAGTCAGCGCGAGTCAGGAAGAAGACTTGATCTTGAAGCTACGCGGCGCAAGCTCAAAAGCTGGCCGAACGGCCTGACCGCATGGCGCTTGAGCGGCCGCTTGTGATCATCATTCGTGAGCGGAAAAAGAACCGGGAACTGCCGAAGATGGTGCGGCCGGGCCTTGCGCTCGCGAGAGGGGGTGAGTCAGCGCGAGTCAGGCGAAGACATGATGAAGCTACGCGGCGCAAGCTCAAAAGCTGGTCGAACGGCTTGAATGTATGGCGCTTGAGCGGCCGCTTGTGATCGTCACGCGTGAGCAAAAGAAGCACCGGGAACGGCCGAAGCTGGTGCGGCCGGGCCTTGCGCTCGCGAGCGGGGGGTGAGTCAGCGCGTATCAGCAAGAAGCCGCCGCCTGCGATCGTCATGCGTGAACAGGGACTCCATGGCCGGGCAGGCGGCGTTCACGCCGGCAAGCAACGTGCGTTGAAGGCCAGCACAAACACGCCCGTCCGGAAACGACAAAGCCGCCGAAGGGCGGCTTTGTGCCTGAAACAATCCAGCCGTACAGCCTGCCGCTTACTTCACCACGGCCTTCTTGCGCAGACCTTCTTCGAACCCTTGCAGCTTCTCCTGCTGAATCTGCTGGGCGATCTGCGCCTTCACCTGCTCGAGCGGCGGCGGGGCGACGTCGCGGGAATCGTCGAGGCGGATGATGTGCCAGCCGAACTGCGTCTTGACCGGCTCCGGCGTGACTTCACCCTTCTTGAGCTTCTCCGCCGCAGCGCCGAATTCCGGCACGTACGCCGACGGCGCCGACCAGTCGAGATCGCCGCCGTTCTTGCCCGATCCCGGGTCCTTCGAATATTGCTTGGCCAGGTCCTCGAAACTCGCGCCGCCCTTGATCTTGGCGATCAGGTCTTTCGCCTGGGCTTCGTTGTCGACGAGGATGTGATGCAGATGCAGTTCGGTGCCGCCGCCATTCTGTTTGACCAGCTGGTCGTAGCGGGCCTTGATTTCGGCATCGGTCGGCGTGTTCTTCTTCACGAAGTCTTCGATCATCGCGCGCAGCACCACGGTCTGCTGCGCGACCGCCAGTTGCGCCTTGACGTCGGGACGCGACGCGATGCCTTCACGCGCGGCTTCCTGCATCAGGATTTCGCGATTGATGAGTTCTTCGCGCACGGCTTGCTGAAGCTGCGGCGAATCCTGCTGACCTTGCGCGACCAGTTGCTTCACGAGCGCATCGGCGCGCGACGTGGGAATCGGCGTGCCGTTCACGACGGCGACGTTCTGCGCAAACGCGGGGGCCGCCGCGAACGCAGCCAGCAACACCCAGACGCGGGGTTTTTTCAGAGTCATCGGAGAGTCCTAACTGAGCAAACAGACGCCTTCACAGGCGAGATTCAAGAAGCAGGGAAAACGGCAAGCAAGAGGCGCGTATCGGGTCACATGAATCCGCGAAGATTCATCGCCGGGTCGCGCCTAGTCGAATTGTTCCGCGAACTCCTGCGGCGTATAAGCCCGGATGGCCAGCGCATGCACCCCACGCTGCATTTCGTCGGCCAGCGCATCATACACCAGCCGATGCCGCGCCACGCGGGCCCGGCCCGCAAAGCATCCGGCCACGATCGTCACGGTGTAGTGGCTGCCCGAAGCCGCGCCGGCGTGGCCCGCATGGGCCGCGCTGTCGTCGTCGATATGCACGGACTGCGGCGCCAGCGCCGCGTTCAGACGCGCTTCCAGATGGGCGATCTTTGCGGCGGCCGTGGCGCTCATGAAATCGAAGGCATCGCTCATTGACCATCCTCCTTCATGTACTTCGCGAGCCAGAAACTCTGCGCGACGATGAACACCACCAGGCATCCGGTGGCGCCGAACAGCTTGAAGTTGACCCACTGGTCCGTCGTGAAGTGATACGCGACGAACAGGTTCACGATACCGAGCAAGCCGAAGAACACGGCCCACGCGACATTCAATTGTCCCCAGACGCGATGCGGCAGCACGATCTGCTTGCCCATCATCGCTTCGATCAAATTCTTCCTGAAACCCAGTTGCGCGACGATCAGCGCGACGGCGAACAGCCAGTACAGCGCGGTGGGCTTCCACTTGATGAAGGTGTCGTTGTGCAGCACGAGCGTCGCGCCGCCGAACACCACGACCACGCCGAGGCTCACCCACAGCATCGGGTCCACCTTGCGGTGGCGGAAGGCAACCCAGGCGATCTGCAGCAAGGTCGCCGCGATCGCCACGGCCGTCGCGGTGTAGATGCCCCAGACCTTGAATGCGACGAAAAAGAGAATGATCGGAAACAGATCGAACAGAAATTTCATTGGCGTCCGGACGTGAAAGGCGGCGGATAAGGTGCAGCGCATGAACGAACGCCCGCTCGGATTGCAGCGGGCGTCAGACAGTTGAAACAGAAGCGCAAGCCGGTGTCGCGTGCGTGCGCCCGATTACATGGATTCGCTTACTTGGGTTCGAATTGTAGCGCAGCCGAGTTGATGCAATAGCGCAGGCCGGTCGGCGCGGGGCCGTCCTCGAACACATGGCCGAGATGCGCGCCGCAGTTCTTGCACACGACCTCGATGCGCAGCATGCCGTGCGAGCGGTCGGTCTTCTCCTGGACCACTTCACCGTTGATCGGCTTGAAATAGCTGGGCCAGCCGCAGCCGGCGTCAAATTTCGTGTCCGACTCGAACAGCGGCGTGCCGCAGCAGACACAATCATAGATGCCGCGGTCGGTGTGATCCCAGTATTTGCCCGTGAACGGCCGCTCGGTCGCGGCATGGCGCGTGACCTGGTATTGCATGTCGTCCAGTTCGCTGCGATAGGTCGCATCGTCCTTCTGCAGCGGATAGCTCGCGGGGGTGTCGTCGTGGCTCATCTGTGGTTCCTTTGATCTGGCCGGGAAGGCCGTGTATATGAGGACGATCCTACGAAGAACAACTCACTTCGAGATCGCTCGCCCAGTCGGGCGGCAGGCCGGCATAGGCCTCGTTCCCGGGCTGCTCGTCGTAAGGGCGGCGCAACACGTCCAGCAGGCGCGCGACTTCGGAAAAATCCTTCTCCGCCGCCTGCCGGATCGCCTGTTCCGCCAGATGATTGCGCAGCACGTATTTCGGGTTCACGCGGTTCATGGCGTCCGCGCGCGCGGCGTCGTCGCGCGTTTCGTGCGCGAGACGTTCGCGATACTTCACCGCCCACGCGTCGAACGCGGCGCGGTCGAGGAACAGGTCGCGCACCGGCGCGTCGGCGCTTGCATCGGCCTTGCGGAGTTTCGACAGATTGCGGAACGTGAGCGTGAAGTCCGCCCGGTTCGCATGCATGATTTCGAATAGGCCGTTGGCGAGTGCGTCGTCGCCCTCGCGTTCAACGGCCAGGCCCAGTTTCGCGCGCATCGTTGCGACGAGCGCCGGAGCGAAGCGCGTCTTGAAGCCTTCGAGCACTTTCTGCGCTTCCTCGACGACGCGTTCCGCGCGGCCTTCCTCGGGCAGGTTGTCGCCGAACAGCGGCACGAGCGCCTGCGCGAGACAAAACAGGTTCCAGTAGCCCACCTGCGGCTGCCGGCCATACGCATAGCGGCCCTGCGTGTCCGAGTGGTTGCAGACGTGATGCGCGTTGAAGCCGTCCATGAAGCCGAACGGACCGTAGTCGATGGTCAGGCCGAGAATCGACATGTTGTCGGTGTTCATCACGCCGTGACAGAAGCCGACGCCTTGCCATTGCGCCATCAGGTCGGCGGTCGTGCGCACCGCCTCGGCCAGCAGCGCGAGATACGGGTCCGGCTCCGCGCGGCAGTGCGGATAAAAGCGGTCGATCACGTGATCGGCGAGCTTCCTGAGTTCGTCGGGGCGGTCGTTCGAATAGAAATGCTCGAAGTGCCCGAAGCGCACGAAGCTCGGCGCGACGCGCGTAACGATCGCCGCGCTTTCCATCTCCTCGCGGCGCACCGGCAGGTCGGAACCGACGACCGCGAACGCGCGCGTAGTCGGTATGCCCAGGTGATGCATCGCTTCCGAACACAGGAATTCGCGGATCGACGAGCGCAGCACCGCGCGGCCATCGCCCATGCGCGAGTACGGCGTGCGTCCGGCGCCTTTCAGCTGCACTTCGAGGCGCGTGCCGTCGTGCTCCACTTCGCCGAGCGTGAGCGCGCGTCCGTCGCCCAACTGGCCCGCCCACACGCCGAACTGATGCCCCGAGTACACGGCGGCGTAGGGCAGGGCATCGGCTGGCCAGTCACGCGTGGGATTGCCCGCGAAGTAAGCGGCGAAGGCGTCTTTCTCCGGGCCGGTGGCAATGTCCGGATGGAAGCCGAGCGTCTGCGCCGTCTCGCGCGACAGCCCGACGAGATACGGCTCCGGCACGGGCGCGGCAGGCAGGCGAGTGAGGAATGCGGTGCCGAGCGCTGCGAAGGAACCCGGCTTGCCGGCTTCGACGGCACCGGCGATCTGCTGCATCGATGGTGCGTCCGCGGGTGTCTCGTCCCGCGAAACGCTTGGGGAAAACGACATATTGAGCGCCTCTGAGTTAAACGATATTGTAATTCCGCGCCCGCCGGCCTGCAGGGGCCGGCCCAAGCGCCGGCAGGCCATGGATCCGGCCGTCGACCCGGCCATCGACCACCCGAGGACTTCGCCCATGATGTCGCCGCTTCACGGCCAGATGATGGAAGTACCGTTGCTCGCGTCGTCCCTGCTGTCCCATGCCTCGCGCCACTTCGGCGATACCGAGATCGTTTCCCGCCGTATCGAAGGCGACATCCACCGCTACACCTGGCGCGACTGCGAACGCCGCGCGAAGCAGCTCGCGCAGGCGCTGACCGCGCTCGGCGTCGCGCAGGGCGAGCGCGTCGGCACGCTCGCGTGGAACGGCTACCGGCATCTGGAGTGCTACTACGGCGTGTCGGGCATGGGCGCCGTGTGCCACACGATCAACCCGCGCCTGTTTCCGGATCAGGTCGCCTTCATCATCGATCACGCCGACGACGCCTATGTCTGCTTCGACATGACCTTCGCGCCGCTGGTCGAGATCATCGCGCCGCAGTGTCCGAACGTGAAAGGCTGGATCGCGCTCGGCGATGCATCGTGCATCGAGACGCATCTGTCGGACCTGAGCGTGCCCGTGATGAGCTACGAGACGCTCATCGGCGCGCACGACGGCGACTACGACTGGCCGATGCTCGACGAACGCCAGGCTTCGTTCCTGTGCTACACGTCGGGCACGACCGGCAATCCGAAGGGTGCGCTGTATTCGCATCGCTCGACCGTGCTGCACGCGTACGGCGCGGCGCTGCCCGACGCAATGGGCGCATCGGCGAGCGACTCCATTCTTCCCGTCGTGCCGATGTTCCATGTGAACGCGTGGGGCATTCCGCACGCGGCCCCGCTGGTCGGCGCGAAGCTCGTGCTGCCGGGCAAGGATCTCGACGGCCAGTCGCTCTATGAATTGATGGAAGCGGAAGGCGTCACCTATTCGGCCGGCGTGCCGACCGTGTGGATGGGGCTGCTCGCCTATCTGAAGCAGCACGGTTTGCGTTTCTCGACGCTCACGCGCACGGTGATCGGCGGTTCCGCGTGTCCGCCGGCGATGTTGCGCATCTTCGAGGAAGAGTACGGCGTGCAGGTGATCCACGCGTGGGGCATGACGGAGATGTCGCCGCTCGGCACGCTGTCGCGTCTGAGCTACCGGCAGAAGCAGCGGCCGCCCGAGGAGCAGCGGCATGCGCTGGAAAAGCAGGGCCGCGCGCTGTTCGGCGTGGACATGAAGGTGGTCGGCGACGACGGCCGCGAACTGCCGTGGGACGGCAAGTCCTTCGGCGACCTGTACGTGCGCGGGCCGTGGGTCATCGACCGCTATTTCCGGCGTGACGACTCTCCGCTCGTCGACGGCTGGTTCCCGACCGGCGATGTCGCGACCATCGACCCGGACGGCTTCATGCAGATCACGGACCGCAGCAAGGACGTGATCAAGTCAGGCGGGGAATGGATCAGCTCGATCGACCTGGAGAACATCGCGGTGTCGCATCCGCAGGTGGCCGAGGCGGCGTGCATCGCGTGCGCGCATCCGAAGTGGACCGAGCGGCCAGTGATCGTCGCCGTGCTGAAGCCGGGCGCGACTGTCACGCGCGAGGAACTGCTCGCCCATTTCGACGGCAAGGTGGCGAAGTGGTGGATCCCCGACGACGTGATCTTCGCCGAGGAATTGCCGCATACCGCGACCGGCAAGCTGCAGAAGGTCAGGCTGCGGGAGCAGTATCGCGACCACGTGCTGCCGACAGCCGCCGAGAATCCGGCCTGACGCACGGATTCGCCCATTCTGAAGCCCCGGATGCGTACCCGCGTCCGGGGCTTCGTCATCTTCAGCGCGCTTGAGCGTTAAGATCGCACTGTGTGACGATCGTGCTTTTCCGCCTCGCGCGGCCGTCGGCTACGCTCATTCCTTTATCGCGGTCCATCGGGAGACAGCTTCATGGCAGTGGATTATTCGATCCGCGACGGCGTCGCCGTCATCATGCTCGACAATCCGCCGGTCAACGGACTCGGGCACGCGACGCGGCTCGGCATCGTCGAAGGCATCGAGCGCGCGAACAGCGACGCGAACGTATGCGCCATCGTCCTGATCGGCGCGGGCAAGGCCTTTTCGGGCGGCGCCGACATCACCGAATTCAATACCCCGAAGGCCACGCAGGAACCGACGCTCCTCACCGTCATCAAGGCCGTCGAGGGCAGCACGAAGCCCGTCGTGGCCGCGATTCACGCCGTGGCGATGGGTGGCGGCCTGGAACTCGCGCTCGGCGCGCATTACCGCGTCGCCGCGCCGGGCGCGCAGATCGCGCTGCCGGAAGTGAAGCTCGGCCTTCTGCCGGGCGCGGGCGGCACGCAGCGTCTGCCGCGCGCGGTTGGGCTGGAGACGGCGCTCAACATGGTCGTGTCCGGTACGCCGGTGCCGTCCGAGCAGCTCGCGCATAGCGGGCTCTTCGACACCCTGGTACAAGGCGATCTGCTCGACACCGCGCTGAGCTTCGCGCGCAATGCCGCGGCGCGCGGCGGGCCGCATCCGAAGCTGCGCGAGCGACGCATCGAGCATGCGAACGCGGAGGGCTTCATCCACTTCGCGCGCAACAACGTGGCGGCGGTGGCCCGCAATTTCCCGGCGCCGCACAAGTGCATTGACGCGATCGAGAAGGGCGTCAAGGAAGGCTTCGAACGCGGCCTCGCGTTCGAGCGCGAATGCTTTCTCGCGCTCGTGCAGACACCCGAGAGCCGCGCGCTGCGGCATGCGTTCTTCGGCGAACGCGCGGCCGGCAAGATCGCCGACGTGCCGTCGAACACGCCGGTCAGGAAGATCGAGCAGATCGGCATCGTGGGCGCGGGCACGATGGGCGGAGGCATCGCGATGAACTTCCTCAACGCAAAGCTGCCCGTCACGCTGCTGGAAACGAAGCAGGACGCGCTGGATCGCGGTCTCGCGACGATTCGCCGCAACTTCGAGGCGCAGGTGAAGAAGGGCAAGCTCACGCAGCAACAGGTCGAAGAACGCATCGCGCTGATCCGCCCGACGCTCTCGTTCGCCGATCTCGCGCAAGCCGATCTGATCATCGAGGCGGTGTTCGAAGAGCTCGAGGTGAAAGAGCAGGTATTCCGCAAACTCGACGAAGTGGCGAAGCCGGGCGCGATCCTCGCGTCGAACACGTCGACGCTCGATCTGAACCGCATCGCGTCGTTCACGCAGCGTCCCGGCGATGTGATCGGCATGCACTTCTTCAGTCCCGCCAACGTGATGAAGCTGCTCGAAGTGGTGCGCGGCAAGGAGACGTCGAAAGACGTGCTCGCCACCATCATGCAGCTCGCGAAGAAGATCAAAAAGACGGCGGTGGTCTCGGGCGTGTGCGACGGCTTCATCGGCAACCGCATGATCGAGCAGTACATTCGCCAGGCGCTCTTCATGCTGGAGGAAGGCGCGCTGCCCGCGCAGGTGGATCGCGCGATCGAACAGTTCGGTTTCGCGATGGGCCCGTTTCGCATGAGCGATCTCGCGGGCAACGATATCGGCTGGGCGATCCGCAAGCGGCGTTATCGCGAACAGCCGGAACTGCGTTACGCGCGCGTGGCCGATCGCCTGTGCGAGATGGGCCGCTTCGGACAGAAGACGGGCGCGGGCTGGTATGACTATGCGCCGGGCAAGCGCGACGCGATCCCGTCTGCCGCCGTCGACGGGATGATCGCCGGCTTCTCCGCCGAACAGGGCGTCACGCGGCGCGAGATCGGCGATGAGGAAATCGTCGAGCGTCTCGTGCTGTCGCTCGTGAACGAAGGCGCGAAGATTCTCGAGGAAGGCATCGCGGCGAAGGCCTCGGACATCGACATGGTCTATCTCACCGGCTATGGCTTCCCGCTCTGGCGCGGCGGCCCGATGCTGTACGCGGATACCATCGGTCTCTATAACGTCGATCGCGCGCTGCGCAAGTTTGCCGCCCAACCCAACGGCGATGCCTGGCAGCCCGCCGCGCGCATCGCGGAACTCGCCGCCGCCAACGGCCGCTTCAACGCCTGAGCCTTTTGAACATGATGAAACCCGTGGAAGACGTACTGATCGTCGTAGACGTGCAACCCGATTTCATGCCGGGCGGGGCGCTGGCTGTCGCGCGCGGCGACGAGGTCGTGCCGGTCATCAACCGCATCGCGGCCGGCTTTTCGCATGTCGTGCTGACTCAGGACTGGCATCCGCGCTCGCATGTGTCGTTCGCGGCGACTCACGCGGGACGCCGGCCCTTCGAGACGATGACGCTGCCCTACGGCGAGCAGGTGCTATGGCCCGTGCACTGCGTGCAGGACACCGAGGGCGCGGCGCTGCATCGCGACCTGCATGTACCGCACGCGCGGATGGTCGTGCGCAAGGGCCATCACGAACACGTCGACAGCTATTCGGCGTTCCTCGAAGCGGATCGCTCGACGCCGACCGGCTTGACGGGCTATCTGCGCGACACCGGCGCGCGGCGCGTGTGGCTCGCCGGACTCGCGACCGACTATTGCGTCGCGTGGTCGGCGCTCGACGCACGCGCGGCCGGCTTCGAAACCATCGTGATCGAGGACGCATGCCGCGCGATCGACCTGGACGGGTCGCTGGCGCGCGCGTGGCAGGACATGCTCGGCGCTGGCGTGCGGCGCGTGAGTTCGAACGACATCGAAACGAGAGAGACAACATGACCGACGCCGTGATCGTAGCCACCGCGCGCACCGCGCTCGCCAAATCGTGGCGCGGCGCACTCAACATGACCCATGGCGCGACGCTCGGCGGTCACGTCGTACGGGCGGCGGTCGAACGCGCGGGCATCGACCCGGCGCGCATCGAGGACGTCGTCATGGGCTGCGCGTTTCCCGAAGGCGCGACCGGCATGAACGTCGCGCGGCAGATCGCCTTGCGCGCCGGCTTGCCGGCCGCGGTGCCGGGCATGACGGTGAACCGCTTCTGCTCGTCGGGCCTGCAGAGCATCGCGCTCGCCGCTCAGCGCGTGATGACGGGCGAGGGCGAGGTGTTCGTTGCGGGCGGCGTCGAGTCGATTTCCTGCGTGCAGAACGAGATGAACCGCCACATGCTCAAGGAAGGCTGGCTCGACACGCACAAGCCTGCAATTTACTGGCCGATGCTCCAGACCGCCGAGAACGTCGCGCGGCGCTATGACATCTCGCGGGAGCGGCAGGACGAATACGGCGCCCGTTCGCAGCAACGCGCGGCCGCCGCGCAGGCTGCCGGCCGCTTCGATGCCGAGATCGTGCCGATCACCGTGCTCGCCGGCATCGCGGACAAGGCCAGCGGCCGGTTGTTCACGCGCGAAGTCACGCTCGCCGCCGATGAGGGCATTCGCGCGGACACCACGCTCGAAGGCGTCGCGAAGATCCGCACGGCGCTGCCGGGCGGCGTCATCACGGCGGGCAACGCGAGTCAGTTTTCGGATGGCGCGTCGGCCTGCGTCGTCATGAGCGCGACGCTTGCCGAACGCGAAGGGCTGCAACCGCTCGGCCTCTTTCGCGGTTTCGCGGTGGCGGGCTGCGAGCCGGACGAAATGGGTATCGGGCCGGTGTTCGCGGTGCCGAAGCTGCTGCAACGCGCGGGGCTCACCGTCGATGACATCGGCTTGTGGGAACTGAATGAAGCCTTCGCCGTGCAGGTGCTTTATTGCCGCGACCGGCTGGGCATTCCCGACGAGCGCCTCAATGTGAACGGCGGCGCGATCGCGGTCGGGCATCCGTATGGCGTGTCGGGCGCGCGGCTCACGGGACATGCGCTGATCGAAGGCAAGCGGCGCGGCGCGCGCTTCGTCGTGGTGACGATGTGCGTCGGCGGCGGGCAGGGCGCGGCGGGACTGTTCGAGATCGTGTGACCAAAGCGCGGCAAGTCGCGCGTACGTCGCCGCCCGGCGATTTTTGCTACGCTTCAGGTCTTGACCGACATCATGAATCAGGAGCCGCCGTGCTGCGTCACATCGTCATGTGGAAGCTGAAGGAAACCGCCGAGGGCGCCAGCCGCGCAGAGAATGCGCAAAAGCTGAAAGCCCGGCTCGAAACCTGCCGCAGCATCGTGAAAGGGCAGGGACACTTCGAGGTCGGCACCGCTCAGCCGGGCTTCGACTGCACCTATGACGTCGTGCTGGTGTCCGATTTCGACGACCGCGCCGCGCTCGAGGCCTATCAGGTCCATCCGAAGCATCAGGCCTTGAAGGACTTCGTCGCGGCGGTCCGTGAAGACCGTCAATGCGTCGACTACGAGGTATGAGCGCAATGTCCAGCACCGATCCGGCGGGCAGCGGCGTGTCCATCGAAAGCCCGTTCATCGATTCGCTCGGCGTTGATCTCGTCCGCGCGCAGGACGGCGAAAGCGAAGTGTGCCTGCCGCTGCGCGACACGCATCTGAACACCTGGGGCATCGCCCATGGCGGCGTCACGATGACCCTGCTCGACGCCGCGCTGGCGCTCGCCGCGCGCAGCGTCGCGGGCGACGGCGTCGGCGTCGTCACCGTCGAGATGAAGGTGAACTTCATGCAGCCCGGCCGCGGCGAGTTGCGCGGCTACGGCCGCGTGCTGCACCGCTCGACCACCATGGCTTACTGCGAAGGCGAAGTGCGCGACAGCGAAGGGCACTTCGTGGCCAAGGCGCTCGGCACGTTCAAGTACATGAAGCGGCTCGCGGTCGGACGTGACATCGCACGCCAGAAAATGCGTACCGATCCCAAGGCGCTGCCCGGCCCGAGCGACGCGTGACACCGGCATCATCCCTTTGAAGACAGGAGAACCCGCCATGGCAGACGCACCGCTGAACCGTCAGATCCTGCTCGTCTCGCGCCCCGAAGGCGAAGCGTCGGTGAGCAACTTCAAGCTCGTCGAAACGCCGCTCGCGCCGCTCGCCGAAGGTCAGGTGCGGGTCCGCAACCACTATCTGTCGCTCGACCCGTACATGCGCGGCCGCATGGACGACGCCAAATCCTACGCGCCGCCGCAGCCGCTGAACGAAGTGATGATCGGCGGAACGGTGGGCGTCGTCAGCGAGTCGCGCAATCCGAAGTTCGCGGTCGGCGACAGCGTCGTGGGCATGCTCGGCTGGCAGGAGTACGGCACCTCCGACGGCACGATGCTGAACCAGGTCGATGCCTCGCGCGTGCCGCTCTCCGCCTATCTCGGCGCGCTCGGCATGCCGGGCGTCACCGCGTGGTACGGCCTGAACGGCATCATCAAGCCAAAGACGGGCGAGACCGTGGTAGTGTCGGCGGCGAGCGGCGCGGTGGGCAGCGTCGTCGGGCAACTGGCGAAGGCGGCCGGTTGCCGTGCGGTGGGCATCGCGGGCGGCGCGGAGAAATGCCGCTACGTGGTGGAGACGCTCGGCTTCGATGCCTGCGTCGATTACAAGGCGGGCAACCTGCGCGCCGACCTGAAGGCGGCCGTGCCGGACGGCATCGACGGCTATTTCGAGAACGTCGGCGGCGAGATCCTCAACGCGGTGCTGGCGCGCATGAACGCGTTCGGACGCGTGGCGGTATGCGGCATGATCTCGGGCTACGACGGCAAACCCCTGCCGCTGGACGCACCCCGGCTCATCCTGACGCAGCGGCTCTTGCTGCAAGGCTTCATCGTCTACGAGCATCTCGACATCTGGCCGCAGGCGCTCAAGGATCTCGGCGAACGCGTCGCGACGAAGAAACTGCTGTTCCGCGAGAGCATCGCTGAAGGCCTCGACAAGGCGCCCGAAGCCCTGCTCGGCATGCTGCGCGGGAAGAACTTCGGCAAGCAGTTGGTGAAGCTGGTCTGATCGAACCTCGGAAAGCTCAAGTGGACAGTTTCGCAGGCAAGGTTGCCGTCATCACCGGCGCAGGCAGCGGCTTCGGCCGGGCGTTCGCGCAGCAGGGCGCGGCGCTCGGCATGAAGCTCGTGCTCGCCGACCTCGACACCGCCGGCCTCGCCGCCACCGTCGACGCCATCCGCGCACAGGGCGGCGAAGCGCTCGGCGTGACGGCGGACGTCTCGGACCCGGTGCAGGTCGAGGCGCTCGCGCAGGCGGCGCTCGATGCCTTCGGCGGCGTGCATCTGCTGTTCAACAACGCGGGCGTCGGCGCGGGCGGCTTCGTGTGGGAGAACAGCGCCAACGACTGGCAATGGGTTTTCGGCGTCAACGTGATGGGCGTGGCGAACGGCCTGCGCGCCTTCGTGCCCATCATGCTGCGGCAGAACGAGCCCGCGCATATCGTCAATACGGCATCGGTGGCGGGCCTGCTCGCCGCGCCCGCGATGGGCGTCTACAACGCGTCGAAACACGCGGTCGTCGCGCTGACCGAGACCTTGCAGCATGACCTGCGACTGGCGGGCGCGGATCTGATCGGCGTGTCGCTGCTGTGTCCCGCGTTCGTGCCGACCGGCATTGCCGCTGCCGAACGCGCGCGCCCCGACGCGCTCGCCAACGCCGCGCCGTACACCGCATCGCAGAAGCTCGCCGCGCGGCAGCTGACGAAAGCCGTGGAAGGCGGCAAGCTCACGGCGGACGACATCGCCGCACTGACCTTCGACGCCGTGCGCGCGGGCCGTTTCTACGTCATCACGCATCCGGCCATCATGGCTTCGGTGCAACTGCGGCTCGACGACATCGCGCAACTGCGCAATCCCACCGATCCGATGTCGCTCAAGCGGCCGCGTTAGGGTCGTTTTCACTGCTCTTCAACCGATGCCGCTCAATCCCAAGATCGCCCAAATCCTCGAAATGGTGGCGCGCGCGAACCGTCCGCCGTTCCACACGCTGACGCCGCAACAGGCGCGCGCCGCCTACGCGATGAGCGCACCGATCCTCGACATCGCGCCGCTGCCGATGTTCAGCGTCGAGGACGTGCAGGTGCCCACGCGCGATGGCGCAGCGATCGGCGTGCGCGTGTATCAGCCCGTCGAGCCGAACTGGACGCAGCCGATGGCGGGGCTGCTGTATCTGCATGGCGGCGGCTTCACCGTCGGCAGCGTGGCGACGCACGATGCGCTGTGCCGCAAGCTCGCGCACGATGCGGGGTGCGCGGTGGTATCGGTGGATTACCGGCTTGCGCCTGAGCACCGGTTTCCCGTCGCGGTGAACGACGCGTTCGACGCGTTGCAATGGCTCACGCGCGAGGCGGGCACGTTCGGCATCGATGCGGCGCGGCTTGCAATCGGCGGCGACAGCGCGGGCGGCACGCTGGCCACGGTGTGTGCGGTGCTGGCCCGTGATGCGGGCATCGGCTTGCGGCTGCAACTGCTGATCTATCCGGGCACGAGCGCGCGGCAGCAGAGCGCGTCGCACGCGCAGCGGGCAGAGGGTTACCTGCTTTCGGGGGAAACCATCCAGTGGTTCTTCGCCCAGTATCTGCGCGATGACCGCGATCGCGACGACTGGCGCTTCGCCCCGCTCGACGCGGCGGGCGGCGTGCCTGACATGGCGGGCGTCGCGCCGGCGTGGATCGCGGCGGCGGATCACGATCCGCTGTTCGATGAGGATATCGCGTATGCGGAGAAGCTGGAGCAGCAGGGCGTGCCGGTGACGCTCAGGCGCTATGAAGGCATGATCCACGAGTTCTTCAAGATGGGCGGCTTCGTGCCTGAAGTGGCCGATGCGCATGCGGAAGCGGTGAGGGCGCTGCGCGAGGCGTTTGAAGGTGGGGATTGAGGGTTGAGTATTGTCTGAAATGTGGGGCGAGTGGATTCGTCAGGATCACTAGCTGATAGGATCGGCATATAGAGTGATCAGGGGCAAGCTTGCCCTGCACGACCGTCCAATCCAACTGTCTTGTATGTATGTCAGATGACTATGCAGCAGAGCACGGTTTTCCCCGCAGTCCCATGTGTGCGCGTTCAGGGACCCTCGCTCTCTCGTTCAATGGCTCGTCACTTTTGATGCATGCGCAGGATGGACGGTCCTATCCTGCAATTTCCGGGAAACCATTGATCGGGGGAAGGTTTGACTTCTCTCCCGCCCGATATCGAACACGCAATCAAGGTCCCATTCCGCCGGGTCGATATTGGATTCAACCGTCACAGATGTGGACGAACGAATGGTACAGGCCGGCCCTGCGCGCAACTTGGGGAGACCATCGAATCACAATCCACATATTCCCGGGTACGGACACCTTCGGTCGCGGTGGATTCTTTATTCACGGCGGAACGAATTTAAGAACTGCTGGATGCATCAATCTCGGTTCGCGAATGGAGGACTTCGTTCGCGACGTGGAAGCTGCTGTAGCTGATTCTCCGGAATGCTACATTCCTTTGACCGTTCGATACTAAAGACAATGCAAATCAGGAGCTATCGGTCCTTACTGAGGGCGGGGCTATATGCCATCGTTGCTGTTCTTGTTGCTCTTCTCGTCGCGTGGAATAGGCTCGCTCTGATCGAGTACTACGGCGACGGCCCGCCGTACTACTCGCGAACCACCAACATGGACGTATGGTTCAATCCCATCCCCTTAATGACCTTGGTGGACAGCATCGGCGCACTGATCATCGGAGGCATTGTCTACCTGATACGACGCATGCGCTAAGCCCGCGACTTGGAATCCGCGATAGCGGATTCTCCGGAATGCTACATTCCTTTGACCGTTCGGTCCTAAAAACAATGCAGATTACGCGCTACCGGCCCTTACTGAGAGCGGGGCTATATGTCATCGTTGCCCTTCTCGTTGCTCTTCTCGTCGCTTGGAATGCGCTAAACCTGAACGAGTACTACGGCGACGGTCCGCCATACTACTCGCGAACCACCAACATGGATTTATGGTTCAATCCGCTCCCCATAATAACCTTGGTGGACAGCATCGGCGCACTGATCATCGGGGGCATTCTCTATCTGATGCGACGCACGCGCTGAGCCCGCATCTTCGAAGCCGCTGTAATTCATCTCCGGAATGCCTCCATTCCTTTGATCGCTCCATACTAAAACAATGCAGATTACGCGGTACCGGTTCTTACTGAGAGCGGGGCTATATGCCATCTTTGCTCTTCTTGTTGCTCTTCTCGTCGCCTGGAATGCACTCAACCTGAACGAGGCCTACGGCGACGGGCCGCCGTATTACGCGCGAACCACCAACATGGACTTATGGTTCGATCCAGTCCCCATACTCGCCTTGGTAGACGGCATCGCCGCCCTGATCATCGGGGGCATTCTCTACATGATGCGACGCACGCGCGCCAAGCCCGCCTCTTAACCGCCTTTGACCTCGAACTCAAAAGCCCGCTCGAACGCGCCGGGCCGCACGATTCGATGCGAACCGTCATCGTCACTGCGTTCCTTGATGTCGACCGTGAGCCCATGCGCCGTCAAGTCCACGCGCAACGCCGTGGTGCTGCGCGTCCCATACTCGGGCGTCTCGATGAACGCCGCCGACAACACGCGTTCCCGCTCGATCGAAATTCCGGTGGAAGGCAGCAGCGCATCGTTCGCCGTACGCGGGTCGCGCAAGGTGTCGATCAGCACATCGAGTGACGGCCGCTCGTCGGCGTGTATCAGATCGTGCAAGGCGTCGCGCTGCGCCACCAGCTTTGGCCACGGCGTGTTCAGCAGACTGTTCGACAAGCCGTGCACGCCCGCTTCGAGCAAGGCAGGCGGTGCCTCCGCACGATTGCCGTACCAGCCCAGTTCGCGCCGCGTGAAATCACCGCACAGCAGGTTGAAGCCGTTATAGCGCTGCCCTTGCTCGGCCACGCGTTCGAGATACGTCAACGGCGCAAGCCGTTCGCCCGCGAGAAAGTTGCTCACCAGCGTGCCGCGCGTCGGCGCATCCGGGCGTGTCTCGCTCGGTGCGCGATAGTTCGTCAGCGCCGCGAAGCGCCCGTCGCGCGAGACGCCCAGCCACGTGCCGCCGCCCGTGAGATCGCGACCCGCGAGCACGCCCGGCGCGTCGGTCCACCTGTGCATCGGCTCGGTGGTGCGGCGGAAGAATTCATCCCGGTTCGCCGACAGCGTCAGCAGCGCGCGGCGCTCGCCGGGCGCGGCCGAAGGCTGCCAGTCGAAGACGATCAGGCACATGCGCAGGCCTCAGGCATCGGCAGGGAAGGCGTAGGGCAGCGGCGCGAACGCGAGCGCCGGGCCATCGGCGGAACCGACGTGCACGCTGCCGTTGTCGAGCGCAGCCAGCTTGATCTCGACCAGGCAGTCCACGCCGCCGCCTTCCGCCGGCGCCGCGTTGACCACGAGCCCGCATGGCTGGCCCCGATCGTCGGAATGGAACAGCTCCGTGCCGGGCGTCGCCGCTTCGGTGTGCGCGAGCGCCGTGCGCCGCTTGATCGTGCCGCGATACTGGCTGCGCGCGACGATCTCCTGTCCCGGATAGCAGCCCTTCTTGAAGTTCACGCCGCCGAGCACGTCGAAGTTCACCATCTGCGGGACGAACTGCTCGACCGTCGCGTGCGTGATGCGCGGTTCGCCCGCATGGATATCGAGCCAGTCCCACATCTGTTCGGGCACGCGCACCAGTTTTTCTTCGAGTGCCGCGAGTTGCGCCTCGACCAGCGCCTTCGGCCCGACCCACAGGAAGCGCGGCCGGTGCGCCGCGTCCGGCACGCGGATCAGCGCGCCATTCGGACCTTCGACCTTCACATGCACGCCGTCGGGCAGCGCATCGAAGACGCCGGACAGCGCCGCGCGCACGTCGCCCGCGAAGCCGACCGCGGCCACTTCCGGGGTTGCGTCGGACAACTTCGCCTTCAGCCGCAGCACAAACATCGACAGACGCTTCTGCACCGCCGCCTGCGTGTCCTGCGCGATCAGCAGGCGCACCGCGTCGGCCGTGCGCCACATCAGGAACGAGGCCAGCAGCCGTCCCTTCGGCGAGCAATAACCGGCCAGACGCGCCGTGGAGGCGTCGAGATGCTGGACATCGTTGGTGATCTGGTTGTGCAGGAAGGTCGCGGCGTCCTCGCCCCTGACATCGATCACGCCGAACTGCGTGAGCGGCATGAACGCGCCGGCGGTCTTGACGGCTTCGAAATCGGCGGGGGCGAGGGTCGGGGTCTGGGAATTCATGGAGGTCGCGGCTGTCCTTTCAGAGAAACCCGGACCGGTGAAAGCGATTCCGGCACAGGCGGCAAGTTATTATATTGGTCTTATCTCAAGCGTGTTCCGCATGTCCCTTCTGAAGAAATGCGTCGTGGCCATCGTGCTCGCCGCGCTGGTCGCGGCGGCCGTCGCGGGCGGCGTGGTCTGGTGGGCGCAACGCCCCATGGCGCTGGCAACGCCCGAGCTCGACGTCACCATCAAGCCGCACAGCAGTCTGCGCAGCGTGAGCACTCAGTTGAACCGCGGCGGCGTGCCCGTCGAGCCGGAGTTGTTCGTGCTGATGACCCGCGTGCTGGGCCTGTCCGCGCAGCTCAAGTCCGGCAACTACGCGTTCAAGAGCGGCATCACGCCTTATGAGGTCCTGCAGAAAATCGCGCGCGGCGATGTTAACGAGTACGTGGCCACGGTCATCGAAGGCTGGACGCTGCAGAAAATGCGCGCCGAACTGGACGGCAATCCCGCGCTCAAGCACGACACGGCCGGCATGAGCGACACCGACCTGCTGCGCGCGATCGGCGCGGCGGAGGTGGACCGGGCGTCGGCTGAAGGGCTGTTCTTTCCCGACACTTATCTCTTCGACAAGAACACCAGCGATCTCGCGGTCTACCAGCGCGCCTACCGGCTGATGCAGGCGCGTCTCACCGAGGCGTGGAACGCGCGCGCCCCCAATCTGCCTTACAAGACGCCTTACGACGCGCTCATCATGGCGTCGATCGTGGAGAAGGAAACCGGGCGCGCGCAGGACCGGCCGCTGGTCGCGGCGGTGTTCGCGAACCGGCTGCGCATCGGCATGCCGTTGCAGACCGATCCCACTGTCATCTATGGGCTAGGCCCGGCCTATGGCGGCAAGCTCAGGAAGAAGGACCTGCAGACCGACACTCCGTACAATACCTACACGCGCATGGGCCTGCCGCCGACGCCAATCGCGCTGCCCGGCGTGGCCGCGTTGACCGCCACGCTGAACCCCGCCGCCAGCACCGCGCTGTATTTCGTCTCGCGCGGCGACGGCAGCAGCATCTTTTCCGACAATCTCGGCGACCACAACAAGGCCGTCGACAAATACATCCGGGGTCAATGAATGGTGCGCGGCAAGTTCATTACGTTCGAAGGGATCGACGGGGCGGGCAAAACCACGCATCTCGACTGGTTCCGCCAGCAACTCGCGGCGAAGCTTGCGCCGTCCGGCCATGCAGTCGTGATGACGCGCGAGCCGGGCGGCACGCCGCTCGGCGAAACGCTGCGCGGCATCCTGCTGGACCAGCCGATGGACCTCGAAACCGAAGCGCTGCTGATGTTCGCGGCGCGCCGGGAACACCTGGCGCAGGTGATCGAGCCGGCGCTGTCGCGCGGCGACTGGGTGCTGTCGGACCGTTTTACGGATGCCACGTTTGCGTACCAGGGCGGCGGCCGCGGCCTGCCGCGCGACAAGCTCGAAGCGCTGGAACGCTGGGTGCAGGGCGGTTTCCAGCCGGACCTGACCGTGCTGTTCGACGTGCCGACCGACACCGCGAGCGAACGCCGCTCGGCGGCGCGCGCACCGGACAAGTTCGAGCGCGAGTCGGAGGCGTTCTTTGCGCGCACCCGGGGCGAATATCTGCGCCGGGCCGCGGAGTCGCCGCAGCGCTTTGCCGTCGTCGATGCCACCCGGACCATCGAAGACATTCGCAAAGAACTTGAAGAAACGATTGCAAGCCTCTGATTCAAGAAGAAGAAACGATGATCTACCCTTGGCAGACCGATGACTGGCAACGCCTCCAGCAACTGCGCGCGCACTGGCCGCACGCGTTGCTGCTGCATGGCGAAGCGGGCATCGGCAAATTGCAGTTCGCGCAGCATCTGGCGCAAGGGCTGCTGTGCGAGGCGCCCGAGGCGAACGGCGAACCCTGCGGCCACTGCCCGGCGTGCCTGTGGTTTTCGCAGGGCAACCATCCCGACTATCGCGTCGTGCTGCCGGAAGCGCTCGCGGGACTCGCCGTCGCCAACTCGGGCGACGCCGCCGACGCCCCCGCCGACAAAGCCGATGGCGACGAAGGCAAGAAAACGCGCGCACCCAGCAAGGAAATCAAGATCGAACAGGTGCGGGCGCTGCTGGACTTCTGCGCGCTGGGCTCGCACCGGGGCGGCATGCGCGTCGTGGTGCTGTATCCCGCCGAGGCATTGAATGTCGCTGCCGCCAATGCGCTGTTGAAGACGCTCGAAGAACCGCCGTCAGGCGTCGTGTTCCTGCTGGTTTCCGCGCGCATGGACCGGCTGCTGCCGACCATCGTGAGCCGCTGCCGTCAATGGCCGATGAGCGTGCCCGAACCCGCGCAGGCGAACGCATGGCTCGCGGCTCAGGGTATCGACGACGCAGCGGGCCTGCTCGCACAGGCAGGCGGCGCGCCGCTGGCGGCGCTGGCGCTGGCGAGCGACGAGAACCGCGCGTTGCGCGACTTCACGCTCACCCAGCTCGCCGCCGGACCGAACTGCGACGCCTTCGCCTGTGGCGAGAACCTGCAGAAGCTGCCGGTGCCACTCGTGCTCGGCTGGTTGCAGCGCTGGCTCTACGACTTGCTCGCGCAACGCACGGCGGGCCGGCCGCGCTACTTCCCGGGCGCGGCCAAGTCGCTCGCCCGCTGTGCGCAGGGCGCGGATGCCGCCGCGCTCGCCCGCTACATGAAAACCGTCACGCGGCAGCGCGCCGTGGAAAATCACCCGCTCAACGCGCGCCTCGTGTTCGAGGAACTGTTCCTTGGCTATCGCGGCATCTACGTCGGCTGACGCAGTGCCGAAGGCCTTTTTGAATTCACCATGACGCTCCAGTACCGCGACGCCACCTTCGACGATCTGCCCGCCATCGTCGCCATCTACAATTCGACGATCGCCTCGCGCCAGGTCACCGCCGATCTCGAGCCGGTCACGCTCGAAAGCCGTCACGCGTGGTTTCACGCGCATTCGCCGCAAGCGCGCCCGCTGTGGGTCGTCGAGGAGGGCGGCGAGGTCATCGCGTGGCTCAGCTTCTCGGACTTCTACGGCCGCCCGGCGTATGCCCGCACCGTCGAGGTGAGCATTTATCTGCACGAGCGCGCTCGCGGCAAGGGCCTCGGCCGTGCGCTGCTGCGCGAGGCGCTCGAACGCGCGCCTTCAATGAAGGTCGATACCGTGCTCGGGTTCGTCTTCGGGCATAACGAAGCCAGCGTGAAGCTGTTTGCCGGCTTCGGCTTCGAGACCTGGGGCGCGCTGCCGCGCGTCGCGGTGCTGGACGGCGTCGAGCGCGATCTCGTGATCCTCGGCCTGCGTCTCGACACGCAGCGCACCGCCGCACCGCACACGCACTGAGGAGCCGCGCATGTTTGTCGATTCACACTGTCACATCAACTTCGAAGGACTCGCCGACCGCCTGCCCGACGTGCTCGACAACATGCGTGCGCATTCGGTGACGCATGCATTGTGCGTGTCGGTCGATCTGGAAACGCTGCCCTCGGTGCTCGCGATCGCCGAACGGTACGAGAACGTGTATGCGTCGGTCGGCGTGCATCCGGATCACGAGGACATGCGCGAGCCGAGCGTCGAGGAACTCGTCGAGCTGGCGCGGCATCCCAAGGTTTGCGCGATCGGCGAAACCGGCCTCGACTACTATCGTCTCGAAGGCCGCAGCCTGGCCGACATGGAGTGGCAGCGCGAACGCTTCCGCACCCACATCCGCGCGGCCCACCAGACGGGCAAGCCGCTCATCATCCATACGCGCGCGTCGTCGGACGACACGCTGCGCATCATGGAAGAAGAGCGCGCTGGCGTGCCGGGCGGCGTGATGCATTGTTTCACCGAGCCGTGGGACGCGGCCGAAAAGGCGCTTGCGCAGAACTTCCATATTTCGCTGTCGGGCATCGTCACGTTCAAGAGCGCGAAGGACGTGCAGGACGTGGCGCGCCGCGTGCCGCTGGAACGCCTGCTGATCGAAACCGATTCGCCTTATCTCGCGCCGGTGCCGTATCGCGGCAAACCGAATGAACCTGCGTACGTGAGCCATGTCGGACGATTTGTCGCGCAACTACGCGAGCAGCCGGAAGAAGGGCTGGCGCAGGCCACCACGGACAACTTCTTCCGTCTTTTCAAGATCGCGCGGGCAGGCTGAGGGCGGCCGCACCGCGTGTACAAGCAACCCGTTTCGAGGCAATCCGAAGGCAACCATGAACAATTCGTCGATGATTTCCGCTTTTTCCACGGCACGCACGTCAAACGTTTTCGCCACCGGCACGAAGCAAACGAAGGGCTCGGCGTTGCGCCGGCTGGTCGCGGCGGCGCTCGTCGCCGGCTGTGCCATTGCGCAGCCGGTCTGGGCCGCGTCGGTGGATTCGCTCATCAAGGCCGTCAAGTTCGACGACATCTCTGAGGTCAGGAAGCAACTCGCGCAGGGCGCGGATCCGAACACGGTCGACAACACCGGCACGCCGCTGCTCGTGATCGCGGCGCGTGAGAAGTCCGACAAGGTCGGCCAGCTGCTCGCCGAGAATCCGAAAACCGATCTGGAAAAGACCGACCCCGCCGGCGAGAACGCGATGATGCTCGCGGCCCTCAACGGCGACGCGACCTTCGTGAATGCGCTGATCGCCAAGGATGCCGAAGTGAACAAGAAGGGCTGGACGCCGCTGCACTATGCCGCGACCAACGGTCATGACGACATCGTGAAGATCCTGCTGGACCATTCGGCCTATATCGACGCGGGCTCGCCGAACGGCACGACGCCGCTGATGATGGCCGCGCGCGGCGGGCATCTGTCGACCTGCAAGCTGCTGCTCGACGAAGGCGCTGACCTGCGCGTCAAGAACCAGATCGGCATGACGGCTGTGGACTTTGCCCGCAAGTACGAGGCGAAGGACGTCGCCGAGGGTTTGCAGGCCCGCCTCGATTCGATGCAGCAGGGCGGCGCTGCTGCCCCAAGCAGCGCAAACGGTGCAAAATAGCGCAGCGCTGCATGGACACGGGCGCACCCGGCGGTCAGGCGCGGCCGCCCCGGTGCGCCAGACCGTTGTCCGGACCCACGCCGCCGCTCAACATAAAAGGAAGATCATGCTGCGGGAAATCGTCATCGCCTGTGCACTCGCGACACCTCTGTGCGCGTTCGCGTTCACCGGCAACGACCTGAACAAGCTGTGCACCAAGACGGACCCCAACTCGCGCACCGCCTGCGCGGCCTATATCGAAGGCGCGGCGGACGGTGTCTACAACACGATCGAGGCCATCGGCGGAACCTCCGGGCCGCAGGTCGGCCAGTACTTCTGCCTGCCGGCGGACGTGAAACCCCAGCAACTGACGGATGCGGTGCGCAAGTACATCGCCGGCAATCCGGACAAGGCCGATTTCAACGCCACGACCATGGTGTCGCTCGGCCTCGGCAAGGCGTTTCCCTGCAAGGCCGAACGCTGATGGCGGGCTGAGCGGTCAAGCCCGGACGGCAGGAAGGGGGCTGGCGTCCCGCTTGCTAACCGCTTGCTGCTCCGTCCTTGACCGCCGGCCGGCAAGATTCGCTGAACACGGTGCGGCTTCCGCACCCCTGGTTTGTGCCATCGCGCTCGCGCGATGCGCGCCGCCGTATCCACCTCGCCCTGTATCCAACCCGAGGCTGATCCCGCGACCTTCATGCTTTCTTTCGATCACTTCCTCGACCTGGCCGAACGGCCGCTCGGCACCTGGCCGGGCGCGCTGATCGTCGCCGTCATCGCCGTGCTGTTCGCGCTCGGCGTGCATCGGGCCGGCGCGCGCATCCTGACGCGCATCGCGCGACCCTATCCGCTGATGAGCGTCGTGCTGCGCTACATCGACACACCCGCGCGGGTCCTGCTGATCATTCTCGGCATCGGTTTCATGATTTTCGAGGCGCCCGACACGCTGCCGTTCATCGGCGTGCTGCGCGATGTCGAGACCGTCGCGCTGATCGTCGCGCTCACGTTTCTCGCGGCGCGCTCGGCGGGGGCGGTCGGCGAGGCGATCGTGCAGGCGCACCCGCTCGATACCCACGACAACCTCGATGCCCGTCGCATCCACACGCAGGCACGCGTGCTCGCGCGTTCGGTGATGGTGGTGATCGTCATCATCGGCTTCGGCGGGGCGCTGATGGCGTTCCCGAGCGTGCGCCAGATCGGCGCGAGCCTGCTGGCGTCGGCGGGCGTCGCGGGACTGGTCGCCGGTATTGCCGCGCGGCCGGTGCTCGGCAATCTGATCGCAGGTTTGCAGATCGCGCTGTCGCAGCCGATCCGCCTCGACGACGTCGTCGTCATCCAGGGCGAATGGGGGCGGGTCGAGGAAATCACCGGCACTTACGTGTCCATCCGCATCTGGGACCAGCGCCGGCTGATCGTGCCGTTGCAGTGGTTCATCGAGAATCCGTTCACGAACTGGACCCGTAACAGCTCGCAGATCATCGGCACGGTATTTCTGTACGTGGATTACCGCATGCCGCTCGCGCCGCTGCGCGAGGAACTGGAGCGCATTCTTGCGCATGCGCCGGAATGGGACGGTCGCGTACAGGTCTTGCAGGTCACCGACGCGACAGATCGGGCGCTGCAACTGCGCGTGCTCGTCAGCTCGTTCGATTCGGCGTTGAACTGGGACTTGCGCTGCCGCGTGCGCGAGGGACTCGTGAATTTCGTGCAGGCGGCGTATCCGAACTATTTGCCGCGCGCACGGGCGGATCTTTCGACGGACAAGGAAAGCCACGTCGATTTCGCGCCGCCGCTTCAGCGTACGGGCACGGCGCCGGCCGAGGCATCCAGTACCGCCCATACTGCCAATACCCCCGCCGATCCGGTCGCAAGCCGCGGCGAGGCGAGCGGACCCGATCCGCACGCGCACGCGGCGGCGTCTACCGCACCGACGCGGGGCGAAAAAACGTGAAGAATAGAGGCGGCTGAAGGATCGCTCGCCGCGCATGGAAACCCCGCAGGCGATTCGCAGTCGAAAAACAAACCGACATGTTCAATGAGGAAAAGGGCAAGCATATGAGTCGTCTCGTCGTCGTATCCAACCGGGTCGCCACGCCGACCGAAACCAAGGGCTCCGCAGGCGGGCTCGCTGTCGGCGTCTTCGGCGCGCTGAAGGACAGTGGCGGCGTCTGGTTTGGCTGGAGCGGGGACGTGGTGAGCGAAACCGTGGCGAACCAGGGTCCCAAGCTCGAACAGGACGGTGCCGTGACCTTTGCCACCGTGGGCCTGACGAAGAAAGACTACGACCAGTACTACCGCGGCTTTTCCAACGCGATGCTGTGGCCGGTCTTCCACTATCGCAACGATCTCGCCGTCTACGATCGCGACGAATACGCCGGCTACCGGCGCGTGAACGCCTGGCTCGCGCACAAGCTGATCAAGCTGCTCGAACCCGACGACGTCATCTGGGTCCACGACTATCACATGATCCCGTTCGCGGAGGCGCTGCGCTCGGAGGGCATCGACAATCGCATCGGTTTCTTCCTGCACATTCCGTTTCCGTCGCCGCAGATCCTGTTGAACATTCCGCCGCACGAGGAACTCGTCAAATCGCTGTGCTGCTATGACGTCGTGGGCTTCCAGACCGAAGGCGACCGCGTGGCGTTTCACGATTACATCGTGCGCCATGCCCACGGCACGGCCACCGCCGACGGCCACGTCGAAGCCTTTGGCCGCAAGCTGACGACGAACGTGTACCGCATCGGCGTGTTCCCTGATGAAATCGCCGAGCAGGCCGAGCGCGGCGAGGCGCGTCAGGACGTGATGGACCTGAAGCAAAGCCTCGAAGGCCGCAAGCTCATCATGAGCGTGGACCGGCTCGATTACTCGAAAGGCCTGGTCGAGCGCTTCCGCGCCTTCGAGCATTTCCTGGAGAAGTCGCCGGAGTGGCGCGGCAACGTGACGCTCGTGCAGATCGCGCCGCCCACGCGTTCCGACGTCGAGAGCTATCAGCAGATCCGCCAGAACCTCGAATACGAAGCAGGGCGCATCAACGGCCGTTATTCGGGCCTCGACTACACGCCGATCCGCTACCTGAACCAGCGCTACGACCGGTGGAAGCTGATGTCGTTGTTCCGGGAATCGCAGGTCGGGCTGGTGACGCCGTTGCGCGACGGCATGAACCTCGTCGCGAAGGAGTACGTCGCCGCGCAGAATCCGGACGATCCCGGCGTGCTCGTCCTGTCGCAATTCGCCGGCGCCGCCGACGAGATGACGGGCGCGGTGCTGGTGAACCCGCACGATATCGTCGGCACGAGCGAGGCGATTGCGCGGGCGCTGACCATGCCGCTCGCAGAACGCCAGCAGCGCTACGAAGCCAACATGAACGCACTCCGCAAGCACGATCTGGGCGTCTGGCGCGACGATTTTCTGACCCATCTGCGCGGCGTCTCCAAGGCGTAACGGCGCGCCGAAACGATTGTTTCGGCCCTGTAACAGAGCGATGAAAGTGCAAGCGTGCGCTGGGCAGCAGCGATTCTCCTTCGATAATGCGGATAACGCGTGGACGTCCCGCACGCGGCATCCGATGACAGGGCATTGAACTGATGTAAGGGCAAACCTCGTGGCCGGGCTGTCAGCCGGCTGTCATACTCGATGCCGCAGGCGACGGTTCGCGCCACGCGTGCGCTGCCGTCGATATGCTCATGGAGACGAGAACGATGAGAATTGCCCAGATCGCCCCGCTGACCGAATCGGTGCCGCCGAAGCTGTACGGGGGCACGGAACGTGTCGTGTCGTATCTCACCGAGGCGCTCGTGGAACTCGGTCACGAGGTCACGCTGTTCGCCACCGGCGATTCCCAGACCAGCGCCCGACTGGAAGCAGTCTGGCCGCGCGCGTTGCGGCTCGACCCTGCGATCCGCGACCGCATCGCGCCGCACATGCTCCTGCTGGAACTGGTGCGCCGCCGGGCTGAAGAGTTCGACGTGCTGCACTTCCACATGGACTACTACTCGTTCTCGCTGTTCAAGCGGCAGGAAACGCCATTCCTCACCACGATGCACGGCCGTCTCGACCTGCCCGAACAGCAGCCGGTCTTCGATACCTTCGACACCGCGCCGGTCGTCTCCATCTCCGACGCCCAGCGCCACCCGTTGCCGCAAGCCAAATGGGTGTCGACGGTCTATCACGGGCTGCCGGAAGACCTGTACACGCCGCAACCCGTCGAGCAGAAATATCTGGCTTTTCTGGGCCGCATTTCGCCGGAAAAGCGGGTAGATACCGCAATCCGCATCGCGGGACGCTGCGGTTTGCCGATCAAGATCGCCGCCAAGGTGGACTTCGCTGATCACGAGTACTTCGAACGCGAGATCGCGCCGCTGCTCAAGTTGCCTTATGTGGAATTCGTCGGCGAGATCAGCGATAGCCAGAAGGCCGAGTTCCTCTCGGGCGCCCATGCGCTGCTGTTTCCCATCGACTGGCCCGAGCCGTTCGGCCTCGTGATGATCGAGGCGATGGCCTGCGGCACGCCCGTGATCGCCTTCAATCGCGGCGCGGTGCCGGAAGTGGTGGATGAAGGGGTGTCGGGCTTCATCGTCGAGGATGAAATCGGCGCGGTGGCGGCCGTGAACCGGCTGCATACGCTGTCGCGTGAAGGCGTGCGCAAGCGCTTCGAGGACCGCTTCACGTCGCATCGCATGGCGCGCCAGTATCTCGACGCCTACAAGGCCGTCGTGCGCGCGCAGAAACGGGCGCGTTTCAGGGTCATCGACCGCGCGACCACGACCTGATCCGTTTCATCCGCGTTAAAAAAACCGCCGTGTGGCGCGACCCGAAAGTCGCGCGACACGGCGGTTTTGCCATACGGACCCCGCTGCGGTCCGCGATGGAAGGGGATCAGAACTTCAGGCGCGAGACCTTCGTGCCCTGGAGCGAGACATCGGCCATCAGGCCGGCGTTGGTCAGCACGATGGCTTCGACCGGCGCGGTGGCCGTGGTGGTGTCGATCACGCCGTTCGCGCCCATCTTCACGAGTGCGACGGAAGCGTCCGCGCCTGCCGACCAGCCGTCCGAGTTGCGGAATTTGTCGAGCGCGTCCTGCGTCATGAACAGGAAGATCAACGCCTTCGACTGCGCGCCGGCTTGCAGGCCGAACGAGCCGGACGTCGTGCTGTAGTAGCCGACGCTGCTGCCGCCCACGCGCAGCGAACCCTTGCCGTACTGGGCGCCGACGATGAAGCCGGCTTGCAGGACCTGCGGGAACACGAGTACGCCGCGCGACTTCGCGACCAGCTCGCGCGAGCCGCCGACGGTCGCATACAGACGCTGGATGGTGCTGTCGACATCGGCGTCGATGGAACGGCGCTGGTCTGCCGCGCCTGCGGACTGTTCAGCGCCCGAGTTGGTGTTGGTCGTGCAGCCGGCAAGCGCAAGGCCTCCCAGCGCCAGAGCAGCGGTGGACTTGAGCATGAAGTTTCGTCTTTGCATCATTGTTCTCCATCGTGAAATGTGGAAACCCCATAGAGCGGGAGGGTGAAGCACACAAGTTATAGCACGGCCGCAAACCGACACGGTTCTCCGTGCACAGGCTCGAAACCTTGCCGGACGCGGGTTTTCAGGCTTTGCAACATTAGGTTCGCGCTTTGCCCGATGGCAACGCTCGCTCCGAATCCGCTTCCTGTCCCCGTTCCAGCGTCGTAAATGACGCACGTTGCCCGCCGTATCGCGACTGTAAGCTTGCGCTGGACGATGTTTCGACCAGTGGAATGCAAGGTGGAGCTTTCGCCCGAATGACGCCTCGCAAGCAAGCATTAATTTCGCGATGCCGCCATGCAAACGTGCGACAAGACCGCATCAAGCAGTAGCAACGACCGTACCCGACCCGTATTCAGGATGGAGTCGTCGTTTTTACTTTTGTGGACGCAACGGTTGCGGATGCGACCGCGGTGGTGTCCGAAGGTTTTGCCGACGCACCGGACGGCCGGCGCAACGCGCGCCTGACGCCGCCGATCAGCACACCAAGGACGAGCAGAAAAGCGGCCGGAACAATCCAGTAGCCGACGAACGCATGCCATAGATAATCGGCCAGCGTGGCCTTGCGATGCGCGTATTCATCGAGTGCTTCCTGATGCTTGCCAGCGTTCGCGGCGAGGATGTCGGCGGGACAGCCGGCCGCGCGCGCCTCGTCGGGAGCGCCGTGGCAGCGGGCCGCGGCGCCGGCCGCGCGTTGCGCGTCGGTCAGTTCCCAGGTGGAGAGGGCCTTTTGCAGATCGACGCTGTTGTAGGCCATCTCTTCGTGCACTTCATTGACCGCGACGATCAGCACCGGCACGAACCAGAACGTGATTGCCACGAGCCAGCGCCGGAACCAGCGGTTCTTGTGTCTCCATGCCATCCAAAGCCTCCATGCGGGGCTTGCGCTCCGCTCGAAACGGCGGCGGCCGATGGCTTCTGCTTGTATTGGTGAGGGGGCCGCCTCGCGCCATCTTATGAGAAAAAGACGACGGTGCGAATCATCAACTTGGGTGCAGTGCAATAACCGCGCGTATCGAGCGTAAATAAGTGAGACGCCGGCGAGAGAGAATCGCCGCGCATGCAGCGCGGCGCGAGGGATACAGGCGGCTCGCTCAGCCCTTGTTGCTGAGACAGGTCTTCATGAACGTCTTGCGGTCGTCGCCTTTCTTGCCGGACGCCTGCTGGTTGCATGCGGTCATCTTCTGCTGCTGCGTCATCGGCGCGGACGCGGCGGCGGGCGCGGCGGACAGACAGCTCTTCATGAACGCCTTGCGGTCGTCGCCCTTCTTGTCGCCCGCCTGCTTGTTGCAGTCGCCCATCTTGGTCTGCTGGCTGTTCGCAGCGAAGGCCGCGTTGGCGCCGAAGGCAAGGCTCAACACGGCAAGGACGGCGGCGACGGCGGTGGTTCGAATAGTCATGGGATGCTCCCTGATCTGATTGACGGTTATTCTTCGACGACTCGTTCTTTTGAAACACTGTCCAGCCCGCGCATTATGGCAAACCGAATTTGAACGGTGTATGGCGTAAGGTGAAATCAGGAGACGCGCGCGGCGAACCGACGGGCATGCGCCTTGCCACCTTGCAGATGACTTTCATCAAGCGCCATGAAGGCTTTCGTTGCAAAGTGTTCAGCCGCGAAGCGCCTGAAAAACAGCCGACGTATGATCGTGCCGACCGCACTCATCCAAGGAGACGCATCATGTCCACGCCGCTTTCCGACCATTACAAGGGCTTCGAGATCAAGGTGCAGGCGCTGCGCCGCGCGAAGGACCGTGATGATCCGGACGACGGCCCGCGCCACTTCGACATCGTCGTGACGATCGCGCGCAGCGTGCATGGCGACAGCGGGCGCTCGGTCATGTTCGGCGTGCCGGACCAGGAGCCGTTCGAGAGTCCGATCGATGCCACCCGCGCCGGCATCGACTACGCGCGCGACATCATCGACGACAAGGTCGAGGGGCAGTCGGTCAAGGATCTCTGAAGGCTGTGCGTTGCCCTGACGTTCAGTCAGGGCCCGCACGACGGCGCGCGAACGCACGTTCTACACGTAAGCCCGATTGACCTCACGCGCCTCTGCAACGAGAATCGACGGCGAGCAAACGTTGAAACCGTCGCTGAAACCGTTGAATCGGGCTCATTGCGTACGTTCTCCTTTCACGTCCCGCGCGGTTCGTCACGTCATGCTCGCGTTCGCTGCCGCATCGTTGCTTCACGCACAAACCAGACAAACCAGAACAAAGCACTGGAGATCCGCATGAACCGAACCCTTCGCCGACGCGTCTTGTCGGCTGCCGTCGCGCTCGCTGCCTGTTCCGTCCTGCCGTTTGCCTCCACTTCAGCCTTCGCGCAGGCGGCCAGCAAGCCGAAGGTCGCGCTTGTCATGAAGTCGCTCGCCAACGAGTTCTTCCTGACCATGGAAAACGGCGCGAAGGACTATCAGGCTCACAACCCCGCCAAGTTCGATCTCATCACCAACGGCATCAAGGACGAGACCGACACCGCCGCGCAGATCCGCATCATCGAGCAGATGATCGTCTCCAAGGTGAACGCCATCGTCGTCGCGCCGGCGGATTCGAAGGCGCTCGTGCCGGTCATCAAGAAGGCGACGGACGCGGGCATCATCGTGGTCAACATCGACAACCGGCTCGACCCTGACGTGCTCAAGTCGAAGGACCTGAACGTGCCCTTCGTCGGACCGGACAACCGCAAGGGCGCGCGCAAGGTCGGCGACTATCTGGCGCAGCATCTCAAGAAGGGCGATGAAGTGGCGATCATCGAAGGCGTGACGACCACGACCAATTCGCAGATGCGCAGCGCCGGCTTCAAGGACGCGATGGACGCGGGCGGCATGAAGATCGTCGCGCTGCAATCGGGCGAATGGGAGATCGACAAGGGCAATGCCGTGGCGGGGCAGATCCTGAACGCGAACCCCAACGTCAAGGCGCTGCTCGCCGACAATGACAACATGGCGATCGGCGCGGTTTCCGCGATCCGCGCGGCGGGCAAGGCCGGCAAGGTGCAGGTGGTCGGCTTCGACAACATCGGCGCGATCAAGCCGATGCTCAAGGACGGCCGCGTGCTCGCCACCGCCGACCAGTACGCCGCGAAGCAGGCGGTGTTCGGCATCGACGTCGCGCTGAAGGCGATCGCCGAGCACAAGAAGCAGTCGGAACTGTCGCAGGTGGTGGAGACGCCCGTCGATCTCGTGACGAAGTGAAGCGGTTTCGTCAGCGGCGAAACGGTGCCGAAAGCGCCGTTTCGCATTCATCCGGCCTCAAGTTTGCCGCCGCCATGCCGATATGTTTCAGGCGAACGTGCCGTCAGACTGCGCGCGGCGTGCCTGAGGAGCGACACGCCAGCCGCGCGGAATCTCGAGCGAAGATGCACAGCGAAGCCTGGACGCAGTCATGAGCCCATCCAACGACGCAAGCCACGCAAGCGACGCGAACGTGCTGACGGTGACGGGCATCGGCAAGACCTATGTCGAGCCGGTGCTGGCGGACGTGTCGCTGTCGCTCAACGCGGGCCAGGTGCTCGCGCTGACCGGCGAGAACGGCGCGGGCAAGAGCACGCTGTCGAAGATCATCGGCGGACTCACGGACCCGACCACCGGCGCCATGACGCTCGCGGGCCAGGCCTACGCGCCGCGCAGCCGCTCCGACGCCGAAGCGCTCGGCGTGCGCATGGTGATGCAGGAGCTGAACCTGCTGCCGACCTTGTCCGTCGCGGAAAATCTGTTTTTGAACCGCTTGCCGCGCAAGGGCGGCTTCGGCTGGATCGACCGGCGCACGCTCGCGCAGGACGCGCGTCACGCGATGGCGCAAGTCGGGCTCGATGCCATCGATCCCGACACGCTGGTCGGCAGTCTCGGTATCGGACATCAGCAGATGGTGGAGATCGCGCGCAATCTGATCGGCGATTGCCGCGTGCTGATCCTCGACGAACCTACCGCGATGCTCACCGCGCGCGAAGTCGATCTGCTGTTCGAACAGGTCGAGCGGCTCAAGGCGCGCGGCGTCGCGCTCGTGTATATCTCGCACCGGCTGGAGGAATTGCGGCGCATCGCCGAGCGGGCCGCCGTGCTGCGCGACGGCCGTCTCGTGCATCTCGGGCCGATGGCCGAGCTGACCAGCGACCGCCTCGTCACGCTGATGGTGGGGCGCGAGATCGGCGAACGGATCGATCTGGGCGAACGCCGCATCGGCGACGTCGCGCTGAAAGTGGAAGGCATGACGCGCGGCACGGCCGTGCGCGACGTGTCGTTCGAAGTACGCGCCGGCGAGATCTTTGGCGTGAGCGGTCTGATCGGCGCGGGACGCACGGAGCTGATGCGCCTCATCTACGGCGCGGATCGCGCGGACGCGGGCCAGGTGTCGGTGGCGCGCGCCGGACAGCCGCTGCGGCGCGTGAACGTGCAGTCGCCGTCGGATGCGGTGAAGGCGGGCATCGCGCTGATCACGGAGGACCGCAAGGGCGAAGGGCTGCTCCTGAGCCTGCCCATCGCCGCCAACGTTTCACTGGGCAATCTCGGTGCGGTGGCGCGTCACGGCGTGGTCGACACGCGCCGGGAAGCGGCGCTCGCGCAACGCCAGATAGAGGCGATGCGCATCCGCACCTCGGGTCCGGCGCAGGCGGTGTCGGAGCTGTCGGGCGGCAACCAGCAGAAGGTCGTGATCGGCCGCTGGCTCGCGCGCGACTGCCCGGTGCTGCTGTTCGACGAACCGACGCGCGGCATCGATGTCGGCGCCAAATTCGATATCTACGGCCTGATGGGCGCACTGACCCGCGAAGGCCGGACGCTGGTCGTGGTATCGAGCGATCTGCGCGAACTGATGCTGATCTGCGACCGGATCGGCGTGATGTCGGCGGGACGCATGACGGGCGTGTTCGAGCGCGCGACCTGGTCGCAGGACGCGCTGCTGGCGGCGGCGTTCTCCGGCTACGCGCGGCGCGAGGCCCTGCTGCAAGAGCCGATCGCGCCCGACGCGAAGGCGCCCGAAGACAACGTGGAGCATTGAATGAGCGAAGCGAACCTTCCAGCCGATGCACCGAAGAGCGCGAAAGGCGTCGGCACGCGGCTGGGGCTGTCGAATTACCTGGGTCTGGCGGGCGCGCTCGCCGCGATGATCGCGCTGTTTTCGGTGCTGAGCTCACATTTCCTGACTTACGACACGTTCAGCACGATCGCCAACCAGATTCCGGATCTGGTCGTGATGTCGATCGGCATGACCTTCGTGCTGATCATCGCAAGCATCGACCTTTCGGTGGGCTCGGTGCTGGCGCTGGGCGCGTCGGTCGTCAGCGTGGCTGCGCTCAAGTGGCACTGGCCGGCGATTCCGGCTGCGCTGATCGGGCTCGCGGCCGCTGCGCTGACGGGCGCGGTGACCGGACTCGTGACCGTGGCATGGCGGATCCCGTCGTTCATCGTGTCGCTCGGCGTGCTGGAAGGCGCCCGCGGACTCGCCTACCAGATGACGAACTCGCGCACGGCGTACATTGGCGATGCGTTCGATTTCCTGTCGAATCCGATCGCTTTCGGCATCTCGCCGGCGTTTCTGATTGCCGTCGGCGTGATGATAATTGCGCATCTGGTCTTGACCCGGACGGTTTTTGGCCGATATCTCGTAGGGATCGGCACGAATGAAGAGGCCGTGCGGCTCGCCGGCGTCAATCCGCGACCCTACAAGGTGATCGTGTTCGCGCTGATGGGCGCCTTGTCGGGCCTGGCGGCGCTGTTCCAGATCTCGCGTCTGGAAGCCGCCGATCCGAACGCCGGCGCCGGCGTGGAACTGCAGGTGATTGCGGCGGTGGTGATCGGCGGCACGAGTCTGATGGGCGGGCGCGGCTCGGTGATCAGCACGTTTTTCGGCGTGTTGATCATCTCGGTGCTCGCGGCGGGACTGGCGCAAATCGGCGCGAACGAGCCGACCAAGCGCATCATTACGGGCGCGGTGATCGTGGTGGCGGTGGTGCTCGACACTTATCGCAGCCGTCGCAAGCGCGCTTGAGGCGGGTCAAAGCAGGCAGCAAGGGCAGGACGGCGACGGCGCGCGCTCCGCACGGGGTGGAGAAGCGGCTCGAACCGGGACTGGCAACATCGGCGAACCAACGTTCGCGTACGCGCGTACGGGTCGCCGGAGATGTGACGGAAAGCAGGCAGGGCGCGGGGAAGCAGTGCGGCGTGGGCAGCGAAAGCAGCCGGCGTCGCCCGCCTTACGACCAATAAGAGAGCAGTTGGACCAAAGCAAAGCGAAGGACGATGTATGGCGACGATCAAAGACGTGGCAGCCATTGCCGGGGTGTCGTTCACGACGGTATCCCACGTAGTGAACAATTCACGGCCGGTTTCGGCCGACGTGCGGGCGAAGGTGGAGCGGGCGATCCGTGAACTGGATTACGTACCGTCGGCGGTGGCGCGCTCGCTGAAGGCGCGTTCGACGGCGACCATCGGACTGCTCGTGCCGAACGCGACGAATCCGTATTTCGCGGAACTCGCGCGCGGCGTCGAGGACGGCTGCGCGAAGAACGGCTATTGTGTGTTCTTCTGCAACTCCGACGACGACCCCGCGAAGCAGCGCAGCTATCTGCGCGTCTTGCAGGAAAAGCGCATCGACGGCCTGGTGATCGCCTCCGCTGGCGAGGATTCGGTGCTGGCGCAGTGCCTCGCGGGCGCGCGCGAGCCGCTTGTGATCGTCGATCGCAACATCGAGGGGGTGCAAGCGGACCTCGTCCAGATCGATCACGAAAAAGGCGCGTATATCGCGACCCGGCATCTGCTGCAACTCGGGCATTCGGAGATCGGCTGCATTACCGGGCCCGTGCAGACCGCCGTGTCCGCCATGCGCCTGCACGGCTTCATCCGCGCGATGGCCGAGCGCGGCATCGAAATCGAGCCGCACGCGATCCAGCAAAGCGACTTTTCGGCGACCGGCGGTTATGCTGCCGCATCGCAGTTGTTCGACCGCATGAAGCCGACCGCGATCTTCGCGTGCAACGACATGATGGGCATCGGCGCACTGCGGGCGGCGGCCGAGCGCCACATCAACGTGCCGACAGACTGCTCGATCATCGGTTTCGACGATGTCGAGCTGTCGCGCTATACCTACCCGGCGCTGTCGACGGTCGGGCAATCGGTCCGCGCGCTCGGCGAGATGGCCGCGCAGACGCTGATCGAACGCATCACGGGCAAGCTCACCGGTACGACGCGCCGCCGCGTGGTGCCGCCGCGCCTGGTGCGCCGCGAATCCACGGCCGTGGTGCCGGAATCGCGCAGCGTCCGGGCCTGATCCAGCCGGCCACGCCGGTCAACCAGGGAAGCATGATGGGCGAAAGCGCCAAAGCAGGCGATACGAACAAGACCGGGCGCGTGACCGTGGTCGGCAGTCTTAACATGGACCTCGTGGCGCGCGCGCCGCGTTTGCCGAAGCCGGGCGAAACGCTCGCCGGCCACGCGTTCGCGCAAGTGGCAGGCGGCAAGGGCGGCAATCAGGCAGTCGCCGCCGCGCGTCTGGGCGCGCAGGTCGCGATGATCGGCTGCGTCGGCGACGACCCGAACGGCGCGATCCTGAAGCAGAGTCTCGAGGCGGAAGGCATCGATTGCAGCGCGCTTGCGACGAGCGCCGGCGCATCGACGGGCGTGGCGCTGATCGTCGTCGACGATGCCAGCCAGAACGCCATCGTCATCGTGGCCGGCAGCAATGCGCTCGTGACGCCGGCGAGCATCGAGGCGCAGGAGCAGCTGATCGCCGCGGCGGACCTGATCGTGTGCCAGCTCGAAACGCCGCTCGACACCGTGCGCGCCGCGCTCGCCGCCGGTCGCCGCCTCGGCCGCACGACCATCCTCAATCCCGCGCCCGCCGCCCGCAAACTGCCGCCCGACTGGTTCCCGCTGATCGACTATCTGATTCCGAACGAACACGAGGCCGCTACGCTGTCGGGCGTCGCGATCAACTCGACGGAAGATGCGCGCCGCGCGGCGCAGACGCTGAAGGCCAAGGGCGCGCGCAATGTGATCGTGACGCTCGGTTCGGACGGCGTGCTCGCGCTTCTGGACGGCGAAGACGAAGCGGGCATCCATCTCGCTTCGCCGCGCGTGGAGGCCATCGATACGACCGCCGCCGGGGATACCTTCATCGGCGGTTTTGCGGCTGAGCTGGCGCGTGGCACAGCGGTGCGCGACGCGATCGCCTTCGGTCAGCGTGCGGCGGCGATCGCGGTGACGCGGGAAGGCGCACAGCCATCGATTCCGCGGCGCAGCGAAGTTTCGGCATAATTCTTCAGTATTCACTGAAAACGGCGCGTTTTGACGCGCCGTTTTGCTTTTGTTCGAAACAATCTCCTCAAGTCGTCAGGCTGTGCCGCCGTTTACGTCTGGAACGGTCGCGCCCAGGCGGCGCAACCGAAACCAACGGTGAAGGCGCGTCTCGGCTGCGCGCGTTTCTTCGGGCGCAGCGGTCCTGACCCGCACGCGCCCGCCGTCAAGCGGCCGGGCAACCCGCTTTCGAGCGGCACGGGGACCACTCAATGAAACAGGGTTTGACGATCAAGGCGCGCCTCGGCATCGCGATGGCGTTTCTGGGCGCATTGCTCATCGCCACCGGCACGTTGGGGCTCATCGGCATGAGCCACTCGAACGGCGCGTTCCTCGCCACCTATTCGGTGCAGATGCCGGCCGCCATCGCCGTCGGCAACGCGGAAATGTACGCGGCGCGTGAACGTCTCGTCTTCGATCGCGCCGCGCTGCTCGCGGGCACGCCGGAAGTCGCCACCACCGTCGAACGATCGCGCCTGATGCGCGACCGCGCCGACGCCTACTGGAAGCAATACGCCTCGCTGCCCGCTTCGCCCGGAGAAAAACGGCTCGCTGATGCCGCGCAGGACAAGCGTCTCGCGCTGCAAGGCATCGTCGACCGGGGCGTGGCGGCCGTCATGGCGAACGATCACGACGCCATCATCGCCAGCGCCAAGGCGATGCAGGCCACCTACAACGAACTCGCAACGGCCAATGAAGCGCTGCGCGCCTTCCTCACCGAATCCTCGAAGCAGAGTTACGAAGCCGCGCAGAACCGCTTCCTGTGGTTCCGCGCGCTGAGCGTGGGCGCACTTGCGCTCGGCGTCGCGGCGGCCGCGTTCGCATGGGTCTCGCTGCGACGCGCGATCGCGCGGCCGCTGGAAGCCGCGCTCGGCCACTTCGACGCCATCGCCGCCGGCGACCTGCGGCGCGAAGTCGTCGTGACGTCGCGCGATGAAATGGGCCAGCTGCTCGAAGGGCTCGCGAGAATGCGCGCCAGCCTGCTCGACACGGTGCGCAGCGTGCGCTCCGGCAGCGAGTCGATCGCCTCCGCCACACAGGAAATCGCAGCGGGCAATACGGATCTGTCCTCGCGCACCGAGGAACAGGCGTCCGCGCTGCAGGAAACGGCGTCGAGCATGGAGGAACTGACCGGCACCGTCCGTCAGAACGCCGACAACGCACGCCAGGCGAGCACGCTCGCAGCGAACGCGTCGGCGATCGCGGGCAAGGGCAGCGCCGTCGTGACCCAGGTGGTGGACACGATGCGCGAGATCAACGGCAGTTCCTCGAAGATCGCGGACATCATCACGATCATCGAAGGCATTGCGTTCCAGACCAACATCCTGGCCCTGAACGCGGCGGTCGAAGCGGCGCGCGCCGGCGAGGAAGGACGCGGCTTCGCGGTCGTGGCGGGCGAGGTGCGCAGTCTGGCGCAACGCTCGTCGGCGGCGGCGAAGGAAATCAAGGAGTTGATCGATACCTCGGTGTCGCGGGTCCAGTCCGGCTCCGCGCTGGTCGACGAAGCCGGCCGCACGATGGCCGAGATCATCGGCGCGGTGCAGCGCGTGACCGACATCATGGGCGAGATCGCGGCGGCGTCGCAGGAACAATCGAGCGGCATCGAGCAGGTGTCGCGCGCGGTCACGCAGATGGACGAGGTGACGCAGCAGAATGCGGCGCTTGTCGAGGAGGCGGCGGCCGCGGCGCAATCGCTGGAAGATCAGGCCGGGCGCTTGCGGCAGGCCGTGGCCGTGTTTCAGGTGACGGAAGGCGCGCCGCTTGCTGCGCAGCCGACGCTTGCCGCGCCGCGCACCACGATGGTGACGCGACCCGCGCCGAAGCTTGCAACAAAGTCTGTACCGAAACCGGCTCCGGCCCCGGCGCCCCGCACCAAGGTCGCGGCCGATACGGGCGGCGACTGGGAGACGTTCTGACATCCAGCGGATCCGGCGCCTGCGGGCATCGCGTCACGCGACAGCCACATCGAACCGGTAACCCGTACACTGGTGAGCACGCATGACCGCCCATCACGAGGATATCGACATGACCGGATCGACACTCGCTGCGAAGCTCGCGGACGCCCGCCGCCGGCATCAGCTGATCGAGGTTCTGGAGCCCGCCGACATTCCCGCCGACGCGCCCACCGCCTACGCCATCCAGCACGAGATGCTGCGCGAGACGGAGGCCCGCATCGGCGCCTGGAAGATCGGCGCGCGCGCGCCGGACGCGCTGGCCAACGGCGCGCCCATCGACGCCACGCTGGTCCACGCATCCCCAGCCCGGCTGCCGTTCGATTCGTTCTTCCGCGTGCTGGTCGAACTCGAGATCGCCTTCCGCTTCGCTTATACGCTGCCAGCACGCAGCGAACCCTATACGCGCGAGGAGGTCATGGGGGCCATTGGCGGCGTGGCGGTGGCGCTCGAAGTCGTCGACAGCCGCTTCACGCAGTGGCCCAATCTCGACCCGCTCGCGCAGCTCGCCGATTCGCAGAACAACGGCGCGCTCGTGGTCTCGGCGATGGAGCCTTACGACGTCATCGCACCCGGCTTCGACTTTCTTGCACCGCGCATCGAACTTACGCTCGATGGCATGTCCATTGCGCCGGCGGCGCTCGGCAATCCGGCGGGCGATCCGCGCGAACTGCTGCTCTGGCTCGTCAACCATTGCTCGCGCATGGGCTTGACGGTCGAACCGTTCTGGACCATCACGACGGGCTCGTACACGGGCGCGTATCGCGTCGACGGACCGGCGATGCTGCATGGTTCAATCGACCGCATCGGCGAACTCGAACTGGTGCTCGCGTGAAGCTTCCATCATCGTGAATCACCCTGCATGCAAAACGGTTATCGCAGACGTTGCAGGTTTTGCATCCGCGGACATGGCGTTCGCGTAAGTGAAGGAACGCGGGTAGGAGACCGCTGAAAAAAGATGGCGGACAAGCGCTGTGACGACGTGCAAAAGAGCGCGGGGAAGCGAACAGGCAGGGTGCGTGTCGAGCAAGAGGATAGGCACATGCGCGACATTGGGATGATGATTGTAGGTGAACGAAAATGACTCACCAAGCTAGTAATTCTGCGAAGCAAATGATCACCGCAAGTGCGTGAAAAAAAATTCGAAAGGGTTTAGGATGATTTCAGGCGATGTCGTTTCGATTACGCGCGTTGCGCACGGCATAGCTTTCTGACTTCGGCGAGGAGGTAGCATGGATATCTACAGCAGTTTCGCGACCCGCTTCGAAAAAACACGCGAGGAGGAGTTCTCGCTCGAAGAATATCTCGCGCTCTGCAAGGATGATCCTGCCACATATGCAACAGCGGGCGAACGCATGTTGACGGCCATCGGGGAACCGGAAATGGTCGACACTCGCCTCGATCCGCGTTTATCGCGTGTGTTTGCAAACAAGGTCATCAAGGTGTACCCGGCGTTCCGCGAGTTCTACGGAATGGAAGAAGTGATCGAGAACGTCGTGTCGTACTTCCGGCACGCGGCACAGGGTCTGGAAGAGAAGAAGCAGATCCTGTATCTGCTGGGTCCGGTGGGGGGCGGCAAGTCGTCAATCGCCGAACGACTGAAGCAGCTCATGGAACGGGTCCCGTTCTATTCCATCAAGGGTTCGCCCGTCAATGAATCGCCGCTGGGCCTGTTCGACTACGACGAGGACGGCCCGGTGCTCGAAGAGCAGTACGGCATCCCGCGCCGCTACCTGAAGAGCATCCTGTCGCCGTGGGCCGTCAAGCGCCTGCACGAGTACAACGGCGACATCCGCAAGTTCCGCGTAGTGCGCCGCTATCCGTCCATCCTTCGCCAGATCGGCATCGCCAAAACCGAACCGGGCGATGAGAACAACCAGGACATCTCGTCGCTCGTCGGCAAGGTGGACATCCGCAAGCTCGAAACCTATTCGCAGGACGACGCAGACGCGTACAGCTATTCGGGCGGTTTGTGCCTCGCCAATCAGGGCCTGCTCGAATTCGTCGAAATGTTCAAGGCGCCGATCAAGGTGCTGCATCCGTTGCTGACCGCTACGCAGGAAGGCAACTTCAAGGGCACGGAAGGCTTCGGTGCCATCCCGTTCGACGGCGTCATCCTCGCTCACTCGAACGAGTCGGAGTGGAAGGCGTTCCGCAACAACAAGAACAACGAAGCACTGCTCGATCGTATCTTCGTGGTGAAGGTGCCGTACTGCCTGCGCTACGGCGAAGAGATCAAGATCTACGAGAAGCTCTTGCGCAATTCGTCCCTCGCCGAGGCGGTCTGCGCACCGGGCACGCTCAAGATGATGTCGCAGATGGCCGTGCTCACGCGTCTGCACGAGCCGGAGAATTCGAGCCTGTTCTCGAAGATGCAGGTCTATGACGGAGAGAACCTGAAGGACACGGATCCGAAAGCGAAGTCGTATCAGGAGTACCGCGATTACGCGGGCGTGGACGAAGGCATGACAGGCGTCTCCACCCGGTTCGCGTTCAAGATCCTGTCGCGCGTGTTCAACTTCGATTCGTCCGAGGTCGCGGCCAATCCGGTGCACCTGATGTACGTGCTCGAACAGCAGATCGAGCGCGAGCAGTTTCCGCCGGAAACGGAGCAGAAATATCTGTCGTTCATCAAGGACGTGCTGGCTTCGCGCTACGCCGAGTTCATCGGCAAGGAGATTCAGACCGCGTATCTCGAATCCTATTCGGAGTATGGACAGAACATCTTCGATCGTTACGTGACCTATGCCGACTTCTGGATTCAGGACCAGGAGTTCCGCGACCACGACACCGGCGAGAGCTTCGACCGCGCATCGCTCAATGCCGAACTGGAGAAGATCGAAAAGCCGGCGGGCATCAGCAACCCGAAGGACTTCCGCAACGAGATCGTGAACTTCGTCTTGCGCGCGCGCGCGGCCAACGGCGGCAAGAACCCCGCCTGGATCAGCTACGAGAAGCTGCGCGTCGTGATCGAGAAGAAGATGTTCTCCAATACGGAAGAACTGCTGCCGGTCATTTCGTTCAATGCGAAAGGTTCGGCAGAAGAGCAGCGCAAGCATGAGGACTTCGTCAATCGCATGGTCGCCAAGGGTTATACGCCGAAGCAGGTGCGCCTCTTGTGCGACTGGTATCTGCGCGTGCGCAAGTCGTCATGAGGTAAGGTGGGAAGGTGCGCGTCAGCTCTTCCTGGGGGCACGCACCGATCGACCGGAACGGGCGCCTGCGTCCGGTTCCGGTCCCGCGCAGCGCGGGAGTTATGATGTCACTGGCCGTACGGGCGTGAGGATTGCGCCGGCCGGCTCAGTGGACAGTTTGCGAGTCAGAGACGCTGCGACCGTTGGAAGGCTCACGCAGCGCCTCGCCATCTCGCCCATTACGCGGGAGACTGGATGTGCTGCACCAAATCATCGACCGCAGGTTAGCCGGCAAGAACAAGAGCATCGCCAATCGCGAGCGCTTTCTGCGACGCGTCAAGAGTTACATTCGCCGCGCGGTGTCCGACGCGGTGCGCGATCGCAGCATCAAGGACATTCAAAGCACCCAGAGCATCACCATCCCCAAGAAGGACATCTCCGAGCCGTCGTTCCGTCATGGACCGGGCGGCAAGCGCGAGTACGTCCATCCGGGCAACGCCGACTACATTCGCGGCGACAAGATTCCCCGTCCGCCGGGCGGCGCGGGCGGCGGCGGCAAGAGCGCCAGCAACGAGGGCGAAGGGCAGGATGACTTCGTGTTCGAGCTGTCGCGCGAAGAGTTCATGCAGTACTTCTTCGACGACCTCGAACTGCCGCGCCTCGTCAAGACCCAGTTGCTCGCCGTGCCCACCTGGAAGAACGTGCGTGCGGGCTGGGCGGCGGAAGGCACGCCGAACAACATCGACGTGGTGCGTTCGCTGCGCAGCGCGCTGGGCCGTCGAATCGCGCTCGGTTTTCCGCTCTCGGCGCAGTTGCGCGAGATGGAGCGACAACTCGAACAATTGAAGGAAGACAAGGGCGACGCGGAAGAAATCGCGCGGCTCGAAGCGGAGATCGTGATCCTCCAGGGCCGGATCACGCGGATTCCGTTCATCGACCCCTTCGATCTGCGCTACATCAACCGCGTCAAGCAGCCGACGCCGTCGAGCAAGGCCGTCATGTTCTGCCTGATGGACGTGTCCGGTTCGATGGACGAGCAGCGCAAGGACCTGTCCAAGCGCTTCTTCATCCTGCTGTATCTGTTCCTCCAGCGGAACTACGAGAAGATCGAGGTCGTGTTCATCCGGCACCATACGCGTGCGGAAGAAGTGGATGAGGACACGTTCTTCCACTCCACCGAAAGCGGCGGAACCGTGGTGTCGAGTGCGCTCGAACTGATGAAGAAGATCATGGACGAACGCTATTCGCCGTCCGAATGGAACATCTATGGGGCGCAGGCTTCCGACGGCGACAACTGGACAGACGACTCGCCCAAGTGCCGCAAGCTGCTTGCCGATGACATCCTGCCGAAGGTCCGGTATTTTGCCTATATTCAAGTTGCGCCAGAGGAGCAGAATCTCTGGCTGGAATATGCCCAGCTCGCGCTCGGCGCGCCCGAGCTGGCCATGAAGAAGGTGGATTCGGCCGCGGACATTTATCCAGTATTCCGCGAACTGTTCGAGAAGCAGCAGGCCGCGGCGTAATCTGCGGCATTACGCGAATCGAGTCGCGCGGTTCGGTGGGAAGGCACGGACGATCGTGTTGTGATCGTGTCCTATCCCGGCCGGACCCGGCATCTGGCAACGCAACGCGTCCGCGGCGACGCACGAGGAAAGCAGGATGAATGTTGCAGAGAAACGGCGGCCGCTGCCGTGCCCGTCAGACTGGAGCGTCGAGCTGATCGAGGAGTACGACGCCGAAATCTCCCGTGTCGCCAATCGCTACGGGCTCGACACCTATCCCATCCAGCTGGAAATCATCAGCTCCGAGCAGATGATGGACGCCTACGCGTCTGTCGGCATGCCGGTGAACTATCGGCACTGGTCGTTCGGCAAGCACTTCCTCTCGACCGAAAAGGGCTATCGGCGCGGGCAGATGGGCCTCGCGTACGAGATCGTCATCAATTCGAATCCCTGCATCGCGTATCTCATGGAAGAAAACACCATGACGATGCAGGCGCTCGTGATCGCGCATGCCGCGTACGGGCACAACTCCTTCTTCAAGGGCAATTACCTGTTCCGTCTGTGGACGGACGCGCACGCGATCATCGACTACCTCGTGTACGCGAAGAATTACATCGCGGAATGCGAGGAGCGTTTCGGGCTGGACCGGGTGGAAGAACTGCTGGACTCATGCCATGCGCTGATGAACTACGGCGTGGACCGCTACAAGCGTCCGCAGAAGCTTTCGCTGGCGAAGGAAGCCGCGATGCGGCGTGAGCGCGAAGCGTACGCGCAGTCGCAGGTCAACGAACTCTGGCGCACGCTGCCGAAGGGCAAAGCACAAACCGCCGAGGAAAACGAAAGCCGTTATCCGCCCGAGCCGCAGGAAAACCTGCTGTACTTCGCGGAGAAAAACGCGCCGTTGCTGGAGCCGTGGGAGCGGGAAGTCATCCGCATCGTTCGCAAAGTGGGGCAGTATTTTTATCCGCAGCGGCAGACGCAGGTCATGAACGAAGGCTGGGCGACGTTCTGGCACTACACGCTGCTCAACACGCTCTACAACGAAGGCCGTCTCGAGGACGGCTTCATGATGGAGTTCCTGCATTCGCATTCGAACGTCGTGTATCAGCCGCCGGTGACGAAGCCTTATTACAGCGGCATCAATCCTTACGCGCTGGGCTTTTCGATGATGAGCGACATTCGCCGCATCTGCGAAAATCCGACGGACGAGGACCGCGAGTGGTTCCCGGAACTGGCCGGCAGCGACTGGCTGGAATCGCTGCACTACGCGATGCGCAATTTCAAGGACGAAAGCTTCATTGCGCAGTATCTGTCGCCGCATCTGATTCGCGAAATGCGTTTGTTCGCGATTCTCGACGATGACATGCGCGATGCGCTCGAGGTCTCGGCCATTCACGATGGCAGCGGATACCGATATGTTCGGCAAGCGCTGTCGAGGCAATACGACATCCATCATCGCGAGCCGAATATCCAGGTGTATGCGGTGAACACGCGGGGTGACCGCAGTCTGACGCTGCGTCACTTCATGACAGACAACCGTCATCTGGCCAATGACAGCGACGAAGTGCTCAAGCACATGGCGCGCTTGTGGCAGTTCGACGTGTATCTGGAAAGCGTCGATGAGAACGGGACGGTGAGGAAGCGGTTCGAGTGCCGGTATGTAGCGCCGGAGGGGCGCTGACAGGCTGGGTGACTGGTCGATGAGAGCCGGCTTTACGCAAGTAAAGCCGGCTTTTCATTTGCGGTTTGCAAAACACCTTCTGCGTGGGATTCAGAAAAATCCGGTGAACGGCACACGCGTTCTTTGTCAGGATGAAGCGGGGGCGGTGATCCAGCGCGGTGATCCAGTTCAACGAGCGAAAACTGGCCTTGATTCATGCAGCCGATAGCCCGACGAAATGAAAAGAAAAATATCTGGATCCACCTTGAGCCTGGCAATCTGGTCGACGTTCATCTCAACTGCACCATTGGCTGCCGTTCAAAGCGACCACGATTTGCGCCTGGCGTGCAGTGACGCTTCGCAAGCGGGAATGCGGGACTGCCTCGCCGCCAAGGCCGCTGAAAGCGAGTCGAAGCTGGCCAACGCCGAGCGTGATGCTGCCCGGGCTCTGTCGCGATGGGATGAAGACGATCGCTACATTCGAACCGCTCAGGAGAATCTTGTGCGGGCAAACCGTGCCTTCAGTCAATACCGCACAGCGCAATGCGGGCTGACCGCGTCCCTCAGCGGCGGCGCAGCCGGCAACACTCACGACATCCGGCAACTGGCGTGCGCGGCTTCCCTCAACACCGCACGCGCCGATGACCTTCGCAACGCGACCTCCCGCCTGCCCCTGAGGTAACTACGCCCCCGCTTCATCCTGCGAGAACAGATCCCAGCTGGCCATGAACAGCGCCGCCACCAGCGGCCCGATGACAAAGCCATTGATCCCGAACAACGCCATCCCGCCCAGCGTGGAAATGAGCACGACCCAGTCGGGCATCTTCGTGTCCTTGCCGACGAGGATCGGCCGCAGCACGTTATCCACGAGCCCGATCACCACGACGCAGAACACCACGAGGATCAAGCCCTTGACGACTTGCCCGGTCATGAAGAAATAGATCGCTGCCGGCGCCCACACGATCGCCGCGCCGACCGCCGGCAACAGCGAGAGAAACGCCATCAGCACGCCCCACAGCAGCGAGCCGCTGATGCCCAGGATCCAGAAGATCAAGCCGCCCAGCAAACCCTGCACGGCAGCCACCGCGATATTGCCCTTCACGGTCGCGCGCACGACCGTCGTGAACTTGGCAATCAGATGCTGTTTCGGCTCGGCATCGAGCGGAATGGCGCGGCGAATGCGCCGACCGATTTCACCGCCATCGCGCAGCAGGAAGAACACCAGATACAGCATCACGCCGAAGCTCACGACGAACTGGAACGTGTTCTGTCCAATCGAGAGCGCCTGGGTGGCCGCGAACTGGCTGATCTGGGTCGCGCCTTCCATGAGCTTGCGCTGCACGCCGACGATATCGTCCAGCCCGTAGCGCCCGAGCAACTGCTGGACGGACACCGGCAGCGCATGCAGCACATGCTGGAAGTACAGCCCGAAGTTGAGATCGCCGCTCTTGATGCGTGAATAAACCAGCGCAATTTCCTGCACCAGCGTCACCATCACGACAGCCAGCGGAATGATCACGATCAAAATGGCTGCGGCCAACGTCGTCAGCGCGGCGAGGTTGCGACGCTTGCCGAAGCGCGCCGCCAGATAACGCTGCATGGGCTGGAACAGGATCGCGAGAATCGCCCCCCAGAAGATGGCGCCGAAAAACGGCAGCAACACCCAGGCGAGCGCCACCGTGACGACGAACAGCAGGATATGGAAGAAGTTCTGATGAGTCGTTTGATTGTTCATTCGCGAGCGTGTGACCAAAGGGCAGGGCGATGGCGCCGAATTGCACGGAAAGGCAAGCGGGGAGCAAGAAGCGAGCCATGCTGTCATGCGCTTGCATGCGTCCCGGATGCGCTGATTCGAGCGCCAAAACCGCCAAGGGTTCGGAACGATTTACCAAACCCGGCAATTGCTGCTGGAGCGCAAGCTTACTTGTCGACTAAAATCCGGCTTCCATTCCTTGCGGATCGCTTTCCGTCCGACGGCAAGCCGGCCAGTACGAACAAACGAAAAACCGACCGTCCGTCCGCACCGCTTCCGCGCAACGCATCGAATCATGAATCCAGGCGTCGTCTACGCATTCTCGGCCTTTGCCATCTGGGGGCTGTTTCCGATTTACTTCAAGGCGCTGCATTCCATCGGCGCGGTCGAGATGCTGGCGCACCGGATGGCGTGGTCGATGCTCTTCCTGCTGATCGTGATGACCCTGCGCCGCCAGTGGCGATGGCTCGGCCCGGTGCTGCGCGACAAGCGCCTGCTGGCGCGCTTCGCGGCCAGCGCCGTCCTGCTTTCCGCGAACTGGGGCATCTATATCTGGGCGGTCAACGACGGGCGCATCGTGCAGGCGAGCCTGGGCTACTTCATCAATCCGCTCGTCAACGTGCTGTTCGGCATGGCGTTCCTGCATGAACGGCTGCGACCCGTGCAGTGGATCGCCGTGACCGTCGCCGCGCTCGGCGTCGTGTGGCTCACCTGGGTGAATGGCGCGCCACCGTGGATCAGCCTCGCGCTGGCGCTGACTTTCGGCGGCTATGGCCTGCTGCGCAAGACCGCCTCGCTCGGCGCGCTGGAAGGACTGACGCTCGAAACCATGCTGCTGTGTCCCGTCGCGCTGTTGTATTTGTTGTTTCTGAACGCGCATGGCGGCAGCGGTTTCGGGCATGCATCGGCTGGCGTGAAGCTTCTGCTCGCCGCGGCGGGGCCGGTCACCGCCGTGCCCCTGTTGCTGTTCGCGGCGGGCGCGCGGCGCATTCCACTGTCGATGCTCGGCCTGATCCAGTACATCACGCCGACGCTGCAATTGCTGATCGGCGTCGTCATCTATCAGGAGTTTTTCGGCCACGACGAGTTGATCGGCTACGGCGCGATCTGGGCCGCGCTCGCGCTGTACTCGCTGGAAGGCTTTTACCGGGCGCGCGCCGCGCGCCTGTGAACGGGCGCCGCGCGTGCTCTAGCGCAACGCATCGCCATAGCGATACTCGGCCGTCGCTTCATCGAGTTTCGCCTTGATGTCCGGATCGAGCGGCTTGTCGACGGCGGCAAGCGTTTCGGTCAGTTGCTCCGGCCGGCTCGCGCCGATGATCGCCGACGTCACCGCCGGATTCGCCAGCACCCACGCGAGCGCCGTGCTCGCGAGCGAGCGTCCGGTCGGCGCGACGATCTCGTTGATCGTCTCGATGGTGTGGAATTCGCGCTCGTGCCAGTAGCGTTGCGTGTACATGGCGCCCGCCTTGCCGACGGCCGCGCTGAAACGGCCTTCGCCCGGGCCCGCGCCGTAACTGTGTTTGCCGGTGAGCAGACCGCCCGCAAGCGGGTTGTACGGAATCACAGCGAGACCTTCCTCCGTCGCGAGCGGCAGCAGTTCCCGCTCGATCTGGCGAAACAGCAGGTTATAGCGCGGCTGCACCGACACGAATCGCGCCCGCTCCCGGACATCCGAGCGGCCGAGCGCCCGCGCGAGCCGGTAAGCCAGAAATTCGATACCCCGATATAACGCGCCTTGCCCTGCCGCACGATGGTGTCGAGGGCTTCGAGCATCTCGTCGAGCGGGGTGTCGCGGTCGTCGTTGTGCAGCTGGTAGAGATCGACGTAGTCGGTGTTCAGGCGCTTGAGCGACGCGTCGATGGCATCGAGCAGATGTTTGCGCGAGGCGCCTTTCTGCCATGCGTGCGGCCCCATCTCATGAACCGCCTTGGTGGCGAGAACGAAGTCGTCGCGCCGTCCTTTCAGCCAGCGTCCGACGATCTCCTCGGTGCGGCCCGCGAGATCGTGGCCGCTGCCGAGCGGGTAGACATTCGCCGTATCGATGAAATTGACGCCGGCCTCGGCAGCGCGATCCATGATGCTGCGCGACACGTCTTCGCCGGTTTGCAGGCCGAACGTCATCGTGCCGAGCGTGAGACGCGAGACGGTGAGGCCGGTGTTGCCGAATTTGCCGTATTGCAAGGTTGTGCTCCCGAAAATGGATGAAGCAATCAGACCAACAGCTTAGCCCGTCCGGCGCTCAGGCGTTGCGGGCAGCGGCGCGTGTGGAAGGCGTGCCGCGCGGCGCCGCTTCGAGCCGGCGGAACACGAGGCACGACAACAGCGTGACCATTCCCATGCACGCGAAACTCAGGCGGAAGCCCGTCGAGGTCGAAAACGGTCCCTGGAACACCTGCACGAGCGAGCCGCCGATCGACACGCCCAGGCCGATCGCCAGCATCTGCACCATCGAGAACAGGCTGTTGCCGCTGCCCGCGTCCTTGCTCGACAACCCCTTGAGCGTGACGCTGTTCATCGCGGCGAACTGCATCGAGTTGCACGCGCCGAACAACGCGAGAATCGCGATTTCGATGGCAAGCGGCAGGGAAGGCGAGAACAGCGCGCACGCCATGATGGACGCGCCGACCAGCGCCGTGTTGACCAGCAGGAAGGTGTCGTAGCCGTAGCGCTTCACGAGTCCGGGAATCCAGCGCTTGCTGATCGTGCCGGCAATCGCGATGGGCAGCATCATCAGGCCCGAATGCAGCGGACTGTAGCCGAGTTCGAGTTGCATCAGCAGCGGCAGCAGGAACGGCACGGCGGCCGAGCCGATCCGGCAGACCAGGTTGCCGACCAGCCCGACGCTGAAGTTGCGCTCGCTGAACAGCCCGAGATGAAACAGCGGGTTGCGCTTGCGGCGCGCGTACGGGATATACGCCAGCGCCGACACGATCGAGAGCGCGAACAGGGCCGCCGAGACGGCGCCGCGATGCGTATCGACAGGAGAATCCAGCGCCAGCGAGAACGACACCATGCACAGCGACAGCAAGCCACAGCCGACGAAGTCGAACGGCGGCACGTCGTGAACCGCGTCGTTCGGCAGAAAGCGCTGCACGGCGTAGATGCCGAGCGCGCCGATCGGCACGTTGATCAGGAAGATCCAGTGCCACGAGAAGGATTCGACGAACCAGCCGCCGAGCGTCGGACCGAGGATCGGGCCGATCTGGCCGGCGACGGAAATCATTGCCAGCGCCGACACGTAGGCTTCCCCCGACACCGCGCGCAGCACGGCGAGGCGGCCGATGGGCAGCAGCATCGACCCGCCGATTCCTTGCAGCACGCGCGCCAGCACCAGTTGATTGAGCGTATGCGCGCTCGCGCAGGTGAGCGAGCCGATGACGAACAGCGCAATCGATACCGAATAGACCAGACGCGTGCCGAAGCGGTCTGCGAGCCAGCCGGACGCGGGCGTCAGGAGCGCCATGGTGAGCGTGTAGGCGACCACGATTGACTGCATCGCGAGCGGCGCGGCATGAAGACTGCGGGCGATCGACGGCAGCGCCGTGTTCACGATGGTCGTGTCGAGCGTCTGCATGAAAAAGCCCACGGCGACGATCCATAAAAGCGCCGTGTGCGAAGACTCTTTGGTCATGTGGGGGAGATGAGGACAAACGGCGCGGCATCGAAAGGGCGGCGAAAGGCCGCTTCCTGCGCGCACTGTGACATGTTAGTGAATCGGCGCGTCATCGGGAAGCTCGCTGGCCGCATTGACTGCAATCGGATTTAGCGATCACAATGGCGCATGCTCAATCCGGTCTGGCTGACAACTTTCGCGACAGTGGCCGCGTCGCACAGTTTCACTGACGCTGGGCGGCAACTGGGTCTGCGGCAGTCGAGCGTGTCGGAACATATCCGGCGGCTGGAGGAGAGTGTCGGGCGGCGTCTGTTCGTGCGGGACACGCATTCGCTGGCGCTCACCGCCGACGGCGAAGCCATGCTGATCCACGCCCGCGTGATCCTGGAGGCGATGGCGCACGCGCAGTCGCAGTTCAGCTCGCCGCGCCTGCGCGGGCGGGTGCGGCTGGGTTCGTCGGACGATCTGGCGCTCGGACCGCTGCCCAGCGTGCTCGCCGCGTTCCGGGACACGCATCCGGATGTCGAGCTGGAAATCACCATCGGCATGACGGGCAGGCTCTATCAGATGGTCGATGCCGGTGAACTGGATCTTGCGGTCGGCAAGCGCCGGCTCGGCGATCCGCGCGGCACGCGGCTGTTTTCCGGGCGGCTGGAATGGCTCGCGAAGACCGGCACTGTGGTGGACACGAGCCAGCCGCTGCCGCTGATCCTGGTAGCGGAGCCGAGCGTCACGCGCGGCCTCGTGCTCGATACGCTAGCCATGACCGGTGCGAGCTGGCAGATGGTCTGCACCAGCAGCAGCCACGCGGGATGCATTGCGGCCGCGCGCGGCGGGCTCGGGCTGACCGTGCGCTCGCACTTTCTCGCGGCGCGCGGCCTGGCCCCGCCGGTGAACCGCACGGAGCTTCCCGTGTTGCCGGAAGTGGAATTCATCGTGTTCGGCTCGAAACATCCGGGCCGTCCGGCCGAAACCTTGCTACAGCTTCTGCAGGACAGCGACCTGCGCGGGAAATGGGATGGCGAATGAACACAGGACCAGCACAATGCATCGGCACGCGGGTGATGCCTCCGTCACGACCCGCGGCGCCCGATGGCCGGCAACAATTTGTTCTTTTATAGTGTGCGGCGTTTGACGCAACCCCTCCACGACGTGTTCCGCCTTTTACGCTCTCTCTGTTCCGCTCCGTGGCGCCTGCGCGCCTGCTTCGCAACGCTCATGCTCGCGGCCTTCGGTCACGCGCATGCCGCAGCCTATCTGACGAAGCATTGCGACGATCTCGAAGGCAAGCAGGTGCCTGCATCGATCATCGGTCTGCCGACGCGCGGCGCGACCATCGTCTCGGCGTGGGTCGTGAAGGCGGCGGCGCCCGGCAACCGCAACGGCGAGTACTGCCGCATCACCGGCTTCATCAAGGCGCTGCAGGACACGACGCCGGACATCCGCTTCGAGGTGAACCTGCCCAGCCGCTGGAACGGCCGCGCGTTGCAGATGGGCGGCGGCGGCTACAACGGGACCATCGTGTCCGGCACCGAGCCGATGCCGTTCGCGCCCGATTCGACGCCGCTCGCGCGCGGCTATGCGACCTTCGGCTCGGACTCGGGCCACGTGGGCAACTCGGGACGCGCGGACTTCGCCATGAACGACGAGGCCATCGTCAACTTCGGCTTCGGGCATCTGAAGAAAACCCGGGACGTCGCGCTCGCGCTGATCCAGATGGGCTACGGCCGCACGCCCGAGAAAACCTATTTCGCGGGCGGCTCGACCGGCGGACGCGAAGGCTTCACGGTGATCGAGCGCTTCCCGAACGACTATGACGGCGTCATCGCCAACGCGCCCGCGATCAACTTCTCGGGCGTGCGGCTGATGGGCGTGAAGGTCGGCCAGTCGTCATATGCGAAGCCGGGCGGTTTTGTCGGACTGGCGCAGCAGCGGCGCGTGTTCGAAACCGTCGTGCATGAATGCGACAAGCTCGACGGCGCCGCGGATGGCATTGTCAGCAATGTCGAGGCGTGCAGGAAGCTGGAGCCGCAGATCATCGCGTCATTGCGCTGCACGAACGGGCAGCGTCCGTCCTTGCGCGACAGCTGTCTGTCCGACCCGCAGATCGACACGCTCGAAACCCTGCGCGACGGACTCACGCTGCCGTACGCGCTCGCCTATAACGTGGTCCGCTATCCCGGCTACAACGTGTTCCAGGGCGTCGATTTCACGAGCGCGCTCGGTCTCGGCGATTCGCCGACGCTACTCAATCCGCCGACCTTCGCCGCAAACGGCTATCTTTTTTCGCAGGGCGACGCCTACATTCGCTACTTCCTCACGCGCGATCTGTCCTTTGCCGGGCTCGCGTTCGATCTCGACAATCCGGGCCGCTACAGGCAGCGTCTGACCACGCTCGCCTACACGGTCGGGGGGGGGGGGGGCGGGGGGGGGCCCGCGGGGGGCCCGCCGGGGCCGCGGCGGCGCCAGCGCCCGCGCGCGCGCGGGGGGGTCCCCCC
>NZ_JARUXS010000001.1:1911382-2095347 GCF_031451175.1 Caballeronia sp. LZ035
CCCGCGCCGGGTGGGCGGGCCCGCGCCCCCCCCCCCCCCGCCCCCCCCCCCCCGCCCCCGGCGCCCCCCCCCCCCCCCCCGGGGGCGCGCCCGCCCCCCCGCCCCCCCCGCCCCCCCCCCCCACGGCGGCAAGCTGATCGCAATGCATGGCCTCTCGGACGAAGTCATCAGCCCGAACCAGACGATCGCGTTCTATCGCGACCTGATCGACCATTACGGCCGCGATACCGTCGAGTCCTTCATGCGGCTCTACATGGTCCCGGGCTTTCAGCACGGCAACGGCGTGTTCATTCCGGCGTGGGACGAACTCGGCGCACTGGACGAATGGGTGAGCAACGGCGTCGCGCCGGAAACGCTCGTTGGAAGCGACATCGCGCCGGCCACCAACGGCCGGACGCGCCCGATATGCCGTTATCCGAACTATCCGCGCTACATGGGGAAGGGCAGCATCAACAGCGCGGCGAACTTCCGTTGCGTCGAGCCTTGAAGGGCGCAGGCGAGGATGCGCCTTATAGCGCGTTCATCGGGCGGGTCCCGATGCGCGGCCAGACTTTCGCCAGCCAGCGCGCGACGCGTCCGTGCATGGCGCCGCGATACGAGGTCAGCGATACCTCGACCGCATGCGCGCTTTCCGTCGAGAGCCAGACACGCTCGCCGCGCGACAGGCGTACGACGTCGCCGGCCTTCATCCAGTAATCGTAGGGATCCTGATGACGCGTGAGCCACACGGATGCAGTGGCGACGCGCAATTCGGCATCGCGTGACAGACGCCATGACACGGTCCGGTGCGGATGAACTTCGATGAAGACCACGATGCGCGTCCCGGACGAACCAGCCGCGCCGATGCGGCCCGACGCGACACCGTGGCCGACGCCCTGACATGCGAATTCTTGCGACAACTCTTCCATGCTGCTCTCCAGTGAGTGAGCCGGAGACGGAAGCCTTGCACGCAAAAACAAGAAGGCCCCGTCTTGCGGCGGGGCCTTCGGAACTGATTGCTGCCTGGTGTTTGCTCTTTCGCTAGCGCACACGCCGTTCCGTAGACCCGCCACGAATGGCGTTCATACGGTTTTTAATCGCGGCGATGGGGAGCGTGAGAGCGGCGTGCATGTGTCGCAGTATCGTGTGGCGTGCGCGAACTTGTCAACCGTCGCGATGACGGCCACATAAAAAAACCCGGAGCAGGGCAGGCCTGCTCCGGGTTCATGCAACGGCTGATTTACAGCCCCGTATAACCTTGCGGTCGCGTCGAGTTGCTCTTCGCGACATCCGCATTGGTCGAGACGACGTATTGCGGCGACTCGGTGAGCGTCAGCGTGACCGCGCCGTTCGAATACGGCACGCTCGATACGTTGCCCATCGCGTCGATCAACTGCACCGTGCCGCTCGAGCCGGCCGCATCGACGTTGAGCTTGTAGCTCGTGCTGTACGTGCTGCTGAAGCTGCCGTTGGACGCCGGCCATACCGAGTTGTTATGCGTCCACAGCGCGGTGATGACCCGGCCGTTGTTCAGCTGCTGGAACGAGTACGCATACACGCCGGATGGCAGGCTGTTCACCGGACCAAGTGTCGTGGTGCCGTCGAGCACGCGGGTCATCGTGGCGACTTCCATCGCGGCCGGTTTCGGGCTGATGTTGGTCGTGCCGAACTCGGCCTGCGGATGATCGAGGTCGAAGAACGTGCCGTAACCCGCCTCGCCCGGGAAGTCCGGACCGAAGAACACGTAGGTCTGATCCGCGCCTTCGCCCAGCAGGATGATGTGCGTGCGCGCGACCACGGCGCCATGCGCAAACAGGATGTTCGGCGTCGGATAGTTCGGGCCGTAGCTCGAACCTACGTCATAGCTGATGCCCGTTTCCGTGACGAACAGCTTCATGTTCGGCTTGTAGTCCTTCGCCATTTCCGCGCGCAGGTTGCGCATCTCGTTGAGCAGCGAGTTGGCGGCGTCGGCCGGATTCGGCTCGGTGTGACGGCGCTCCGGCGGATGCGAGGGCGACGTGCCTGCGTCGTAATAACCGTGCGTGGCGATGCCGTCGAGATACTGCGCGAGGCCCATCGGCGCCAGGCGCTTCAGGCGATCGGTCGTCAGCGAAGGGAACGGCTCGGCCGGGCCCATCACGACCGCGTGCGGATCGCCGGCATGCAGCCCTTCATACGTGCGCTGATACAGCGCGACGAAGTTCTTGTCCGTGTCCTTCCACTGAATGTACGGCTCCCACGTGACCTGGTAGTAGTTCGCCGACATCGTCGGGTAGTACTTCGCGCGAATCGCTTCGGTTTCCTGGCCGACGCGCGTCATGTAGTCACGGTAGTAGCCGAGGTCGTTCGGGATATAGCCGTAGTCCGGATTCAGGCCGTGCATGCTGGCCCAGCCCGGCAGGCCGTCGAGACGCACGAGGCGCATCACCTTGCCCGACGTGTAGAACGGGTCGAGGTTGTTGGCAGTCGGCTTGAACGTGTAGCGGCCGTTCGGCTCCATCACGTTCATCTGGCGATCGTCGATGGTCGAGGTGATGCCAAGCGCCGACAGCATCGTGCCGTTGTCGTTGAAGCCCTGCATGCCGAAGCGATGCTGCTCCTGCTTCGCATACGTGACGGCGGGAATCACGCCGGAGACGTCCGGGATCACGCCGAAGGTCGCGATGCCGTTCGGCCGCGTGCCCGAGGTCTGCACCTGGCCGCCGCCGTTGGCGAGCGTTGCCGACACGGCAAAGTAACCGGCGAGGTTCGAGCTGCAGGTGAGGGTGGTCGTCGTGGCCGCGGCGGGCGCCGCGAAGCTGCCGCTCGCAACTGTCTTGCCGAGTGCGTCGGCGATGGTCCACTTGAGCGTATCGGCCGAGCCGGGACGCGTGGTGATCGCCACCTTGAACTTCGAATTGATCGCGAACATGCGCGAGCCGTCCGAGCCCGGCGTATCGACGGTGATCTGGCCACCGCCGCCCGATGCCGACGACACCGCCGGCGTTGCACACGTGAGACGCAGGTTGGCGGCCGCGTTGGTGACGGCTTGCGCGGTCGTGGCGGCATCGCTTGCGAGCGCGGCGTTCGCCGCTTGCGTGCCGGAAGCGCCGGCCGCCGCGCTGCCGGATGCACTGGCGCTGGCCGCGCCGGACGTGCCAGCTGCGCTGGTCGAGGCGGGCGAATTGCCGTCACCGCCGCCGCAGGCAGCAAGGGCCAGCGCGAGCGTCGAAAGCAGGAAAGGATTCTTGATCATCGTGTCATACGCACAGGAACCGGACGCGCAGCAGGGCGCTCCCGGCGACGCCAGCGGCATCGGGAGTTGTTGACGGAAAGGCAGGGACAGGCACGAAGCCATCCGGCCAGAGCGGTGTCGCGCGCGGCGTTATTCGGCTCGAACGTTGACGTCCGGAGACAGGGACGCAGAGGTTCGCTTCGCTCGTCGAACGACAAGCGAAGAATGCAGACGGAACCACCGGGAATGCGCCGGGCGCTGCCAGGCGTACAGCAGGTTCGCTAGCAGAAAAGATCACCAGACACAGTGCGCGCGCGAACATTGGTAAGACATGCTTCGGATCGAATCCTACTAGGAAAGCCTCGTTACAGTGAGTAAGAGCGCGTAATGACTTGTAACGTATGATCAATACTTGAATCATCACAAGAAACGCTTAGCCCCGTCAGCCTTGCCGATGCGCGTTGGACGGTTTAAGTTGGACCCACTAAAAAAATTTTCAGGAGAACGTCGTGGCGTATCTGTTACTCATCGTCGAACCGGTCGAACAACGTGGTCAGCGGACTCAGGAGGAGGGGCGTGAAGCCTATCGGCAAATGGTCCAGTTCGCCGACGGCCTCAAGGCGCGCGGTGTATTGCAGGCCGTTGAGTCGCTGACTTCGCAGAAGGAAGCGACGCGAGTGTCGACGGCGCATGGCGATACCCGCGTCGTCGACGGGCCGTTTGCGGAAGCGAAGGAAATGATCGGCGGTTTCTTTCTGCTCGACTGCGAGACCCATGCCGAGGCTGTCGCCATTGCCGCCGAATGCCCTGCTGCGGCGTGGTGCACGGTCGAAGTTCGCAAGACGGGGCCCTGTTATTTTTGACCGAGCGTTTTCCCGCAGCCGGTAAGTTTTTTCGTTGATATCGATGTCGATTCTGACGCGCGCGGTTCGTCGTGGTGATTGAACGGCTGCGCGCTTTTAACCTGGAGACAACCACAATGCACAAGCAGATTTTCGTGAACCTGCCGGTCCGCGATCTCAAACGCTCGATGACGTTCTTCAAGGCGCTCGGCTTGAGCTTCGACCCGGCCTTCACCAACGACGACGCCGCGTGTCTCGTGATCGGCGAGAACATTTACGCGATGTTGCTCGTGGAAAGTTTCTTCAAGACCTTCACGGAGAAGCCCATCGTCGATGCGAGCCAGAGCACCGAGGTGCTGGTGTGCCTGTCATGCGAGAGCCGGGCAGAGGTGGACGACCTGGTGGCGAAAGCGCTTGCTGCAGGCGGTCGGGCGCCGCGCGAGCCGCAGGATCACGGCTTCATGTATGGCCATGGCTTCGAGGATCTCGACGGACACATCTGGGAGCTGATGCACATGAATCCGGAAGCCGCGTGAGCGGGCCGGACACGCGGCGCGCGGTCACGGACGATGCGGCGAGACGCGCCATCGATGCAGTGTGGCGCATCGAGTCGGCGAAGGTGATTGCGAGCGTGGCGCGCGTGGTGCGCGACGTCGCGCTTGCCGAGGAACTGGCGCAGGATGCGTTCGTCGCGGCGCTGGAGCACTGGAGCGTGACGGGCGTGCCGGAGAAACCGGGGGCATGGCTCATGACGACAGCAAAAAACAAGGCGCTCGACCGGTTGCGGCAGCATGCGTTGCACGCACGCAAGCACGAGGAATATGGACACGATCTCGAGGCGCACGAGGCGTACGTCACGCCCGATTTCGTCGATGCGCTCAGTGCCGCACAGGAAGACGACATCGGCGACGATCTGCTGCGGCTCATTTTCACGGCATGTCATCCGGTGTTGTCCGTCGATGCTCGTGCGGCGTTGACCTTGCGTCTGATCGGCGGGCTGACGACTGATGAAATCGCGCGGGCGTTCCTGGTGCCGGAGCCGACGATCGCGCAGCGCATCGTGCGGGCAAAGCGGACGTTGTCGGCGGCGCGGGTGCCGTTCGAGGTGCCGCAGGCCGAGGCGCGCGCGGAGCGTCTCGGTTCGGTGCTGGAAGTGCTTTATCTGATTTTCAACGAGGGCTACTCGGCGACGGCCGGCGACGACTGGATGCGGCCGGCGCTGTGTGAGGACGCGTTGCGGCTCGGTCGGATACTCGCCGGGCTGATGCCGGATGAGAGCGAGGTTCGCGGACTGGTCGCGTTGATGGAGATCCAGGCATCGCGGACCCGGGCGCGTGTCGACGGGCGTGGCCGTCCGGTGCTGTTGCCTGAGCAGGACCGCAGCCGCTGGGATCCGTTGTTGATCCGGCGCGGGCTGGCCGCGCTAAAGCGCGCGGAGGCGCTGGGCGGCGCACGTGGCGGGTATGCGTTGCAGGCGGCGCTGGCGGCGTGTCATGCGCGCGCACCGACAGCTAAGGAGACGGACTGGACGAGGATCGTCGCGCTATACGACGTGCTGGTGCAGATCGTGCCGACGCCGGTTGTCGAACTCAATCGCGCGGTGGCGGTCAGCATGGCGTATGGCGCCGCCGAAGCGCTGCCGATCGTGGATGCGTTGCGTGAGGCGCCGGCGTTGAAGCATTATCAGTGGCTGCCCAGCGTGCGGGCGGATTTGCTGGCGCGGCTTGGGCGCACGGAAGAAGCACGCGCGGAGTTCGAGCGCGCGGCGGCGTTGGCGAAGAACGCACGGGAACGGGCGTTTTTGTTGGAGCGAGCGCGGGAGATGGGGTGATGGGGATTGGGGGTGATGCGTGGTTTGGAGGCGCATGCCGCATTTTACATAAGACAAAATATCTAATTTTTTTGGTGTCAAAGCTTTTTTAGTAATGTCGTGTTCTGGCTATTTACAGATGTCGGGTTTTAGCTCCCTCGTGCAAGCTTTGACGATGCGTCGTCGAGGAATCGATCACTGACAGGCGTGGATCGATCACGACAAATACGCGCGAACTGGAACGGGTCAAGCTCGTTGTGTCGGCGCTATGAGGCCTGTGGTGCGGCCGGTCTGGTCTCGGCAAACGTGGCAAGACAAGCAATCGCGAAATGCCGTTCGATCTGCACGCCCACGAAAGGCTCGATGAATGCCAAGGCCTGCGCTCGGGCATATAGACGGTGCCGCGGCTCGATGCGTAATGCGGAGCTGTGGATCCACGCCGGCAGCGCCCACCCAAATTCTTTCAGCCGCACGTTCGCCGATCGTGCTTGGGCGAGTTGATCCCGATACACGGCTGCGAGCATCGCTGGCTTGAGAACCGTGCGCTGCAGTGCACGCTGCTGGTAGGTCGACAATGCCACTAGCCGGCCGATGTCATTGCACTTCACGCTGACAGAATCGACCTTCGCCCATGTCGATGCCACGCGCGTATACATCGGGCGATACGGCACGCCGGGCGCCTTTTAAAACGATAAGGCATCTGACCTTGCAGGATCGGCTCTTGAAGGAGTTACGTTTGCACAAGATCAGCACGTTCAGTGCAGCCGACACGTATGCGCCCTGCTTCATGGCTGACTACAACACGCGCTTTGGCAAGCCGGCCAGAAACGACATCGATGCGCACCGATCGCTGCGAGACGAAGAGAATCCGGTGCAGGCGTTGACTTGGCCCGAGCGACGCAAAATAGCCAAAGCGTTGACGATACAGTACGCCGCGTCCTGTATCTGCTGGCGGACGTCCTGGAGAATCGCCGGCTGATCGATCGATACATCGAGGTGTGGTCCTACCCGGATGGCGCTTCACGCCGCGGAGAGGCTCATCGTGTGTCGTGCATAGGCTCGACTCGCCGACGTCGATCAGGTCGCGATCATTGAGCACAAGCGGCTGGGTCATGCGTTTGACCTGCTGCAGACACTTCAGGCAGACCGGGACAACCGGCGCATCGGCAAGGCACCCTCACGCACGCATTGTCGCGATGCGCCCCATAAGCAGGCCCAGGCGCCGCGCACCTGCAAACAACGCGACCTCACGCGCGACGATATGAATCGGATCATTGAGCACTTGAGGCGACAGCATGCAACGACGCGCGAATCGTCAGCCAAAGGTGGCGTGGGGTCAGGCAAGGCCCGCTGGGCGTGCTCCGCTGCCCTGCCCGTTCAAGCCCGACCCTGCAACGCTGCGTGGAATTCAACCCGAAGAACGAACCCGATATCTGTTGTTCAAATGTTATCGGAAGTGTGTCAGTCCATTGGGGTGCGTGGCCTTGGCACTAACTGGCGTCATCTCCAACCGGTGTCGGACTCTATACGGCCAACTCGGCTCTCATGACGCGCTCAGGTTATCAATGCGTGCTCTCGTCACGAGACCTTGACCGCGATAGCGCACAATGCTCGTGTGGTTGCAGATTCGATATAAGTTCACACGCGATTGAAAGAATTTCTGCATTGAGCACGGTGCGTTCGCCATGGATATCCCAACCTTAATGGCGAAACCGTCCCGACTTAACTTCGGTCCACACTCGCACAAGGCAAGCTGCGCATGTTTATCGCTTCGCTGACGACAAACTTCTGAAACGGTGCAATGCGAGCATGGCCTGATGGTCTTTTCATGCATTTGTATAAAACGCGTCTGATGTCTAGCATCGAGACGTCAATGCGTTCGTTGGCGTCCGCCTGCTAACCCGTCGAATCTCAACGAGCGACGCTCCTTCTTCTTCGCGGCACTCGAGGGATCGATTCATGCACTGGGCCAACTTCCTGAAGTTCGCCGACGCGCACTCGGCCGTCATCGTTGCCTTTTTCTCGGCCATCGGCGTGGCGATAGGTTGGTGCGTGACATGGAGGAGCTGGACTGTCTCGCGAGAGGCGAGCGCTCGCCTGGAGGCGGACAGGCACGCCCAAGCGATCGATCTGGAAAAATTGCGTGCGGAACTGCACTATGTAAGCGAACAGATCAGGCTGCTGTACGGTCCGTTGACGGCATTGTGCGAGACCCGTGCCGCCTCCTTCATAGCATTGATGCAAAAGAATGCTCCCGGACGTCAATACTATTTCGACGGCAATCCGAGAACGCCTGAGGATTTGCGTGTATGGAGACTCTGGCGCAACGTCGTCTTCATGCCGTTGATCCTGCAAATGGAACAGGCGCTTCTATTGAATTCACATCTTGTCAGCAAAGATAATTTCCCTCAAAGCCACATTGATTTTCTGACGCATGTCGCCGCATATAAAGTCATCGTCAGAGAGTGGGCAGACATCGTCGCGCGCGATGAGGCGGAAGGGACAGATAAGATCCTGTCCGCTGACTATGGATCGGCTCAAGCGTTTCCGGAAGACTTCCAGGCGGACGTCACAAGAACGTTTTGCGCCCTGAAGGCAAGACAGGAAGAACTGATCAGGCGAGAGCTTCTCCTTTCTCCAGCGAACGCGGCCAGTGCACCGCCCGAGCCCTCGGCAGCCAATGCTCGAAAGAGCAGCGAGTTCGCCCCGGCGCCCGAGCGATCCGCAAGTTGATTCGTCGCAACGTGGCACCCATTGCGGGACAGTTTCGAGGCACGACAGGGCACCGCATACTGTTTCCTTCACCGCAACATCCCCGCACGAGGGTTCGACGAAAGCATGCGCAGCGTCTGGACTTTCAGTCAGATTCCGACAACACCCGAACACGACGGACATAATGTCGGCGCGTGGTTGCTACAAGGTAACTGCAAACTATAATGCCCTGTGTGCCAGCAAGACGTCATCTCAACCGCCCGGTCATGTAAGCGCGTACCGCGCCTGCGCAATCGCGAGTCTCGGCGCACGTCCCCGCTCACGGAACGATCAGTGAACGCTCATCACTCGCGCATATCGTTCGGATAACCAATGATCTGGCCACGGCCGGGTAAATTCTTGTGGCATGTTCGCATTCAATGCCGCTTCTCGACATACATGAGCTGGCAGCAGTTTCGAAGCCGGTTTCGCACCGGCGCATCGACCATTAAACAAATCCGAAGGCAGCTTCGCAGAGGTTGACGCTGGCACGCGGTGCATACACAGGTATGGAGCTTGCATTCGCCCTGCAACAACTCCGCGCATGATCCAGCGTGTCAAAGGTGAATGCGGAGGAAGGATGTTAGTTAGCATGCCTGCCTACATTGAGAGGGATGTCATGTCCACCGCCTTCACGCCCCGCTGGAACCCGTCGATGAATCAACCGAACCGGGGCGAAGCACGCCCCGGACACAGACACCATGGCATCGCGCGATCTCCCTTCGGCAACCCGAGCTTCCCCGTCATACCCCTGAGCGACGCCGGTACGTCCGCCAGCTTCAGGCTGATTCCACTGCGCGGCGCGCCGATGTTTCCCGGCGAGCGCCTCGACGAAGTGTTTCGTCCGCTGGAGGAAGGCGAGCTCGATCTCTTCCTCGGCAGTCTGGTGAAATCGGTGTCGCGCACCGTATCGAACGTCGCACGAGACGTGGGAAAAGTCGCCTCCAAGGTCGGCAAGGCGGTGACGCACGCGCCGATCATCGGGGACATTGCGAAGACCGCCTGGAGCGGCATACGCCTGGCCGGGGCGCCGATCACGTTCGCCGTCGAAACCGGCCAGGGACTGGCGCACGGCAAGAGTCTCGGCAAGGCGATGGGCGCTGCCGGCAAAGGCCTCGTCAACGACGTGCGGGATCAGTTGAAAGTCGCCGAGATGGTCGCGCCGTTCATCCCGGGAATCGGCACCGGCGTCGCGGCCGCGCTGGGCGCGGCCAATGCGCTGGCATCCGGCCGTCCGATCACGGAAGCGCTGGTGGCCGGCGTACGAAGCGCACTGCCGGGCGGCGCGATCGTTCAGGCCGGCTTCGACATGGCGGTCAATCTGGCGAAGGGCAAATCGTTCACGGAAGCGGCGCTCTCCGCCGCTCGCGATCGCTTGCCCGGCGGTCCGGCGGCACGCGCCGCCTTCGATACCGCAGTGGCGCTCGCACACGGCAAGCGGCTTCAGGACGCGGCGCTGCAAGGCGCAAAGGGGCTGCTGCCGCCCTCGCCGCTCGCCGCGAACGCAGTGGCGTTCGCGCAGCGCGTTGCTTCGGGCCAGAATATCCAACGCGCGGCATTGTCCACCGCGGGACGCGCGGCGCTCGCCGAGGCGAACAAGCGGCTCAATGCGCTCACGCGCGAGTTCGAGCTCGACGTACCCACGCGCGGCGATCGCCAACGCAGTCTGTACCCGGCATTTGCTTGAAGAACGCGTTTCCGGACCCTCTGTCGTCATATCGCAGCGGCACTTCGAGACAACGCTCATGGATATGTCCGTGTGGTATCGCGCCGATGCCGGGATGTCAGCCGATGCGCAAGGCGCAATCGTCGACACGCTCAAGGCGGCGGGAATGCCGCTCGAGCACGTGGCCGAACCGCGGCGCGGCTTCGGCTTGCTGCTCTTTCAGGCGCCGACCGAGGCCGTGCGCCGCGCCGTGCGCGACGCGAGCCGAAGCGCCAGCGTGCTTGCCGTCGCCACGGGCGACTACCCGATCTCGTCGAACGACAAATGGGCGATGCTGGCCGCAGGCGCATCCGATGTCTTCTCATGGTCGGCCCGCCCTGACACCGCCACGCAGATCGTCGCGCGCGCCGAACGCTGGTGCAAGGTGACGAGCCTGCTCAGCTGCACACGCGTACGCGACGTGTTGATCGGAGACAGCCTCGCCTGGCGCCAGTTGCTCGAACAGATCGTCGAGGTGGCGGCCTTCACGCAGATCCCTGCGCTCGTGACCGGAGAAAGCGGCACGGGGAAGGAGCTCATCGCATCGTTGATTCACGATCTCGACTCGCGGCCGGCCAAGAAAGACTTCGTCGTGGTGGACTGCACCACGTTGACCGCCGAGCTCGCGGGCAGCGAGCTCTTCGGACACGAACGCGGCGCGTTCACCGGCGCGCACACGGCGCGCGAAGGCGCCTTCGCGCTCGCCGACGGCGGCACGCTGTTCCTCGATGAAATCGGCGAGCTCGGCCTGCCGATGCAAGCGCAGCTCCTGCGCGTGATTCAGGAGAGCAAGTACAAGTGCATCGGCAGCAACATCTGGCAGCGCACCGAATTCAGGCTGGTGAGCGCCACCAATCGTGATCTGGAAGAAGAAGTCGCCCGTGGTCGCTTTCGTGCGGATCTCTATTACAGAATCGCCGGCTGTGTGTGCCGGACGCCGCCGCTGCAGGAACGCCGCGAGGACATCCTGCCGCTCGCGCGTCATTTTCTCGCGCAGGCATGCCGGGATCGGCTGCCGCCAGAAATAGACTCGGCCGTTCAAGAATATCTGCTGACTCGGTCGTATCCCGGCAATGTGCGCGACCTGCGCAGAACGGTCTTTCGGCTGAGTCACCGTCATGTCGGACCCGGTGCGATCAGCGTCGGCGACGTTCCAGTCGAGGAGCGCCCGCCTTTGTGCACGCTCGAGCAAAGCTGGCCCGACGACGAATTCACGCGCGCCGTGCGCTTCGCCGTGAACCTCGGCGTCGGGCTGAAGGCGATCGGCCAGGCGACCGCGGACACGGCAATCCGTGCCGCCGTCGAACAGGAAAACGGCAATCTCGGCCGCGCAGCGCGGCGACTCGGCGTCACCGACCGGGCGCTGCAACTGCGGCGCGCCAATCAACGCTCCCTGCCCGCCGACCTGGCATGAGCGGGCAATCGGAACCGCGTGCCTTTCAGCATGCGCTGGACGACACGCGGCAAACGTCTCGAAGCTATCTCACGGGCCCGAACGATCTGGCCGGCATCGATGCGCAACGGCATTGCGCACAACCGCAGCCCGGACAGGCCGACGCCTGCGCGAAGCCCGCCGTGCGGTCGCGCCCCATCGTTTCCATTTCCATTTCTCTCTGCCGGTTCGTAACGCGTCCCGACGGCAGCAGCGCAGTGTTGGCTGCGCGTTCCGCGGCGCGTGCGTGCGGCTTTCCAACGCGCCGTATGAAGACACGATGGTTCGCCGGCAGAAAGCCCATCTGCATCACGGCACGCCGATGCTGCTCGATGCGCTCGCGCAGGTTGTCGGCCTTTCCGCTATAGGCGGTTGCCTTGCCGCTGTAGCCCAGCGACTGATACTGCCCGGCAACTTGCTTCGCGGGCGGCTCGAACACGATCAGATAGACGCCTGCAGCTTCCGGCAGATCTTCGACAGCCGCTTTCGGCGCATCGGTCAGCCGGCAGCAGTAGCGGTATGCGTCCCCATGCGGCAACGATCGCAACAAGTCTTTCGGAATCGCCTCCAGTTCCGGCTCTTCCTCGCCGGTCGCGGACGGCTCGGCGCCTTGCTCGCACGCCGCTCGCAGCGCATCGGCGGTCGCCGCGTCGAGCGCGCCCGAAGCGGGCAGTCCCTCCCGCCGCTGGAACGCGCGCAGCAGGCTGCGCGCGGCGGCATCCAGGTCCGCCGTGTCCGGCAACGACGCCGGCATGACGCGGTTGAGACAGTCTTTCGCCCATCGAACCCGGTCGTCGCCGGCGGGAACATAGGCCGTGCCAACGCCGTAGAACACCGGCCAGCCCTGCCCATATCGATGCGGCGGCGCGACTCGGGGCCGCGGTCGGGGGCGCGCTATCGGCCCCGGCGCGGGCCGGCGCGCGCGCAGGCTTTGCCCGGCGCCTCGGGGTGCGGCGGCGCGCATCGACGACGCGCGGCGAAACTCATCTTCGACGCTCGAGTCGAGCGTCGGCATCGGCGTCATGCCGAAGCTCGCTGCGCCCTCATGCAGGGCACGGCGCAATGCGTTGAATGGCTGCTTGTTCATTCCAGTTCTCCTTGCCACCATGAACTGCGTGATTCGACAGAAGCCGCGCGACGATCCGGCCGGCCAACTCGATGTCGTGCATGCGATGACGCACGGTCACCAGGAAAGTCAGCCGGCTGTGTCCGCCGCCTTGAGTCGCCACCGCCCAGACGCCTTGCTCGAGCAGGCGAGCGCTGAGCGCTGCCGCATCCCGATGCGGCGGCACGTCGAAGTGCTGCATCGGAAACGGAAATGCCGTGCGCAGGCGCAGTCCGGCGCAGGTCATCGCGACACGCAGACATTCGACGCGTGCATGCAGGCATCTGCGCAGCGCGTCGCCGTAATCGGCGTTGATGCGCAGCGCGTTCTGCGCGGCGCGGATCGCCGCCACGGACGGCGGGCTGCAATGCACGCGCGTGCGGCTCGCGTCGCGGAATTGCTCGATGAGCGCACTGCTTCCGGCGATGCCCGCGAGCGGTGCGCCGAACGCTTTGGCTAGCGACGCGCCGACGATGATCCGCGCGCCGGACACACCGTGCCAGCGCAGCACGCCGCCGCCGCCCCGGCCGTACGGCACCGACCCGTCCGGCGCACCGCCGAGGATGCCGAGGCTTTGGGTGTCGTCGATGACGAGCAGACCTTCCAGCGCCTCGACGAGCGCGCTGTAGCTGCCGATGGGCGGACTTCGCCCGCATGCGCCGCAGTAGCCGTCCGTGACCAGCACCGGCCGCTGCCCGCGCGTCCGGGCGTTCACGGCCAGCGCCCTCAGGCTGGCGAGATCGTGATGACTGAACGCGCCGAGCGAACAGCCGCGCGGCGGCACGCGCTGCATCGCCCAACGGCTTACCGGATAGGCGCAGGCGTCGACGAGCAACGCCGTCGGCGCACGCGACAGCATCTCGAAGAGATCCCAGAACAGATGCAGGGTCGACGTCGTCAGCAGGGCCTTTTCGCAGCCCTGGAGCCGCGCCAGCGACGCCGCAACGCGCACGGCGCCAGGCGGCTCCTCCAGCGCCGCCGGACGTCCGAGCGTGAGCGCGAACGGACGCTGCGTGGCGAGCTCGTCATGCTGCATGCCGAGATAAAGCGCCGAGGCGAAGTCGAGCACGTCGCCTCCCGCGTCACGCCACCCGGCGCTTCTGCTGCGCGAGCTGCTGACGCAGCAGCGTCGACGGCAACGTGGCCTCGACGCGCTCGCTGGAGCGCACTGCCGTCAGGTCCGCGCCCGTGACCGCCCGGTATGCATGGACATAGCCCTGGATCTCCGGCCTCCAGTAGCGCGCCCAGTTGGCGGCCTTGGTCGCGTCGTTGATGCCGCTCCATGCGCCATAGCGGATCGACAGCAGGATCTTCTCGCCGAAGCCGCCGAGATTGCTGAAGTGCAGCACGCTGGCATCGCTCCATCCTTGAAGCTTCTTCATTGCGTCGACGCGGTCCATCCACGGTTCCGGATAGGCCACCATGATGCGCGTGGGCAGATATTCACGGAACTCCGGACGGGCCAGCAGCCACAACTGCGTCAGCATTTCGATGCGCGCCGTCGAGGGCACGCCGCCAAACTGGTTGCCTGCGCCTTCGGAGAGAATCAGATGCACTTCCTTCAGCGCGTTGAGGACCGGGAAACCATCCGCGACGACCGTCGTGTTGTCGTCCTGGCCATAGAACTGCGAGCACTGGGAGAGCAGCTGATGGAAGGCCTCGAGAAATCTCGAGCGCACGTCGGCCGCCCTGATCGTGCCGACCGCCTTGCCGTCCAGCGGCAGCGCATATTCGTGCTCGTATTCATAGGCGCGCCGCGTGATGCTGAGGCGATGTTGCTCGTCCTGAATATAGCCCCACAGAAGACTGTTCAGCGGCCTGAGCGGGTCGATATCGAGGTTGGCGAGCGGATCGTTGCCATGCAGCGACCGGATGTTCTGGAAGCGTCGCGCGATCGCATTCATCGTCTGCACCAGCATGCCTTCTTCGTGCCAGTAGGACCAGATCAGCTCGGTGAATACCGGATGCGTCAGCTTGCTCCGCAGGATGCCGAAGCAGGCTTCGCCCTGTTCGGTGCCGAGACCGTCGCCGAACAGGGTGCTCTTGATGCGCACGTCGGCGAGCTTTTCGCGGATCAGCGCGAGATAAGGCAGCATCGTGTCCTGTGTGCCGTTGATGCGCTCGACGTAGCGATTCCACAGTTCTTCGAGACTCCTCGGCCGCTGCCCGATTCGGCGGGCCACGTATTCCGCGTCATCGTGATCGAACTGAGGGACGCCGTTCGCCCAGCGATCGACCTGAACGCCGCAATTCACCATGACGAATGCTTCGGTGGCCACCTTGAGGAGCCGGTAGGCGTCCGTGTCCGTAAAAGGCAGGAAGCGGCGCTGCTTCAGCGCCTCGAACTCGGGGTTCTTCTGCAACCGCTCGCCTCGCGGAATTCCGCAGAGCACCGCATTGATGAAGTTATGGTAGTTATTGAACGACATGGCCTCGGTGCTTTTGCGGATCACGACCCACAGCGAGATATCGTCGGTGATGTCGGTGCCCGCCCGCCGCATGGTGACCGAGACGTCAGTCGGAACGGGCGGCTTGGCAGCGGGCACGACCAGCACCTCCTTGTACAGGCTGATTCTGGCGCCGTGTTCGAGCGTGAGGTTGATCGGCAGCTTGCCTTTCACGCCGCCGGTGGCAAAGAAAATGTCCTGCTTGTGGTCGCCGCCAGCGCGTTCCGCCATCGTCGGCACCACGCTGCCCTGCACGGGTGTGATGGTGAGATTCGCGTCCGTGTGCACGTGCCTGCTCCACGTGGCGCTGACGATGACCGTTTCGCCCTCCTCGACTTCCTCCGCCAGCGCACGCTGATAGTTCTGGTAGGCAAAGGTTTGCAGGCCGAACCCGACGTCGACGGGAACGTCCACCCGGCAATCGTGCTTGTCCACCCGAAAGTCGATCGTCTTCTCGACGCCGAACGGCGCCGTCGTCACTTGGTAGTGCCCGTCCTCGAGCCGGAAATCGCAGAGCCCGCTGTCGTTGGTGTAGCCCTTCAGCGTGGGGATCTCCTGATTCGCGGCGGTCCTTCCATTCACCTCCACTGCCGCGTTTCTGATCGGAGTGCCTACGCTTCCACCGGGATTGACGTCGTCGTAGACCCGGATCGTTACCTCATATGTCGCCATGACAATCTCCTCAAAGAGAATTACGCGGATTCGGTGAGTCGCAGTACCCGGGTGAGCCCGGCGTCCGGTTGCGTGCTCGCGCAAGCAAGCGAGGTATCGAGCGTGCTGCGCAATGCCCAGTGCGTGAGCAGCTTCGCGAAGACGTCGCTCTCCTCCTCCGCGTTCAGGTGCCCATTCATGCGCGCCTGCCCGAGCACTGCGAAAACGAGCGTCGGCGCAGCGTCATACATGCCCGCGGGACTTGCGCACCACGACTGGTACAGGCGTGCGAGCCGCGCCGGCTGGCGCGCCTCGACATCCAGTGCTTCGGACAGCGAGCGCCCGCGCAGACGCGCGACGCGGTGATTGATCAGCAACGCGGTAAAGGCCGGCATCGTGCTTCTCAAGCCCTCGAAAATGCCTTGCTCGCGCAGATGGTCAGGGCGCACCGGATAGAAAGACGTCCACAGATCGAGCAGAGCCTGCCATTGCGGATGGGGGAACAGCGCATTGCCGATCTCGCAGCTCAGCGCGACACGCAGCCACGGCATGGGATGAGGGTCGTCGGCATTCAAGCGGAACACGAACGGACGCGGCAAGCTCACCACACCCATCAAGCCGAGCGTCGACACCACGCCGAGGCGTGCGATCGACCAGAAGTCCGCCACGACTTCCGATATCCAGCGCTCCCACAGCGCCCACGCGAGCTGGTCGGAGCCGCCGCGCTGCATGCCTTGCAGCGTGGGCCGCAGCGACGCCACCAGGCCGAGCAGCGCCGCGGCCTGGTGGCCGACTTCGTGCACCAGCGAGGACGCGATGCCGCTCCCTATCATGCGTTCGCGCGGTACACGGATGATCGCCACCGGGTTCATGCCGCCGCCGGGAAGACGGGTTCGCGCACGGCGGATCGCGGCGCCGACGCCGCGATCCAGGTAGCAGATCACGGGCGGCGCCCGATAGTAGTTCCCGACGAGCGTGAGGGCGTCGGCCGACACGACGTCGAGCCCCGACAGCCAGACTCCCGTCTCGTGTTCGCTGCGCTGTGTCACCACGCTTCGGAACAGTTCGAATTGGGTCAGTACGGTATTGAACTGAAGCCGCAACAGCGCAAAGCGTCGCTGCGCTTCTTCGGCCGACACCCCCGGCGACTGAGCAAGCCACGACAGAAAACCCAGCACGAGCCGATGCAGCTGCTGCCGTCCCTCCACCAGATATCGCTCGATGGCGGACTGCGCGCTCGGCAGCAGTGCCGCTGCGGGCACCATCGGCTCGTTGAGCGCGAAAGGAGACACGCGCGCCAGCCGGGCAAGCAGAGCGCGCGCCTCGTGAGCCAGCATCGCGGATGCATAGGGAGTCATGGCCCACTCCTCGCTCAGACGCCGTAGAGAATGACGTGGCGTCCCTTTCTCACCCAATGGCCGCGCTCGCGCGGGTACTCGCCGCCCGGGCTGCCCTGCCCGCCCATGCTCGCGCCGTAGCCGCCCTGCCTTCCGCCCTGCATGCCCGAAGTCGGCGCAGACAACAGCGCGGGCGCGTGCAGCCGCGCTGCAGCGATGGCCGCGGCCTGTGCAACGGAACGCGGATCGGCCGACACTGGCGACGACGCCGCGTTCCTGGCCGTGTCCGCCGCGAACTTCACGAACTGCTTGGCGCCTTCGAATTCGCGATCCTCGCCGGACATGCTCTCGGCCTCGAGTCCGAGCGCGCTGCCGGCCGCCGAAGCAAGTCCACTGCCGATCTGCGCGCCAAGCGGCCCGCCGAGGTATCCGCCGAGCGCGCCGCCCGCGAGCGGCAACGCCTTGGCCGCCGCCCCCTTGAGCACCCCGCCGACCGCCTGCCCGATCGGGCTGCGCGCGATCTGGCCGACCTTGCCGATCAGGTCACCGATGAAGCGATCCAGTTCGGCTTCGTTGGACACCTCGAGCAGTTCGCTCGCGAGCTGCACGGCCTCTGCCTCGTTGAGCGTTCCGCCGCTGGTTTCGCCCGACCATTCCTGCTCGAACTGCTCAGCCTCGAAACGTTGGCCTTCGGGACCGAACTGCATCTGGGTACTGCCGATGTCGTGCAACATGATGAGCTCCTCGGGTGGTGGTGCGCGTGCCGGGCGAACGATTCGACCGGGGTCGGGTAATGCTTCAAAGACGATTGAATCGGATGACGAACTATTGGACAGTCTCGTTTCGCTTTCAGCGAACACCCGGCGTCCGTCAGCGCAAGGATCGCAAACCGGGTGCGTGCCGCCGCGCGGCTTTCAACAATGCGAGTTGCGCTGCGGCAGCCGGATGACTGGCGGGCTCCTGCTTGCCGAGCTGCAACAACGAATCGGCGGCGAGCCGGATGAAGGACCGCGCGACATGAAAGTCCCGGTCCTCGGGGCTCAACCCTTCGAACTCGGACCCGAAGACCGATTCGCTCGCCGCATGCACCTTCGCAGGCGATACAGCGGTGCTTCTGCGATGTCCGGCGCCGGACGCCGTATCGAGCGGTAGCGACCGTGCAACGTCGACCAGATGACGGATCAGCCGCTCGGCAACACGCGCATCGACCGGCCGTCCTTCCTTTCTCAAAGTCGCGTCGAGCTGGCGCAGGAAGCGCTCAAGTCCGGAACGATCCGGCAGTTCGAGGAAGCGGGAGGCGAGTTCGACCTCCTCCAGTTCTCCGGACACATGATGTTCGATCGCGGGCGTGCTCGACGCACCGCCTGGCGTGGACGAAGGCGCGAGCAACTCCATTTGCGGGTCGTACGTGAGCAGTCTGCGATCCATCTCGACCTCCCTCTGTTTCGTCCGCCGCGATCGACGCGATCGAGCAACGCCCCGCATCTTGCAACTGCCATGCCGAGCCCGTCGATGCGGCGTTTCCGGGGATGCGCGGCACGTTGCGGCGAAACCCGCTTCGCATAGGCGATTCGAACGCGGTCCGGCACGCGAAGCCGGCTTCGTCGCAAAGCAGCACATCGCCAGTGGCGCTCACCGCCTGCCTGGATCACCGCGCGCCCGCCTGCTTTTCGCACAAATGCTTATGCGCCGCTTAAGAACGACTTGACGTCAAAAAAATAAAGTCCCAAAAAGACAGCCAACTGAAAGTCCTCGTTCATGGACTCGCCGCATTTGCAAAGCACATTGATCGACGTCCGCAAGACGTTCATCAACAGCAAACGGAGATGAGACATGAGGAACACGAAACAGCGTACCGCCCTGCAACGCCCCATCGCTGTCGCGATTCTCGCGGTGGCTGCATTGCATGCATCGCATGCACTGGCGCGTGACGACGATCAGCGCGGCCACGACCGCGACAACACTCACGCGACGAAGCATGTCCTGCTCATCAGCTTCGATGGTCTGCACGAACAGGACGTGGCGCGCTGCATCGCGTCCAACACGTGCCCCAACCTCGCCCTTCTGGCAAAGGACGGCACGACCTACACGAACGCCCATACGCCTGGCCTGTCGGATTCGTTTCCGGGACTCGCCGCACTCGTGACGGGCGGCTCGCCCAAGTCCGCGGGGCTCTTCTATGACGTCTCCTACGACCGCACGCTGTACTCGCCGTCGGACACGAACTGCACCGGCGCACAAGGCTGGAATGTGGTGTTCGACGAAACGACCGGCATCGATGCGGAGAACGGCGGCCCGCTCACTCATCTCGACGGCGGCGGCGCGTTCAATCCCCAGGCCATTCCGCACGCGAAGGTGGACGGCGTCTGCAAGCCGGTCTATCCGCACGACTATGTGAAGACGAACACGGTGTTCGAAGTGGTCAAATCCAGCCTGCCGAATGCGCGCACCGCGTGGGCCGACAAGCACGCGTGGGGCTACGACTGGCTCAACGGACCATCGGGCGCGGGCGTCGATGACCTGATGCGCACCGAGATCAACTCGATCGACCCGAAGACGCAGACGAACTACACCGACGCATACGCACATACCGAAGTCTTCGACGATCTGCATGTGCAGGCGCTCATCAATCAGATCGACGGCAAGGACTCCGCAGGCAACGCATCGGCGGGCGTGCCGACGCTCTTCGGCGCGAATTTCCAGACGCTGAGCGTGGCGCAGAAGGCGCCCGTTGCGATGGATGGCGGCTATCTCGACGCGAGCTTTACGCCAGGGCCGCAAGTGAGCGCGGCCATCCAGTATGTGGATGCGTCGCTCGGGCGCATCGTGGCGGAACTGAAGCAGCGCAATCTGTATCAGTCGACAGCGATCATCGTGACCTCCAAGCATGGCCAGTCGCCAACGGATCACAGCAAGCTCGTGAAGAACGGAGACACGCTGAGCAAGCTGCTTCAGACGAGCGGTTATCTCGACCCGAACGGCAACTACGGCCAGAACGCGACGAAGAGCGGCAATCTGAACGACGGCAGCGGCCTCGTCGATACGGGCTTCGCACAAACGGACGATGTCGGACTCATCTGGCTGCGCGATCAGCATCAGCTTGCACAGGTCATCCGTACGCTGAAGGACAACCTGAGCTGCAACGCGCCCGGCATCTGCGCCGACGGTCCCTATGCGTATCTGCTCTACGGTCAGCGCATGACGGCCACCTTCGGCGATCCGCGTCAGGGCCGCACGCCGGACATCATCGTGCAGCCGAATCCCGGAGTGATCTATACGTCGAGCACGTCGAAGGACGAGGAACACGGCGGCAACGCACCCGACGACAATCATCTCGCGCTGGTGGTCTATGCGCCCGGAAAGCAGCATGCGGGCGGCACGGTGAGCGATCGCGTGCTCACCACGCAAGTCGCGCCGACGATGCTGGATCTGCTCGGCGTCGATGCAAAGCGTCTGCATGCAGTGACGCTCGAAGGCACGCAGGCATTGCCGGGTTTCGATCGCGATCATGAACGTGATCACGACCACGGTCGCGACTGAGTCAGCCTTTGAACCGCACCGTCACGGCCAGACCCGCGGGCTTCGTATTGAGCAGTTCGATGCCCGCCTGCAAACGCGCCGCGATGGTGCTCACGATCGACAACCCGAGGCCCGATCCTTCGGCATCGTTTCCGAGCACGCGATAGAACGGATCGAAGACGCGTCGCTGGTCTTCATCCCGGATGCCAGGCCCGGTGTCGTCCACGCGTATCCATGCGTGATGCGCATCGGCGCCCATCGAAAGATCGACGCGACCGCCTTCCGGCGTGTAGCGGATAGCGTTGTCGACGATGTTGCGCACCAGCACCAGCATGTCGGAATACGGCGCGTTCACGATCACGTCCGCATCGCTGGACACGCCGATATCGATCCGCCGCGCTTCCGCCAGCGGCATCAATTCCTCAAGCACATTGCGATACACCTCCTGCATGCGCACGACGCCCTCCTGTTCCGAATGACCGCCTTGCAGACGCGCGAAGGTCAGCAACTGGTTCAACAGATCGCGGCTTCGCCTGAGTCCGCGACGCATGGCGTCGAGCCGCTCTCGCGCGACGGATGACAAGTCACATGCATCGAGCCGTTCGGCCTGCAGCGAAAGCGCCGTGAGCGGCGAGCGCAACTCATGCGCGGCATCGGCGATAAAGCGACGCTGCGACGCCACCGACGTCGACACGCGCATCAGCAGGCGGTTGATGGCCACGACGAAGGGCGTGATTTCACTCGGCAGATGCGCGCCCGAGAGCGGCGAAAGATCGTGATCCGACCGCACGTCGAGACTGCTCGACAACATCGCGAGCGGCCGGAACATGCGGCTCACGATCACGCGCAGCGCAATCAGCAGGAGCGGCACCAGCACGGCGAACGGCATGATGGTCGCAAGCGCGCTGTTACGCGCGATCTCGTCACGTCCGAGGGTCTTCTGCCCGACCAGCACGCGCTTGCCGTCGGCGAGCGTCTTGATGACGACGCGCCACGTGACGCCTTCGACCGTGGCGTTCTGCAGACCATCCGGCGACGCCGCCGGCAGCAAGACCGGCCCCGCCTCGTTCAGTGTCTGAATCACCAGTTTCGATTCTGGATCCGCACCCGCCACCTGCTCCCTGGCTTCGGCCTTGACGACATCCAGCATATGCGGCGTGATGAGCGCCGCGACCTGAAGCAGTTGCCCGTCCTGCACTTCGTTCGCTTCGTGGAAGGCCACCTTGAATGCGACGACGGTTCCCATCGCGGCCATGATCGTGATGAGCGCCGAAAGCCACGCGGACAGTCTGAATTGAAGTGAGCGCCTCATGTCGGCCGCGACACCATCCAGCCGACGCCGCGCACGTTCCTGATGGCCGTCGCACCGAGTTTCTTGCGAATCGAATGGATCAGGAATTCGACAGCATTGCTCTCCACTTCGTCATTCCAGCCGTAGATGTGGTGTTCGAGTTCACTGCGCGAGAGGATCGCGCCAGGACGGATCATGAGCGCGTGAAGCAGCGCGAATTCACGACTCGACAAGCGTACGGTCACGCCTTCTGAAGCGGCCTCGCGCGTGGCTGGATTCAGATCGAGCATGCCATTGCTCAGGAGCGCCGCCGAATGACCGCCGAGACGGCGGATCACCGCGCGCATGCGCGCCTTCAGTTCCTGCAGGTCGAAAGGCTTGATCAGATAGTCGTCCGCGCCTTCGTCGAGCGCGCGGATGCGGTCCGCAACCGAGTCCCGCGCCGTCAGCACGATCACAGGCACGTGATTGCCCGCGCGCCGCACCGCGCGCAGCACATCCAGCCCGTCGCACCTGGGCAAGCCGAGGTCGAGCAGGATGGCGTCATAGAGGTGCGTCGAAATCGACAGCAACGCGGTCTTGCCGTCGTGAACGAGATCGACGGCGTAGCTTTGATCCCGCAAGGCGCCGCGCACCGATTCGCCGATCATGCGATCGTCTTCGACGAGCAACACCCTCATTGGAATTCTCCAGGCGGCCATGGCTTATGCGAGCCGCTTGCGGAGACCGACACTATGCGCTTCATTTCGACGACTTCTTGACCGGACAAGTCCTTGAGATTAGAGGGTGCTGCCTTATGAAACCCTTAGGAAATTTGTTTGAGGCCCGCTTCATCGCCCGCTTTTCAGTAGCAGACGCAACAGCGCCGGCAGCACGACGAGCACGAGCGGCATCTGGACAATCAGCCCCGAAATGATCGCGACCGCCAGCGGCTGCTGCATCGCCGAACCTTGCCCGAGCGCGAATGCCAGCGGCAACAACGCCAGGATCGCGGCAATGGTCGTCATTGCGATCGGACGCATGCGATTCGCGCCCGCCTCCACCAGCGCGCGCCCGAAGTCCATGCCGTGCGTGCCGACCAGGCCATCGAATTCCGATACGTAGAAGATCGCCACCTCCGTCACAATGCCGATGATCATCGTCATGCCCATCATCGCGGAGATGTTGAGTTCGATGCCGGTCACCCACAAGCCGACGAACACCGCGCCCGCCGCGAAGAGCGGCATCGCCAGCACGGCGAGCGCAATGCGGAAGCGCTCATACAGGAACAGCAGCAGGCTGAAGACGAGCGCGACCGCCGCGCCGAACACGGCCATCAATCCCTTGAACGCAATCTGTTGCTGCTGATACAGGCCGCCCAGTTCGTAGTACGCGCCCTTCGGCAAGAGCCCAGGCGTGGCCAGCGCCTTCTGCACGTCGGCGATGGTCGAGCCGAGATCGCGTCCGTCGATGCGTGCCGTCACCGCGTCCATGCGCTTGAGGTTGTCGCGCGTGATCTCCGGCTGACCGCTGACGGGCACGCGCTGCACCACTCTGTCCAGCGCAAACAGATGGCCATCCGGCGCGCGAATCTGCAGCGCGCCGAGTTGCGTATCCGTGAGTGTCGATGCATGCATCACCCGCACGCGCACACCGATGGTCTTCGGTCCACGCTGGAACTGCGTGGCAACATTGCCTTCGACCATATCGCTGACGGCCTGCGCAACCGATTGCGGGTCCATGCCTTCGGCTGCGGCCGCATCGGCGCGAATGCGGAGTTCGAGCGCGTCGCCGGCGGGGTTGATGCCATCGTTCACATCCACGATGCCCGGTATCTTGCCGATGGACGCCGCCACCTTGCGCGCAGTGTTGTCGAGCGTGGTCGTATCGTCGGAATAGATCTTGATCTGCACGGGCTGCGGCACGGCGGTCAGGTCGCCGATAAGGTCTTCCATCAGCTGCGCGAGTTCGATGCTCACGCCCGGCACCTGGCTTTCCACCTTCGAGCGAATCTCTTCCATCACCGTATCGATCGGCTCGCGATTGCCCGACTTGAGCCGCACGAAGAAGTCGCCCTTGTTGGGTTCGTTGAGGTCGCCGCCGAGGCCCGCGCCGGTGCGCCGGGAATAGGTCGCCACGTTGGGATTGGCGCGCACGATGGCCTCGATCTGCCGCATCAGACGGTCGGTCTCGCTGACCGATGTGCCAGGCCGCGTGTGATAGTCGAGCACGAAGCCGCCTTCGTCCATGCTCGGCATGAAGCCGCTGCCCACGTGCATGAACGCGACCACTGCGACCGCCGCCAGCGGCACGAGACCGAGCAGCACGAGCCACGGCTTCGCGCTCACCCGCGTGACCAGACGTCGATAGCGATCGAGCGTCCAGCGCGTCAGGCGCGACTCGCGATGTTCGTGCGCATCGTGCGGTTTCAGCCAGCGGTCGCAGAGAATGGGGACCGCGAGCCACGTGACCAGGAACGAGATGAACAGCGCGCTCGCCATGGTGATGGACAGCGCCTTGAAGAACGCGCCCGTCACGCCCGACAGAAACGCAAGCGGCACGAAGATGATGAGCGTCGCCGCCGACGAGCCGGCAAGCGGCCGCGTGAACTCGAGCGACGCCGCCATCACGCGGCCTTTGAAAGCCTCTGCGCCATGTTCGCGCATGCGCCGCACGATATGCTCGATCATCACGATCGCATCGTCGATCACGAGTCCGACCGCCGCCGCCATGCCGCCCAGCGTCATGATATTGAAGCCCATGCCGAAGCAATCGAGCAGCAGGATGGTCGCGGCCATGACCACCGGCACGAGCGCCACGGCAATGACGGTGATCTTCCAGTTGCGCAGGAACGCGAACAGCGTGAGCGCCGCGAGCACCACGCCAATGAGAATGGCATCGCGCACGCTCGATGCCGATGCCACCACCAGTTCGCTCTGGTCGTACCAGTTCGCGAGCTTGGTGCCCGCAGGAAGCTGATGCTGAAACGTCGCGAGCCGCGCGCGCACCGCCCGCGCCATCGCGACGCTGTTCGCGCCCGGCTGCTGATAGATGTTGACGAGTACGGCGTCCGCGCCGTCCGCTGTCACGCGGATCCATTGCGGCATGACGCCTGCGCGCACGTCCGCGATATCGCCCAGACGCACTTGCGTCGCGCCGTTGCTCTGCACGACCACGTGTTTCAGTGCATCGAGCGTGGTGACGCTCGCGTTCGCGATCACGAGATACAGCTTGTAGTGATCCTCGATCCGGCCCGTCGCCATCAGCACGTTGCCCGCGTTCACGGCCTTCGCGACATCGGCGACCGAGAGCTTGTACGCCGCGAGCCGCTCGGGATCGATGCCCACCTGGAACTCGTCCTGCGTGCCGCCCGTCACATCGACGCGCGCCACGCCCGCCACCGACGACAGCAGCGGACGCATCTGGAACTGCGCGAGATCGCGCAACGCGGAGAGACTCTGCGTCGTCGAGGTCAGGCTGTAGGCGAGCACCGGAAACACGGTCGGGTCCATGCGGCGGACCTGCATGGTCGTGCCGGCCGGCAGGCTGGCCAGTATCTCGCCGATGGCCGATTGCGCCTGCAACGTGCCCTGCGCCATGTCCGTGCCCCAGTCGAAATTGACCGAGATCTCCGCTGCGCCACGGCTCGTTTTCGATTCGACATCGCGTACGTTCGGCACGCGCCGCAAGGCTTCCTCGACGGGCATCGTGACGAGCGCGGCCATCTGTTCGGCGGGACGATCGCCCGCATCCAGCGATACGACCGCGCGCGGAAACGCCACGTTGGGAAACAGCGAGATCGGCAGGCGGAACGCGGTGAACGTGCCCGCCACCGCCGCCAGCGCAATCACGAACAGTAGCGAGCGGCTGTGCGTCTGCATCCATTGGCTGAACTTCATCGTGCTGCGCTCCCGGGCGGAGGCGTCGTCGTACGGACGGTCATGCCGTCGGCAAGCTCGTAGTTGCCCGTCACGACGAGCGGCCATGCGGCATCGATCGGACCATCGACGCCGTAGCGCGCGCCGTCCTCCGTCTTCAGCGCGACGTTCACACGCCGCGCCGTGTTGCCTGGCGCGATCTGATAGACGTATGCGCCCTTCCCGTCCCTGAGCATGGCCGCGCGCGGCACGATCCAGTGTTCGCCCGACGCCGTCGAGATGTCCGCGCCCACGCGCATGCCTGGAATGAACGCCGTGCCCGTGAGCGGCACATCGGCGGTGACGTCCACGAGTTGCGTCTGCGGATCGATGGCCGCGCCCACGAGCGCGACGTGCCCGCTGAGCGATGCATCGGCGAGCGCTGTGGAGAGGCCGTGCAGCGTGAGCGCATCGCCTGCATGGATGCGCGCTGCATCACCCGGCTCGACGCCCAGCAGCACATTGCCGCGCGCAGTGCTTGCGCTCGTGAGTTGCAGGATGGGCGCGCCCGCCGCCATCTGATCACCTTCGCTCGCCTGGATCTGCAAGACCACGCCTTGCGCAGGCGCGGTCACGGTCTTGCTGCCGGGCGTCGCGCCCAGCGCCTCCTGGGCGGCGAGCGCGTCGTGCGCGTCCTGAGCGGCCTTCTTCGCGGTCGCGAGTTGGGAGGCGGTCGCGAGTCCCTTGTCGAACAGCGATTGCGTGCGGCGAGCGTCGTCACCGGCGAGCGCGGCAGCGCCGCGCGCCTGCGACACGCCCAGCGCCGCCGCAGGATCCGCCTGCACGACGACCAGCGGCGCGCCGCGCCCGACACGCTGTCCGGCCTGTACGAGCAGCCGCACGACACGCGCTACATACGGCAGGCTGACGCTGATGAGATTGCCCGACGCCGCCGCCACCACGCCATACGCGCGCACCGGCTGCGCGATGGCGCCACGTTGCGGCGCCGCTGTTTCGACGGCGGCGGACGGCGTATCGGCAAAAGCAGGATCGGAGAGAACGAAGCACAGGCATGCCGCGAGCACGAAGCGTTTATTTTGCATGGTGTGGGGTGGGATCGGAGGCAGCGGGAATGACATTGCCGAGCACGGCTTGCAGCGCGACACGCTGCTCCGCGTAACTCTCGGCGAGGGTGTCGATATCGATCCGGCGCAGGAGCGCGGCCGATTGCGCATCCGTATAGGCGTTGAGCGTGAGATCGTGTTCGTCAAAGGCGCGCTGCGCGTTGTGTGCGGTGGCGTCGGCATCGGGCAAAGCGCGGCGGGCAGCGTCCAGTTGCGACAGCAGGATCGCGCAGTCCGCGCGCACGTGCGCCGCGTCCGCATAGGCCTGGTTGAGCCGCATCTGATATTCATCGCGCAGACGCGTGCGCGTGGCGCTTTCAATCGCGACGTTGCCGCGATTGCGATTGAAGACTGGCAGCGTCAGATTGATCTGGAAGCCCGTCGTATAGATATTCGACGTGTCGCGCCCGCGATTGAAGCCCACGCTCAGGCTCGGAAACTGGCTCAGAATCGCGGCGCGATACTTCTCTTCCTGCGCCTGGTAGCCCGCCTTCAACGCGAGCAGATCAGGACGCCGGCGAGGCAGACTGTCGAGCGCGATGTCGATGAGCACATCGTCGTTGCGGTCCACGTGCGTATCCGGTGAGTCCACGAGGTTCAGCCTCACATCCTGCGATACACCGAGCAGCAGATTCAGATCATGATGCGTTTGCTCGGCCGCGCGTTCCGCATCGGAGAGTTGCTTGCGCGTGTCGCTCCAGGTCAGCAGGGCCGCGCTCGTGGCATCGGCGGTGAGATTGCCTTCGCGTGCCGCCTGCATCATGCGCTCGTAGCGCGTGCGCGAAAGCTCATACAGCCGCCGCAGCAAGGGCAGCGTCTCGTCCTGCATGCGCGCACGCAGAAACAGCTGCCTCGCCTGCGCAATCACCTGCCATTCCTGCCAGAGCAGACCGAGATCGACCCGGCGCACGCCCGCATCCGCCGACGCCTTGTTCGCCGCGCGTGTGACGATCGCCATCACGTCCATGCTCAGGCCGTAGCTGAACGCGCGCGTGGTCCCGAGCGTGCCGGGATAGTCACTTGCAATCGACAGTTGCGGATCGGGCAACAGGCCTGCTGCGAAGGCCTGCGCCTGCGCGATATGCAGATCGTCGCGGGCGAGTTTCAGATCCGGATTGTTCGCGACGGCGAGCATCGCGACTTCTTCGATATCGAGCCCGTCGGAAGGATCGAAGCGATGCATCTTCAGTTCGGGCAGCGGCATGCGCTGCGGATCGATACGCACGCGCTCCAGCGATGCAAGCGACGTCGAGGTATCGGCGGGATTCAGCGGCTGTGGCGCGTACCACGTACACGCACTCAGCGCACAGGCGCATGCAAGCGCCAAAACGGCCACGCGCGACGGCTTGGTGAACGAGCGGAAAGCGGTCAATCGCGGCTCCGCTTCTTTGGAGTCAGAGGGATACGCATACGTTGAGATAGAGGTAAATCGTGGAATGTGCGGTTATTGCCTTAGCCATCACTTAGCGTCCGGACTTCATGGCCTACATATGCATCGCCTGATGCAGACCCGGTGCAAAGGCATGCGCCGGGCACGCTTTTGTGAATCGAATATTTCTTCCGCTTCTAAGCATTGGCTAAGTCGCCCCGTTGATAGTGCTTTCCATACAAACAGCCTGGAGAGCCGAGATGCCTGGCATGCAAAGCGCGTTTCTGATCCGTACCGTCAACAAGGTGCCCGAGGTCACGGTCATCTTCTGGCTCATCAAGATTCTCTCGACGACCGTCGGCGAAACCGGCGCGGACTATCTCGCCGTCAACGTGGGACTGGGCACGGTCATCACCGATGCCATCACGCTCACGCTGCTGCTCGCGGCACTCGTCCTGCAGTTGCGCGCCCGCCGATACCTCCCCGCGCTCTACTGGCTGAGCGTGGTGCTGGTGAGCATCGTCGGTACGCAGATCACCGATGCCCTGACCGATGGCCTGGGCGTCAGTCTTTACACGAGCACGGCTGCGTTCTCGGTGTGCCTCGCGGTGCTGTTCTGGCTCTGGCACCGAAGCGAAGGCACGCTTTCCATCCGCTCGATCAATACGCGCCGGCGCGAACTGCTGTACTGGAGCGCCATTCTCTTGACCTTCGCGCTCGGCACTGCCGCCGGCGATCTCGTGACGGAAGCGCTCGGCTGGGGCTTCACGCTCGGCGTGATGATCTTCAGCGCGCTGATTGCCGTCACCGCGCTGGCGGCACGGCTCGGGCTGAACCGCGTACTCGCGTTCTGGGTGGCTTATATCCTCACGCGGCCACTGGGCGCGTCGCTCGGCGACTGGCTTTCGCAAGCCCGCGAGTACGGCGGCATGGGACTCGGAACCGTCTATACGAGCATCGCTTTTCTTGTCGTCATCGTCGCCCTCGTCGCGTGGCTGAGCTATCACGAACAGCCATCACGTGATTCAAAAACTGCCTGACTCGTTTCACTATCCGGAGAAATCATGTTCAAACATCGCACGCTTGCTCTTGCCGCTTCGCTCGTCATCGGGGCTGCGGCTGCGTCGACATTCGGCGTGAATGCCGTATCGACAGCGCAGGCCGCGTCGAAGATCGGCGACTTGTCGCCGTTCCGCTCGATCGCCGCCGATACCTTGTCGAAGGTCGATCATGGCGATCTCGCCGGCGCGAAGGCGCGCATCAAGGATCTCGAAACAAACTGGGATCAGGCGGAGCCATCGCTCAAGCCACGCGCGGCGCGTGACTGGCACACGGTCGACAAGGCGATCGATCACGCGCTGGAAGAACTGCGCGCCAAAGCCCCTGAACAGGCCAAATGCAAGCAGGCGCTGACGGACTTGCTGGCCATCATGGACAAGCTCGGCGCCTGACGCAGCATGCCGGATGCAGGGCGATGAACGCCCTGCATCCGGCGACTCAGTTCGACGCATGTTCATCCGCGACGCCGCCAAAGCTCGTGCGGGATGCCGCTGCGTTTGTCTGGCCTTCATGCTGCGCCTCGTATCGGGCGCGGTTGTGCGCCATCGCCTGCGCGCTCGGGGGATACGACACGCCGTTGGACGGCAACACACCTTGCGCTTCCGCCTGCACGAGTTGCTGCCTGACTTCCGCGCGGGTCAATCCGCTGGTTTGAGCCGAAGCCTGAGCAGCGATGCCAAGCGACATCGAAGCGAGAAGAACGAATGCGAGCTTTTTCATGGTGATCACCTGATAATGGGTTGAGACTGATTTAGTTCGAACGATGAACTGCAACGCGCGGGTCGTCGTTGGCTTGTTCACCTTGATACGCGCCGCCGTATGCGGCATGGCCATCGTTGTTGGCGGCCACCTTCGATTCCGCTGCCATGAGCGCTTGCGGATAGTCCGCATCGTGCGTGCTCGGCCGATAGCCCACGGCTTCCAGTTGCGCCAGCTCGGCACGCACTTCGGCACGCGTCACGTGGTCGGTACCGGCTTGAGCAAAACGACTGAACGGTACGAGCGCCGCCACCGCGAACAGACTGCACATGAGCTTTTTCATCGCTCCCTCTCTTCAATGCCGTGTGAAGGGGCGTGCGGGATTGCACCCTGCCCTCCGACGCCGCGCCGTCATGGCTGCAACGTTGAGTTCATTGTGCAATTCGAGTGTTGATGCGAGTCTGACGGCCTGATTACGGATTTGATATCAAGCCGGTCTGCGGAAAGGACAGGATGAAGCGCGTGCTGTGCGCATCGCTTTCGGCGTGAACGCGGCCGCCGTGCAGCTCCATGATGCTGCGCACGATGGCGAGGCCCAGCCCCGCCGAACCGGGCGTCGCGTCGGACGCCATGCGCGACGGATCGACACGATAGAAGCGGTCGAAAATGCGTTCGAGCAAGGACGCATCGATAGGCGAGCCTTCGTTCTCCACGCACGCGCGAACGAAGACGCTGTCGGCATGAACGGATAGCGTGATGACGCCATCGCGCGGCGTATGGCGCACGGCATTGGCCAGCAGATTGCTGACCGCGCGCCTGAACAGTTCGACATCGGCGCGCACGTGTCCCGCACCCGTTACCACGATGCGCACCCCGGCGTCATCGGCGAGGCCTTCGAAATAGTCCGCTATGCGCTGCAGCTCGTCCCTCACATCGAACACGCGCATGTTCTTCGCGAACTGCGGATGCTCCGCGCGCGCCAGGAACAGCACGTTCTCGATCATGCGCGAAAGCCGGTCGCACTCTTCGAGATTCGACGCGAGCAGTGCCTGATAGTCGTCGGCCGAGCGCGGACGCGCCAGCGCCACTTCGGTCGCGCCGCGCATATTGGCAAGCGGCGTACGCATGTCGTGCGCGAGATCGGCGGTGTAGCGCGACATGCGCTGGAAGCTCGCTTCCAGCCCTGCGAGCATGCGATTGAGCGCTGCAATCAGCGGCTCCAGTTCCGATGGCACGCGGTCCATCGCAATCCGGGTATGCAGGTTTTCCGAAGTGACCGTGGCCGCGCTGCTCGCCATCTCCGACAAGGGACGCAGCGCGCGCCGCACGAGCAGGAAGCCCATCGCGAACGTCAGCATGACACCCACAATGCCCGCCAGATGCAACCTGTCACGGTAACGGTCCAGCAATAGCCAGCGATCGTGCATGTTGCGCAGAATCACGATGGTCACTGTGCTGCCGTCATGCAGGCGCGCATCGACACTCAGTGCGCGCACGGGTTGGTCGTTCGCGGTGACCGTGGGAACGATGGCGCTGTCGCTGATGGTGTCGCCGCCCGGCACGGCAGGTCCGGTCGCTTTCACGGACGACATCGATGGATTCAGGTTGTGCTGCACCAGCACGTGGCCCGCATGATCGGCAATCTTCAGGGACAGCGCTTCGTTGCCGAGCACCTGGCTTTCCAGACGTTCCTGATAACGCTCGATATCCGCGTAGCTTGCGAGTTCCTCGACGAGCCTGCGCGTGTGCTGGGCGGCCAGCACGATATCGAGGTCGTCCTGCACACGCACCTGACGCTCCAGCGCCACATACACGAAGCTGCCGACGATGCCGAACACGGCGAGCGTCGTCGCTGCGAAGGCCAGCGCGAGCGTCGTGGTCAGCGAGCGGGCGCGGATCATTCGCGTTCGGGCGGATTGATCACGTACCCTACGCCGCGCACCGTCTGGATCAGCTTCACCGCGAAGTCATCGTCGATCTTCGCGCGCAGGCGCCGGATGGCGACTTCGACCACGTTCGTATCGCTGTCGAAGTTCATGTCCCACACATACGATGCAATCTGCGTGCGGCTCAGCACTTCGCCCTGACGTCGCGCCAGCAATTGCAGCAACGCGAATTCGCGCGGCGTGAGATCGATCCGCTTGCCCGCGCGCCTGACCTTGCGGCGCGTGACGTCGATCTCGAGGTCGGCGACCGAGATCAGGTCGGTCTCGCGCGCCGGTCCCCGACGCGCAAGCGCACGCACGCGCGCCAGGAGTTCGACGAAGGCAAACGGCTTGACGAGATAGTCGTCGCCGCCAAGCTCGAAGCCGCGCACGCGGTCATCCACGTCGTCACGCGCGGTGAGGAACAGCACGGGCGTGGACTTCGACTCGCGCAGTTTCCTGATGACGGTCCAGCCGTCCATCGTCGGCAGCATGACGTCGAGCACGATGACGTCGTAGTTTTCTTCTGTGGCGAGAATGAGGCCTTCCGCGCCGTCGCTCACGACATCGACCGAATAGCCCGCTTCTTCGAGGCCTTTCCTGATGTACGCCCCTGCCTTGAGCTCGTCTTCGACGATCAATACCCGCATGCCCTGCCCCTATCCGGTCGATCCGGAATCGTTCGATGATACGCAGGTTTCGCAAGCGACAGGATTACGATTCCGTTATCTGGCGGATGCAGTCCCCAGAAAAAAACCCGGCAATCGCCGGGCTTGAAGAACGGTCCCGGGAGTGAGACCGCCCACGTGGAGAGGGCATCGGGTCAAGCGGCGCACGGTGGCATGACGGTTTCGGCGGATCGCGCTTCCTTCCCTATGCAGTTGAACGAGGCAGATCGTATAAGAGGCTGGGGAGTCTTCTTGCCGAGTGCCTGCTGCACGACATCATCATGAAGCATCGGGCGCACCGCCCCATGCCGGAAACGGATCCGTGAACCGAAGCCAGGCCGCCGGTCCTTGCGCCATCTCCGCATCCGTCAGCAGGCAGGCATCCAGCCGCCGGCGCAACCCGGCCTCATCCATGTCCATGCCGATCAAGACGATCTCCTGCCGCGCATCGCCGACTTCCGGATGCCACGCCTTCTCGATGGACTGGAGCGTATCCGGATCGGCCGGCCAATGCTCCTTCGGAACCGCTGCCCACCACAGCCCCGCAGCACCATGTCGACATACCGCGCCCGCCTGCGACCACGATCCGGCGAAGGTCAGCCGGCTCGCAAGCCAGAAGAAGCCTTTCGAGCGCACGACGCCCGGCCATTCGCCACTGACGAGATCCCAGAAGCGTTGCGGATGCATCGGCCGGCGTGCGCGCCATGCAAAGCTGCGGATGCCATATTCCTCCGTTTCCGGCGCGTGTGCTCCGCGCATCTCCCTGAGCCATCCGGGCGCATCGGCGGCTTCCTCGAAATCGAACAGCTTCGTGTCCAGCACACGATCCAGCGGCACGCAGCCGAACGCCGACATCTCGATTCGCGCCCGCGGATTCAATCCGCGCAGGATCGCCTTCAGGCGCTCACGACTGTCGTCATCGACGAGATCGGTCTTGTTGAGCACGATGACATCGCAGAACTCCACTTGCTCGATCAGCAGATCGACCACCGTCCGATGATCTTCCTCGCCCAGCGATTCGCCACGCGCATGGAGGCTTTCCTGCGAACTGTAGTCGCGCAGGAAGTTGAAGGCGTCGACCACGGTGACCATGGTGTCGAGACGCGCGACGTGGGACAGGCTCTGGCCGCTTTCATCGGCGAAGGTGAAGGTTTCCGCGACTGGAAGCGGCTCGGAGATGCCGGTCGATTCGATCACGAGCTGATCGAAACGCCCTTCCTTCGCGAGCCGGTTCACCTCCAGCAGCAGGTCTTCGCGCAACGTGCAGCAAATGCAGCCGTTGCTCATCTCGACCAGCTTTTCATCGGTGCGGGACAACTGCGCGCCGCCGTTGCGGACCAGCGCGGCATCGATGTTCACCTCGCTCATGTCGTTGACGATGACCGCGACGCGCCGCCCTTCCCGATTGTTCAGGATGTGATTGAGCAGCGTCGTCTTGCCCGCGCCCAGAAAGCCCGAGAGAACGGTGACCGGAAGTCGTGCGTCCATGCTTGCTCCTTCGATGGATGAGACGCGCTGTGCTTCAGAACGTCGTGCGCATGCCGACCATGACGCTGCGGCCGCCTTCCGGCGCGATATCGCGGACGACGGAACTGGCGTAGCGGATGTCCTGGTTCGTCAGGTTGTCGCCGCGCACATAGGCAAGCCAGTGCGTGCTGCCGACGTGGAACTTGTAGGTGAGCATCACGCCCAGCTTCGTGTAGCTGGCGGTCGGCAGATCGTCTTCGGGCACACGATGCTGCGCCCACGCATGCTGCATCTCCGCACGCGCGCCGAATGGCCCATAGCCGTAGTCCAGCGCGACAGTCGCGCGCAGCGGCGAGATGCGCGGCAGCGGCGAACCCGTGTCCATATTCCGCGCGTGCGTGTAGTCGCCGACCAGCGAGAAATCGACCGTGTGCGCGCCGTGCTCGAAGACGCGCCACTTGCTGTCCCATTCGATGCCGTAGAACTCCGCGCGAACGCCGCGATAAACCGCTTCGTTGAGGGCGTCATCGGTGCCGGGCGCGACGACCTGATCGTCGTCATCGACGAGACGGCCGGTGTTGTACTCGGTGAGGTAGTTTCTAAAGCGGCTGTAGAAGACGCCGATGCTTCCCTTGTTCGATCCGCTCGCAAAACGCAACGACAGATCCGCCGAGACCGCCTTCTCCTTCTGCGCCTCCGGGTTGCCGATCAGATACTGTCCGGTTGCATCATGCGGGCCGTTGGCGAAGAGTTCGTAGAGCGCGGGCGCACGTTCCGTGTAGGCGACATCGCCCGCCACCGACCAGACGGGCGTCAGCTTGTAGAGCGCACCGAGCGAGGCGCTCACGGCATTGAAATCGCGTGTGCTCGCGCTCGCGAATTTCTCGTTGCCGGCTGCGGTCGGATCCTGGCTGACATGTTCGTAACGCGCACCGGCACTCAGCTTGAGACGGTCGGTGACCTTCCATTCCTCGAGGCCGAACAGCGCGACGTTGGTGGTCTGCGTGGTCGGCACGAGCGCTTCGTCGCCGAGTGCGGAGAAGGTGTTCTGGCTGACCTGCACGCCGATCGACCCTTCCAGCGGCCCGATCTTCTTGTGCCGCGCTTCCAGCCGCGCCTCGTAGCCGTGATTGCGGAACGTCGTGCCGGTCTCGCCGTTGTCGATTTCCTTGTGCTCGTAGTCGGTATAGCCGAAGTCGAACTTCAGTTGCGAGAACGGTCCCTGAAGGTTGCGCACTTCAGACGCGAACGCGACGTGATCCTGATGCATGCGCAGCCGCACATCGTCCTCGGCGACAGAGCCATAGTTCGCTTCGTAGCCGTTGTAGGACAGGCCCGCGTAGCCATCGGCCCAGGTGTACGACGTGCCCACCGCGCCGCCATGCCAGCGGCCATCGCTGTTCGGGATACTGCCGTAGGCTTCTTCGGCATCGGGGCCGTCGAGTGCGCGCTGGCGGTCCGAATGCGCGAAGCCCGGAATGCGCTCCTTGCTGGTTTCGCGGTCGAAAGCATCGACGTGAAAATTGAATTGCCCGTTGCCGCCTTCGACCATCGCTTCGCCTGCACGGGCGTTGTTGGCGCCCCCGTAACTGGCATCGACCGCGCCGTCCACGCCCTTGATCGGCTCGCGCGGAATGCGGTTGTCGATCGTATTCACCACCCCGCCGATCGCGTTGCCGCCGTACAGCAGCGCCGCCGGCCCGCGCACGATCTCGACCCGCTCGATGGTCAGCGGTTCCTGCGGCACCGCGTGATCGTAGGAGAGCGACGACGCGTCCCACGCCGCGACGCCGTTCTGCAGCAGGCGAATGCGATCGCCGTCCATGCCACGGATGATCGGGCGGCCGACCATCGGTCCGTACGTCGTCGTGGACACGCCTGGCAGCCCGTTGAGCGTCTCGCCCAGCGAGTTGGTTTGCCTGCGCGTCAGTTCATCGCCGTAGAGCGCTGTCGCGGGCGCGATGAGGTCCGTATCGCCGAGCGGATTGGCAGTGACAAATACCGGCGCCAGCGCGCCGCCCGGCACCGACGACGCCGCGGTGGCCGCATCCTGCTGGGCTTGCGCGGCGAGTGCAAAGCAGGCCAGGGACAGCGGAGACAGGCGCAAGGCACGTTGCGACAGGCGTTTCAGGTCTTTTTTCACGGTGGTTTTTGGATTGGTTTTCGTTTTGTTGCCGCTCGCGCAGTCGATGCAACAATATATCGTTGCTCGATGCGGGCATGGAAATGACGTCGGGCGCAGGCTCGCAACGACGTTGCGGTCGCAATGATATATTGTTGCATTTGAGGCGTAAAGTTCTATCTTCCAGGGCAGGAAAACGCCGTCGATGCCCAGCCGGCGCACGCAGAAGTCAATCGAGCCGATACACGCGGCTGACGGTTCCGCGAAACAGCGCCTCGCGTTCCTGCGGACTTGCCTGGGCGGTCAGGCGTTTGAACGCGTTCCAGCCGTTGCTGAAGGGATACGAGCCTTTGTCGACCGGAAAATTGCTTTCGAACATGCAGCGATCCGCGCCGAACGCATCGATGCAGGTATGCATCCACGGCTTCCAGGTTTCCGCCAGTTCAATGGACGAAGGTGGCCGTGCGCCCTTCTCGAAATCGAAGCCGTTGATCCGCATGCCCAGGCCGCCAAGCTTCACATGCACGTTGGGCAATTGCGCCAGGTCGCGCATGGCACGCGACCACAGGTCGAACACTTCGTTGCGCGGGTCGGCGTAGCGGGCAATCCGCACGATGCCGCCGCAATGATTGACGATGAACGGCGTGCGAGGAAAGGCCTTCGCCAGATCGAACAGTTCGGGCAATTGCGTGAAGAAGAGCCACACATCGCACGACAGGCCGAGCGCATCCAGTTGCGCCACGCCCGCTCGATACGCCGCATCGAGCAGCAGGCCTCGCGGGGCGGCCGATACGGGATTCACGAGCGTCGGGGCGGCGTCCCAGGTGACCAGATGCCGCACGCCGCGCAGGCGGCCCTCGCCTGCCTGCAATTCGGCCTCGAGCACGTCTCGCACCGCGCTGCCGCGCCGCAAGTCCGCGTATCCGACGATCCCCTTAGCGATCTGTCGCTTGCCTTCCTGCAACGGCGCAGTGGCCTTGACCACATAGTCGATCTCGCCGACCGGCCGCATCGCTTCGGGCCCGTCCGTTCGATAACGCGTCAACGCCTGCATATACACCGACGCCGTGATGTTGTGCCCCGACTCGATATCCTCGACGTAGTCATCGAGCAGATAGGTCCATCCGGCGCGTTCATAGAAATGATGATGCGCGTCGATGATCGGCATGTCCGCCTCGAGCGCCGCCTCGGTGCCCGTGGCGAGCCACGTCGCGCGAACGGGAAGGTAATTGCCGGTCGTGCTCATGATGCGCGTTTTCCTCAACGTTCCGTCTTGAAGGCGTAGAGCGAGAGCGTCAGCAAGGTCGTGACGAACAGCACCGCCGACAGACCGATCATGCCCGCGGTGAACGTCCCGAAGCTGTCCTTCAGATAGCCGACGAGATAGGGCCCGGCAAACCCGCCGAGCGCGCCGATCGAATTGATCAGCGCCAGGCCGCCGGCAGCCGCGTGGCCGGAGAGAAACCGGTTCGGCAGCGTATAGAAGATCGTGCGGCCGGCAATGGTTCCGATCAGCGCCAGCGTGATCCCGGTCATGGCGGGCAGCAGCTGATGAAAGTGAGTCGATACGCCGAGCGTCACGGCGCCGATCAAAAGACCCGCCGCCAGATTCGCGACGGGCGCGCCGCGCCGGTCGACGCGCCTCGCCCACCAGAGCAGCGCGATGGTGGCAAAGAAATACGGCACGGCCGACAGCAGTCCCGTCTCCGTCATGCTCATGCCGTGTGCCTTGAGCATCTGCGGCAGCCAGATGCCGATACCGTACGAACCCATCGTGAAGCCGAACGAGATCATCGCGAGGATATAGGTGCGCGCGTCCTTCAGGGCCGCACTGAAGTCCTTCTTTTTCGTACTGGCCGCGCCCTCGCGATCGAATGCGTTCTGCAGCGCCTGCCGCTCTTGCGGCGAGAGCCACTTCGCATCGGCGGGCCGATCCACGAGCATCCGGAGCACGAGAAAGCCGAGTACGCACGCGGGCAAGCCTTCCGCGATGAACATCCACTTCCAGCCCGCCAGTCCCAGGACGCCGTCCATCGAAAGCAGCCAGGTCGACAGCGGCGCGCCGACGAACGACGAGAGCGGCGTGGACACCGTGAACCAAGCGAGCACGCGCGTGCGATAGCTCGCCGGAAACCACACGGCCAGAAAGAAAATCACGCCGGGAAAGAAGCCCGCCTCGCCGATGCCGAGCAGCAGCCGGATCGCATAGAAACTGGTCGGGCCGGTGGCGAGCGCGGTTGCAGCGGCGAAGAAGCCCCACGTGATCATGATGCGCGCAAGCCAGCGTCGTGCGCCGAATCGATACAGCGCCAGATTGCTCGGCACTTCGCAAACGCAATAGCCCGCGAACATGATGCCGGCGCCCCAGCCGAACTGCGTGGCTGTCAGACCGAGGTCATGATTCATCGTCAGCGCGGCAAAGCCCACGCTGGTGCGATCCAGATAGTTGAAGAAGTACGCAAGCGCGAGCAGCGGAATGAAACGCCACGCGGCTTTCTTCACCGCCTGCTGTTCGAGGGTGGCATCGACGGGACGGTCGGCGACCACGTTGGAGGAAAGGGATGGCATGGGTCGTCTCCTGTCGGCCGCGCTATGGGTGCGGCGCCATGGTGTGTCGCGCTTCGATCAGTCTCGAGCCAGGTCCTGGCACTTGACGACACCCGCTTCGGTCAACTGCCTGAGCGCGTCGGACGTGTAGCCGAGCTCCATGAGCAGTGCGCGCGTATCCTGGCCCAGCGACGGCGGCGCCGCACGCAAGCTCAGCCGTTCACCGTCGAGCGTCAGAGGCAGCAGCGCGGTCCGCGTGGACACGGCTTGGCCGGCGCCGCTGGCGTCGGCGGGCAGGGTCACGTCGGCGAGTCCGCCGGTCGCGAGCAGGTGCGGATCGTCGAACAGGTCCTGGGGTTTCGTGATCGGCGCATAGGGCAAGCCGCAGCGTTCGAAGACCGCGCTGATCTCCGCTGCCGTGAACGCTTCCATATGCTCGCGAAGCTGCGGCAACAACCAGTCGCGCGCCTGCACGCGCTGATTGTTGGTTGCAATGCGTGCGTCCGCTTTGAGCGCCGACAGGCCGAACGCATCGCAGAAGATCGCCCATTGCGTATCGGACACGACCGCCAGAAAAATCTGTTCGCCATTCTTGACCGAGAACACGTCATAGACGGCCCAGGCGGAGATGCGGCTGGGCATCGGCGAGGCCGCTTGACCGGTCACCGCGTACTGCATCATGTGCTGCGCGACCAGGAACACATTGTTCTCGAACAGCGCGCTCTGCACTTCCTGTCCGCGCCCCGTGCGTTCGCGCTGGGCGAGCGCCGCCATCGCGCCGATCGCGCCGAACATGCCGCCCATGATGTCGTTGACGCTCGTGCCCGCGCGCAGCGGACGCCCTTCTGGTCCGGTCATGTACGCGAGGCCGCCCATCATCTGCACCACTTCGTCGAGCGCGGTGCGGTGATCGTAGGGTCCCGGCAGGAAGCCCTTGTGCGACACATAGACGAGACGCGGATTGAGCTTGCTCAGCGCCGCATAGCCCAGGCCCAGCTTGTCCATCGTGCCGCTCTTGAAATTCTCGCTGAAGACGTCCGCGCCGCCGACCAGCTTGTGCATGATCTCGATGCCGCGCGCGTCCTTCACATCGACCGCAATGCTCTTCTTGTTGCGATTGAAAGTGCCGAAGAAGCCCGCGCCCGAGCCGCGCAACGCGCGCGTGCTGTCGCCCGAGATCGGTTCGACCTTGATGACTTCCGCGCCCAGGTCCGCGAGCACCATGCCGCAGGTCGGCCCCATCACCATGTGCGTCATCTCGACGACGCGCACGCCGCTGTACGGCAGGGCTTGATTCGCTTGCACGTCGCTCATTGCGCGGCTCCCAGCAGACAGCCTTCCGGCTGCGGCGCGCTCGGCGCGCGTCCGTCCGCATACGTGAATCCCTTCGGCAGTCCGGCATCCTGAACGTGCCCGTACAGCGCTTCTCCGGGCAGCGCTTCGGCAAGGATCGCGCGCGCGGCGATCAGCTTGTCGATGTCCACGCCGGTGCTATAGCCCATGGCCTCCAGCAGGAACGCGAGGTCTTCTGTGACGATGTTGCCGGTCGCGCCCGGCGCATACGGACAGCCGCCGAGACCCGCCTGGCTCGAGTCGATCGTGGTGACGCCGGCGTCGAGCGCGGCGACCACGTTGGCGAGTCCCTGACCGCGCGTGTTATGGAAGTGGGCGCCGCCTGCCTTCGCGCCCAGTTCGGACTGCAAGCGGCGGAACAAACGACGCACCTGGACCGGGTTCGCGTAGCCGCTGGTATCGGAGAGACCGACCTCGTCCGCGCCGCACTCGGCCATGGCGACGCACATGCGCATCGTCTGGTCGTCCGTGACCGTGCCGGCAAGCGTGCAGCCGAACGCCACCGATACGCCCGCCTCGATCTGCACGCCCGGATACTGCGCGTCGCGCAACGCGACGATCTGGCGCACCTCTTCGATCATCTGCGCCGGGGTCTTGCGGATGTTCGCCATCGAGTGTTCGTCGGTCACCGAGACCGGCAGCGTGAGCTTGTGAACCCCCGCTTCGAAGGCGCCCTGAGCGCCGCGCAGATTCGGGACGAGCACCGCCACATGCAGTCCGGGAAGCGACAGCGCATGCGCGACCACTTCGCGAATGTCGGCCATCTGCGGGAGCAGCCTGGCAGGAACGAAGGAGCCCACTTCGATCTCCTGCAAGCCGGCGGCCGCCAGCGCGGAGATCCATCGCAACTTGGCTGCGGTCGGCATGACGCTCTTGATGCTTTGCAGGCCGTCGCGCGGGCCCACTTCGCTGATCAGGATTCCTGGCGTGGAAGATTCCAAAATTCGCTCCTTGGTTCTATCTGATAGATCATGGTTCTGTTAGAGAGAACTATAGGTACGATTGTCGCTCAATTGAAGATGGGTTTACCCGCCTAATGGAATTTGAGTTCTGCACCGCAGAACTGTAAAGTGTCGGGACATTCAACGAGGGGAAAGAGATGACGACTACCGCGCCCGCAATGGAAGGGCCATCGACGGACGCTGCGGAGGCATCCAGTGGTGTCGCGGTCCTGGATCGCGCGTTCGCGATCCTCAACGCCTACGGCCCGACCGACGAACGGCTGACCCTCACTGAACTCTCGCGGCGCACCGGTTTGTACAAGAGCACGGTGCTGCGCCTGCTCGGCGCACTGGAACACGGCGGCTTCATACGCAAGCTGAGTGACGGACAGTATGCGATCGGACATCAACCGCTGCGGCTCGCCACGCTTTACCAGCGGTCGTTTCAGGTGGGACCGGTGGTCGAACCCATTCTCCAGCAACTGAGCCGGGATCTCGGCGAGACAGCCTCGCTGTATGTGCGCCAGGGCGACAAGCGCCTGGTCCTCTACCGCGTCGAGCCGTCGCGAAGCGTACGGGTCGCGATCCGGGTGGGCGAGGAATTCGCCATCGACAAAGGCGCGTCCGGCAAGGTGCTGCTGGCGTTCACCGAAGCGTCGGACCCGCGCTGGAATGAGGTGCGGGAGCAACTGTTCGCGGTGTCCTATGGCGAACGCGATCCGGAGACCGTGTCGGCGTCGGTGCCGGTATTCGATGCGACCGGCCTGATCGCAGGCGCGCTGACGGTGTCCGGACCGAAGGGCCGATTCGGCGACGCCGCGACCATCGAAACCGCGCTCAAGGCGCTCCTCCTCAGCGCGAAGCAGGCGACGACCGCGCTGGGCGGCATGGCGGCGCGCTACGACGCCAGCATCGCCCGATTCGACCGCGACGACGCCACGGATCGCGCCGGCTAGACGAAGTCCGTTCCGCGACGAGCCTGCATCGACGGCATCCATACGGAATGCCGTCTCCCTCCCTCCTGACGCCGGCGTGCTGGTGTTATCCCTAGTCGCTCGTTTTCGCAGCCGGCGACTACCATACGCATTCTGTTGTAAAGAACACGGTTCTGTTGAACAGAACTATCAAGGATGTTGAAAGGAGAACACGCAGATGGCCAGCCTGCCCGTCGACGGCATCAACCCGCCGCACCCCCCAACCGAGGCCGACGGATCGCAGCGCATCAACGCGCGTATCGACCGTCTGCCTGCGACACGCTCGGTATGGGCGCTGGTCTTCATGCTGTCGATCGGGGGCTGGTTCGAGTTCTACGATCTGTTCTTCACCGCGTACGTCGGGCCGGGCCTGGTCAAGAGCGGCCTTTACTCGACGACCACTGCCTCGTTCTTCGGCTTCTCCGGACTGGGCGCCTTCGTCGCGGCCTCGTTCGCGGGGCTGTTCATCGGCACCTTCTGTTTCACGCGCCTGGCCGATCGCTTCGGACGCAAGACCACCTTCACCGTGTCGCTGCTCTGGTACTCGATCGCCACGTTCGCGATGGCCTGGCAGGACAGCGCGGGCGCCATCAACCTGTGGCGGCTGATCGCGGGCATCGGCGTGGGCGTCGAACTGGTGACGATCGATACCTATGTCAGCGAACTCGTGCCGAAACATCTGCGCGGCCGTGCCTTCGCCTTCGTGCATCTGGTGCAGTACACGGCAGTGCCCGCCGTTGCGCTGTTCTCGTGGTGGCTCGTGCCGCGCGCGCCCTGGGGCATCGACGGCTGGCGCTGGGTCGTGATCATCGGTGCACTGGGCGCGTTGATCGTGTGGGCGATTCGCCGCCGCGTGCCGGAAAGCCCGCGCTGGCTTGCGCAGCAGGGCCGTCTCGATGAAGCCGACAGCGTGCTGTGCGCGCTCGAAGCGAGGGTCGCGCAGCAATACGGCCAGGCGCTGCCCGCGCCCGTGGAAAGCGAAGCGGCGAACAGCGAATCGGCCGCCTGCGGCAAGGCGCGCTTCGCCGAGATCTGGCAACGCCCGTACCGCCGCCGCGCCATTACCTTGCTGGTCTTCAACCTGTTCCAGGCGATCGGCTTCTACGGCTTCGCGTCATGGGTGCCCACGCTGCTGGTGTCGAAGGGCGTGACGATCACCCACAGCCTGATGTACTCGTTCGTCATCGCGGCGTCGAATCCCTTCGGGCCGTTGCTCGCCATGGCCTTCGCGGATCGCATCGAACGCAAGACGCTGATCGTGCTCTCGGCGCTGGGCATTGCCGTCTTCGGCAGCCTGTTCGCCACGCAGTCGTCACCCGCCATGCTGATGCTGCTCGGCGTGCTCATCACGCTGTCGGGCACCCTGCTCTCGGTCGGCTATCACGCCTACCAGACCGAACTGTTTCCGACGCGCATCCGTGCCACGGCAGTCGGCTTCGTCTACTCGATGTCGCGTCTCTCCGCGATGTTCTCGGGCTTCATGATCGCTTTCGCGTTACGGCACGTCGGCGTGGAAGGCGTGTTCGGTCTGATCGGCGGCTCGATGGTGATGGTGATGGGCGCGATCGGTTTCTTCGGTCCGCGCACGAACAATCGCACGCTCGACGAGATTTCCCACTGAAACGCCGACAGCAAGCGCACACCAGACTGACGCGGACCGAAACTTGCTGCTCTGCCCGTTTCGTCGCAATCCGCAGCACGCTGACCGCGACTCATCTGGCATGAGCCACGCCCGGGCAATCGACTCGCACCCGGGCGATCAAAGGACCTCGACTGTGCGCTGGCTGCCGTACGTTTTTCTTTCCGCAGGCATGCTGCTACCGGCTTACGCGCTGGCCACCGGCGCGTCCGGACGCTTCGGATTCGTTCCCTACGGCGTCGCGGGCGCACTGTTCTGCGCGCTGGCCTGGCTCGCGAACCGGGCGGCCATGAAGGCCGCAAGCAAGCATCCTCACGAGATGTTCGACGAATGACGCGTGTGTGAAGCAAGTCACGCATCCCTGCTTCAGCACCCTCTTTGCAAGCACTCGCCAGATTTGCCGGTCACGAATTTGCCACTGCACGTCGATACCCTTTGCCCTTTTCATAAGAACGACACCAGAAAAGGAGCGCAAGGGATGGTCAACAACAAGACGTGCGTGGCGCTGGCAGTAAGCTTGACGCTGGCCGCATGCGGCGGCGACGATTCATCGGCGGACAACAGCCCGGCCGCCCAGGCTAAACAGGCGACACAGCTCTACACCCAGAACATTGCGCCCTACACGAACTGGGGCAATGTGCCGATCGTCGGCACGGGCTACGGTTCCGCGCTGACCCCCGCGCCCAATCAGCCCGGCTACTTCTACGGCATGACCGATCGCGGTCCCAACGTCACCGCCCCGGACGGCGCCAACAAGATCGAGCCTGACCAGGCGTTCCAACCGGCCATTGCGCTGTTCCAGTTGAGCGGCGGCAAGGCGAGCGTGGCGAAGGTCATCGGCCTGTCGCTCGCCGACGGCACGCCGATGAACGGTCGTGTCAATCCGCAAGCGAGCACCGCCGAGACCATCTACGACGTGAACGGCAACGTGCTGCCGACGAGCACCGCCGGCCTCGATCCGGAAGGTCTCGTCGCCATGGCCGACGGCACTTTCTGGGTATCGGACGAATACGGCCCGTACATCGTCCACTTCGATGCCAGCGGCAAAGAGCTCTCCCGCCTCAATCCCTACTCCACCGCGAGCACCGGCAACGATCTGGCGCTGCCCGGCGAGCTCAGGAAACGCAAGCCGAACAAGGGCATGGAAGGCCTGACGCTCAGCGCCGACGGCAAGTATCTCGTCGGCATCATGCAGTCGCCGCTGGACAAGAACGGCGTGAAGGCGGTGGCGTCGGGCAAGGGCGCCATCACGCGGGTCGTGAAGGTCTCGCTCGCGGACCCGGTCAACGACGTGCACGAGTACCTGTATGCCCTGCATACGAATGGCGCGGGCAACCCCGAAGGCCAGGCCGTCAGCGAGATCACAGCGCTGCCGGACGGCACCTTCATCGTGGACGAACGCGACGGCAACTTCGAAGGCACCGTCGACGGCACGGCAAGCGGCAAGGCACGCGCGGACAAGAATCTGTGGAAGCTGGATCTGAGCCGGGCCACGGACGTCGGTCCGAAATCGCCGCTGATCGGCACCACGATCGCGGGCGGTGCGGTGAGCTACGATCCGGCCAGCGGGCTTGAAGTGGCCGGCAAGACCATCGAGGATCTGGCCGGCACGGTCGATGCACCGGCTGCCGTGCAAGCGCTCGGCGCCGCGGGCATCACGGTCGGCACGGAGTCGCTGTTCCTCAACTACGCGGCGCTCTTCACCACCATCGATCCAAAGGGCATGTACTTCGGTCACGACAAGGTCGAGGGCGTCGCCGTCGATCCCGCCGATCCGACCAAGCTCTATATCTCGAACGATTCGGACTTCGGCATCACGGACGAACCCGCGACAGTGCCGATGGCCACCGCCGCGAATCCATTCCCGCCCAGCGAGAAGTTCCTGCCGGACGGCAAGACGCAGGATTTCGGCGAGATCGTCAGAATCGATCTGACGAAGGTGCCCGCGAAGTTCAAGCAGTAAGCCGCGATTGCACGGAAAGAAGACGGCGCCGCGAGGGTTGCGGCGCCTTTTGTCGTGTGCGCGGGCCTTTCCTCAACACGCCGCCAGCCCCGCATCAGGCTGGCCGCGACACCATCCAGCCGACGCCACGCACATTCCTGATGACCTCGGCGCCCAGCTTCTTGCGAACGGTGTGAATCAGGAATTCGACAGCATTGCTTTCGACCTCGTCGGTCCAGCCGTAGATATAGTCTTCCAGATCGGCGCGTGACAGGATGGCGCCGGGCTGCATCATCAGCGCTTGCAGCAAGGCGAATTCGCGGCTGGAAAGGCGGGTCGGCGCGGCGTCCGAACGGGCTTCCCGCGTCGCCGGATTCAAGGTCAGCACGCCGTTCGTCAACAGCGCGGCAGAGCGGGCGCCGAGGCGCCGCATGAGCGCGTGCAGGCGCGCGTCGAGTTCCAGCATGTCGAACGGCTTGCCGAGACAGTCATCCGCGCCTTCGTTCAGCGCGCGTATCCGCTCGGCGGTCGCGCCCCGCGTCGTCATCACGATGACGGGCACATGCCCGCCCGCGCGTCTCACCATGCGCAGCACGTCCAGCGCGCCCGGGCCGGGGCTTGCCGCATCGAGCAGGATGGCGTCGTAGACATGCGTCGACATGGACACCAGGGCTGTCTTGCCATCATGGACGAGATCCACGACATAGCCGTAGCCCTTCAACGCGGGGTGCATGGACTCATCGGCGCGGTGCCCGTCTTCGACCAGCAGTACTCTCATGCGCCGCTCCCGTGCGGCCATGGCGAATGCAGGCCGCGCTCGGAGCGGGAGGGTGCGCGCTTCATCTGGAAACTCGTCGACCGGACAAGACCACGAGCCTAGTGGGCGCATGCTTATGAAATGCTTATCAGGCGGGCGCGCGGCGAGACGGCGCCGCAGCAGTCGTCAATCGGCCGTGTGCGCGGCAGTCCTTGGTGCGAGGTCCAAAGACGCATTGGCGAATTCGCGCAGCCCCTGCACGGAGACCGACAGACCCGTCACGTCGCTGCGATTCGCCACGACCAGCGTCGCATGATGGCGCCGCGCCACGCGTGAAGCGATGGCGAGCCCGAGCCCGCTGCCATGCCCGGCCGTCCCGGAAATCCGGTAAAAGCGGTCGCACACGCGAGCGATTTCGTCGGTCGGAATGCCGCTGCCGGTATCGAGCACGGTCAGCGCGAGCCCGCGGGGTTCGCGCCGCAGGATCACGTCGACACGCCCGCCCGCCGGCGTATGGCGCACCGCGTTGTCCAGCAAATTGTTCAGCAGGACACCGAGCGCGTGGACATCGCCGTGAATCATGAACTCGTCCCGCTCGCCGCGCGCCTGATCGACTTCGAGCCCGAGATCCAGCGACTTCGCCTCCGCCAGCAACGAGTAGTCGCCCACACGCTCCTCGCACAGGTTGCGCAGGCTCATCGGCGCCATGGCCGCTTCGCGGGCCGCATCTTCGCGCGCCATGCTGAGCAGTTGCTGGGCAAGATGGATCACCCGATTCAGACGCCCTTCGATCTTCTGCCGCGTGAGCGGATCGACCTGCATCGAGCCGTCGCTTGTCGCGCCCTGGATCTGAAGCTTGAGCGCGGTCATCGGCGTGCGCAGCTCGTGCGCCGCGTCGGCGATGAAGGCGCGCTGCGCCTCCGACGCCTCGTCCACGCGCCTGAGCAGATCGTTCAGTGCCTGGACGAGCGGATGCAGTTCGACGGGCATCGGCTTGTCGAAGCGGATGGGGTCGAGCGACTCGGGCGAGCGTGCCGCCAGTGCGCGCGACACCGCGCCGACCGGCGACAGCCCGCGCGCCACGACGAACAGCACGATGCCGATCAACACCGGGATCAGCACGGCAAGCGGCATCAGCGTGCGTGACGCGAGCCGGGCCGCGAGTTCCTCGCGTACGCTCGCTGGCTGCGCCACCTGGATGAAGCGGGTGCGTTCGGCGTGGCCAAAGGCGCGCCAGCGAATGCCCTCGCGCTGGGTCGAACGAAAGCCGTCGCCCATGAACGGCAGCTCGGGTTCGTTCGGCGAGTGATAGACGAGCCGGCCCGAGCGGTCCCAGATATCGATCACGAGCCGGTCGTCCGCGATGCCGCGCAACTCCGGCGCGCGTCCGTGGGCGCCGGGCGTGTCATCGACGTTGCTCGGCATCGACAGCGCGATCGTGCGCAGTTCGTAGTCGAAGAGTTCGCCGGCCTCCAGCTGCGCCAGGCTGAAAATGCCATAGCCCGCGATGGCGCAGGCCGCGCCGAGACCGCAGATCAGCCAGCCGAGCAGCCAGCGCCGGATCGATGTCATCCGAGCCCCTTCAAACGATAGCCCACGCCGCGCACGGTCACGATCTCTTCCGCGCCGATCTTGCGCCGCAGGCTGTGCACATGGACCTCGATGGCATTGCTGCCGACCTCCTCGCCCCAACCGTACAGCTTTTCTTCGAGTTCGCGGCGCTTGAAGACCCGCTTCGGCTCTTCGATCAACGCTTGCAGCAGCGCGAACTCGCGCGGCACCAGGTTGAGCGGCACGCCGCCTTTCGCGGCCTCGTGCGCGGCCGGATCGAGCGACAGTTCGCCATGCGAGAAAACCGGATGCTTCTGCCCGGTCCGCCGCCGCAACAGCGCGCGGATGCGCGCGGCGAGTTCGGCGAGATCGAAGGGTTTGAGCAGATAGTCGTCCGCGCCGGCGTCGAGGCCGCGGATCCGTTCGTCGACGGCTTCGCGCGCCGTGATGATCAGCACCGGCGCATTGCCGCCCCGGCTCCGATAGGTATTGAGGACCTCGATGCCGTCCCGGCGCGGCAGCGACAGGTCGAGCAGCACGAGATCGTAGACGTCGTTGGCGAGCGACAGCTCGGCTTCCCGGCCGTCCTGGGCCCAGTCCACTGTGTAGTTGTCGCGGCGCAGCGCGGCTGCCACGGACTCTCCGATCATTTCGTCGTCTTCCACCAGAAGCAAGCGCACGTTGCCCTCCCCAGCCATTTCGCCGTGCCGATGCTGGCACGACCCGGAAGCTTAGCTGCCCGGTATCCGTGATGGTAAGGGGGCGGACGCTCTTTCTTCGGCGCAGTGGCGCCTTAAGCGTCCCATAAGCACCGCGTCCGCACAATGTGCGATTTTGGGTCCGAGGGCCGACATGACGGGCGCGCATCGCTCGCAGCACCAATCAACCCTTGCGGCCGATGGCTTCGCTTCGTCCACGGGAGCCCCGGCATGAAGGCCGCGCGCGTGAAAACGCTCGATATCGGCGCGGACGGCATCGCGTGGCGGCACTACGATTCGACGCAGGCCGACACCCTTGCACAAGTGCCGCCCGCGCCGGGCGAGCTCTACGTGTGGCTCGTCTCCACCGACTTTCCTTTTGCGTCCGCGTTGAACATCGGCCAGTGGCTGACCATCGCGGAACGCAGGCGAGCGCGCATGCATCCGCGCTCGCCGATCGGACGACGCTTCAGCATCGCCCGCGCGACTTTGCGCCTGTCCCTGTCACACATGCTTGACTGTGCGCCCGAGGAAGTGGGGCTGACTGAAGGCCCGTTCGAGCGCGTCGCGGTATCGAGCCATGACGTGCAGCTGGGCGTCGATGTGGCTTACGCGGGCATCTGGATCGCCATCGTGATCGCGGCGTGCGATGTAGGCGTGGGCCTGACGGTCGCGCCCGTATCGGACGATGCGTCGCGCGGCGGCCGGGCATGGGCCGAGGCCGCCGGGATCGCCCGCTCGCGGCTCGGGCAAGCGAGCGCGGCCATGGCCCACGATCATGCCCTCACCCTGCCGATGCCCGGCGGCTTTCGCGGCGTTGCATTGACGCGTGAACCGATCACGCGGGTCAGCACGTTCGGGTTCAGCCGGACGGTCATGCTCGAAGGGTGATCGCACGCGGCGATCACCCCTGACCTGCCGCTTACTGATAAAAGTTGAGCGTGACCACGGCCGAGCGGCCCGGCGCCCACGTCGCGTAGATCGGATACGCGGACGAGAAGTACTTGCGGTCGAAGATGTTGTTCACGTTCAACTGCAGGTCCACTGCCTTCGAGACGTGATAGGTCGCGACGGCATCGATGCGCGCATAGCCCGGCGTCCACTTGCGCACCGTCGGCGAGACCGAAGCGTAGGTCATGCTCGCGATCGTCGCCCCCGCGCCGACCTTCAGCTTCGGCATCACGTCATAGAACGACCACAGCGCGACGTTGTGCTTCGGGACCATGACCATCGGCAGGCCGGATGACGCCGCGCTGGCCGCGCCGGCATCGACGGTGATCGCATCGAGATACGAATAGCCGCCGAACACGCTCCACTTGCTCGTGATGTTCCCGGCACTGCCCACTTCCACGCCGCGCACGCGTTGGTGCCCCGCGTTGATCAGGCCGCCCAGGCCGTCGCTCACGCGTGCGTTGGTCTTGTCGGTCTGGAACAGCGCGAGGTTCATCGAGAGCCGGTCGAGCACGTCCCACTTCGCGCCCACTTCGATATTGCGGCTGCGCTCCGGCGACAAGTCCTGATTGGTCGCGGTGATCTGGTCGGTCCCGCCGCCGAGACCCGAGTTCGCGCCCGGCGGATTCGCCGACGTGCCATACGACGTGTACAGGCTCACCGAAGGCAGCGGCTTGTAGACGAGGCCAAGCTGATAGCTGAACAGGTTGGAATCGTTCGTCAGGTCCTTCGCGCCCTGCTGCGTCGCCGTGACGTCGAAGCGGTCGAAGCGCACACCCGCGTTGAAAAGCCACTGATCGGTGATCTTCACGCTGTCGAACAGATACGCCGATGCCGTGTTGGTCTGCGTATGCGTCGCCGCACCGGGGAAGCCCTTGTCGCCGTTCAGCAGGATGCTGCCGAGCCAGGGGTTGTCGGGATTCCACGCGTTGATGGGCGTGCAGTTGAACGGCACGTTGCACGGCGTGCTCGAGCGGATGTTGTTGCCCGCGCTGTCCGCCACGAGATAGCCCTCGTAGAGGCTGCGTTCGTGACTGAATTCGACGCCGCCCGTCATCGTGTGCTGCATACCGAGCAGCGTGGCCTTGCCGGTCAGTTCGGTCTGGTTGGTGATGCTGTTGGTCGCGTACTTGCCGCTCTTTGCCTGCAGGCCGAGGATGTTCGAGGTCGCGCTCAGCAACTGCGGATTGGTGGCGACGTAATCGAGCGTCGAGCGGCCGAACATCGTCGTGTTGCGCAGCTTCAGATTGTCGTTGAAGCGATGCTCAACGCGCACTTCGCCCGTATCGGTCTGGCCGTAGCGGTAGTCGCGGTTGTTGAAGCCGTAGAACTGGCTGCGGTCGCTGTTGATCGGCGTGCCGCCGGTCGAACGGAACGGCACGCTGAAGTCCGGCATGTCGTACGAGTTCAGATGGTAGTAGCTGACCGTGACCGTCGTCGGACTGTTCAGGCCGAAGGCCACCGAAGGCGCCACGCCCCAGCGCTTGCTGTACACGTTGTTGCGGCCCGCCTGATTGGCGTCGTAGCCCATCGCGTTGAAGCGGAAGGCGTTGCCGTCGCCGAACTGGTGGTTCACATCGAGCGTCAGACGCTTGTACGCCTCCGTGCCGATGCCGAGACCCGCGTTGATGAAGTCCTCGCTCTTCGGCATCTTCGTTTCGATGTCGATGGAACCGCCCACCGAGCCGCGTCCCGCATACACCGAATCCGGTCCCTTGATGACCGTGATGTTCTCGATGTCGAAGGTCTCGCGGTTCTGCACGCCCGAGTCGCGAATGCCGTCCACGAAAATCGAATTGCGCGATTCGAAGCCGCGGATCACCGGCCGGTCCGCCGACGGATTCGCCGCCGCGTCGCCGCCGAGGAACGTGATGCCCGGCACGGTCTTGAGGGCGTCGGCGAAAGTCGTTGCGTTGGTCTCGCGGATCAGTTCCTGCGGAATGACGGTGATGGAACGCGGCGTGTCGAGCAGGGGCGCGGTGAACTTGTACGACGGCAGCGCCTTCGTCTGCATGTCGGACTGTGCGGTACTGGCGTTGACTCTCACTGCGGGCAGCGTCGCGGATGAGGCATCGGCGGCGGCGGCGTCCGGCGCGGTCTGCGCGAGGACGTGGGAAGGCAACGCGAAACTGGCGCAATAAAGCGCACCGACGGACGCGAGCAAACGCGTCCGCGTCTTGAGCAGAGCGGGCATGGTGTGTGTGTGAAGGGTTGAAGCCTCACGTTGCGTGAGGCGCACTGACGCGAACGAAGCCCGCGGTAGACCTAGAAGATGCGAATGTTTCGCATTAACTATCGGCGCGAAGTGTAATGTTTGTTAACAAAGGAGTAAACGGGTCTTTAAAAAGATTTTTGAGACCGTTGTGCCATAAGGCGCTCCACGCAACACTGAAAGCTCGGGCTAAGTATCCGTAAGAATTTTCGTGGGATAATGGGAATAATTCTCATTAGCCAGAGGTTCGGAACGGCGAGTTGTCCCAACCCTGCTCGCATCGCGTTCCACGCGGAAACCGGCATTGCAAAGGCCGAAAAAAACCCGGCAAGCGCCGGGTTGAAAAGACAGTCCGCGAAGGACTGTCTGCGTGGACCTGAAGCCTGAGTTTGCCCGTGGCCTCAGGAATGAATGACGATGCTGCCCGCCCTCTTTTCTGCTCCGCTCGCTTCTCGATGGAGTTGCACGAGCCAGCCTGACGGGCAGGCTTCGCTGATGCAGAAGCGGCCGTTGACGCCGTCGCGCTGCCAGACCACATGCCCGGTCTCACGCGCGTCTTCGAACGCCATGCGCGCGCGGCGCCTGACAACGCGCCAGAGCATGCCCGACAGGCACAGGATGGCGCTTCGGGTCGCGACGGCCGCCATCCATCCGGGATGTCCGATGCACGCCAGCGTCAGAAGCGCGGCGCTCTCCATGACCATGACCGACATCGCGAAGAGCACGACGTTTGCCCGGATGGCGCCGAGGTGCGGCAGGCTCATCGAAAGCTCCCTGAATGACGCAACCTTCGTTGCATGAACGCATGACACTGAGTCGTCGACAAGCTTGAGGTTGCCGTCCTTAAGAGAGGCTTAGCCATGCGCATCGACGCGAAAAAATCGAACGCGTGAAAACGATCTGAAAGACGGTGTCAGCGATCCCATCGACAAGACCTGCACGCGACCCTAAGCCTTTCATAAGCGAACGCTCACTAAGCTCTCCGCTCCTACATGCACGACCCGTCCCATCCCTGAGCGGAGCACTCATGCAAAAACACGCTGCGGTCACGGCCAAGGTTCCCGAAGTCACCTTTGGCTTCTGGCTCATCAAGATCGCCGCGACGACCCTTGGCGAAACCGCCGGCGATGCCGTCTCCATGTCGATGAAACTCGGCTATCTGCTGGGCACGTGCATCTTCGCTGCGGTGTTCATCGTCGCCGTCAGCGCGCAGATCAAGGCGCGCCGCTTTCATCCCGCGCTGTACTGGTTCACGATCGTCGCGACGACGACCGTCGGCACGACACTCGCGGACTTCGCCGATCGCTCGCTCGGGATCGGCTACGCCGGCGGCAGCGCGTTGCTGCTCACGCTGCTCATGATCTCGCTGGCGGTCTGGTATCGCGCGATGGGATCGGTATCGATCGCGACGGTGTCATCGCCGCGCGCCGAGATGTTCTACTGGGTGACCATCATGTTCTCGCAGACGCTCGGCACCGCGCTCGGCGACTGGACCGCCGATGACGCCGGCCTCGGCTACACCGGCGCCGCGCTGATCTTCGGCGGACTGCTCGCGGTCATCGCGATTGCCTTCTACGCGACGCGCGTCTCACGCACCTTCCTGTTCTGGAGCGCGTTCATCCTGACGCGGCCACTCGGCGCGGTCCTCGGCGACTTCCTCGACAAACCCGTGGCGCAAGGCGGGCTCGAACTGAGCCGCTATGGCGCGTCGCTCGCACTGATGGGCTTCATGCTGGTCTGTGCGTTCACCTTCAGGCAGCGTCCCGCGCGCGCCATGCATTGACCATGGCCCACCCGAATCCCGTTATCGACACCATTCCGTCATCCTTGCCCCTTATATTCCTCAGTCACCTGGACCTGACAGTCACCGTACTGACGGTTACGGGCATGCTGTACGTGCATTACGACGTCCTTGAGCTTCCACGAGCGGGGTCTCGGCAGGCAGTCTTCCTTCCGGGTGACATCGAGCATGGAGCGCGGCCGACTCACGCAGCCTGGCCGTGACAAGCCATGCCGGTGCGCCGGGGGGAACGGCTGCGGTGAACGCTATCGAAGGTTTCGACGCTCATTGCGATCTCCAGCCAAACAAGAAGGAACACTTCCCCCGTGAACTCCCGTCGCAAGTTTCTCCAGAGCACGGCCACGGCCGGCCTGTCAGCCGCCGCGCTCAGCGTGTTTCCCCCCAGCATCCGCCGCGCGCTCGCGATTCCCGCGCATCACGAAAGCGGCACGATCAAGGACGTCAAGCACGTCGTGATCCTGATGATGGAAAACCGCGCGTTCGACCATTACTTCGGTACCTATAAGGGCGTGCGCGGCTACGGCGATCGTTTCACGATCCCGCTGCCGAACGGCCGCAACGTTTGGCAGCAGGTCGATGCCAGCGGCAACGTCGACCTGCCTTACCATCTCGACGAAACGCGCGGCAATGCCCAACGCGTCACCGGCACGCCGCACAGCTGGGTCGACACGCAGGCCGCATGGGACGGCGGCCGCATGGCGGCATGGCCGGTGTCGAAGAAGAACCAGACGATGGGTTATTTCGACACGACCGAAATCCCCTTCCAGCGCGCACTCGCCGAAGCCTTCACGATCTGCGACGACTACCACTGCGCCTTTCTCGGCGGCACGCATCCGAACCGGATGTTCCACTCCACGGGCACGAATGGCCCGGCATACGGCAAGACCTTCGTGAACAACTTCACCGGCGACTACACGGTGGCATCGTCGGCCTCGTCGTACTTCGACTGGAAGACCACCGCCGAGCGTCTGGAAGAAGCCGGCGTGAGCTGGAAGGTGTATCAGAACATCATCAACACCTACGGCTGCAACCCGCTGCTGGGATTCAAGAAGTTCCGCCAGGCCAACGAAGCGCTGCCGGCGGCGCGCCAGGTCAATGCCTCGCTGACCCAGGCCGCCGAGCCGGTCTACAACCCGGCCGATGCGGCAGCCCAGCCGCTCATCAAGGGCTATGCGAACACCCTGCCGACCACGGACGCCGATCCCAACACCAACGGCACCTTCGTCGAAGCCTTCGCTGACGACGTCAGGAACGGCCGTCTGCCGGAGGTGTCGTGGGTCGTTCCGACCGACGTCTATTCCGAGCATCCCGGTCCTTCGAGCCCGGTGCAGGGCGCGTGGTTCGTGCAGCAGTTCCTCGATGCGCTGACCGCCGTGCCCGAGGTGTGGAGCAAGACCGTGCTGCTCGTCAACTTCGACGAGAACGATGGCTTCTTCGACCACGTCCCGCCCGCGGCGGTGCCGTCGCCGAACGGTGACGGCAGCTATGCCGGCAAGACCACGCTGTCGGGCGGCGAGCTGGGCGTCGAGTATTTCACGCATCCCTATGTCACCCGCGCCGACACCGGCGCCGCGCCCGACAGCCAGCCCGCCGCACCGGACGGCAAGCCCTATGGTCCGGGTCCGCGCGTGCCGCTGTGGGTCATCTCGCCGTGGAGCCGTGGCGGCTGGGTCAACTCGCAGACCTTCGACCATACTTCGGTGCTGCGCTTCCTCGAAGCGCGCTTCGGCATCAAGGAAAGCAACATCTCGTCGTATCGACGGCTGATCAACGGCGACCTCACGAGCGCCTTCAACTTCGCGACGCCGAACGGCGAGCCACTGCCAACGCTCGCCGGCGAAAAGAGCAAGGCCGACGCCGATGCGCTGCGCGCCACCCAGCAGGCGCTGGGGCAGATCGTGCCGGATGCCGGTCGCGGCATGCCGGCGCAGGCGAACGGCTTCCGTCCGTCGCGCGCGCTGCCGTACGAGCTGCATGCGAGCGCTCACGTGGACGCATCAAGTGGCGGCGTCAAGCTGCTGTTCGCCAACACGGGCCGCCAAGGCGCCGTGTTCCACGTGTACGACAAGCTGCATCTGGACCGCCTGCCGAAGCGTTATGCCGTCGAACCCGGCAGGACGCTGGACGACATCTGGACGCCTTCCTCCAGCGACCTCGGCAAGTACGACCTCTGGGTGCTGGGTCCGAACGGCTGGCATCGAGAGTTCAAGGGCGATCTCTCCGCGCTGAAGGGTCATCGCGGCAGCAACCTGGAGGTCCGCGTGGGCTACGGGACGCTGACCGGCAATCTGCATCTGCAACTGCGCAATGACGGCGCGGGCCTGGCCCAGTTCACCGTGAAGTCCAACCGGGTCTATGGCGCGCTTCAGGCGTATCCGGGCCTGCCGTTGCCGGGCTTCGGACGTGGCCCGTCTGGCTTCGACGGCTTCGCGGCCGCCGGCTTCGGCGCCTGGCCCGCGCCCGCGCCGTTCCCGCGCGCCGACAGCCTCGGACCCGGCCACACGTGGACGGTCAGCACGGGCGGCCTGCTGCCGGTGGCCATGTTCTGGAATCTCGCGCAGACCGGCTTCTGGTATGACTTCGAGATCACCAGCAGCACGGACCGCAGCTTCTACCGGCGTATTGCCGGACGCATGGAGACGGGCCGTCACTCGGTCTCCGATCCGGCAATGGGCATGACAGACGCGTTCTGAGCGTGACGCGAGGCATCGGGCTGCGGCCCGGTGTCTCGCGTTGTCCGCCTCGATGCGGCTGAATCCGCCGAATCGCGAATGCGTATATGCTTTCTGCATGAATCACGGGCGAGCGACATCATGCAAAGCGATCCGAAAGTTATCGAGCTTCTCAACGCGGAACTGAAGAACGAACTGACCGCGGTGCATCAATATCTGCACCATGCGCGCCTGTATAAACATTGGGGACTGGAAGAACTCGGCGCGCATGAATATGCGGAGTCGATGGACGAACTGACGCATGCGGACCGCCTGATCGAGCGCATTCTGATGCTCGACGGCGAGCCGAACCTGCAGGATCTGCATCCGCTCAACATCGGCAGGCACACGCTCGATGCGTTGAAAAACGATCTTGCACTCGAACGCGCCGCTCAGTCGCAATGCAAGAGCGGCATCGGCTATTGCGAGTCCGTGCGGGATTTTGTATCGAGACAGCTGCTGGTCGAGTTGCTGGATGCGACCGAAGAGCATATCGACTGGCTGGAAATACAGATCGGGCTGATCGACAAGCTCGGCATCGCGAACTATCAGCAATCGGCCGCGAGCAAGCCGGTTTGAATGACCCGCTCCTAGTCCCCGATCCGTTTGAAACTCGCGTAGTAATCGTCGGTGTAATAGCAGTCGCGAATCTGCTTGCGCGCTCCGCCGCACACGATCCGGCGCAAGCCTCGATCCGTCGCGCCAGGCGTACGGACCGTGTATGCACGGTAGTAACCGCGCGCATGCGCCGGCAACAATGACGCGCTGTTGCGAAACAGGACGCCATCTTCACCGAACGGAAAAGGTCCGCCCGACTGGACGAGGCGCAATGTCTCCGCGGCCTCGCCGGGCAATTGCGCCTTCGCGATGGTGGACGGCGCGCCATGGTCCTGCGCGCCCGACGCGGCGGAAACGCCGCTGGCAACCTGTCCAAGCTGGACCGGCGCCTGACTCGCGGATGCGCCCGCGTTCTGGGTCGCGTCTTGCGATCCGCCCTTGCCGCATCCGGCAAGCGCCGCGCTCAGGGCGACGGCGAGAGAGAAAGCCCATGCTCGCTTCACGAAACGGTTGCCTCCGGGTTGAACCGCGTTCGACGTTCAGGACCGGATCGAGAGTAGCGCTTATGACGGGGTGAAGCAACGCAAAGGCGGACATCACCGATACAAAGTCCGGCCTGACCATTCCATACGAACTTTGCCGCGGGTCTTCATGAACCGGATCGGCCGGTCAGGATCGACGCATACAGGTTGATGGCGGGCATGAGTTCCTCGTTGAACCAGTGTGCCGGCAAGGCCAGATGAACCAGCTCGCCGACGATCACCGTCACCAGCAAGCCCACGATCCAGCGCCGCGCATGCTCGGACACCGCGATGCGCGCGCCGATCAACCCGCCCGCAAGGCTCCCGAGCCCCATGATTCCGCCCACGCGCCAATCGATGTTCCCATGCTGCACGAAGACAAGCATGGCGGCGGTGGTCGTGAAAAGCGTCGCGAAGTTCTTGACGATGTTGGCTTCGACGAGCGTCAGGCCCGCCGCGAGCACCAGCACGAGGAGCATGTAGGTACCCGAATCGAGCACGATGAAACCGGTCCAGATACCCACGACGAAGAGCAGCGCCACGGTTCTCGCGTCGAAGCGGAATTCGCTGTCTCCGGCGGCGTTCAGCAGTTTCTTGAGCTTGGTGAAGATCAGGATCAGCGCGACGATCACCGCGCCCACGATGACCTTGCGCAGGTCGTGTCCCGGAAGATGCTCGCTCGCCAGCGCGCCGACGGCCGCGCCGAGCGCGAGCGGCGCCGCGACCTTCAGCGCGCGACGCCACGGGATGGCGCCTTCGCGCGCGAGTCCGACCGTCGCCGCGAGCGCGCCGACGAGCACCGGAATGCGATTGGTGGCATTCGCCGTGGCGGCGTGAAGACCGATCGACATCAGGATGGGCAAGGATACGGCGGACCCGGATGACGCCACGGTATTCAGGAAACCGCAAAACAACCCGGCGACGAGCACCATGGCGATGATTTCGACGCTGAGGCTCATGCTGATTCCTTCTCGATTAATCCAGGGCGATAACCTGCGACTACGCAGCGGAATGACATGCCGCGTATCGCATTGGGCAAAAGCGGCGGGGCTTTTGTAAGCCATATAAATAAAGAATTGCAAGGTAATTTCAGGCGCGCGCTCCGTCTTTTGGCTCTGCCGGACGCGGATTGAAAGCCTGGTTACCCATGCCGTGCCGAATCAAACTGGCGGCACGGCAGCGGGAACAGACGCCACGATAAGCCTCGAGACTAAGCCGAAAATTACGCTCGCCGTGACCTGTCACCGCACTCGGGCGCCTGAGGACGTCAATCAGACAGGGATTCGCACGCCTCACGGAGTCCCGTCAGGCGACGCTTTGCACGACGCCATTCTTCACACCCGGTTCTTTCAAAATAAATAGAATCATCAACATAAAAGCAAACATCGAGTAATCAAACCGTATGTAAATACCAGTAAGGAATTCGTCCCGGCTTCGCCATATTGAAATGTTTCAATTCCGGTGCTCCAAGTCCCGGCTTGAAGCGCCCTTGCAAATCCATTCAAAAATAAACCAGCCACTCCAGCCTGTCGGTCCTGGAGCGCTGTGCGGCAATCTGGAGCCCCCAACGAATGTCCTATAAGACCATCCTTCCCTGCGCGATTTCCGTCGCGGCGCTGCTGGCCATGGCGGCCTGCGGCAGTTCGCACGATTCGAGCGGGTCCGCCACGCCCGCCGTCTCGGCGCAGGATGCGCTGAAAACCGCCACCCCGATCAAGCATCTGGTCGTGATCTTCGGCGAGAACGTCTCCTTCGATCACTACTTCGCCACCTACCCGAACGCGAAGAACGTGGCCGGCGAGCCCAGCTTCACCGCCGCCGCCGGCACGCAGACGGACATCGCCACGCTGGCCGCCGCCGGACTCACCGGCGCCGCCAATCCGAACGCGCAACCGGGCTCGCCGAACATCGTCGCCGCCACGGTCAACGGCCAGACGACCACGCCGCCGAGCGTCGGCAGCGTCGCGCTGACGACCACCACCGCGCAGCCGTTCCGCCTCGACCGCTCGCAGGCCAACACCAAGAGCCAGAACCACAGCTACGCGCCCGAACAGCTCGCCGACGACAACCTGAAGATGGACGCGTTCCCGCTCTTCACGTCGGCCAGCTCGATCATCACGGGCAGCACGGGCCAGTTCGGTTCGTCGGCACAGGTGCTGGGCTATTTCGACGGCAATACCGTCACGGCGTACTGGAATCTCGCGCAGAACTACGCGATGAACGACAACGCGTGGACCGACACCTTCGGTCCGTCGACGCCGGGCGCGATCGAAGTGGTCTCGGGCCAGAACCAGGGCGTGACCGTCACGCCCAATCCGAAGAACCCGACGGGCACGACCGGCAACGCGATTCCTGACGGCCAGGGCGGCTTCACGATGATCGGCGACCTCGACCCGACCACCGATGTCTGCTCGATCGCCGCGCTCTCCGCCACGGCCGGCCCGACCGGCATGATGGGCGGCAAGAACATCGGCGACCTGCTGAACGGCGCGAGCATCACCTGGGGCGGCTTCATGGGCGGCTTCAACCTGCAGACGGTCAACGCGAACGGCACGACGGGCTGCGCGCGCTCCACGTGGTCCGACGTGCTCGGCACCGCACCCGCCGACTACATCCAGCATCACGCCTGGTTCCAGTACTACACCTCGACGGCCAATCCGACGCACCAGCGCCCGACCACCACCGCGATGATCGGCTACACCGAGCCGACGCTCGACAACACGGCGACGCCGGTGCATCACCAGTACGACGTCGACGACTTCTTCACGGCCGTGAAGGCGGGCAATTTCCCGTCGGTGAGCTTCCTGAAGGCGCCCGCCATCAGCGACGGCCATCCGGGCAACTCCGATCCGCTCGACGAACAGGCTTTCGTCGTGAAGGTGACGAACTTCCTGCAGCAGCAGCCCGACTGGAAGGACACGCTCGTCGTGGTGGCCTATGACGACTCGGACGGCTGGTACGACCACGTGGTGCCGACCGTCAAGTTCTCCTCGTTCGACAAGTCCCTCGTCACCAAGGTCGGCACCGCCACCTTCACCGGCGCGGACCAGTTGTCGGGCCAGGGCGAGTGCACTGCCGCGGGCGCGACGCAGCCGCTCGGCATCAACGGCGGCCAGGTCAATGGCCGCTGCGGTCCCGGCACGCGCACGCCGTTCCTGATGATCTCGCCGTGGGCCAAGGTCAACTACGTGGACCACACGCCGATCACGCAGGCTTCGGTCGTCCGCTTCATCGAGGACAACTGGCTCGGCGGCGCGCGTCTTGGCGCCGGTTCGTTCGACGCAACGGCCGGCGACATCCGCAGCATGCTCGACGTGAACGGCACGGGCAACGCTTCGACCGTGTTCCTCGATCCGAGCCTCGGCACGAAGCTCGCCGCCGCGCCCGCCAGCAACTGAAAGGTGACCGTGCGCCCCGCCCTCCGCCTTGCGCCCTCTCCCACGTGAAGGCGGGGCGTCCAGCCCCTTTCGCCATGGCTCGAGCCGGCGCTTCCACGCGCCGGCTCGATGATTTTTTTCAAGCCTCTCTTCATCTCCATCGTCATGAGCTCTCCGAACCCTGCCTTGCCGCCCTCGCTCTCCGCCGGCAGCGCGCCGCGCCTCTTGCCGCGCGTGCTCGGCTGGTCCGCCGCGATCGCCGCGGCGGCCTGCGCCGCCTTCGCCGCCTATGCGCTCGTTTATCCGGAGCGGATGCCCTTGTCCGTCGGCACGCTGGTCGAGAACCTCACCGGCGCGAATCCGCAGCCCGTCGCGCTGCACGTGCCGCCGAGCCAGCCGCTGAGCGCGGTGGCGCTGCTGGGCAAGCAGATCTTCAATGACGCGTCGCTGTCGGCATCGGGCAAGCAGTCCTGCGCCTCCTGCCACAATCCGGATCACGCGTATGGCCCGCCCAACGATCTCTCGGTGCAGCTGGGCGGCGAGCACATGACGCAGGCGGGTTATCGGCCGCCGCCGTCGCTGGCCTACCTGTACCGCCAGGCGCCGTTCTCCATCGGCCCCGACCAGAACGACATGGACGCCGCGCCCGTTTCGCTCGACCAGCTGGCCACCGCCGCGGCCGGCACGCAACGCGCGGCTAAAACGGCCGGCGTCGCGCCCGCCGCGCCCGCGCTGGTGCCGCAGGGCGGCCTGTTCTGGGACGGCCGCGCGAGCACGCTGCAAGACCAGGCCCTCGGGCCGATGCTGAATCCCGTCGAAATGGCGAACCATAGTCCTGACGAAGTCGCGCGCAAGCTGATGAACGCGCCCTACCTCGACCAGTTCAAGCAGCTGTTCGGCGAGCGCATCGTGAAGCAGCCCGATCTGCTGGTCGACGAAGCCATGTTCGCGGTCGGGCGCTACCAGTTTGAAGATCCGTCGTTCCATCGCTTCACGAGCAAGTACGACTACTGGCTGCAAGGCAAGACGCGGCTCACGCAGGCGGAGCTGCACGGCCTGCGCCTGTTCAACGATCCGGACAAGGCCAACTGCGCCGGCTGCCATCTGAGCAAGCCGACCGCCGACCACCTGCCGCCGCTGTTCACCGACACGCAATACGAAGCGCTGGGCGTGCCGCGCAACCGCGACCTGCCCATCAACCACGACCCGAAGTTCTACGACATGGGCGTCTGCGGCCCCTTCCGTTCCGACGCCGCCACGCTGACGCAATACTGCGGCATGTTCCTCACGCCGACGCTGCGCAATGTCGCGACACGCCACGCGTTCTTTCACAACGGCGTGTATCACGACCTGAAGCAGGTGATGAACTTCTACAACCTGCGCAGCGCGGACCCGGCGAAGATCTATCCGCTCGACGCAGCGGGCAAGCCGCAGCAATACGACGATCTGCCGCCGCAGTATCACGCGAACATCGACGTCACCGATGCGCCGTTCGATCGCAAGGCTGGCGACCAGCCTGCCATGACCGACGATGACATCCACGACATCATCGCGTTCATGAACACGCTGACGGACGGTTATACGCCCTGATTGACGCGCCTGAGCCACGCAGCAAAGGAAAAAGCCGGAGGCTGGCAACCCAGCACTCCGGCTCGAAGAAACGGCGGCGGCTCTTCTTAACGGCTTGTCGCTCGCACGCGCGCCTTGCTCAACGTATTACCGCGTGGACGTCCGGATGCCGTATTCCTCGCGCGCACCGTAGCGTCCCGGTGCGAAGCCGTTGAACACGTGCCCGCCCACCTTCGCGCCGACATTCTCCAGACGGCGCAGCGTCTCCTCCAGTTGCCTGGCTCCCGTGCGATCCGCGCGCGAGACCAGCAGCACGAGGTCGCAGTTCTGCATCGCGATCGACAGCGCGTCGGCAACCGGCAGCACCGGCGGCGAATCGATCACGATGTAATCGTAGATGTCGCGCAGCATCGTCATCATTTCCTGGAACGCCGGACGGGTCAGCAGCTCCGCCGGGTTCTCCGGGAATTCGATGCCCGCGTCCATCAGCGAGAGTCCGCCGTCGCCGAGCGGCTTGATCGCATCCTCCACCTTCGCCGTGCCGGCCAGCACTTCAGCCAGACCCGGATGCTCGCGGTCGTCGGTCAGGTGACGCAGACGGCCCTGACGCATGTCGGCGTCGATCAGCAGCACCGAGGCGCGCGTCTCGGCCAGCAGGTAAGCGAAGTTCGACGACACGAAGCTCTTGCCCACACCTTGCGTCGGACCCGTGAACAGGATCACGCGGCCGCCGATGTCGTGGGCGCCGGGTGCGTCGATCACATAGCCCGGATTCATCACCGCCGTCGTATGACCCGTGTGTCCGACCGCGTGGCTCAGCGCCATCGGGTTCATCGGATTGAGCGGGTTCATCGGATGCAGGCCGTGGAAGCCCGGATGATTCGCGAGCGGCACGCCGGAGAGCATCGCCCGCACGCTGCTGCGCAGCGAACGCAAGGCTTCGACGCTCGGATCGGTCGGGTTCGTCATCGCGAGCAGACGAGCCGGCGCTGCGTTATGCGTGAGCGCACGGACATCCTGGCGCAGTTGCGCGGTCGAACGGGCAATCACGGCGAGACGCGGCACGTGCGAGAAGTGATCGATCTCTTCCGGGCTGCGCAGTTCGCGGCGATGCAGCGCGATCGCGTAGATCGACACCGTGCTCAGGAACAGACCGCCGAAGATCGAGCCGAGCAGCACGATCCACGCGCGCGGCCACGACTGCTTCTCGGGCGCGATGGCCCAGTCCACCACGGCCATGCCCGGCGGCGTGCTGGCCGCGGCCACTTCGAGCTGCTGCGCGTTGGTGAGCACGCTGGTGTAGAGCTGCGTCGTCACGGCGACTTCGCGCGACAGTTCGACATATTGCCGCTGGATGCTCGGCAGGGCTGCCGCGGTCTTCGTCGCATCGCCGATCTCGCGCTTCACCTGGTTCAGCTGCGTGAGCGCGCTTTGATACGGCTCGGAATCCGGACGATAGCGATGCTGCGCGGCGTCGAGCGCGAGTTGCAGCGTCGTCTGGCGTTCCTCGAGCGCGCTCATGCGTGTGATCAGCGCAACGTTCTGCTGCTGCATGTCGACCGTGCCGGTCTGCGTGCGGAACGTGTTGAGACGGCTTTCGGCGCGTTCGAGATCGGCCTTCAGCGCGGGCAGGCGCTGCTTCAGGAAGTCGAGGCTGGTTTGCGCCTGTGCGGCACGGCGCTCGACGTCGCGTTCCTGATAGTTCTTGACGATCGCATTGACCATCGCCTGCGCCTCGAACGGCGATTCGGCCTGATAGGTCAGGTGGATCAGCGCCGGATCGCGCAGCGCCGAATCGCGCGGCGGAATCGCGGTGCGCAGACGTTGCAGCACGTTGTCGAAGGTGGTCTGCTGCGAATACTTGGCGATCTGGAATTCGACGCCAGAACGGGCGCGCAGCGTGTCGATGCGCACTTCGCCGGGCGCGGCGCCTTCGGGCGTCGTCACCTGGAACGGCACGGTCTCGCCGACCTTGCCTTCGGCCAGGCGCGTATCGTCCTTGTCATACAGTGTCCAGCGGCCGCCCTCGCCCGCGATGACGTGAAACTTCATCTGCAGCGCGGCCTTCGGCACGTTGAACACGCCCGGCGTCAGGCGCTCGCCGCCCCACGCGTATTGATCGAGGCCGAACGGCGCCGGCACGAGTTCGCGGTCGGTCGCGTGACGCATCGCGAACCAGCGGCCGATCAACGGAAAATGGCTCTCGGTCTGCACGACCGTCTCGGCGCCCGTCTGCGCGATCGCCGCGCTCACGACCGAACGCGAGGTCAGCACGTCGCTTTCGTCGTTGGCGGACCCTTCGGCGGCGATCGAGCCGGACACGTCCGACAGCGAGCTGATCGCCACGCCTGCCTTGCTTTGCACGCGCAGCAGCGCTTCCGCGCGATACTGCGGCGTCGCCAGCAGGATGTACAGGACGCCCGCCGCGCAGCATGTGCCCGTGACCGCGCCGAGCAAGGTCTTGTGACGGACGACGCTGCGCCAGAGATCCACGATTCCGTCACCACGGTGCGGCACTGGCGTCATGGTGGGGCGCATGTTGTATGAAAGCATGTTATATCCCTAACAAAGAAGTAAAGACCAAGGACGTCAGCTACGACTGGCCATCGTCGGCAAATCCATTACGGCATCCAAATCGATTCAACCGGGCAGGGGTGCGTTTTCCCCGTCCGCACCCCGCCCTTCCCGCACACCACCGCAAACCTCAACTCACATTTCGAGCAGCATCGCGTTGCCTGCGTCACGATCCCGCCGTGACGAACACCGGACCCTGCGCTTCAGTCACTGCCAGCACGCCGCGCCCGGTGATCGGCTTGCCGTACATGTCGGTGACGACCGCGTTTGCCGGCAGGCGCGAGACATCCACATTCATCACGTTGCCCGCGCCGTAGCACCACACCACGTACTTCGTCGCGCCGCCCGTCTCGAACTTGAGCACCGCGATCTTTTCGGCGTCATCCATGAAGTAGCGCGCGTTCTTCACGCCCGCCGTGAAACCAAACAGATGCTTGACCGCGTGATACGCCGGCAGCTTCGCGTTGTCCGCGTCGAGCAGCCCGAAGTTGTGTTCCATCTCCTTCGGATCACGACCGTCGTTGCGCATGTCGTAATACGAAGTCAGGCCGACTTGCGCCATCCAGTTCATCAGGAACAGCCGCACCGCATACTTCGCCTGGCGGGCCCGCGCTTCCGGCGCATGCCCGTTGCCGATGTCCTTCACATAGTCGTATGCATAGGTCGGGTATGACCATTCGGTGGCCCACACATGCGGACGCTTCTGATACGTCGAGAGGTCTTCGCGCAGCGCGGCGTAGTCGCCGAGCACCGTCTCCGGGTACTGCTGGCGGTACGGATGCACGCTCACCGCGTCCGGACCGCTCTTCGACTTCGACGCGCTCATGTCGCCCACCGCGCGGATGAAGTCGCGGTCCACCTGCTGCACGCCGCCGGTCGCGATCGTGACGTCCGGATTCGCCTGATGCGCGGCGCTCACCGCCGTCTCCAGCAGCGCGCGATACGCGCGCGGCGAAGGCGGCGCGAGCCAGTAATCCTTGTGGTCCTGCTCGTTCCACACTTCGAAGCGCACCGGCGCGTTGCGATATCGGTACACCGACTGATGGACATACGTGCGGAAGGCGGCGAGCTGCGGCGCGGTGGTGGGCGGCTGGTCCGGGCTGAACAAGTAGTGCTTGTAGCCGAGAATGAAGAGCGCGCCCAGGCCGCGTGCCTGAAGATTCGACACCAGACCGTCGAACTCGCCGTAGTGCCAGCCGTCCTGCGCCTGCACCGCTTCCCAGAAGAGATCGGTGCGCACGAACGAGAAGCCGACGTCCTTCACGGCATCGAGCAGACGCGGATCGCTGATCTGATGGATGGCCACGCCGGTGTTCGCCCGCGACGCGCCGAAGCGCGGCGCCGCGACATAGTGCTCTTCGGTGGAACTGGCCGAGCCGTCGAGCGTGACCGTCGGTGCGGGCGAAGCGGCCAGCAAGGCGCCGCAGAACGCAAGGAGGCCGGCCAGCGTCACGCGCCGGACCAGGCGAGGACCGAGGCTTCTCACGTCAGATGCCTCCCGTAGCCCGGCACCGGCGCATTCAGGCGCGGGTCGAGATGCTGGTGCTCGTCGATCACCACACCCGAAGCGGGAGTCTGTCCCGGCATCGTGATGCGGCTCAGCGGGTTCGTCGGGCTGATACGGCTGTATGACTCGGGCACGCTCACGTGCAGATAGCGGATCGTCACGCCCAAGAACAGGAGACAGCCGATCGATTCGCAAATGTCCGTGCTGGCGCAGGCAAACAGGAGGTACAGCAGCATCACCCAGGACGTGCGCACGGCGTTGTCGTCGGCGCGCAGCATCAGACGCACGAGCGCCCAGACGAGGACCACCGTGCCGATCAGGCCGAAGCTCGCGACCGCGTACAGCACGGTGTTGTCCGCGTAGGCGACCTGGAAGCCGAACGCGCTCTCGTAATAGGTCGAGGCGGAACCGAAGCCGCCCGGGCCGAGACCCAGCCAGATGCGATTGTCCTTGAGCAGCCCTTCGATCAGCCGCGGCCACGTATTCCACATGCGGTCCTGGAACGAGGCCAGCGTCACATAGCTGGAACCTGCCAGGTTGATCGCCGCCGTGGCGAGGAAGGTCACGATCGGGAAGCCCACCGCCACGCCGATCGCCCACAGGCAGGCACGCTTGACGGTCGGCGTCGCGAAGAAGCAGTGTGCGCAGACCACCAGCACCATCGCCACCGGCGCGGTCTTGTTGGTGGTGGCGTAGACGGCGGCGCTCGCGCAGCCGAGCAGCGCCACTTGCAGCAGCCTGGAGCGCGTGCGCGTCAGGAGCCAGGTGGTCAGGAGGCCGACCATCAGACCGGTGGAGGCGCTGTCGCGGCCAAAGCCGGTCAGCCGCGAGGCGACGCCGACATACGAGTTCATCGCTACGGCGACGTTGTGCCCGCCCACCGACACGCTCTGCCCGACCCACGGCATCGGCGCGAAGCTGTTCAGCAGCAGGCCGGTGAAGCAGGCGGCGGCCAGCAGGAAGAAGGCCATCCGCGCCGCGCCGCTGTTGAGCAGCTGCAGCGCTTGCGGCGAGGCCGTGAGCGCGAACAGCATCGGCATCACGGTCCACACCCAGAAGCCGACCGCTTCGGGCGCCACGCCGTGCGCCAGCGACACGAAGGATTGCGCGAGCAGATACAGCGCGATGAGCGCGTGATTGGCTTTCGGCCGTTTGATGACAATGAGGAGCACCCAGGCGAGCATCAGCAGCTTGGGCAGATAGGTCGCAGGCGCCAGGTGGATCATCGAGGTCGCATAGCGGATCACGCCCGAAAGCACGTCGCTCGACACCGCGATGATAAAGGTCGCCACCCAGAGTTTGTCTTCGAGCGTTGCCCTGTTCATTGATACCCCGTCATATGTCCGTGTTCGGATCGTCGTTTGCCGCATGCACCGGTGAAAACGCGTTGTGATTCTGTTCAAGCGTCGCGGTGTGCGTATCGAGCCTGGCCGGGCCCGTTTTGTTGAGATCGAAAATTACCCGGATGCTTAATGGTCATCCGTGCGCGGACGCACGTATCGCCGGGCGGCCCCTGCTCGCCAACGTTTGCTGTGTCGGCTGGCGCGCATAACGCGGGGCGCGGAGAACGTTTGCCGGAGCGATCCGGGCCCGGCCGGTGCATCGATTGGTCGTACCGGTCGGGGTAAGTCCGACGTGCGCGCCGCCGCAGAGCGCGTGCGCCGTCGTACATTCGGGCCATGACCTCGTTGTTAGGATTGCCGCACAAAGTCCGGAAAATGGTCTCACTGGTTAATCGTGGAGGAGACGGCAAACGGACTGCGCGACGGGTCGACAACGATCCGGGCATGACACAACAAGACAAGCAAGAACAAGAAACCGCCATGAGCGAGACCAGCAGGGGCTCACCATCACGCGCAGCCGTTACGCGCGCCGCCGCATGGACAGACCACCATGCAGCGAACCGCATCGGTATCGGCACGCGCCGTCACATCACGTCAGGTCGCGGCGAGCGGACACATCAGTCCGCGCCGGGCGGCCGGACACGCGTGTCGACAGACGCGCCGGCGACGCTCATGCAGCCACGTCCACCATGCATCGCAGTCAACCAGTCGTCATCGTCGGGGAAGCCATGAAAAAACAGGACCAAGCGGCGCTGCTGAGGGCGTGCCGGGGAGAACTCGCCGTCTTCGAATCAGTCGTGCCCAAACAACTGCTGGCCGAAATCAAGGGGAAGCTCGACGCCGCCCATGGCGCGACGCCGGATCACAAGCAGTTCTTCAACAGCGCCAAGGACATCCTGCACACGCTGCGCGAGATTCCGAAATTCAAGGAACTGGAAAGCGAATCGGTGCGGCTTGCATCCGACTGGGTCGACAACACGTTGCAGGCGAAGGCCGCGATGGGTCCGTGGTTCGGCCTGCGCGTGGGCAGCGTCGCGGAGCACGCGAACAGCCATTGCCGTCACTATGATTCGCACGTGCTGACGTTCGTGATCCTGCTGCAATCGGCGGACGACAACGAGCGCGCCGGCGATCTCATCGCCTATACGAAGCCGCGCGGACTGCCGGGCCGCGTGGGCAACCTGTTCACCAAGAGCCTGCAGTGGACCGAGCGCCACCTGCCGCTGCCGATGCGCACGGCGCGCACGCAACGGCATCTGAAGCAAGGCCTCTGCACGCGTGTCAAGGGCAAGCCCGGCAGCGTGTTCATCTTCAACGGCTTTCTCATGCAGCACTGCAATCTCGACGTGCTGAACGGCGAGCGCCGCAGTCTCATCGTCCATTACCTGGATCCGGGCCTCTCGATGGGACTCTCGGCACTCAACCGTTTCCGCCGCGACTTCGCGCCGCCGACGGACCCCGCGCGCCCGGTCGAGCCGATCGCCGGCATGGACGCCACCTGATCGCGCGAAATCAGGAGAAGCGCGTCTCGAGGGTCTGCGGAATCATGCTGCGGCGCGTGAGCGCGCAGGCGGGCGCATCGTCGTGCGGGCCGCGCACATAGCGTTCGAGCTGGTCGATGGCAAACTGCTGCTCGTCGATCAGCTGGCGCACCATGTCGCCGATCGACACCATGCCCACGAGCCTGCCCGCCTCGATTACCGGCAGATGCCGGATGCGGTGCCGGGTCATGAGCGCCATGCAGTCTTCCGTGCTCGTGCCGAGGCGCACGGACAGCACGGGCGCGGTCATGATCTGGCAGACCGTGGTCGTGCGCGACGCGCGGTCCATCAGGATCACCTTGCGCGCATAGTCGCGTTCGGTGACGACGCCGCAGACCGCGTCGCCTACCAGAACCACCAGCGCGCCGACCTGCGCCTTCGACATCAACAAGACTGCTTCATGGACGCTCGCTTCGGCATCGATGGTGTGGAGCGTCGCGTCGCGTTTGCTTTCGAGGACCTGCTTGACCGTTGCCATTGACGTTTCTCCGTGGTGGTGCGGGTGACTATTGCGGGGTGAACTGCGGGCGTTCTTAATCGAAGTCGAATAGTTCGCCGAGGAAGGATTTCTTGCGCCGCGGATGCTCCCGCCCAGTGCGTGGATCGACGTAGCGATGGTCGTCGTGACGGGTATCGTTGCCGCGCAGCGGGCGACGCTCGCGCCCGTGGTCCTGCTCGCGGCGCCATTCGTCACGCTCGGTCTTCACCTCGGCAAGCGACGCCTGCTCGGCGCGCCGGATTAACTGGTCGAGTTCGCCGCGGTCGAGCCACACGCCGCGGCACTGCGGGCAATAATCGATTTCGATGCCTTCGCGGACGGACATCAGCAGTTCGCTTGCGGGGCACACGGGACATTTCATTTCGCTTCCTTACTTTTTGCTTTCGATGAAAGCAATTTAGCGAAACGATTGCCGCCGAAAAATACGTGTTTTCGGATCTTTTGCTTCGGAATAACCGAACTAAGCGGCCATTTACGCGCCGGGAACGGGGTTTTTCGGGCTCGAATACACGCTGTCCGTTTGGACGACTTGCGGCCGCTGCCGAAAGTCCGCAAGCTCTCGTCCAGAGGCGACGCCGTCACGCGTCGCACACGCACCGCTAAAAGGTTTTCCCATGCCCGACACATCCGCGAAGAACGACGAACGCGAAGGCTTCGAGACGCCTGACCTGCTGTATCTGCTGCAAGGCGTCGACGATTTCGGCCGTCACGTGTTTCCCGACAGCGAAGCGCTCTTCAAAAGCCTCGCGCGCCGCCAGACGCCGCACACGCTGTTCATCACCTGCGCGGACTCGCGGGTGTCGCCGGAGATGATTACGCAGACGCGTCCCGGCGAGCTGTTCGTGTGCCGCAACATCGGCAATATCGTGCCGGCTTATGGCGAGATGCTGGGGGGCGTGTCGGCCGTCGTGGAGTACGCGGTGCTCGCGCTCAACGTGCGGCAGATCGTGATCTGCGGCCATTCGGATTGCGGCGCGATGAAGGGTCTCGCTTCGGGCGCGACCATCGCCGAGGAAATGCCGACCGTGCATGCCTGGCTGCGCAACGCGGAGGCCGCCCGCAGTGTGGTGATGGCGCGCAAGCTCGAGGAAGAGCGCATCGTCCAGGCCATGGTGGAAGAGAATATCCGCCTGCAACTGACCCATTTGCGCACCCATCCGGCAGTGGCCGGGCAGCTCGCGCTGGGCAAGATCCAGGTGCAGGGATGGGTGTATGACATCGGCCGCGGCAAGGTGTCGGTGTACGACGAAGCCGACAGCAAGTTCGAAACGCTCGAACAGGCGCGCCTGCGCATGCTGCGCAAGGCTGCGCGCTAGGACGGCGGCGCGGGGCGTTACGCGTTGTTCAAGGCGGGTTGCGGCGTGCGGTAGCTTGCCCCTTAGGCCTGCCCTTGCGGCCTGCTCCTGCGTGCGGCCCCTTTGGCCTGCCCGTGCGGCAGGCCCGCGTCACGTTACTCCTGCACGCCCTTCTTGGCCGCGAGATCCTGCGCCATCTTCAGATGCGATTGAATCGTCGGCAGGGCCTTTTGGGCGGCCTGCTTCAGCTTGGCGTTCTGGCCTTCGGCGGCTTCCTTCTGGAATACCTCCACCGCTTCCTTGTGCCCCTGGATGCCGAGCTTCTGGATATACGCGGTATCGAACGCCTTGCCGTGCAGCGCCTTCAGCGAGTCGAGCGCGGACGGGTCGGAGTTGTTCATCGGCACCGTCACGCCATGCGGCGCGGCCATCTTGAGCTGCATGGCCAGCTTCATGTGATCCACCATCATGTGATGGGCGAAGCTCTTGACGTCCTTGTCCTGAGACTGTTTCGTCGCGAGCTTCGCAGCATCGATTTCCGTGGATCCCGCGGACGACGCCGCCTGGACGAAAGCCTTGTCCACCGGCGGGAGGTCGTTGGCGGTCGTCGTGCTGGCCGCTTCGGTCTGGGCGAGTGCGCCGAGCGGAACTGCCGCGATCACCGCGGAAGCCAGCGCTGCGCGCAGGGTTGCATTGCGTTTCATCGACTCTCCTTGAGCGCTTGAACTGAACCTTCCCGGGTCGATCAGCAATGGCGATGCCACGCCATGTCGCTTGGGCACGGTCACGCGGCGGACCGACGATGTACGGTCTGCGCCAGCTTGCTAAACTGGATAAGTAAGCCACCCTTCCCGAACGGAATACCCATGCCTGTCTATGATTACGAATGCGCCTCCTGCGGCGCATTCGAAGCCGTCCGCCGTATCGCCGAGCGCGACGATCCCGCCGTCTGTCCCGAGTGCGGCGTCACGGCCGCGCGCGTGACCGTCGGTGCGCCGAGCGTCGGGGGGTCGGGCGCGCAGGCTTCCGGCGCGGAAGACACAGGGAGTTACGGCATGCGCCATCGCGGCGGGTGTGCGTGCTGCTAGACGGGATGGCCTGGGGCGCGCCTGCGGGCACGTCCATTGCAAAGGCAGGTTGAGATGCCCGGCCGCGAGGCCGGGCGTATGATGCGCTCAGACGGTATGCAACGCATGCCGTCGGGAGCATCGTCGTTGCGCAGCGTGTTTGCGTCGCCTGCGATGAGCGCGTTCTGCGTATTCCCAACGAATGTCAGGAGGTGATGAGGATGACGATTGAGTTCAGCGGACGACGTCATGTCGTGGCGGCAGCACGTGTCGCATTCGAGGCCAGGGTGGACGATCGCGAAGTCTGGTGCAGTGTTTCCCTCGATGCGCTCAACGATCACTTCGGCAACAGCGGCACGTCTTCGCATGACCTTCTTTCCGCCTTCGAAGGAGGACGCTTGCAGATCGAGGACGCCGCCCGGCGTGCGCTCGAGCGTAATCACGGTCAATCGGTCGAACTGGAAACCAACGACTTCAAAACGTCTAAAAGCATGTGACGCAGCCGTTTTCAAACGTTTCCAGACGGCGCATTTCGTACTTGCCGGAATGCGCCGGCCGCCCGCACCGGCGGGTTCCGGCTCAGGCTCAATGGGCGTAGAAGCACTTCAGCACGTCATACATCCACCAAACTGGACACGGCGTCCGGCAAAAGCCGTCATAGCCCGCGCCGAAAAGACTGTCGCGCGGATCGCGCAGTGCGTCCGCCGCCAGCGCGATCATCAGCGGAAGCTCGGCGGCACTGCCCGTCTCGGCCAGCGCGGCACGCATCGTCCGTGCGACGGCGTGATCATGCTGCTCGCCTACCTGCGTATCGACGAATAACACCTGCGGACGCCACTTCCGGGCCAGCACGAGGGCGTTCTGCATCTGGCCGGCCTGCACGGCTTCGAAACCGCGCATCGCCAGCAGCAACGCAAACGAGTCGCCGACATTCGATTCCGAGTGCACGATGAGTACACGCCGCGGGCCAGCGAGCGCGGAGGTTCGCTGATTCCAGATTTCGCACCGCTCGGTGCAGATGTCGTACGAACGTTCTTCCATGGTGGCGTGCGCGTGATGAAGAGCATCACGCGTAACCCCATTCAGCAAGGTTGAGGCCCGCTTTGGTCACGCAAATGCAATCCGGCGCGGCCATCCCGCCGATTCAGCGCGCCGCCAGCAAGCCGACGATCAACCCACCCGCCGCCGCCAGCGCAATCGCCTTCCACGGATTGTCGTGTACGTAATCGTCGGTGCCGTCGCTCACCTGGCGGTAATGCTTCGCGACCCGCTGCTGCGCGTCCGCGAGCACATCGCGCGCACGGCGGGCCGCCGGGGGCGACGGATGAAACCGACTGCCTTGCCGCTCGGCCGTGGCCGCGGACGGTTGCGCGAGCACCGCCGGGCTGTCGCCGCCTTCGAGCACGCTGCCATGCACGTGATGTGGTGCGTGGTGGCTGGGCTTGTGAGCTTCGCCCGGCGCGAGCGGCGTCACGCCGGCTTCCTTTCCCTGCGCCGCGCCGGGCGCGAGCGCGGCTTCCATCGCGCTGGTGACTGAACGGCGTATCAGCGGCGGTTCGTCGGGCTGCATCGGGGATGCGCTGCCGTTTGCATTGTCCATGGTGTTCTCCTGAGAGGACGGCGTGCACTACGCCGCAAGAAGCGTACTTCCTGACCCATGCGTCAAGGTTCGCACCGTTTCCCGATGACGGCAATCGGCTGATGTGCCCGCTCGGCAGCGCGTTGACCAAGCTCGCGGAGACGCTCCATGCTTGGCAATTTTTCTCACATATCGGTGAGAATTGCTCGTTTGCCGCCCGGCTCGCGCGCGCCTACGATGCGGGCGTGGCACGAAGCACGGCACGCCCTCCCTTGCAGGTTTCGTTTCACGTCGCGCCGAAACTTAAGCCCTGTCGCCGTGGCTACGATGGCTCCACGATCCACTCCTACAGCACCGCCCAGCCATGAATCCCGCCAATCTTGCTCAACTGTTCGTGCTTGCCGCGCTGTGGGGCGGCTCGTTCCTGTTCATCCGCGTCGGCGTTACCGATTTCGGCGTGGCGCCGCTGATGGCACTGCGCGTCGGCATCGGCGCGGCCTTCCTGTTGTTGATGCTGGTGCTGCGCGGGACGCTGCGCCCGGCGCTCGCGACCATGCGCCAGCGCGCATGGCCGCTGCTCGTGGTCGGCATTCTGAATTCGGCGTTGCCCTTCTGCCTGTTCGCGTATGCCGAGCTGACGCTGTCGGCCGGCGTCACCTCGGTCATCAACGCGACCACGCCGCTCTGGGGCGCGCTGGTCGCCTTCCTGTGGCTCGGCGACCGGCTCACGCGCATGCGTATCGTGGGACTGGCACTCGGCTTCGCGGGCGTGCTCGCGCTGGTGTGGGACCAGATGTTCGCGCACGACGCCAGTGTCGCCGCCGTGTCTCCGCTCGCCACCGCCCTCGCCGCACTGGCCGCGCTCGCCGCGACGCTGTGCTACGGCATCGCCGCGAGTTACACCAAACGGCATCTGATGGGCGTCGACTCGCTGACGGTCGCCGCCGGAACGATGAGCGCCGCTACCCTCGTCCTGCTGCCGTTCGCACTGATCTCGTGGCCAGCGGGCGCGGTATCGATGCAATCCTGGGGCGCGGTGCTCGCACTGGGCATTGCCTGCACGGGCGTCGCGTACATGATGTTCTTCCACCTCATCGCCGTCGCCGGACCGGCGCGCGCCATCACCGTGACCTTCGTCATTCCGATTTTCGGCATCCTGTGGGGCGCGTGGTTTCTCGCCGAACACGTGTCGCCTGGCATGGCGGCGGCCTGCGCGGTCGTGCTCGTCGGGACGGCGCTCGCGACCGGCGTCGTCACGCGGGTGCCGTTCATCGGCAGCCGTCGTGTCGACACTCCGAAGCGGAGCAAGGCCTGAGCGCGGCTGCCGCTCAGTGCCAGTGATGGCGCAGCGGCCCGTCGTCGCCCGCGACGGGATCGCTCGCCGGAAACGGCAACGCCTCCATGGCGGCGCGTTCGCGCTCATCGAGGGCTTCGCGCCGGATGTCCCACTGCTGCCCCGGCGGATAGGCGCCCACCACCTGGAACCCGCGCCCCGACGTGAGCCGGCAATGGCCCGTGCCGGCGGGCAGCACGAGTGCATCGCCCGCGCGGACCGCGATCACGCGGCCATGCGGACCGCCGAGAATCAGTTCGGCATCGCCGGACGCGATACCGAGTACCTCGTGCGCAGTGGAGTGGTAGTGGTGATAGTCGAAGACGCCGTCGCGCCATTGCGGCGGCCAGCCGTTTTGCGCGAACAAGGCTTCGAAGCGGCCGGCGCCATCAGGCGCGACCGGATCGATCGCGCCGCGCCAGAGCAGGACCGGCAGCCGCCGGTTATTTGGCACCCAGCCATTCTCGGGCAACATGAAATGCTCGCAGCGCGCGTGTGGCGACAGCAAGCGTGCAGTGTGCTCGGTCATGATGCGCAGTCTCCGGAACGATGAAGACCGGCGCAGCAACGGGCGTTCCCATCTTGCGGAACGCCCGGCGAACCAGCGGCATCAGTGTCCGTGCCAGTGACCTCCGCCGCCGCCGAAACCAATCCCCAGCGACACCGAAGGCGCCGCGTAATAGCCGGGACCGTAGGCGTATCCATACGCCGGCGCGTAGCCATAACCGTAGGCTGGCGCGGGCGCATAGCCATAAGGCGGCGCATAGACGCAGCCGCCGAGGCCGGCCGCCAGCAGCAGCGCGGCGCTCACCGCCAGCGTACGCACGCGGCGCGCCGGGCTTCGAGTTCGTGAAGAGTTATCCATGATGTGCACTCCCCGGGAAAATCGCCCTTACCAGTGACGGTAGCCATAGCCGCCGTGATGCGCGTACCAGTCGCGCCGCGCCCAATAGCGGTTGCCGTCCCAATAGCGGTCGCCATGCCAGCCCACGTAGATGGCCGGTCCGGGCGCCATGACCACCGGCGCCGGCTGATACATGACCGGCGCGGGTGGCGCGGCGTAGACAGGCGGCGGCGGCGCGTAGACGGGCGGCGGCGCTGCGACGTAGACCGGAGGCGGCGGCGCGACATAAACCGGTGCGGGCGCTGCATAGACCGGTACCCCTAGATTGATGCCGACGCTCACCCGCGCCATCGCCGCTTCGCACGCCAGTCCCGCCGACAGTGCGATCCCCACTCCGACCAAGCCTTTGACGTTCATTTTTGTCCTCATCGTGGCTGCGGCCGCAAACCGGCCATGTATCCAGCGTAGCGAGGCGCCCGGGCCGCCGGGTTACAAGCCCTGTAACAGATGTGAATCCTGAAACGAATGTGCGGAAACGCGGGCTGCGCTCGCCGCGACGCTCGGGTTGCGCGCCAGACCGCCGCCATGGGATAGTTCCGGCTTCGTCAAAAAACCGGCAGCACGATGGACCTATTGCGCAGCATGAGAATCTTCGCGCGCGTGGCGGAAGCGGCCAGCTTCACTGCTGCGGCGCAGCAAATGGATATCACCACGGCGCAGGCGTCGCGCGCGTTGACCGAACTCGAAACTCATCTGCGCACGCGCCTGCTGAACCGGACCACGCGCCGCGTCGCGCTCACCGACGCCGGCAATCGCTATCTCGCCCGCTGCAAGGAAGTGCTGGAACTGGTCGATCTGTCCGAGGCCGAAGCCGGCGACGCACAGGTTTTGCCGAGCGGCGTGCTGCGCATGCACGCGCCGATCACCTTCGGCCAGCATTACGTCGTGCCGGCGCTCACGCACTATCTCGAAGCGCATCCGCAGGTGCGGGTCGAACTGACGCTGTCGCAGCACGTGCCGGACATGCTCGACGAAGGCTTCGACGTGTTTCTCCAGGTCACCACTTCCACACTGCCGGATTCCGCGTTCGTCTCCACCAAAATCTGCTCGATGCCGAGTGTGCTGTGCGCGTCGCCCGGGTATCTGAAGAAAGCGGGCGCGCCGCGCAATCCCGAAGACTTGCCGAAGCACGCGTGCCTGCAAATGGTGACGACCGTGTTCCCGCTCGACCGCTGGCTGTTCGACGGCCCCCGCGGCCGGGTCGAAGTGGATCTGGAGCCGGGCCGGCTGCGGGTGAATTCCGCCGATGCGCTGGCTGTCGCGCTGTCCAACGGCCTGGGCATCGCCCCGCTGCCGATGCTGGCCGCGCTGCCGTGGCTGGAGAGCGGCGCACTGGTGCGCGTGCTGCCCGAGTGGGAACTCCAGTCGATGACGATCTACGCGATGTACGCGTCCCGCCAGTATCTGGACGCGAAGATCCGGACCTGGGTCGCGTTCCTGAAGGAATTCGTGCAGGGCACGCTCGCGAGCGAACACGCCTGAACGTTGCTTGTCAACCGTCGCCGACCTGTTCGCCCTTTCGTGCCGCAGCGGTTGAAATCGCGAGCGCGCCGGACGCACTGCCGTCTCTTCCCGCGCCTGACTGCGCCATTACGTTAAGTGCGTTGCGTGCGTTCAGTGCGCAAGCGCACACAGCCTGCTCCGGCGCAGGTTCACTAAACGCGTAGTTGCAAGCATGATTCGGAACACTAAACTGCTTGATGATGCGTTCGCAGCGCTTAAGCGCGATGCGCCGCAACAGAGAGGAGTCGGCCGACATGTTCAGCACGCTGCGCGCGGGCACCGCATCGCCCACCTTACGGCTCTGTATTGTTACGTTGCTGGGCGCAGCGTGCGCGCCTGTCGCCGCCGGGCCGAGCGGCGGACACATCGTCGCGGGTTCGGGGGCGATCGGCGGCGGCGGTTCGGCCACCGTCATCCAGCAGAACAGCAGCCGGCTAGCCATCGACTGGAATGCGTTCAGCACCCGCCCCGGCGAATCCGTGACCTTCAATCAGCCGGGCGCGAACGCGATCGCACTGAACCGCGTCGTCGGGCCGCGCCCTTCGCTGCTGCTCGGCAAGCTGAACGCCAATGGGCAGGTGTTCATCGTCAATCCGAATGGCGTGATCTTCGGGCCGGGCGCACAGGTGAATGTCGGCGGGCTGCTGGCCTCGACGCTCGGTCTGTCCACCCAGGACTTCATGAGCGGCCACTATGCCTTCGCGGCGAACGGCCAACGGGACCGATGGGAACATCACCATCATCGTCACGGCGATGACGGCAACGGCGCGCCCGTCGTCAATCTCGGCACGCTCACCAGCGCGCCCGGCGGCTACGTCACGCTGGTCGGCGCGCGGGTGATCAACGCCGGCACCATCACGACCCCGGAAGGCGTCACGGCGCTCGCGGCAGGCAGCCGCGTGGCTGTCACACTCGGCGATCACAGCCTGATCGGGCTGTCGGTCGATCAGGGCACGCTGCACGCGCTTGCCGCCAATCACGGACTCATCCAGGCCGATGGCGGCCAGGCCTGGCTCACCGCCCGCGCCGAGGACGCGCTGTTCGGCAGCGTCGTGAACAACACCGGCGTCATCCAGGCGCGCAGCGCGGTGAACGAGAATGGCGTGATCCGGCTGGTCGCGGAAGGCGGCGTGGCGCGCGTCGGCGGCACGCTCGACGCCTCCGCCCCGGGTGGCGGCAACGGCGGTTTGGTGGAGACAGCAGGCACCGTGATCCGCGTGGCCGACGACGCGCGCATCACGACGGCAGCCGCGTCGGGCCAGACCGGTACGTGGCGCATTGACAGCGGGCCCACGGCGCGCGTCGGGCCGGACAGCGGTTCTGCCTTCGATAGCCGCTCCGACACGACGGCGGCCGCTTCGGGCCAGACCGGCACGCGGCGCACCGACAGCGGCTCCACGGCGCGGGTCGGGCCGGACGGCGGTTCTGCCTTCGATAGCCGCTCCGATACGACGGCGGCCGCGTCGGGCCAGACCGGTACGCGGCGCATCGAAGGCGGCTTCACGGCACGGGTCGGGCCGAATCGCGGTTCCGCCTTCGAAAGCCCCTCCGACACGATCGGGAGCACCACACTGGCGCGCGCGCTCGAATCGAGCAACGTCACGATCAATGCGGGCGACGTCGTGTTGATCAACGGGCCAGTCGCGTGGAGCGGCGCCAACACGCTGTCACTCGCGGCGCCGCGTGGGATTGCGCTGGACGCGGCCATCGCGGCGCCGCTCGGCACGCTGGCGATGTCGACGGGCGGCGTCACCACGCAGCAAGCCGCCGTCACGGTGGCCGGCCTCGCGTTGCAGGGCGCCACGGGCACCTACATGCTGACGAATGCATCGAACCGCATCGGCACGCTCGCCGCCGATGCCGGCGCCCTCTCCGTCACCAGCGCGACGCCGATGACGGTCGGCAGCGTTGCCGGCTTGACGGGCGTCTCAGCGAGCGGCGCGGTGACGCTGGCGGCGCCGTCGCTGACGCTCGCCGCTCCGATATCGAGCCGCGCGCCGGGCACGGCGATCACGCTGGCGTCGGCGTCCTTCGACAACCGCGCCGGCGCGCAGGCGCTCTCGACGCCCAACGGCCGCTGGATCGTCTATTCCGATTCCCCGGACGCCGACCGCTTCGGCGGCCTGCAAAGCGGCAACCTGGCGCTCTGGGGCGATGCCTACGATGCAAGCACGGGCCGCCCCGACCCACGCGCCGCGTCATCCACCGGCAACCGCTTTGCATTCGGTGCGCTGCAGCAGGTCACGCTGACGGCGGTGAACCTCGACGTGCCGTTCGACACCCCGCGCACGCTCGGCCCGAACGACGTGACGATCGCGCTGCGCTACGACGGCACGAACTATGGCCAGGCGTTCGCGGACAGCCCGACGGTGCATGAGCCGTTCATATTCACGGTGACGAGCACGGGCGCCACGCCCGGCGCGGCGAGCGGCGAATACGCGATCACGGTCACCACGGCCGGCGGCCCGACGGGTTACCGGATCACCACCCAGGGCGGCACGCTGCGGATCGCGGCGGGACCGCCGCCGGAGCCGCCACCGCAGCCCCCGCCGCCGCAAGCTCCACCGTCGACGCCCGATCAACCGCCCGACGAACCCGCGATCGCCACGGCGGCGACGCTTCCCGGGATCCTCGACTCGGTGCGCACGGATGCAGCCAACCCCGCGCCGCTGTCGGATGCAACGCCGGGCCTCGAACCGCAGTCGGCGCCGCTGGTGCAGCAGCGCTCGGATTCGTCGAGCGACGGCAGCCGTCTGCCGGACGACGCATGGCCCGGTCACGTCTGCCGCATGTGAGGCCCGCGCGCATCCGGCGCCTCGAGCCCGTCGCCCGCAGCCGCAGCCGCGCCGGGCGGCGGCGCTTCGCGGCGCTGTTTGCCGCGCTGGTCGCCGCTGGCTCGCGCGACATCCGCGATGCGCGCGCGCAGACGCTGCCGAACGCCGGCACGATCCTGCGGGAACAGCAACAGCAGACGCCCGTCCCGCCGCCGCCGTCCGATCTGCGCCTGAACGTGACGCCCACACCGGTGACGCCCCAGGAACCGGCGCCGGGCGGCATCCGCTTCGAGGTCAAGGGCTTCGCGTTCAGCGGCAATACGATCTTTTCGTCGGCGCAACTGCTCGACGCGGTGCGCCCGCTGATCGGCCCGAACCGTTCGCTCGACGATCTCGACAACGCCGCCGACCGCATCAGCGCGTTCTATCGTCAGCACGGCTATCTGGTGGCGCGCGGCACCGTGCCGCCGCAGCAGATCGACCATGGCATCGTGCGCATCGCGGTGAGCGAGGGGCATTACGGGCGCATCGGCCTCGACAATCGTTCGCGCACCCGGGACGCGGTACTGGAACGCTTCCTCACGCCCTTGCACAGCGGCGACGTGATCGACGAGCACGCGCTCACCCGTGCGACGCTCCTCGCGCAGGACGCCGCCGGCGCCACCGGCGCGAACGCGACGATTGCGCCGGGCCTCCTGCCGGGCACCTCCGACCTCACCTTGCAGATGCCGCTGGCGCCGGCGCTGTCGGGCAGCGTGCAGGCCGACAATTTCGGCCAGACGACGACCGGCACCGCGCGGCTGATCGGCGCGCTGCAGTGGAACAATCCGCTCGGCATCGGCGACCAGCTGGGCGCGCGGCTGCTGGGTTCGATCACCGGGCAGTTCTACGGCAATCTCGGCTATACGGTGCCGCTCGGCGGCAGCGGGCTCAGCTGGGGCGCCGGCTACACGCGCTCGACCTATTCGGTGGGCGGCCAGTTCGACGATCTCGACGCCTACGGCAGCGCCAATGTGTGGTCCACCTTCCTGAGCTATGCGCTGCTGCGCGCGCCCGCCGCGAACGTCTACGCGACGCTCGGCTACGATCACAAGCTGCTGTCGGATCACCTGGGCGCGTTCGATTCCGTCGATGACAAGAACAGCGACGTCGCGCGCCTTGCGCTGTCGGGCAACCTGACGCTCGAAAAGAGCATCACGACCTTCGACCTCGGCGCCCAGCACGGCAACCTGCGGTTCAAGTCGCCGCAGCCGGGGCAAGCGGCATCGCAGATCGCCGGTTCGTTCTCGAAGTTCGTGTTCGCGCTGACGCACACCCAGGTGCTGGGCGCGCAGGCCAACGGGACGCAGCTGTACTTCTCGCTGAACGGCCAGGCGAGCTCGCGCAACCTCGACTCGTCCGAGCAGATTTCGCTGGGAGGCCCGTACGCGGTGCGCGCCTACGCCACCGGCGACGCGCCCGTCGACGAGGCCTATATCGCGAGCCTGGAACTGCGCCAGGGCGTGCCCCAGACGCTCGTGCCGGTGCGCGTCACGCTGAGCGCATTCGTCGATACCGCCGACGGCAAGGTCGTCGCACATCCGGTCGTGCCGGGCAGCAATCACGTACGGCTGTCGGGCCTGGGCATCGGCGCGAGCGTGGCCGCCCCGCACGATCTCCTGCTGTCGATGTCCTGGGCGCACACGCTCGGCTACGTGCCGGCGACGCTCGGCACCGGCCACGCGAACCGTTTCTGGGTCGCGCTCACCAAATCGTTCTGAGACCGGCCATGGCGCGCGTCCTCCTCTTCCTGCTGTGTGTGCTCTTCGCCCTGAGCGCGCGTGCCGAGCAAGGCCGCGCGGTCGCGACCATCAAGGCGCTGGTCGGCAACGTCGCGATCCAGGGGGCGAACGGCGCGCAGCGGGTGGCGGCCGTGGGCGGCGAAATCGACAACGGCGACACCGTCCAGACCGGCGTCGGCTCGGAGATCGTGATGATCTTCACCGACGGCCAGCGCGTGTACCTGAAGCCGGGCTCCGTCTTCCGGGTCGACGACTTCAACTACGCCGCGGACGCGCCGCAGCAGGACCGCAGCTTCCTGTCGCTGGTGAAGGGCGGGCTGCGCGCGGTGGACGGACTGGTCGCGAAACAGGGCAAGCCGGAGAACTATCGCGTGAAGACGCCGACCTCGACCATCGGCATTCGCGGCACCGAATATTCCGTGACCGATTGCACCGATGTCGAACCCGGCGCCAACGCGAATTGCAAAGGCGAGCAGATCGTCGTGTACGACGGCCAGATCGTCGTGCTCAACCAGGTCGACAGGCAGATCGTGCGCGCGGGCGAAGGCACGATCGTCGTCAGTCCGCGACTGCCCTTCGGCGTGCTGCCCGCCTCGCGCGTGACGCCGGTGGTGCCGTCGGCGGCGTGCCGCTAGCGGAGGCGCGATGAGCGAACACCCGGGCACCGACCCCGCACTGCTGCGGCCCGCGCGCGGGGCGCGGCCGGCGGCGGCCGCGTTCAGGTTGGCGGCGCTCGGCACGGACACGTTGGCCGCGCTGCTCACCGCGCTGATCGCGCTGTCCTATGCCGCCGGCTACGGCGCGATGATCTTCTCGGCCGGCCTCTCGCCATGGCTGCCGGCCGGCATGCCCACCGCGCTGCTGAGCTGCGTGCTCGTCGCGCTGGTGGTGTCGCTGACGAGTTCGGTGCCGTTCGCGATCGCCGGGCCCGATTCCAACGCGACCGCGCTGCTGGCGCCGCTCGCGGCCGGCATCGCGCTTGCGGTGCATGCCGCGGGCGGCGACGACGAAAGCGTGCTCGCCACGGTGCTGATGCTGATCGCGGTGTCGTCGCTCGCCACCGGCGCGCTGCTGTTCGCGCTGGCCCACTGGAAGCGTGGCAATGCGATCCAGTACATTCCGTTTCCGGTGATCGGCGGCTTCCTGGCGGGCACCGGCCTGCTGCTGCTCGAAGGCGCGCTGCGCGTGCTGACCGATGTGCCCGTCGGTCTTGCGACGCCGCGCATCGTCATGCAGCTGCCGTGGCTCGCGAGCGTGCCGGCGCTCGTGGTCGGCCTGGGCCTGCTGGTGCTGACGCGCATCACGCGGCCGTCGCGCTATGCCATCGTCCTGCCCTCGATGATGGCGCTCGGCATCGCGCTCTTCTATTTCGGCCTGGCCACGTCGGGCAAGCATCTCGAAGACGCGCGCCGCATGGGCCTGCTGTTCCGCTACGAACCGCTCTCCGGCATGCGCCTGCCGCTTGCGCTGATCCACGTCGCCTGGCTGCCGATGCTGTGGTCGCACGCACTCGACATCGTCGCCATCGCGGCGGTGTCGTCGATGACCGTCCTGCTCAACGCGACGAGCATCGGCGTCACCACCTCGCGCGACATCGACTTCAACCGCGAGATGCGCGCGGCCGGTCTCGCGAACCTCATCACCGGGCTGGCGGGCGGCTTGGTCGGCGCGCAATCGATGACGCGCACCATGACCAACTGGCGGCTCGGCGTGCGCGACCGGCGCGCGGGCGTGCTGGCCGCGGTGCTCTCGTTCGTCGTGATCGCGTTGTTTCCGAGCATGATGGCGCTCCTGCCGAAGCCGGTGCTGGTCGGGCTGCAACTGTTCATCGGCGCGGCGATGCTGATCGAATGGCTCGTCATGTCCATCCGGCGCCTGCCGTGGCACGACTATCTGCTGATCCCCGCGATCATGGTGTGCATCGCCGTCTACGGCATCACGGCGGGCGTGTTGCTCGGCATCGTCGCGGCGTGTCTGCTGTTCGTGGTGCGCTACGGCCGCGTCAACTGCCTGCGCCGCGAATTCGATGGCCGCGGACGGCGTTCGAACGTCGAGCGCGGCGTCGATGACACCCGGCTGCTCGATGCCCACGCGCACGCACTGTATGGCGTCGCGCTGCAGGGCTTCCTGTTCTTCGGCACCGCGCACTCGATCCTCGCGCATATCCGCGGGCGCATCGAAGCACCGGAAGGCACGACCACGGAGCCGGGCGTGCGCTTCGTGCTGGTGGATTTCGCGCGCGTGCATGGCGTCGATGCATCGAGCGCCGCGAGCTTCGTGCGGCTGCGTCAGGCGTGTGGACGCGTGCGTGCGCAGATCGTGCTGACGGGTCTGTCTCCCGCGCTGCGCAGCTGGCTGGCGCGGGATGCCACGCATGCAAACGATTCGAACGGTCCCGGCAGCCTGCATGTCTTCGACGATCTCGACGGCGGCCTCGAATGGATCGAGACACAGATCCTGCGTGGCGCGCGCGGGGCGGCGCCGGCTTGCGCCACGCCTGCCGCAAGCGAAACCTTCGTCTCGACGCTGCCCGACACGCTCGACGCCTTGCGCCCGCATCTCGACACGCTCCGACTCGCGCCCGGCGACTATCTGTTCCGCCAGGCCGATCCCGGCGATTCCATCTACTTCGTCGAGAACGGCCGCGTGACCGTGGCGCTCGCGCTCGGCGACGGCCGCACGCTGCGCCTGAGGAGTTTCGGCGCGGGGACCATCGTCGGGGAAATGGCGGTGTACACGGGCGCGCAACGCAGCGCGGATGTCGTCGCCGACGAGCCCACGGTCGTCGCGCGGCTCGCGCTTGCGACGCTCAGGCGTCTCGAGGACGACGACCCCGCGCTCGCGGCGCGCATGCACAAGTTCGTCGCGCGCGTGCTGGCGGCGCGGCTCGTCACGGCCAACGAGCAATTGCGGGCGGCGCAATGATGCGTCGCCGGCGCGCGGACCGCGAGCCCTTCGCTTTCGTGTTGAAGCGTGCGGGCGGACGCTGGGCGCTCGGCGTGGCGATCGTGATCGGGTTTGCGGCGCACGCGCTGTCGCTCTACCCGCTGCGTTTTGTCGATACCTTCGACGCACTGATCTACGACACCCAACTGCGCCTGTTCATGCCGCGCACGACGGACACACGCATCGCCATTCTCGACATCGACGAAAAGAGCCTCGCCGAACTCGGCCGCTGGCCGTGGAGCCGCGCGCGCATGGCGGAACTGGTCGAGACGCTGTTCGAGCGCGAGCATGTCGCGGTACTCGGTTTCGACATGGTGTTCGCCGAGCCCGATGCCAGCTCGGGCCTCGCCGTGCTCGACGGACTCGCGCGCGGCGCGCTCGCCGGCAACGCGGACTACCGCGCGGCGCTTGCGACACTGGCGCCGCAACTCGACTACGACCAACGCTTCGCCGCTACGCTCATGCGCCATCCGGTGGTGCTCGGCTATTACTTCGCGAACCAGGAGGTGTCGAGCGGCGCGATCCCGGCACCGCTGCTGCACGCGGGTGCTTTTGGCGCGCATCCGTTCACGCTGTTCGACTGGACCAGCTACGGCGGCAACCTGCCCGCGTTGCAAACGGCGGCGCGACGCGCGGGGTATTTCAATCCGGTCATCGACTTCGATGGCGCGGTGCGGCGCGTGCCGCTCGTGACGGCCTTTCGCGACGGCGTGTATGGCGCGCTGTCGCTGGAAGTGCTGCGTGCGCTGTACGGCGACGCCGCCGTGCGCCCGCTGTTCGACGACCCCGCCGACGCGACCGCGCCGCTGTCCGGTCTCGCGCTGACGACGCCGCGCGGCACGCGCAGGATACCGCTCGATGAAAACGGCGCGGCGCTCGTGCCATATCGCGGCGGCGCGGGCAGCTTTCCGTATTACTCGATCGCCGACGTGCTCGCGCAGCGCATTCCGGCAGGCGCGCTGGCGGGCCGGATCGCGCTGGTCGGCACGACCGCGCCGGGGTTGATGGATCAGCGCACGACGCCGGTGGGCGAGGTGTATCCGGGCGTCGAAGTCAACGCGAGCCTGATCAGCGGCATGCTCGACGGCGCCATTCGCTTCCAGCCGCCCTTCGCCGCCGCTTTGCAGGCGGTCGCGCTGGTGGTCGCGGGCCTCGCGATGATCTTCGTGTGGCCGTGGCACGGCCCCGCGCGCGCGACGCTCTGCACCCTGCTGCTGCTCGCCGCGTTCGTCGCCGCCGGTCTGTATGCGTTCGCGCGCCTCGACTGGTTCATTCCGATCGGCTCGCTGCTGCTTGCCGTGGTCGCGCTCCATGCGCTCAACATGTCGTATGGCTATTTCGTGGAGGCGCGCGCGAAACGGCGCTTCGCCGCGCTGTTCGGCCAGTACGTGCCGCCCGAGCTGGTGGAGGAAATGAGCCGCCATCCGGAGGACTACAGCATGGCGGGACGCCGCGCCGAACTCACGGTGCTGTTCTGCGACGTGCTGGGCTTCACGGCCATCGCCGAGACGCTGGAGCCGGAAGCGCTCGCGCGCCTGATGAACGAGTATCTCGGCACCATGACCGAAGTGATCCGCGCGCATCGCGGCACGCTCGACAAATACATGGGCGATGCGATCATGAGCTTCTGGGGCGCGCCCGTCGACGACCCGGCGCACGCGCGTCATGCGGTGGCGGCGGCGCTCGGCATGCGCGCGGCGCTGGTCGAACTGAACCGCACGCTGAGCGCGCGCGGCTGGCCGACGCTGTGGATCGGCATCGGCATCAATACCGGGCCGATGACCGTCGGCGACATGGGCTCGCCGGTGCGCAAGGCCTATACCGTAATGGGCGACGCGGTGAACGTCGCGGCGCGGCTCGAAGGCCTGACGCGGCGCTTCGACATCGACATCATCGTTGGCGAAGCAACGCGCGCGCAGGTGCCCGAAGTCGTGTTTCGCGAGCTGGACCGCGTGCGCGTGCGAGGCCGGGTCGCGCCGATCGCCGTGTTCGAGCCCCAGCCGCCGCAGCATGACGCCGATGCGCTCGTGCGCTGGCACGCGGCGCTTTTGCATTACCGCGCGCGTGAGTGGGATGCGGCGCAGGCGCGGCTCGATGCGCTGGCGGCGCAGTATCCCGGACAGCAACTGTATGCGCTGTATCGCAAGCGGATCGAGACGCTGCGCGGCGTCGCGCTGCCCGCCGACTGGGACTGCGTCAGCGCGTTCGATACGAAGTGATTCCGTGAATTCTTCAAGTGAGCCGCATCATGAAAGTTCGGGTACTCGGCTGTAGCGGTGCGATCAACGGCGGCGGTGACGATGGCTCGGACCACGATCCGGGCGGCACCACGGCGCTGCTCGTGGACGACGATCTGTTGATCGATGCGGGCACCGGCGTCGCCGTGCTTACCGACGACGCCCTCGCGCGCATCGATCATGTGTTCCTCACGCATTCGCATCTGGATCACATCGCGTATCTGCCGCTGATGATCGATGCCGTCGGCGAGGCGCGCAGCACGCCCGTCACCGTTCACGCAAGCCGCGCGACGCTCGACATCCTGCACGCCCATATCTTCAACAATCTGATCTGGCCGGATTTCACGCGGATTCCATCGGCGGCGGCGCCCGCTGTGCGCTTCGAGGCGCTCGAAGCAGGCGCGCATGTGATGCTCGATGGGCGCAACGTGACCGCCCTGCCCGCGTGCCATACGGTGCCGTCGACAGGCTTCGCGTTGACGGGCGCTACCGCGAGTCTCGCCTTCAGCGGCGATACGACGACGCACCCCGCGTTCTGGGCCGCCGTGTGCGCGCTGCCAGACTTGCGTTACGTGATCGTCGAGACGGCGTTTCCCGATGCGCAGATCGAACTGGCGCGCATTGCCCATCACTATTGCCCGAGCCTGCTCGCCGACGATCTGCGCGGCATCGGCCTCAAAGCCGAACTTCTGATTTCGCATCTGAAGCCGCCGCACGGCGCGCAGATCCTCGCTGAACTGCGCGCCGCGCTTCCGGACCTTGCGTTGCGTGCGCTGCGCGCGGGCGAGGTGCTTGAACTGTGATGAACGTCGCCGGGTTTAGTGCGGCAGGGTGGCCGCGCGGTGGCTGACCGGTTGGGCCGGACTGCTTGCGCCGGCGGGCACGGGCAGCAATTCGCCACGCACGATGGCCCGCACCGTGCCCGCAATCAGCAGGCCGATCACCACGTTCGACAGCACGAAGGTCACTGGCGCGAGCCATTCGAGCGGGCCCGTGGCGCCGCGTTCGAGCATGCGCAGCATGAGCGTCGGCAAGGCGGCGGCGCCGAAGCTCACGGCCCAGTAGGCCGGCGTGAAGGCGCGCTGGCGGATCCACGGAACCAGCCGGATCACCAGCAAGGCCTGATAGAGCCCGTAGCCGAGCAGCATCCAGGCGAACACATCGGGCACGCCGTGCGTGATCGCGAGATAACTCACCCCGCCGACGACGGGCGGCGCCAGCTGGATCCCGAGACTCGGACGCATTGCTTCCGGCAAGGGTTCATGCACGGCGGCGCGATGCAGCACGATGGATTCGATCGCGAGCCACGAGAACACGCCCGCGCCGAAGAACAGCGCGCCGAGTTGGGTGAAGTTGAGACTCGCGGCGGCCGTGCCCGCGACGAAGCTCGGCGCGACGGTCGGCAGGTAGATGGCGGGCGTGCTCAGTTCGGGCTTGCGGCCGCCTTGCCAGAAACGGCCGTGCAGCCAGCCCCAAGGGCAAGCTGGCCAATCACGCCCAGCGTGAAGAACGCGATGGCGAGATCGCGCGAATAAATCTGCACGGCTTGCGCGGCGAGCAGCACCGACACCGGCACGAGCGCCGCGAACGAGGACTGCACCGGATGCTGCAATTCGGCAAGCGCCGCCGCGCGCGCGACGCGCCAGGTGCGGGCGTAAGCAATCAGAACCACGAGCAAAACGGCGAGCGCGGCGGCGGTGAGAAATACCGGGATGGCATCCGGAATCGTCCAGACGCGCGCCGCCGCACGCCACGCGCCCGCGAAAGCCAGCGCGCCGACCGCGATGCCGAAGAACGCCACCGGCATCGGCGCGGGCTGGTGTGTTGCGCTGTTGCTGTTCATTGCTCTTCTCCTGGAAGTCGATGGAGAGAGCTTAGGGGCGCGGCGCTTCGGGATGAATGTCGCGGAGGATCGTTGGCCTGCTCGGGCGTCTCAATTCGCGGGCTGCGACGATCCGCCCATGACCCTAAGAGCGAAGGCCGCCTGCTCGTCCGACGTTCCTTGGAAGAACACAGCCTCCTTCTGTACGCACGCTACCGCCCCACGAACGCAACCACATGCCGCGCCAGCTCCAGCGGATACTGGAACATCAGCGCATGCCCGGCATCGGCCACGACGTCGAGCCGCGAACGCGGAATCATCTGCTCGAGCGCCCGGCCATTGGCGTCGGGCAGCACCGCGTCGTTCGCGCCCTCGATGACCAGCGTGCGCACCGGCGAGCGCCGCAACGCAGCGGCGGCGGCGCTATCGGCGAACCAGCCCTGCATCGCGCGGTTCTGCTGCGCCGCGACCGCCTCCGGCACCGGCCGGCCCTTGTAGCCCGGCGGCGCGAACATGTCGCCGACAAAGCAGCGCGACGCATCCGTCACCGCATCGGCGGGAAACAGCACGCCCATGATGCGTGCAAAGGCGTCCTTGCCGCCGCCCGACAGGACCGAGAGCACCTCGGGCGGCGTCGGCACTGCATCGGGCCCGGGCGGCGCCGTGGCGATCAACGTCAGCGATGCGACCTGGTCGCGCGCATCGAGCGCGAGCTGCTGCGCGATCATGCCGCCCATCGACCAGCCGACCACATCGACCTGCGACAGCTTCAGGCCCGCGATCACGTCGGCGGCATCGGCGGCCATGTCACGGATCGAATAATCCGGGCCGTAATGTCCGCCGACGATCGTCGAGCCGCCGATGCCGCGATTGTCGAAGACGATCACGTCGCGATGCTTCGCCAGTTCGCCCAGAAAATACGCGTTCCATTCGCCGAGTGTCGCGCGATAGCCGGTAATCAACAGAAGCGGCCGGCCGTGTCCGAACCGCGCATAGCCGATCGGTCCATTGCGGCCCTGCACCGTGCTCAGCTTCGCTGCGGGCGGCTGATCGGGACGTGCGCTGTGCAGCCCGCACAACTGGTCGGGGCCGAACGAGACACTTTCTGCGGACGCCGACGGCACAAACGCCGCGCAGGCGGCAATGACCAGGCACGACAAGAGGACACGGGCGAGCGGCACGGCTTTCATCCAATGCTCCAGGGGAGTGAGGTCAACGGCTCACGCGTGCAGAGGCTCGAACAAAAAGCCGACGCAGATCGTGACAGCGGGGAATAATAGGCGGCGGATCACGCGCCTTCAACAAGAGCTTAAAAACCGGAGTTCCAACGATGATGAACCGACTCGTCCGCTCGTGTCTTCTCCCTGCCGCCGCCGCGTTGCTGCTCGCCGCCTGCAGCACACCCGTGGAATTCTCGGCGACCGCCAGCCCGCCGCCCTGGAACGACAGCAGCGACGCCGACTTCACCGGCATGGACAGCGCGATGTCCGCCTGCAAGGCCACCGCGAAGCAGGCCGGCGCGGGCCGCTGCACGCAGGTCCGCGCCTATGAGGCCTGCATGAAGACGAAGAGCTATATCACCGTGCTCGGACCGGAGAATCCGCCCAATTGCGGCCAGCCCGACTGGGAGCAGGACGTGCGCAAATGGATCAAGTGAAGACTGGCTAGGACCGCTTCGCGAGGCGCATGAACAGCACGTAAAGCAGCGCGCCCGCCGCCGCGCCGATCAGCCAGCCGAGATTATTGGGCGGCAGGAGCTTGAGCATCTGCGTCGACAGCTCCCAGCCGACCGACACGATCCCCGACAGGAGCAGCGCCGCCAGCCCGACCTTGTTCCAGCCGCCGTCATAGTGGAAACGTCCGCCGGGCTGCATCGTGTAGAGATCGGCGGTCCGCACCTGCTGGCGCTTGACGAGGTAGTAGTCGGACATCATGACGCCGTACATCGGCGCGAGCACCGCGCCGAACACGGACACGAAAATGGTGATGGCCTTGGGGCTGTCGACGAAGATCCACGGACACACCATCACCGCCAGAACCGACGCGATCAGTCCGCCCTTCTTGAAGTCCACGTGCTTCGGGAACAGATTGGCGATGTCATAGGCTGGCGAAACGAAGTTTGCGACGATGTTGATGCCCATCGTCGCGATGATGAACGTGATGCTGCCGATCGCGACCCACACCTTGTTCTCGATGCGCGAGACGATCTCGACCGGGTCCATGATCATCGTGCCGAAGACCTTCTCGCTGCCCGCGGTGACGATCACCGTGATGATCGCGAACGCGACGAAGTTGAACGGCAGGCCCAGGAAATTGCCGACCTTCATTTGCCGCTCGCTCTTGGCGAAGCGCGAGAAGTCGCCGAAGTTCAGCAGCAGCGCCGCGAAATAGCTCACCACGAGCAAGGTGGCATTGATCATCGCGTGCAGTTGTTCGTCGCCGGACAGGACCTTGCCCGACAGCGTGAGATTGAGACTGCCGAGACCGGCGTGATAGAGGATCCAGCCCATCAGCACAAACATCACGACATACACCGCAGGCCCGCAGAAGTCGATGAACTTGCGGATGATCTCCATGCCGCGCTGGAAGATGACGAGCTGCAGGAGCCACATGAACAGGAAGCTCACCCAGCCGAGCATGTCGAGCCTGAGAAAGCTGGTGTCGCGCCACGCCGCCACCGACGGCACGAACAACAGCAGCAGCGTGGCCACGGCCTTCGATGCAAAGTAGGTCTGCACGCCATACCACACGATCCCCACCACACCGCGAATCAGCGCCGCGAGGTTGGCGCCCATGACGCCCATCGAGATGCGGGCCACCACCGGGAAGGGTATGCCGTGTACGAGACTCGGCTTGCCGACCCAGTTCATCAGCACATACACAACCAGGATGCCGATGGTCAGCGCGAGCAGCACCTGCCAGCCGGAGATGCCGAGCAGGAACAGGCTCGCGGCAAAGGTATAGCCGCCGACGCTGTGCACGTCCGACATCCACATCGCGAAGATGCTGTAGCCGTTCCAGGTGCGTTTCGAGCGCGGCACGGGCGCGAGGTCGTGGTTGTAGAGCCGCTCGTCGGGGTCGACGATCTCGGTGTCGGCACCGGGCGCGGCGGCATGGGCGGAGCTTGCAGGGGTGGCTGACATGGCGTCCTCCTGGACCGGTACGGAAGCGGACTGTCGAACGACTCGGGGCACGGCTCAAGGGCAAGAGTAGTTCATTCATTGGCGAAGGTGAATCGGACATCGACAGTCTTTCTAGTGGCTTGCCGCGCGTTAAAGTCCGATCGTGCCCTTGCCGTTATGCTCACCATGAGAAAAAGACGCCTCCCCTCCCGCGAGATGAACAATGCCTTCGCCGCTGCCGCTGAAGCGCTGGCGCTGTTCTGCCGCCTGCGTAACATCGACGCCACCGAACTTCCCGCCGAGGACGTCGATACCCTTCTCGATCTCGCTTTCGAAGAAGCCGCGCAGCAGGCCGCGGCACGCAGCGAAGCCCGCCGGCCGGGTTAAGGTCAAGCAAACATCCGCTACAGGCGTAAAACTTGCTCGTCCGCAAGGGATGCGCAGTGCGCGCCGCGCGGAGGTGGCATGTCCCGGATTCTCGGCCCGGTTCTGGGCCCGCAAGTACGCAGTGTCGCGCGTCACCCGTTCGGTTTCGCGCTGCGCACGCTGAAGGCGTTTCGCGCGAACCAGGGCGTATTGCTGGCGGGCGCGGTCGCGTATTACGCGCTGCTCTCCATCGTCCCCTTGCTGATCCTGATCGTCATCGTGCTGTCGCGTTTCGTCGGACAGCAGGAATTGCTCGACACCCTCGCTCATCTGCTCGAATGGCTCGTGCCGGGACAGGCGCGCGCGATCGTGCGCGAGCTGGCCAACTTTCTCGCGCATCGCGCGGTGCTCGGCTGGGTACTGCTCGTCACGATGATCTTCTTCAGCTCCCTCGCCTTCACCGTGCTCGAAAACGCGATGTCGGTGATCTTCGTGCACCGCGTCGCGATCCGTCGCCGCCACTTCCTGCTTTCCGCCCTGCTGCCGTATTGCTACATCCTGTTCCTGGGCGTCGGCATGCTGATCGTCACGTTCGTCTCCAACGGACTCCAGGCGATGGGCAGCAATTCCATCGACCTGCTCGGCATCGAGGTGTCGCTCAAGGGCGTATCGAGGCTGCTGCTCTATCTGCTCGGCTTCGCGGGCGAGGTCTTCGTGCTCACGTCGATCTATCTCGTGATGCCGGTCGGACGCCCTTCGCTGCGGCTTGCGCTATTGGGCAGCGTCGTCGCGGCCGTGTTGTGGGAAATCACGCGGCACGTGCTGGTGTGGTACTTCGCGACGCTCTCGCAGGTCAGCGTGGTCTATGGCTCGCTGACGACATCGATTGTCGTGCTGTTCAGTCTCGAAGCGCTGGCGACGTTGCTGCTGTTCGGCGCGCAGGTCATCTCCGAGTTCGAGCGTTTCGGCCATGAAGCCGAGGCCGATAAGCCGCCGCAAGGCTTCACCACGGATTGAGCAGCGCAGCATGAAGGGCGGGCACGCGTGCGCTACAGTGAGACGCCCCGTCTTCCATCCCGCCGATGTCCAAGCCCCGATCCGATGCCGCATCCCGAGCGCCCGCGTCATTCAACGCGCGCGTGGCCGTCCTGACGTGCAGCGCGATGCTGGCCTTCGCCGGCAACTCGCTGCTGTGCCGGCTTGCGCTCAAGGGCACGCAGATCGACGCGGCCACGTTCACGCTGGTGCGCATTGCGTCGGCGGCGCTGCTGCTTGCGGCGATCCTGATGGCGCGCGGCCGTGATCCGCACGCCAAGGCGGCACGTGCCGGCAGCTGGATCTCCGCGCTCGCGCTGATCGTCTATGCCGCGATGTTTTCCTATGCGTATGTGCGGCTACCGGCCGGCACCGGTGCGCTGCTGCTGTTCGGCGCCGTGCAGGCGACGATGATCGGTTACGGCCTCGCGAAGGGAGAACGGCTTGCGCCCGCGCAATGGCTCGGGCTGTCGCTTGCGCTCGCCGGGCTCGCCTGGCTCGTGCTGCCGGGACTGGCGGCGCCGGACCCGCTGTCATCGGCGCTCATGATCGCGGCGGGTGTCGGCTGGGGCGTGTACTCGCTGCGCGGGCGCGGCCTCGCTGATCCGGTCGCGGCCACTTCCGGCAACTTCCTGCGCGCGCTGCCGTTCGCGGTCGCGGTGTCGATTGCGGCGCTCGCCTTGGCGCGCGCCCGCTTCGACGCCGCAGGCTTCGGTTACGCCGTGGCCTCCGGGGCGCTGACGTCCGGCCTCGGCTATGTCATCTGGTACGCGGCGCTGAAGGGTCTCAAGCCCGCGACGGCCGCCACCGTGCAATTGAGCGTACCCGTCATCACGGCGGCAGGCGGCGTGCTGCTGCTCGGAGAAACCCTTGGAGCGCGGCTCGTGATGAGTTCGGTGGCCATACTGGGCGGCATCGCGCTCGTCGTGATGACGCGGCGAACTGCCTGAAAGCTTAACGATTGATTCATCCCGAATGGTGAAACTTCGGGAATCCATGTGAACTTTTAACAATTTCGAGCCACGAATGCCCATGCGTTCCGAGAACCCGCAGACGGCACGATTCGTATGTGCGCCAACTCACATACGCCCGGCGTGGTCCTCTGAAGAATGATGCATGCACGAGGCCTCATTTCTGGGGCTGGAACGAAGCCTGCTATGTAGTGTTTGGAGATACTTCGTTGTCGTGTTGCGCGATGCGGGACACCCCGCGCAGGGCGAGTCGGACGCTGTCGCATCCGTCGGTCCTGCCCGAGCGCGACACATTCCGCCCCATGTTCGACTGTCCGATAACGCCTGATGCATGGCGAGATCGGGCGGAAGCTGCTTTTGATGCGGCCGGCCCGCAGACGCCACGTTCCGCGCATGAGCCCTCTGCGCTGAACCGGGCGATGGCAGCACCGTTCCTGCTTCGGCTGATTCCGGTGCGCGTGCCCGTCGCCCCGTGCGACTGCATAAGCGGCTGCATGAACAGTTGACTGAGCGGGCGTGCGCGCTGCCATGGCGCCCGCCGTCCGACCCATACGTTCTGGAGAGTGCTGTCATGCCTCACCATGCTGAGCTACCCCCCGAGGAGCGTTTCGAGGCCCACCCTGGCCCGGCGAACGATCCGAGCGTCACCAACCTGCCTGCGCCCGAGCCCGACTTCGGCGATGAACCCTCGCCCGTGCGCGCACCGTTGCGCTTCGGGCGGCTCGCGCTGTGGATGGCCTCCGCGAGTGCGCTCGGCATCGGCGTGCTGGGAACCGTCGGCTACGGCATGTGGTTCAACCACGATCAGCGCGTCTATGCGGAGGCAATGGCGAGCGCGCGCAAGACGCTCGGCATCGAGCAACCGGTGATCGCCGCGCAAACGCAGTCGGCGGGTGTCGTAGAGGCGCCCGGCACCGCGCCCGCCGTGTATGTGGGCAACACGAGCGGCGATACGTCGGCGAACGTGACGGCGACGCCGCTCGATACGGCCGCGCCTTCCATGGAAGCGCCCACGACCGTCGCCGCCGCCGACGATGACGACAACAGCCAGGATGTGGCCGGCACGGCGGAACTCGCGACGGCCACCGCCCTTGCCGCGGCGCCCCGGACCACCGCACCCGCGCAAACGGCCGCGGCGCCGCGCCGCGCCAACGGCCCCACAGTCCAGCAGACGGCGCAGACCGGCAATCGCGCCGCGCAGGCAAACCAGGCAAACCCGGCGCGCCGGCGCACCGCGCATGCCAAGCCCGAGGGCGGACTGTTTGCCCGCGTCGGCGCGTTCTTTCATCGAGTGAGCTACCGACACAATGTTCCGACCCGTCAGCGAGAGGAGTATTCCCGTCCCTGATGAGACCCTCGCGATGCGCACCCGGCGCGTACTCGAACACGCGTTCCGCCGGGCGCGCGCGCGAGGCCCGGCACCGCTCGCCGGCACCGCGCTGCTATGTCTTCTGATGGGTTTGCTGTTCCTGGCTTTTCAGGTGCGCGCGATCTTCTCCGCGCAACTGCAACAGGAATATGTGGGGCTCGTGCTCGAGGCAGTCGAGCGCGCGGGCGCGGCTCGTGCAACCGCGTTGTCCCTGCAGGATGCGCCCGCCAGCGACCCGCAGCATCGCACGGCGTATCGCGAAGCGCGCCTCGAACTTTCCGCGCGCCTGGCGGCGTTGCATGCGCTCATCTCATCGAGTCCGGAACCGGCGCCGGCGCTGCCCGCCTCCGTGCTCACGCCCTCCGCGGCGCTCGGCGAAGCCAGCAGCGCGCTCGATTCCACCTACGCCTACTGGCGCACCGAGCGCGACCGCACGAGCGCGGACGTGCGTACGCGCATCCTGAGCGTGTCGCATACGCTGATCGCGCTGTCGGCCATCGTGTTTGGCGTGCTGATTACCGCGCTCGGCATGTATGCCAAGCGCAACCGGCAACTCGTCGGCCTCTCGAACGAATTCGAGCAGGCTTCGCTGCACGATCCGATGACCGGCCTGCCCAACCGCCGCAAGCTGTTTTCCGCGCTCGAGGAAGCGGCCGGCGAGCAAGCGGGCGGCAGCGGACGCATCGCGGTGCTGTATATCGACCTGGACGGGTTCAAGCGGGTCAACGACACGCGCGGCCACCGTATCGGCGATGAATTCCTGATCGCGGTCTCGCGCCGCTTTCGTCAGGCGGTGCGCGGCAGCGACCTGGTCGCGCGCATTGGCGGCGACGAATTCGCGCTGCTGGTGCAGTCGTTTTCGAGCGACAGCGAACTCGCCGCCATCGCCCAGCGCATCATCTCCTGCGTGCATGAGACCGACGCGCAGATGGGCTTGTCGATCGTGCGCGCGAGCATCGGCATCGCCAGCTATCCGGACCGCGTCGACGATTACTGGCGCCTCGTCAGCGTCGCCGACGACACCATGTACACCGTCAAGCGCAATGGCAAGAATGGCTTCGCGTTTGCCTCGGCATCCGCCTCGGCTTCTGCCTGAAGACGAAGCTGAAGTCGGAGCACGGAGCCCGCCTCAGGCCGCCGCGCGCAAGTCCTCTTCGCCGCCGAGCGCCTCGGTGATCGCCGAGAGCATGCGCGCGAGTTCGCCCGTCATCAGGATGAAATCGGACTCGAAGCGCTCGTCGTCGTTGGCGGCGGTGGGATCGGCGGCTTCCTTGATGACGTCGAGCGCACTCACGCGCTTCAGCGTGAGCGACGGCGTCAGCACGAACGACACGCGGTCGTCCCACGTCATGGCGAGGCGCATGCACTGCTTGCCCGCCTCGATGTGACGGCGCATGTCTTCCGCCTCGAGCGCATGACCGACGTAACGGACCGTCGCGTTGCCTTCGCCGGTCGAGCGCAGTTCGGTGTCGCGGTCGAGTGTGAAGCCGCTGGGCGCGTCGCCCGAGAGGAGCCACTCGGTCATCGCGGACACGGGTGAACGCGCGGTGCGCACGCTCGCGAGCGGCAGATCCGTGACCGACTTGACCAGCAGGCCGATGATGTCGTCGCACACCGTGGCGGAGGCCGAATCGATTGCAAGCCAGCCGTTGACCGGATCAATCCACACGCGTGTGTCGCGGCGAATGCTGAAGGCGCGCGGCAGCAGTTCGTCGGTGACCTGCTCCTTCAGATCCTTCATTTGCTTGCGGCCGGGCTTGAAGCCCTGCTGCTCTTCGAGCTCGGCCGCACGTTCCTTGACGAACTGCGTAACCACCGACGACGGCAATAACTTCTTCTCCGCGCGATACACGATAAGCATCTGGCGATTGATCGAATAGACGAGTTCGCCGTCACCGCGCGGCGCGACCCAGCCGCGCCGTTCGTTCTCGATGCTCAACGCCGCGCTGAACGCGAGCGGCGCGAGCCATTGCTGCAGTTGCTGCGGCGTGACGGACCAGTGAGCGGGCAGACGGTGAAGCTGGAGATTCTTGAACCACATGGCGCGGAATGTCGATGAGGGCGATTGCGGCAATCGGGGGCGACATTCTATACGACGTCTCCGCACCGCAGCAGGCTTGACCGGAAACGCGTATGGTGTCCCCTTCTTCGTTACGCATTCAATCCCATGGACATCGCCCGCCTGCACCGTGCGCACGCTTTCGCGCTTGCTGCCGTTTTCTCCGCGCTCGTACTGGGCGGATGCGCTGCATCGTCATCCACACCAGCGGCCTCGTCGCAAGACGCGGCCACGACATCGCTCGATGCCGCGATCGCCGGCCCGCAGCGCAGCGACAAGGCGCGTGCGCGCGATGTCTACCGGCATCCGAAGGAGACCCTGCAATTCTTCGATCTCGCGCCGACGCAGGCGGTACTGGAGATCGCACCGGGCGGCGGATGGTACACGGACATCCTCGCGCCGTATCTGCACGATGCGGGGCAGCTCTACGAAGCGCAATATCTCAGCACGTCCGCCGATCTCGCCGCCGAGGACAGCGACACCGATGCCGCGTACCTGCGCAAGCTCGCCGGCACACCGGCGCTCTACGGCAAGGTGGTGGTGGGCACGCTGCACGCGGGGCGGTTCATCGGCTTCGATGCGCATGAGCGCTTTGCACGCGTGCTCACGTTCCGCAACATCCATAACTGGATCAAGGACGGCCAGGTCGATGCGAATTTCAAGGCCTTCTACGATGCGCTCCAGCATGGCGGCGAACTCGGTGTCGAAGAACATCGCGCGCGGCCGGGAACGAGCGTGCAGCAGATGATCGATACGGGCTATGTGACCGAAGCGTTCGTGATCGAGCACGCGACGGCCGCGGGCTTCGTGCTCGCCGGACGCAGCGAGATCAATGCGAATCCGCGCGACACGAAGGATTATCCGCACGGCGTGTGGTCGTTGCCGCCGACCTTCAAGGGAGGCGATGCCGACCGGGCGCGTTATGCCGCGATCGGCGAATCGGACCGGATGACGCTCAAGTTCGTGAAACCCTAGCTGAGCCTGCCTGAGCCCGCCTGAGCCTGCTTACGCGGTTTGAACCGTGCGCGACCGGCGTTACACTAGGGACGCCTGAAACCCGATGACAGGCTGAGCGTGCAAGGAGCGATCATGAGTGACTTAGACGGCCAGCGCACCTTTCGCGGACTACCGCTGACGCCCGAGCAGGACGCGGAGATCCGGCACTACATCAAGAAGCGAAAGCAGCGCGGCGAACCGTGGGAAACGCCTGAACTGGAAGCGATGCTGCAGGACATGCTGGAGCCGCCTCCCGACGACGACACCTTCGTCGACGAGGAAACCGAAGAGGAAACGCGCGGCGTGGCCGAACGCGCATCGGCTTTCATCGACGAGGGCATGGATCCGATCGAGAACAGCGAGGAATGGCAGGCCGCCATGGAAGCCGAAGCGATGAAAGGGCCGCGCCGCTGATCGACGTTCCACACGAACACTTCAAGCAAACGGCGCCGGACGATGCCGGCGCCTGGTGCGCTTCAGCCCTGCATGCTGCACTGCACGCTCAATGCCTGTGCAACCAGTCGCGCTGCGGATGCGAGTCCAGCCAGCGCGGCTGTGGCGTATGAATATGCGGGTGCCGGCGCTGCATCACGAGCACCGCCGCGATGCACAACAACAGAAACACGCCCGCCATCACGCTGATCATCGGCTCGGTCATCGCAATCTCCCGTCGTCAAGGAGCGATACCTTGCATTCTAGGCCGCGATGCGCTTGCCGGCCCGACTTCTTTGGCATGGTCTTCATGCGTTGCCGCGACCAGGCGCACATGAAGCACTTGTGTCCTATAGTGCTTGGCAGGCGAACCGACGACTGGAGACGCACATGGCAACATGGAAACCGGATCCGAGCTTCTACCCTTCCCCGCGTCTTGCAGCGAAGGCGCCGCGCGAGACCCTCGCGTACGTGGCAACCTTCGACCCCGACCGCCGCGCACCCGACAAGATCGCCGTGGTGGATGTCGATCCGGATTCGCCGGACTATACGAAGATCGTCGGCGAAGTCGCGATGCCCGATACCGGTGACGAACTGCATCATTTCGGCTGGAACGCGTGCTCATCCTGTCTGTGTCCCAATGCGCCCCATCCCCATATGGAGCGGCGCTATCTGGTGGTGCCGGGACTGCGTTCATCGCGCATCCATATCATCGATACGAAGCCGGATCCGAAGAAGCCGGTCATCGTGAAGACGATCGAGCCAGCGGAACTTGCCGAGAAGACGGGTTATACGCGGCCGCACACCGTGCATTGCGGGCCGGGCGGCATCTATATCACTGCGCTCGGCAACGCCCAGGGCCAGGCGCCCGGCGGCGTGCTGCTGCTCGACCAGCAGAGCTTCGATCCGCTGGGCCGCTGGGAAGTGGAGCGCGGTCCGCAACAGCTTGCGTATGACGGCTGGTGGCATCTCGGCTACGACACCATGGTCACGAGCGAATGGGGCACGCCGGACACGTTCGAGAACGGACTCGTCCCCGAACTGCTGCTCGGCGCGAAGTACGGCCGCAAGCTGCATTTCTGGGACTTCACGAAGCGCAAGCATATTCAGGAGATCGATTTCGGCGACGAATATCAACTCGTCTTCGAACTGCGTCCCGCGCACGATCCGACCAAGGCCTATGGCTTCGTCAACTGCGTGATCAGTCTGAAGGATCTCTCCTCGTCGATCTGGACCTGGTATCGCGACAAGGACAAGTGGGCGGTGAAGAAAATCATCGAGATACCGGCCGAGCCCGCCGACGCCGACACGCTTCCGCCCTTGCTGAAGGGCTTCAATGCGGTGCCGCCGCTCGTCTCGGACATCGATCTGTCGATGGACGACCGCTTCCTCTACGTGTCCTGCTGGGGCACCGGCGACATGCTGCAGTACGACGTGTCCGACCCCTTCGCGCCGAAGCTGACGGGCAAGGTGCGCATCGGCGGCGTGGTGTCCCGCGCGACTCATCCGGGCGCGGCCAATGGCGCGCTGAACGGCGGCCCGCAGATGGTGGAGGTGAGCCGCGACGGCCGTCGCGTGTACTTCACGAACTCGCTGTATGGCGCGGTGGATGCGCAGTTCTATCCTGAAGGCATCGACGGCTGGATGGTCAAGCTCGATGCCGGTGCGGATGGCGGGTTGTCCGTCGACGAGAAGTTCTTCATCGACTGGCCGAAGGGACATCGGCCGCATCAGATCCGGCTGCAAGGCGGCGATTGCTCGTCGGACTCGTTCTGCTACCCCTGACACGCCGCGAGCCGACTGCATGGATTCTGCGTCGCCCACGCTGCTTCTCACGGCCGCGAGCCTCGGTGCTTTCCACGGGCTCAATCCCGCCATGGGATGGCTCTTCGCCGTCGCGCTCGGCCTCTATGCGAGAAGCCGGCGCGTCGCGCTGGTGTCGCTCGTGCCGATCGCGCTCGGGCATGCCGCGTCGGTCGCGCTGGTGCTGGCGGGCGCTCTCACGCTCGGCATGGCGGTGGGCCACGACATCCTCGCACGGGGTTGCGGGGCGGTGCTCATCGGCTGGGGCGTATGGCGGGCCTGGCGCGGGCATCGCGGCAGACCGACAGTGGGCATGCGCACCGGGCTCGCCGGGCTCGCGCTGTGGTCCTTCGTGATGTCGAGCGCGCACGGCGCCGGGCTGATGCTCGTGCCCGCGCTGCTGCCGCTTTGCACCGGCAGGATGACCGATCGAGCCTACGAAGCGGGCGCGCTCGCATTGATGGTGCACACCGGCGCGATGCTTGCCGTGATCGCGCTGATCTCGATGCTCGCAATGTCCATGCAGGCGCGCGGCGGTTTGGGCTTTTTGCGCAGCGGCTGGATCAACATCGATTGGCTCTGGAGTGTGGCGCTCATCGCATGCGGCGCGTGGCTCTTCCTGTAGTCTCCACGTTTTGAAAGCGCCTCGATGCAGGGTGCGCTGCGACCGCGCCGGCCAACGCGAAGGCATGGCGGCAGGCGGCTTGAGTTCGGCGGTCAACGGCTACCGTAGCCGATTGCGCGGCGCAGCGACTCCCGGCACTATCGCCCGGAACGATCAGTGAATATCGCGGCGCGCCACCGGAGCATCAGGCCGATAAACCACGTGGGGAGTTTTTGATGCGCGAGATTTCATACGAAGAACAAACCGTCAATTCAGGCAATCCGCTCGCTCGTTTCGCTCATCGCACGAGAATGTCGATGGCGATCAATCTCGTCAGCGAACTGTGTCCGGAGCGCGGCACCGTCGCGGATTTCGGCGCGGGACCGGGGCTGTTTCTGCATGCGCTCGGAGAAGCTCGCCCGGACGTGACGCTCATCGGTCATGACATGTTCATGGCGCCGGCGTTTCCGGAGATCAAGTATGCGGAGTCGCTCGGGTCCGTGGCGACCAACAGCGTGGACGTGCTGACCGCATTCGAGGTTTGCGAACATCTCTACGATCACGAGCTCGATGCGCTGCTCGACGACGCCTCGCGGATTCTCAAACCGGACGGCGCATTCGTCATTTCGGTGCCGATCATGTATGGCCTCGCGATCGGACCGAAAGTCTCGAACTGGATGATCCGCAGCCGCTCGTTGCATTCCGAATACTCGCCCGCCGAATTCTTCAAGGCGATGATGGGGATCCGCGTGAGCCGGCCGGAGAATCCGCGCACGACGCACAAGGGCTTCGACTTCCGCGAATTGCGCGATGTCGTGAGCAAGCGCTTCCGGATCGATGCGACTCAGCTCAGTCCGCTGCCCATCGCGCCGTGGTGGATGAGCTCGCAGTTCTTCATGACCTGCCGGCCGAAGGGCAAGAACTGAGAGACTGTGCGCGGGGCGAGTTGCGTGGTCGCGTTTGCGTACGGATCGGAAGCTTGAAAGCGCCGGGTCTTTGAGATCATCAGGGATCCGGCGTTTTGCATTTTGAATGCTTGATGCTGAATGCCAGGCGGCATTTTGCATGCATCATGCGGCATGCAGAGCGCGGTAGGCACAGAGCCGAGCGCAGTGGGGCCAGCCTGAGCAGCCGTCGCTGTTGCTCCCATCGCTACGGATCGCTCCTGCCAATGGCATTATGCATTTTGCATTTCGCATGCATGATTCCATCTGGCCGAATGCATGCAAAATGCCTTATCACTCGCGCCGCGATAACTCGTCCGTGCCGGGCAGCTCGGCGACACTCCAGCCGCCCCCCAGTGCCTTGATGAGCGCAACGCTCGCCGACATCCTGCGCCGCTCGATGCGCACCGCCGCCCGTTGGTCCGACAACACGATCGCCTGCGTCACCACCACGCTCAAATACGTGATCGCGCCGTTTTCATACCGGTTGCCCACTTTCGAAAGCGCGCGTTGAGCGGCGTCGACGGCATCGCGTTGCGCCGCGCTCTCACGGCGCAGCACGTCCAGCGCGTTCAGGTTGTCCTCCACCTGACCGAAGGCCGAGAGCACCGTCTGCCGATAGTCCGCGACGCTCTCGTCATAAGCCGCACGCGCGGCATCGCGTGCCGCGGCGCGACCGCCGAAATCGAGCACCGTGAACGCCAACTGCGGCCCGAGAGACCAGAAACGGCTCGGCGCCTCGATCCACGAACTGAAGTGAGTGGCTTCCAGTCCGCCCGTCGCGGCGAGCAACAGATTCGGAAAAAAAGCCGCCGTGGCCACGCCGACGCGCGCATTCGCGTCGGCGACGCGCCGCTCGGCCGCCGCAATGTCCGGCCGTCGTTCGAGCAACGCAGAGGGCACGCTGAGCGGCAGCGCGTTCAGCGCAGCCGAAGGTCGAGGCGCATGCCCTTCGTTGAGCGGATCGACATCCAGCGAAAAACTCGAGGGCGGCTCGCCGACGAGAATGGCGATCGCGTTGACGAGACTCGCGCGCGTCGTCTCCAGGTCGATCAACTGCGCCTGTGTCGAACGAAGCTGTTCCTCCGCTTGCGCCACGTCGGACTCGGCCGCAACGCCGCCCGCGAAGCGGTCGCGCGTCAGCGCGAGCGCCTTGTCGTAGGCCTGCAGCGTGGCCTGCAAGAGCCGCTCTTCCTCCACCGTGCCGCGCAGATCGAAGTAGTCGGTGGCGAGTTCGGCCTGCATCGAGAGAATGGCGCCCTGCAGGTCTGCCGCACTCGCCTGCACCTCGGCGCGGCCGCCTTCAACCGCGCGCGAGATGCGCCCCCACAGATCGGGCTCCCAGGAGATCTGGGCATCGACGAGATAGTCCGGCACCGTCACACCCGCGCTCGATTTGTACAGCACGTTGGACGACGCACGCGACTGATTGAAGGCGGCATTCGTGGTGATCGTCGGGAAGTACGCCGATCGGGTCTGCGCCACGGTTGCGCGCGCCCGGCGATAGCGCGCCGCAGCCGCGGCCACGGTCTGGTTCGCTCCGGCGACGCGTTCCTCCAGCGCGTTCAACTGCGGGTCGCCATAGACTTCCCACCAGGGTGCGCGTGGCGTGGCGTCGGCGGGCCGGGCGGGCTTCCAGTCCTGCGTCGCCGTTGCCGGGACGTCCGACGGAATCTGCGTTTTGTATGCAACCGGCATCACAACGTCCGGGCGGACATAGTCGGGACCCACCGCGCACCCTGAAAGCACCATCGCGGCAAGCCATGCGAACGGCCTGCCTTGCCGAAGAATGAAGGCAGCCCTTGTCACGACTCGCTTCCTTCCGGCTTCGCCCCACCCCCGCGCGGCCCTTGCGCCGCGCCGCCATGAGTCTTGCCGATCCGCACCGCTGTCCCGTCGATGATCGAATCCGGCGGATTCACGATCACGCGTTCATCGCCCTTCAGGCCCGACGCAATGGCTACTCGCGTGCCGTAGTCCGTACCGAGCGTGACTGGCAACAGCTTGACGCGATCGTTGGCATCGACGCTCGCGGCATGCACGCCATCGGGACGGAACAGCAATGCATTGCCCGGCAGCGTGTACGAAGGCGTCGCGCTCGTCAGCCGGAAACGCACCTGCGCATAGGCGCCCGCAAGCAGTTCGCCGGTCGGGTTCTTGACATCGACTTCGACGCGCATCGTGCGTGCGACCGGATCGACAGCGCCGGCCGTCCGCACGGTCACGCCTTCGAACTTGCGATTGCGATCTTCATTGAGCAGCAGCTCGGCGGGCAGTCCCACCGTGACCATGCGCGCATAAGCCTGCGGCACGTCGACGAACACCCGCAGCGCCGACGCATCCTGTATGTGGAACAACTCACGCCCTGCCGCGCCGCTGCCCGCATCGATCAGCTGCCCGACATCCGTGTTGCGCGCGGTCACGACGCCATCGAAAGGCGCATAAATCTTCTGGAACGACACCAGTTGTTCGAGCCGCGACACGTTGGCTTGCGCGGCATTGAACGCGGCTTCCTTGGCGAGCATGTCGCCGTTCTTCTCATCGGTTTCCTGGCGCGATACTGAATTGTTCTTGAGCATCTGCGTCCAGCGCTCGGCCGTGGTCTTCGAGAGCAGATAGTTGGCCCGCGCGGTCTGCGCATCGGCGCGCGCCTGGCGCAACTGGTCGTTGATCTCGGGCGCATCGATCTCGGCGAGCAACTGCCCCTTCTTCACCCGCGTGCCGATGTCCACGGTCCATCGCTTCAGATAACCGTTGGTGCGCGCAAAAATGGGTGCATCGGAGAACGCGCGAATATCGCCCGCCAGCACCAGATCCTGCGATGCCTTCATCCGCGCCGGCCTGATCACCTCGACCGTCTGCACGCTGTGCTCGCTCACATCGCGCTCCAGTTCGGCATGCGCCGCATGCCGCGAGACGATGCCCTGCGCGACGAGCGCGACGACCACCACGAGCGCGGCCACGAGCCACCAGCGCCCGCGCTTTGGCTTGTCGGATCGTTGCGACACCTGCTCTTCCATGCTCACTCCGCCTGCGGATCGTTGGTTTCAATGCGCGGTGCGCGCGCCGCCGCGCCCGGTCCCTTGCCGCGCGCTTCCATGCGCTGATAGATCATCGAGAACACGACCGGCACGAAGAACAGCGTGGCGAGGGTGCCCACCATCAAGCCACCGATCACCGCGCGTCCGAGCGGCGCGTTCTGCTCGCCGCCCTCGCCGAGTCCGATCGCCATCGGCACCATGCCGATCATCATCGCGGCAGCCGTCATCAGCACCGGACGAAAGCGCGTATAGCCTGCTTCCAGCGCCGAACGCAGCGCGTCGCCATGTTCAGCGAGCGCACCGCGCGCGAAGCTCACCACGAGGATGCTGTTGGCCGTCGCGATGCCGATGCACATGATCGCGCCCGTCAACGCGGGAATGGAGAGCGTCGTATGCGTGAGGAACAGCATCCACACGATGCCCGCCAGCGCGCCCGGCAAGGCCGTGATGATGATGAACGGATCGAGCCATGACTGGAAGTTCACGACGATCAGCAGATAGACCAGCACGACTGCGAGGATGAGCCCGAACGCGAGACCCGAGAACGAACTGTTCATGGTGTCGACCTGCCCGCGCATCTCGATCGACGAGCCTTTGGGCAACTCGCTGCGCGCTTCGTCGAGGATGCGTTGCACGTCGTCCGACACTGCGCCGAGGTCGCGCCGCTCGGTGGTCGCATAGAGGTTGATGGTGGTCTGCGCGTTGTAGTGATACACGACGGCATCGCGCGCACCACGCGACAGCGATGCAAGCGCGCCGAGAATATTGGTCTTGCCGCTTGCCGACGTGACCGGAATGTTCGCGACTGACTGCAGCGAATCCATGTCGTACTGCGGCGCCGTCGTGATGACCTGATAGCTCACGCCGTTGACGGGATTGAGCCAGAACGTGGGCGTCGTCTGCTGGCTGCCCGAGAGCGTGATGAGCAGGTTGTTCGCCACGTCGCGCTGCGTGAAGCCGGCCTGCAGCGCCTTCGTGCGGTCCACTTCGACGTTGATCGATGGCAGGTCGGAAGGCTGCTGGATGCGCGCATCGACGAGCCCCGGCACGCGGCGGATCTTCTCCAGCAAGCGGTTGGCCAGCGCGCGGTTGGCCTGCACGTCGCGCCCCGTGACCGCGATATCGATCGGCGCGGGGACGCCGAAGTTGAGGATCTGGCTCACGATGTCGGCGGGCAGGAACGAGAAGGCCACGCCTGGAAACTCCTGCGGCAGGCGCTTGCGCAGTTCGCGGATATAGCCTTCGGTCGGCGCGTGATCCTCATTGAGGCTGATGAGCACGTCGGAATCCGCGGAGCTGATGGTGCCCGTGTTGCTGTACGAAAGATTGATGCCCGACACAGGCAAGCCCATGTTGTCGATGATCGAACGGACCTCGCCGTGTGGAATCAGTTGCCGGATACGGGCATCGACACGATCGGTCAGCGCCGCGGTTTCCTCGATGCGTGTGCCGGTCTTCGTGCGCATGTGCAGCGCGATCACGCCTGAATCGACGGCCGGGAAGAAGTCGCGCCCGAGGAACGGCGCAAGTCCGAGCGAAAGCAGGCAGCACAGCAGGAACAATGCAGCGAAGCGTCCGGGACGGGCCAGTTGCGCTTCGAGAAAACGTCGATAGCGGCCGCGCACCGCCTCGAAACGACGCTCGAAGCCAAGATGAATGCGCACGAAGGGATTGCGCGAGCCCTTCATCGCTTCGACATCGCCGCCCATGTGCTCATGATGGCGCAGCAGATACTTGGCAAGCGTCGGGATCAGCGTGCGCGAGAAGAAGTACGAGGCCAGCATCGCGAAGACCACGGCTTCAGCCATCGGCACGAAGAGATAATGCGCGACGCCGGTCAGCAGGAACATCGGAATGAAGACGATGCAGATGGAGAGCGTCGAGACGAGCGTCGGCACGGCGATCTGCTGCGCACCATCGAGAATGGCTTCTTCCAGCGCCTTCCCCTGCTCCAGGTTCTGGCTGATGTTTTCGATGGCGACGGTGGCATCGTCGACGAGAATGCCGACTGCGAGCGCAAGACCGCCCAGCGTCATGATGTTGATGGTCTGGCCGATCGCGGAGAGCGCCACGATCGACGTCAGCATCGACAGCGGAATGGAGATCGCGATGATCAGCGTGGCGCGCCAGCTGCCGAGAAAGAGCAGCACCATCAGCGCGGTGAGCCCCGCCGCGATCACCGCTTCCCGCAACACGCCCGACACCGACGCACGCACGAACAGCGACTGGTCCGCGACCGGTTCGATTTTCAGGGATTCAGGCACCATGCCCCGCAACGTGGGCAACAGGTTCTTCACGCGCGCGACGATATCCAGCGTCGATGCATTGCCGCTCTTGTTGATCGTCAGAAGCGATGCACGCGTGCCGTCCACGCGCACGATGTTGGTCTGCGGCTGGAAGCCGTCGCGCACGTGCGCCACGTCACGGATATAGATCGTGCCCGCCGGACCCGTGCGGATGGGGATGTCGTTGAGGCCTTCGATTGAACCCGGACTCGCATTCAGCCCGACCGAATATTCCATCGGGCCTATTTTCGTGGTGCCGGTCGGCAGGATCAGATTCTGTGCGCTGATGGCGTTGACGACGTCAGTCGGCGCGAGGTTCTTCGCCTGCAGCTTGTTCGAGTCGATATCGACCATGATCTGCCGCTGCTTGCCGCCATAGGGCAAGGGCACCGACGCGCCCTGCACGGTTGCGAGCTGCGTCTTCAGGAAGCTGTTGCCGAAGTCATAGAGCTGCTGCTCCGTGAGTTCGGACGACGACAGCGCGAGCCGCAGGATCGGCACCGTGGAAGCGTTGAAGCGCAGGATGTTGGGCGGCGTGATGCCCGGCGGCAGCGAGCGCAACTGGGTTTGCGACAGCGCGGTGATCTCGGCGATGGCTTCATCGACGTTCGCACCCGGCTGGAAATAGATGCGAATCACCGCGATGCCGGGCAAGGATTCCGATTCGATATGCTCGATGTCGTTCACGGCCACCGACAGCCCGCGCTCGTAGTTCAGCGTGATGCGGCGTTCCATCTGGTCGGGCGGCAGACCCGTATAGGACCAGATGACACTGACGACCGGAATGTCGATATTGGGAAAGATATCGGTCGGCGTGCGCATGATGACGAGCGGACCGATGATCAGCAGAAGCAGCGACAGGACGATGAAGGTGTACGGGCGCTTGAGCGCGAGTCTGACGATCCACATCGAAGTTCCGCTTGCCCCGTTTGGTGTTCGTTATTCGAATCGTTGGATTGCCCGAAATGACCGGGCAAGAACATTCGCTACGATGACACAACTGAAGCTTACAAAACAATTTGCGCAAACGGTTGCGAGGGTTTATGCGGAAGGATTTCTGCTGACGAATGCGGGATTGCGCCGTTTACGACGCGACAGCGTGGATTTTTGATGGAGATCGGGCTTGTGTGTCTGGCGCGCCATGGAGTCGTCACAGCGGCACCGCCGCCGCGAGTCTAACGGGACACTGACCAATGATTAAGCGCCGCTTCAAAGAATAATCTTTACATTTCATGCAACAAAGCAATATTCAAGCTTGCAGCCAAGGCCTTCTTTAGCATCTCAAGCAAGCCCATGGCATGCCTCTCGCTAAAAGCTCGCATGACGCACAAAGCTCGTCTTAACGATTGTTCCCGTATCGACAAAGATCAATCAACAGATAAGAGAATGATCTTCAGCAGACCGCTCTTTAAACTCCGTTCCAAGCTGCTTGAAAAGAACGGCAGCATCATCAGACATCCGAATCGGAGTTATACATCATGAAGACGCTCGTTTCCGCCCTTGCTGTTGCTGCTGCCCTCGCTGTTCCCGCACTGTCGTTTGCTCAGCAATCCGATGCGCCGGTGTCGCGCGCACAGGTCCGCGCCGAACTCGCCCAGCTTCAGCAGGCAGGCTATAACCCGAACATCAGCGATCCGTCGTACCCGCAAAACATTCAGGCTGCCGAAGCCCGCGTGAGCACGCAGACGCTCGCCCAGGCGCCGCAAACGAGCGACTACGGCTCGGTGACGGCAGGGTCGTCGCAATCGGGACGCACGGTCGGCGCTCAGCCGCGTGCACTGGGCGCGTATTTCGGCCAGTAAGTCGGCCAGCAAGCGTTCCGGTCATCCGGAATCGCACTTTTCCGTCAGATCCATACCGGCGGGAATAGACAAAGAGCGGCATCGATGCCGCTCTTTGTCTTTTGCATGCGTGATGCAAAATGCTCTTTTGCATTAAAAATGCTGGATGCGAAACGCAAGCGCGCACGACATCCACGTTCATGCAGCATGCCGTGCTTCAAGCGTCGACAGACAGAGTCTCCATCGAACGGCTCGATACGCCTGACGTCCGTCAATTCGCGGGAATAGTCACCACGGGCGACTTCGACGTATCCGTCACCTCCGCGAGCGCCATCAGGTTCTGCACGACCGTGAACGCGTATTTCGAATCGAAGTCGCCGCGGTCGATCCAGTACGAAGACTCGTCGTAAAGCACGCTCACATAGGCATCCTTCGGCGGCTTCTCCCCCGTTTTCACCACGATGGTCGGCCGCGTTTCGCCGCCAATCAGCCCGATCGTCGGTTTGGTCGCGCCGTTGCCCACTTGCGCGTTCGGCACGGCGATCTGCGCGCCCAGATCGGTCAGGATGCCGAGCACCGAGCGCGTGACCATCGGAACACGGTCGTGATCCGCGGATTGCCCGTAGACGATCTCATAGGTCTTCATCTTCGGCGACAAACGCAGTAGCTTGCGCACGAGCGCCAGGTCGTCGGTGACCTGCTTGCTGTCGCCGCTTCGCGTGGCGCCGAGCGTGATGAATACTCCGCTCTTGTCCGCGTCGTTGATCCGGCTGGTCCCCTTGGCGGTCTTGTCGCTCTTGCCGTCGTCCGTATTGCGCGACTCGACGTTCAGCTCGCCCGCCAGTTGCAGACGGCGCAATGCCTGCAACAACAGGAAGAATTGCGGCGAGCCCGATGAATTCGGCCCGCCCAGCGCCGTGCCGTTTTGCAGCCCTGCGATCGACTGCGCCGTGATGCGCAGCAGCAGGTCGATCGGAATCCCGCTTTCCGCGAGCGGCATGACGAGCGTCGGCGATAGCGGCCGGATATACGCGCTAGCGTACGCATCCCCGGTGGTCGGCGTGAACGTGAAGGTGGGATGGTTCGAGTAGGACACGCTGCCGGTCGCCTGCGCATAGTTCGGCTGCGCGCCGGAGCCGGCGTTCACGATGGCGCCGCCGGTGGCATCGAAGGTGTAAGCCGCGATGATGCTGCTCACCGTAAGAAACGAAGGTGCATCCGCGAAGCGCAATCCGACAATCGCTGCAAGAATTTCACGTTTTTTCGCGTCGCCGAGCGCGCGGGCATAGTCGACCTGATCGGCCTTGAGGCGGCCCGGTCCGATGCCCGCGCAGCCTGCTGCGAGTACGGAGGCGGAGAGAATGGCGATCGATAGCGCTTTCCTTGTCATGGGTCTCAATGAAGGTGAAAGGGAGGATCGACGGCGTACCGCCGCGGAGCACCCGGGCGGCGGCCGCAAATTTCATACCTTTACCGGCGAATAAAAAACGGAACGCGTTGCAAAAAAAAAGCGAACGCCACCCGGCGCGTTGCACGCCGGTTATGCGGCAGGCCGGGCGGCCTGCCTCCAATGATCAACGGGTCATGCGTCCGGAGCAGGAAGCGCCCGATCCTGGGTCGGAGCTTGCAACGGACCAGGCGATTGCTCACGGTCCTGACGCACCGGCGTCTGGCCGATATGGCGCGCCGCTTCCCGATGCTGCGCGACGAGCGTATCGAGGCGATCCTGCGCGAGGCGCGGTCCATCATCGCGCGCGAATGCCGATGCGCCCGGTATCGCCAGCATGACCGATGCGGCGATCAACGCCGCGCCGAGAGGCTTGCTTTTCATGATTCACCCCGCTGATAGACGCGACCTGCTGTCCTGGCCGCGCACTCAGCATCGCACAAGGCCGCGCGGCGTGCGCGGCACGCATGTCCCTCCGCGCCCTGCTCATGCCCCGCTTATCCGCCAAAATGCAGTGCTTCGGTGCATGAAGCCCGTTTACATGCTTTGCGTGCTTGCACATGACGCCGCCGTTTCCTATTCCTTACATCGGGGCGTCAATTGTCATACCGGCGCCATCGAGTCAGGACCACCGGAGACCCGCGTTCATGAACCTCGCCATCTTCTTCGACGGCACGTGGAACGAACCCAACGATCGCACCAACGCCTATCTGCTCTACAAGCTCGCGCCGGAAACCGATCAGCAGGAAACCTTCTACGTGCCGGGCGTCGGCACGCAGGGCAAAGGCCTGTTCGCACTCGCCGACAAATTCCTCGGCGGCGCCTTCGGCGACGGCCTCAGCCAGAACATCAAGAGCGGCTATGCATGGCTGTGCCAGCGTTACAGGCCCGAAGCGAAGATCTACATCCTCGGCTTCAGTCGCGGCGCTTATTCCGCGCGCAGCCTGGCGGGACTCATTCGCAAATGCGGCCTGACCAACGGCTGGGACGCGGACTCGGTCGACCGGGCCTACGGCATCTATCGCGATGGCGATGTCGGGGTATCGGCCGAATCGGTCGTCGCCTTTCGCAAGCAGTTCTCGCGCGAGGTGGATGTCGAGTTCATCGGCGTGTGGGATACCGTCGGCGAACTCGGCATTCCGGTGGACGGCCTGCCGGTCCCGGGCTTTTCGAGTTACTACCGGTTCCACGACACCACGCTGTCGAACAGCACGAAGGCCGCTTATCACGCGATCGCGGCCAACGAATTCCGGTCGCTCTACAAACCGACCTTGTGGACACCCGGCGACGAAGCACGCGGCGCTCTGCCGCTCGAACAGCGCTGGTTCGCGGGCGCGCATGCGAATGTCGGCGGCGGCTATCTCAGTCCACCGCGCACGCCCGCGGATCTGCTGCCGCTGATTCCGGCCGAATGGCTGCGCCAGAAAGCCGCCGCGCGCGGTCTCGCCATCGACGGTCCGATCCAGATACCCGCGCTCGCCTACGATTCGCAGCCCATCGATTCGTACACCGAGTTCACCGCGCACCACCCGTTCCTCAAGTCGGTCTGCAAGGAGGAGCCGCGCACCGCCGGTCAGGCCTTGAACGAAACGATCGATCCGAGTCTCGTCGCGCGGCTGCAGGATCCGGGCTTTCTCAGCGCGTATCCGGCATTCGTCACGCAACTGAAGGCGCTTACTGTCGGCACATGAACGCGTAGTCGAATGCGCACGCCATGCGCCGATAGTTGCAATCGCAATCATCCATGCGCGTGGCCGGCAACACGTCCGTCCGCAGCTCATGCTCCGCCCGGACACGAGGAGACCGGGATGAGCACATCCACGACACATGAACGCACCGCGCACGGGGCGCAGGAAGAAGAACGCGAAGACGAAGCCGCCGGCGGCCAGCCCGGCCCGCGCGTCGCCGAGGACCTTTCCGCGTGCGAAGCGCTCATCTCGCATGCGGCCGCGAGCGGCACCGTGCTGACGAAAGCCGATGTCGACGCCGTGCGGCGCGCGCGCGAGGCGTTCGACCAAGGCGTATGGGATCGCGCGATCGGCAGCGCGTTCTATGAGGCGATGATCCGCATCGCGGCCTCGGCGCACTATCCCGGACGGCGCATCGTCAGCGATCTCGATCACTGCCGCGACATGATTTCGTACGGCGCACAGAACGGCAAGCCGCTCGACGAGCACGATGTCGAAGCGATCGCGAACGCGCGCGCGGCGCAGGAGGAACACGCGTGGGACGCGCACATCGAGAGCGCGTTCTACGCCGCCATGAGCCGCATTGCCCATGCGGTTGCGCCGGTCGTCGCGGAGACGGCCGGCGACCAGGCGCGGGTCGGCGCGCGCCGCGCGATCCGCATCTACACCTATTCGGCGATTGCGCTGACGGTGTTCGTCGTGTCCCTGTCGTGTCTGTTGTTCGTCGCCAATCAGGTCGCCACGGACATCGCCGCCGTCGTCAAGAGCAACGACGCCGCCGCGCTCACGCTGCACAATCAATTGCAGGCGCATGCGGTGGCGATCGCCGACGCCGAAAAAAAGCATGACGACAATGCCGTCATCGCGTTGCAGAACTCGCAGCCCGCGCTGCAGATCAAGGAGGAGTTGCAGAACTTCGCGACCAATAATCGCCAGTTGTTCGCGGACGTATCGCGCATCAGCGCCTTCACGACGAGTCTCGGCCTCGGCGCGATCCGCAGCCCCTACAAGGCGCCCTGCGACGCTCAGGAAAACGTGCTCAATTTTCAGGGCGCTTATCGCACTTCGCATTCACCGCGCTATTTCTCGGGCAAGACGCAGAGCGGCGACTGGCAATGCAATCCGGATGTCGCGCGCAAGGTGCTCGAAATTACCCTGCCGCTGCTCGCCAGGCCCAACGCGGAGCCCGGCGACAGTCATCCGCCCACCGACCTCGACGCCGTCCAGCAAGGCTTCCAGAAAATCGCCGTGTATCAGGACATTCGCGCGATGGCGCTCTATGCGAACGACATCATCCTGTCGATCGTCGGCGCGGTCACCGGCTTCATGTTGCCGGTGCTCTATGCCTGGCTCGGCGCATGCGCGGCGATCCTGCGCCAGTTGTCCACCGATTCCGCGGCCAGCACCTTCCACCCCGAGCATTCGAAAGTCGCGAACCGGGCGCATGTGACGAGCGCGGTGATCGTCGGGATATCGATTGGTCTGTTCAGCGGCTTGCTCGAAGGCGGCAAGAATGTTTCGCCCCTCGCCATCGCCTTCATCGCGGGCTATGCGTCCGACAAGTTCTTCTTCTTCGTCGACCGTCTGGTCGGCGCGATGTTTCCGCCGCGCGCCACCGATCACGCCGATCGCAACCCGCGTCGTCCGCCCGGCGCGCCGCCGAAGGACGCCGTGAAAACGGTCCACTCCGGCTCGTGAACGGCCTCCTCGGCTGCGGCTGCGCTCAGAACAGATGCGGTGGCCGGGTGTCGGTCATGTCACGCGGCAAGGTCTCGTCGAGGTCGAACTCGATGCCCGGATAGTCCTGCAGACGTCCGCTGACTTCGGTTTCGCGCTCGCTGGTGAAGAGGCCATCGAGGAAGTCGAACGACAGGTGGCCGACCAGCGCCTTCAGCGCCAGCTCGGCACTGCGCTTCGGCTCCGTGACGATGTCGCCTGAGTCCGTGCGCGCGCAGAAGGCGCCGTTGTTCGCTTCCATTGCGCCGATGTCGATCACCTTGCCGTCCACGTTCTGCGCCAGCACGCGCTGTTCGACCGCGAACAGCCTGAAGGGACGCGCGAGGCCGGCGGGGGTATCGGCGCCGGATGGCGGGTCTGAGCGATTGGACATGATTCGATTCTCCATGGCTGCGTCGGTGACATCCGTGGAGCAAAGGCCGCGCCCGCCGGCGGCTCGGGACAGCGCAGAGAAATTGAATAAAAAAAACCGGACGCACGAGGCGTCCGGTTTCGGAACGATTCGCGGCGCGCGGCCGCGAAGTCACGCTTAGAAGCGGTGGATGATACCCACGCCCGCCGCGAACTGGCTGCGCGAGGACGACGGCTGGCCCTGGAAGCCATCGCCGATCGATGCAGTCGCATTGATCTGGCGGTTGACCGCGCCCGTCGGCGTGAACACCGGCGTGCCCAGCGTGCGGCCATTCGCGCGCTGGAACGCTTCCAGTGCGTACAGGCCCGTGCGCTTCGACAGCGAGTAGTACTGGGACAGGTTGAACTGATGGTACGACGCTGCGTCGTCGATGCCGTTCGCCTTGCTGGCCCACGTGTAGCTGTAGCCTGCCGCGAAGTCCCATGCCGTCGTCGCCTTCCAGTGCAGCACGGTGCCGGCCGTGTTGAAGACGGCCGTGTCGCTGAACTTCGAGTTGATGCCCGGGATGTACTGAACGTTCGTGTACGTCGCCGAGACATCCCACGCGCTGTTGAAGGTGTAGCCGAAGCCCACCGCGAAGCGGTTCTGCGCCTGTGCGCCCTGATAGCCGTTGGTCACCGCCGACACGCCCGACTGACCGCCGGTGTTGGTCGTCGAGTCCGCGCCGTACACGCCGCCGCCGTTGGTCGAGTTATTGATGCGCGTGAACGCCACCGCACCGCCGATCGGACCTTGCTGGTACTGGATCGCAGCCGACCACGTGGAACCCTGGTAGACGCTGTCCGGCACGCCTGCGAGCGAGTACGAACCGCTCACCGTGAAGCCGTACAGCTTCGGCGACGTATAGACGATCGAGTTGTTTGCGCGGTAGATCGTGTCGAGTTCGTCCAGATCGCCCGGGTGTGCGCCGAAATAGCCCGTCAGCCAGTTGGTCGGGCTGTACGGCGACATCAGCGTGTAGTACGAGGTGTATTGACGGCCCAGCGTGAGGGTACCGTAGCCCGGGTTCGTCAGACCGACCCATGCCTGGCGGCCGAACATTGCGTTCGTGTACTGCTGGCCGCCGGTGTTGATATTGAAGCCCGATTCCAGCTGGAAGATGGCCTTGTTGCCACCGCCCAGATCTTCAGCGCCCTTCAGGCCGAAGCGGCTGCCCGCCCAGATGCCCGACGCCATCTTGACGTTGGAGCGGCCGCCGCTGTTCGATCCCAGCGAGGTCTGGCTGCTTTGATAGACGATCGAATCGTCGACGATACCGTAGAGCGTAACGCTGCTCTGGGCGAAAGCCGGTGCCGCGGCCGCAAATGTCGTGGCTGCGACGGCAGCGGCCTGGGTCAGCGCGAAACGCTTCATTTTTAATCTCCTCATGCAATGGGCTGAACTTGTGTCGTCGACTTGTGGAACCGGTGCCGCCGAAGCGGCTTCACGTGTATCAAGTCGTAACTTTTATCGACGGGAAGTGTATGGCTTACAGACAGAATGCGAAAGAACGTCACACTTCGTTGTCGTTTTTTTTCACTGTCTGGTTAACCAGAATTTTCGCAAGCTGCATTTGGCGGCATCCGGTCGCGAAACTGACAATTGACTGACGTCAGCGTGGCTTCGGAGCGGCATTGGCGCGAAACGAACGATCGCGCGGCGAACGCGGCCAGTTCGCTGAGAGGTCGATGACACGGGGTTGCAAGGGAAGTTGGAATGCCTGGAAAGGCGGCGATCGGTGAGTCCGGCGCGAGGAAGACGCGGTGCGGGTCAGCGGGCCCGCGATGTCAGGATCGGTATTACTCCGATCAAGCGTCTGGCTTTCGGCTGAGCGCTGACGCACTGAAGCCGAAAGCAGGAAGGAAGCGTTACGTCAGCACCCGCACGCGCCGCTGGCGGTGTTGACGGCCGGTTCAGGGCTCGATTTTCGTGCGCAGTTCGCGCGCCGTTTCCAGAAGCCCTTCATAGCCCGAGCGCGCATGCGCGGGAAGATCGGGGTCGCCGACCAGCGTGCCGAGCGTCTCGATGATGCTGAACAGGATGCCCTTCGCCGCGCCCGCAGCCATCTTGCCGGCGGCGTAGGACTGATCGACGTGCGAGATCGCCGCGTCGAAATGCTCGACTTCGGGATGCGCATCGTCGATGTGCGGAGCGTCGTTGCGCGGCTCGGCCGGGTCGTTGTTCATGATGGATGTCCTCCGTGCGTGAACGTTCGCCTGCTGTCGATGGGCTGCCTTCTGTTCTGTATAACGCCGCGTTGCGGCGCGCGCAATCGAGAGCGCTCCGCAGGAAGTCCGCGCCCGGTCCCCGGTGCTTCCGCGAGGCCGCTCACGAAGCCGGCAGTTCCTGCACCGGCTGAATGAAATGCACGCGACGCGTCTCGCCGCCGCCGCGACCGGTGCCGTGCGCAACGCCTCGTTCCGACAGCAGCGCGCGCAGATCCAGGATCACCGGAAACACCTCGTGGTTGTGATCCGCGCCCTGCCGGTCATGCGCTTCCTGTTCACGTTCGACGATCCACCGGTCCTCCGTGAAAATGCGCTCCGTGAACCAGACCAGCAGCGGCCACGCGGCGTCGAGCACCAGCGGCAGCTTCGGGCGACGGATCGACAACAGGCCGAAGGTGCGGTTGGTGCGCTGCTCGGCGTCGAGCGGCACGTAGGCGATCCACAGGTCCATCACCATGGTCTCGTCCTTGGTGCGGATCTTGAGCGTCTGCCACGGGTACTCGGTGCGGACCGTCATGACGTCCTTGTTCGAGTCGTCGGGCTTCGCGCCGCGCTTCTGGCTGAACACCAGCGCCTCGCCGAGCGGCTGCTTGCCCGCCTCCCGCGCGAACACGTAATCGACCTCGATCCAGTCATCTCCGCGACGCCGTCCGAGCGAACGCGCGCGCATGCTGCCCATCTGCCGGCGATGCAGAAACTGATGGTTCATGTCCATCAGGTTTTCGTGCATGAAGGTGTAGTGGCACTTCACATCGCCGCCGAAACGACGGGTCTTGTAGGCACGGTCATCGGCGGAACCGAGTTCGGGGAACTTCGCTTCCGCAGCGAGCGCCGGGTCGCCGGTGAACACGAAAATCAGGCCCGCCGCCTCGCGGCACGGATACGCGCGCACGCCGTTGGGCAGGCGCTCGCGGCCGAGATAGGGGATGTCGGTGCAGCGGCCGGTGCAGTCGTAGGTCCAGCCGTGATAGCAGCAACGGATCGACTCGCCGTCGACGACCCCCGCCGACAGCGGCACCTGCCGATGCGCGCAGCGGTCTTCGAGCGCGAACACCTGGCCCGATTCGGTGCGCACGAGCACGATCGGATCGCCGGCGAACTTCACGCCGTGCGCGCGGCCGCGCTTCACCTCGCGCGACCACGCGAGTGGATACCAGTTGTCTGGATGGATATCGACGCGGCGCAGATCGCGCGTCGGTCTTGCGGGTGTATCAGTGGAACCGGCTTCCTGCTCGCCTTGCGGCAACGCTGCGTGCATGTACGACGCCTCCGGGAAAGGGGAGATCGGATTGAGCGCCCCGGACGACTGCGGCGCAATGAACGACCATTCGCAGTCTACACGGCGACGTCCGTTTCGGCGCGCGCAACCTTGCCCGGAATTATGCCGATGTCAACGCACTTGCCCGACATCACGCCGAGGGCAACGCGACCCGCCCCGCGTCCCCGAGGTGCGCATGCAGGTGATCGATCAGTGCGCGCACCTTCGGCGGCAGGAAGCGGTTCGGCGGATACAGCAGCCACACCGGGCCCTGATAGGCGCGCACCTGGATCTCCCAGTCGGCCAGGACGGGCTGCACACGGGCGGCGGCGAGCGCGTCGCGGGCGGCGAATTCCGGCAGCGCCGCGATACCGAGCCCGCGCTCGGCCGCCTCCAGCCGCGCGCCCGCGTGGTTCGCGAGGTAGCGTCCGTGGACCGTGACCGTGGCTGTTTCAGCGCTTTCTCCGCCCGTGCTGGTGACGTTGGTAGCGCTGGTGGCGTGCCGGGTGAAACGCCAGCGATTGTCGTCGGCGGTTTCTCCGAGATAGAGGCAGTCGTGCGCCGCGAGTTCGCGCGGATGCTCCGGCACGCCCCGCTCGCGCAGATACTCCGCCGCCGCGCAGAGCAGCCAGCGCACGCGCCCGAGCGGGCGGGCCGCGAGCCCTTGCGGCGGCTGGTCGGTCGCGCGGATGACGAGATCGATGTCGTGTTCGAGCGGATCGATGTCGTGGTCGCTGAAGACGAGCTGCACGTCGACGTCCGGATACGCCGCGAGAAACGCGGGCACGAGCGGATGGATGACGGATTTTGCATAGGCCGTCGGCGCCGACAGCGTGACACGTCCCTGCGGCTTGCCGGTGGAAAGGCCCGCGGCATCGACGGCGGCCGCAGCGGCGGCGGCCATGTCGCGGCAGTATCGATACACCTGCTGCCCGGCTTCCGTGACGCGGACCTTGCGCGTCGAGCGTTCGAGCAGGCGCGTGGCGAGCGCCTCCTCGAGACGCTTGATCTGGCGGCTCACCGTGGAGGGCGGCGTACCCAGCTGCCGCGCGGCGACGGAGAAGTTGCCGGCGTCGACCACGCGCGCGAACACGGCCATGTCGGGCATCAGGGCGAACAGATCGACGGGATTCATTTGTGCATCGGCGACAATAACGCTGTGCGTGACAACCCGATTATCGCGCGCAACGCATCATTCGACAATGACGGCTTCTTTCCTCCGGAGCCGTCCATGTCCCGCGAATCGCCCGCCCGCCGTGTGCTGCCGCTTGCCGATCTGCTGCTCTTCGCCGTCGCGATGGTGTGGGGCAGCAGCTATGGCGTCGTCAAAAGCGCGCTCGCCTTTTATCCCGTGCTTGGGCTGCTGACCCTGCGCTTCGGCATCACGTTCTGCCTGCTGGCCGTCAATCTGCGGCATCTGCGGTCCGCGAACGGGAAAACGCTTGCCGGTGTCATCGTGCTCGGCCTTTTGCTGCTGTCGATCTTTCTCGCCGAAACCTTCGGCGTCTTGCACACGCGAGCCGCGAATGCCGCGTTTCTCATCAGTCTGTGCGTGGTGCTGACGCCGCTCGTCGAATGGGCCCTGCTGCGCCGACGGCCCTCGACGCCCGAATGGGTGGCGGTCGGCGTGTCCTTCGCGGGCGCCTGGCTGCTTGCCGGCAACGGCACCCTTTCCTTCGATTTCAATCTGGGCGACGGCCTGATCCTCACTGCGGCCGTGCTGCGCGCGCTCGCGGTGTGCGTGACCAAGCGCGTGCTGCAAGCGGCGCCGCTGCCCGCGCTCACGGTGACGGCCGTGCAGGCGGGCGTCGTGACGATCGGCAGCGCGGCGATCGCGCTGACGATCGCGCCGGCGCAATGGCAGACGCTGCCGTCAGTCGCCGGACACACGGCGTTCTGGGGCTCGGTGCTGTACCTGGTGTTTGCATGCACGCTGTTTGCATTTTTCGCGCAAAACTACGCGATCGGGCGTAGCAGCCCGACCCGCGTGTCCCTGCTGATGGGTAGCGAGCCGGCGTTCGGCGCGTTGTTCGCGAGCGTATGGCTCGGTGAACACGTGTCGACTGCCGGATGGATCGGCGGCGCGATGATCGTCGCCGCCTCCTTCATGGCAAGCGTTTCATGGCGCGGACGGCCGGCGGGTGCGGGTGCGGGTGCGGGTGCGGGTGCGGGTGCGGGTGCGGGTGCGGGTGCGGGTGCGGGTGCGGGTGCGGCGGAAGCTTGAATGCGCTAGGCCATTTTCTCGAACACGACGCTGAAATTGTTTGCGGGCATCGCGATGACCTCCTTGAGCGCAAAGCCGACGCGCGCGCCCGATCTCTCCACCTCCTCCAGATCGCGCACGCCCCAGCGCGAATCGCGCGCGCGCAACTGTTGATCGAAGGCCTCGTTGCTCGGCGCTGTGTGCGAACCGTTGCGCCTGTACGGTCCGTACAGATACAGTACGCCGCCCGCGCCGAGTCGCGCGCCGGCGCCTTGAAAGAGCGCGTCCGTGGCCGCCCACGGTGCAATGTGGATCATGTTGATGCACACCACCGCCGACACCATGCCGATGCCCCAGTCATCGCTCGTCACGTCGATAGCGAGCGGTTCGCGCAGGTTCGTCAGTCCGGCGTGAGCACGCCAGGCGGCAATGGAGTCGCGCGAGGCGGCATCGGGATCGCTCGGCTGCCAGACGATGTCCGGCAACGCGGCAGCGCAGTGCGTCGCGTGTTGTCCGGTGCCGCTCGCGATCTCGAGCACGACGCCCTGTCGAGGCAACACCCGCGTGAGGATCGACAGGATCGCATCGCCATTGCGCTCGGCGGCCGGAGCGCGGCGGCGAATGCCGGTTTCGGATTGCGGTGTATTGCGGGGATCGGATGCTGCGTCGGTCATTTGGGTCGTTTCGTGGTAAGGCGGTGCGTGATGGTGCTGCGAATCGCCGGCGATGGGTTTGGGATGAGGCTTCGTATCCCAGGTGCTGGGGTGTTGCGGGCTCGATCGGCGTGAATGCCTCGCCGTGTCGCGAACCTCGACGTCTCCGCAAGATTAGTCATAAGCGGGAAAGACTTGCAACGCCAGAGGCTTTCGTGGCTTTTGTGAATGTCGCAACTTCCGCTGCGTCTGCCGATTCTGCGGTCATGACTGTCGCAACCTCCGCTGCGTTTGCGGATTCTGCGGCCCTCGCGACGTATGCGACGTATGCGACGTATGCGACTTCTGCGGCTTCTGCGGCTTCTGCGGCTTCTGCGACTTCTGCGGCTTCTGCGGCTTCTGCGGCTTCTGCGACTTCTGCGGCTTCTGCGGCTTCTGCGGCTTCTGCGGCTTCTGCGGCTTCTGCGGCTTCTGCGGCTTCTGCGGCTTCTGCGGCTTCTGCGGCTTCTGCGGCTTCTGCGACGTTTGCGACGTTTGCGACGTTTGCGACGTTTGCGACGTTTGCGACGTTTGCGACGTTTGCGACGTTTGCGACGTTTGCGACGTTTGCGTCTCCAGCATCCCGCGAGACGCAGTTTTTGCAACGCCCGTGGTCACTTGCAACGCTCCTGGCGCTCGCGACGGCCGCGCATGGGCGTAAAAAAACGCAACATACAGCATGCCAGCGCCTCTGCGCTGGGCTCGATTCGTGCTGCTTCCGCCCGCGGCAAGCGTGGCGGGACATGAAACCTGTGTATGCTCCCGGTTGATCCCGCGTCCGCCGCTCATTTTGCATGATGCGTTTTGCATGCGAAATGCCATTTGGTATGCATGACCCATGCATGCAAAACACAGCAAGGCACCCGCCTGCAAGGCTTCCCGCCAGAAAGAAGCTGCGCACGCGGCGCAATCGAAATTGGAGTCAGGCATGCAGCATGATTCGAACCAGCAAGCGCCGGAGCAACCGAAGCCCGGCCCCGACGACGACATGATCGCCTTTGCAAGCGAAGTGTTCGACGTAGCCCGGCGCGGCGACGCCACCATGCTCGACGCCTTGCTGTCCAAAGGTCTGCCGCCCAACTTGCGCAACGACAAGGGCGACAGTCTCGTGATGCTTTCGAGTTATCACGGCCACGCCGACGCCGTGCGCGTGCTGCTCGAGCACAAGGCCGACCCGGACCTGCGCAACGACAACGGCCAGACGCCGATCGCGGGCGCCGCGTTCAAGGGCTTCACGGACGTGATCGAGACGCTGCTTGCGCACGGCGCCCATGTCGAGGGCGCCTCGCCCGATGGACGCACCGCGCTGATGATCGCCGCGATGTTCAATCGCGTGGAGATCGTCGAATTGCTGATCGAGCGCGGCGCGGATCCGGATGCGCGCGATGCCGGCGGCTTCTCGGCCCGCGACGCTGCCGAAAAGATGGGCGCTCCCGATACCGCCGCCCGCCTCGTCGAAATACTGGCCGCGCGCAGTCGCCCGGGCGCGGCATGAGGACGTCGGAGCGAGCGCACGACGGCGGCAAGTGGCCCGTCACGGCGCATCGACCTCAGCCTGTGGCACTTTGCATTCAGCCTTTTGCATGCAAGATGCAACCCGTCCCGGCGACGGACGCACGAAGCATCCAGGGTGCAGTGTGTTAAAACGGGTGCGCCGCCGGCAACCGCGCACCGCAGACGCGCACGCGCATGCACATGCACGCGCCAACAGCGACTGCGCGACGCCACGATCCGACCAACGACAATCAAGACCAACAAGCAGGTAATCCGGAACCATGGAGCTTTTGTGATGACAGGCGGTTTCCCGCATCGGGGTCATGGGTCGTCGAACCGTGAGCGCGCGCCTCGCCGCGTGCGCCCGATCGATGACGCCTTGCACGCGGCCGCGTACTGCCTGGCGCGCCTGTTTGCGCGCATGCTGGCGCTCGTCGCCCTATGCGCATGGGTTGGCGCACGAACCTGCAGACCAACCCGCCTACGAACTCGCACACGAACCTGTGCAAGAACACTCGCAGGAATCTGCCCGCGAATCCGCAACGCCCTCCGGCCTCGCACCGCCGCGACCCTCCTGGGCGCCGCGGCGCTCTCCGCATGCAGCTTGCTGCCGCAGCAGGTGCCCGCGCCGATCGTCGAGCATTCCTACATCCCGACGCCGGCCGAAGCCGCGCCCAGCGAGCCTGAGGAGCCCTTGCCCGAAGTGCAGGCACCCGAGCCTGCCTCCGCCGTCAAGCCCGCGCCGGCGCCGAAGCCCAAGCGCCGCATCGTCCGGCCGAAACCGCAGGAGCCTGCTGTCACGCCGCCGCCCGAGCCGGCCGAGCCGCCGCCGCCCCCGCCGATCATCTCGACGCGCACCATGCAACACGATCAGCTGCACGGCCTCCTCGATGCCGAAGTGCAGCGCCCGGACGGCAAGGTCGTTGGCCGCGCAGTGGACATGTATATCGATGCCGCCGCGAAACCGAAGCTGCTGATGGTGAACCTCGCCGGTTTCATGGGCGTCGGCGACCGCAAGGTCAATTTCCCGTGGACGGCCTTCCGCTTCACGCCCAATGCGAAGGGCGCGCCGATCACCTTCGTGCAACCGGCGCCGCCCGCCAAGGGCAAGCCCGCGGATCCGGCGCCGAAGCCTCAGCCCGTCAACGAAGCCCCCGCGAATCTCGTGCAACTGGTCGACTCGACGGTGTCGCAGAAGAGCGGCGCGCGCATCGGCCGGGTGGTCGACGTGCTGGTCGATTCGCAGTCTCAGCCGCAGGCACTCGTGCTCGATCTGTCGAGCTCGCTGGCGGAAGACAAGCGCCATGTGGCCGCCAACTGGGGCGACCTGCATGTCGTCTCGCACAACAAGCAATGGCAATTGCAGATGGACTTCAACGACGCGCAGTTGAAGGCGACGCCGACCTACTCGCCCGAGCAGCCGATCAAGATCGTCTCCCCGGTCGTGCCGGCGGCTGCGTCAGCCACAGCGACAGCAGGCGCATCGGGAAGCTCGGGCGCGACGGCGACGGCGCTTCCGGGGCCCACAGGAACGACGGCTTCTGGCGCCGTGTCGGCGCAGAAGCCGACCTCCAGCGCGAGCCCCGCCAAGTAATGGATAACGACATCGAGAACAGATTCACAACATGGTAATTGCACGCAGTCTGCGCGCGCTCGACTGGCTGAACTTCTTTGTCGCCAACGTGCAGACCGGCTTCGGCCCCTTCATCGCTTCGTACCTTGCGGCCAACAAATGGACGCAGGGCGAGATCGGCCTGATGCTTTCCGTCGGCACGATCAGCGCGATGGCGAGCCAGTTGCCGGCCGGCGCGCTCGTCGACGCCATGCGCAACAAGAAATTCGCTGCGCTTTCCGCGATCGTCGCGATCATCGTGAGCGCGCTGTTGCTCGCCGCGAGTCCGACCTTCGTCCCTGTCTTCGCCGCCGAAGTGCTGCACGGCTTCGCGAGCTGCATGCTCGTCCCGGCGATGGCCGCGATCTCGCTCGCCCTCGTCTCGCGCGCCGATCTCGGCGACCGGCTGGGCCGCAATGCGCGCTGGGCATCGATCGGCAGTGCGCTGACGGCGGCTTTGATGGGCGCGTTCGGCGAGTACCTGTCGCTGCGCTCGGTCTTCTTCCTGACCGCCGCACTCGCGGTGCCGGCGATCTTCGCGCTGCGCATGATCCATTACGACATGGCGCCCGCCATACCGCGCGCATCGCCCGGCAAGCCGAAGATCGCGCACGAAGGCGAGGAACGCGAGTCGCTGCGCGAGTTGCTGAAAGACCGCCGCCTCCTGATCTTCGCGGTGTGCGTCGTGCTGTTCCACCTGTCGAACGCGGCGATGCTCAATCTCGCCGCCGGCGAAGTCACCGCGCACATGGGCGACAACGTTCAACTGGTGATCGCCGCGTGCATCATCGTGCCGCAGTTCCTCGTCGCGGTGATGTCGCCATGGGTCGGACGCCAGGCGCAGAAGTGGGGCCGCAGGCCGGTGCTGATCCTCGGCTTCTGCGCACTGCCCGTGCGCGCGATCCTGTTCGCCGGCGTGAGCAGCCCTTACCTGCTCGTGCCGGTGCAGATGCTCGACGGCATCAGTGCGGCGGTGTTCGGCGTGATGCTGCCGCTCATCGCGGCGGACGTCGCGGGCGGACGCGGACACTACAACCTGACCATTGGTTTCTTCGGTCTTGCGGCGGGCGTCGGCGCGACGCTGTCCACCGCGGCGGCAGGCTTCGCCGCCGACCGGTTCGGCACGACCATGAGCTTCTTCGGCCTGGCGGGCGCGGGCGCGCTCGCGGTGCTGATGGTGTGGCTCGCGATGCCCGAGACACGCACCGAGCATCCGAACACCGCGGAGGTCGAGCCGCCGGTCAAGGCCTGACCTTGCACGAGCGCACTGAAGCCACGATCATCGCAAGGGCTTCAGGCCTTCGAGCAACGTCGGGATCAGTTCGCTCACCGTCGGGTGGATGTGCATCGCGCGCTGCAGCGTCGTATAGGGCGCATCCGCGTTCATGATGTCGATGAAGGTATGGATCGCCTCGTCGCCTTCTATGCCGTAGATCGCCGCGCCGAGGAATCGCTTCGTGCGTGCATCGACGAGCGCCTTCATGAAGCCATCTGTTTCACCGCGCTCGCGCGCCCGGCCGACACGCGCCATCGGCATCGTCGCGATGAGCGCCTCGCGGCCGTCCTTCCTCACCTCTTCCTCGCTCATGCCTACGCGCGCGAACGGCGGATCGACGAACACGGCGTACGCCATGATGCGCGTGTCGACGCTGCGCGCCTCGCCATCCAGCAGGTTCGAAGCGACGATCTCGTAGTCGTTCCATGAGGTATGCGTGAACGCGCCGCGTCCGTTCACGTCGCCGATGGCATGAATGCCTGGCACGCTGGTGCGCAACTGGCCGTCCACGTCGATCATCCCGTGCCGGTTCACCGCAATGCCTGCGTGCTCGAGGCCAAGATCGTCGGTGTTCGGCGTGCGGCCGGTCGCGAACAGCAGATGCGACGCATCGACCGTCCCCGTGCCGGTTACGATGCGCACCCCCGCCGCCAGCGGCTCCACACGCTGCAGGTCGGTGCCGAAGCGGAACTCGACGCCCTCGCGCGACAGCACGTCCTGCATCGCGCGGGACACGTCCTCGTCCTCGCGCGTGAGGATCCGCTCGCCGCGCACGAGCAGCGTCACGCGGCTGCCGAAGCGGCGGAACATCTGACCAAATTCCAGCGCGATATAACTTCCTCCGACGATCACCAGATGCTCCGGCACCTCGGTGAGTTCGAGGATGGAGGAGTTGGTCAGGTAGGGCACGCTGTCGAGTCCGTCCACGCGCGGCACCGCGGCGCGCGTGCCCGTGTTGATGAAGACGAGATCGGCATCGATGTCCTGGGTCGAGCCGTCGGCGGCCTCGATGCGCAATGCATGCGGCCCCGTGAAGCGTCCATGGCCCTTGAACACGGTGACGTTCTTCGTGCTGCGCAGCCACTTCTCGACGCTGCTGCGTGAGCTGCCGATCACCTCGTCCTTGCGCGCTTTCACGCGCGCCATGTCGATCGCGATGTCGCCGTCGATCATCACGCCGTAGCGCGCCGCCGTGCGTGCGACATGTGCGGCCCGCGCACTGGCCACGTAGGTTTTGGTGGGCGTGCAGCCGACATTCACGCAGGTGCCGCCAAACAGATGCCGCTCGATCACCGCCGTGCGCCGGCCGCTTTCGGCCAGCCGTACCGCGAGCGGCGAACCGCCCTGTCCCGTGCCGATGACGACTGCATCGAAATGCTGTGACATGGTGAGGCCTCCATGATCCGTTGCGAACGCGCCGTCGTGGATGGCGATGCGCTGCACACGAGTCGAAACTTGGGTCCAAGCATAGGTCGAAGCATCTTACGCGCAAGCCGCCACGGCTTCAGGAACGCTGCCCCGGGCGCCCGTTGCGGACATGGGCATGACACGTGCTGCTTTTGTGTGAATCATGCCGCGCGTCCAGGCGCGCGGCTTTCGTCCACGCCGGCTCACGCAACCGAAGGCATTCATGATCGAGACGATATGGTTTCTCGTCGTCGGCGGCGTGCTCATCTTCATGGGCCTTGCCAGTTCGATGTTCCGGCGCCTGCCGATCAGCACCGCGATGTGCTATCTGGCGATCGGCTTCGCGCTGGGTCCCGCCGCGGCCAATCTGCTGACGCTCGACCTCGCCACCGACGCGACGGTCCTGCGGCGCATCACCGAAGTCGCGATGCTCGCATCGCTGTTCGCCATCGGCCTGCGCCTGCGCGTGCCGCCCACCGATCGCATCTGGATCCTGCCCGTGCGTCTCGGGCTGGTCGCGATGGTGCTCACCGTCGTCGCGCTCACGGTCTTCTCTGTCTATGTGCTCGGCCTCGGCTGGGGGCCGGCGTTGTTGCTCGCCGCGATGCTTGCGCCAACCGATCCGGTGCTCGCGCACGATGTGCAAGTGGAAACGCCCGGCGACATCGACTTGCTGCGCTTCTCGCTGACCGGCGAAGGCGGCCTGAACGACGGCATTGCGCTGCCCTTCGCGCTGCTCGGCATCGCGGTGTGCAGTCTCGAGGCCAAGCCAAGCGAAGCGCTGCATTGGAGCTTTGCGTTGCAGGCCGCATGGGGCATCGCAGGCGCGCTCGCCAGCGGCTGGCTGCTCGGTGCGCTGTCGGTGCGGCTCGTGGCGTATCTGCGCACGCGCCACGGACAGGCACTGGGTCCGGAAGGCTTCTATGCACTGGGACTGATCGCGCTGTCGTATGGCGTCGCGGAGCTGATGCACACCTATGCCTTCCTCGCCGTATTCGCCGCGGGGCTCGCGATGCGCCGCGTCGAACAGAAGGCAAGCGGCGACAAGACGCCGCGTCAGGCGATGGGCAAGATCGATGCGGACGATGTCGGCGCGGCCGCGGCCGATCCCGAACGCGCGCACGCGTTCGTGGCCGAGCGCGTGCATGGCTTCACGATCGAACTGGAGCGTATCGCCGAGGTGGCGATCATGCTGATGGTCGGCGCCCTGCTCGCGACGATGTGGCGCGAACTCTTCACGTGGCAAGCCGCCGCGCTGATTGCGGGGCTCTTCCTCGTGCTGCGGCCGGCGGCGGTCGAGCTTTCGCTGATCGGCTCCAACGCGACCGGCACGCAACGGCGGCTCATGAGCTGGTTCGGCATACGCGGGGTGGGCTCGTTCTACTACTTGCTCTATGCGCTCGAACACGCCCCGCGCGATATCGCGGCGCCGCTCGTGCCGCTCGTCATCGCGACCATTGCGGCATCGGTCGTCGTTCACGGCATCACCGCCACGCCGCTGATGAACCGCTATCAGCGCTCGATCGTGGACGATTGACTGCGCGCTTGCCTGGATGCACGGGCGCGCGGCATCATCATCGTCATGCACAACCCTTTCGAGGATGTTCAGGCGTGAAGCATCTGCTCTTCTTCTGCGGTCATGCAGGCACCGGCAAGACCACACTGGCCAGGCGCCTGTTCGCGCCGCTCAGCCGCGCCACCGGCGAGCCGTTCTGTCTGCTCGACAAGGACACGCTCTACGGGCCATACAGCGCCGCCGCGATCGGCGCGCTCACTGGCGATCCGCACGATCGCGACAGTCCACGGTTCATCGAACACTTCCGGGATCCCGAGTACCGTTCGCTCATGAATACCGCGGCGGAAAACCTGTCGCTGGGTACGAGCGTGATCGTCGTTGCGCCGCTCACGCGGGAAGTGCGCAGCGGCCGCCTGTTCGAGCGCGCGTGGCTGGGTGTCGGCGACGATGTCGCGATTCGCGTCGTATGGGTTCACACCGCGGAGGCGGTGGCGCGCGAGCGCATTCTTGCCCGCGGCGATCCAAACGATGCGTACAAGCTGGCGCATTGGGACGAGTATCGCCAGCGCCTGTTCGTACCCGACGACACCCTCGCCCGCACGCTCGTGATGGTCGACAACACCGCGCCCTCGGATCAGGCAAATGCGGACTTGCTTGCGCGTCTTGTCGAGGCGGGATGATGCGTCTTTTATTACGCGTTTTGCATTATGCGTTTTGTATTACGCGTAATGAATGCACCTCACGCGGCGGCGAGTCGCCGCGCCGGCGCCAGCGCATTCGCGCCCTCGTACAGCTTGCCGAAACGGTTGCCGAGAAACGCCTCGAGCGGCACCTGCTCCTGACGCACGAAGCCGGACTGCGGCAGCACGCCCTCGCGGAACAGGTCGAGTTCGGCGCAAATCGCGCCGGCCGTGGTGATCTGGATGGCGCTCATCGGCACGCCGCACACGTTCTTCGCGAAGATCTTGCGCGTGAACACGTCCTGCACGAGCTGGCCGTGACGCATGCCCGTCACTGTGACGAAGATCAGCACCACGTCCTGCGCCGTCGAAGGCACCGCACGTTTGAGCATGGCCTTGAGACCATCGCGGTCGGTGGACATGCGCAGATCGTCGAGCAGGAATTGCATCAGATCGCGGTGCCCCGGATAACGCACCGACTTGTAGTCGAGCGTCTCCACCTTGCCGGCCAGCGTTTCGCATAGCGTGCCCAGCCCGCCGGACGTGTTGAACGCCTCGTATTCGATGCCGTCGAGCGAGAAATGCTCGACGCCTTCGAGCGGCTGCACCCACTGCGTACGGCCTTCGCGAATTGCCTCGCAGGGCTGGCAATACTCGTTGATGAGTCCGTCGATGCTCCACGTGAGGTTGTACTTAAGCGCGTTGGTCGGAAACTCGGGCAGCGCGCCGACGCGCATCTTCACTTCGCGAACATCGTCGAGACGTTTCGCGAGATCGTGCGCCACGATGCCGATGAAACCTGGCGCGAGACCGCATTGCGGCATGAAGGCGAGTTCCGAACCGTCGGCGATGGCGCGGATCGCATGCGTCGCGCGGACGTCCTCGGTCAGATCGAAATAATGAACGCCGGCCGCCTTCGCTGCCGAGGCGACGTTGATCGCAAGGTAGTAAGGCAATGCGTTGACGAGGGCGTCGAAGCCTTGCAGCGCCTGCCGCAGCGCGGGGGTATCGGCGGAATCGACACGGCGTGTCGCGAAGCCTTGCGCATCGAGGAGCGCGAGCGCGTGTTCATCGCGATCGAACGTGACAACTTCGAAATCCCCGCTGTCACGCAACAGCTGAGCAATGCTTCGACCGATCAATCCGGCGCCGACGAGAGCCACTTTCATATTCGTCTCCTTTTGTGTGTTCGAGTGGGGCCGAAGCCTTCCTTGAACAGTGTAGGAGTGGACGAATGCGGTTCCTAGACGCAAAATGATGCGCTTCGACGAGCGTTTTCGACGTTCCGACGATGCAACGCTGCGTTTTGTCGTATTCGGCTAGCCAGCCCGGTCGATCTTGCGCGCCAGGATGATGGACGTCGTCGTCCGCTCGACGCCTTCCAGTGCGCCGATTTCGTCGAGCAGATCGTTCAGGCGGTCGGGTGAGTCGGCGCGCAGCCAGGCAACGTAATCGAACTCGCCGCTCACTGCGCAAAGCAACTGGATCTCCGGCATGCGCGCGAAACGCTTCTGCACATCACGTCCGTATCGCGGCGTCAGCTTGATGCCCACGTATGCCTGGATGCTCGCGTCGAGCACGTCCTGCCCGAGCCGCACGCCATAGCCGGCGATCACCTGGTTCTTTTCGAGCCGCGCGATGCGGGCGATCACCGTCGTGCGCGCGACGCCAAGCTGCCGCGCCAATTCAGCGACGCTCTCGCGCGCGTTCATCTGCAACATCGCGACGAGGTTGCGATCGATGTCGTCGAGTTGATCGAGGCGCGGCGGTCTCATGTATGCGTCGTCCCTGAAATGTGGTGTTGGCTGGTTTGGCTTTATGCGTTTTGCGTTTTGCGTTTTGAATGCCAAAGGGTGTTCGGGCATGCGCTTTCGGTATGTTGGCGAGCGGTGTGCGATTTTCCCTGGGCTCTCAGGCTCTCAGGCTCTCAAGCTCACGGACTCACGCGCTCGCGTGCGAGCGAGTAGCCGAGTAATCAAGCAGCGAAGTAACGAATCACCGTCATGCCTGCCCTTCTGCCCGCCCCACTCCCGCCATGTTGTGTTTTGCATTACGCGCTTTGAATGCAAAACCGCCTTTGGCATTTTGTGTTTTGCATTATCGCTGACAGATCCGGACCATCAGCAAAGTCGCACGTTTGGATCGCGGCAAGGCTCTCGAGGCTTCTCGCCCGCTGAACCGCTGGCCAACCGCCCTCGCCCGCCGTCCCCCAACACCCCTTGTCACACCCCCAGCCGCGCCATCATGAAGTCGACGAAACTGGCCAGCTTCGGCGTCGCCCGCGTATCACGCGGATACACCAGATGCACCGGCGACGACTTCGGCAAATACGCCTGCAACACCGCCACCAGCGCCCCGCTATTCAGTTCGTCCTCGACCAGCGCATGCGGTTGCAACACCAGTCCGAACCCTGCCAGCGCGGCCTTCTTCAGCGCCTCGCCGTTGTTTGCCCGAAAGCGCGCGGAACCCGTGCGGCGCGCGAGGATCGCGTCGTCCTCGCCTTCCAGCCGCCAGCCCGCTTCGCGTCCCTGATGCACGAAACCCAGGCACTCGTGTCCTGCGAGATCGGCGGGCGTCGCCGGCATGCCCGCACGCGCGAGATAAGCAGGCGCCGCGCAGACGACCATCGCATAGGGCTTCAGCGGACGCGCGACAAAACTCGAATCCGCCAGCGCGCCGATGCGCACGGCCGCATCGAACCGTTCCTCGACGATATCGACCACGCGATTGGTGAGATCCAGTTCCACCGCGATCTGTGGAAACGCCGCCAGAAAATCGGTGACGGCCGGCGTGACGAAATGCACGCCGTAGGTCAACGGAACCGTCACGCGCAACACGCCGCGCGGCGTCGCGCTCATGGCTTCGGCGAGCGTATCGGCGGCATCGACCTCGGCGAGAATGCGGCGGCAGCGTTCGTAATATTCACGGCCGACTTCGGTCAGACTCTGGCGGCGCGTCGTACGCACCATCAGCCGCGTGTCCAGACGCGCTTCCAGTGCCTGCAAATGCTTGCCCGCCATCGGCGCGGAGATCGAAAAGCGTTCGGCCGCCGCGCTCAGGCTGCCCAGATCCACGATGGCCACGAAGACCCGCATGCTCAACAAGGTATCCACTGCGCTTATTTTCCAGAGTCGTATCGAATGTAAGCAGTTGTGGCAATGCAAACGAATTTGCATGCAATCGTGATACTAATATCCGCCAACGGCATGCAGCATACCGGCACGCCCACCTTTCATCTCGATTCAAGGTACCTACACGAATGAAAAAAACTCTCGTCACCCTGGCCGCCTCGCTGGTCTCGCTGGGCGCATTGAGCCCGGCCTTCGCGCAATCGTCCGCGCCCGCGCCCGCAGCCGCTTCGGCGCCGGCCGCGCAGGCCGCTGCTTCGGCACCGGCCGCCTCGAAGCGCGAGGCACGCACCGAAGAACGTATTTCACAGCTCCACACGAGCCTCAAGATCACGCCGCAGCAGGAAGAGCAATGGTCGAAGTTCGCCGACGTGATGCGCGACAACGGCCGCACCATGGCGGATCTTTATCGCCAGCGCGTCGCCCAGCGCAGCACGATGTCCGCGCTCGACGACATGAAGCAGTATCAGCAGATCACGCAAGCAAATGCAGACGGCACGAAGCGCCTCGTCGACGCTTTCGAACCGCTTTATGCAAGCCTCTCGCCAGAACAGAAGAAGCTGGCCGATACCAGCTTCCGCGACGAGCAAGGCAAGGACCATCGCCATCGTGCGCATCGTCGCCCGCAAGCAGCCGGCGCGGCGCCGGCCTCGACTACCAAGCCCTGAGTCCGCACACGCGCACCGTGCGTTCAAAGCCCGCTCAGGCGGGCTTTTTCACATGCCGAGGTGCACAATGGGCGCGAATGCCGTTACGATCCCGCATTCCAATGTCACGCCATCCGGCAACGCACCATGCTCCATCTGACCCAGCTCGATCTCGCCTCTGACCTGGCCGCATGCCGCGTCGTCAAGGACGAAGCCGTATCCGTCGAATTTGCAGCCGGCGACGGCGAACTGATGAGTCTCGAAGGTCCGAACCGTCACATGCAGGGCGATGCCATCGTCAGCGGTGCCGGTGGCGAACGCTGGGTCGTGTCGCGCGCACGCTTCGACGCGAAGTACGCACCCGAAGGCGGCATCGCGCATGGCGAGCCGGGCATCTATCGCAATCTGCCAAGCATCGTGCTCGCTCGCGAGATGCACGAGCCCTTCACCGTCGCGCGCTCGGCGGCCGGCGATATCCTTACCGGCGATGCCGGCGACTGGGTCATGCAATACGCGCCCGGCGACTACGGCGTCGTCAAGGCCGCGCGCTTCGCCAAGGTGTATCGCGTGCTCTAGACGCAAAGCACTGGCCGCGAACCGCGTCAGGCAAAGTCCTCGCCCATCTCCAGTTCCACTTCGCGCGGCACGGCCTCGCCGTTCGCATACTGCTCCTCCAGCGATCCGAGCGTGGCCTCCACATAGGCGCGCAACACCGCATAACTGCGTGCGTGCATGCGCGGCGGCGTCGCCCGGTAACGCGCGAGCGCGTCCGGATCGAAACGCACGTCGATGGCAATGCGCCGCGCCTGCGCGCCAAAGCGCATCGCCACGTAATGAATCACGAGCGAGGTGCGACCCGTGTCGTCCTTGCGCTCCGCGAACTGCGTCTGTTCCGGAAAGAGGTCGGAGATCACGCGCGCAAGCATGTCGATGTCGGCGCTCGGGCAGTCGTATTGATAGTCTTCCATGCCGTGTCGAAGAGAGGTCGGGAGAGGTCGGAGCCGGTTCAGGCAGCGCGCCGATAGTAGCGCACCAGGCCCACCGCGACGAACACACCGAGCGCGAGATACACGGCGTCGGCGGCGAAGAGCGGCACCAGCCGCGCCTGGAACAGCGCGGCAGGCAGGCCGACGAGCGCATGCGCCGCGATCAGGAACGGCAGCGCATGACGCGAGCGTTCGCGCAACATCTGCCACATCAGCGCCGAGAAGCCGAGTTGCAGCACGAACGCGCTCGCGCGTTCGATCACGAAGATGCCCGCCGATACCGGCGACAGACTCAGCAACACCAGATGAATGCGCGCCACCGCTTCGAGCGGCGCGTTGACGAAATGGGCATCGAGCGTGCCGCGATCAGCGAGCACCGCATAGATGATCCACTGCACCTGCACCAGCACGCCGACGATCTACGCTTCCGCGCCGCCATGTCCGATGCCATATCCAAGTCCCGGCCCAACCCGGCCCAGCGTGCCGGGTTCGCGCGAGATGAGCCACTTCATCGCGAGAAAACGGCCGACTTCCTCGCAGACGCCGGCGGCCAGCGCGCCATAGACGACAAATACCGCGGGGCTCGCGAGCCAGCCGGACGTCACGGCATTGCCGAGCACGAAGCCATGCAGCGCACGTTCGATAACCATCGCGAAGAGCGCGAACACGCCCACGCCGAGAATCGCCTCGCGCGGCACGATGCCGAAGCGCGGCCGCAGCCTGCGATACAGCACGATGGGCAGCGCGGCGATCAGCAGCGCCGCCAGCGCAAGACACAACAAGGTCGACACACTGACCATTCGAGTTCCTCAGGTTCCTTGGGATAGCGCGTGCGGGTCGCGCGCAGTAGAGGCACGCACGATGAGTTCGCCAGGCAGCAGGCACTCCCGCGCGGGCATCGTTGCGCCGCCGAGCCGCTCATGCAGAAATTCGACCGCCCGCCGGCCGATATCGCCGGTCGGCTGGCGCACCGTCGTCATGCCGGCGAGCTGGGCCCATTCGGAATCGTCGATCGACATCAGCGCGACGCGCGCCTGCCAGTCCGCGCCATAGCGCGCCTTCAGATGCACGGCGACGCGCAGCGCAACCGGCCCGTTGGCCGCGAACAGCGCAACGCGCCGGCCTGCTGCCTGTGCCGCGCTCACGCGTGCGTCGAGTTCGTCCAGCGCGGCCGAGGCATCGGCGAGATCGATCACGAGCGTTGCGCCGCTCGCCTCCAGCGCCGCGAGCGTTTCACAAAACGCCGCTTCGCGCTGACGCCGCGAGCTGACATGCGTGACGGGCTGCACGATGAACAGCAGCTCGTCGAACCCCTCGGCGACGAGGTGACGGGTGGCCAGCGCCACGGCCGCGTGATTGTCGAGCCCGACCATGTCGGTGACGAGCCCTTCCACCGAGCGGTCCACCAGCACGACCGGAATGCCGCCCTGCGCGAAGCCTTGCAGCAACGCTTCCTTCACGCCGAGCGCATTGACGATGACGCCTTCGACGCGATACGTCGTGAGCAGTTGCAGATAGCGCCGCTCCATGTCGATCTCGTTGGCCGCATGACAGATAAGCGGCATGTAGCCGAGCGTATGGCACGCCGCCTCGACGCCCTGCAGCACTTCCACCGAGTACGGATTGGTCAGGTCGGCGAGCAGCATGCCGATCAAGCGGTTGCGGCCGCGCTTGAGGCCCCGCGCCATCTGGTTCGGCCGATAGTCCAGCCTGGCGATGGCCGCCTCGATGCGCTCGCGCAGGTCGGGCGACAGTACGCCCGTCTCGCCGTTCAGGTAGCGCGAGATGCTGGTCTTGCCGGTGCCCGCCTCGCGGGCGACATCGGTGATCGTTGCACGGCGCGTGACAAACGGCGCCGGGGGCTGGGTTGAAGAAGGATCGTCGGACATAAGGGTCGTGGCTTGCGCGGCGCCTTGAAGCGAGACGCGCGGCCTGGAGGATGGTTCTGCTCGCACCGCGCATGTTAGCGCATGCGCGGGTCCGATCCGTCTCGATCCGTGTGGCTCAGCGCGTCAACACGTCGCGATTGACGATATTTTGCGTCAGCGTGCCGTCGAGCGCGCCGATGAGGTTTTCGGCGGCATTGCGCGCCATCGCGTGACGCGTCTCATGCGTGGCCGAGCCGATATGCGGCAACGCGACGACGTTCTTCATCGCGAGCAACGGTGAATCGGCGGCCAGCGGTTCGTGCTCGAACACATCGAGCCCCGCGGCGCGGATCGTGCCTTGGCGCAATGCCTCGGTCAGCGCGCTTTCGTCGACCGTCGGGCCGCGCGATGCATTGATCAGGATCGCGCTGCGCTTCATCTTGCCCAGCTCGTCCGCGCCGATCATGCCGCGCGTCTCGGGCGTGAGCGGCACTTGCAGGCACACGAAATCAGCCTGCGCGAGCAGTTCGTCGAGTTCCACGCGCCGCGCGCCATAGTCTTTCTCGGCTTGCTCATTCGGGCTGCGGTTGGTGTAGAGCACGTTCATCCGGAAGCCAAGCGCCGCGCGCCGCGCCACCGCCCCGCCAATGCGCCCCAGCCCCACGATGCCAAGCGTCTTCCCCTGCACGTCCACGCCGAAGTGCGCTTCGCCGATGCTCCCTTTCCAGTGGCCTTCGCGAACCCAGTCGGCCAGTTCCACGATCCGGCGCGCGCTTGCAAGGATCAGCGCGAACACGGTGTCGGCGGTGGATTCGGTGAGCACGTCGGGCGTGTGCGTGAGCACGATGCCGCGCTGTGTGAGGTCCGCGACGTCGAACTGATCGAAGCCGACGGAGATCGTCGAGAACGCCTTCAGGCGCGTGGCGCCTTCGAGCATGTCGGCGGAAATTTTCACGCTCGCACCGATGGCGCCATCGGCACGCTGCAGCGCCGCGACGAACGCGGCCTGGTCTTTCGGATCGACGTCGATCACGTCGGCATGCTCGCGCAGCCAGGCGTCGACGTCGGGGGGCAAGGCTTTATAGGCAACGATGGTTCGGGTCATGGGCGCTCGATGCGAATACGGGTTGAAGGGGCCAAGCATAAACGGCTCAGGACCGCGCCGCCACGCTGGTGCGCACCGTGGCCTGCGGCTTGACGGTCAGCGTCAGCCAGACCGACAGCAGCAGCGCGGCGCTCATGAAGACGTAGGAGGCGGCGGGCGAACCCGTCGCGCCATTCAGATAGCCCACGAAGTAGGAACCGACGAACGAGCCCAGCGCGCCCATGCTGTTGATGAGCGCCATCGCGCCGCCCGCGACGTTCTTCGGCAGCAGCTCGGGCACGATCGCGAAAAACGGGCCGTACGGCGCGTACATCGCCGCGCCGGCGATCACCAGCAGCGCGTAGGACGCCCAGAAGTTCGTCGAGCCGAGCAGATACGAACCCGCGAAGGCAATCGCGCCGATCAACAGGAACGGCCAGACGAAGGCCTTGCGCGCCTGCAGCTTGTCCGAGGCCCAGGATGCCAGCAGCATCGCGATGGTCGCGGCAAGATACGGCACGGCGGAGAGCCAGCCGGTCTCGACCATGCCGAGCGTCGAGCCGCTCTTCAGGATCGACGGCAGCCACAGCACGAACCCATAAACGCCGATGCTCCAGCAGAAATACTGCGCGCACAGCTTGATGACGGCCGGCGACTTGAACGCCTCGCGGTAGTTCTTGACCGGCTTGATCGCGGCCTGCTCGGCGCGCAGTGTGGCATCGAGATCGCGTTTCTCCTGCTCGGAGAGCCAGCTGACCTGCGCCGGCTTGTCCTTCACGATGAACCACCAGATCACCGCCCAGACCACGGCCGGCAGCCCTTCGGCGATGAACATGTGGCGCCAGCCGAACGAGTTCACCAGATAACCCGATACGACCGACATCCACAGCACCGTCACCGGATTGCCGAGGATCAGGAAGGTGTTCGCACGTGACCGCTCCGACTTCGTGAACCAGTTCGAGATGAATACGAGCATCGCCGGCATCACCGCGGCCTCGACCACGCCGAGCACGAAGCGGATCGCCATCAGCGACGGAATGTTGCTCACCATGCCGGTCAGTGCGGCACATCCGCCCCACAGGATCAGGCTCCAGAACACCAGTTTCTTCACGCTGCGCCGCTCGGCGTAGATGGCGCCCGGGATCTGAAAGAAGAAATAGCCGAGGAAGAACAGCGCGCCGATCAGCGACGACAGTCCCTTGCTGATGCCGAGATCCTGGTTGATGCCGGCGGCCGACGCGAAGCCATAGTTCGCGCGATCCAGATAGGCAAGGCTGTAGGTGATGAAGACGATCGGCATGATCGCCCACCAGCGGCGCACCGCCAGCGTGGGAGGGGAGGAAGTCTGCATGGTTGTCTCCGGATGCGGAACGGTGGGTGCGCGGCGTGATGCATGTTGAATGCACGTTGCATGCACGGTTTATTGCACTTTGAATGCACGATTCAATGCACGGCCGAGGGCCTTCGCGGCTTTCATTCAGGCCCTCTCACAGGCCCTTGTTCAGGCCGGATCGAACGCGGCGCTGGCCGTCCTGTCGCTGGCATCCTGCCGTTCGAGCAGGTCGAGCGCGGCGCGCGTGGGCAAACCTTCGCTGTCGCCGATCACCTGAATCGCCAGCCCGCCAATACGGTTGCCTCGCGCGATCGCGTGCCGCACGTCACGTCCTTCGAGCAGCGCGCTCACCACGCCCACGGCGAAGCCATCGCCCGCGCCGACCGTGTCGACCACGTTCGTCACCGGAATCGCCGGCACGATGCCCTGCTCGTCGTCCGCCGTGCGGAAGTACGCGCCATGCGCGCCCAGCTTCACGACCACGCCCTTTGCGCCACGCTCGAGATAGAACGCGGCGATGTCTTCAGGCTTCGCGTAGCCGGTCAGCGTCAGGCCCTCGGTCACGCCCGGCAGCACCCAGTCCGCCAGCGCCGCCAGTGCATTGAGCGACTCCGCCATGGCTTCGCGCGACGGCCACAAGGTCGGCCGCAGGTTCGGATCGAACGAGATCGTCTTGCCTGCCGCACGCATTTCGCGGGCCATGTGGAAGGCGAGTTCGCGCGAGCTCGCGGAGATCGCCGGCGCCACGCCCGTCAGGTGCAGATGGCGTGCGCCGAGGACGTAGTCGGCAACGTAGTCCTCGAGCGACAGGTGACTGGCCGCCGATCCCGCGCGGAAGTACTCGACCGCCGGGTCGCTGCCGTCGTCGCACTTGCCCTTGAGCTGGAAGCCGGTCGGATAGCGCCGGTCCACCGTCACACGGCGCGCGTCGATGCCTTCGGTCGCAAGCACGTCGAGCACGTAGCGGCCGAACGAATCGTTGCCCACGCGGCTCATCCAGCCCACCTTGAAGCCCAGCCGCGATAGCCCAATCGCGACGTTCAGGTCCGCGCCCGCCACGCGTTTGGTGAACTGGCCGACGCGGGCGAGATCGCCGGTCTGGGCCGCAACGAACATCGTCATCGCCTCACCGTAAGTGACGACGTCCAGGGAGTCGGTCTGAGCTTGCATGTCGGTTCCTTTACTGATTGATGCTGAATGCAGAATGCAAAATGCATTAGTGAATGCAAAATGCGTTATTCAAAATGCCGCGAGAATGCGCCGATGCGGGCAACCTGCCGCGCGGCATCATCGGCGAGCGAGATGTCCGCGCCAGCCATGAACGGATATTCGATGCCACGCGGCACGTCGCCCGGCAGGCGCGCGAGCAGCGTCGCGAAACGCGCATCGGCGTCAGCCGGCGCGGCGGCGAAGCGCCGCCCGCCTTCGCCCATCACCGCCTTGCAATGCACATAGGCGACATGCGTCGCGAGGCGCCGGGCGGCATCGAGCGGGTCCTGCTCCGCCCACTGCCAGTTGCCGGTATCGAACGTCATCGCCAGGCCGCTCTGGCGCGGCAATGCGGCGAATAGCGCCTCGAACGCGCCAATCGTACCGCCGGCCTTCAGCTGTCCGTTCTCGACCACCACACGCGCCCGCGACGCCGCGACGCCCGACAGCAGCCGATCGAGCGTGACGCCGTCCGTCTCGACTGCGTGCTCCGTGCCGCCAAGTTGCAGTTTCACAATACGCGCGCCCAGCGCCGCCGCTTCGTCGATCGCAAGAGCAAGCCCCTTTGCATCGAACGCGCCGTCGTCGCGGAACAAGCTGGCAGGTGTGGAATAGACAGCCCACAAACCCTGTGCGCGAATCCGCTCGCCGAGCCGCGCCAGCACGGAGGGCTGGACATCGGCATCGCTTGCGAACAGTTCACGGCGCACTTCGAAACCGTGTGCGCCTGCTCGCGCCGCCGCGCCGGCCCAAACGGCGTGTCCATCGCGGCGAATCGCCTCCGCGCCGAACGCGCTCGCGACGATCACCACTTCTGATACCGCCTTCTGTCGAGAATTCTGATTCATGTACCGCTCACCATCGAATTCGGCCCCGATTCACTCATTGGAACCGGTTCCATATGCAGATTTCAAAAAAGACGCCGCGGCGTCCTGATTCAGAGCGAATGGTGCGTCAGAGTGCGGGAAGCGCGCCATAGTGGAATTCCCTAGCCGATCAGCCCAGGCTCCTCGCACAGTTCCAGAAAGCGCGTGGCAACGCGCGACGGCGTGGCGGCATGGGGCAGCAGGATCGAAAAGCGCCGCGTCAGCGGCTCGGGCGCCAGGCGCAGGCGTTGCAGCGCGCTGTCCTCGTGACGAATCGACATCGCCGAGACGAAACCGATGCCCATGCCCGCGCGCACCGCTTCCTTCACGCCCTCCACGCCCGCGATTTCGAGCGCTGCGCGCATCGGCGCGCCGTGTTCCGCGAACGCCCGCTCGACGATCAGCCGCACGCCCGAGCCCGGCTCGCGCAGCACCAGCGGTTGTCCGCCCAGTTCGTCGAGCGTGACGAACTCGCGGCCGTCCACGAGCGGATGCCCTTTTGGCGCAATGGCGACGATCTCGTCCTCGCGCCACGACGTCACCGTGGTGCCCAGCGGCAGATCCTGCCCGGCCGGGCCCTCGACTAATGCGATGTCGAGCGCGCCGAGCGCCGTGACGATATCGCTGGTATTGCCGTCGATGATCGTCACGGCCACCTCGGGATAGCGCTTGTGGAAGGCGGCGATCAGGTACGGCAGCAGGTAGCTGGCAGGCGTCGTACTGGCGCCGATGCGCAGCGTGCCGCGTTCGAGTCCGCGCAGCGCGTCACGCAGCGCATGGGCCTGGGCGAAAGTTTCACGCAGCCGTTCCGCATGCCCGAGCAATTGTTCGCCGGCCGCCGTCAGGCGGATGCCGCGGCCGTCGCGCTGATAGAGGGGCTCGCCGAATTCGTCCTGCAACAGCCGCAGTTGCCCCGACACCGCCGGCTGCGAGAGATGAAGCGCCACCGCAGCACGGCTGATGTTGCCATGTTCCGCCACGGTCGCGAACGTTATCAGTTGTTCCGGGGTCATCGCTGTCAAATATCCGCTTATCCGATACTTGACATTCTAAATCACGATTTTTCATATTGATATATCGAGAATAGGATTAGGCCATCGATTCCTACCTATCCTTGAGACCCTCCATGTCCACGGTCCCGTCCGCTTCACCCCTGGCGCCCGCCGCGTCCTCCACACGCGGGCAGCTCAACGGCATTCTCTTCGTCGCATTGTTTGCCGCCGCCGTCACGCGTCTCGCCGCCGTGCCCGCCATCGCGGGACTCGGGATCAGCCCGCTGATCGTCGGCATCATCGCGGGCGCGCTTTACGGCAATGCACTCCGCCACGGCATGCCCGACAGCTGGGCCGCCGGCGTCAACTTCTCGGCGCGCAAGCTGTTGCGTATTGCCGTCGCGTTCTTCGGCCTGCGCGTGAGCCTGCAGGAGATCGCGCAGGTCGGCGCCGCGGGTTTCACGGTGTCGGTGCTGGTGGTCGTCAGCACGCTCGTCGTCGGCACCTGGGCCGGTATGAAGCTGATGAAGCTCGATCGCGACACCGCCCTGCTCACCGCCGCGGGCAGCGCCATCTGCGGCGCGGCCGCCGTGCTCGCCTTCGAATCGACCTTGCAGTCGAAGCCGCACAAGAGCGCGATGGCGGTCGGCAGCGTCGTGCTGTTCGGCACCCTGTCCATGTTCCTCTACCCGCTCGCGCTCAATGCCGGCTGGCTGCATCTCGACACCCTCGGCGCCGGCCTGTTCTTCGGCGGCACGATCCATGAAGTCGCCCAGGTGGTCGGCGCGGCGAGCAACGTCAGCCCGGAAGCGACGCACATCGCCACCATCGTGAAGATGACGCGCGTGATGCTGCTGGTGCCGGTGCTGCTGGCCATTGGTTTCTGGATCAGCCGCTCGCGCAACGCCGGCACAGAACAAGGCCAGAGCGAAGGCAAGGGCAAGATCGCGGTGCCGTGGTTCGCGCTCGGCTTCCTCGCGCTGGTCGTCGTGAATTCGCTGCACGTCCTTCCCGATCCCGCCACCGGCACGATCAACATGCTCGACACCTTCGCGCTCACGATGGCCATGACCGCGCTCGGCATGGAAACCCGCTTCGCGCAGATTCGCGCGGCCGGCCCGCGTGCGCTCGCCACCGGCGCGATCCTGTATGCATGGCTCGTGTTCGGCGGTCTCGCGATCACCCTCGGCGTCGAGCATCTGTTCGGCTGACCGGGCTGTTGCAGGTCCCATCGCGCGAACTCCCCATCGCGCGATGTTGTTTTTTTGAAGGAGCAGTCATGGAACACGGCGCTCGCACCCAGAACGAGACGCTCGATGTCAAGACCACGACGTGCTACATGTGCGCATGCCGCTGCGGCATCCGCGTGCATTTGCGCGACGGCGAGGTTCGCTACATCGACGGCAATCCGAACCATCCGCTCAACCAGGGCGTGATCTGCGCAAAAGGCGCGTCGGGCATCATGAAGCAGTACTCGCCCGCGCGTCTCACCCAGCCGCTGATGCGCAAGCCCGGCGCGTTGCGCGGCGAGGCGCAGTTCGAGCCGGTATCGTGGGACGTGGCCCTCGACACGCTCGAAAAACGTCTCGCGCATCTGCGCGCCACCGATCCCAAACAGTTCGCCCTCTTCACCGGACGCGACCAGATGCAGGCGCTCACCGGTCTGTTCGCGAAAAACTTCGGCACGCCCAATTACGCGGCGCACGGCGGCTTCTGTTCGGCCAACATGGCGGCCGGCATGATCTACACGATGGGCGGCTCGTTCTGGGAGTTCGGTGGTCCCGATCTCGACCAGTCGAAGCTGTTCTTCATGATCGGTACGGCGGAGGATCATCACTCGAATCCGCTCAAGATCGCCATCTCGAAGTTCAAGCGTGCGGGCGGACGCTTCATCGCGATCAATCCGGTGCGCACGGGTTATGCGGCCATCGCCGACGAATGGGTGCCGATCCGTCCCGGCACCGACGGCGCCCTCTTCATGGCGCTGATCCACGAACTGATCGCCGCCGACGCCTACGACCACGAGTTCGTCACGCGCTACACCAACGCGGCCGAACTGCTCGACATGAACGAGGCGAGCGAACGCTTCGGCCTGTTCGTCGAGGATGCCAACGCGCCCGAGGGCAACAAGCTCTTCCCGCAAAATCATCTGTGGTGGGACACGAAGACGAACCGCGCGGTCGCGCATCACGCGCCGGACACCGAGCCCGCGCTCGGCGGCCGCTATACGCTCGAAGACGGCACGCCCGTCGCGCCTTCGTTTGCGCTGTTGCGCGAGCAGGTGGCGTCCTGCACGCCGGAATGGGCGGCGGAGATCACCGGCATTCCGGTCGCGACCATCCGGCGTCTCGCCGCCGAGATGATCCAGGTGAGCCGCGACCACAAGATCAGCCTGCCCATCCGCTGGACCGATGCCTGGGGCAAGACGCATGAACAGGTGACGGGCAATCCCATTGCGTTCCATGCGATGCGCGGACTCGCTGCGCACTCGAACGGCTTCCAGTCGATTCGCGGCCTCGCGGTGCTGATGTCCTTGCTCGGCACCATCGACCGGCCGGGCGGCTTCCGCCACAAGGCGCCGTTTCCGCGCGCGGTGCCGCCGTCCGCGAAGCCGCCGAATCATCCCGACCAGGTCCAGCCCAACACGCCGCTCGTAAGCGGTCCGCTCGGCTGGCCCGCCGCGCCCGAAGACCTGTTCATCCACGACGACGGCACGCCGGTGCGCATCGACAAGGCTTTCTCGTGGGAATATCCGCTCGCGGTGCATGGCGTCATGCACAGCGTCATTACGAACGCCTGGCGCGGCGATCCGTATCCCATCGACACGCTGATGATCTTCATGGCCAACATGGCCTGGAATTCGTCGATGAACACGATGGAAGTCCGCAAGATGCTCGCCGACAAGGACGCGAGCGGCGCATACAAGATTCCGTTCATCGTGGTCTGCGACGCGTTCCAGTCCGAGATGACCGCCTTCGCCGATCTCGTGCTGCCCGACACGACCTACCTCGAACGCCACGATGCGATGTCGATGCTCGATCGCCCGATCTCCGAGTTCGACGGTCCATGCGATTCCGTGCGCGTGCCGGTCGTGCCGCGCACCGGCGAGTGCCGGCCGTTCCAGGAAGTGCTGGTCGAACTGGGCAGCCGGCTGAAACTGCCCGCCTTCACGACGCCCGAGGGCACGCGCAAGTATCGCGATTATCCGGACTTCATCGTCAATCACCAGACCGCGCCGGGCTCGGGCGTAGGCTTCCTGATGGGCTGGCGCGGCAAGGACGGGCAGGACGCGCTGGTTGGCGAGCCGAATCCGAACCAGTGGGAAGAGTATGCGAAGCACGACTGCGTCTTCCATTACACGATGCCCGAGGAATATCAGTACATGCGCGGCCAGAACGGGCCGTATCTGAAGTGGTCAGTCGAAAAGGGCTTCCGGAAGTTCGACACGCCGATCCTGATCCAGCTCTATTCCGACGTGATGCAGAAGTTCCGCCTGGCCGCGCAGGGACGCACGAAGGGGCGGCAGCCGCCCGATCATCTGCGCGCGCGCATCGAGCAGTACTTCGATCCGCTGCCCTTCTGGTACGCCCCGCTCGAACGCGACACGACCGACCTCGAGCGCTACCCGCTCGCCGCCGTCACGCAGCGCCCGATGGCGATGTATCACTCGTGGGATTCGCAGAACGCGTGGCTGCGCCAGATTCATGGCGAGAACATGCTGTACATGAATCCGCGCATGGCACAGGCGAACGGCATCGAGGACGGCGGCTGGATCTACGTCGAATCGCCATGGGGCAAGGTGCGCTGCATGGCGCGCTATAGCGAAGCGGTCGAGCCCGGCACCGTGTGGACCTGGAACGCGATCGGCAAGGCATCGGGTGCGTGGAGCCTCGGCGCCGACGCCAACGAATCGCAGCGCGGTTTCCTGCTCAATCACCTCATCACCGACGAAATCCCCGACCCGCAACGCGACGGCGCCCGCTATTCCAATTCGGATCCGGTCACGGGACAGGCGGCGTGGTACGACGTGCGCGTGCGGGTCTATCCCGCCGAAGCCGACGCGCGCAACACCTTGCCGCAATTTCCGCCGATGCGTCCCGCGCCCGGCATGGCCGGGCCGGTGCAGCGCGTCGTGCAGACCTACTTCGCGGGACGCGGCGAATTCGCGGCGCGCCTGCGCAACGCCTTGAAGCGCAACCCGGGCAACTGAAGGAGACTCCGATGACCCAGATGGCCCTCGTGATCGATCTGAACGTCTGCGTCGGCTGCCACGCCTGCGTGACGAGCTGCAAGGAGTGGAACACCTCCGGCGAGGCGGGCAGCCTCGCGGATCAGCGTCCCTATGACGCCGATCCCTCCGGCACCTTCTTCAACCGCGTGCAGACGTATGAATCGGGCGAATTTCCGCTCGCCGACACCATTCACTTCCCGAAGTCGTGCCTGCACTGCGAGGACCCGCCGTGCGTACCCGTCTGTCCAACCGGCGCGAGCTACAAGCGCAAGGAAGACGGGCTCGTACTGGTGGATTTCGACAAGTGCATCGGCTGCAAGTACTGCGCGTGGGCATGTCCCTACGGCGCGCGCGAACTCGACGAAGAACGCAAGGAGATGACCAAGTGCACGCTGTGCGCGGATCGCATCTATAACGAGGCGCTGCCCGAGCGCGACCGCAAGCCCGCTTGCGTGCTCGCGTGCCCGACCTCGGCGCGGCTCTTCGGCGACATTCATGATCCGGAGTCGGTCGTCTCGAAGGCGATCGAGGAGCGCGGCGGGTATCAGCTGATGCCCGAATGGGACACGAAGCCCGCGAATCATTACTTGCCGCGCAATCCGGTGAATGCGTGCGGCAGCGGTTCATGCGGCTGCAAGTCGAATGGCAAGTCGAATGCCGCCGACGAAGACGCGTTCGAAGCACATGGCGAGTTGAATCTGGCGGCCATGGCCGTCCGCGTCTGATCTCTCACGGAGCATTCTCATGAAACCCGCGTTTTCTGTCGTGTTCCTCACGACCCTGAGCGGCGCCGCGCAAGGCCTGCTGATCGCGCTTGTCGGCGTGGAACTGCTGGCACGCATCGGCCTGTTCGCCGGGCCCTCGCAGACGTTCTTCATCACCGGCGCGGCCGTCGCCGTGGCGCTCGGCGGCCTTGGGCTGATCGCGTCGTTCTTTCACCTGGGCCATCCGGAGCGCGCGTGGCGTGCCATCGCGATGTGGCGTACCTCGTGGCTGTCGCGCGAATGCCTGTGCCTGCCGGCGTTTCTCGGCTGCGCCGCGCTCTATGGTGTCGCGCACTGGCTCGGCGCGACCTGGTCGCTGGGCATCGGCCTGATCGGGGTGCTCGCGGCGGCCGCGCTGTTCGTCTGCACCGCGATGATCTATGCGTGCCTGCGCTTCCTCCAGGAATGGGCGACGCCGCTCACGCTGGTCAACTTCGTGCTGCTCGGCTGCGCGTCCGGTTTCACGCTCGCCAGCGCAGGCGCCGCATGGCTGGCGCCGTCGCTTGCGGCGGGACTCGCGGCCTGCGCCTGTACGCTGACGCTTGCGGGATGCGTGGCGCGCGTCGCGTCCCTGCAGCGCAATGCGCGTCTGCGGCCCAAGTCCACCGTGCAGAGCGCGACAGGCATCAAGGGGCCCAACGTCGTGCAGAAATCCCGCGGCTTCACGGCGGGCGCCTTCAACCTGCGCGAGTTCTTCCACGGACAAACCGTGCAGGCGATCCGCCGCATCAAGTGGACGTTTTTGATCGGCGCGTTCGGCGTGCCCTTCGTGCTGATGGTCGCGGGCATCGGCTCGCAGTCAGCCGCGCTGTTCTGCGTGGCCTTCGTCACGCAGTATCTGGGGCTCGTGGCCGAACGGTGGTTCTTCTTCGCCGAAGCGCGCCATCCGCAGAACATCTATTACGCGCGGGCGTCGTGATCCAGGCAAGAAAAACGCGTGCCCGGGAAGGCACGCGTTGGCGGCTTACAAAGCCAGCTTGAGCGCCTGATCGAAGTCGGCGATCAGGTCCTCGGCATCCTCGATGCCCGCCGAGAGCCGCAGCATGCCGTCCGAGATGCCCATCGACTTGCGCACTTCAGGGCCGGCTTCGTGGAAGATGGTCGGCGCAACCGGGATGATCAGCGTGCGCGTGTCGCCGAGTCCGGTCGCCTTGATCGGCAGCTTCAGCGCATTGACGAAGTCGATCATGCGATCCGCGCGGCGCAGCTCGAACGACAGCAGCCAGGACGCACCCTTGAACAGCTTCTGCGCGATCGCATACTGCGGATGACTCTCGAGCCCTGGATAGAACACGCGGCCGATCGCTTCATGCCCCTCGAGGAAGCGTGCCAGTGCGAGCGCATTGTCGCTGCACCGGGCGACGCGCAGCGCGAGCGTCTCCGCGCCCATCGCGATGGAATGCGCCTGCTCCGACGAAAGCGAGCCGCCCATGTCGCGCAGCCCCTTCTTGCGAACCTGCAACAGCCCTTGTTCTTTCGGGGCCGAGCCGCGGTAGTCGTCGGCGATGTTCGGATACGTGCTCCAGTCGAACAGGCCGGTATCCGTCACCGCACCGCCGAGCGCCGCGCCGTGTCCCGCGATGGTCTTCGTCAGCGAATTGACGACGAGGCTCGCGCCCACGGCCTTCGGCACGAACAACGCGGGCGACGTGATGGTGTTGTCGACGACATAGGCGAGACCGCGCTCGCGGCACAGCGCGCCGATGCCTTCGAGATCGGGAATCTGCGTGCCCGGATTCGCGATGGTTTCGACGAACACCATGCGCGTATTCGGCTTGATGGCGTTCGCGACGGCGTCGGCGGAGGTGGCATCGACCGTCGTTACCTCGATGCCCAGCGTCCTGAGCGTGCCGAACACGCTGTTGGTGTTGCCGAAGACATAGCGGCTGGAGACGAGATGATCGCCCGCGCGCAGCAGCGTCAGGAACACCGCGCAAATCCCGGCCATGCCCGTGCCGAAGCAGATGGACCCGACACCCTGCTCCAGGCTCGTGATCTTGCGCTCCAGCGCGGCTGTGGTCGGCGTGCCCTGGCGGGCGTAGTTGAAGCCGCCCTTCTTCGTGCCCTGGAACACGCCGATCAGATCTTCCACGCGCTCGAACCCGTATTGCACCGAGGTATGGATCGGCTGACGCACGCCGCCGTGCTCCGCGCCGGGCTGTCTGTCGCCGTGAACGATGCCTGTGGTGAAACCTTGCTTGTCCATTACTTCTCCGCTCGCGAGTCGATCCGAAACCATCGATTTTGCCTGATCTTCAGCCGCTCATGGCAGACGCGGCATGCGGGTACGCAGGTTGCTCGCCCGTTCCTTCGTCCGCGCCTTATATGATCGAACAAGCGAACACCGCTTCGCTCGTGAAAACCGCGCGGCATTCCCCGACAAGGAGCCCACACTCATGCCTTACGAACTCCACTACTGGGACGGATTGCAGGGCCGCGGCGAATTCGTCCGGCTGGCGCTGGAAGACGCCGGCGCGCCGTACATCGAGGTCGTGCGCGAATCGAAGAAGAACGGCTACGGCATGAACGCGATGATGAAGATCCTCGACAGCAAGACCGAGCCGCATATTCCTTTCGCGCCGCCATTCCTGAAGAATGGCGAGCTGATCGTGTCGCACGTCGCGAACATCCTGCTCTATCTCGGTCCGAAGCTGGGCCTGGCGCCGCAGGACGAAGGCCTGCGCTACGTGGCAAACGGCTTGCAGCTGACCATCGCGGATTTCGTTGCCGAAGTGCACGACACGCATCATCCGCTGGCCACCGACCTTTACTATGAGGACCAGAAGGACGCCGCGAAGATCCGCACGAAGAATTTTCTCGACAAGCGCGTACCGAAGTTCATGGGTTATTTCGAGCGCGTGCTGAAGCAGAATCCCGCGGGCGACACGCAGATGATCGGCGAGCAGACCAGCTATGTGGACCTGTCCATGTTCCAGATCGTCGATGGCCTGCATTACGCCTTTCCACGCGCGATGAAGCGCTTCGGCGAGCACTATCCGCGCGTCGCGGCGCTGCACGATGCCGTGCTGCAGCGGCCCAACATTGCCGCCTACGTCGATTCGGACCGGCGTCTCCCGTTCAACGAATCCGGCATTTTCAGGCACTATCCCGAACTCGATCAGGACGCGTGAGCCACGATGACCCATGCGCGCCTGACGCCCATTCACTCTCGACTCAGCAAGGAGCCAGCATGATCGAAACGATTCCTTCCTTCGGTCTCGGCACGTTTCGCGTCGATGCCGCCAGAACCACCGAAGCCGTGAAGAACGCGATCGATATCGGCTACCGCCATATCGACACCGCGCAGTACTACAACAACGAGGCCGCCGTGGGCCAGGGCGTGCGCGACTCGGGCATCGCGCGCGACGAGGTCTGGGTCACGACCAAGGTCTGGTGGGAACGGCTGTCGCGCGACGCGCTGATCGCCAGCCTGAAGGACAGTCACACGAAACTCGACATCGGCACGATCGATCTCGCGCTGGTCCACTGGCCGTCGCCCAAAGGCGCGGTGCCGATCGCGGAAACGCTCGCGGCGCTGCAGGAAGCGCAGCAACTGGGACTGATCCGCCACTACGGCGTGTCCAATTTCACCGCGCCGCTGCTCGAAGAAGCGCTCGCGGCGCCGGGTCGCAAAGGCATTGTCACTAATCAGATCGAAGTGAGCCCGTTCCTCGCCAACCGCTCGCTCGTCGATGCGACGCAGAAAGCCGGCGTCAAGGTGACCGCGTACATGCCGCTCGGCGAAGGCCGCGCGCACAAGGACATGACGCTCAAGGCGATCGCCGCGAAACATGGCGTCACGCCCGCGCAGGTGACCTTTGCGTGGCTGCTGGCGCGCGGCATCGTGGTGTTGTCGGCATCGACGAATCCGGAGCATCAGCAAAGCAACTGGGACGCGCAGAAGCTCAAGCTCGACGCCGACGACATCGCCCAGATCGATGCCCTCGACGAAGGCCGGCGCAACGCCAATCCTTCGTTCGCGCCGAAGTGGTGACAGCGTTGCGCGGCGCACGCCGCCACGCGTAGCATTCGTAGAGAAGCGCCCGGCTGACTCGTTCGCCGGGCGTTTTTTATTCGTCATGACGCCTCTCCACGACGTTCCAAAGCCCGCAGACCGCCCTCGCGATGCTATCCTTGCGGGCGTCCTTATTCCATTTCCTTCTAAGCTTTCCACGATTTCGTAAAAGTGCTTTCGTTCCTGCTCAAGCTCCGTACCCGCGCCCAACGGCTCTTTCGTCTGTCGGACTCGCATACGATGCTCGTCTGGGCAGTCGTGGTCGGCGTGGCCGGTGCGTTCGCCACTGCGCTATTTCGCGAAGGCATCGAGATCCTGCAACATCTGCTGGGCAATCGTTCGGAAGGACTCGTGGCACTCGCGCTCGGCCTGCCCTGGCCCGTGCGCATGCTGCTGCCCGCCGCGGGCGGCGTCATCGCGGGATTCTGCCTGCTGATCGCACGCCGGCGCGTCAACAAGAACGCGAGCACCGACTACATGGAAGCTGTCACCATCGGCGATGGCGTCGTGCCGGTCTGGCAGAGCTTCTGGCGCAGCCTGTCCTCGCTCATCACCATTTCGAGCGGCGGCTCGATCGGCCGTGAAGGCTCCATGGTCCAGCTCGCCGCGCTCGTGTCTTCACTGATCGGCCGCTGGGTCCACTTCGATCCGCCGCGCCTGCGCCTGCTGGTCGCATGCGGCGCGGCCGCCGGGATCACCTCGGCCTACAACGCGCCAATTGCCGGCGCCTTCTTCGTCACCGAACTCGTGCTCGGCTCCATGGCGATGGAAAGCTTCGGGCCCATCGTCGTCTCGTCGGTGGTCGCCAACATCACGATGCGCGAGTTCGCGGGTTATCGACCGCCGTACGAGATGCCGGTCTTCCCGACCATCACCGGCGTCGAAGTGCTGCTCTTCGTGTTGCTCGGCCTGATCTGCGGCGTGCTCGCGCCGCAATTCCTGCGGCTGCTCGGCGCCTCGAAGAAGCGCTTCGCCATGTTGCCGTGGCCCTTGCCCGTGCGGCTCGCGGCGGGCGGGTTGATCGTCGGCGTGATCTCGATCTGGTGGCCCGAAGTCTGGGGCAACGGCTACGAAGTCGTGAACTCGCTGCTGCATGAGCAGTGGACCTGGACCACGCTGCTCACGCTGCTGCTCTTCAAGATCATCGCGACGGCCGCTACTGCCGGCTCGGGCGCGGTCGGCGGGATCTTCACACCGACGCTGTTCTTCGGCGCCGTGGTGGGCTGCCTGTTCGGCATCGGCGCGCATGTCATCTGGCCGCATGCCACCTCGGCGCCCTTCGCCTACGCGATGGTTGGCATGGGCGCGTTCCTCGCTGCCGCCACGCACGCGCCGCTAATGGCCATCCTGATGATCTTCGAGATGACGCTCTCGTATCAGGTGATGCTGCCGCTCATGCTGTCGTGCGTGATTGCGTACTTCATTGCGCGCACGTCGGAGCAGACCTCGATGTATGAAGTTACGCTGCGCCGCAACCGCGAGGAGAAAGAGCGCGTGCGGCTGGCCGCCACGCAGATGCGCGAGCTCGTCAAGCCCGCCGATACGGTCGTGCCGCTCACGGCGAACATCAACGACATGACGCGGGTGTTCCTCGAGTACCCGGTGAAGTACCTGTATGTCGTCGATGAAGCCGGGCGCTTTCGCGGCGTGGTCGCGCTGAAGGACATCACCTCCGACCTGCTCGACGAGCACGACACGCAGGCCAAGACCGCCGCCGACTATCTTCAGCCGCAATTCGACGTGCTCATGCCCGACATGTCGCTCGGCGAGGCGCTGCAGCACTTTCTCGCGTTCCAGGGCGAACGCCTGCCGGTGGTCGAGAACAAAAGTCAGCCGCTGCTGCTGGGGGTCGTGTACAAAACCTCGCTACTGGACGCATACTTCCGTTTGAACCCGACGTCGCGCTGAAACGGCGCAGCCGTGCAATTTTGCGGCGCGGCGTTTCGCCTGCGTGCATGCTGCGCGCGGGCCGGGTCCACTTCACATTTCACTCGAAGTACGTCCGCGCGACGCCCGCACGTCGCGCCCGTGCGCACTCCGCTCAGGCGGCCCAGGCGCGCGGCCAGGCAGGTCATGCGAGCATCGGCACAGACTTTGCTTGATGCTCTTCGCTGCCTACGTGAGGAGGGGTTGCCCGATGAAGACCTCAACGTTGTTCTCGATGGCCCTGGTATCGGTCTCGTGCTACGCCGCGCCGTTGCATACGAGTTCCACCGACGAATCCACCGCCGCTACCGCGACACGCGCCGCCTTGCGCGTCAATGTCGCTCCGGTTGCGCCGCCGGCGCCTGAAGTCGCCGCACAGGATCTCGATCACGCGCGCTGGCGCCACGTGCCGCTGCCGAAGTCGCGCACGCCGAATCACGGGATGGCAAGCCAGCCGGTGCAGGTGCAGACCTGACGCCTCGTCCTTGTATCACTCACACATGAAGCCAGCGCAATGACCGACACGCACGCCAGACACGCGTTGAACGACGAGCCGATCGACGATGAGATCGCCCAGGTGTTGCGCCTCGTGAAGTATCCCGCCAACAAGGACGCCATCGTCGATGCCGCGCGCGAAGCCGGCGTCAGCAACGATGTGGTCACCCTGTTCGACGGACTGCCCGAGCAGGATTACGCGGACGCGGATTCGGTCGAGCAGTTGCTGGGCAGCAATGGCGGGCCGGGGCTTTCTATCTGATTGCTCTCGTGCAGGAGCGGCATGGTTCCGTGCTGTCCTTCGTGCACGTCGCACAAAACGTTCGCCATCAAACACTTAGGCCGATCCCCCGGCCTTTTCAACAGCGCTGTCCACAGAATATGTGGATAAGTCGGGCTTCGATTGCGCCGGTTTGCCTGGTGACGATCGTGGTTCGATCCGCACCACGCCCGTATTTCTCAACGAATTCAAAAGGCTGGGTCAGTCACCCAGCGGTTTTCCACAGGCCTTTCCACGCTGGCTGTGGAGAACTTCTATTGCATCGCCTCTTCGCGTGCAGCGGAAAAGGCTAATTAGCCCCAGCATGTCGACGCGCATCTACCTGCTATGACGCAATAGATTCTGCGCACGCCGGACACAATTTCACAAACAGAAACACTCAACTAAAAAGAAGTTTGTCCTATTCTGCGAAATCTCGTTGCACGCGCAGCGAGACAGGGTTGGAAGCCTGCAGCAAAGCGGAACCCGCGTCTCGCTCGTGCTGAACGAGCGAGCGCGTCAAGGTCTCTACTCGTTCTGAAGACGGATCTCGTGGTTATCCCGCGTCATCTCGACGCCAGGCAAGCGCGACCCTCCCGCCTTTCGCGTCATCGCCATTTCTAAAGCCGCGGATTGGGCACGCTCTTTCTGGCTCGACGTAAATCGGCTCACTCATGTTCTTAGGAATCTGAATGAAAAACGAAGTTTATTTAAGAGATCTCGGATTCACCCTACGCCGGCCTCCCGACTTCCATCAGCGTTCATTCGGAGACCGCGCTGGCAGCATCGATGCCGATGTATTTCTACACCGGCGTACGGAATGGTCGACGGACCTCGCAGTCATGACCGAGTTATGCGCGCTTATAGACTTACATGGGTTTGAACGCTTCGACGCATACGAACACATCGAGCGCGCGATTCTATCCGGCGAGTTGCAGGTCGAGTGGAACCCACCAACACGGGTTTTCGCTCGTGACGAGCGCTTGCCACCGTCGCGCTCCAGAACGTACACGCCTTCGCAGTTGTGGAAGCGCGCCGAGCGTGACAACGCGCCGCCGCTGGATGCCTCGAAGCTCAGAACCGGAATGGCGACGCGCCTCGATTGCTCGTACCTCGATGGCTCGCACGGTCGCATAGATGCACCCGCGGAGTTATACCGGCATACCAATCGGGTCGAGGTTGTATCGCGGGAATGGGCCAGATTCGATTTCCTAGGCGGAGGACCCAGTCCTGCGTTCTTGCAACGCGCCACGGTCAACGGGCGCGCCGTAGATATCTTTGAAACCGTTAGCAACGCTCCCGCCGGTTATGCCCTTCCAAGCGGGACGAAGGTACTCAAAGCACTCGAAACGCTTGCGCCGAAGCAATACGAGCACTTGAGCAAGGTTTCCGTGAATCCGAAGCCGAATCCAGATGATGCAACTTGGCGCGACGAATACGGAGATGCCAGGTTTTCATCGGCTGCCACTGCGGATATCGAACAAGGCGTCGCCTTTTTTTCCTTGGAAGGACTGGCGCGAGATTCCGCAAGCTTATGTCGATAGCACCATGAATCATGAAACCGGCCATCTATGGAGCCAAACGCTGTGGGAGGATGCGACGAAAAAGCAAGGTTGGCTCGAAGCGATGGTCCGCGATGGAAACGCGCCTTCTGACTATGCCCGGCGTAATGCAAAGGAGGACTTCGCGGAATCCGTGAATATGTATTTCTCCAGCCTGGGTTCACCCTGCGAGGCGCGGGGCCGCGAGAACTATCCGGCTCGTTACCGTTATCTGGACGAACAGACAAGATGAAACGGGTCGCCATTATTGGCATCGCCATTTCCATACTCGGCGGGTGCGCGAGCACCGCCATATCGTATTCACCACATATGAAACGATCAAATTTTCCGGGTGCTCAAGATGCATCTCTGCCTCATCCGGGCACAATCACGATGAAGTACGAATGGAATGGAACCAGCAAAGAGCTACGCGCCGCCGACTATCAGGATTCGTTCATCTTTTATTGCTTCGACAGCGAAGGCAAGCGTGCCGACCGATGCGTGGCTGCATGGTGCGTTCCCATCGTTGAAATTGAGACCGTCTCGGCAGACAACGACGGTAAGCCGGCCGAGCCGCGCGTGGCGGAATATATTGAGATTACGCAATATGGACCGGGGCATAAGTTCCTGAAACATACAACTGCACAGCCGCGCTCTCAGAGGGTCGCGCCGCAACCCGACTAACATCTCCCTTCGACAGCGCGCGATCAAGGTTACGTCGATAGCACGATCATGACGCCAGGGGTCTATGGAGCCCGTTTCGGTGAAAGGACGTGATGAAGAAGCAAGGATAGTTCTAAACGATAGCGAGGCGCGAGGCCGCGAGATCTATCCGGCTCGTTATCGCTATCTGGATGAACAGACACGATGAAGCGCTCCGCAATTTTCGCCATTGCTATTTTCACACTCGGCGGTTGCGCGAGCACTGCCAAACCGAACTCACGACACATGAACCGATCAGACTTCCCAGGCGCTCAAGACGCATCGCAACCTCATCCAGGCACTATCACCATGAGGTACGAATGGAATGGAACAAGCAAACAGCTGAGCGCCGCAGACCATCGGGATTTGTTCAACTTCTATTGTTTCGACAGCGAAGGCAAGCGTGCCGACCGAAGCGCGGCCGCGTGGTGTGTTCCCATCGTCGAAATCGAAACCGTCTCCGCCGACAAGAACGGCCAGCCGGCCGAGCCGCGCGTAGCGGAATACATCGAAATCACCGTGTATGGTCCGGGTCATCAATTCCTGGAACATACCACCGCGCAGCCCCGCTCCCAGCGGCTCCCACCACACCCCGAATAAACCGGGAAGCCTCTCAACTCCCCTTATACTGCGCCGCACTGGCCCCCACTGGCGCAGCCGGTTTCTTTTTCGCGCCTTGATCACTCGCCGCCGCCCCCGACGACATATAAGCCGGCGCCGCCTTCGCCTTCTCCTTCTGTCCCGCAGGTGGCGCAGTCGGCGCCTTGCCGATATCAGCAAGCATCTGCTGGCAAGGCAGCGGCTTGTTGTTGCTCGGGGCAATCAACGGAATGAGCGCCGCGAACGGATTGATCAGCCCCAATCCAACCGCTGCCGCCCCGCGTATCGCCAGCACCGGACTCACGCCGATATGCGGATCCTTGAAAGTACCCTTCACATACAGCGGCGAGCGCAGCGAGAAGATCCGCACCCCCTTCGTATGCGGATGGATCCCGAGATCCATGGCTTCGGTCTTGAGGTTGATCGTGCCATCGACGTTGATCACGGCATCGTCGGTATCGAGCGCAAAGACGCGCGAATCGAGCACCCCGTCCGTCACGACAAAATCCGCCGCCGCGCAATTGATGTTCACATCGCGCTTGCCGAACAGCTTCTCGTACACGACGTTCGCCACGTTCAGCCCGGCCGCTTCCATGTAAAGCCGGCTCACCGTGCCTTCGGTGATCAATGCCTTCACCTCGCCGTTCGACGTCGCCGCGAGCGCCGCCGGCGAATTGCCGGTAGCCGACAACGCCGCATCGCCATTGATTTCACCCAGCGCCGACTGCATCGTCTTGTTGGTCGGGAACAGCTGCTTGAGCTTCAGATGCCGCGCCTGCGCCGACACGCGTCCCTTGAGCGGCGCAGCGCTGCCGTCGAGATGAATGTTCGACGCCAGCGACCCGCCCGCCACACCAAACTTCAGCGGCTCGAACGACAGCACGCCGTCGTTCATCACCACATGCGTGTACAGGTTCGTGATAGGCAGATCCGGGTCCTTGATGATGCGCTCGCCGGTGAACTTCACATCGGCGTCGATGGACTTCCAGCGGTCGGTCTTGAACTCCTCGGTCGGCAGCGCCTTCGACGACGGCTGCTTCTCCGTCTCGCCGCGCTTGGCCTTGCTCGCATTGGAATCCGCCCCGATGATCGGCGCCAGATCCTTGAACTGCAACAGATGCGACACCAGTTCGCCCTGCAAAAGCGGCCGCGGCTTCTTGCCCGCATAGACGAGCGAACCGTTGATGTCGCTGCCGCCCACGCGTCCCGTGAAGTTCTCGTAATGGAACACGTTGCCGTCTTCGCGGAACTGTCCGGTCAAGCGCCCCTCGGTCGCGAACGGCGGTGTCTCGGGCAGCGTCACGCCGGTGAACGGATACAGATGCGCCATGCTGACGGCCTGAATCCACAGCCGCAGGTCGAGCGCCGCGAGATGCGCGGGATCGGTCACGGTGCCGACAAAGGCAATATGCGTGTCGCCGAGACGCACGTCGGCCTGCACGGGAAACGGCCGCTGCGCGTCCTGCACCGCGAGTACGCCGCCGAGCTTGCCGTCGCCGGAAACCTTGCCGCCGTTGTAGGTCCCCTTGACGGTCCAGCCGAACGCATAGGGCGGCACGGGCGGCTTCGGGCCTTCCTTGGTGGTAATGCTGGTGTTCGCTGAAGTGCTCGCCGGATTGGGCGCCGATGCGTTCGCCGCCGCGGCAGCAGACGCCGCCGAGGCCGCCGACGCCTCGGAAGCCGCCGCCGCATCGGCCTGCTTGTTGAGCTTGGCCGCGCCGCTCTTGCCGACCATCTCCGCCGAAGACTTGGCCGATGCCGCTTCTTGCTGCTTCATGACTTCACCGATAGGCACGGGCTGGCCGAGCGTATCGATGACAGCCTGCATGTCGGCCTTGGTCACTTCGTCACGCAGGCTCACGGTGCCCTTCGCGAGCGAGATGTCGCCGAGCTTGAGATTCCAGGTGGACGGCTCATTGGACTGCTTGAACTTGAACGTCCAGTTATTGCGGTTGTCCTTGAGCCGCTCGACGTCGATGGACGGATTCACGAGGTTGATCGACGGAATCACGATGTCATGCGCAAGCAGCGGCAGCACGGCGACCTGGAAGTCGATCTCATCGAGCGTCGCGAAGAATTTCTGGCGCGTCCAGTCCGGATTTGCGATGGTAATTTTCTCGGCCGAAAAGCGTGGCCATGGCACCCAGCGTTTCCATCCGGTCTCGTTCGGCGGGCGGTGCCAGCCGACCTTCAGGTCGCCGGTGATCTCGAAGCGCCGGCCGATGGCCTCGGACACCTTGTCGTCCACCCACGGTCGCAGCCGGTTCCAGTCGAAGGTCAGGAAAATGACCACCAGGATCGCGATCAGCACCGCCAGAATGCCGAAGAACCAGGCGGCGATCTTGCCGATTTTGCGGGTCGCTCCAACCTGCGCCATGACCTCTCCATACGTTTCTCGTTATCCGGGTGGGCAGCACATAATGTGCCCGGCGCGCATGCAGGTGCCTGCCGAAGGCAGGCTGAAACTCCGTAAGATGTCGATCTTCACCCACCCATCCCACATGCATCCGATGCCCGAAGCGACATCGCCCGGCGTTTCCCCGCGAACCGAACTCGTCACCGCGCACGGCGTCACGCGGCGCGATGCTGCGAGGGGCACGACGCTCCTCCAGCCCACCGATTTCACGCTGTACGGCGGCGAGCGCGCCGCAATCACGGGCCCTTCCGGCTCCGGCAAGAGCGTGTTCCTGCGCACGCTCGCGCTGCTCGACGCGTGCGATGCGGGCTACGTGACCTGGCGCGGGGAGCGGATCGCGCGGTCGCGCATTCCGGCGTACCGGCGGCGCGTGGCCTATATCGCGCAACGTCCCGCGATGCTCGACGGCAGCGTCGAGGACAACCTGCGCTATCCGTTCATGCTCAAGGCCTATCGCGATGTACGTTTCGATCGGGAAATCGCCGCGCAACTGGCGCAGGCGGCCGGACGCGCCACCGATTTCCTCGACAAGTCCGCCAGCGAACTGTCGGGCGGCGAGGCGCAGATCGCCGCACTCGTGCGCACCTTGCAACTTGCACCCGATGTGCTCCTGCTCGACGAACCGACCGCTTCGCTCGACCCGGCCTCGGCCCGTTCGATCGAAGCGCTCGTGACCGCATGGTTCGATGCCGACGCCACCCGCGCCTGCATCTGGGTGTCGCACGATCCGGAACAGGCACGGCGCGTCGCCACGCGTCATCTGACCATGGATGCCGGCGTGCTCGGAGGCGACCTGCGATGAACGGCTATCAGAATCTCGGGATCGTCGATATCGGCCTCGCGGCCTTGCTGATCGTAGTGAATGGCGCGTTGTCGGTTGCGCTGAAGCTCGGGCTCGAACGCAAGCTCGCCGTCGCCGCGGTCCGCACCGTCGTGCAGTTGCTGCTGATCGGCTATGTGCTCGGCTGGGTCTTTGCGTTCAACCGCTGGTATGTCGTCCTGCCGCTGATGGCGCTGATGACCGTCATCGCCGGTTTCGCCGCATCCGGGCGCGGACGGCGCACTTATGCCGGCCAGCGCGTCGACAGCATCCTGTCGATCTGGGGCAGTTCCTGGCTGATCGGCGCATTCGGACTGTTCGTCGTGATCCGGATTCATCCGTGGTACGAGCCGCAATACGCAATTCCGATCCTCGGCATGATTCTCGGCAATACGCTCACGGGCGTGTCGCTTGGCATCGAACGGATGACCGAGGAACTGACCGCCGGACGCGCCGCCGTCGAGATGTCGCTCGCGCTCGGCGCAACCCGCTGGGAAGCGGCGCAGGGACCCGCGCGCCAGGCCGTGCGCGCGGGCATGATTCCCACCCTGAACCAGATGGCCGTGGTCGGCCTCGTCAGCCTGCCCGGCATGATGACCGGCCAGGTGCTCGCCGGACAGTCGCCGTTGCAGGCGGTGCGCTATCAGATCGTCATCATGTTCCTGATCGCGGCGGCCTCGGCGCTCGGCGTGGTCGCCGCGGTCGTGATGACCTACCGGCGGCTCTTCGCGGCGGACCACCGCTTCATGGCGGCAAAACTCGTGGAGCGCCGCGCCCGCAAACGCGCTACTTGAGCGGTCCGGTCATGCGCCGTTGTAGACCCGCTCCAGTTCGACGAGATCCAGCTTGATCATGTCCATCATCGCGCGCATCGTCCGGTTTGCCTTCTCCGCATCCGGATCCTGCAGCATCTTGAGCAGACGCCGCGGCGCCACCTGCCACACGACGCCATAGCGGTCGGTGAGCCAGCCGCAGGCCATCGACTTGCCGCCGTCCATCAGCGTGTCCCAGTAATGATCGATCTCTTCCTGGGTATCGCATTTGATGAACATCGAAACGGCCGGCGTGAAGTCGAAGTGCGAATTGCCGTTCAATGCCATGAACGCCTCGCCCTCCAGTTCGAACAGCACGGCGAGCACGCTGCCGGCGGGGCCGGGACTGGCCTCCGTATGGCGCATGACTTCGGTGATGCGCGCCCCCTTGAAGGTCGCGACGTAAAAGTTCGCGGCTTCTTCCGCGTTACCTTTGAACCACAGGCACGGCGAGATCTTGTCCATCTGCGGGTCTCCGTTCTCGAATGGGGTCATTGGCCGGGCGCGCAGCCCTTTTCCATTGCGGCCTTCATCTCTTCCGGGTTCATGTCGCGCTGGTGCGTTGCAACCGACCACTGATGCCCGAACGGATCCTCGAGCCGGCCATAGCGGTCGCCCCAGAACATGTCGGCGACCGGCATCGTGACCTTCGCGCCTGCTTCGGCGGCCTGCCTGACCGTGGCGTCGACATCCGTGACATACAGATGCACCGTGACCGGCGAACCCTTGATCGCTTTCGGCCCGAGCATGCCGAATTCGGGATGTTCGTCGACCAGCATCAGCATCGAATCGCCGATCTTGATCATCGCGTGCATGAGCCGGCCGTCCGGGCCGGGCATGCGGCCCATTTCGACGGCGTCGAACGCGCGCTTGTAGAAGTCGATGGCGTCGGCGGCACCCGCGCAGCACAGGTGCGGGGTCAGCGAATGCATGCCGGGAGGGATGGGTTCAACGGCGGATGAGGACATGTCGGCTCCGTGAGAGTGGACGAGGCGCGCCAGGCAGTGGCGGCGCTCTCACACCCTACAACGATCGGCGCAGGCGTCAATCGACATGAACGCGCATCCGCGGCGCAAAAAATTCACGCCGCGCCGGGACGCCTCAATAGCCTATTTGGAAGATTGCTCGGCGAGCGATTGAATCAGGCCTTCGAGCCGCGAGAAATTCACCGGCTTGGTCAGATGATCGAGGAAGCCCGCTTCGCGGCAACGGCGAATGTCCTCGTCCATGCCATAGCCCGTGATGGCGACGGCAGGCTTGTCGGGTTGCAGGCTCGTCCAGGCCCGCGCGATGTCGAGTCCGCTGCCGTCCGGCAGGCCGATATCGCTGACCAGCAGATCGAACGACGCGCGCTTCGCGTGTCCGATCGCCTCCGCCACCGTGATGGCGACAGTCACCTGGTGCCCCAGCATTTCCAGCACTTCGGCCATGGCGGAGGACGTCTGCTCGTTGTCCTCCACCAGCAAGACTCTCAGCGCGCGGCTGTGTTCCTGCTGCGCCGCCTCGACGCGCGGCGTGTCCTCATGCTCGGGCTGCACGCGCGCGAGCGGCAGCGTGAGGGTGAAGCGCGCGCCCCTGTCGCGCCCTTCGCTGTAGGCCGACAGCGTGCCGCCATGCTTCTGCGCGAGCGTACTGGCGATCGCCAGGCCCAGCCCCAGGCCGCCGAACGAACGGGTGATGGAGTCATCGGCCTGTTCGAACGCCGAGAAGATGCGTGGCAGCGCCTCGGCGCTGATGCCGATGCCGCTGTCCGTCACGGAAACCGAAATGGTCGCGGGGTCCGGGTTCCAGGTACGCACCTCGATGCGGCCATTCGCCGGGGTGAACTTCACCGCGTTCTTCATCAGGTTCCAGACGATCTGCTGCAAACGTGCGGCGTCACCCAGCACGACGAAGCGGCCGGCGTCGAAGCTCGTCTTGAGCGTGAGACCCTTGGCGCGCAGGTCGGCTTCGGACATGTCGAGCGCGCTCGTCAGCAGCGTGTCCAGCGCGACGTTGGCAAAATTCAGCGAGAGCTTGCCGCGCGCGATGCTCGTGAGGTCGAGCAGATCGTCGATCAGGCGCGCTTCCAGTTCGACGTTGCGGCGGATCAGGTCGAGCGTCGGATGCGCCTCGCGCGGCAGCGCATGCTTCATTTCGAGCAGGCGCACGGCAGCAAGGATCGGCGTGAGCGGCGTGCGCAGTTCGTGCGACAGCACCGCCAGAAAATGGTCCTTCGCGCGGTTGGCCGATTCGGCCTGATCCTTCGCGAGACGCAGCGCATCGGCGGCCATGTGAGCGTCGGTGGCGTCGCGCACGATCTTCGAGAAGCCGATCAGTTCGTCATGCTCGCTGCGGATCGCGGTGGTCACGCCCGACGCGAAGAACGAATGGCCATCCTTGCGCCACAGCCAGCGGTCGTCGCTCGCACTGCCTTCGCGGCGCGCGGTGTTCAGTTCAGCATCGAACACGCCGGTCTCGCGGTCTTCCTGGCTATAGAAGATATCCGCCGACTGGCCGAGCACGTCCTGCGCGGGAAAACCGAGAATGCGTTCCGATGCCGCGTTCCAGGTGCGGATCCGCCCTTCCGGGTCGAGCGTGATGACGGCGTAGTCCTTGAGCGCGTCGATCAGCAGGCGGAAATGGGTTTCGGTCTCACGCAGCGCGCGTTCCACAGCGATGCGCTGCGCCCGTTCGGCGCTTTCGCGCATGGCGCGGCGCACGACGGCGGGCAGGCGCTGAAGGCGCTGCTTCAGCACGTAGTCGGTCGCGCCGCGCTTCAGCATGTCGACTGCATGTTCCTCGCCGAGCAGCCCCGACACGAAGATGAACGGCGTGTCTGGCGTGCGCTCGCTCGCGATCGTCAGCGCCTCGATGCCCGAGAACGTGGGCATCACGAAATCGGCGAGGATCACGTCGAAACGCTTCTTCTCGAGTTCGGCAACAAACGCCGCGGCGTCATAGACGATCGACGCCTCGACCGCGTAGTCCGCGCGCTCGAGCTGGGCGATCGTCAGCTCCGCATCGAGTGCGTTGTCTTCGACGAGCAGCAGATGCAGGGGCTGCATGATCTAGACGTCCTCGCCGGAAGTCGGGTGCGGGGACGGGTGCGCGAAGCGGCGGAACACCGCGGACAGGGTCGCTGCGCTCATTGCGCGTTGGGCGGGCGGCGCAGGCGCGTGGAGCCCGGCGGCGGCTCGTTGAGCACGGCCCAGAACACGCCGAGGTCGCTGATCGCCTCGACAAACTCGCCGAACTCGACCGGTTTCACCACATACGCGTTCACGCCGAGTTCGTAGCTGCGAATCAGATCCTGCTCTTCGCGCGACGAGGTCAGCATGACGACCGGAATGCTCTTGAGCGTCGCATTCGAGCGAACCATGTCGAGCACTTCCAGGCCGTCGATCTTCGGCAGCTTCAGGTCCAGCAGAATGACGGCGGGATTGCCCGGCGTACGCGACTTCCAGTCGCCTTCGGACGTGAGATAGTCGACGGCTTCCTGGCCGTCACGTGCCACGATCACCTCGTTGGCGAGCTGGCTCTTGTCGAGCGCGACGAGTGTGAGCTCGAGGTCGTTCGGATTGTCTTCGACAAGTAATATCGGTTTAAGCATGGTCTCTTCGTGACTTCGTTGCTGACGTGCCGTGGGTATTGCGGGTTCCCTTCGCACCTTGCGCGGCGCCGACGCTGTGGAACACCACCGGCAGCGAGAAATAGAATACCGCGCCCTGCCCCGGGCGCCCTTCGGCCCAGGTCCGCCCTTCGTGCCGTTCGATGATGCGCCGCACATTCGCGAGTCCGATGCCCGTGCCTTCGAACTCTTCCGCGCGATGCAGGCGCTGGAACACGCCGAACAGCTTGGCGCCGTACTTCATGTCGAAGCCGACACCGTTATCCCGGACGCCGATGATGTATTCCTCGCCGCTGCGGCTGGCGAATACCTCGATTTTCGCCGATTCCCGCGTTCTCGTATATTTCACCGCATTCGACAGCAGGTTGCGCACCGCCAGTTGCAGGAATGCCGCGTCGCCGGTGACGCGCGGCAACTCGCCGATCACCCATTCGATATCGCGTCCCGACACCTCCTGCTCGAACTCCTGCACGACCGAGCGCACCAGCATGCCGAGATCCACCGGCGCCGGGCGCAGCGCGGCGCGGCCCATCTGCGAAAAGGTCAGGAGATCGTCGACGAGCGTACCCGCGAAGCGCGCCGAATCCAGCATGTTGTTGAGAAAGCGCCGGCTTTTCTCCGACATGCGCTCGCCTTCCTGCTCGCGCAGCAGGTCGCCGTAACCGGCGATATGGCGCAGCGGCGCGCGCAGGTCGTGCGACACCGAATAGGAAAACGCTTCCAGTTCCTTGTTGGCGCGCGTGAGTTCGGTGGCGAGCGCCGCACGCTCTTCCGCGCGCCGCAGCACGATGTTCAACAACGCGCCGCGCAGCTCGCTCGCGATTTCGATCTCGCTCGCCCGCCAGACCTTCGAATGCCCGCGCACGGTTTCGAGCCACGGCGAGAAGCTGGTGCGTGGCGCGCTCGCACCGGCCGCGTCCTCGATCTTCACCGGCTCGCCCGCCCACTTGATGGTCTGCATCACCTCGGGCCTGAACCATAGCAGATAGTTGCGGAAAATCTGCGACACCGGCACCGCCAGCACGCCGCACGCACGGTCCTCGAGCGCCTTCGCCGGTGGCCACTGGTGCGCCAGGGAATCGGTCGCCCAGACGCCGCTGGTATGTTCCGCGAGCCAGTGCGTGAGCGCGCGCACCGTGTCTTCGTCGGGGGTGACGCCGAGCAGCGTCACCTGGTCGTCGAACACGATGGCCGCGCCGGCTGAACGGACGAAGTTCAGCATGTCGGCCGGCACAGACTGGAGTCCGGTCACGAAGCGCTCGTGCTCGCCCATCGAGGCGATCAGACGGCTCATGGTACGACGCAGGTCGGTGAGATATTCGCCTTCGGCGCGTTCTTCCTTCGCCTCGATCTGCAGCGACAGCATGTTGCCGAGATGCTCGACCGCAACGCGCGTGTTGAACGGCACCCTGCGCGGCGCGTGGTCGTGGCACGAGACGAGGCCCCACAAGCGGCCCCGCACGATGATCGACACCGACATCGACGCATGCGTGTTCATGTTGCGCATGTATTCGAGATGCACCGGCGAGAAGCTGCGCAGCGTGGAATAGGTCAGGTCGGTGGGACGGCCCGTGAGCGGGTTCACGTCCGGCACGAGGCGCGCGGGCGTGTAGTTGACGTCGGCAACCAGGCGGATGCGGTTCTTCAGATACAGCGCGCGCGCCTGGCGCGGAATGTCGGAGGCCGGAAAGAACTGGTGCAGGAACGACGCGTAGTCCTCGTCGCGATCTTCCGCGAGCACGTGGCTGCGGCCTTCCTCATCGAAGCTGTAGAGCATCACGCGGCCAAAGCCCGTGATCTGACGCACCTCGCGCACCGCGAGCTCGGCCAGTTCCTCGACGCTTGCCGCGTCCTGCAGGCCACGCGCGAAGGTGCGCACGAGCGGATACATGGCGGCGAACGTGTCGCCGCTTGCCGCCGCCGCTTCCATCTCGACGATCAGGGTGCCGTCGTGCCGATGCAGCGTGACATCGAGACGCGCGGGGCCGGCGGGCGTGGACGTCAGCTCGACCGGTCCGACATACAGCGGCGAATCTTCCAGCGCCGCCATGCTGGCTACCTGCGCGATGCGCTGCGCAGCGGCCTCGCCGAGCGCCACGGCAAGCGGCTGGCCGAGCAGCGTATCCAGCGGTGTGCCCGTCAGCGCGGGCAGGTTGTCGCTGGCCTGCACGATGCGGAGATCGTCGGCGAGCGCGAGCAGATAACCATGCGGCTGGATGCCGCCAGGGACGTGGATCGGTTCGGCGTCGCAATCCTTGCTCGCGACGCCCGAACTGAGCGTGAGCCGGCGTGCCTCGGCGTCCGGCGGCCCATACGTGCCGGTAGCCTGTGCCGGTGAACCGCCGGGTCCGCTGTCCGTCTCGCTCATGTGACGGCTCCCGGCACCGGCGGCATCGCATCGACACCAGCCGCTTCTGGACACAGCCAGGACTTCAGGCTCTCGAACGTGCCGATGGCGGCCTTCACCGCGTCGTCATGCTGATCCGCGGGCACGGAAGCCGCGGCCGTTTCGCGAAACGCGTTCCACATGCTGCCGGTGCGCGCGCCGTAGCCGTCGAAATAAGCGTTGCCCAGGCCCTGCTCGAGATCCAGACGCTGCGCGACATGCGGCGCGATAAAGCGGCCGCCGAGCGTGCTGCCCTCCATCACGTACATGGAGCCGAACGCATCGCCCAGATTGTGCAGGCGCGGCAGGTCGTAGCGTGTGTCGGCCTGCGGCACCGAGCCGACCGGCCGGCGCTCGCCGGTAAGCGCGGCGAGATCGGCGGCCAGCAGCGGCGCCTTGCGACGTTCGTCGAAGAACACCGACAACGTGGCCGGCAGGCACGCGGCCGCCGCGTCCTCCCACGGTGCAACATAGCCATAGAATCGTTCGAGCAGCGCGATGTACTCGTCGCGTTGCAGATCGTCCCGCATCAGGTCGAGCGCATTCTCGAGCCGCGCATGACACGCGGCGGTTTCGTTCTTCAAGCGGGACAGAAGGTCGGATTGCATGTTGCGATGAGTGGGCTTAAGGACCGCGAGGCGGACGAATGCTGCGGGTATCGGCAGGGCTTACCGGTTTGGGTGCATCGTTCAGCGTGGGCGTCGGTAGAAATCGCACCGCACACGCTGCCGCGAACCTGACGCGAAAGCGCCCGTTTAAAAAAGAGTCATTCTACGCATCCGGCTTCGCTGCTGCCATGCAAAGCCAGCGTGCACATGCAATCCGCAGCGCAGTTGCCGGAACGATTCACCGTCCGGTTCACATTTTTTTCACGGCTTGCGCGACCGGTGATCACCGCTATTGACGTTGGCGTGCTCGTCTTGCTGGGTGTCACGTTGATAGTCGTCGCCGCCGCGCCGGTCCGTATCGACGAGCCCGCGTTCCAGATCCTCGTGCGCCTGCTTGCCGACCTCCCGCGGATCGTGCTCATGCTGCGATTCGACGTTCTGGTCCGCTTCATGAGGCAGCGGCGCGTTCGCGGCATCGTCGCGCGTCCGGGTCTCGCGATCGCTGCTCGACACCTCGCGGCCGCGTTCGGGTGCGCTTGCGGGTTCCTTGTTCGACTGCTTCATGATCGTCTCCTGTCGATAGCTTCACTTGCGCGCGCCGTTCAAGCCCAGGCGCTTCTTCATCTCGGCGCTCAGGCGCTTGCGCGCCTTGTCGTAGCCGGCCCACGGATCGTGTTTCAATCCGTCGAGCCGTTCGTGCGCATTGCCGATGTTCCATTGATCGCCGCTCGTCACGTCGTCGAGTTCGTCCCAGGCAATCGGCATCGATGCGCCGAGCCCCGGCCGCGCGCGCAGCGAGAACGCCGCCACCGTGCTCGAGCCGCGGTTGTTGCGCAGATAGTCGATGAAGATCTTGCCCTTGCGGTTCTGCATGCCCATCTTCGCGGAGAAGAGCTTGGGCAGCGTGCTCGCCATGTGCTGCGCGACGCCTTGCGAGAAGTCCTTGACGTCGTCCCAGCCGGCCTGCTTGACGAGCGGCACGATCACATGGAAGCCCTTGCCGCCGCTCGTCTTGCAGAACGATTCGAGGCCCAGCTCGGCGAGCAGCTCCTTCGTGAGGCGCGCCGCCTCGATCATCCGGTCCCAGCCGACGCCTTCGCCCGGGTCGAGATCGAACACCATGCGGTCCGGCTTTTCGAGGTTCGACGCCAGCGCGTTCCAGGTATGCAATTCGATGGTGCCCATCTGCGCACAGCCCGCGAGCGCGCCGGCCGATTCGATCGTGAGCAGCGGCGGATGACCGGGATCGATGTCGGGATGCTGCTTGATATGGGGAATGGCAAGCTTGGCGCTGTGCTTCTGGAAGAACAGTTCGCCGCCAATGTCCTCGGGTGCGCGCACGAGCGACACGGGGCGATCCTTTAGATGCGGCAGCATCCATTCGGCGACGCTGGCGTAGTACTCGACCACGTCGATCTTGCGCGAGCCGCTGGACTTGTCGATCACGCGGTCCGGGTGGCTGATCTTCACGCCTTCGACTTCGGCCGAAGCGGGTTTGGTCTTCTTCGTTGCGGCGGTCTTTGTCGCTGCGGTCTTCGTGGCTGTCTTCTTCGTGGCGGCCTTCGACGCCGCCTTGCCGGCCGCAACCGGCTCTTCCTTGACGATCTGCCGCGCGGGTTTGTCGTCACGCAGACTGACGAACGATGCTTGTCGCACGATGCGCTCCTTGGTCCATTCCGCGAAATTGCATTCGGCCACGAGTTCGGGCTTCACCCAATGCACGGGCGTCCGGCTGCGCTCCTGCGGCTCGCTCGCGAAGGGCATGCGCTTCGTTTCGCGCTTGTCGAGTTCCTTCTTCACCGCGACGAGCAGCGCGTGATCGAAACCGGTGCCCACGCGGCCCGCATACTGCAGCTTGCCGTGCGTGTCATACACGCCGAGCAGCAGCGCGCCGAACTGCCCGCGACTGCCCGCCGGTTCCGAATAACCGCCGATCACGAATTCCTGCCGCCGCCGGCACTTGAGCTTGATCCACGCGTTGCCGCGCCCCGACACATAGCCGCTGTCCATGCGCTTGCCGATGATGCCTTCGAGCGCCATGTCGCATGCGCTCTTCAGCAGATCGTCGGCCTGGAACGCGAAGTCCTGCGAATAGCGCAGCACCGGATCGTCCGCCGGTTCGACGAGCGCCTTCAGCAGCGCGCGGCGCTGCACGAGCGGCACGTTGCGCAGGTCATAGCCGTTGAGCCAGGGCACGTCGAAGAAGTACACGACGATGTCCTGCGGCCGGCCCGCGTCGAACGCGTTCTGCAGCGCCTGAAAGTCGGGCAGTCCGCGCGCGTCGAGCACCACGGCTTCGCCGTCGAGCCAGCCGCTCTCGATCTCCAGTTGTTCCAGCGCCTGAACCTGCTTCGGGAATTTCGCGGTCCAGTCGTTGCCGTTGCGCGTGAAGATCGCGATGCGGCGTTTGCCCTTCACCGTGTCGATGCGCGCCAGCACCCGATAGCCGTCGAACTTGATCTCGTAGGCCCAGTCATCTCCTGACGGCGCGGCATCGACGAGCGTCGCGAGCTGCGGCTTGAACGTGGCGGGCAGCTTCGCCTTGACCGCGCCCTCGATGGCGGGTTCGTGCGACAAGGTGCGCAACGATTCCGCGCTGCGCGTCGCGACGATGTCGGGATGATCGTGGCCGTTCGCCTTCGCGGCAGAGGTCTTCTTGCGCGCGGGCGTCTTCTTCGCCGCCGTCTTGCGCTCGGCACGTTCGAGCAGCGCGCCATCCTTGCCGCGCGCGCCGGGTGCATCCGACATCACGCTGCCCGGCCTTTTCAGAAGCACGTCGTACTCGCCCTCCGGACGCGCCGTGTCGTCGCGCTCCTTGATGAGCAGCCATTGCTCCTTGTCGCCGCTGCCGCGCATGTGGCTTTTCACGAGCGTAAAGCCGCCCTGCAGTTTCTCGCCGTCGAGCGTGAACTTGAGCTTGCCCTTCTCGTATTCGCGCTGCGCATCCGCGATGCTGCCCGACTGCGGCGCCCACGTACCGCGATCCCACACGATGACGCTGCCCGCGCCGTAGTTGCCCTCGGGGATCTCGCCTTCGAACGAACCGTAGTCGAGCGGATGATCCTCGACATGCACCGCCAGCCGCTTCACGGACGGATCGAGACTCGGTCCCTTCGGCACCGCCCAGGACTTGAGCGTGCCGTCGAGTTCAAGGCGGAAGTCATAGTGCAGACGGCGCGCATCGTGTTCCTGAATGACAAAGGACAAGGCGGACGTTGCAGGTCGCTTAGCTATCTTGCGGGCCCGCGCGGCGCGCTTCGCGGCGCCGGACGGCTCCGGCGTCTTGTCGAACGCGCGCATGCGTTGATAGGTGTCGAGTTTGCCGGCCATCGTCGTGGGTTCGCGGTGTCAGGTGCGATACAAAAGCGCTTCAGGCATGCTTCAAGCACGCTTGCGGCGCGCGGTCTTGCGCGCCGGACGCGCGGCTTCCTCGCCCGAATCGTCCTCTTCATCGGCTTTGTCCGTGGCCGCTGCCGCTGCCTTGCCGCGTTTCGCCGGTGCGCCACCTTTCTTGAGACTGCGCTTGAGCAGTTCGGACAAGTCGAGAATATCGGCCGACGACTTCTGTTCGCCGCCCTCTTCCACCTTCATCACCTCGGCCACCTTGCCTTGCTTCACTTTCTTGTCGACGAGCGCCAGGATGTCGTCCTTGAAGGTGTCGTGATATTTCGTCGGATCCCAGCTGTCGCTCATGTCGTCGATGAGCCGCTTGGCCATCTCCAGTTCCTTGGGCGTCACGCCGGCCTTCTTCGTGTCTTCGTCGGGGAACTTGAACTCGCCGAAGTCGCGGACTTCGTCGCCCCAGCGCAGGGTGTTGAGGGCCAGCGCCGGCCCCACCGGAATCAGCGCCGCAAGATGCTGCTTGTTGTGCAGCACGACGCTCGCGATGCCGACCTTGCCCGTGTCCTTCAACGCATCGCGCAGCAGCGCATAGACCTTTTCGCCCTTGCGGTCGGGCGCGAGATAGTAAGGCGTGTCGAGCGACAGGAACGAGATCTCGGGGGCGTCGACGAAGGCGAGAATGTCGACCGTTTGCGTGGACTCCGGATTGGCAGCGCGAATCTCGGCGTCGGTCATCACGACATACTTGCCCTTCTCATACTCGAAGCCGCGCACGATGTTGTCGCGCGTGACTTCCTTGCCCGTGTTCTTGTTGATCTGCTTGTAGCCGATCGGGTCCATCGAGCGCTTGTCGAGCAGGTTGAAGCCGACCTTCTCCGACTGCGTCGCGGGATAGAGTTGCACGGGCACGTGGACCAGTCCGAAGCTGATCGCGCCTTTCCAGATCATGTGCGGCATCGCGGCACCTTGGCGGTCGGGAAGAGTCGATGAACGCGCCTCGCGCCAGGCGCGGAGGCGATTTCCGTGCGCGGGCGCGACACGGTATCGGATGGAATCGCAGGAAACATGCCAAGGCGGACGGGCGCGCGGCGTCGGCCGTGTGATCCGGCGCCCGACAGGCAATCTGTAAGCCTTACTGATCTGACGACCAAAAAGGCATGTGCACCGCGCGGTCTACTTGCGATTCGCGGTCACGCTCAACTGCGTGCCGTCGTCGAGCGTGACGGTCTTTTTGGAACCGGTGGAGGTCGGCATGGAGAAGCGCACGATCTGGCTGAAGCGGTTGTCCACCGGACATTGCAGGCTCTTGCCGCCCACCGTGATGCGCGAGGTGCCCTTCGGCGCATACGCCCGGAAACTGATCTGCACGTTGGCCGTGCCGTTGTCGCCGACCATCGGGGCGAAGCGGATCTGCACCTGCCGCACCGCCGCGCCGTCCGCGCTCTTCGGCACCGAGGCCGCTTGCGGACAGCCGTCCGGCACGGCCTGCGCGCCGCCGGCTGCGTTGCCTTGCCAGGTGAAGTCGTCGGTCTGTCCGGAGCGGATGGTGCGGGTTTCCTGCTCGTTGCCGAAGGACTTCGAGGTCATCTTGACCGTGTACTTGATGGGGCCGTCATTGGCCGCCTCGGAGAGCACCTTGATGCCGGGCGTGGCCCGGGCGGTCGCGGCGATCATCGTGAGCGCGGCGACGGAAACGATGCGACGAACGATCGAACGACGATTCATGCCGCCACCTCCGTAACAGGCGCTGTGAATGAATCCGGCGCGGCTTGCGCACCGGGACGCGGCTTGCGTGCAGCGGACCGGATTCAGTCTAGCGCCACGCTTGACGGGTCATCGTCATGGATAACCCGAGTGCGTGGAGGGCGGCTTGCGCCTGGTCAAAAACCTGTCAACGGCGACTCAGAAACCGGTCAGCACCAGCTTGCCGACCGTGCGCCCTTCCTCCAGCAGCCGATGCGCCTCGCGCAGGTTGGCTGCATTGATAGGTCCGAGGTCGCGTCCGATGGTCGTGCGCAGCGTGCCTGCGTCGATCAGCCGCGCCACTTCCGACAGCAGCTTGTGCTGCTCGATCATGTCGGGCGTATTGAACATCGCGCGCGTGAACATGAACTCCCAGTGGAACGCGGCGCTCTTCGCCTTCAGCAGTTCGACCGGCAGCGGCCGCGCATTCTCGACGATCGTGCAGATGCCGCCCTGCGGCTTGACGACTTCGGCGGCGGCCGGGAAGTGCTTGTCGGTGTCGTTGAAGATGAGCACGTAGTCGACCTGCGGAAAGCCGATCTGCTTCATCTGCGCCGGGATGTCGCCGAAGTGATCGACGATGTGATCCGCGCCGAGCTCTTGCGCCCATTTGGCCGATTCGGGCCGCGACGCCGTGGCGATCACCTTGAGCTTGGCAACGCGCCTGGCAAGCTGGATGCCGATCGACCCCACGCCGCCCGCCCCGCCGACAATCAGCACCGATTTGCCCGCGTCCTTCCCCTCCGCCGACACGCCCAGGCGGTCGAACAGTGCTTCCCAGGCGGTGATGGTGGTCAGCGGCAGCGCGGCGGCGCAGCTGAAATCGAGCGAGGCCGGCTTCGCGCCGACGATGCGCTCATCGATCAGATGGAATTCGCTGTTCGCGCCGGGCCGGGTGATGTCGCCGGCGTAGTAGACCGGATCGCCGACCTTGAACAGCGTCGCCTCCGGCCCGACGGCGGCGACCACACCCGCCGCGTCCCAGCCCAGCACGCGCGGAGCTGATTCGACCTTGTCCTTGGGCGCGCGCACTTTGGTATCGACGGGATTGACGGCGATCGCCTCGATCTTCACGAGCAGATCACGTCCGGTGGGCGTGGGTTGTTCGAGTTCGATGTCGACCAGCGATTGCGGGTCGGAAATCGGAAGGTAGCGCGTCAGGCCGATGGCTTTCATGGGTGCTCCGTTTGAGTGAGTTAACTGCTGCCCATGGTAAGGCGCATGCAGCATCCGGAAAACCGTCATAATCGCTGAAACATTCTTCGCGAAATCCATCAAATGGCAAGCGATCCTCTTGTGGACGCCGCGCCGCGCGAGCGTCTCGATCTGCTCGATGTCGGACTTTTCGTGCGTGCGGCGGCGCTGGCCAATCTTTCGGCAGCGGCGCGCGAGTTCGGGCTGTCACCCGCGGTGGCGAGCGCGCGCATTGCAGCGCTGGAGCGCATGCTCGGCGCACGGCTGCTGCATCGCACGACCCGGCGCGTCTCGCTGACCCAGGAAGGCGAGATCTTCGCCGCTCACGCGCGTGGCCTGCTCGACGCCGCCGACGCGGCGCGCGCATCCGTCGGGCAGGCGCGCGAACATCCGCACGGACGCTTGCGCGTGACCATGCCCTCGTCGCTGGGCCGTCAGCACATCTCGCCGCTGATGCCCGCGTTCCTGCGCCAGTATCCGGGCGTGAGCATCGATCTGCGCATGACCGACCAGATCGTCGATCTCGTGGACGAGGGCATCGACCTCGCGATCCGCATCGGCGCGCTGAAGGATTCGACGCTGGTCGCGAAGAAGCTTGCGAGCAACCGCCGCGTGCTGTGCGCGTCGCCCGGCTATCTCGCGCAACACGGCACGCCGCGTCATCCGGCCGATCTCGCGCGCCACGAGTGCGTGATCCTCGCCGATCAGCGCGACTGGAGCTTCGTCACGCCCACCGGCGTGATTGACGTACGCGTGTCCGGACGACTCGTCACCGACAACGGCGAGGTGATCCGCGATGCGCTGGCGGCGGGCATCGGCATCGGGCTCAAATCGACGTGGAGCGTCGCGCCGCTGATCGCGAGCGGCGAACTCGTCACGCTGCTCGACGACTATCCGCTCGCGCAGACGGTGGCGATCTGGGCCGTGTATCCGAGCCGCGCGTTCGTGCCGCCGAAGACGCTGGCCTTCATCGACTTCCTTGCCGGGCAGTTCGGCGAGCCGCCCTACTGGGACGTCGATCCCGCGAGCGTGCAGCGTTAGCAGGCGCTAGCCGGCCGGTACAATGGCGCTTTCGCGCGTCTACTGTCTCCTTCGCCTACGCCCTCGCCTTCGATGAACCTCGTCATTCAAAGCCTCGCCCCGATCTCCGATTCGCATCTGCGCCCGCTCGCGGCGCTGGCCCGCTCGCAGGCTCCGCAGCGCGTCGATGACACGTTGCTGCGTCTTGCCGGCGCCGATCCGCTGCAACGTCCCGACATCGACGCCTATTGCGGCACGCACGGGCTCGACTACGCCTTTATCGCACCGGATGCGACGCTTGCCGACTTCGGCCTCGTCGCGATGGACATGGACTCGACGCTCATCACGATCGAGTGCATCGATGAAATTGCGGATTTCTGCGGGCTGAAGGCGGAAGTCGCGGCGATCACCGAGGCGTCGATGCGCGGCGAGATCAAGGACTTCAACGAAAGCCTCACGCGCCGCGTCGCGCTGTTGAAAGGACTCGACGCAAGCGCGCTCGAACGGGTCTACGAGGAACGCCTGAAACTGTCGCCGGGCGCCGAGCGCATGCTCGCCGGCGCGCGCGCGGCGGGTCTGAAGACGCTGCTCGTGTCGGGCGGCTTCACGTTTTTCACCGAGCGGCTGAAGGCGCGTCTCGGCCTCGATTACACGCAGGCGAACACGCTTGAAATCGTCGATGGCAAGCTGACGGGCAAGGTGGTCGGCGAAATCGTCAACGCGGATGTGAAGGCGCGCACGCTGCTTGAGACCTGCGCGCAGTTGGGTATCGATCCGAAACGCGCGATCGCCATGGGCGACGGTTCGAACGATCTGAAAATGATGGCTGAAGCGGGCTTGTCGGTGGCGTTTCGCGCGAAACCGATCGTGCGCGAGTCGGCGAGCCTCGCATTCAACTTCGTCGGCCTCGACGGCTTGCTGCGCTTGTTCTGAACGCTCAGGCTTTCGCGTGATGAAGAAACGGCGCCCAAGGGCGCCGTTTTGCTTTAGCCGAACGCTTTGACGAGCGCCGCTTCGAGATCGACGCGCAAGTCCGCTTCGGCCTCCAGGCCGATGTAAAAGCGCACCAGCACGCCTTCATGCGGCCATTCCGATGCCGTGCGCATCGTGCGGACGGTGTAGGGCATCGCGAGGCTGTGCGAGCCGCCCCAGCTCCAGCCGATGGAGGACAAGTCGAGCGCCTCGACGAACGAATCGACTTGCGCCGCGCTGTATTGCTTGTCGAAAACGATGGAGAAGAGGCCGCCCGCGCCGCCCTTGAAATCGCGCTCGAAGAACGCGTGGCCCGGACAATCCGGCAGCGCCGGATGCAGCACGGCGGCGACTTCCGGGCGCGTCTTCAGCCAGGTGGCGAGCGCGAAGGCCGTGCGGTCGTGCGCCTCGTAACGCGTCTTCATCGAAGGCAGACTGCGCAACACGAGCGAGGCATCATCCGCCGATACCCCGACGCCCAGCCGCATGCGCGCGCGCTTCAGCTTGCTGTGCAGGTCCGGGTTGCGCGTGATGGTCGCGCCCATCAGCACGTCGCTGCCGCCGGATTGATACTTCGTCAGCGCCTGCACCGAAATATCGACGCCATGCTCGAACGGCTTGAAAGCGAGGCCCGCCGAGAACGTGTTGTCGATAGCCGTCACGACGCCCTTCGCCCGCGCGGCGGCGGCGATGGCGGGCACGTCCTGCACTTCCATCGTCACGGAACCGGGCGCTTCGAGCCAGACCAGCTTCGTATTCGCGCGCAACAACGTGTCGATACCCGCGCCGATCATCGGGTCGTAATACGTCACCTCGATGCCGAAGTCCTCGGCCAGCCAGTCCGCGTGATCGCGGTTCGGGCCATAGGCGTTGTCGGGCACGAGCACGTGGTCGCCCGTCCGGACCAGGCCGAAATAGACATTCGAAATCGCCGCGAGTCCCGAGGGCTGCAACAGCGCGTATTCCCCGCCTTCGATCGCCGCGATGCGCTGCGCGAGCGCGATGGTCGTCGGCGTGCCGTGCAGGCCGTAGCGCCATTTGGAATCGTCGCTCCAGACGAGCGAGCGCATCGTCGCGAGATCGGGGAACACGACCGTCGACGCCCGCGCCACCGGCACCGAAAACGACTCGAAACCGGGCGTGATGCGGTCCTCCGGCTGCACGATGCGGGTTTGCAGATCGCGGTCGGGGGCGTTGTCGTGGGAATCGGTCATGGCGTGGTGTTGAGACGGGTCAAGGAAGATGCCGCCGGCGCGCGCCGGCGGCATGAGAGAAACAAGACAGGCTATTCGCCGATGATGACGTTGCTCGTGCCGCCCACGCTGTTCTTCGGCGGCGCGGGCGGTGCGGGTTCCAGCGACGGCGCAGCCGGGGCTTTCGCGGCATCCGCGGCATTTCCACCGGGCAGCGGCGGCAGCCCGGCGCCCGCCACGGCGGGCCGAAGCTCGAAGGGCTGGCCGTTGGAATCGTCGGGATTCATGCGTTCGCCGGACACGCTGCCGTCCGGCGCGAACTTGCCGACCCAGTTGCCGGTGATGTGCGTGCCGTCGTTCGATTCCTCGATCTCGAGCGTGTCGCTGTCGCGATCGCCCGCCACGAGAATCACGTTCGGGCTGCCGGCAAAGCGATATTCGCCGTGTACGCCGGAAGGGTCGTCGGTCTTCGCGCCGAGCTTCATCTCGATCTGCCGCGTGCCCAGCGTGCCGACATAGCGCGGAAAACGCACGTATTCAGGATTGGGCGTCAGCGGCTTTTGCGGCGGCAGCGCCAGTTCGGCGATGGCCGCTTGCGCGCCGTGCGCATCCGCGCCGGCCGGCTCGCGCTGGTCCGGCGGCAACACGCCGGAGCCGCCCGCGGGCATCGGCGAGTTGCAGGCGGTCAGCGCCGCCGTGATGGCCAGCGCCGCGACGAGGCGCGAAGCGTACGTGCTGTGGGTCATCCGTGAGTCCTTTGTGTCCGTCATTCGATCGCGCATTGGCTGACTCAGATGCGCTCGAAGATCGCCGCGATGCCTTGCCCGCCGCCGATGCACATCGTCACGAGCGCATAGCGGCCGCCGATGCGCTGCAACTCGTACAGCGCCTTAACGGTAATCAGCGCACCGGTAGCGCCAATCGGATGGCCCAGTGAAATGCCCGAGCCGTTCGGATTGACCTTGGCGGGATCGAGCTTCAGTTCCTGCGACACGGCGCAGGCCTGCGCGGCGAACGCCTCGTTGGCCTCGATCACATCGAGATCCGCGACGGACAGGCCCGCGCGCTCCAGCACCTTCTGCGTGGCGGGCACCGGGCCGATGCCCATGATCTTCGGATCGACACCTGCGTGCGCATACGCGACCAGCCGTGCAAGCGGCTTCGCACCGCGCTTCTCGGCGACGCTGCGCTCCATCAGCACGACGGCCGCCGCGGCGTCGTTGATGCCGGATGCATTGCCCGCCGTCACCGTGCCGTTTTCTTTCGCGAACACGGGCTTGAGCTTCGCGAAGTCCTCGGCAGTCGCGTTCATGCGCACGTGTTCGTCGCGCTCGAACACTGTGTCGCCTTTCTTCGACGCGAGCGTGATCGGCAGGATCTGCTCCTTGAAGAAGCCCGCCTCGATGGCGCGTGCCGCGCGCTTGTGCGATTCGAGCGCGAGCGCGTCCTGCATCTCGCGCGTGATGCCGAACTGCCGCGCGACGTTCTCGGCGGTCACGCCCATGTGGATCTTGTCGAACGGATCGTTCAGCGCGCCGACCATCATGTCGACGATGCGCGCGTCGCCCATGCGCTGGCCGAAACGCGCGGCGGGCATGATGTAGGGCGCGCGGCTCATGCTCTCAGCGCCGCCGCCGATGGCGACATCCGCATCGCCCAGCAGGATGCTCTGCGACGCCGATACGATCGCCTGCAAGCCCGAGCCGCACAGGCGGTTCACCGTGAGCGCGGGCGCGTGCTGCGTGACGCCGCCGTCGAGTGCGGCGACGCGGGCGAGATACAGGTCGCGCGGCTCGGTCTGGATCACGTTGCCGAACACCACATGACCGACTTCGTCGCCCTGCACGTTCGCGCGGGACAGCGCCTCGCGCACGACGCGCGCGCCGAGATCGGTCGGTGTGAAATCCTTCAGCGCGCCGCCGAAATCGCCGATTGCCGTGCGCACACCGCTCACCACCACCACTTCACGTTGCATGTCGTCTCCGCTGTTGGCTTGTTGCAGTTTTTGGCTGGATTGAGGCTCAGGCTTTCAGCGCGCGCTCCACCGCTGCCTGGTCCGGAATCGGCGCGACGGCGCCAAAGCCTTGCGTGGACAGCGCCGCCGCGGCGTTCGCGTAACGCGCCGCCGCAAAAGGATCGTCGCCGGCGACGATGCGCGCAATGAACGCGCCACCGAAGCAGTCGCCCGCGCCGGTCGCATCGACCGCCTGCACCACGCGGCCGGGCACCACGCGCCGCTCGGCGGGCGTGGCAATGTACGCGCCCTCGCGGCCCAGTTTCAGCGCAACGACCTTCGGACCGAGCGCGAGCAAGGCGTCGACGATCGCGTCCTTGTCTTCGTGGCCCGTGAGCAGCGTGACGTCGTCCCAGCTCGGCAGGCAGATATCGGCCGAACGGATGGCGTCGAGCATCACCGCGCGGGCGCGGGCGAGCGGCCACAGCTTGAGGCGCAGATTGGTGTCGAAACTGACCGTGACGCCGTGCGTGCGCGCGTGGTCGATGGCGGCGAGCGCGGCATCGCACGCGGACACGCCGATCGCCAGGCTGATGCCCGACAGATGCACGACGCGGGCGGTCGCGATGGCGTCGAGCGGCAGGTGCGACGGCGCGTAGCGGCTCGCCGCCGAGCCCGCGCGCAAGTAGTCGAAGCGATGCCCCTGCTCGCCGTGCGATACGAAATACACGCCCGTAGGCGCGTCCTGATCGACGCGCACCGTGGAGGTATCGACGTTTTCCGCGCGCCACAGGTCGAGCAGCAACTGCCCGAAATGATCGTTGCCGACAGCGGAAACAAAGCCGGTCGAGGCGCCCTGCCGCGACGCCGCGATCAGGAAGTTCGACACGTCGCCGCCGTAGCCTTGCAGATAGCCCGGCTGGCCACGCTGTGACTGGTTGAACTCGATCATCGCCTCGCCGAGGGCGAGCACCTGCGGTGTGTGCGGCATGATGTCAGACCTCGCCCCAGAGATCGTGGCCGTCGGCGCCGGTGATTTTCACGGAGACGAAATCGCCGGCCTTGTAGCGCTTCGATGCCTTGGTGGCCGGCGCGATGTACACGACGCCGTCGATTTCCGGCGCATCCGCCGCCGTGCGGCCGATGCCGCCATCCGTGCCGATTTCATCGACGAGCACCCTCAGCGTCTTGCCCACTTTCTTCTTCATGCGCTTCGCCGACAGTTCCTCGGCGAGTTCCATGAAGCGCGCGCGGCGTTCTTCGCGGACTTCATCGGGCAAGGCGCCGTCGAGTTCGTTGGCGCTCGCGCCTTCGACGGGCGAATACGCAAAGCAGCCAACGCGGTCCAGGTCCGCTTCCGCAATGAAGTCGAGCAGGGTCTGGAACTGCTCTTCCGTTTCGCCCGGAAAGCCTGCGATGAAGGTGCTGCGGATGGTCAGGTCGGGACAGATTTCGCGCCACGTCCTGACGCGCTCGAGCACCTTCTCGGCGTTGGCCGGGCGCTTCATGCGCTTGAGCACCTCGGGATGCGCGTGCTGGAACGGCACGTCGAGATACGGCAGCACGTGGCCCTTGAGCGGGCCTTCGGCCATCATCGGGATGACGTCGTCAACGCTCGGATACGGGTAGACGTAGTGCAGGCGCACCCACGCGCCGTACTGGGCGGCGAGTTCGCCGAGCGCGCCGACCAGGTCGGTCATGCGCGTCTTGAGCGGCTTGCCGTTCCAGAAGCCGGTGCGGTACTTGACGTCGACGCCGTATGCGCTCGTGTCCTGCGAAATCACGAGCAGCTCCTTCACGCCGGACTTGAACAGATTCTCGGCTTCGAGCATGACTTCGGCGACGGGACGCGAGACGAGATCGCCGCGCATCGACGGGATGATGCAGAAGGTGCAGCGGTGGTTGCAGCCTTCGGAAATTTTCAGATAGGCGTAGTGGCGCGGCGTGAGCTTGATGCCGGCGGGCGGGACGAGGTCGGTGAACGGATCGTGCGGCCTGGGCAGATACGTGTGCACCGCGTTCATCACTTCGTTGGTGGCGTGGGGGCCAGTGACCGCGAGCACCTTCGGATGCACTTCCTCGATCAGGCCGCCACCGCTCGCGCTCTTTTTCGCGCCGAGGCAGCCGGTCACGATGACCTTGCCGTTCTCCGAGAGCGCCTCGCCGATGGCGTCGAGGCTTTCCTGCACGGCTTCGTCGATGAAGCCGCAGGTGTTGACCACGACGAGGTCCGCACCGTCATAGGTGCCGGAGATCTGGTAACCCTCGGCGCGCAGCTGGGTGATGATCTGCTCGGAGTCGACGAGGGCTTTCGGGCAGCCGAGGGACACCATGCCGATTTTGGGGGCTGGGGTCTGGGCAGTTGATTCCAAAGAGTTTTTCACGGGGAGATACGATGTTGTGGGGCTCGGCCGAAGGCGTCGGGCGAATCCACTATTTTACATCGGAGCGGTGGGGAGGCGGTTTGGAGGGCTTGTGCATTGTGCGGAATGGGCCAGGCGGGAGGATCACCCAGGCATTCTCTGTGACACTGTTTGCTGAAGACGAACCCCTTTTTCACAACACGGTCTGCGTTTGTCGTGCAGACTGGCTTACATCCGCAAGGCTCAAAACCTGAAATACGACATTGAATACCATGAGAAGGACCGCAATACAGATCCGCGCTGCAACCGTCGAAGACGTGCCCTGGCTTTTCGATGTTCGCACCAGCGTCCGTGAGAACCGCATGTCCATAGAAGAACTGGCGTCCGTGGATATCACGCCAGTGACGATTGCCGCCATGCTGACCGGTGAAGGACGCGGCTGGGTCGCAGAGGATGCCGGGAAGGTTGTGGCATTCGCCATGGCCAATGCGGCAGACGCAACGATCTTCGCGTTGTTTGTTCGACCCGAATATGAAGGAATCGGCGTGGGCCGGCAGCTCATGAACGCAGCGGAACAATGGTTATTCAGCCGAGGATGCGGCGAGATCTGGCTGCGGACTGATCGGAATCCAGAAGTCCGAGCGAATGGCTTTTATCAGCGGCTTGGTTGGAAAAACGAGGGGGTTCAGGAAGACGGGCAGAATCAGTACACGAAGTGCCCTTCTTGATAGCGCACTCCCTGGGCTTGAACGATTTTGCAGTGAGCTTGGCTCGCGATTCGATTCGAAACTGGATCGTCGCCTCACGCGCATTCTTCCGTAACACGCTGCGCAAGTCGGAGCCCTTGACCTCATCGCGCAAATGAGCCGTCTTGAATAGCGCAGGAAATTCGCCTGTGACGTCCGTCAGCGCCTCTTGATGCACAACCCGCCCTGCAATGACGAGCAGCGGCGGCGTGCGGTCTTGCTGGAAGGCAACGATGCGCTGTTTCCCGCCTCGTGGATGTCGCAGATGTACTTCACACATTCCGTCCGCGGATGTGAAAACAGCCGCTTGAAGTGGCTGCTTGGCGGCCTGTGGCCGCATTTGTCGCCAGGTTTCCCCATCCGACGAGTGTTCCAGGCGTCGCCTGAACCGTAGGCTTTGCTTAGGGGAGCACCGCGCCGGGCGTCAACGAAATCGCGACCGCATTTCTGTGAAATTTCTTCCCCAACCATCCGTCGCTGACGCTGACCCCAAGCTCGCCCCTCACACCGCCCCCCTACTTCTTCTCCGGCGTCGGCCCCGTGGGCGTCGGAAACGGAAATGTATTGAACATCGTCTTCGCCTGCGACTGCATCTGCTCCTGCATCTGCACGAACATGTTCTTCGACTGCTCGATGTAGCTCGTCATCATGCCCTGCATCATCGGCGCCTGCATGTTCATGAATTGCGACCAGACCTCCGGATTCAGCGCGTTGCCGTCGTAGATGCCCTTGCTCTGCTCGGACAGCTTCTGCTGGATGTCGATGAACGCCTGGATGTTCTTCTCCAGGTACGTGCCCATCATGCCCTGCATCGCATGGCCGTAGAAGCGGATGATTTGCGACAGCATCACCGAGGAGAACATCGGCAGGCCGCCGCTCTCTTCTTCCAGGATGATCTGCAGCAGGATGCTGCGCGTGAGGTCGTCGTTGGACTTCGCGTCCAGCACCTTGAATTCTTCCTGGTCGAGCACGAGTTGCTTCACATCCGACAACGTGATGTAGGTGCTCGTCTCCGTGTCATACAGCCGACGGTTCGGATACTTCTTGATCAGTCGCTCGGCGGATTTCTTTGTAGTAGTAGTGGTCATTGAACGCCTTTAAACGCAAAACTTTACTGCGATGGCAGCAAGCAGGTCTTGCGTCGTCGCAAAAAAGCGCTGCTGCATGTTTCGCCGCATCGTTGAAAAATCCGGCGAGTGGCGGCCCGCCCGGGTACACGCAATGCACGCAACACACGCGGCACCCGAACGAGCCTCCGCCCGTCAGCCCATATGCAAGCCGCCGTTCAGCGAGAAGTCCGCGCCGGTCGAGAAGCCCGATTCATCGGAGGCCAGCCACGCGCAGATCGAGCCGATCTCGTCGGGCGTGCCCAGACGCCGCACCGGAATGGTCGCGACGATCTTCTCCAGCACTTCCGGCCGGATGGACTTCACCATGTCCGTGCCGATGTAACCCGGCGACACCGTGTTGACCGTCACGCCCTTGGTCGCCACTTCCTGCGCCAGCGCCATCGTGAAGCCGTGAATGCCGGCCTTGGCGGTCGAGTAGTTGGTCTGGCCGAACTGCCCCTTCTGCCCGTTCACCGACGAAATGTTGATGATGCGGCCAAAACCCCGCTCCACCATGCCGTCGATGACCTGCTTGGTCACGTTGAACAGGCTCGTCAGGTTGGTGTCGATGACCGCCGTCCAGTCTTCATGCGTCATCTTGCGGAACACGACGTCACGCGTGATGCCCGCATTGTTGACCAGCACGTCGACTTCGCCGACTTCGGCCTTGACCTTGTCGAATGCGTTCTTGGTCGATTCCCAGTCGCCGACGTTGCCTTCCGAGGCAATGAAGTCGAAGCCGAGCGCCTTCTGGTCTTCCAGCCATTTCACCCGGCGCGGCGAGTTCGGGCCGCAGCCCGCGACCACCGTGAAGCCGTCCTTGAGCAGACGCTGGCAGATGCTGGTGCCGATGCCGCCCATGCCGCCGGTTACATACGCTATGCGCTTCGTCATTCCTCACTCCATTTTCGTTATGCGGACCACGATCTCCATGCCGCCCGCCAATCCTTCCCAGTCCTGCCCTGCGTGCCGCGTTGCTGCGCGTCCCGCTTACGGACGTTCGAGCGCCAGCGCCACGCCCATGCCGCCGCCGATACACAGCGACGCCAGACCCTTCTTCGCATCGCGCTTCTGCATCTCGTGCAGCAGCGTCACCAGAATCCGGCAGCCCGATGCGCCGATCGGATGTCCGATCGCGATCGCCCCGCCGTTCACGTTGATCTTCGACTGATCCCAGCCCATCTGCTGATGCACCGCCAGCGCCTGCGCCGCGAAGGCCTCGTTGATTTCCATCAGGTCCAGGTCGTTGACGCTCCAGCCCGCGCGCTCCAGACAGCGCTTTGAGGCCGGCACCGGACCCATGCCCATGATCTTCGGGCTCACGCCCGCGTTCGCATACGCCTTGATGCGCGCCAGCGGCGTCAGGCCCAGCGCTTCCGCCTTCTTCGCCGACATCACCACGACCGCCGCTGCGCCGTCGTTGATGCCCGATGCA
>NZ_JARUXS010000001.1:2095447-2275695 GCF_031451175.1 Caballeronia sp. LZ035
CCGTTGCGCCCAGTTCCGGCGCCGCGATCTTCGCGAGCGAGCCGCCGAATTTGCCTACCGCCGTACGCGCGGCCGATACGATCACTACGTCAGTCATTTCAGTTTCCTTTGGCATCGATTGTTAATGCATTAGCCCGGGCATGATCCGCGTGCGCCCATGAGCGCCACGGCGCGCCGCTCAGACCGCTCAGGCATCGCGCTTCAGCACATAGCGGCCGGGCGCGGCCTCGATCACCGGATACGCCTTCGAACCCTGCGCCGCCGCCGGCTTGACCTGCTCGCCCGCGTTGGCCGCGAGCCAGGCGGACCACGTCGGCCACCAGCTGCCGGGATGCTCCGCCGCGGCGTCGAACCAGGCGTCGGCGGACTCGGGCAGCGAACCGGTATCGCCGTCGACCATCCAGAAGCTGCGCTTGTTCTTCGACGGCGGATTGATCACGCCTGCAATGTGCCCCGACGCGCCCAGCACGAAGGTCCGCGGACCGCTCAAGATGGGCGTCGACGCATACGCGGACTTCCACGGCACGATGTGATCCTCGCGCGAACCGTAGATGAACGTGGGCAACGCGAGCCGCGAGAGATCGATCTTCTCGCCGCATACCGTCAACGCGTTCGGCTCCTTCAGCGCATTTTCGAGATACGTGTTGCGCAGATACCAGACGCACATCGGCCCGGGCAGGTTGGTCGAATCGCTGTTCCAGAACAGCAGGTCGAACGCCTGGGGCGTGCGTCCTTTGAGATAGTTATCGACGACGTAGTTCCACACCAGATCGTTCGGGCGCAGATACGAGAACGTGTTCGCGAACTCGACGCCACGCATCAGCCCGGCCGGCGCGCCGTTCTTGCCGCCGATCGCCTGCTCGCGCATGCGCACGTGCGACTCGTCGACGAACACATCCAGCACGCCGGTGTCGGAGAAATCGAGCATCGAGGTGAGCAGGGTCATCGAGGCCGCCGGCTCTTCGCCACGGGCCGAGGCCACGGCAAGCGCGGTCGCGAGAATGGTCCCGCCGATGCAGAAGCCAAGCGTATTGATCTGTTCCGCGCCGGTGATCGCCTGCACGACGCCGATGGTTTCGAGCACGCCCTGTTCGACAAAGTCGTCCCAGGTCTTGTGCGCGATCGACTGATCGGCGTTGCGCCACGACAGGATAAAGACCTGATGCCCTTCGTCGAGCGCATAGCGCACGAGCGAGCTTTCGGGCGAGAGATCGAGGATGTAGAACTTGTTGATGCACGGCGGCACGATCAGCAACGGCCGCGCATAGACCTTCGGTGCGCGCGGCTTGTACTGGATCAGCTGCACGAGTTCGTTCTCGTACACGACCGAGCCTTCCGTCGACGCGATGTTCTTGCCGACCGCGAAACCCGATTCGTCCGACTGCGAGATCTTGCCGCGCTGCATGTCGGCCAGCAGGTTCATCATGCCTTGACGCAGGCTTTCGCCCTTGCTCTCGATCAGCGTCTTCTGTGCGTCCGGATTCAGCGCGAAATAGTTGCTCGGCGATGCTGCCGCGGCCCATTGCTGCACGGTGAAACGAATTCGCTCGCGGGTCTTCGGGTCGCTCTGCACGGCATCGGCGAGTTCCTGCAGATAGCGCGCGTTGAGCAGGTACCACGCGGCGGTGAACGCATACGCGGGCGTGGTCTGCCAGGAGGTATCCGTGAAGCGGCGGTCCTTCAGCGCACCCGGATCGATGTGCTGTTCGCCTGCCTGACGAAGCAGTTCGGATGCATCGCGGGAATAGTTGCTTTGCAACTGCTGCAGACGCTCGGGCGGAATCGCGGCGGTGGGAATCTTCGGCAGCGTCGGCAAGCCCTGCATCGCGGCGCCGAAGCCCGGCATGCTGCTGGCCAGTTTGGCGAACTCGGCCATGCCGTTCATGTTCGTGAAGTCGGGCATCTGCGGCATCGCGCCCGGCGCCGGAAATGCGCCCTGGAATGCAGCCGGAAAAGCTTGTGGGAAGCCACCGGGAAAAGCGTTGGGAAATGCATTCGCGAAGGCGCCGAACGCCGCGAACGGCGAGGCCGCCGCAGCGGCGCCTGCCCCTGCCGCCCCTGCCGCATCAGGCGCGGCATTCGTCTGCTGAGTCAGCTTCGCCCATTGCGCGGGATCGGCAACGGTGCGCCAGGCATTTAGCCATTGATCGAACGCTTGCTGTACGCCAGTCGTTTCGGCCGATGCTTGGGCCGAAGTGCTGTCGGCGGTACGGGAGCGGGAAGATGAGGAAGATGTTTTGGAAGCCATACCCGCCATTGACCTGTGAGTCTCGCAAGACTGGATTGCTGATGCAGGCATCGCCGGGCTTTCCTCGACCAGCGCGCAAGTATTGATGCGCCCTATGCGCGCCGCAAGAAACCGCCTTGCTACGCCGTGCCCGATGGATTGAATTCCGGGAACATTCTTGCTCCAGGCTATCGGGCATGTCAATGCTTCGTCCCGATTTTGCCGCAGTGCGATAAATTTTTAATTATCGTTTTCCCCCATCCGAAATATTGTATTCACAAGGGGTTTCGTCACGCCGGGGAAACGATCGTCTGGCACGCTTGAATGCAGGTTAGCCGGGCTCGACGCGACTCAGTCGGCCAGCCAGATCATCGCCGCCATGCGTCCCGTCACCCGATCCCGCCGATACGAATAGAAGCGCGTCTGCTCCGTCACCGTGCAATGCGTGCCGCCGTCGATGCGCCCGTCATCGACGCCCAGTTCCGCGAGCCGCAGCCGCGCGAGTGCATGGATGTCCGCGAAGTACTTGGCGGGCGCACCGCCGGCGGGCCGGAAGGCGGCCGTGGTGGCGTCGCGGCGGGCCGCCGGCGCCGCGCTGGCGAACGCATCGAGCACGTCCTCGCCCACCTCGAACGCCGACGGTCCGATCGCCGGCCCGAGATACGCATTCAGCCGCGCAGGCGAGACGCCCGCGAGCTTTGCCACGCGTTCAGCCGTCCGTTCGATGACGCCGCCCGCCAGTCCGCGCCAGCCCGCATGCGCTGCGCCGACCGCGCGGCCCTCGTCATCGCAGAACAGCACCGGCAGGCAGTCCGCCGTCATCACGACGCACACGACGCCCGCGCGATCCGTCACGCTCGCATCCGCGCGCGAGCGTTCGCCGAACACGAGGCGGTCGAGCACCGCCTGCGCGTCCTCGACCTGCGCGCCGTGAATCTGCTCGAGCCATGCAGCATGCCGCGAAGGCGTCAGCGCCAGCGCGCGGCGCCGGTTCTCCGCGACGGCCTCGGGCGCGTCGCCCGTCGAGAAACCCAGGTTGAGGCCGCCCGCGCCCGTGCCGTCATCGAACGGCGCGGCGCTCACGCCGCCCGCGCGCGTCGTGACGAAGGCGCGCACGCGCGGCGACACCTTCCATTGCGGCCACAGACAGGCGCCGTGATCCAGTGCGGCAACGTGATGCGTCATGCTTCGTCATCCTCGTATTCGTCGTCGTCCCAGTCTTCGTCGTCCTCGCCGATCACATAGACCTGCGCGAACTCCGGATCCTCGTCGTGTTCGATCTCTTCGTCCTCTCCGAAGCCGAGCGCGGCGCGGAGCGTCTCCATGTCCTCGGGGATCTCGGCGCGCCAGTGCACCGGCTTGCCGGTCGCCGGATGAATCAGGCCGAGCCGCCATGCATGCAGCGCCTGACGGGCAAAGTCGTCCGGCAGCGGCGTGACGGAACGCTTGCCGCGCACGTGCCCGTACAGCGGATCGCCCAGCAACGGATGACCCGCCGCCGCGCAATGCACGCGGATCTGATGCGTGCGGCCCGTTTCGAGATCGCAATGGATCGCGCTCACCGGCTGGTTGTGCCACACGGTTCGCTCGACGGTCTTGAAGTGCGTGCGCGCCGGCTTGCCCGAGGCGCTCTGCACGACCGCCATGCGCTTGCGTTCGCGCGGATCGCGGCCGATGGGCGCGTCGATCGTGCCTTCGTCGCGCATGTTGCCCCACACAAAGGCAACGTAACGGCGCTTCACCGTGCGCGCCTGCAACTGGCGCACGAGATCGGTCTGCGCTTCGAGGGTGCGCGCGACCACCATCAGTCCTGAGGTTTCCTTGTCCAGCCGATGCACGATGCCCGCGCGCGGCAAGCCGGCCGCCGCCGCGCCATAGCGATGCAGCAGACCGTTCAGCAGCGTGCCGCTCCAGTTGCCCGCGGCCGGATGCACGACCATGCCGGCGGGCTTGTTGATGACCACCAGCGACTCGTCCTCGTAGACAACCTCCAGCGGCACCGGTTCGGGCGTAAACGCGAGCTGTTCGGGCAGGAGATCCGGCACGAGCGTGATGGTGGCGCCAAGCGGCACCGGCTGACGCACTTTCGCACCGGCGCCATCGACCTGCACGCGCCCCTCTTCGATCCACCCCTGCAACCGGCTGCGCGAGAACTCCGGAAAGAGTTTCGCGAGCACCTTGTCGAGCCGGTCGCCGGCGAGTTCGTCGGGCACCTGCGCGATGCGCGGCGGTTCTTCGCCCGCGCCCCGCTGCGCCACCTGCGCCTCGGTCGCCTGCGCGCCTGTCAGGTCTGTCGCGCGGGGTGCGTCAGGGTTTGCATCGGGCGGCGCTGCGTCGTCGCCGATGGCGCTTGGGCTATAATCTTTGAGTCGGTCTTTGGTACGACGGGTACTTGAGCGGGTCATTTGAACGAGATTCGGCAGGACTTGCCGTAGAAAACCGCGCATTGAAATGCGCATGAGGAACCACGCAAAAGCCGCACGAGACATTGCGCGAGCGGCGGCGCCGGACACACAGCTGGACACAGCGAGAATCAGCCAGGAACACCAAGCACTGATGCGAGCCTTCAACACCATTCATCAATCGATGCGTCAAACGATCAAGTATCTTGCGCTGGCCGCCAGCGTCGCGATCGTCGCAGCCTGTCACGGCCTGCCGGAGAAGACCGACGAAACCGCGCTGTGGAACAACAACAAATTATATACGGAGGCTCAGGACGCGCTCTCCGGCAGCGACTGGGGCAAGTGCGCGAAGTACTTCGAGGCGCTCGAAGGCCGTGATCCGTTCGGCCACTTCGCGCAGCAGGCGCAGATCAACGTCGCGTACTGCAACTGGAAGGACGGCGAAACCGCCAACGCCGACCAGGCCATCGACCGCTTCATCAAGCTGCACCCGGATCATCCCGATATTTCCTACGCGTACTACTTGAAGGGGATGATCCACTTCAACGACGACCTGGGCCTGTTCGGCCGCTTCTCGGGTCAGGACATGAGCGAGCGCGATCCGAAGTCGCTGCGCGAGTCCTACGACGCGTTCAAGGTGGTCGTCGACAAATACCCGCAGAGCAAGTACGCACCAGATGCCGCGCAGCGCATGCGCTATATCGTCAACGCGCTGGCGTCGCACGAGGTGCATGCGGCGGACTATTACTATCGGCGTGGCGCGTATGTCGCGGCCATCAACCGCGCGCAGCTTGCCATTCGCGAGTACAAGAACGCGCCGGCCACCGAAGACGCGCTGCACATCATGATGCTGTCGTACGGCAAGCTCGATCAGCCGCAACTCGCCGACGACACCAAGCGCGTGCTCGCCGCTACCTTCCCGGACAGCCCGTACGTGACCGGCAAGCGTCGCCCGGGAACGGACGACAAGCCGTGGTATCAGATCTGGTAAGCGGCGTTTGAACGCGGGACGTCGGACCTGCAATTGTTATGGAAACGGCGCGCGATCGGTGATCGCGCGCCGTTTTGTTTGTGTGCCCGGCGTGTGCCGCGGCTTCCGGCTAGCTCACATAGTTCCACATGAGGCGGCCACTGCGCGACTTGAGCCAGACGTCGTAGCGGAAAACAAAGTCCGCGTAACTGGCGGGACTGGTCTGGGACAATCTCAGCAGCCAGACAGCGTACGCGAAGTTTTCGGCGTTCTTTATCTTGTCCACGGACGTCAGACGCGCCAGGCCGGCGAGGTCGCATCCGTTCTGCCCGGGGATGTTCTTCGCATACGCCAGGTCCAGCGACGTATGCCCGACCGCATGATGCCACTCATGCGTGACGACCTCCCCCATCTGCGACTTGAGGCTCCCCGACGGAACCTGCCTGGCCATCGTCTTGATTCCCTCGTCATAAATGCTGATCTCAACGTCCTTCAGTGCATCGGGGACCTGTGCGATCCCTCCAGACGAGCGCGTAGGCACATGAGTCGACATGACCGTGTTGGGACTGGCCGTGCCGTCCGCCTTGGTCAAGACGTTCTTGAACTGGAGCTTCGAATAGTCAAACCGCACCGAGAAGTCCTGCGCGCGCTCCACGAGCTTGAGAAAGTTTGCCCTGTCCGTGGCCAGGGTGCTTCCCCAGAAAATCTGCAGCACCTTGTCTACCTTGGCCACGTCGCTGGCCGCGGTGCTCCTCGCCATCCTCCGGGTCACGTCGAGGCTGGCTTCAGCGTAGTCCGCTCCGTCGATCACACGCACTCTCAATTCGCGAGCCTTTGGAACACTCACCCCGTGGACATGGTCAAGCGGGATCGGCGCTCCCCAAAAACGCCTCCACACGGCTCTGAAGCCCGTGGCGTGACGTCCACCCGTAGCGAAGATCAGCGACCAGCGGGAATCGATCCATTGCACAGGCGCGCCGTACGACACCAGAAGGTCCGCGCCCTGATTCACGAGCCGGTAACTGCCGTAGCTCGTATCCCAATCGACCCGATAGAGATTGCCGTCCTGCTTGATGAACACTTGCGGCGAGCTGACCCCGGAGTCGTCCGCGGTTTTCCACAGTCCGCGGCCGAGAGGCTCCAGCTTGTGATTCGTCTGCGTGACAGAGCCGGAAGGCAGCGACGTGCCGCCTCCGCCCTTCGCCGAGATCGGGACCGAATCGAGCAAGGGCTTTCGTGTCGGAACGGACGACAAGGCTTTGCCGCTCGGCGTCAGTCCTTTGGCGATCTGCCGGAACGGCACCGGTTCGACGACATCGTAGAGCAACAGCGCGGCGCCTCTGACGGCGCTCAACGCCAACTTCCCGAACAAGGTCGCCATTTCGCGGGCAACGTGTTTCATCAGCGCCCGCCCGCTCAGGCCCAACGCCCGGCCTGCCCGAACGAGCGCGCTCACGCGCAGCGCATTCGCGGCCAAGGTGCCCGACAACGAAGTACCGGCCGTTGCCACTGCCGTCATCACACCCACGCCATCCATCACCGCCTGAGCGATGTCGCTGCTGTCAGGGGCATAGTTCGGGTCGTGAATCGAGTAGTAGGACAGCTTGTAGAACGGCACGAACATTTCTGCGAGCGTTTGACCGGACGTTGGCGTGTACAACGATTCTTTCCGCTCGTCGGCGTAGCGGCATTGAAGCTGTCGCAGCAGATCGGCCTGAAGCGGCAGCAGCAGACGCTCCGCCGGAAGGTCCCGCGGCTTCGGCGACAGGCCTCCATCGGACACCACCACGATGGTCCATTCGATGCCTCCGCTCTCGTGGGCGCCGCGTATGAAGCGGCCTTTGCGCACGCATTCCAGACACTGGCCGTCGGCAAGTGAAGGGGGCGAGGTCCAGAACTTTGCTTGCTCGGTCTCGATGGTCGCCTCGTCGACGTTGCTGCACGATTCAGCACTGTCCGAGACACGAATGGATAACCAGGATCCCGACGCAAGCTTCAGCATCAGCACGAACTCTCTGTCTATATCGTCGTAGATCCGGATGTACTGCTTGACCGAACTTTCGAAATCATCCAGGGTCAAGCCAGCGAAAGCGAGCAGCCTGATGGTGCGGCTGAATCCGTCGAAGCCGGCGCTCGTGGTCTTGTACAGCGCGAATTGAGCCGCGTAGTCCGTATAGTTATCGTAGAAGTCGCTCGGCCGCATCAGATTCAGCGGCCGATAGCCATCGGGTTGCGAGAAATAGGGCCTGTATGGATTGTCCGCGAGTGCCGCTGCCATCGCGGACTGAACAGAAGCGAAATCCCGTCGCGCGAGTTGCTGCACATCAATGCGCTCGGCGTCCAGCGTATACACGGCTATCGCGATGAGCTGGATCAGTGTCTCGGCATGCTCATCATCCCGCGCTTCTTCCAACATATCGTGCAAGATCTCCGCGAGGTCAACCGTCTTCTCGCGAGGTATTTTTGGTGCGTACCACTGGCCGTGCAGGAGCGTGGCCCGTCTGTACGCAGCTCTCGCCTTCTGATATCTCGACCCGCCAGACAAGGGCTCCACCCCCTTCGCGCCCAGTATCTCGAGCAAGGTCAGGTACTCACGCATCAGCGTCCTTCTGCGTTCGATATAGGCGCGCGCGACGTCCAGCGCCTCCAGCGCCTCCCTGCCCGCCCGCGTCGCCAGCGCTTCGACGACGGCCGCGTCCAGGGCGGATCGCGCATGCAGATACGCGATCTCATACTGGTGGCGGACATTGACGATATCCCCCGTCACGCCCTGCCGAGCAACGAAGCGCGCCTCGCTCGCCCTGCCCTTCGCCAGTCCCTCCTGATAGACCGCATAGCCGCCGAATGCAAAGATCCCTTGCTCGAGGTCACTGAGTGATTTCCCGGCGCTTGTTTTGACACCGCTTTGCGAGGTCTGCTCCTTTTTCAGCGCCGCGATATGACTTTCGTACCACTTGATGCGACGCTCGACACCATCCTTGATGGTAGTCAGGGAGGCAATCATGCTCTGGTGGCCTGGCAGCATCTCGCGTCTGGTCCGCGCCAGATCGGCCTTGACCTTCGCAAGCTTGAGTTTTTCCGCGTTTAGCGCGTCATTGTCTGCAACCAGTTGCTGGTTGAGCTTCGTCAGTTCCTGTTCGGCCAAGCTGATGATTTTCTTGAACACGACCGTGCGATCGCCCACCGCGGAATCGTCGATGACCCGCGACAAAGACTCATGATCCACCGGCCCTGCGATCAGCGCGTCCCGGTACCACTGCAACAGATCGGCGTCGCCGTTGGTCGTGCCAATCGCCGCAGGAAGCACCGACGCCAGCCCGGCGAGGCGAAAGTCGATCTCCGTGCGCAGTTGGAGAATGGGCTCGAGCGACGAAGCCTGAGGCGTGCGATAGACCTTCAGGAATTCACTCTCGAGCTGCTTGAACAGTTCCAGCAGCAGATGCGAGAACGAGAGCGCGCGGCTGGATTGCACGATCCGCCGGGTGTGCGCCGCCATCCTCGCACCGACCTCGCCGGCGTGCGCAAAAGACGCCAGAAGCTGGGCGAGCAGCCACTTCGAACGACCTGCGTCCTGCTCATAGCCTTTTTTCCACACGCCACCCTGGTTCACCAGGAACAGCATGACGTCCCGCTGCTTCGAGGCGGCTGCCAGTATCCCGGAGGCGGGCGTCTTGAGTGCAAACGGCCAGTAGCGGCCGTCGAGATACATGTACGTGGAGGATGCATTCGCTCGGTACACCGCGCCCTCGACCCCTGCCACCTGCCCGAAGAAGGCATGCGCCCTGCTTGAATCGAAGGTCCTGGCCCGCTTCATCAACTTCGCGGCCGCCTGAGGCTTGACGACCGTCTCCGTGGCAGGCGCGCGGGTGAAACCCTTCGGCACCGTTTCGAAGCGCCAGGCGGGTTGGTCCTTGTCCTTGACGAGCGTGTGATACGGACTGTGCTCCGACGCGATCATCAAGTGCGCGCTCAGTACGCCTCTGATGCGCCAGGTACCGTGCACCGGCCAATAGCGGCCCTTTGCATAAAGGTAGTCGGTCTTCGACTGTGCCTTCGTCTTGTAGAAATTCGCACTGGTTCCTTGCGATGTGAAGTCGCCGGCCAAGGGCGCATACGGCTGCGTCGCGTTCTGCTGCACCAGCCATGCCAGGTGGTCCTCCGCGGTCGTGCTGAGGGCCGCCTGGCGGGGCAGCCAGTCGAGCTCGCTTTGCCGGGCTTGCGTCAGTTGCCCGGACTGCGAGGCACGAATGGCATAGAAGTCTTGCTGTCCATAGACGACCAGGAAGTCGCTGATGAGGTCGCACGGCCAGTAGACGCCATGGAGAAAGATGTAGCGACACTCGTCACGCTCGACATAGACCGTTCCTTCGACACCGGGCGCCAGATACCGGTAAGCGTATCCCGGTCCGGCGCCCAACACCTTTCTGGCCTCCCCGGCGAGGTCTTGGTCCAGCAAGGGGGGGCGATCGGCTGGGCGCTTGGAATCAGCCTTTTCCTTGGAACCCAAGGTCCAGTTCCGGGCAGACTTGCTGAACATGATGTTCAACGTTCGCTTGCCCGTATTGATCCTGGCGAAATGATCGCTTCCGACGACGATGTAGGGGTTTTCGAGCGGCCAGTAGTAGCCGGCAATGTAAAGGTATCTCGTGTAGTTGGCCTCATACAGGCCGACCTCGTTGCGCTCGTCGAATTCGCGCTCGCCGGGACGATAGCCGCGCAGCGCCCGATCCGACACATCGTTCCCGACCGCGTGCAGCAACTCGTCCGAGACACTGGTCTGCCGCGGCATCGCCCAGAAACTATCGGTATTCGGCTTGAGGTTCTCTTCCGAAGGTTCTCCCGCCGCCCCACGCCGGGTTCGCTGCGCTCGTGCGACCGCCTGAGCGTCTACCAGGAGCGGCGCGTCGAGCGCCGGCGGCATCCAGTTCGTGACGATGCTGGCCACGCCGGGCAGCAGGTCCACGTCGCCGCCCGATGCCTGCGTCCAGCGCCACCGTTTCCAGGCGTATGCCGTGCCGCCCGCCAGACCCGCGCCGATGAGTGCGGCAAGCGCCGCGCCACCGTACCGTTTCCATCCGCTGCCGGGCGTTGCGCCGCGCTGCGAAGCGGAGGTTCCCGCCGGATCGGAAGGCTGGGCGAGTCCGAGGGCAACCTGACGCCTGACCGCCGGCGCCTGGCGTTCCTCTCCGAGCAGACGGTCGCCTTCTTCGCTTCCCTGTCCCGCCCGTTCCTGCTGCTGCGCGGGCGCGGACGGCGTGTCGGGCGTCGCAACCGGACCGGCGGCGAGCCCGGATCGCGGACGGTGCACCGGGACCAGCTCGATCATCTCCGGCCGGTATCGATTGCCCGAACGAGCGGCTTCCTCCGACGCCGATGCCGCCGCCGTCCGGCGTGCGCTCGACGACAATTCCCGCGTGCACAGCCAGAAGAGCCCCAGGCCGGCGAGCGCACCGATTGCGCCGAGCGCGGCAGGCAGGACCCACCCGGAGGCGTCGCCCAGTTCACGCAGTTCCGCATCGGTGAGCTGGATGATGAAATCCTCCGGCAAGTGCAAGTCCTCCGCATCCGCCGCCTCTGCCAGCCATGCGGAGGCTTCTTCGTCGACGGCCGCCCGCACCACCGGGCCGGATCCCCGCGCGCCGCGCGACAGCAGACGGATCTGCCAATGCCCGGCGAGCCGTTCGATGGCCGGCGCCCACGACAATGTCCCCATGCCTTCTTTCATCAGCCGCCAGGTTTCCTGCGAGCGATCCCAACGGACGCGATACGCGCGCCCGCTCTCCAGGATGAACTGCTGCTCTTCGCCATTTGGGCTGAGCGTCGTGTAGATGCCTTCGTCGTCGGGCGTTTGCGATCCGAGGACGATATTGCGTGCCCACGCGCGCATCAGCGTGTGAGCGCCCGCTGCCGGCGGACCTGCTTCGCGTCTTCGTTCGTGCGGGACGCGCGCACCTTCCGCCCAGGCGCCGAACAGATGATCGATGCCTCGCTCGAGCCCGCTGATCGCCCACTTCGAGATGAAATCCTCCAGCGCCGCGCACAAGCGCCGGTGTGCCGGAGACGGTCCGCTCGCGAGGACCTCGATCAAGGCGATACCCCATTCCGACCATGAATGGGTCGGCGGCATCCGCGCGATGACATCCGGCGGCAAGCGCAGCAAGTCCGGAAGGATCGGCATGAGCTGCGCCAAGGCTTCCACGCCGGGCCAGTCGCCCGTCTCGCGAAGTTGACGCTGCACCGTCTTCAGCAGGCGGCGCTGTTCGCGTGGATTGGTGCACTCGCTCGCCCGGCTCAGCGACCAGCACATGCACAGGAACATGACCTGTTCATAAACCCAGCGCAGCTCGGGATGCTTCCTGCACGCCTCGATGCTCGCGGCCCATAGGTCGCTCGGATCCGAGTCGAGCGAAAAGCTTCGGATGGCGAACAACGCCTGCGCCACGCCGGTTTCGCCGGCCCCGGCCAGATGAGCAAACTTGTCGGGATGCGCCTGAATGTCATCCCGCGCGATCCGCAGGAATTGCCGCAGGGCCTGCTTCCACGACGCCTGTGAATCCGTCTGCCGGTACCAGTCCAGGCCTTGATGCAGGACCGGCAGAAGCGTGGTGCCGCCGGGGGATCCGACGGCCCACGCCCCCGCCGAAAGGCTCCACTGCGCCGCATGGATCAGCGTGTTGCGCGTGATGCATGGCGTCAGCACCAGTCTGATCCTGGCGCCGAGCGGCTGATCCGTGAGCTGCATCGCGCGTACGAAGTTCTCGAACACCGGGTTGCCGGTGTCCATGCCCATGGCTTCCAGCCAGGCATCGAGATCGAACGCCAGCGCGTTCCTCGCCAGCAGGTCGCGCAGTTCGGCGCTGCGCAACAGCCGCTCCAGCCATGCGATCCGTTCCGCCCCGGTGCCGTGTACCGGAAGAAACCGGAGGTCGTCGAACAGCGTCAGTCCGGATCCCGCCCATGCGCGGCAGGTTTGCGGCAGCAGGGAGATGACCGTCGCGCGCGTATCGTCCGCAAGCAGGATCTCGTACAGCCAGGCCGCGACCTCCGGCAGCGCCTCAGGAAGCTTTTTGCCGAGCACCCGGGAAACGACCCCGGCGAAACGGACAGCCGGCTGCATTTGCCTCGCCAGCCACGAATCGTCTCCCTCCAGCTGGAGAAGGACGGACACGTACTGCTCGAACGAAGGCTGCGCGGGAAGTTCGCCTGCCGTCCGGCCCAGCCGAAACACCAGTCGCGCTGACTGCAGCGCGTCGCGCCAGTCGCCGGCGTGAGCCATGAACAAGGGATGGCTCGCGAGCGCGGCGAGCTGATCGAGCGCGCTCGTCGTGGCGTCCTGCCACGAGCGGTCCCGGGCCCGGATAGCGAGCACCCGCGCGACCTTCTGGAGCGCGCTTAGGCAGTCGATCACGGGTAGCCGAAGGTCTGTCGGGAGCAACACCGGGTGTTCCTCCAGCAGCCGGCTCGCCTCTTTCAGCTTCAGCAAAAGACGGGTCTCGCCGGAGCGGATCCGCAGATAGCATGCGTACGCTTGGCGGGCAGCGTTCAGATACGCCGTCAGTTCGTGCAGCGCGGAGCGGGACGCTTCGAGCGATGAACTGACCCAGGCGGGAACACAGTCGGCAAAGCGGATCCGCAGCTTGTCGAGCAGGAGATCGAGCATGTCCAGCAGACCGCGGGAGGATTCCCCGCTCTGCATGACGAACCGTCCCAGTTCGCTGAATTGCGCGAACTTTGCCGCCAGATCTTGCAGAGGGTACCGATGCCCGCTTGCCGCTTGCTGGCGCATGAGTTCGGCCACGATTTCATCGAAGGAAAATGAACGCGCCCGGTAGTGGCTTATCTCGTCTTTGATCGCGAGCAACTGCCGATGAAGCATGCCCAGATCGCCCGGCTCGACGACTTCCCGTATCATGCCGGCCGGCAGACAGGCGGCCTTTTCGCGGATGAGTGCATTGATCCTGCTGATTTTCAGCGTTGCATCGTCAAGGGAATAAAGCGAGTCCAGGGCCTCGACCACGCCCTCGACGGCGCGCACATCCCCGATCCTGGCATTGAATGCCACGCGCATGCTGTCGAGCGTCTCGCTGAATTCCGTCGGCAGGATGCGGGAAAAATCCTGCCGCAGATGCATGACGATTCGCGACCATTCCAGCAAGGTGCCTCGCGCTTCACCCCGGATACTCTGAATCTCGACGCACAGCTTCTGGGCCATCGAGAAATACGTCAGGATCTCCTGCAGTTTTTCGACGCCGCCCTCGATCCGGATCCGGAATGCCTCGGGCCACAGGTCCTGGTACAGAACACAGACGGTCGCCAGGTCGTCCAGCCGGGTTTCCCAGTGCGCGGTGCTCTTGCAGACCGCTGCGACGTCCTGGCAGGCAGCAGCGGCATGGTGATAGCGATTGAAAAGACTCTCGGCGATACGCTGGGCCATTCTTGAAACGACTTCGCGCGTAACCCCTGAAAAATCGAAGGGTTCGTTTCGTTGAAACGCGTCTTCGGGGAAGTCCGCATCCGCTTCGCTTTCCTCGTCTGCGAAGGCCATGTCGGATAACGAATTCGCCCAGGCCGATTCTGCCAGGCTATTGACCGGAATATCCGTTGCGGAGGAATGGGCTTGATTACCGCGGCGATGGCGCAACCTTGTTTCGCTTTCCGAAGCAAATGGCATGGACCGAATCTCCCGGAGATTTTTCACGCTGGCAAGCAGACGTGTGGCGCCGGTCGATGCTTACTTGCAGCGCACGCTATGCCAGATTCCCGCAGAGAATGCCTTGGCCAACGAGGTCTGCCAAGAACAAAAAATGGCTCGTTCGGAAAGAGCGAATTGAATGATCGGGAACCTGCGTTTCGCGAAACAAACGCGGCACGGAATGAAGATCATCACCGGCACCGTTTCCCGGCGTGAGCACAATCGCCGGAAGACTGCCATTCGAGACGCTACTCAGCCAGTTCCGTCTTCCACTTCGCCGCATCGCTGAAGAATTCACGCACCACGTCCAGTTCACGCGTGCGCTTGAACGGCGGCAGGCTTTGCCAGATGCGCCGGCCATAAGGCTTCTCGACAAGACGCGTGTCGCAGATCATCAGCACGCCGCGGTCCGTCTCCGCGCGAATCAGCCGCCCGGCGCCCTGCTTGAGCGTGATGACCGCCTGCGGCAGCTGATGCACGGCAAACGGACTCAAGCCCTTCTTCGAGAGCGCATCCAGACGGGCCGCGAGCACAGGATCATCGGGCGGCGCGAACGGCAGCTTGTCGATGACCACCAGCGACAGCGCGTCGCCGCGCACGTCCACGCCTTCCCAGAAGCTCTGGCTGCCGACCAGGATGGCATTGCCGTACGCGCGAAAACGGTCGAGCAACTCGGTTCGGCTGGCATCGCCCTGCACGAGCAGCGGATTGTCCCAGCCACGGCGCTCGATCACCTCACGCAGCCGCGTGGCGATGCGGTCGACCGCGCGCAGCGTCGTACACAGCACGAACGCGCCGCCGCCCGCCGCCTCGATCACCGGCAGCGCGGCTTCGAACACGGCATCGGTGAACTGCGGCGAGGACGGCTGCGGTAGATTGCGCGGCACGTATAACAGCCCTTGCGACGGATAGTCGAACGGGCTCGGCAGGGTCATCGAACGGCGCGAGTTGAGGCCCATCTGCGCCGCGTAATGCGTGAAGTCGCCGCGCACCGAGAGCGTCGCCGACGTGAAGATCCACGCGCGCGGCACGCCCGCGCGCTGCTTGGCGAAGATCGGCGCAACCGACAACGGCGTCTCGTGCAGCTGCACCGTGTGCGAGAACACTTCGATCCAGCGCACCATCTCGTTCGGCTCTTCCTTCGCGGCTTCGGCGGCGGTCTGTTCGTCCGCGACGACCGCGCGTTCGAGCGACGTCGGCGGCGTGGTCCAGCCGGACAGCAGGTCCTGCAGCTCGCGCGCGCGACGCACCAGCGCCTGCAGCGATTCGGCGCGCTCCGCGTGCGCCGACAACGCCGCCGCCAGCGAGGCGAGATGCGTCTCGAGCGTGTCGAGCGCGTCGAACAGCGGATGGCTATCGGGCAACTGGCCGAGCGACAAACGCACCGAATCTTCCTTGAACACCAGCCGCAGATCGCGCGCGGCGCGTTCGAGCGCGGCGCCGAGCTTCGTCCAGTCGGCGGCATCGCGCGCATGCGACAGGCCTTCGGCGACCGTATCGCGCGCGAGTTCGAGCAGCTGCGTAGTCGACAGCGTGTCGCCGAAGAACAGCGTGGCTGTTTCCGGCAACTGATGCGCCTCGTCGAAGATGATGGTGTTGGCCATCGGCAGGAGTTCGGCCATGCCGGTGTCGCGCAGCATCACGTCCGCGAAGAACAGATGGTGATTCACCACGACGATGTCCGCCTGCTGCGCTTCCTTGCGCGCCTGCATGACGAAACATTCCTTGTAGTGCGGACAGTCCTGGCCGAGACAGTTGTCGCGCGTGGAGGTCACCATCGGCCAGACCGGCGAATTCTCGGGCACGCTCGCGAGCTCGGCCTTGTCGCCGGTGCGCGTGATCTTCGCAAAGCGCACGATCTCCTGCAAATGCGACGTGTCCTGGCGCGTCGGCAGACGGCCGTTGTCGGCCGTGCGCTCGAGATAGTAATGGCACAGGTAGTTTGCGCGCCCCTTCAGCATCGCCACTGAAACCGGCACCGCCAGCGCATCGCGCACGGTGGGGATGTCGCGCTGGAACAGCTGGTCCTGCAAGTGCTTCGTGCCGGTCGAGACGATCACCTTGCCGCCCCACAGCATGGCCGGCACGAGATACGCATAGGTCTTGCCCGTGCCCGTCCCGGCTTCGACGATCAGCGTGTTCTCGCCGCCGTCGATGGCCGTCTTCGCCGTGGCGATGCCGAGGTCTTCCGCGGGCGGCGCGTCGGGATCATGCGGCTTGTCCGACGGTCCGAGCTTGCGCGCGGGGCGGCGCTGCGCCTCGAACATCGCGGGCTCGGGCATTGCGCGGCCGGAGGCCTCCATGGCGGACGCGACCGAGCGCGCCATTTCGATCTGCGAGGCGCGCGGCCGATAACCGTCGATGGCGCGCGCAAGCAGTCCCTGCGCCGCGAAGATGGCGTCGAGTTCGACGGCGCGCTTGTCGGTGAGCGCGTGCGGCGCGGGGACGTCGTCGCGAGAGGGTGTGGGTGCGTTCAAGGCGTGCTCAATCCTGCGGGGGTACCGGCGGCGGCTGCGAAGGGCGCCGCCGGCATGCACTGGCACGCGCCGCCGGCGGCGCGCGGCGTCAGTGCGCGTCCGGGTCCAGCTGCAATTGCAGCAGGAGTATGGTGTCCTTCACCTTGAGCTTGCGCTTTTTCAAGCGTCTCAACTCGAGGTCTTCGATGCCCGACATCTTGTCGATCAGAATGTCCAGGCTGTGATGCTCGTCCTGCAACTGCGCGATGCGATCGCGCAGCAATGCGGCATCCATGGTGGGTTGTCGGGGTGCGTTCAAGCGCTGCTGCATGCTCGCCTCCTTTCATCCGCTCTTTCATCTGCTTCGCGTGTGCCCGCAACGCGGACACGAACGCGCTACTTGCCTTGCTGCTGCTGTTGCTGCTGCAGTTGCTGCTGGCGCTGCTGTTCTTCAGCGGCCTGCTGCGCCTTCTCTTGCTGCTTCCTCGCGGCTTCCTTCTGACGCGCCTCGACTTCTGCGCGATGCTGCGCGGCTTCCTGCTGCTTCTGCTCGTAACGCTGCGCCTTCAGATCCCGGTCCTGCGCGTCCTGCACACCGCGTGCGCGCGCATCGCTGAGTTGCTTCTGATAGTCCGCCTGCTTGCGATCGTACGCCGCCTGGTTGGCCGCGCGCTGCGGCGCCTCGGCCTGGCGCTGGGCCGCAGCCAGTGCGTTCTGACGCTGCTTCTCGTCGAACGACTGCTGACTCGTGCGTTCATTGGCCGCGCGCTGCGGCGCTTGCGCGTCGTATTGTGCCTGCTTGATCGCCGTCTGCTGGTCGCGCTGACGGGCGCGCTCGGTGCGCTGTTCATCGTCGAGCGCGAGCTGGTCCTGACGGATCTGCTGGCGCGCTTCGCGCATCTCGTTGCGCGCGTTATCGAGACAATGATTGACGAAGAAGTTGCTGTAGCAGTCGTGCCGCTTCACGCCATAGCGATAGTCGTTCGCCTCGGTGCGCTTGTTCAGCGCTTGCTGCCGTTGCGTGAATTGAGCCTTGAGCGCGGCGTCGGGATCTTGCGTGACGCTGGAAGAGGCGTCGTCGAGCGGACGGGTGCTGACTGCGCTGTCGGCGGCAATGGGCTTCGGCGTCTGCGCATCCGCATGATGCGGCACGAAAGCGGCGACCAGCACGGCTGCGGTGAAGAACCTGGCGAACGTCATGGCCGACGCGACGCGTGCGCATTCAGCTGCGCCGGCGTGGCCTGCAGCCGGGCCAGAATGGGCGGCGCGTAAAAAGCGGAATATGGGCAAAGGAATGAACGGCAACGTGATCAGGAATCAGGTGCGAAGCGGCTTGGGCGATGCCCAAATTCTATCACCGCACGCCGGAAGGCTTCGCCATTTATGGCAAAATGCCCCGCTCCAGCAACCCGGTCCGAACCGGCTCGTCACGCGGTCACGCGCCCGCCGCGCCTCGCTCACAGCAGGCCCGTGCGTGCGGCGCGATGCCCGCCGGCAGGCCTGAGAACAGCGCAGACACATGACGGAAACCGTAGCACTCAAGATCGTACAGCGCATCGCCGCCGAACTCACCGTGCAGCCGCGCCAGGTCGCCGCTGCCGTGCAGCTTCTCGACGAAGGCTCGACTGTCCCGTTCATCGCCCGGTATCGCAAGGAAGTGACCGGCAATCTCGACGATACGCACCTGCGCACGCTCGAAGAACGCCTGATCTACCTGCGCGAACTCGAAGAGCGCCGCGCCACGATCCTGTCGAGCATCGACGAGCAAGGCAAGCTCAGCGACGAACTGCGCGGCGCCATCGAAGGCGCGGACAGCAAGCAGGTGCTCGAAGATCTCTACCTGCCCTACAAGCCCAAGCGCCGCACGCGCGCGCAGATTGCCCGCGAAGCCGGTCTCGAACCGCTCGCGCAGGCCCTGCTCGCCGACCCGACGCTCGACCCGCAAGCCGAAGCCGCGAAGTTCGTCGATGCGGAAAAAGGCGTCGCCGACACGAAGGCCGCGCTCGACGGTGCACGCGACATTCTCTCGGAACAGTTCGGCGAGACGGCCGGCGTGCTTGGCAAGCTGCGCGAGCATCTGTTCAGCCAGGGGCTCTTGATGTCGAGCGTCGTCGACGGCAAGCAGAACGAGGAAGGCGAGAAGTTCCGCGACTACTACGACTACAGCGAGACGGTCCGCACCGTGCCGTCGCACCGTGCGCTCGCGCTGTTTCGCGGCCGGAATGCGGGCGTGCTGAGCGTCAAGCTCGGCCTCGGCGAGGAACTCGACGCGCAGGTTCCGCATCCTTGCGAAGCGATGATCGCGCAGCAGGTGGGCATCGCCAATCGCGGCCGCGCCGCCGACAAATGGCTCTCGGACGTCTGTCGCTGGTGCTGGCGCGTGAAGGTGCAGCCGCACATCGAAACCGAGTTGCTCACGCAACTGCGCGAGCAGGCCGAGCACGAAGCCATCCGCGTGTTCGCGCGCAACCTCAAGGATCTGCTCCTGGCCGCGCCGGCGGGCCCGAAAGCCGTGATCGGTCTCGATCCGGGCCTGCGCACCGGCGTGAAAGTGGCGGTCGTGGATCGCACCGGCAAGCTGCTCGCCACCGACACCATCTATCCGCACGAGCCGCGCCGCGACTGGGACGGCTCGCTCGCGAAGCTTGCCCGCATCGCGCAGGCGACGCAGGCCGAACTGGTGTCGATCGGCAACGGCACGGCCTCGCGCGAAACCGACAAGCTTGCAAGCGAACTGATCGCGAAGCATCCGGAATTCAAGTTGCAGAAGATCGTGGTGTCGGAGGCGGGCGCGTCGGTGTATTCGGCGTCGGAACTCGCAGCAAAGGAATTCCCGGAGCTGGATGTCTCGTTGCGCGGCGCGGTGTCCATCGCGCGCCGTCTGCAGGATCCGCTCGCGGAACTCGTCAAGATCGAGCCGAAGGCGATCGGCGTCGGCCAGTATCAGCATGACGTCAACCAGCGCGAACTCGCGCGCTCGCTCGATGCCGTTGTCGAAGACTGCGTGAACGCCGTCGGCGTCGATGCGAACACGGCCTCCGTCGCCCTGCTCGCCCGCGTGTCGGGACTCAATGCGACGCTCGCGCGCAATATCGTCGAGTTTCGCGACGCCAACGGGCCGTTCCCTTCGCGCGAGCATCTGAAAAAGGTGCCGCGCCTTGGCGACAAGACCTTCGAACAGGCCGCGGGCTTCCTGCGCATCAACAACGGTGAGAACCCGCTGGACCGTTCGTCGGTGCACCCGGAAGCGTATCCGGTCGTCGAACGCATGCTCGCGAAGATCAGGAAGCAACTCGGCGATGTGCTCGGCAAGCGCGAGGCCTTGACGGGCTTGTCGCCGGCCGAGTTCGTCGACGAGCGCTTCGGCCTGCCCACCGTGCGCGACATCCTCGCCGAACTCGAGAAGCCCGGCCGCGATCCGCGCCCCGAGTTCAAGACGGCGACCTTCAAGGACGGCGTCGAGAAAATCTCTGATCTCGTGCCGGGCATGATCCTCGAAGGCGTCGTGACGAACGTGGCGGCGTTTGGCGCGTTCGTCGATATCGGCGTGCATCAGGATGGCCTCGTGCACGTGTCGTCGATGTCCACCAAGTTCATCAAGGACCCGCACGAAGTCGTGAAGGCCGGTCAGGTCGTCAAGGTGAAAGTGCTCGAGACGGATGTGAAGCGCCAGCGCATTGCACTGACGATGCGTCTCGACGACGACTTCCCGTCGGCATCGGCCGGCAGCGGCGCCAACGCGCAGTCGCGCGGCGGACAGGATCGTCAGGACCGGCGTTCAGGCCAGCGTCCGCAGCAGCGTCGCGAGCCGGAAGCGTCGGGCGCCATGGCCGCGGCGTTCGCGAAGCTGAAACGCTGACGTATGCGGCGCCGCTGAGCCAAACAGGGTGAGGCGGCGTTTGCACCCGACGCAGTTGCGTCAGGCGTGATAGCCGAGAAATTCCCAGTCGTTGTTGTCGGTAGGCGTGGTCGGGAAATACCAGTACTGGGACGGTGCGCCGGTCTTCAGGCGAAAATACAGGGTGCCGTCCTGGAACACACTCCCGAGCCTGCCGACACGATTGTTTTCACCCCACTGATGCACCACCATCGGAGGGATGGGTTCGTCCTTGCGCGGATGCCGGCCCACATAAGTCCAGTCATCGTTGCTCGTCTTGTCGACTGGAAAATATCCGGCGCTGGTTCTCTTGAGTTTGAAGTATTCCGTGTCGCCGGTGTAGGGATTCTCGTAGACAAAGAAATCTCCAACCGATACGTACGACGCGCCCCGCTCCTCCCATTGCCTCAACGGCTGATTTCTGAAGTACAGGTCATTGATCACCGGCGTGCCCCTGCCCAGCGGTTGCCAATACGCGTTGGCCTTGCCCGTGGTCGGGAAGGAGCCGTAGGTGCCGTCCTTGAGTGCGCGATAGACCTGCGGACGGTCCGCCGCTGGATCAGTCGCGAACATCATTCCGGCTCGTGCGGTGCTGTTGTACTTCCCGTACTGTTGAACGCCGCGATACGCGTTGCCTGTCGCCGTCACCACGCCCGTCGAATTCACCGACGACGACGAGCCATACTCGGCCGGCGTCATGCCGCTCAGGGGATAAGGTGAATTGCATACGTCGGGATCGCCGTATGCCGTTCCGTTCATTGCCGCGAGTGCGGTCGCCCGCCCGAAGTCTCCGCGCGGAGGCGCATACGTGGCGTTCGCGGCCCGCAAGGTCTGACATTCATAAGGTCCCCAGAAATATTCCAGGAACAGGCCGTTATCCGTTTTCAGCCCACTGTCATCTGGAAGCTGTATTTCCCCAAGGATGTCTTCCGTACCCGTGGTCAGGTCGGCCAGCGTAATTTGCCACTCGTTATCCGCATGCCGGGGACTGCGTTCCACACGGAACCGATATTGATGACCGACCTTCCAGTCGTACGGACCCTTGATGCTGCTGCACGGGCCGCCTTCGTTGCAGGACACCGCGGGAAGCGTGTTCCCTGTTGCACCGGCGCCGCTCCAGATCGACACGATCGCCAGCTTCGTCCCATCGGTCCGCTGTAGCCCGAGATAGCCACTGTAGCGGTCGAAATTGACGTACTGCGCCCAGTACACGGATGAGGGTGCATAGCCCGGCTGCACATACTTTTCTCCGGGATCGATATCCACACGGAGAAAATAATCCCTGACGTCAGGACTCGCCGCCGCAAGCGTCCAGCCACCAGACGGTGTGATGGCCAGCGCCGACGGCACGACGCCGCCCGCGACGAGCGCCAGCGCCAGCGTTGCTGTACAGCACTTCTTCTTGAATTTGAGATTTGACATGACGCCCTCTTCTTGCGGTCGACGGTTGACCGGGTGGAGAAGACGCCATCGTATTGGCGAAAATTCTGGCTTTGATTGGGAAAAATCTTAAATCTGCCGCGTCCATCTCACTCGCATTTGAATGAGCGAGATAGACGACATCGCGCTCATCGTCGATACCGATGAGCGACCCTCAAATCTCGATCTTCGTGCCCAGTTCCACGACGCGGTTCGCCGGAATGCTGAAGAAATCAGTGGGCTTCGCGGCGTTCTGATGCATCCACGCGAACACCCGCTCGCGCCACACCGACATGCCCGGCAGTTCCGTCGGCACCACGGTTTCACGCGCCATGAAGAACGACGTGTCCATCAGTTCGAAGATCATCGCGTGCGTGCGCGTGATCTGCTCGAGTACCGCCTTGACGTCGGGCGTCTCGTTGAAGCCATACGCCGCCTTCACGAGAAACAATCCGCCGCCGATGTCCTTCACTTCGAGCCGGTGCGCGTCGTCCACATAGGGAATGTCGCGCGTCTGGAAATTCATGAAGAGCGTGCGCTCGTGCAGCACCTTGTTGTGCTTCAGGTTGTGCAGCAGGCTCACGGGCACCAGCGAGTCGCTGCCGGTGAGATAGATGGCCGTGCCCGAGACGCGATGCGGCGGATGCGCGAGCAATCCTTGCAGGAATGGCATCAGCGGGATACCGTCGGCGGCCGTACGGTCCTTGACGATCATGCGGCCCTTGTACCAGGTCATCAGCAGGAAGAACAGCGCTCCGCCGATGCACAGCGGCAGCCAGCCGCCCTGCTCGATCTTCAACAGGCTGGCACCGAAGAAGCCAATATCGATGGCGAGGAACACCGCGATCATCGCGCCCACCAGCCAGCGGTTCCAGCCCCACAGATTCACCATCACGACCGACACGAGGATGGTGGTGGTCAGCATGGTCGCGGTGACGGCGAGACCGTAGGCCGCCGCCAGATTCTCCGAACTCTTGAAGCCGACCACGATGCACAGGATGATGAACAGCAGCATCCAGTTCACGAGCGGGATATAGATCTGCCCGATCGCCAGTTCGGACGTATGCAGGATTTTCATGCGCGGCACGTAGCCCAGCTGGATGGCCTGGCTCGTCAGCGAATACGCGCCCGAGATGACCGCCTGCGAAGCGATCACGGTCGCAACCGTGGAGAGGATCACGAGCGGCAGCAGCGCCCAGTCGGGCGCGAGCAGGAAGAACGGGCTTTCGATGGCCTTCGGGTCATGCATCAGCAACGCGCCCTGGCCGAAGTAGTTGAGCAGCAGCGACGGCATCACGAGCGTGTACCAGCCGCAGCGGATCGGCTTCGCGCCGAAGTGGCCCATGTCGGCATAGAGGGCTTCCGCGCCGGTCAGCACGAGCACCACCGAACCCAGGACGATGTACGCCTGCAGCACGTGCTGCGCCATGAAGGAAAAGGCGTAATAGGGATTCATCGCGGCGATGATGCGCGGTTCCTTCACGATGTGCGCCGCGCCCAGCACGGCGAGCGTGACGAACCACACGAGCATGATCGGGCCGAACAGCCTGCCGACCACCGCCGTGCCGTGCCGCTGGATCCAGAACAGCGCGATCAGGATGACGATGGTGATGGGCAGCACGTAAGGCGTCAGCTTGGGTGCGGCGATTTCGAGGCCTTCGACCGCGGAGATCACCGACATGGCCGGCGTGATGACGGCGTCGCCGTAGAACATGCACGCGCCGAAGATGCCGAGCATCATCAGCACGCCCGAGATCTTGCCGGATTCCTTCACGCTGCGCAGCGCGAGCGTGGTCATGGCGAACACGCCGCCTTCGCCGTTGTTGTCGGCGCGCATGACGAACAGCACGTATTTGACGGCCACCACCATGATGATGGCCCAGAACAGCAGGGAGATGACACCGAGAATGGACGCCTCGGACAGGCCGATGCCGTGTGACGGGCTGAACGCTTCTTTCAGTGAATACAGCGGACTCGTGCCGATGTCGCCGAAGACGATGCCAATGGCCGCGACCGTAAGCGAGGGCAATGACTGTTTATGCTCGTGCGCGTGAGTCGTTGTGGTCATAAAAGCGGGATATCCGTCCAGGGCGGAAAAAACGAACGCCATTCTATCGAACGCGGCATGCCGGAGCACCTTTCTTGAGCGCTGCGATCGCGCCGTCGCAGACGTGAGTGAGAGTTTAGCATCGTGCCCCGTACGCGTTGGCGCGGGCGCGCGTCACCTTTCGTGACGCCTGCGTGTCCGGCCCAGACGGCCAAACGCCGTTGCATCCGGCATCGAGCCCGGACGAACGGCGTTGTTTCATGCCTGCGCGACCATCAATGCGCTGAAGATCATTCGCGCCCGTTTTGCAGCCCGCGCTTGATCCACGCACCCAGGTTGTGCGGACGCACCGTGTCCCATTCCTCGAACGGTTGATGAATCCACGGATTCGTTTCGAGAAACTGCACGTGATAGTCGGGCTTCACCTTCGAGCACGCCTTGTACCAGAGCACCGCCGAGCGCACCGCCGTGATGTCCGGATAGCGCTCCTTCAGATGCTCCTGCACGCGCGCCAGCGTGACGCCCGAGTCCACCAGGTCGTCGACCAGCAGCACGTTGCCGGAGAGGTCGCCGCGCGTCATCGTGATGTACTGCGCGATGTCGAGCGCGCCCTGCTCGGTGCCAGCGGCCTCGCGGTACGAACTCGTCGCGAGAATGGCCAGCGGCAGGTCATAGATGCGCGAGAGCTGGTCGCCGACGCGCAAGCCTCCGCGCGCGAGGCACAGGATCTTGTCGAACTTCCAGCCCGACTCGTGCACCTTCAGCGCGAGCAGTTCGATCAGCCGGTGGTATTCGTCCCAGCCGACCCAGAGGTTCTTCTCGTCGTTGCGCGGATCCGTCATCGCGATCATGGTGAGGCTCTTTCAGTTCGTTCCAAGTGTTATATGCGAAATGTGGCCGCAGAGGCGGCCACATTCTTTACAGCGTCCGTTCAGGCAACCCGGGCTCGCGTGGAGCTCAGACCTTGAACGGGTGACGCAGCAGGATGGTTTCGTCGCGATCCGGACCGGTCGAGACCATGTCGATCGGCACGCCCGCCACTTCCTGCACGCGCGTCAGATACTGGCGTGCGTTGTCCGGCAGGCTGTCCCATTGCGTGATGCCGATGGTGCTTTCCTTCCAGCCGCCAAAGGTTTCGTACACCGGCTCGCAGCGCGCCACTTCCGAAGCGCCGCGCGGCAGGATGTCGACCTGCTTGCCGTCGAGCATATAGCCGGTGCAGAGCTTCACTTCATCGAGGCCGTCCAGCACGTCGAGCTTGGTGATGCACAGGCCCGAGATGCCGTTGATCTGGATGGAACGGCGCAGCGCTGCCGCGTCCAGCCAGCCGGTGCGGCGCGGACGGCCCGTGACGGAGCCGAATTCCTTGCCGACCGTGGCGAGCGTCAGGCCGACCTGTTCCTGACGCGCGGCGTTGTCGGCGTCGTACAGTTCGCTCGGGAACGGGCCCGAACCGACGCGCGTGCAATACGCCTTCGTGATGCCCAGGATGTAGTTCAGGCGTTGCGGACCGATGCCCGCGCCCGCTGTGGCCGCGCCCGCAACGCAGTTGCTCGACGTGACGTACGGATAGGTGCCATGGTCGATGTCGAGCAGCGTACCTTGCGCGCCTTCGAACAACAGGTTGCGGCCGGCGTGGTTCTCATCGTAGAGACGACGGGAGACGTCGGTGACCATCGGCGCGAGACGGTCGGCGTAGCCGAGCATGGTCTCGAGGGTCTCCTGGAAGTCGACGGCCTTCGCGCCGAGATACTGCGTCAGCACGAAGTTGTGGAAGTCGAGTGCTTCGCGCAGACGCTCTTCGAACACGGTGCGGTCGAACAGGTCCTGCACGCGCAGGCCGCGGCGCGCGACCTTGTCTTCGTAGGCCGGGCCGATGCCGCGACCGGTCGTGCCGATCTTGCTGGCGCCGCGCTTGGCTTCGCGCGCCTGGTCGATGGCGACGTGATACGGGAGAACGAGCGTGGCGGCTTCGGAAATGAACAGACGCTTCGACACGTCGATGCCGGCGGCTTCCAGTTCGTCGATTTCCTTGAACAGCGCTTCCGGCGACAACACGACGCCATTGCCGATGTAGCAGGCCGTGCCCGCGCGCATGATGCCCGAAGGAATGAGGCGCAAGATGGTTTTCTTGCCGCCGATGATGAGCGTGTGGCCGGCGTTGTGACCGCCCTGGAAGCGGACGACGCCCTGGGCGTGGTCCGTCAGCCAGTCGACGATCTTGCCCTTGCCCTCATCACCCCACTGGGTGCCCACCACGACGACGTTGCGCCCCGGGTTCACATTCACTGCACTGGCAGACATGTTGATTCGTTAGCTGGTTAAAAACGCATTTTACCTATGTTCGCGAAAGGTTCCGAGTTTTTCGGGATGCGATTCGCGATTCCTGCGCGTGCGCGCGATTGGAATGTGCTACCAAAAACCCTTGCCGATCAAGCGATTGTATTCACCGCTGGACCCAGGCAAGCGTTCAGGACCGCGCTTCTACCGTCCACGCGCCGTTCCGCTCGACCAGCACGCGGTCGAAGGCGAATTCGTCCAGATCGTGTTCATGGCCGGGCAGCGCCTGGATCACCACCTCGCCCGCGTCACGCAGCGCGGCGATGGCCACGCGCAGCGGTTCGTCGTGCTTCCACGGCGCCAGGATCGCGCTGCCGCGTGCATCGACGGGCGAAATGCGCGCCACTTCGCGCAGGTCGAGCGAGAAACCCGTCGCGGGCCGCGCACGGCCGTACGCGAGGCCCACATCGTCATATCGTCCGCCGCGCGCAACCGCGTTCGGCACGCCATCCACATACGCCGAGAACATCACGCCGCTGTGGTACGCGTAACCGCGCAGGTCGGCGAGATCGATCATCAACTCGGCGCCTTCCACCTGGCTCGCGAGGAATGCGAGGTCGTCGAGGGCGCGCGAGATCACCGGCAGGTTCGGCAGGCGGCCGCGCGCGATCTGCAGCACCGACGCATCGCCGTACAGCGAAGGCAGCGCCCGCAGCGCGTCGCGCGGCACCTGACCGAGATGCGCGGTGAGTTCGTTCAGGCGCGGCACGTCCTTGCTCGCCAGCGCGTCATAGAGCGCCTCGCCGAGCGACACCGCGGCCGGTTCCAGTTCCAGCAGCGCCGCCAGCACGCCCGCGTGGCACAAGTCCAGCCGCACCTTGCGCAGTCCGGCCAGATGCAGCGAATCGAGCATCAGCTGCTGGATTTCGAGATCCGCTTCCAGTCCGGCGTGGCCATAGATTTCCGCGCCGATCTGGATCTGCTCGCGGGTCGCGTGCAGGCCGCGCGGACGCGTGTGCAGCACGACGCCGGCGTAGCAGAGACGCGTGACGCCCTGCCGGTTCAGCAAATGCGCGTCGATGCGCGACACCTGCGGCGTGATGTCCGCGCGCAGGCCGAGCGTGCGCCCGGACAATTGATCGACGAGCTTGAAGGTGCGCAGATTCAGGTCGCTGCCGCCGCTCGTCAGCAGCGATTCGATGTATTCGAGCATCGGCGGCATGACGAGCTCGTAACCGTACGAGCGGAACCGGTCGAGCAGACGGCGGCGCAGCTCTTCGATCTTGCGGGCTTCCGACGGCAGGACGTCGGCAATATTCTCGGGAAGCAACCAGGTGGACATCGATACGTTTCCTACGGGACGCAAGCTGTCGCGCTCAGTGCGCGGGCTCGCGGACAACAACGGTCAGGGACGAAGGATCAAGGACAAGATAGGTCAAAAGTCGGCGTGACGCCGCGTGCTTCACGTCGCGATCAGCAGCAGGATGAGCCCGAGCACCATCGCGATCAGCCCGCCGATGCGGATGTGATTCACCGGCCGCTCCGCAATGCGGCGAAACGTGTCGCGCCAGGCGGTCGGGAACACGAAGGGAAACATGCCTTCGATGATGAGCATCAGCGCAACAGCGAGCAGTAACGTCTCGGCCATGTCCAGGAAATCGAAGATGCGGCGCGACCGCGGATAACCGGTCGCGCCGCGCGGGCAGGATCAGCGCTTCGCCGTGGCGGGCGCGGACGTATCCGGGAGGCCGCCGGTCGGGCTCTTCATGAAGCGGAAGAAGTCGCTGCTCGGGTCGACGATCATCACGTCGCCCGGCTTGAACGTCTTCTTGTACGCTTCGAGGCTCTGATAGAACTGGTAGAACTGCGGATCGCGTCCATAGGCGTCGGCCGCGATGCCCGCCGCCTTGCTGTCTCCTTCGCCCTTGATCGCCTGCGACTGGCTGTAGGCGTCGGCGAGAATCTGCTGCTGTTCGCGCTCCGCGTCCGCCTTGATCTTGTCAGCATCCGCCGTGCCCTTCGCGCGCTCGTTCGCTGCCGCCTGCTGGCGCGCCGCGATCATGCGCTTGTAGACCGAGTCCGCCACCGTCGACGGGAAGTCGATGCGCGTCATCTGCAGATCCACGAGTTGCACACCGAACGCCGCAGCCGCGGCTTCCACGCTCTTTTGCGCGTCGCTCGCAAGGGCTTGCTGGTTGCCCAGCGCGTCGGTGAGCGAGCGCTTCGCGAAGCCGCTTGCGAGCGCCGTGCGGGCCAGCGCGGTGATGCGCTCCTGCGCCGTCTGCGTGTTCTTCTCGTTGCTTTCGAAGAGCTTCAGCGGATCGGCGACGCGGTACTTGACCACCGTGTTCACCATCACTTCGTTCTTGTCAGCGGTCGTGAAACGGTCCGCGCCGGATTCGTCGATGGTGAGCGTGCGCGTGTCGATCAGCGTGAGGGTCTGGAACGGCGGCGGCAGCTTGAAGTGCAGGCCCGGGCCCGCGACGCGCGGATTGCCTTCGCCATGCGCGGCAACGACGCCGGCATGTCGTTCGTCGACGGTAAAAATCATCGACGAGCCGATGAACAGCACGATGACGACCGCGACCACGAGCGCAATGATTCGGTTCATGTGTGCGCTCCTTACTGCAGGTCTTCGGAACGGCTGCGCGAGCGGAACGCGTCGCGCGAACGCAGCGGGTCGCTCGCGCTTGCGCCGCTGGCCGCACTGGCAGCACTCGCCGCGCTCGCGGGCGCGGCAACGGCCGGCGCCGATGCGGGCGCCGCGCTCTGGGCGCGTGCCTGCTGTCCGTCGGCCGCAGCCGGCGCAGCCGGCGCGCTGGCCCCATCGGCCGCGTCCTTCGCCTGCTGACGATTCGCTTCAACCAGCTTGTCGAGCGGCAGATACACCACGTTGTTGCCTGCCTTGCTGTCTACGAAAACCTTCGTGGTGCGCGAATAGATCTGCTGCATCGTGTCCAGGTACATGCGTTGGCGGATGACCGCGGGCGCCTTCGAATATTCGGCGTAGACCTCCTTGAAGCGCTCGGCGTCACCCTGGGCCTGCGTGACTTCGCGATTGCTGTAGGCGGTGGCTTCGTCGACCATCTTCGCCGCGTCGGCCTTCGCGCGCGGCAGGAGTTGATCGGCATAGGCTTGCGCGGTGTCGCGCGCGCGTTCGTTGTCCTGGCGCACGCGCGACGCTTCCTCGAACGCCGACTGCACCTGCTGCGGCACCTGCACGCTCTGCACCGCGACGCCCGTGACCTGAAGGCCGGTGCGGTAGGCGTCGAGCGAACGCTGGATGGCGTCCATCAGACGCGTGCGCAATGCCTCGCGATCCTTGTAGAGCATGTCGTCGGTGCTGAGGCCGCCGGCGATCTCGCGAATCGCCGCCTGCGCGGCCTGCACGACGCTCTGGTCGGGATCGAGATTTCGGTAAAGGAAGTCGGTGGCCGAGCGGATCTGGTACTGCACGGCAAAGCGCACGTCGACGATGTCCGCGTCGCGGGTCAGCAGCGAGGCATCGCGCACGTTGCCCTGCGACAGCGCGGTGCCGCGGCCCACTTCGACCGAGCGGATCTGCGAGGTATCGACGATTTCGTTCGACTGGAACGGATACGGCAGGCGCCAGTGGATGCCCTGCTGAACCGTCTGGCGATACTGGCCGAACTGCGACACGACGCCGACATGACCGTCCTGCACGACGAACACGCCGCTGCCGAGATAGATGGCGATCAGCACGCCGATGACGATGCCCAGCCCGATCTTGCCGCCGCGGCCGTTCTCGCGCGGCGCACCACCGTTGCCATTGCCGGGCTTGCGGCCGAACAGGCCAGCCAGGCGCCGGTTGAAGTCGCGCCACATTTCGTCGAGATCGGGCGGACCGTCGTCCTTGCCGTTCGGACGCTTGCCGTCCTGCGGACGCTTTGTGTCGTTCTTCACGCCATTGCCGTCGCCCCGCCCCCAGCGCGGATCGTTGATCGAAAAGACGGCAGGGTTGCCTTGCCGGTTAGTCCGCTCGTTGTAGTCGTTCACTCAGTGATTCACCATTAGACAGCCGGGTCGATTCCGGGCCGGTTCCATTCCGCTGCGGATCACTGTCCGTGTTCGGGAACCGTGTGGTCGTCACGTTGATCGGCAGGCCGCTGGTCGCCGGGCTGCGCGTTCGTGTCGTGTGTGGCGTTTGACCCGGACTGCGTGGATTGCGTTGCTTCGGACTTTGCTGCGGACCTGGCTTCGGACACCGCCTTGAAGTTCGCACCGGATTCCGCTTCGGATTCTTCCTGTGCGTCCGCGAATTCGGCGAGCACACTGGGAAGGCCCGCTTCTGTTTCCTCGGTCTCCGCCGCGGCGATTTCCGCGATTGCGGCGCGCAAAGCATCGAGTCCCTGACCCGTGCGCGCGCTCAAGAAAACGCGCGAAATATTACCATACTCATCCCTTTCGACCGCCTCGCCGCGGGCCGCGAGCTCCGGCACGGCGTCGATCTTGTTGAAGACGAGAATCTGGCGGATTTCGTCCGCGCCGATGCCGCGCAGCACTTCGTTGACCTGGTCGATCTGGTCGAGCCGCACCGCGCTCGAGGCGTCGACGACATGCAGCAGCAGGTCTGCATGAATGGTTTCCTCGAGCGTCGCGCGGAATGCCGCGACCAGCTGGTGCGGCAATTCGCGGATGAAGCCGACGGTGTCCGACACGACCACGTGCCCCGCTTCCTCGCCGAGATACACGCGGCGCGAAGTGGTGTCGAGCGTGGCGAAGAGCTGGTCGGCGGCATAGGCCTGCGCCTTCGTGAGCGAGTTGAAGAGCGTGGACTTGCCCGCGTTGGTATAGCCGACGAGCGACACCGACATGGTCCGGTTGCGCACGCGCTGGCGACGCTGCGTGCCATGCTGCCGGCGCAGCTTCTCGAGCCGCGACTTGAGCGCCTTGATGCGCTCGCCGATCAGGCGGCGGTCGGTTTCGAGCTGGGTTTCGCCGGGGCCGCGCAGGCCGATACCGCCTTTCTGGCGCTCAAGGTGAGTCCAGGCGCGAATCAGGCGCGTGGACAAATACTGGAGTTGCGCGAGTTCAACCTGCAGCTTGCCTTCATGGCTGCGGGCGCGTTGCGCGAAGATATCGAGAATGAGGCTCGTGCGGTCCACCACGCGGCGATTCAACGCACCTTCCAGATTGCGTTGCTGCGCGGGCGCGAGCGCGTGATTGAAGATGACGAGTTCGACGTCGTTCGCTTCGCACTGCAGACGCAGTTCCTCGACCTTGCCGCTGCCGATGAACATCTTGGCATCGGGACTCGAACGGCGGCCGGTGAGCGTGACGGCGGGATGAGCGCCCGCACTTTGTGCGAGCAGACTGAGTTCTTCAAGACTGGCTTCGAAATCGATTTTGCCGAAGTCGATGCCGACAAGCGCTGCGTTGATCAAATTGATATGTTTAATTTTTGAAGCGACCGGCGAGTTGCTTAATATGGACTATTCAAATGGCAATACGCACCGGTCGCGACATGGTTTAGGACGTTTCGGCGTCCGGGTGGAAATTCACCGGGCGGGCCGGCACGACCGTTGAAATGGCGTGCTTGTAGACCATCTGCGTGACCGTATTTCGGAGCAACACGACATACTGGTCGAAGGATTCGATGTTGCCTTGGAGCTTGATGCCGTTCACCAGATAGATGGAAACCGGGACATGCTCTTTACGCAATGCGTTCAAAAACGGGTCTTGTAACAATTGCCCTTTGTTGCTCATAGCAAACTCCGTATATTTTTTTGCAGGTTGGAAGTATTGTGGACGAAGAAAAAGAGATCCGCCGACAATCGCTACACTATAGCTGATTTTCGTTGATTCACGTTTCGGCGCCAGTCGGCCAAAAGGCCAGCAGCGCACCGCGCAGCGGGCCTCTCGACGGGGTTCGCGGCCGCCCCAACAGCAGCCCTGAACCCTTCCCGCCGACGCCGAAACGCCGGACTTTCACGCGGCTCTCATTCCTTGTCCGCGTAAGGGTTTCGAGTCGATCGAAACTCTATGCGAAGTGGAGTGCCCACCAGCCCGAAAGTTTCCCGGAAGCGCCCTTCCAGATAACGTTTATAGGTATCCGTGATCGCGTCGAGCGCGTTGCCGTGCACGACGATGATCGGCGGATTCTGTCCGCCCTGATGCGCATAGCGCAGCTTGGGACGAACCGGGCCGCGCCGTCGCGGCTGCTGGAATTCGACTGCGTCGATGAGGGCGCGCGTGAGCTTCGGTGTCGGCAGCTTTGCCATTGCCGCGGCATAGGCTTCGTCGACCGATTTCAGCAGCCCGCCGATGCCGGTCTTCTCCAGCGCCGAAACGTAATGGAATTTAGCAAAGTCCAGAAACTTGAGCTTGCGCGTAAGGTCGGCCTTGGTGCGTTCGCGCACATGTGAATCGAGCCCGTCCCACTTGTTCACGCCCACCACCAGCGCGCGCCCCTGCTCCACCACGAAGCCCGCGATGTGCGCGTCCTGCTCGGAGATATCCTGCTGCGCATCGAGCAGCAGGATCACGACGTTTGCATCCGAGATGGACTGCAAGGTCTTCACGACCGAGAACTTCTCGATGGCTTCGAACACCTTGCCGCGACGGCGCAGGCCCGCCGTGTCGATCAGCGTGTACTTGCGGCCCTGGCGCTCGAAATCGACGTAGATCGAATCGCGCGTCGTGCCGGGCATGTCGAACGCGATGACGCGCTCTTCGCCGATCAGCGTATTCACGAGCGTCGACTTGCCGACGTTCGGACGCCCGACGATCGCAATCTTGACGCCGTGCTTCGCCTTCTCCGCCTCGGTCTCTTCCGGCTGGTCGGCATAGGCGATGTCGAGCGCGTCGTTGATCATCTCGGTCACGCCGTCGCCGTGCGCCGCGGAAATCGCGCGCGGGTCGCCCAGGCCGAGTTCGTAGAAGTCGGCCGCGACCGCCGAGTACTTCATGCCCTCGGCCTTGTTCACGACCAGGAAGAGCGGCCGGCCGGTCTTGCGCAGATAATCGGCGATGGCCTTGTCCTGCGGCGCGAGCCCGTTGCGCCCGTCGACGATGAACACGACGATGTCCGCTTCCTCGACCGCCTGGCGCGTCTGGCGCGCCATCTCGTGCAGGATGCCGTCCTTCGCGACGGGCTCGAAGCCGCCGGTATCGACGACGAGATAAGGACGCTCGCCGCCCACGCGGCCCTCGCCGTAATGGCGGTCGCGCGTCAGGCCCGGCAGGTCGGCGACGAGTGCGTCGCGCGAGCGCGTGAGCCGGTTGAAGAGAGTCGATTTCCCCACATTGGGGCGCCCGACGAGGGCAATCACGGGTTTCATCTGATGTTGTTCAAGGTTGAACGCTAGGCGGACACGGTACGCGCAGCAAAAGTTGCCGTGCGTGCTTCTGTGCCCCTGCGTTGCTACGCCGCGCAGTGGCTGCGCCTGTCGAAAATTAGCATGGATTCGGCTTGCCGCACGCACGTCGCGCGGCCGTTCCGGCTTCGGCGCTCATTTGCCGGTTTCGCCGGGTTTTGCCTCTCGTGAGGCGTTTTCGGTCACTGCTGGCCGCGCGGCGGATGCGCGCGCCTCGTTGCAGTCATCCCGCGCTTGCGTGCGGGTTGTATCGCGATGCGCGCACGGCGCACCGCCTGTTTCTCGTGCGGCCCGTCGTGGCGGGCCTGCCGCGCCGCCTGAGCGGCGCGCGTACAGCGTATTTGCCGGAACGGAGTGTCGCGCTTCGTTCCAGCGGGTGATGAACGGTCGCGGCCTTAGTTGCTCGGACGGAAACCGTAGATATCGCCGTCGTGCGTCTGCACCACGAGCGTTTCGCCGGCCAGCACGGGCGCCGCGGTGATTGCGCTGCCGTCGGTCGGCGCACGGCCGATCAGCGTGCCGTTTTCCGTGTTCAGAAAGTGCACGAAGCCCTTGTAATCGCCCACTACGACCGCGCGGCCCAGGATGTACGGCACGCTGACGCGGCGGTTCTTCAGCACGTCGGACTTCCACAGCTGCGAGCCGTCCGACGCGCGGAAGGCGTTGACCACCGACCAGTCGTCGCCCGCCGCGACGACCTCTTCGCTCTGCGCGAGGCCGCTGTCGCTCGAGAAGTTCTTCTCCCACACCGGCTGGCCCGAGTTGGCATCGAAACAGCCGAGGCGGCCCTGGAAGGTCACCGCGCAGGTTTGCGCACCGACCAGCCCCGGCGCGCCGGTCACGTCGTTGATGCGCTCCACCTCGGTCACGCCCTTCGGATAGGACACCGGCGCCTGCCAGTAGGCGTCGCCCGTTTGCAGGTTGATAGCCGCGAAGGTACCGCCCGGGAAGCCCGCCAGCACCGCCTGGTTGCCCGCGAAGGTCATGCCGGCCGCGACGCGCAGGTTGAGCGGCACGGCGCGCAACTGGAACACCCACTTCTGCTCGCCAGTTTGCGCGTTGAATGCGATCACCTTGCCGTCGATCGTGCGCACGATCACGAGGTCATTGCCGACCAGCGGCGGCGACACGATTTCGCCCGGCGCCGTGGCGGTCCACAGTAGCTTGCCGTCGGGACCGAGCACGTCGACCTGGCCTTTCAGGCCGCCCACGGCCGTCAGATTGCCGTCGCTGCCCACGCCCGCCGACAGATCGTCCTTCAGCTTCACGCGCCAGACGTCCTGACCGGTCTTCGCATCGATCTTCGCGACCGAGCCGTTGGCGCCCGCTGCGAACACATAGTCGCCCACCGCGACCGGCGAGAACAGATAGCGGCCCGCCTTGCCGACGCTCGCCTTCCACGCCTGGTTGACGGTCAGCACCGGCTTGAAGTCCGCGAGCGGCACCGGTTCGCGGCGTTCATCCTTGGTCGACGAACAAGCGGTCAACAAGACGGTCATCGCGCAGGCGAGCGGTACGGCGTAGCGTTTCAAAAGAGTCATCAGTGGACGCAATGTGGAAAGTTGAACGGGTTGATCGGTGTGCGCGCCGCGCCGCGCGTGCGGCGTTCGGACGCGGCGGCCTGCACACGCGATCGATGCTTCGGGGACGAACCGGCGCGAACCTTAGCCGCCCAGCGCATCGAGCTTGAACTGGACCAGCTGACGCGCGGACGTGTCGTTCGCGGGCAGCGCGTCGAGCGCGACCTTGTAGGACGCGCGCGCATCGTCGCGCTTGCCCTGGGCCGCCAGCAAATCGCCGCGACGATCCGCGATGACGCCCTTGAACGCGTCGAGCGGAGCGTCCGCGAGCAGCTTCAGGCCTGCGTCGTAGTTCTTCTCGTCGAGCAGCACGAGCGCCAGGCGCAGCTTCGCGATCTGCTTGTACTCGTCGTCCTTCGCGTGGTCGATGACCCATTGCAGCTGGGTCTTCGCGCCGGCCGCATTGCCTGCCGCGTACAGCGATTTCGCCGCCGCGAGCGCGCTCATTTGCGCGTAGGCCGTGCCGCCGAACTTGTCTTCCATGTCCGACGCCATGCGTAAGACCAGCGCCTGGTCGGGTCCGTTCACGGCCTGTTGCAGATGGTCGTACAGCACGGAGGCTTCGGCTGCCTGGCGGCGCTGCCAGAAGTTCCAGCCGTTGTAGCCGGCGGCCACAATGAGCACCGCAAGCACGATCCAGGTCGTGGCGTTACCCCATTTGGCCCACCAGGCTTTTACGCTTTCAATCGATTCTTGTTCGTCGTGATAGCTCATCGTCCAGCTGATCCTTCCTGCGTTTCATGACCTGCAACGAGTGCCGCGCGCGATGCCGGCGCTGCGCGATCCGGCGGATGCGTGCGGCTGACCGACTACAACTTGCCTAAAAATTAGGCAGCGTCGTCATCGGCGGTTGCAACCATCGCATTGATTAGGTATTCGGTCAAGTCTTCGGCCGGCACGTTGACCTGCGCGTTCTTTTGACCGTCGGCGCCCTCCGCGCCCGAGCGACGCAACGGCTTCACGCCGATCAGGCCCTGCGCGAGTTCGTCCTCGCCGAGCACCACGGCAAACGCCGCGCCGCTCGCATCGGCCTTCTTCATCTGCGACTTGAAACTCGCGGACGCGCCGTCCGGGCTGCAATGGAGAATCACGTCGAGGCCCGTGTCGCGCAGACGTTCGGCGACGATGAACGCCTGCTCCGCCGCCTGTTCGCCCTGATGGACGACGTACACATCCGTGCCATCGGCTTCCGGCACGAGCTGTTCTTCCTTGAGCAATTCGAGGATGCGCTCGACGCCCATCGCCCAGCCGCACGCGGCCGTCGGCTTGCCGCCGAGCTGTTCGATCAGCGGGTCATAGCGTCCGCCGCCCGCGACGGTGCCCTGCGCGCCGAGCTTGTCGGTGACCCATTCGAACACGGTCAGATTGTAGTAATCGAGACCGCGCACGAGACGCGGATTGACCGTGAACGGAATGTTGTTCGCCTTGAGCAGACGCTGCACGCCGTCGAAATGCTTGCGCGATGCCTCGCCCAGGAAGTCGACGAGCTTCGGCGCGTTCTGCGCGATCTCCTGCAACGCCGGATTCTTCGTGTCGAGCACGCGCAGCGGGTTCGTGTAGAGACGGCGCTTCGCTTCCTCGTCGAGGACGTCGACGTGTTGTTCGAGATACGCGATCAGTTCCGTGCGGTGCGCCGCGCGTTCGTCCGCCTGGCCGAGCGAGTTCAGCTCGAGGCGGATGCCGGTCAGCCCCAGGTCGTCCCACAGGCGCTGGCACATCATGATGATTTCGGCGTCCGTGTCCGGACCTGCGAAGCCGAGCGCTTCCACGCCGACCTGATGGAACTGCCGATAACGCCCGCGCTGCGGACGCTCGTGACGGAACATCGGGCCGATGTACCACAGGCGCTTCGGGCCGTCATACAGCAGGTTGTGTTCGATGGACGCGCGCACGACCGCGGCGGTGTTCTCCGGGCGCATCGTCAGATGCTCGCCGTTGAGGGCATCGGTGAAGCTGTACATCTCCTTCTCGACGATGTCCGTCACCTCGCCGATGCCACGCGTGAACAACTGCGTATGCTCGATGATCGGCGTGCGGATGTTCTGATAGCCGTATGCGCGCAGCATCGACTTGACGGTGGTTTCGAAGAAATCCCACAGCGCGGCATCCTGCGGGAGGATGTCGTTCATGCCCTTCACGCCCGTCAGTTTCTCGAGCCGCTTCTTCTGTTCAGTCATCTGTCTTTAGAGTGATGCCGTGGACGTCTCTTCGCGCGCGCCGGCCTTCTGGCCGTAAGTGCGCTCGACGTAGTCGCTGACGATTTGCTGGAATTCCTCGGCGATGCGCTCGCCGCGCAGCGTCTTCACCTTCACGCCGTCGACGAACACGGGCGCCGCCGGATTCTCGCCCGAGCCTGGCAGGCTGATGCCGATGTTCGCGTGCTTCGACTCGCCCGGCCCGTTGACGATGCAGCCCATCACCGCGACGTGCATCTTTTCGACGCCGGCGTATTTCTCGCGCCAGTCGGGCATCGAGCGGCGCAGGTAGTTCTGGATCTGCGACGCGAGTTCCTGGAACAGCGTGCTGGTGGTGCGTCCGCAACCGGGGCACGCGATGACCATCGGCGTGAAGGAACGCAGGCCCATGGTCTGGAGGATTTCCTGGCCGACGACGACTTCGCCCGTACGCGCGCCGCCCGGCTCGGGCGTCAGCGAGATGCGGATGGTGTCGCCGATGCCTTCCTGCAAGAGGATAGACAGCGCCGCTGTCGACGCGACGATGCCCTTCGAACCCATGCCCGCCTCGGTCAACCCGAGGTGCAGCGCGAAGCTGCAGCGCTGCGCGAGTTCGCGATACACGGCGATCAGGTCCTGCACGCCGCTCACCTTGCACGACAGGATGATCTTGTCGCGGCCGAGACCGAGTTCGACGGCGCGTTCCGCCGAGCCGATGGCCGACTGGATCAGCGCTTCGTACATCACGCTCTGGAGTTCCCAGGGCGTGGCGCGCGCGGCGTTTTCGTCCATCATGCGCGCGAGCAGATCCTGGTCGAGGCTGCCCCAGTTCACGCCGATGCGCACCGGCTTGTCGTACTGGATCGCGGCTTCGATCATCTGCGCGAACTGCGTGTCGCGCTTGGCGCCCTGGCCGACGTTGCCCGGATTGATCCGGTATTTCGACAGCGCTTCCGCGCACGCGGGATGATCGCGCAGCAGCAGATGGCCGTTGTAATGAAAGTCGCCGACGAGCGGCACGCTGACGCCCATCCGGTCCAGCTGCTCGCGCACGTGGGGCACGGCGGCGGCGGCTTCGGGCGTATTCACCGTGATGCGGACCAGTTCCGAGCCCGCTTGCGCGAGTTCCTTGATCTGGATCGCGGTGCCGATGGCGTCGGCGGTGTCGGTATTGGTCATCGACTGCACGCGCACCGGCGAGTCGCCGCCGATGGTGACCAGCTGGCCGCCCCAGCGCACGTCGACCGCGTGCGACGCGCGGCGCCGCAACGGACCGCCGAACACGGGTTCGGCCGAACAGATCTTGCTGCTGATCAGGGATTGAGCTTCGGATTGCATCGCATGACCCTTTGGAAACCTTGCCGCCCGTTGCGGCATCCGGTTACGTCTGTGGAACCTTGAACGGGCGGCGCGGCTTGCGCCGTGACGCCCCTGTTTCGTGTGTTGCTTGCGTTTGTTGCTTGCGTTTCTTGCAGCGCGCGTGCTCAGGGCAATGAAAGACGCGCGACGTTGCCGCGTGCGGCAGAGTAGCGCTTGGCGTCGACGGGCTCGTCGTCCACCGACAGCGACTCCACGCCCTTGACATTGCCGACGGTCACCTTGAACGGCGGCTCGCCCTGCACGCGCTGCGTGTTGCCGGCGCGCACGAGTCCGGAATACAACTCCTTCCCGTCCTTGCCGCGCACGCTGAACCAGCTGTCTTCCTTGACCTTCAGTTCGACCGCGCCGGAGCCGCTGCCGGCCACCGCAGCGGCCGAACCGGCCGTGGCCGCCGCGGGAGCTGCCGCCTTCGGCGCCGATGCCGGCGTGGTCGCGGCCTGATGCGCTTCGCTCTGCACCGCCGACAGCGCCGACGACGACGCCGGCAGCGCGTTCGTGCCGAGCGGACGGGGCATCGGCTGCTCGCCCGGTGCGGCGGCGACTTCCGGCAGCGAGGCTTCGCCCGTGTTGGCGGCGGCGGCTTCGTCCGGCGTGGCCGCTGACGACGAAGCGGCCTTGTCAGCCGAATCCGCGCCCGCCGAGGCGCCGACACCCGTGGCCGACTTGAGGCGCGCGAGCCAGTCGCTCGACTCGCCGCCGGTATGCCAGGTGACGAGGGCCGCGAGCACGACGAGGACGGCCAGGATGCCCCACATCCACGAGCGCTTGCGGCCGGTCGAATTGCCGAGCGGCACCGAGACGCGGCCGCGCGGCATGTCCGCGCCCGCCGACACCGGCACTTTCAGATTCTGCCCGACCGCGCCTGCGTCGCGCCGGAACGCCTGCGTGAACGGCGCGGGATCGGCGCCGAGAATTTTTGCGTAGCTGCGCACGATGCCCGCTGCGAAAGTGCGGTCGGGCAAATGGCTGATGTCGCCGGCTTCGAGGGCGAGCAGCTTCGGCGGCGAGACCTTGAGGCGCGCGGACACGTCGTCGATCGACCAGCCTTTTGCCTGCCTGAGCTGCGCGAGACGCGCGCCAACTGCCTGAATCGAGTCCAGCGCCCCCGCCTGGCCCGCATTCAATGCCGCGCCTTCCGCTCCGGGCTGTCCGTCGGACGAACTGCCGGAATGGCTGCTGAAAGGCGTCGGATGTTGCGGCTCACTCATGCCAAATTCCTCGCATCGATTCTTTTATATAGCGCCGCGGTGATGTGCGTTTCGAACTACGTGAACGATACAACCCGGGCGTCATGGCAGACCGCTTTATAACAAAATGTTCGGCTTCGCGGTTTGCGGCGTCCGGTTTCGGCGCACCGGCTTCGCGCCGCATCAGACCGCCCGTACCTCGATGACCTTGCCCTGCGCCCGGTTCGTGCGCTCAGCCAGCCGCGTACGGTCCTGCACCGCCCCCGCCAGCTGACCGCATGCCGCGTCGATGTCGTCGCCGCGCGTCTTGCGCACCGTCGTCACGACGCCCGCGTCCATCAGGACCTGCGCGAAGCGCTTGATCTGCTCGTTCTTCGAACGCGTCAGACCCGACTCGGGGAACGGATTGAAGGGAATCAGGTTGAACTTGCACGGTACGTCGCGGGTGACGGCGAGCAGCTCGCGGGCATGCGCTTCGGTGTCGTTGACGCCGTCGAGCATGCAGTATTCGAACGTGATGAAATCGCGCGGCGCGACCTTCAGGTAACGCTGGCATGCGGCCATCAGTTCGCGCAACGGATACTTCTTGTTCAGCGGCACCAGCATGTCGCGCAGCGGATCGTTCGGCGCATGCAGCGATACCGCGAGCGCCACCGGCAGGTCGGCCGCGAGCCGGTCCATCATCGGCACGACGCCGGAGGTGGACAGCGTCACGCGACGGCGCGACAGGCCGTAGGCGTTGTCGTCGAGCATCAGGCGCATGGCCGGCACGACGGCGTCGTAGTTCAGCATCGGCTCGCCCATGCCCATCATCACGACGTTCGTGACGACGCGCTCGCCCTTGCCCGGGCCGCCCACTTCGCGCCCAAGCGACTTGCGCAGCGCGAATTCCGCCATGCGCAGCTGGCCGATTATTTCGCCCGTGGTGAGGTTGCGGGAAAAGCCCTGCTTGCCGGTGGAACAGAAACGGCAATTGACCGCGCAGCCCGCCTGCGACGACACGCACAGCGTGCCGCGCGTTTCTTCGGGGATGAACACGGTTTCGACCGCGTTGCCATTGCCGACGTCGATCAGCCACTTGCGGGTGCCGTCGGCGGAAACGTGATCCTGGATGATGTCGGGCATCGCCATGTTGGCGCGGCCCTTGAGTTTTTCGCGCAGCGATTTGGCCAGGTCCGTCATGCCGTCGAAGTCGTCGGCACCGTATTGATGGATCCAGCGCTGCAATTGCTTGGCGCGAAACGGCTTTTCGCCCAGGCTGTCGCAATAGGCGACGAGTCCGGCGGCGTCGAGATCGAGAAGGTTGACGGTGTTGCTCGTCATGTCGAGATGTGCCATTTCAGATTGCGAAGTCCGGGCGGCCTACTTGAAGCCCGGCCCGGGACCGTTCGCGCCAATTCCTGCGGTATTACGACTTCAGTGCGTCGCGGCGCGATGCCGCGCCTTTGACTGGCGCGGCGACGTACGCAGCGATTAACGCGAGTAGACGTTCACTTCCGGGAAGAAGAAGGCGATTTCCTGGCGCGCCGTTTCAGCGGCGTCCGAACCGTGCACGGCGTTCGCGTCGATGCTGTCGGCGAAGTCAGCGCGGATCGTACCCTTGTCGGCCTTCTTCGGGTCCGTTGCGCCCATCAGGTCGCGGTTCTTGCCGATGGCGCCTTCGCCTTCCAGCGCCTGGATCATGACCGGGCCCGAAACCATGAACTCGACGAGATCCTTGAAGAACGGACGTGCGGCGTGCACGGCGTAGAACTTTTCCGCGTCGGCGCGCGACAGATGAACCATGCGCGACGCAATGATCTTGAGGCCTGCGTTTTCGAAACGGCTGTAGATCTGGCCGATAACGTTCTTTGCCACTGCGTCCGGCTTGATAATCGACAGGGTGCGCTCGATCGCCATGAAAAACTCCAAAAAATGAACGGTTTACGAATTAAAACGAATCGACAATTGTAGCATGAAGCAAGGTATGATTGCGATTGAAACCTTACGGCGCCGTAAGCATCAAAAGCCTTGAGAGCCTGGACCGCGGAATTCGCTGGCCCTGGCCCGCATTGGCCATTCGAACTATTGAATTCGTCGCGCTGCGGGGCCATATTGGAGCAATACGCCGCATTGCAACAGGCGCATGGCAACGTGCCTCGCGCCCGCCGTGGCGGTGTCCTAATGCAGGTTTAAGTCCGCGCACCTTATCATCGGTGTGTGACGGATGTGGCGGGAAACCGAATCACAGACAATTGGAGCAAGGAGAAACCATGAACGAATCCCCCTACGGCTTTGGCCGCAACGGCAGCATCACTTCGGTTGAGACGCGCAACCGGGTGCTGCGCAACACGTACTGGCTGCTCGCCCTCTCCATGGTGCCAACCGTGCTCGGCGCCTGGATCGGCGTGGCAACCGGCTTCTCGCTGTTCGCGGCGACCAGCCCGACCATGAGTTTCATCGCGTTCCTCGCCATCGCGTTCGGCTTCATGTTCGCCATCGAGAAAACGAAGAACAGCGGCCTGGGCGTCGTGGTGCTGCTCGGCTTTACGTTCTTCATGGGCCTGATGCTGTCGCGCTTGCTGAGCTTCATTCTCGGCTTCACGAACGGGCCGCAACTGATCATGATGGCCTTTGGCGGCACGGGCGTGATCTTCGCGGCCATGGCGACCATCGCCACGGTCAGCAAGCGCGACTTCTCGGGCCTCGGCAAATTCCTGTTCATGGGCGTGATCGTCATTCTGCTGGCGGCATTCGCGAACATCTTCCTGCAGTTGCCCGCGCTCATGATGACGATCTCCGTGCTCGCCATCGTGATCTTCTCGGCGTACATGCTGTTTGACGTGCAGCGCGTGGTGAACGGCGGCGAGACGAACTACATCAGCGCAACGCTGGCGATCTATCTCGATCTGTACAACGTGTTCACGAACCTGCTGGCCCTGCTCGGCATCTTCGGCGGCAACCGCAACTGATCGACTAGCGGCGATACAAGGAAAAACGGCCTGCGATTCAAATTCGCAGGCCGTTTTTTTACGTCTGAGCAAATTGCTCGAATCAGTCCCGCTCGAACAACGCAATCGACTCGACGTGTGAGGTGTGCGGAAACATGTTGACCACGCCCGCGCCCTTCATCCGGTAGCCGGCTTCATGCACGAGCAGGCCGGCATCGCGCGCGAGGGTCGCCGGATTGCATGAGACATAGACAATGCGCTTGGGCAACGGGCCGTCGCCGCTCTGCGCGATGTCCGCCAGCGCCTTCGACACCGCGAGCGCACCTTCACGCGGCGGGTCAATCAGGAATTTGTCGAAGTGGCCGAGCGCGCGAAGATCGTCGGCGGTGACTTCGAACAGGTTGCGGCATGCGAACGACGTATGGCCATCGACGCCATTGGCCTTCGCGTTCTCGAGCGCGCGCGTGGTCAGCGCCTCGCTGCCTTCAATCCCCACCACTTCCCTCGACACCCGCGCCAGCGGCAGCGTGAAATTGCCGATGCCGCAGAACAGGTCGAGCACCCGGTCCGTGCGTTCCGGCGCGAGCAGCGACAACGCCCGCGCCACCAGCACGCGATTGATCTGGTGATTCACCTGCGTGAAATCGGTCGGCTTGAACGGCATGCGGATCGCGAACTCAGGCAGCGTGTACGCCAGTTCCTGATCGAGCGGATAGAACGGCACCACCGTGTCCGGGCCTTTCGGCTGGAGCCACCACTGCACGCCGTGCTCGTCGGCGAAGGTGCGCAGCAGCGCTTCGTCGGCTTCGGTCAGCGGTTCGAGAATACGCAGCACCAGCGCCGTCACTTCCGTACCCACGGCCAATTCGATCTGCGGCATGCGATCGCGGATCGACAGCGACGCCACCAGGTGACGCAACGGCACGAGCATCGCGGAGACGTGCGGCGGGAGCACTTCGCAGCTCGTCATGTCGGCGACGTAACTGCTTTTGCGCTCATGAAACCCGACCAGCACGCCGCCCTTCTTCTCGACGTGCCGCACCGTCAGCCGCGCGCGATAGCGATAGCCCCACGACGGTCCGTGGATCGGCCGGAACATGGTTTCCGCGCGCAGTTTCGACAGATGGTCGAGATTGTCCTCGAGCACGCGCTGCTTGACGGCGATCTGCGCACGCACATCGAGATGCTGCATCGAGCAGCCGCCGCAGATGCCGAAGAACGCGCATTTCGGCCGGGTGCGGATCACGCTTTCGCGCAACACCTTGACCACCTGCGCCTGCTCGAAGCTGGGCTTCTTGCGGTAGCTCGAATAGCTCACCCGTTCGCCCGGCAGTGCGCCTTCGACGAAGATCACCTTGCCCGGCTCGCCGTCCTCGTTCAAGGTGCGGCCGACGCCGCGCGCTTCCGCGTCGAGCGAAACGATTTCGATCTCGGGCGCGACGAAGTTCGGATCGGGGGTGACGGATTTCGCCGGCGCGGCGCGGCGGCGATGCGAAGTTTTTCGAGCGGTTTCAGACACCTGCGTACTTCCTGACTGAACGAGTGAGCAAAGGCAGGATTGTAGACGAACGCCGCGCGCTCACTTCGCAAACGCCGCCAGATATTCCTGCCAGTGCGGCGAAGTCTCCTTCGCGAGCGCGGTTTTCACCAGGCCGATTTCGTCCGCATACTCATCCGCCGTCAGGCCGCCGCGCATCATCTGGAACCGGCAATACATCAGGTAGGTATTGACGACGTCAGTCTCGCAGTAGTTGCGGATTTCCTCGATCTGCCCGTCGCAGTACGCATCCCACACCTTGCCGCCGTCCATGCCGAGCTTGCCGGGGAAACCGCACAGCTTCGCGAGGGCATCGAGCGGCGCGTTGGCGCGCGCCTGATACATCGCGAGCACGTCCATCAGGTCGGTGTGCCGTGTGTGATAGCGGCTGAGGTAGTTGTTGAACTTGAATTCGCGATCGTCCTGACCCTGGTCCCAATAGCGCGACGCCGCGATGCCATTCACCAGCGACCGGTAATGGAGCACCGGAAGGTCGAAGCCGCCGCCGTTCCACGACACGAGCTGCGGCGTGTACTTCTCGATCACGCGGTAGAACGACTGGATCAGCGCGGCCTCGCCGTCGTCGGTCGTGCCGAGCGAGCGCACGCGAAAGCCGTGATCGTCGCGAAACACGCAGGAGATGGCGGCCACGCGCTGCAAATGATGCGGCAGGAAGTCATTGCCGACGCGCTCGCGACGCGCTTCGAACGCATGTTCGGCGACTTCGCGGTCGGACAGGTCTTCGGGCAGGTCTTCGAGGCGGCGAATGCCGTCGACATCAGGGATCGTCTCGATGTCGAATACGAGAATCGGTGTCATTGAATCCTGGAACGCGGCGCCCCACGGACGCCGCCTTGAGCGTTAAAGCACGGCGTCCTTGCGAACGCCGTTGGAAGCGAAAAAGCGCTTGAGCCGCACGAGCGCCTCTTGCTGGATCTGGCGCACGCGTTCGCGCGTCAGTCCCATTTCGTCGGCGAGCTCTTCGAGCGTCGCGGGCTCGATATGGTTCAGCCCGAAGCGCCTTTCTATCACATGACGGTGCTTGTCGGACAGCCGCGACAGCCACAGGCGCGTCAGCGATTCGAGTTCGCGATGCTGCACTTCGGCGTCGGGCGACTGGCTCTGGTCGTCCGACAGCAAGTCCAGCAGGCTGCTGCCCGGATCGAGGTCGAGCGGCGCGTCGAGCGACGCGGTGTGTTCGTTGAGCGCGAGGATATCGGTGACTTCCTCGGGCGTCTTGCCGGTGAGGTAGGCGATGTCGTCGATGCTCGCGTCGCGGCGTTCCGGCGCGACGGCCTGGTTCGAATTAGCCGAATTTCTTTCGAGATGGCGTTTCGCGCGCAATACCTGATTGAGTTCGCGAATGACGTGCACCGGCAGACGCACCGTGCGCGCCTGATTCATGATCGCACGTTCGATACTCTGGCGAATCCACCAGGTGGCATAGGTCGAAAAGCGAAAACCGCGCGTCGGGTCGAATTTCTCGATGGCGTGCATCAAGCCGAGATTGCCTTCCTCGATCAGGTCGAGGAGCGGTACGCCCCGATTCAGATAACCCTTTGCGATGCTCACGACGAGCCGCAGATTGCGCTCGATCATCACCTGTCGCGCGTCGAATTCACCGGCCTTGGCGAGACGCGAATAGCGCTGCTCTTCTTCCACGGTGAGCAACGGCTTGACGCTGATTCGATTCAGATAATGCTGAATGGTGTCGGCCGTGAGTTCGGCCTGCATGAGCGAGCGGAAGTCGTCGGGGTCGGGCGCGGAATCGTTTGCGCGTTCGGCCGTTTCTTCTCCGCGTTTGCCCCGGCCCGATGTTCCTTCCTCGGAATCGGAGTCGGAATCTGAGTCGACTTCGACGTCGACATTCTCGGCGTCGTCGTCAGTATTCGAAGCACCGTCTTCCACCGACACTTGCAAAGGTCGGCTGATCGTCTCAGTCTCGGCTTGCGGCAGGCGGCGCTTCGTTTTTGGCATGATGATTTCGCTCTATTGCGGCGGCAAATACTTCAGTGGGTCAACAGGTTTACCCTGCCGGCGAACTTCGAAATGCAACATCACACGGTCCGAATCGCTGTTCCCCATCTCAGCGATTTTCTGCCCTTTAGTGACCGCGTCTCCCTCTTTTACCATCAAAGCGCGGTTATGTGCATACGCGGTGAGAAAAGTTGCATCGTGCTTGATGATAATGAGATTGCCGTAGCCGCGCAGCCCATTTCCGGAATACACCACCCGGCCATCCGCCGACGCATTGACCGGGTCACCCGCCGCACCGCCGATGTTCAAGCCCTTGTTGCTTGCCTCGCTGAACGTGTTGAGGATCGGCCCGCGCGCCGGCCAGATGAAGGCCGGCTGACCTGCCGGCGCGGTCGCGCCCGCATCGGCGCCCGGAACGCCCGGCGTCGACGCAGCACCTGCCAGCGCACCCGCGGCCGTACCTGCTGCTGCTCCCGGCGCTGCGCCCATGCCCGAGTTCGGACCGTAGTACGGCGGCTGCGCCGTGGCACCCGGCTGGGGCGTCGCGGCGTAGCCGTTGGCGCCGTTGAGCGGCTGGGCCTGCACCCCGCCGCCGGTGATCGGCGCCGTCGATACGCCCGGCGTCGCGGCGGCGAGATTCGCGCCCGGCGGCGCCACGCGGACCAACTGGCCAACTTCGATCTGGTTCGGGTTGGTCAGGTTGTTCCACGTCGCGATGTCGTGATAATTCTGACCGTTTTCGAGTGCGATCCGATATAGGGTGTCGCCCGGCTTCACACGGTAGAAGCCCGGCGGCGGCGGACCGTTGTCCGGCGTCTGCGCCGCCATCGTGCCGAGGGGCGCGCCCGTCCTGTCGACGACCGGCGCCATGTCCATGCGCGTCGAACACGCCGCCAGCACGGACAACGCCAGCACGCATACGCCGCGCTGCGCCGCGCTTACGTGTTGGTCTGCCGTTCCTTCTCGCAAAGCACGCAAGATACTCATCGGTGTCAAATCACTCCGGATTTTAAGGGTACAAAGAAAACGCGATCGAGCTGCTCTTCCCGCCATTGCGTGGGCGAGACGCGGGTGACGAGCGTCAGCACCTGCGACTGCGCGGCCTGCGATCCGACCGGCGCGACGAGCTTGCCGCCCACTGCCAGTTGATCGAGCAGCGCCTGGGGCACGTCGAGGCCCGCGCAGGCGATCACGATAGCGTCGAACGGCGCGGCGGCGGCGAGTCCCAGCCGGCCGTCGCCGTAGTGCAGCCGGATGTTCGGCACGCGCAGCGGCCGCAAATTGAGCTTGGCACGCTCGGACAGCGGACGCACGCGCTCGATCGAATACACCTCCGTCGCCACCTGCGACAGCACGGCCGCCTGATAGCCGCAGCCCGTGCCGATTTCCAGCACCTTGGTCAGGCTGCGTCCGGTCGCGACGAGTTCGATCATGCGCGCGACGACCGACGGCTTCGAAATAGTCTGGTGATGACCGATGGGCAGCGCGGCGTCTTCATACGCCTGCGCGGCGAGCCCGGGATCGACGAACATGTGGCGCGGCACCACCGCCATCGCGTTGAGCACGCGCGGGTCGGTCACGCCGTTCGCGCGCAGCCGTTCGACCATGCGCGCCCGCACCCGTTCCGACGTGAGCGTCTGCGTGCCGGACAGCGCGACATTGGGCGCGCCTTTCTTGGTGCCCGGCGAGGCGGCGTTCAGATCACGTCCGGCTGCACGCGGCGTGTGTGCGGCATGATGGGTGTGCGCGGCCGGATGGGTCTTCGACGTGCTCCGCCCTGCGCCCGTTGCAGACTGCGCAGCGCCACGCGCAGGAAACACCGACGTGGCCGGTTTCGCGGACGCCGCTGCCGTCGCGGGGTTTTTCATGGTCGCGTTCGGCGTGCGCGCGGGCACCGGCTTCGGCTGCGCGGCAGGCTTGAGCGTGGCGGCGGGTTTCGCGCGCGCATCGGCGGCGCGGCTCGCGGGCTTGCGCGGCTCGCGAACCAGATCCGCGAGCGCCAGCGGAAAGCGCTTGGCGCGCTCGTCGCTCATGTGCGGCCGCTCCCGGCACGCGCCCATTCGCGCGTCTCGGCCAGGAGTTTCGTATGCGTGAGGTCCAGTTGCAGCGGCGTGATGGACACGAAGCCGTTCGCCACCGCGTGGAAATCGGTGCCTTCGGTGGCATCGAGCGCGTCGCCCGACGGACCGATCCAGTAGATCGGATTGCCGCGCGGATCCGCCTGGCGGATGACCGGTTGCGACGGATGGCGCTTGCCGAGCCGCGTGACCTTCCACTCGCCGAGCTGGTCGTACGGCAGGCTCGGAATGTTCACGTTGAGCAGCGGATGGCCGGGCATCGGATGTTCGAGAAAATGCGCGACGATCTCCGCCGCCACGCGCGCCGCATCTTCGAGATGCAGCCAGTCGCGGCCGACCAGCGAGAACGCAATGGCCGGAATGCCGAACATGAAGCCTTCGGTGGCGGCGGCGACCGTGCCGGAATACAGCGTGTCCTCGCCGACGTTCTGCCCGTTGTTGATGCCCGACACCACGAGATCCGGCTGCTGCTCGAGCATGCCGGTCAGCGCGATATGCACTGAATCCGTGGGCGTGCCGTTGACGAAATTGAAACCGTTGGGCGCCTGATGGATGCTCAGGGGCCGCGACAGCGTCAGCGAGTTGGACGAGCCGCTGCAGTTCTGCTCCGGCGCCATCACGGTGACTTCGCCGAGCGGCTGCAACACGTCGTGCAGCACATTGATGCCGCGCGCCAGATAACCGTCGTCGTTGCTGAGTAGGATTCGCATCCGGCGATTGTAACCGAGGAACCCTGACGCGACGACGCCCTCCAGACTCGCTTCGGGCGCCGTCCCTGCCCTACACTGAAGCCTCTTCAACGAGGAGATGCCATGCGCGCCGTACGCTGCAACGAACACGGATTGCCCGCCACGCTCGCCATCGAGACGCTGCCTGACCTGCATCCGGAAGCGGGCGAACTCGTCATCGACGTGAAAGCCGCCAGCGTGAATTTCCCCGACGTGCTCGTCATCCAGAACAAGTACCAGTTCAAGCCGCCGCTGCCGTTCACGCCGGGCGCCGAGTTCGCGGGCGTCGTGCGTGAAGTGGGCGCCGGCGTCAGCGGTTTTGCGCCGGGCATGCGGGTGGCCGCCTATGCGGCGCACGGCGCGTTCGCCGAACAGGCGCGCGTCAACGCAACGGACGTGATCGCGCTTCCCGACACGCTCGAATTCTCCGCCGCCGCCGCGTTCATGCTCGCCTATGGCACGTCGTATCACGCGCTGGTCGATCGCGGCGCCTTGCAGGCCGGCGACACGCTGCTCGTGCTCGGCGCGGCGGGCGGCGTCGGGCTCGCCGCGATCCAGATCGGCAAGCTGGTCGGCGCGCGCGTGATCGCGGCGGCGTCGAGCGCGGAGAAGCTCGCGTTCTGCCGCGAGCACGGCGCCGACGATGTCATCGACTACGCTCATGAAGACTTGCGCGAACGCATCAAGACACTCACCGGCGGCAACGGTCCCGATGTGATCTTCGACCCCGTCGGCGGCGCGTATGCCGAACCGGCGTTTCGCAGCATCGGCTGGCGCGGGCGCTATCTCGTGGTGGGCTTCGCGAACGGCGAGATTCCGAAGCTGCCGCTCAACCTGGCACTGTTGAAGGGCGCGAGCGTGGTCGGCGTGTTCTGGGGGCATCACATGAAGCGCGAGCACGCGCTCGCCGAACAGGAATTCGCCGCGCTGATCGAGTGGATCAAGGCGGGCACACTGCGTCCGGTCATCACGAGGCGCTACACGCTCGACCAGACACCGCAGGCGCTCGACGACATGATGAACCGTCGCGTGACGGGGAAGATCGTGATCGAGATGTGAAGCCGCGCGCTACGCGTCGGGAAGGATGCGCGCGTGGGCGCGGTCGACGTCACGCCGCATATAAAGCGGGTAATCGGCGGGACGCATCTGGGCGCCCTGAAGATCGCTGAACGCCGACATCACGCGATGCACCGTCAGCAACTGTTTCCACAACCGTTCCTTCAAGGCCGCGAACGGCACCACCGACGGCGGCAGCACCACCGCGCCCGGTCCCCAGCCGGGCCGCCAGGAGCGCGCGAGTCCGCGCCGCATGAACAACGTGAGCGTAGGCACGCCGATGGCCGACGCCAGATGCCCGAGCCCGGAGTCGTTGCCGATGAACCAGCCCGATTCGGCGATCCACGTGGCGACATCGCCCAGGCGCGTGAGCGCGTTGAGTTCGTGGCCTTCGCGCGGAAGGTCGTCCCAGCCGGCGAGTTCGGCGGGCGCGACCAGGAAGCTCGGCAACAACTGACGGCGTGTCAGCGCACGGGACAACGCCAGGAATTTATGACGCGCCCACATCTTTTCGGGATGACTGCCGGTGGGATGGATGACCACCCGGTGCGCGACCCTTCCGCGCACGACGCCGGGCGGCACGACGAGCCCGTTGGACCGCGTGACGTCGCGCAGATGCAGCACGTTGACGCCGATATCGACCACACGGTCCACCATGTGCTTCGAGCCGCCGTACTCGGGCAACGCCGACAGACAGAGCGTGCGCCCGGTGCGGCTCAGCGCGGGACCGAAACGGGTGGGCCGTAGCTCGATGACGGTATCGAATGCGCCGCGATGATCGGCGAAACCTGCGTCCGCATGCACCCCGGTCCGTCCGACTTTCACGTGGGGCAGCCAGTCCGCGAGTTGCTCCGCCACCCAGCCGAACACCACCGGACGATAGCCATTGCGGACGAGATTATTGACGAGGACGAGCCCGATCAGGCTGTCTCCGATCGGCTGTGGCAAGGCCACGGCAACCGTGGTGTCGACTTGCAATCTCATGCTGGACGGGCGCAAACGCGTGAGTGAACCCCGCGCCGCCAGCGGATGGCACCTGCGGTCAGGACGACGGCAGGCGTGGGGTCGCTTCATGGCGCGGTAAGTGAGCCGAACCTTGCAGCGATGCACCGGATGTATGCAGCCGCGCCGCCGATTCAGTCTTCTCTAACGACCATAACCGAACTGCGCCAGACCAACTGACATGTTTTGTCGCGCCCGTCGGCAGAAAGGGCGACCGCGGCAACATCGCGGCCGCTATCTGACCATGTCTGTGTGACAGCCTAGAGTTTCTCCGTGTCGCCGCTCTTCGGCTGCCACTTCATGAGGCGCCGCTCGGCCAGCGCGACGAGGCCGTCGAGCACGAGCGCGAAGGCCGTCAGCACGAGAATGCCGGCGAACACCGTGTTGATGTCGAACGTGCCTTCGGCCTGCAGGATCAGATAGCCGACGCCGCGCGCCGAGCCGAGATACTCGCCGACCACCGAGCCGACGAACGCGAGCCCGACCGACGTATGCAGGCTGGAGAACACCCAGCTCGTCGCGCTCGGCAGATAGACGTGCCGCAACAGCTGCTTGCGATTGGCGCCGAGCATGCGGGCGTTGGCGAGCACGACCGGGCTCACTTCCTTCACGCCCTGATAGACGTTGAAGAACACGATGAAGAACACCAGCGTGACGCCGAGCGCCACCTTCGACCAGATGCCCAAGCCGAACCACACCGCGAAGATGGGCGCGAGAATCACGCGCGGCATCGAATTGGCGGCCTTGATGTAGGGATCGAGGAGCGCGCTGGTCAAGGGCGCGAGCGCGAGCCACAAGCCGACGCCAAGACCGGACACGGTGCCGATCACGAAGGCCAGCACGGTCTCGATCAGCGTCACCCACAGATGGACATAGATTTCGCCGCTGGTGAACCACTCCCAGATGCGCACCAGCACCTTCTGCGGCTCGCCGAAGAAGAACGCGGCCTTGGAGCCGTCGTCGAAATAGAAAGGCGGCAGGAGCGTCGGGCTCGTCAGCACGTACCAGAGCACGAAGCAGGCGAGCAGCAACAGCCATTGCCACACGATGAGATTCCCGCGATTCGGGCGCAGCTTGTTCCACATGATCGTTTGGTCTTATTCGGCGGCGGCGGGCTTCAGCTGCTGCTGGTAGCCCTTCAACACTTCCTCGCGCAGCACGCCCCAGATTTGCGCGTGCAGTTCGACGAAGCGCGGATGCGAGCGGATCTCGGCGACATCGCGCGGACGCGGCAGGTCGATCCTGAACTCGCCGATCGGATGCGTGCCCGGCCCCGCCGCCAGCACGACAACGCGGTCCGACATCGAGATCGCTTCGTCCAGGTCGTGCGTGATGAAGAGCACGGCCTTGCGCTTGGCGGCCCACAGGTCGAGCAGCTCGTTCTCCATCAGCTGGCGCGTCTGGATGTCCAGCGCGGAGAACGGCTCGTCCATCAGGATGATGTCGGGATCGAGGATCAGCGTCTGCGCCATCGCGACACGCTTGCGCATGCCGCCCGACAGCTGATGCGGATAACGATCGCCGAAACCGCCCAGGCCCACGCGCTTGAGCCATTCCTCGCCGCGCGCGTCGGCATCGCGCTTCGACATGCCGCGGAACACGAGGCCCGCCGTCACGTTGTCGAGCGCGGAGCGCCACGGCATCAGGCCGTCGGCCTGGAACATGTAGCCCGCGCGCCGGTTGATGCCGTCGAGCGGCTCGCCGAACACCTTCACGGCGCCCGACGAAGGCGCGAGCAGTCCCGCCGACACGTTCAGCAAGGTCGACTTGCCGCAGCCGGTCGGCCCGACGACGGAAACGAATTCGCCCGGCGCGATCGCGAGGGTGGTATCGCGGACCGCCGTATAGCGGTCCGTGCGGCTCGCGCGCGAGACGAACGTGCAGGTGACGTCGGCCAGTTCGAGCGCAGGAGTGGAAGACGAGGACATCGGTCAGGCCTTGACGTTGGCGAGCGCCTTCTTGACGAAGTCGTTGGTCCAGGTCTTCGAGAGATCGATCGGCTTGCCCTTCACGGTTTCGTCGAAGGCCTGCAAGGTCTTGAGCGAGGTTGCGGGGCCGTCGGCGGGCATCAGGCCGTCCGGCGAGAGCGCTTCCTTCACGTGCTGCCAGGAATCGAGATAGAGCGCGCGATCGCCGAGCAGATAGCTTTCCGGCACCGCCGCGATCAGGTCCTTGCCCGATGCGCTCTGCAGCCACTTGAGCGCGCGCACCATCGCGTTGGTCAAGGCCTGCGTGGTGTTCGGATTCTTCGTGATGAAGCTCTGCGATGCATACAGGCAGCCGGCCGGCATGTTGCCGCCGAACACCTTGACCGTGTCCGCGAGCGTGCGCGTGTCGGAGACGATGCGGATCTCGCCCGCGCGCTCGAGCTTGGTCATGACCGGATCGAGATTGGCGATGGCGTCGATCTGCCCCGACTCCAGCGCGGCAATCGCACCCGCGCCCGCGCCGACGCCGATGAACGCGACATCCGATGCCTTGAGGCCGGCCTGCGCGAGCACGAAGCTCGCCATGATCGACGTGGACGAACCCGGCGCCGTCACGCCGATCTTCTTGCCCTTCAGGTCCGCGACCGACTTGTAGTTCGGCATCGTCTTCTTCGAGACGGCGAGCACGATCTGCGGCGCGCGCCCTTGCAGCACGAATTCGCGGAAATACTGGTTCTTGGCCTGCAACAACAGCGTGTGTTCGAACGCGCCGGACACGACGTCCGCGCTGCCGCCGACTGCGGCCTGCAAGGCCTTGGCGCCGCCGGCGAAGTCGGAGATTTCGACGTCGAGCCCTTCGTCCTTGAAGTAGTTGCGGCGCTCGGCGATGGTGAGCGGCAGGTAGTAGAACAGGTTCTTGCCGCCGACGGCGATGGACACCTTGCTCTGTTCGAGCTTGGCCTGGGCGAAGGCGAGCGGCATGTTCGAGAGTGCGCCACCCGCGAGCACGGCGCCGCTCGCGAGGAAGGTTCTGCGTTTCATCGTTCTAGTCTCCTGGACTTTGTTGTTGTCTCTCGCGCGTGAGCACGCGTTCAGGCCGGGTTCAGATTACCCTAGCCGCGCGCAGCCGCGCAATATCGTCGGCATGATACCCGAGCGTCTGTAGGACTTCATCCGTATGTTCGCCGAGCTGCGGTCCGAGCCAGCGGGTCTCGCCCGGCGTCTCGGAAAGCTTCGGCGTGACGTTCGGCAGCGTGATCTCGTGGCCGTCCTGCCACGGAAAGCGTTGCAGCATCTGACGCGCGATAAATTGCGGATCGGTGAACATGTCGGCCACACTGTAGATGCGCCCCGCCGGCACCTCGGCCGCGTTGAGCACAGCGAGCGCCTCGTCGATGCTGCGCGTCGAAAGCCATGCGGCAATCGCCGCATCGATTTCCTGCGTGCGCGGCACGCGTCCGTCGTTCGACGCGAGCGTGGGATCGTCGGCGAGATCGGCGCGCTCGATGGCGTTCATCAGCCGCTTGAAGATCGGGTCGCTGTTGCCGCCGATCACCACGCTGCCGTCGCGGCACGGATACGTATTCGACGGCACGATGCCCGGCAGCGACGCGCCGGTGCGCTCGCGCACCATGCCGTACACACCGTATTCGGGCACCACGCTTTCCATCATGTTGAAGACGGCCTCGTACAGCGCGACATCGACCACCTGTCCCTTGCCGCCGTTCACCTGCTTGTGATGCAGCGCCATCAGCGCGCCGATCACGCCGTGCAGCGCCGCGATGGAATCGCCGATCGAAATACCGATGCGCGGCGGCGGCAGATCCGGATAGCCGGTGATGTGGCGCAGGCCACCCATCGATTCCGCGATTGCGCCGAAGCCGGGCCGGTCGCGATACGGACCGGTCTGGCCATAACCCGAGAGCCGCACCATCACGAGTCCGGGATTCTCGGCCGAGAGCGTCTCGTAGCCGAGCCCGAGTTTCTCCAGCAGGCCGGGGCGAAAGTTCTCGATGACGACGTCGGCTTCCTTCGCGAGCCGCCGCACGATCTCCTTGCCCTCCTCGGCCTTGAGATTCACCGTCACGGATTTCTTGTTGCGCGCCTGCACCGCCCACCACAGCGACGTGCCGCCGACTTCCGGATAAAGCTTGCGCCATTTGCGCAAGGGATCGCCGCCGTTCGGGTCTTCGATCTTGATGACCTCGGCGCCGAACTCGCCCATGAAGCGCGCGGCGAACGGGCCGGCGATCAGCGTGCCGAGTTCCAGCACTTTGACGCCGGCAAGCGGTCCGGACGTGGTGCTCATGACGTGTCTCCTTGGGATTTTTTTGTGCAGGCTCAGAGCGGCATGTCGAGCGGCTTGAAGCGCGGGGTGCCGTCGGCGAGGGTTTCGTTGAACATCGCCGCGGGGCGCACCCACAGGCCGCGTTCGTGCGGCCACAGATGTTCGTAGACGATCATCGCTTCCTCGGTTTCCGAGTGCCGCGCGACGCCGATCACGCGATACAGCCCGCCCTTGTAATGACGATGGGTGGCGAGCGCGAGGGCTTCGGTTTCAGTCATCGGATCAGGTCCTTCATACGGAGCGCCGATCGAGCATCGCACGCGCGATGGTGCCCGCATCGACATATTCGAGTTCGCCGCCCACCGGCACGCCGCGCGCGAGACGCGTCACCTTCAGGCCGCGCGCCTTGAGCGTCTGCGCAAGATAGTGCGCGGTGGCCTCGCCTTCGTTCGTGAAGTTGGTCGCGAGCACGACTTCCTGCACGATGCCGTCGAGCGCGCGGCTAATCAGGCGTTCAAAATGGATTTCCTTCGGTCCGATGCCGTCGAGCGGACTCAGCCGGCCCATCAGCACGAAATACAGCCCCTTATACGTGAGGGTCTGCTCGAGCATGATCTGGTCGGCGGGCGTTTCGACCACGCACAGGAACGTGGGGTCGCGCTCTTCGTCGCTGCAGACTTCGCAGATCTCGGCTTCGGTGAAGGTGTTGCACTGCGCGCAGTGCTTGAGATGCTCGGTCGCGAACAACAACGACGCGCCGAGTTTCTCGGCGCCGGCGCGGTCATGCTGCATCAGGTGATACGCCATGCGCTGCGCCGATTTCGGGCCGACGCCGGGCAGCGCGCGCAGCGCCTCGACCAGCGCCGCCAGGGCGGAAGGTTGTTTCATGTGTCCTCGTGACGCACCGGCCAGAGACGTCCGGCGCGCGGCGCGCGGTTCAGAACGGCAGCTTGAAGCCGGGCGGCATCGGCATGCCGGCCGTCATGCCGCTCATCTTTTCCTGCGTGGTGGCCTCGGCCTTGCGCACGGCGTCGTTGAACGCGGCGGCGACCAGGTCTTCGAGCATGTCCTTGTCGTCGGCGAGCAGGCTCGGGTCGATCGAGACGCGCTTGACGTCGTTCTTGCAGGTCATCGTCACCTTGACGAGACCGGCGCCCGACTGGCCCTCGACCTCGATCAGCGCGAGCTGGTCCTGCATCTTCTTCATGTTTTCCTGCATCTGCTGGGCCTGTTTCATCAGCCCGGCGAGTTGGTTCTTCATCATGGTTCGGCTCCTTACTGGAAAACGTGTGGCGGACGGGTGCGCGCGCGAACACGGCGCCCGGTATTCAATGCGGCTGCACGACGTGCTTCGTCAAGACGGATTCGCGCCCGTCGCGGCGATCGGCTTGATCGATCCCTGCACGATGCTCGCGCCGAAATCGCGGATCAGCGACTGCACGAACGGATCCTGCGTGATCTCCTGCTCGGCTTCCTGCTGGCGCCGGGCACGCGCGGCGGCATCGAGCGCGGCGGCGGTGCGGCGCGCGGGGCCGACGGTGACGTTGACTTCGAGCGCACGGCCGAGTTTCTCGGCGAGCGCGGCCTTGAGCTTCGCGACGTGCGCGGCGTCGGTGTACATCTGCACCGGCACCGCGAGCGTGAGCGACGAGGCGTCGCAGGCGGTGAGCTCGCTGTTGAACGCGAGCTGGTAAGCCACGCCCTTCAACGGGAGATCGACCGCAAGCGCAGCCCATTCGAGCGTCAGGCCGAGTGCGTCGAGCGGCACGGCGGGCGGCAACGGCGTTGTGTCGACCTTTGGTTGCGGCGTAGTCCGCGGGGACGGCTCGCTGCCGAAGTGCAGGTCGTCGGGACCACTGTCGAACGCGGGCACGAAACCGTCGTCGGGCGGCATGAAGTACTCGTCTTCCGAGCCCGGCGGCGGGTAGTCGTCGGACGGCATGTCTTCCCACGGCGGGACGACTTTCGACGTGCCGGCGGAAGCGGACTTGGCTTCAGGCTGCGGCGGTTGCTGTGGCTGCTCGGCTACCGCGACGGCTTCGCGGCGCGCGGCGGGAACCGGCACGGGCACGACGGGCTTGGGTGCTGCCTTCGGTGCGGGCTTCGCCGCAGCTTCCGCAGCGGCGGCCCCGCGCGTGCCGCGATCCGATGAAAGGCGCATGCCCGCGCTACGCAGCACTTCGAGCGCCGCGCTCGCACCGCCCGCCGCACGCGGGGTGGTGGGTTCGGCTCTGGATGCACGAGCCGCTGCGGGCGCCGCTTCCTCGATGGCTTGCCGGGCCGCTTCGGGCAGGGGCTTGTTGGCGACCGGTGCCGTTTCGGGCAGAGGGGTGTTTGTAACTGGCGCGGCTTCAGGCACAGGTTGGTTCGCGACTGGCGTCGATTCGGGCACGGGCTTGTTCGCGACTTGCACCGCTTCGGAATCAGGCTTGCTGGCGACCGGTACCGCTTCGAGTACGGGCTTGTTCGCGGCCGCCGCCTCGTGCGCAGGCTTGTTCGCAACTGGCACCGGTTCGAGCGAAGGCGTGTTAGCGACTTGCACCGCTTCGGGCGCAGGCTTGCTCGCGACTTGCACCGCTTCGGGCACGGGCTTGTTCGCGACCGGCGCCGCTTCAGGCGCAGGCTTGTTCGCGACTTGCACCGCTTCGGGCACGGGCTTGTTGGCGACCTGCACCGCTTCAGGCGCAGGCTTGTTCGCGACCAGCATCGCTTCAGGCACGGGCTTGTTCGCGACCGACGCCGCTTCACGTGCTTCGACAGCTGCCAGTTGGTCCGTAGGTGTATCGGCCGACGCGGCCGCCTCCGGCCGCTCACGCTCTCTGACAGGCGCAAGCGCCGCGGGCGCCACAGCCTTCGTCTCGACGGACCCCGTAGCCTTCAAAACCGGCGCCGGGCTGACCGCGCGCTCGGCCATCGCGCCGGCCAGCGCCGCGCCGCGAACCGGCCTGGCGGGCGCGGGCGCGCTCACCGCGACACCGCCGCCGCCGGGGCCTCCGGCGGGCTCGAACGCGAGCATGCGCAGCAGCGTCATCGTGAAGCCGGCGTATTCGTCCGGCGCGAGACCGAGTTCGCCGCGGCCTACGGTCGCAATCTGATAGAAGAGCTGCACCTGTTCGGCGGACAGCATCTCGGCGAAGCGGCGGATGTCGGCGGCTTCCGGCCATTCGTCCAGCACCGAGGACGGCGCGAACTGCGCCCACGCAACGCGATGCAGCAGGCTCGCGAGATCCTGCAGCGCGGTGGAGAAAGACAAGCTGCGCAGCGCCATTTCGTCGGCGATGTCGAGCACGAGCGCGCCATCACCAGCGGCGAGCGCGTCGAGCAGACGGATCAAATAGCTCTGATCCAGTGCGCCAAGCATGCCGCGCACGGCTTCCTCGGTGACCTGGTTGGCCGAATAGGCGATGGCCTGATCGGTCAGCGAGAGCGCATCGCGCATGCTGCCGTCCGCCGCGCGTGACAACAGCCGCAGTGCCTGCTGCTCGAAGGCGATGCCCTCTTCCTTGAGGATGTTCTCCAGATGTCCGACGATATGCCCGGCCGGCATCTGCTTCAGGTTGAACTGAAGACAGCGCGACAGCACGGTGACCGGAATCTTCTGCGGATCGGTGGTGGCGAGAATGAACTTGACGTGCGAAGGCGGCTCCTCCAGCGTCTTCAACATGGCGTTGAAGGCGTGATTGGTGAGCATGTGCACTTCGTCGATCATGTAGACCTTGAAGCGGGCATCGACGGGAGCGTACACGGCGCGTTCCAGCAGCGCCGCCATTTCATCGACGCCGCGATTGCTCGCTGCATCCATTTCCACATAGTCGACGAAGCGCCCTTCGTCGATTTCCCGGCACGCACGGCACACGCCGCACGGCTTCGAGGTCACACCGGTTTCGCAGTTGAGCGCCTTCGCGAAGATACGCGAGAGCGTCGTCTTGCCGACGCCGCGCGTGCCCGTGAAGAGATAGGCGTGATGCAGGCGGCCGCCGTCGAGCGCGTGCGTGAGCGCACGAACGACGTGCTCCTGGCCGACGAGCGACTCGAACGATTTCGGCCGCCATTTGCGTGCGAGAACTTGATAGGTCATGCGCGAAATTGTATCAGCAACGACCTGGCGCAACGCCCGTTCCGACAGGCCGCACACGGGCGCGAGCATGCTGTTTGCGGACGCGACGAAGCCGCTTCAGCAAGACCGAAAAAACGTGAGGGGGAGTACAACGAGAAACGAGAAGAAGATAAAGCGGAAGGTGACGAGCCTGACCCTCGGCACTGGTGGAAAGCGGCTGTGGCTGCTTCGTTCCCGACCTGACCAGGTTGACCACGCCACCATGCGAGGAGGCCCGTCACGACGAATTGTATCATGCAACGGCGAGCGCCCGGAAGGCTTGACGCGAAACGCGTGCATCGACTCAATGTTTCAATATGCCTCTTGTACTCGCCGATTTCACCCTCAGATCATCGCTATCGGCACCCGGCAACGGATAGCAAAGTAGGCTAAGATGATGAGTGAATCATCCACAGGCGGCACGCAATGGTGCATCGCGGCCCTCTGATGGAACATTTGCCGCCGTTCGCCCGCTGTTTCGGCGCACGGCGAGCCGGTTAAGTCGCGCTCAGCGGCGACGTGGTCTCCTTAAGTTTTGATCTATCGTGGCGAGCATTCAAACGCGGGCCTCGAATCAATAGAGGTATTCAGACAATGAGCGAATCAATCAAGCACATCAGCGACGCTTCTTTCGAACAGGATGTCGTCAAGTCCGATAAACCTGTCCTGCTCGATTTCTGGGCCGAGTGGTGCGGTCCGTGCAAGATGATTGCCCCGATCCTCGACGAAGTCGCAAAGGATTACGGCGATCGCCTGCAGATCGCGAAGATCAATGTGGACGAACATCAATCGACGCCCGTCAAGTTCGGCGTGCGCGGCATTCCCACGCTGATCCTGTTCAAGAACGGCGCAGTCGCCGCGCAGAAGGTCGGCGCATTGTCGAAGTCGCAACTCACCGCGTTCCTCGACAGCAACCTGTAACAGCGTCACCGGCGGGCGCGGCCCAACGTCAGCGCCCTCCATGCCACCTGCGCCTTTACCCGCGCGCATTCGTGGTGCAGCCGATGTTGTCGCACGACAACATCGGCCGACAAGCCCCGCCCAACGCCCACCCGAGGCTCAAGCGGCGTGTGCTATGCTAGAATCACAAGAGTTCAAGAAGTATTAAGTCTCGAGCGGTTCCGCTCACCTCTTCTCCCAAATCTTTTCGTCGCACCTCTTCTCCCTGGCGGGAAATCCGTATGCATTTATCCGAGCTCAAGTCTCAGCACGTATCGGCACTGATCGAGATGGCCAATGGCCTCGAGATCGAAAATGCGAACCGCCTGCGCAAGCAGGAATTGATGTTCGCAATTCTTAAAAAGCGCGCCAAGGGCGGCGACACGATTTTCGGCGACGGCACGCTCGAAGTGCTGCCCGACGGCTTCGGCTTCCTGCGTTCGCCCGAGACTTCGTATCTTGCGAGCACGGACGATATCTATATCAGCCCGTCGCAAATCCGCCGTTTCAATCTGCACACCGGCGACACCATCGAAGGGGAAGTGCGCACGCCGAAGGACGGCGAGCGGTATTTCGCGCTGGTGAAGGTCGACAAAGTCAACGGGCAGCCGCCCGAGGCCTCGAAACATAAGATCATGTTCGAGAACCTCACGCCGCTGCACCCGAACAAGCCGCTACCGCTCGAACGCGAAATGCGCGGCGAGGAAAACGTCACGGGCCGGATCATCGACATGATCTCGCCGATCGGCAAGGGCCAGCGCGGCCTGCTGGTCGCATCGCCGAAGTCGGGCAAGACCGTGATGCTCCAGCACATCGCGCACGCCATCAAGCAGAACCATCCGGACATCGTGCTGTTCGTGCTGCTCATCGACGAACGTCCTGAAGAAGTCACGGAAATGCAGCGCTCGGTGAAGGGCGAAGTGATCGCCTCCACCTTCGACGAACCCGCCGCGCGTCACGTGCAGGTCGCCGAAATGGTCATCGAGAAGGCCAAGCGCCTGGTCGAGATGAAGCACGACGTCGTGATCCTGCTCGACTCCATCACGCGTCTCGCGCGCGCCTACAACACCGTCGTGCCGGCTTCGGGCAAAGTGCTGACGGGCGGTGTCGACGCCAACGCGCTGCAACGTCCGAAGCGCTTCTTCGGCGCGGCGCGCAACATCGAGGAAGGCGGTTCGCTGACCATCATCGGCACGGCGCTGATCGAAACCGGCAGCCGCATGGACGACGTCATCTACGAAGAGTTCAAGGGCACCGGCAACATGGAAGTGCACCTCGAGCGCCGCCTCGCGGAAAAGCGCGTCTATCCGTCGATCAACCTGAACAAGTCCGGCACGCGTCGCGAAGAATTGCTCATCAAGCCGGACCTGCTGCAAAAGGTCTGGGTGCTGCGCAAGTTCATTCACGACATGGACGAAGTCGAAGCCATGGAATTCCTGCTCGACAAGATCCGCCAGACGAAGAACAACGCCGAATTCTTCGACATGATGCGTCGCGGCGGCAGCTGATCCAGCTGCTTCTGCCCACATCCAAAACCGCCTGCCCGCCAGGCGGTTTTTTTACGCCCCGCGCCGGCCGGCCTCCGTACAATCCGGTCTGTCGAAGCCAACCGCTCATCCGATGGCCAACCTCTTTTCCCGCTGGTTCGGCGCGCAACGCCGGGCGCGCACGCTGCGCAAATATGCGATCGACGACACCCTGTGGCAACGCACGCTCGACGCCTATCCGTGCTTCGGCCATCTGGATAATGCGGATCTCGGCCGCCTGCGTGAAACCGCGAGCCTGTTCATTGCGCAGAAGGAATTCTCCACCGCGCACGATCTCGACCTCACCGACGCGATGGTCGTCTCCATCGCCGCGCAGGCCTGCCTGCCGGTGTTGAATCTCGACCTCGACCTGTATCGCGGCTGGGTGGGCGTGATCGTCTATCCGGGCGAGTTCGTCATCCGCAAGACGGTGGAGGACGAGGACGGCGTGGTGCACGAGGTCGAGCACGATGCAAGCGGCGAGGCCTGGGAAGGCGGTCCGGTCGTGCTGTCGTGGGAAGACGCGCAGATGGCCGATGGCGCGGACGCCTACAACGTGGTGATCCACGAGTTCGCGCACAAGCTCGACATGGTGACGGGTGAAGCCGACGGCCATCCGCCGCTGTTCCGCCGCTGGCATGCGCCGCTCGACACCACCGCCTTCGCCGACATCTTCGACAATGCCTACGACCAGTTCTGCGCGCGCGTGGACGCGGTGCCCGAGCGGCGCTGGAGCCGTTTCGAGCGCGACTCGCTGATCGACCCGTACGCGGCGGACCATCCCTCCGAATTCTTCGCGGTATGCAGCGAGGCGCTGTTCGTCACGCCGCGGCCCTTCGAGGCTGAGTATCCGGAGCTGTACCGGCTGCTGGCGCGCTATTACCGGCAGGATCCGGCGGGCACGGGCGCGCTGGACTCCGCCGGCGCCTGACGAAAAACCTCGCAAAGAAGTGTCAACCGACTGATTTTCTGGCATAATCGCCGTTTTTCGACCCTAGGCAAGTGACTCGCGCCGGACGTTTCAGAGAAGCGTCACAGAGAAGCGTCAGACAAGCGCAGCGGGTTGGCTACCGCCAGATACCAGGAAAGACCATGAAAGAAGGCATTCACCCGAATTACCGCGAAGTCCTGTTCATCGACATGTCGAACGACTTCAAGTTTGTGACCCGCTCGACCATCCAGACGCGCGAAACCGCCGAATTCGAAGGCAAGAGCTACCCGCTCGCGAAGATCGAAGTGTCGTCGGAATCGCATCCGTTCTACACCGGCCAGCAGAAGATCATGGACACGGCCGGCCGCGTCGAGAAGTTCAACAACAAGTTCGCGCGCTTCTCCACCAAGAAGTAAGTCGGGCTTCACGGACTCAGCAAAAAGGGCAGCTCTCGCTGCCCTTTTTTTTGTCGCCGGATGCTTTGTGTTCCGGCTCGCATCGGCCCCGCGCGCGGCATCGTCCTTGCTCGCACCGTGACAATTGCATCACCCCGTTACGGCAAATTCCATCGACGCGCCGGTAATGCCGCCGCGCGACTACAATGCCGGTTGCTCAAGCCCCGCCGCGTCCGCTTTGCCCGCCGCGCCTGCGGCCGAAGCCCGCGCCGCCACCGGGACCGTTTTCCATACAGCCTATCGCATGCGATCCGTCGTTCGTCTGACTGCCTCCGCCACCAGCGCCCTGCCGCGCTGGCTGTTGCTTGCCATCTGCATCGTCTATGCGTCGTTCGGCCTGTTCGGGCGCGATCCGTGGAAGAACGAGGACGCGGCAGGCTTCGGCGTGATGTGGACGATGGCCAACGGCGACGCCCGCGACTGGCTGCTGCCGAATCTCGTCGGCAAGGCGCCCACCGCCGATGGCCCGCTGATGTACTGGCTCGGCGCATCCGCCATCCGTCTGCTGAGCCCGTGGGTCGATGCAAGCAACGCCTCGCGCGTGGTCACCGGCCTGCTTTTCTGTCTCGCCTGCGCCTTCGTGTGGTATTCGGCCTATCTGCTCGGCCGCCGCGACGAAGCCCAGCCGTTCAAATACGCATTCGGCGGCGAACCCGAGCCGCGCGATTACGGCCGCACGCTCGCCGACGGCGCCCTTCTGATCCTGCTCGCCTGCTTCGGTCTCGCCGAGCGCGGCCACGAGACCACCGCGCAACTCGCGCAGTTCGCCGGCACCGCGATGCTGCTCTACGGCCTCGTGCGCAGCCTTGACAAGCCCATCCACGGCGGCCTCGTGTGGGGCGCGGCGCTGGGCGTCGTGGCGCTGTCGAGTTCGCCGGTGCTGGTGTTCGCGCTGCTGCTCTGCACGCTCGCGATGACGATTATCGTCAAGCAAGTGCGCGCCCGCCCGCTGATCGTCTACGGCCTGCCGGTTGCGGTGCTGCTGATCGCCGCCTGGGTGCTCCCGGCCCTGCATTTCTATCCCGACGACGGCGAATGGTGGCTGCGCCAGTGGTGGCGCAACAGCTTCTCCTTCTTCTCCGGCACGCCTGGCTCGATCTTCGGCTACGCCGTCAAGAACCTGCCGCTCTTCACCTGGCCGGCCTGGCCGCTCGCGCTGTGGGCCTTCGTCAGCTGGGGCGGCATGCGCCGCTCGCCGCACGTGGGCGTGCCGCTGTCGATCATCGGGCCATTGCTTGTGCTGGTCGTGTTGCAGGCGCATGAAACCAATCGCCTCTTCATGCTGCTGCTGCCGCCGCTCTCAGTGCTCGCCACCTTCGCGCTGCCTACGCTCAAGCGCGGCGCGATCAATGCCATCGACTGGTTCGCGATGTTGAGCTTCACCATCATCGGCACGCTGGTGTGGCTCGTGTGGACCGCCGGCATTTTCGGCTTCCCGGCGTCGATGGCGCGCAATCTCGCGCGTCTCGTGCCCGGCTTCCATCCCGAGTTCAAGCTCCTTTCATTCGCCTGCGCCGTGGCGGTGACCGTCTGCTGGTTTCTGCTGGCCCGCTGGCGTCTCGCGCGGCATCCGAAGGTGCTGTGGCGCAGCGTCGTGCTGTCCAGTGCAGGCACCACGCTGATGTGGGTGCTGCTCATGACGCTGTGGTTGCCTGTGGTCAACTACAGCCGCACGTATCGCGATGTCGCGGAGCAGATCGCGGACCACTTGCCGCCGGATTACACCTGCATTTCGCCGGTGCGGCTCGGCGACGCGCAGATTGCGACCTTCGCCTATTTCGGCGGCATGCACTTCGCGTTTGACGAGGATTGCGACGTGATCCTGCGCCAGGACCGGGCGGATTACGGCGAACCGTCGTCGCTTTCGGCATTCGAGTGGAAGCTGGTGTGGGAGGGCCGGCGCGTCGCGGACCGGGACGAGCGCTTCCGCCTGTACGTGCGCATCGAGCGTCCGACGCCGCCGCCCGCGAAGCCGCTGCGTCCGAGAAGCCTGCGCCGGAAGCAATAACGCGATGCCGCCGATGCCCCCGGCCAGCACGACCGGCATGCTGAGCGACGTGCGCAAGATCGCCGCGCTGGCCTGGCCGGTGCTGATCGGCCAGCTTGCGATCATTGCGTTCGGCGTGATCGACACCGCGATGGTCGGCCGCTTCTCCGCCACCGATCTCGCCGCGCTCGGCCTCGGCGGTTCGATCTATATCTCGGTGTATATCGGCCTGACGGGCATCCTGGTGGCGTTGCAGCCGATCGCCGGCCAGCTCTTCGGCGCGGGCCGCGAGAGCGAGATCGGCGAGGAGACGCGTCAGGCGCTGTGGCTTGCCGTCGCGCTCGCGGTCATCGGCTTCGTGTTGCTCTATCATCCCGAACCGCTGCTGTCGCTTGCGAAGACGCCGCCCGCGCTGCACGACCGCACGGTCGACTATCTGCGCATTCTGTCGTTCGGCCTGCCCGCGAGCCTCGCGTTCCGCGTCTACAGCTCGCTCACCAACGCCGTCGGCAAGCCGCGCCTCGTGATGTTCCTGCAAGTCGGCGGGCTGCTGCTCAAGTTTCCGCTCAATAACTGGTTCATCTTCGGCGGCGCCGGTGTGCCGGCGCTCGGCGGTCCCGGCTGTGCGCTCGCGAGCACGCTCATCAACTGGGCGCTGGCGATCGTCGGCATGACGGTGCTGGTGCGCTTCGAGTTCTTCCGCCCGTTCGGCATCTTTTCGCAGTTCTGCTGGCCGGTCTGGCGGCGTCAGCTCGCGCTGCTGCGCCTGGGCATTCCGATGGGTTTCTCCTATCTCATCGAGGTGACCTCGTACACCTTCATGGCGCTGTTCATCTCGCGCTTCGGCACGACCACCCTCGCCGGCCATCAGATCGCGGGCAATCTCGGCGCGGTGCTGTACATGACGCCGCTGTCGATCGGCATTGCGTCCTCGACGCTCGTGTCGCAGGCGCTCGGCGCCGGCCGCTACGACGACGCGCGATCGATCTCGCGCCACGGCATCGGCGTGGCGTGCGTGCTGGCGCTGGTCTATGGCGTGATTCTCGTCGCGGCGCGCCCGCTGATCATCGCCGCCTATACGCCGGATACGCACGTCATCGCGGCCGCCATGCCGCTCGTGCTGATCATCTTCTTCTATCACCTGTGCGACGCGCTCCAGGTCACGACCGCGTTCGTCCTGCGCGCCTACAAGGTGACGCTGGTGCCCACTCTGATCTATGCGGTCGCGCTGTGGGGCATCGGGCTCGGCGGCGGTTATCTGCTGGGCTTCGATATCGGCGGCGGCGTGCCGGAAGGGTTGCAGGGCGCGCGCGGCTTCTGGATCGCCAACTCGGTGAGCCTGGGCGTCGCGGGCATCGGACTGTTTCTCTACTGGCGGCGCGTCAGCCTGCGGCGCGTGGCGCGCGTCGATGCGGACTGACGCAGCCAGGTCGTCGAAAACGAACCCGCAAACGATGGGTAGAAAGAATGACGTAAGCGTCCAGTAGAATCTCGCGTCGAGAGCATCTCGGAGCGAGTGGATGAGCCGCATAACAACGTCACAAAAAAAGTGGATTCTGGCTGCAACCGGGTTGATCGCCGCGCTCGGTTTCGGTGCGTCGATGCATCGGGCCGATGCCGCGCGCATCGCGAGCGTGTCGCCGCAGGGCAAGGTCGCGCAGGTGCGCCAGGTCGTCGCGAAGTTCGACGAGCCGATGATCGCCTTCGGCAACGCAGCAGCCGCAGCACCCGGCAAGCTGGTGTGCAGCGGCGCGGCCACGGCGGGCTCGGGCCGCTGGATCGACGCCCGGACCTGGGCTTTCGACTTCGAGAACGACCTGCCGCCCGGCGTGCGCTGCTCGCTCGATCTCGCGGATAACCTCAAGTCCGTCGCGGGCAACGCGCTGTCCGGTCCGCGCCACTTCGCCTTCCAGACTGGCGGTCCGTTCGTCACCCGCGTTCTGCCGGGATATGGCGATATCGAAGAAAACCAGGCTTTCGTGCTGCGCCTGAACGGCCCGGCCACGCCGGCTTCGGTGCGCGAACACGTGTGGTGTGAATCCAGTGCGCTCGGCAACCGCATTCCGGTGCGCCTGCTCGACGACGCCACCCGCGCCGCCCTCCTAAAGCATTTTCGGCTGGAAAAGGAAGCCGGCAACGTGCTGACGCTCGCCTGCCAGCAAACCCTGCCCTCGGCGGCCAAGATGCAGCTGGTCTACGGCGCGGGCGTCACCGGTCCGAGCGGCATGGCCAACGAGGTCGAGAAACGCTTCGACTTCACCGTGCGCGAGCCCTTCACCGCGAGCTTCTCGTGCGAGCGCGAAAACGCAAAGGCGCCCTGCACGCCGCTGCGTCCGCTGCGCCTGAACTTCAGCGCGCCGATCACGCGTGCGGACGCGCAGAAGTTCGTGCTGCGCGGGCCGAAGGAAAGCGCTGCGCCTCATTTCGACGACAGTGACAAGGATGCGGAAGTGAGTGCCGTCGAGTTCGCGGCGCCGCTGCCGGAGCACGCCGATCTCACCATCGACGCCCCCGCGAATCTCAAGGACGTCAGCGGCCGAACGCTCGCCAATGCCGACCTGTTCCCGCTCAAGACCGCCACCGCGCCGATGCCGCCGCTCGCCAAGTTCTCGTCGGGCGCGTTCGGCATCATCGAGCGCTTCGCGGAGCCCGGCATGCCCGCGATGCTGCCGGTCACGCTGCGGCACGTCGAGGCGGACCTGCACGTGCAGGGCTTGAATTCCGGCACCGCGCAGATCACGAAGCTCAAGCTCGACGCCGACGGCGACATCCGCCAATGGATGCGCGCCGTCGATCAGTTCGACGGCATCTCCATGTCGCGTTCGATGATCCAGGAGCGCATGCCGGAGATGCTTCGCAACGGCATCCGCCCGGTCGTGATTCCGAACAGCGACGGCACGGTGTCGAAGGATCCGCAGATCGACGTCCGTTCGCTGTCGATGCTCGCCGGACGCGCGGGCGTCGAGACGCTGACGCTGCCCGCCGCCGATCCCAAGGCGCTGCGGCCCTTCGAAGTGGTCGGCATTCCGCTCGCCAAGCCGGGTTTCTATGTCGTCGAACTGCATTCGCCGGCGCTGGGCGCGTCGCTGCTCGGCAAGCCGCAGCCGATGTACGTGCGTACCTCGGTGCTCGTCACCAATCTCGGCGTGCATTTCAAGCAGGGCCGCGAGAACAGTGTCGTGTGGGTCACGTCGCTGGATCACGGCAAGCCCGTCGCCAACGCCGACGTGCGCGTGACCGACTGCAACGGCGACGAGATCGCCACCGCAAAAACCGACGCGCAAGGTATCGCGACAATCGGCAAGACGCTGGCCGCCGTGCGCGAATGCAACGAGCACAGTCTCGCGTGGAGCGGTTTCTTTGTTTCGGCGCGGGTGAACGATCCGGTCACCGGGCCGGACATGGCGTTCGTGCTGTCCGACTGGAATCGCGGCATCGAGTCGTGGCGCTTCAACGTGCCGACCGACATGAGCACGACGCGCAGCGTGCGCGCGCATACCGTGTTCGACCGGACCCTGCTGCGCGCCGGCGAGACGGTGTCGATGAAGCATCTGTTGCGCGTCGAAACGCTGAACGGTTTCGGGTTTGCGCCCGCCAATCCGGGCCGCGTGACGATCCGGCACACCGGCAGCGGCCAGACCTGGCACATGCCGCTCACCTGGGCGGCCGACCACAGCGCCGACTCCACCTTCACGGTGCCGGTCGCGGCCAAGCTTGGCGAATACACGGTGACGCTGGACAACGGCGCCGCCGCTTCCCTCGCGAAAGACGATGATGACGCCGACGACAGCGGCGTCACCCAGTCGTATGAATCGGGCAGCTTCCGGGTGGAGGAATTCCGTCTGCCGGTCTTCAAAGGCTCGATCACCGCCGGCGACAGCGCGTCGCCCGGTCTCGTCGCCGCGCAGGACGCGCCGGTCGCGGTGCGGCTCGAATACGTGCAGGGCGGACCGGCATCGAACCTGCCGGTGCAGGTGTCGGCGCTGGTGCGCGACGTCGCACCGCCGTTCGCCGCGCAATACGACGCGTACAGCTTCGCGCCGTGGCGCAAGCCGTCGGGCGACGGCGCCAGCGCGCCCGCCGAGGACGAAGACAGCGAGCAGCAAGCCGACGCCACGACAAAACTCATCGCCGACAAGCTGCGCGTGACGCTCGATCGCGACGGCGCCGGCAAGCTCACGATCAAACCGCTGCCCGCGGTGGAAGCGCCGAAGCGCCTCGCGCTCGAAGCGAGCTTCGCCGATCCGAACGGCGAGATCCAGACCATCAGCGGCGGCACGACGCTGTGGCCCGCCGCGGTGGCGGTCGGCGTGAAGGCGGGCCATTGGGTATCGGTGGGCGGCAAGCTGCCAGTGCAGGCGCTGGCGCTCGATCTGCAAGGCAAGCCGCGCGCGGGCGTCGCCGTGGAAATCAAGGCGGTGGCGCGCATCATGTCGAGCTCGCGCAAGCGCATGGTCGGCGGCTTCTATGCGTACGACAACCACACCGAAACCAAGGACCTCGGCGCGCTGTGCAGCGGCAAGAGCGACGATCACGGCATCGTCTCGTGCGACGTCGCGATCAAGGAGGCCGGCAATGTCGATCTGATCGCGATCGCCAAAGACAGCGACGGCCGCGCGGCCAACGCCAGCACCTCCGTGTGGGTCACGCGCGAGGACGAGCTGTGGTTCGGCGGCGAGAACACGGACCGCATCGACGTCCTGCCCGAGAAAACCACCTACGAGCCCGGTGAAACAGCGCGCTTCCAGGTGCGCATGCCGTTCCGCTCGGCCACGGCGCTCGTCGCGGTGGAGCGCGAGGGCATCGTCGAGACGCGGGTGGTCGAACTCAATGGCCGCGATCCCACCGTCGAACTGAAGGTCGAGGATTCGTGGGGGCCGAACGTTTACGTATCGGTGCTCGCGATTCGCGGACGCATCCGCGACGTGCCGTGGTACTCCTTCTTCACTTGGGGATGGAAAGCGCCGCTCGACTGGGCCCGCGCCTTCTGGTACGAAGGCCGCCAGTATCAGGCGCCGACGCCGCTCGTCGATCTGTCGAAGCCCGCGTTCCGCTATGGGCTCGCGTCGATCAAGGTCGGCACGGCGTCACACCGGCTCGCGGTCAGCGTGACACCGGACGCGAAGTCCTACACGGTGCGCGGCAAGGCGCACGTGCAGGTCAAGGTGACGCTGCCCGACGGCAAGCCCGCGCCCGCCGGCACGCAGATCGCCGTCGCGGCGGTCGACGAGGCGCTGCTGGAACTGATGCCCAATCAAAGCTGGGACGTGCTCGACGCGATGCTCCAGCAACGCGCATACGGCGTCGAAACGGCAACGGCGCAGATGGAGATCATCGGGCGGCGTCACTTCGGACGCAAGGCGGTGCCGGCGGGCGGCGGCGGCGGTCATGCCGCCACGCGCGAGCTGTTCGACACGCTGTTGCTGTGGAATCCGCGCGTCACGCTCGATGCGCAAGGCGAAGCCAAAGTCGATGTGCCGCTGAACGATGCGCTGACGCGCTTTCGCATCGTCGCGGTCGCGGCGGTCGGCGCGGGGCGCTTCGGCACCGGCAGTGCGTCGATCCAGAGCACGCAGGACCTGCAACTGATCTCGGGATTGCCGCCGCTGATTCGCGTCGGCGACGCGTTCCGCGCGCAGTTCACGCTGCGCAACACGACGCCGCGCGCGATGCGAGTCGTCGTCACGCCGCACGCCGGGACGCTGGCGCTCGACGCGCGCACCGTGGAACTCGGCGCGAACGCGTCGCAGGACGTGGCGTGGGACGTCACGATGCCCGACGTGCCGGGCGTCGCGTCATCCGCGAGTCTCGCGTGGGAGGTCAGCGCGGCGGAACAGGCCGGCCCGAAGGCAAGCGACGCCGTGAAGATCACGCAACGCGTCGTTCCGGCGATTCCCGTCACCGTGCAGCAGGCAACCCTCGCGCAAGTGGACGGCTCGCTCACGCTGCCGGTCGCGCCACCCGCCGATGCCAGCCTCTCGGGCGACGGCGCGGTGCGCGGCGGCATCGCGGTGTCCTTGCAGCCGAAGCTCGCCGACGGCCTGCCGGGCGTGCGCCGCTGGTTCGAGCGCTATCCGTACAACTGCCTGGAGCAGCAGACCTCGCGCGCGCTCGGTCTGCTGGACGCGACGCAATGGCAGGCGGTGCTCGCGAAGATGCCGACCTACCTGGATCGCGACGGCCTCGCGAACTACTTTCCTCCCGCCGACGACGAACGTCCGACCGGCAGTCCCGCGCTCACCGCGTACCTGCTGGCCGTGTCGGACGAAGCGGCGCGGCTGGACAGCCGCTTCGCGCTGCCCGCCGACCTGCGCGGACAGATGGCGGCGGGCCTGGCGAATTTCGTCGAAGGCAAGATCACGCGCAAGTTCTGGGCGCCGCGCAACGATCTCGACTTCGAGAAACTCGCGGCCATCGAAGCGCTGTCGCGCTACGGACTCGCGCAGCCGCGCATGCTCGGTTCCATCACGATTGCGCCGGATCAATGGCCGACCTCCGCCGTGCTCGATTACTACGCGATTTTGTCGCGCGTCGACGGCATCCCCGAACGTGAAGCGAAGCGCGCGCAAGCCGAACAGATCATTCGCGCGCGTCTCACGTATCAGGGCACCCGCGTCGGCTTTTCGACCGAGCGCGACGACGATCTCTGGTGGCTCATGACCGGCACCGAAACCAATGCCGCGCACACGGCGCTACTCTTCGCCGACGCGCCGGGCTGGAAGGAGGAGATGCCGCGCATCGTCGCGGGGCTGCTCGCGCTGCAGAAGAACGGCGCATGGCAGACCACTACGTCGAACCTGTGGGGCACGCTGGCCGTGAGCCGCTTCTCGCAGTTGTTCGAGAGCACGCCGGTCACCGGACACACGTCGATCAAGCTGGGCGCGGCTACGCAGGACATCGCGTGGAATGGTGCGCCGCCGGCCGCGTCGTCGGTTAAGCTCGCCAAGCGGCGCAGCGTGCTGCTGCAGTGGACCACCGGCTCGCTCGCGCTGACGCAGGACGGCACCGGCAATCCCTGGGCGACCATCGAAAGCCTGGCGGCGGTCGCGCTGAAAGCCCCCTTCGCGGCGGGCTACCGCATCTCGAAGACGCTGACGCCCGTGGATCCTTCCGTGAAAGGCAAGCTCTCGCGCGGGGACATCGTGCGAGTGCATCTCGACATCGACGCGCAAAGCGACATGACCTGGGTCGTCGTCAACGATCCGATCCCCGCCGGCGCGACGATTCTCGGCTCCGGCCTCGGCCGCGATTCGGCGGCGGCGACTTCGGGCGAAAAAACAGCGGGCGGCGGTGCGTGGCCGACGTTCGTCGAGCGCGGCTTCGAGGGCTATCGCGCGTATTACGACTATCTGCCGAAAGGCAAGATCCAGGTCGAATACACGATGCGGCTGAACAATCCCGGCACCTTCGGCCTGCCGCCGACGCGCGTCGAAGCGCTCTACGCGCCGTCGGCGTTCGGCGCGCTGCCGAATGCGCCTATGGTGGTCGAGCCGCTCAGCGCGAAGTGACGACATGAGACGCGCCGCGCTCCTCTGTGTCTTCGCGCTACTGAGCGCGGCGGCCCATGCGTCGCCGCGCTTCGATGAAGTACGCGCGGCATGGCGCAGTTCCGACTGGGTCCTGCTCGCCCGCGACGGCACGCCGCTACAACGCACGCGCATCGACACGCGCGCGCGGCGCGGCGACTGGGTCGCGCTCGCGGATGTGTCGCCGGCCTTGCGCGAGGCGATCGTCGTATCGGAGGACAAGCGCTTTTACGAACACGCCGGCGTCGACTGGCACGGCGCGGCGGCGGCCGCCTGGGGCAATCTCTGGAATACGCGCACGCGTGGCGCATCGACGGTGACGATGCAGCTCACCGGTCTCATCGACGACAACGGCAAGCCGGCCGGTCGGCGCTCGATCGGTGAGAAGGCCGAGCAGACCATCGGCGCGCTGTGGCTCGAACGCAGCTGGCGCAAGGACCAGATTCTCGAGGCCTATCTCAACCTCGTGCCGTTTCGGGGCGAGCTTGTCGGCTTGTCGGCTTTGTCGCAGACGCTGTTCGGCAAGGCGCCCTCGGGACTCGACGAGCGCGAGGCCGCCCTCGCCGCCGCGCTGATCCGCGCGCCCAATGCGTCCTACACGAAGGTCGCGGCGCGCACCTGCGTGATCCTGCGCGACATGCAGGCGCTGCACGGCGCAGGCAAGACCGCTTCCGCCGATCCGTGCGTCAATCTGCCGGCCTATGTGCAATTGGCGCTGAGCCGCACGGCATCCGCGCCCGCGTTCGCCCAGGGCGACGATGCCCTGGCGCCGCATCTCGCGCGGCGCATTGCGGGCGAAACGCATCCGGCGGCGGGCACGCGCGTGCGCTCGACGCTCGATGCGCGCCTGCAGCGCTTTACCCGCGACACGCTTCAGCGCACGCTCGCCGAACTGAATGCGCGCGCCCATCCGCGCAACGTGCACGACGCGGCGGCGGTCGTGATCGACAACCAGTCGGGCGACGTGCTGGCGTGGGTCGGTTCGGCGGGCGCGCTCTCGAACGCACCCGAGGTCGATGCGGCGCTCGCCGCGCGTCAGGCCGGTTCGACGCTGAAGCCGTTTCTCTACGCGCAGGCGATCGACGAAAAGCGCGTCACCGCCGCGACGCTGCTCGACGATGCCCCGCTCGATCTCGCCACCGGCGGCGGCCTGTATATCCCGCAGAACTACGATCACGATTTCAAGGGCTGGGTGAGCGTGCGCACGGCGCTCGGATCGTCGCTGAACGTGCCGGCCGTGCGCACGCTCGTGATGGTGACGCCGCATCGCTTCGCGAAGACGCTGGTCGCGCTCGGTCTGCCGCTCACGCAGGCCGGCGACTACTACGGCTTCAGTCTCGCGCTCGGCAGCGCGGACGTGACGCTGGCGTCGCTCGCCAACGCGTATCGCACGCTGGCGAACGGCGGCGTCGCGCGGCCCTTCTTCGATCTCGCCGACCACGCGCCCGCGCCTGCCGGCACGCGCGTGTTCAGCGCGGAGGCGAGCTACATCGTCACCGACATCCTCTTCGACAACAACGCGCGCACCCGCACCTTCGGCTTCGACAGCGTGCTCGCGACACGAAGCTTCAGCGCGGTGAAGACCGGCACGAGCAAGGACATGCGCGACAACTGGACGGTGGGCTTCACGTCGCGCTACACCGTGGGCGTGTGGGTCGGCAATGCCGACGGCCAGCCGATGTGGGACGTGTCGGGCGTGACCGGCGCGGCGCCAATATGGAACGGGATCGTCAACTATCTGAACCGGCGTTCCGCGAGCGATGCGCCGCCGACGCCGGCCGGCGTGGTGCGGACCACGGTCAGCTATCAGAACGACGTCGAGCCCAGGCGCGACGAATGGTTCGTGCGCGGGACGCAGATGAGCAGCATCGGACTCTCGGCCGGCGCGCTACAGGGCGTGGAAGTCACGGGCGGCCGTCTCGATGCGCAGGCGGCCCGCATCGGCGCGCCGACCAACGGCACCATTTTCGCGCTCGATCCGGACATTCCCCCTGCGCGCCAGCGCGTCTGGTTCGAACGAAGCGCAAGCGGCGCGCGGCTCGCGTGGCGTCTCGACGGCAAGCCGTATGGCCAGGCCGCCCGCGCGCCCTGGCTGCCGTGGCCCGGGCGGCACGTGCTGGAACTCGTGGATGCGCATGGACAGGCGGTCGACACGGTCGCCTTCGAAGTGCGCGGCGCGTTTGCACGGACACAGGAGCCGCCGCGTCATCCGTCGGGCGTTCCGCCGCGTTAAGAAAAATGCGGGAGTGCGGCAGGGCGATGCGCCGTGCGAACCGTCATCGTTCGGGACGGATTTTTGCCGCCGGGGTTTTTGCCCTATTCTTAACGGCATCGTCTTCTACGGCCCGGACCTATCGATTCGTCATCTGTTTCTCTCAAGCCTGGAGTGCCGTCATGCTGAAAAAGCTGCTGATGTTGTGCTTTGCGTTCATGCTGTCCATCGGGGCGGCCTTCGCCGCGGTCGACGTCAATACCGCCGATCAGGCCGCGCTGGAATCGGTGAAGGGACTCGGGCCGGTGAAATCGAAGGCGATCGTCGACGAACGCGCGAAGAACGGCCCCTTCAAGGACGCCGACGATCTCGCGACGCGCGTCAAGGGGCTCGGCACCAAGTCGGTTGCCAATCTGGAGCAGAATGGCCTGACGATCGGCGGCTCGTCACTCCCGCCGTCCGGCAAGACCGCCAAACCGATGACAAACCAGGGCGGCAGCGCGGCTCCCAACTCCACGGTGAAATCCTCGACGGCGGCTACTGCAGCGACCTCGCCCGCCGCCACGACCGCGCAGACGCCGGCCGCCGCGCCGGCATCGGGCACGAAGGCCACGAAGAAGTCGAAGAAGGACAGCGCAGCCATGGCAGCGGCGGCTTCGGGCCCGGCCATGGCGGCAAGCGAAGCAAAACCCGCCAAAGCCAAACGCAGCAAGAAAGACAAGGCCGCAAGCGCCGCGGCTGCAAGTCAGTAAGGTGGTGCCGGGAACCTTGGCGGAGGCATACTGCCTTTGTTGATGAAACCCGGATGATCGTCGTCACGCGGCCCGGCAGCATGAGGGCCGCTGCCCGCGCCGCCGCGGACCCGTCGTTCCGGGCCACGTCGGCACGGTCGAATCCCTCCCTCAACCCTTTCAGTGAGACCGCCATGAGCCTACTCGATATCCTCGCCTCCTCCCTCGGCAATTCATCGCAACCGAACGGTCAGCCCGGCCAGCCGGGACAGACGGGACAAGCCACGCTGATCGCGGCGGCGCTCGAATTCGTCAACAGCCAGCCGGGCGGCATCATGGGCCTGATCCAGCGCTTCCAGCAGCACGGCGCGGGCGATATCGTCCAGTCATGGATCGGCACCGGCGAGAATCAGCCGATCAGCCCCGACACGCTCACCAACGTGCTCGGCCACGACAATGTCGGCGCGCTGGCGCAGAAGGCCGGCGTCTCCGGCGACCAGCTTTCGGGCATGCTGGCGGCCGTGCTGCCCCATGTCGTCGATCGCGCGACGCCGAACGGCGAAGTACCGCCGGAAGGCAAGCTCGACCTGACCGGCGTGCTCGGCTCGCTTGGCGGACTGGCGGGCTTGTTCGGCAAGAGCGAAGAGCCGAAGCAAGGCTGATAGCGCGCCTCTTTCGCGCCTTCAGCGCGCGGACAGTCTGCGCGTCATGTCCGCGATGATCGTATGGCGGATCACGCGCAGACAAGTCAGCTCGCCGCCGAGCGTTGCGGTCAGCCCTTGGCCGTTCGGCCAGCAGGGCCGCGTTCTCCCACTCGACGCGCCCGTATAGCTCAGCGGCGCGCTTGCTATCGACCGCACGGATTTGAAGCGCAAATAAAAAAGGCAACGAATCGCTTCGTTGCCTTTCTTCGATTTGCAGGAACCGTCCCACAAGACGGTTCTGCATGGCGTCAATGAACCACGCGGTCGAACACGAACTTGCCTTCGCGCACGTCCACCGGAATCACATCCTTCGGCCCGAAACGCCCGGAGAGAATCAGCTTGGCGACCGGATTCTCGATCTCCTGCTGGATGGCGCGCTTCAACGGCCGCGCGCCGAACAGCGGGTCGTAGCCCACCTTGCCGATCTGCTCGAGCGCCACATCGGACACTTCCAGCTGCATGTCCAGCTTCGCGAGACGCTCCTGCAAGCGCTGCAACTGAATCTTCGCGATCGATTCGATGTTGCTGCGATCAAGCGCATGGAACACGACGACATCATCGATCCGGTTCAGGAATTCCGGCCGGAAGTGCAGCTTCACTTCTTCCCAGACAGCGTCCTTCACCCTTTCCTGCGGCTCGCCGACCATGCCCTGGATAACCTGTGAACCGAGGTTCGAGGTCATCACGATCACCGTGTTCTTGAAGTCGACGGTGCGGCCCTGGCCATCGGTCATGCGGCCGTCGTCGAGCACCTGGAGCAGCACGTTGAAGACATCCGGATGCGCCTTCTCGATTTCATCGAGCAGGATCACGCTGTACGGCTTGCGACGCACGGCTTCGGTCAGATAACCGCCTTCCTCGTAGCCGACGTATCCAGGCGGCGCGCCAATCAGCCGCGCGACGCTGTGCTTCTCCATGAACTCGCTCATGTCGATGCGGATCAGATGGTCCTCCGAATCGAACAGGAACGCCGCGAGCGCCTTGCACAGTTCGGTCTTGCCGACGCCCGTCGGCCCGAGGAACAGGAACGACCCATACGGCCGGTTCGGATCCGAGAGCCCCGCGCGCGACCGGCGAATGGCGTCCGCCACCGCGCCGATGGCCTCGTCCTGGCCGATCACGCGTTCATGCAGCTTGGCCTCGATCTGCAACAGCTTCTCGCGCTCGCCCTGCATCATGCGCGCGACCGGAATGCCGGTGGAACGCGACACGACTTCCGCGATTTCCTCCGCGCCCACCTGCGTGCGCAACAGACGCGGACGGGTCGGATTGTTCTGCTCCTGCGACTCGGCCTGCGTCACCTGCTTGAGCCGTGCCTCGAGTTCCGGCAGCTTGCCGTACTGCAACTCGGCGACCTTCTCCAGCTTGCCTTCGCGCTGCAGACGGGTGATGTCGGCACGCACCTTCTCGATCTCTTCCTTCAGTTGCGCGCTGCCCTGCACCGCGGCCTTTTCCGCCGTCCAGATTTCCTCGAGATCGGAATACTCGCGGTTGAGCCGCTCGATCTCTTCCTCGATCAGTTGCAGACGCTTCTGCGAGGCTTCGTCCTTCTCCTTCTTTACCGCTTCGCGCTCGATCTTCAGCTGGATGAGACGGCGGTCGAGCTTGTCCATCTCTTCGGGCTTCGAATCAATTTCCATCTTGATGCGGGACGCGGCCTCGTCGATCAGGTCGATGGCCTTGTCTGGCAGGAAGCGGTCCGTGATATAGCGGTGCGACAGTTCCGCCGCCGCGACGATGGCCGGGTCGGTGATTTCCACGCCGTGATGCAGTTCGTACTTCTCTTGCAAGCCACGCAGGATGGCGATGGTCGCCTCGACCGACGGTTCGTCGACGAGCACCTTCTGGAAACGACGCTCCAGCGCCGCGTCCTTCTCGATGTACTTGCGGTATTCGTCCAGCGTGGTGGCGCCGATGCAATGCAGCTCGCCGCGCGACAAGGCCGGCTTCAGCATGTTGCCCGCGTCCATCGCGCCTTCGGCCTTGCCGGCGCCGACCATGGTGTGGATTTCGTCGATGAAGACGATGGTCTGCCCTTCGTCCTTCGCGATGTCGTTGAGCACGGACTTGAGGCGCTCCTCGAACTCGCCGCGATACTTCGCGCCGGCGAGCAGCGCCGCCATGTCGAGCGACAGCACGCGCTTGCCCTTGAGCGTCTCCGGCACTTCGCCGTTGACGATGCGCTGCGCCAGCCCTTCCACGATGGCCGTCTTGCCGACACCCGGCTCGCCGATCAGCACCGGATTGTTCTTGGTGCGGCGCTGGAGGATCTGGATGGAGCGGCGGATTTCGTCGTCGCGGCCGATGACCGGATCCAGCTTGCCTGCACGCGCCCGTTCGGTGAGGTCGACCGTGTACTTCTTGAGCGCCTCGCGCTGGCTCTCGGCGTCCTGGCTGTCGACCTGCGCGCCGCCGCGCACCGCGTTGATCGCGGCCTCCAGCGCCCGGCGCGTCAGGCCGTGCTGTTTCGCGATGCGGCCCGCTTCGCCACGGTCGTCCGCGACGGCGATCAGGAACATCTCGCTCGCGATATACGTGTCGTTGAGTTTCTGCGCTTCCTTGTCGGCGGTGTTGAGCAGGCCGGCCAGGTCGCGGCTGACTTGTACGTTGCCGTCGGTGCCCTGCACCTGCGGAAGACGGCTGATGGCGTCATTGAGCGCGGTTTGCAGCGCCTGCACCTGCACGCCCGCGTGCGACAGCAGCGAACGCGCGGAACCGTCCTGCTGCGCGAGCAAGGCCGACAGCAGGTGGACCGGCTCGATGTACTGGTTGTCGTGCCCGACCGCCAGGCTTTGCGCGTCCGAGAGCGCTTCCTGGAATTTGGTGGTGAGTTTGTCGATTCTCATTGGGTTGAAGCTCCGATTCTGAATACTTCCAAAATGAGGCGCTTCGGGCCGGTTTCAAGCACGAAATCGCTCGCTGGCGGCGTTTTTTTGTTTTTTTACGATCGACGGCAGGCCCGGGTCGCAATGAGAGAAGACCGCGGCGTTCAGGTTTCGTTCAGCGAAGAATCGCGGATCGGGATGAACTGCCCCGCCGGCAACGGCGCCAGATTCGGAATGTTCAGCAGCCGCGCGAGTTCGTTGGCCGGGCTGGCGAGTTCGCCGATCGTGTGTTTGTCCAGTTCGGCGAGGAAGGCATCGCGCGCGGCGGCGAGCACGCCCCGCAGACGGCATTGCGACTCGATCACGCAGCCCTTCTGGCCTTCATCCGCTGCGCCGAAGCAGCCGACGATCGCGAAGTCACTTTCGGTCTTGCGCACGATCTCGCCCACCGTCAGCGCGCCCGAATGCTCGGCCAGCCGCAGCCCGCCGTTGCGGCCCCGTACCGTTTCCACCCAGCCGAGTTCGCCCAGTTGCTGGACGATCTTCATCAGGTGGTTTTTCGAGACACCGTAGGCGTCGGAGATTTCCTGGATCGTCGAGAGACCTGCGGGACGAACGGACAGATACAGCAGGACTCGCAATGCATAATCGGTGTAATCGGTCAGTCGCATGGTCGCGAAGGGTGGCGCCTGGGGCGCATCGGTTATTCAGGGCCGCGCCTGGCCGGAAGTCCGCACGAGGACAAGGGACGATGCCTTGCCGCATGGTTTCGGGGCTTAACATCGGCGCGCGGCGCCCAGACACACGTGGCGAGCCTGACGAGAGTGACCGTAAAAGCACGCCAAACCGACGATCCGGCATGCAATTCGGACACTTCGGGCCGCACGAAGCCGTCTGAGAACGAAAGTGCCATTCTGCTTCATCTTGAAATAGTTCGTCAGAAAATTCTATTTTGCGATCCAATGACCGCACCGTCGCACGATGGAACCGCTGCCCACACCACCCATGACCGACTCCCCGACTCCCGCCCAGGCCGCCCCGCGTGAACGCGAGCCCAGCGCAGACAACGTGCGCGCGCTCGTGGAGGCGTTTTATCGCCGCGTCGACGACGATCCGCTGCTCGGCCCGATCTTCTCGCACGCGCTCGAAGGCCGCTGGGACGAGCATCTCGACAAGATGACGAGTTTCTGGTCGAGCCTCGTGCTGGGCACGAAGGACTATCGCGGGAATGTGCAGGAGGCGCACCGGCCGCTCGACGGGATCGAGCCGCGTCACTTTGCGCGCTGGCTGTCGCTATTTCTGAATACGGTCGAGGCGCGCTACGAACCCGGCGCCGCCGTGCAGTTCATGGAACCGGCGCTGCGCATTGCGCAGAGTCTGCAGTTGAGCAAGTTCGGCTGGGACTATCAGGTTCCGGCCGAGCAGCAGGATCTGCTCGCGGCACTCAAGCGGCGACGCAGCGGCGACCAGCCCGAACCGCGCTTCCCCGAGCGCCCCGGCGCCGAGGCGTTTCCGGCCCGCTTCGGCGGCAAGCCCGTGGACCCGTCCTGACGCCGCGCTCCGCTCAAGTCTGCCAACGGGTGAGCGCGCGGTCGTCGGACTCGCGCGCATCGACCCAGCGCTCGCCCGCCTCGGTCTTTTCTTTCTTCCAGAACGGCGCCTGGGTCTTCAGATAATCCATCACGAACGCGCACGATTCGAACGCGTCCGCCCGATGCATCGCGGTGGTCGCGACCAACACGATCTGATCGAGCGGCTTCAGCTTCCCCACGCGATGCACGATCAGCACGTCCGAACCCCGCCAGCGCTCACGCGCCTGAGCTGCGATGGCTTCCAGCGCTTTCTCCGTCATGCCGGGATAGTGTTCGAGCTCCATGGTTTCGACCGCACTGCCTTCGTTCAGGTCGCGCACCGTGCCGACGAAGCAGGCGACCGCGCCCACCTTGGGATTGTCGGCACGCAGGGCGGCGACTTCGGCGCTGATGTCGAAATCGGCTTCCTGCACGCGGATTCGCGCGGTTGTCGGCGCGGTTGTCGTCATGTCAGCCGCCCGTGACCGGAGGAAAGAACGCGACCTCGCAGCCTTCGGTAATGCGCTGCGACGGATCGGTCATCACGTGATTGCATGCCATGCGCAAGGCGCGGCCCTCGGCCAGCGTGTCCGCCCACGCGCCGCCGCGCAGGCGCAGCCAGGTGCGCACGTCGCCGACATTGACCACCGACTCCGGCACCGTCACGGTCTCGTTCGCGACGCCCAGCGCCTCGCGCACACTCGCAAAAAATCTCAGTTCGACTTTCATGTCCAGCCTGATCCTTACCGCATGAGTTCTGAAAACGGGATGAAGCGTACGCTCTCGCCGGCGCGGATGGCGTGGTCCGGCGGGTTGTCGATGAGGCCGTCGCCCCAGACCGTCGAGGTCAGCACAGCCGAGCTCTGATTGGGAAACAGATCGAGCCCGCCGGCCTCGTTCACGCGCGCGCGCAGAAATTCGTTGCGGCGGTCGCCCTTCTTCTGGCTGAAGTCGGCGCGCATCGAATAGACGCGCGGCGCGACTTCGGTCACGCCCGCGAGCCGCAGCAGAAACGGACGCACGAACAGCAGGAAGGTGCAGAAACTCGACACCGGATTGCCCGGCAAACCGATGAAGAACGCTTCGCCGCCGCGCGCTGCCGCCGCGCCTTCGCGCCGCACCGCACCGAAGGCGAGCGGCTTGCCCGGCTTCATGGCGATCTGCCACATCGAGATATGTCCTTCGGCCTCGACCGCGGGCTTCACATGATCCTCCTCGCCGACCGACACGCCGCCGCACGTCAGGATGAGATCGTGAGCGGCGGCCGCATGCCGCAGCGTCTCGCGCGTCGCATCGAGCCGGTCCGCGACGATGCCGAAATCGGTCACCTCGCAGCCCAGCCGGCCGAGCAGCGCGCGCAGCGTGAAGCGATTCGAGTTGTAGATCGCGCCGGGTTCGAGCGGCTCGCCGGGCATGCGCAGTTCGTCGCCGGTGAAGAAGATCGCGACGCGCACCGGCCGCACCACGTCCAGTTGCGCGCAGCCCACCGACGCGGCCAGACCGAGCGCCTGCGGCGTCAGGCGCGTGCCTGCCCGCAGGATGACCGAACCGCGCTCGATATCGGCGCCCTGCCGCGTGATCCATTCACCGGCCGTCGGCGCCTGCGTGAAGGTGGCCCCGGTTGATGTCGCCTGCACCATCTCCTGCATCACGATGGCGTCCGCGCCAGGCGGCACCGTCGCGCCGGTGAAGATGCGCGCCGCCGTGCCCACCGCGAGCGGCTCGGCGGCCTGGCCCGCCGGAATGCGCTGCGACACGTCGAGCGTCACGGGCGCGCCATCGGCCGCCTGGGCGAGATCCGCGGCGCGGACCGCGTAGCCGTCCATCGAACTGGTGTGCATCGGCGGGACGTCGAGCGGCGAGATCACATCGGCCGCGAGCACGCGATGGGCCGCGTCGAGCGTATCGATGCGTTCATGGCCGTCCACCTGGCGCGCTGCGTCGAGCAATCGGCCGAGTGCGTCGGCGGTGGCGAGCATTGGAGGTCGGGACGAAGCGGCAGGCAGGGATGACATGGAGATCGCTCCGGGCGCGCGACGCCCGCGTGATGGTCGGGCGGCCTGCGCCCGCATGAATGAATGGAAACCTGATCGGGGACACTGATTCTGGTCAACTATTGTAACGACAAGCCTGACCACCGGGCAGCCGTGAGCGCTTCTGTCCCATGCCTGCCGGGCCGATACCGCATGCGCAAGCCGCCGCGACCGACGCCTTGAACGCCCCGGTGCGGTGATACACTCGCACCACACTTTCCACCGCCATTTCCATGAAATTCTGCTCCGTCTGCGGCCACGAAGTCGGCCTCGCCATTCCGCCCGGCGACAACCGCGAGCGTTACGTCTGCGAGCACTGCGGCACGATTCACTATCAGAATCCGCGCAACGTCGTGGGCACGGTGCCGGTGTGGGACGACAAGGTGCTGCTGTGCCGCCGTGCGATCGAACCGCGTTACGGCTACTGGACGCTGCCGGCCGGCTTCATGGAGATGGAAGAGACGACGAGTGAAGGCGCGTCGCGCGAAACGCTGGAGGAAGCGGGTGCGCGCGTCGAGATCCAGAGCCTGTTCTCGCTGCTCAACGTGCCGCACGTACATCAGGTGCATCTGTTCTATCTCGCGCGCCTGCTCGACCTGGACCTGGACCCCGGCGAGGAAAGCCTGGAAGTGAAACTGTTCGCGGAGAGCGAGATTCCCTGGGACGAGATCGCCTTTCCGACCGTCGGCCAGACGCTGCGTTTCTTCTTCGCTGACCGCGCCGCGGGCAATTTCACGCTGCATACCGGCGACATCTTCCGCACGCTGCGCGACGGCTGATTCCCGTTTCGTCGTCGTAGCAACCTCGCTTCCTCCCGCCGCTTCCTTTCGAGAACATGGTTCCCTGGCTCGTTGACGACGATCCCTTTCCGCCGGTCGAACGTGCGCTCGGCGCGTCGAGCGGCGCGCCGGGGCTGCTTGCCGCGAGCGCGGACCTGCTGCCGTCGCGGCTCGTCGACGCCTATGGACGCGGCATCTTCCCGTGGTATTCGGATGGCCAGCCGGTGCTGTGGTGGAGTCCCGATCCGCGCATGGTGCTGTATCCCGCGGAGTTCAAGGTGTCGGACTCGCTGCGCAAGACGCTCAAGCGCGTGCTGCGCGATCCGCTCTGGGAAGTGCGCGTGGACCACGATTTCGCCGCGGTGATGCGCGCCTGCGCCGACACCCCTCGCGACGGCCAGCGCGGCACCTGGATCACCGCCGATATCGTGGACGCCTACACGACATTGCACCGCGCGGGCAATGCGCACAGCATCGAAACCTGGCATGACGGCGTGCGCGTGGGCGGGCTTTACGGGGTGTCGTTCGGGCGCATGTTCTTCGGCGAATCGATGTTTGCGCACCGTACCGATGCATCGAAAATCGCGCTTGCGGCACTCGTCGGACACTTGCGCCGCCACCAGATTGTGATGATAGACTGCCAGCAGAACACGTCTCATCTGGCGTCGCTGGGGGGCCGTGAGATTGCCCGCCGTGCGTTCGTCACGCATCTGAGGCGCGCGGCGGCGGAACCGGCCATCGGCTGGCGCTTCGACAAATCCGTCTTGCTCGACGTGCTGGCACGCTGAATGCCTCCAGTGTGATGATCCGGTCATGCGCCGGGTTTCTCGTTGAGAATTCATCGAAACGCAATCCCGAAACGCCGTCACCGCTCGCGCACTCGCTGCGCGCAACGGCTGACCAAAGACGAGACGACGCCTGCGAGAGCCGCTAACGTGACACATCCGAACGAGCTGCCGCTGTCACCGCTTTCCGCGCTGCAATTTTATGCAACAGCGCCTTACCCGTGCAGTTACCTGGACGGGCGCGTCGCACGTTCGCAAGTCGCCACGCCCAGCCATCTCATCAACTCGGATGTCTACACCGAACTCGTCAAGGCCGGCTTCCGGCGCTCCGGCGTGTTCACCTATCGCCCCTATTGCGATGGCTGCCGCGCCTGCGTGCCGGTGCGCGTGCCGGTCGCGCGCTTCGTGCCGAACCGCGCGCAAAAACGCGTGTGGAAGCTGCACGGCAACCTGATCGCGAGCGTCGCGCCGCTGCATTACGACGAGGAACATTACGCGCTCTACATGCGCTATCAATCGGCGCGGCATGCGGGCGGCGGCATGGACCGCGACAGCCGCGACCAGTACGAGCAGTTCCTGCTGCAAAGCCGGATCAACTCACGCCTCGTTGAATTTCGCGAGCCCGCGCATCCGGGTCACCCCGACGAACCCGGCGAGCTGCGCATGATCAGCATGATCGACATCCTGGGCGACGGGCTCTCCTCCGTGTACACGTTCTTCGAGCCGGACCAGCCGAAGACCAGCTACGGCACCTTCAACATCCTGTGGCAGATCGAGCAGGCGCGCAGCCTCGACCTGCCGCACGTCTATCTCGGCTACTGGATCCGCGAAAGCGAGAAGATGGCCTACAAGGCCAATTTCCGTCCGCTCGAAGGCTTGATCGACGGCGCCTGGAGCCTGCTTGACCCGCTCAACACGCAGTCTGCCGGCACCTTGCCGATGCCCGGACGCATCCACGTTCCGGGACAGCCGCGGTAGCCATGGCGGCAACCGGTCCAGACAGGCGTGGCGAAGTCGCTGAGACAAACCATTGAAGAAAAAGTCGCTGAGCCACGCCGCAGAAACAGGCGGCTGAAATGAACGCCGGAATAAGCCGCTAAAATAGCGGCCTCAAACAATAATTCGCCCTCGCCGGCGTTCCTTTCGTGTTCAGTTCCCTTTATCCGCTCGCGCGTTCGCATCTTTTCAAGATGGACGCGGAAGACGCACATCACCTGACGCTGCGCATGCTGGGCGCGGCCGGCCGCACCGGCCTCGCCAGCGTACTCGCCACCCGTGGCGCCGATTCGCCCCGCACCGTCATGGGCATCACGTTCCGCAATCCGGTCGGCCTCGCGGCCGGCCTCGACAAGGACGGCGCCTGCATCGACGGCCTCGCCGCGCTGGGCTTCGGCTTTATCGAAGTGGGCACCGTGACGCCGCGCGCGCAGCCCGGCAATCCGCGTCCACGCATCTTCCGCCTGCCGGAAGCCGGCGCGCTCATCAACCGGATGGGCTTCAACAACGGCGGCGTCGACCAGTTCGTCGCCAACGTGCAGGCCGCGCGCTATCGCGGCGTGCTGGGCCTCAACATCGGCAAGAACGCCGATACGCCCATCGAGCGCGCCGCCGACGACTATCTCTATTGCCTCGAACGCGTGTATCCGTTCGCGAGCTACGTGACCATCAACATTTCCTCGCCGAACACGAAGAACCTGCGCCAGCTGCAAGCCGCGGGCGAACTCGATGCCCTGCTCGGCGCGCTCAAGGACAAGCAGCAGCGCCTGTCCGACATGCACGGCAAGCTCGTGCCGCTCGCGCTGAAGATCGCGCCCGATCTCGACGACGAGCAGATCCAGTCGATCGCGGGCACGTTGCTGGCTCACAAGATCGACGGCGTGATCGCCACCAACACCACGCTGTCGCGCACCGCCGTCACCGGCATGCCCAATGGCGAAGAAGCCGGCGGCCTGTCCGGGCGGCCGGTGTTCGATGCGTCCAACGAAGTGATCCGCAAGCTGCGCGCGGAAGTCGGCACGGACGTGCCGATCATCGGCGTCGGCGGGATTTTCTCGGGCGCCGATGCGCGCGCGAAACTCGCGGCCGGCGCGTCGCTCGTGCAGGTCTATACCGGGCTCATCTATCGCGGCCCGGCGCTCGTCAAGGAATGCGTCGAAGCCCTCGCCTGAGGAATATAGAAATGAACAAACGATCTGACACGGCGATTGCATTTTCACTATGATCGCCGCACTTGTCGTTGCATGAAGGGAGGGGCTCGACGCCCTCGCCCCGGCCACCAGAGGAGAACAACACAATGAAACTGTCCACGCTCAAGAAACTCGTTGCCGCCAGCCTGATCGGTGCGGCGTTCACCGCCGTCACCAGCGCCGCGCACGCGGACGACCTGCTCGATCAGGTCAAGCAGCGCGGCACGCTGCGCATCGGCCTGGAAGGCACCTTCCCGCCGTTCAACTCGAAAGCGACCAACGGCGAACTGGTCGGCTTCGACGTCGATATCGCGAAGGCGGTCGCCGCCAAACTTGGCGTCAAGCCGGAATTCGTCACGACCGAATGGAGCGGCATCATCGCCGGGCTGCAGGCGGGCAAGTTCGACGTGATCGTGAACCAGGTCGGCATCACCGATGCGCGCAAGCAGACGCTCGATTTCTCGCCGGCCTACACGTATTCCAACGCGCAGCTGATCCAGCGCAACGACGACAAGCGCGAGTTCAAGTCGCTCGATGAACTGAAGGGCAAGAAGGTCGGCGTCGGTCTCGGCACGAACTACATGGACATGGCGAAGTCGGTGCCGGGCATTGACGTGAAGACGTATCCGGGCGCGCCCGAGTATCTGCGCGACCTCGCCGCCGGCCGTCTGGACGCCGCGCTGAACGACCGCCTGATGCTCGCCTACCTGCTGAAGAACTCGCAGTTGCCGCTGCGCACCGGCGCGAATGTCGGTCCGGGCAATCCGTCGGGCATTCCGTTCAAGAAGGGCAACCCGAAGTTCGCCAAGGCGATCGACGACGCCATGACCCAGCTCGAAGCCGACGGCACCTTCACGAAGATCTCGGACAAGTGGTTCGGCATCGACGTGACGAAGCCGGCGAAGTAAGCCGCGCGAGCCGCGTTTCCAGAAGCTTCGTAAGGGCGGCATCGGCGACGGTGCCGCCCTTGCCTTTTGCCGCGACGGTTTAAGATGAGCGCTTCGTGCGCGCCGCCAAGCCTGGTTGCGCTCGAATGCCTGGCCAGTCGCCCCTGAGTTGCACCGAATCCCTCAACGCATTCCCGTTCATGTCCACGACTTCCCTGCTCGTCCAATCGGCGCCCGCGCTGGCGCAAGGCGCGGTACTGACGATCAAGTTCGCGCTCTATTCGATGTTCTTCGGCCTCATCGCGGCCATCGTGCTGGCGTTGATGGGCATCAGCACGAACCGCACGCTGGTCGCGCTCGGGCGATGCTACGTGAGCGTCATGCGCGGCACGCCGCTGCTCGTGCAGATCTTCGTGATCTACTACGGCCTGCCGAGCCTCGGCATCTCGCTCGAACCGACGCCCGCGGGCGTGATCGCGCTGTCGGCGAACGTCGCCGCTTATTTGTCGGAAAGCATGCGCGGCGCGATTCTCGGCATCAACAGCGGCCAGTGGCTGGCTGCCTACAGCCTCGGCTTGTCGCGCACGCAGACGCTGCGGTATGTGATCGGGCCGCAGGCGCTGCGCATCGCGGTGCCGAGCCTGTCGAACAGTCTCATCAGCCTCATCAAGGACACGTCGCTGGTCTCGGTCATCACGGTGACCGAACTCCTGCGCAGCGCCCAGGAAGTGATCGCGGCGACCTATCAGCCGCTGCCGCTTTACCTCGCGGCGGCCTTCGTCTACTGGGTGCTGTGCAGCGTGCTCGAATTCGTGCAGCGACGCTTCGAGCGGCGTCTCGCGCTGCCCGGGCGCCATTGAACGCGCACGCCGCCAGACCTAGTCGGTTTCGAAAGGAAAGCGCAGGTTCAGGTCGCGTCGCGCGGCGTCGATGATGGCAATCATGCGCATCGACGTCGCGTGCGACATGATTGGGCTTTCGATTTTGCCCACACGCAGCAGCTCGCAGAAATGGGCGGTTTCGTAATTGAGACCGCCGCCGCTGAAGGGTTCGTCCAGTTCGACCTTGCGGCCATCCGTATAGGCGATGGTCGCGCGCACCGGATTCCACCAGTTCTCGTGGATCGTCACGGTGCCGCGCGTGCCGGCGATCAGCGCATCGCCGCGACCTTGCAGATCCAGGCCGCAGAACAGCTGCGCGATACCACGCTCGTGGCGTACGTTCAGGCTCGCGAAAACATCGACACCCGTGTCCCCCAGCCGGCCGATGGTCTGCACATCGAGCGCCTCGCCGAGCCAGTCGACAGCGAGAAACGCCTCATAGACGCCGATATCGAGCAGCGCACCACCGCCTGCCTCCAGCGAGAACGACGGATGATCCAACGGCACGTTCGCGATCGAGCAACCCGCGCGCACCAGTCCGATCTCGCCGATGCCGTCGGCCTGCAAGTGCGCACGCAGGCGCTGGTAGAGCGGATAGAACGGCGGCTTCATCGCTTCCATGAACAGCACTTTCGCCGCGCGCGCCGCGTCGATCATCTGCTGCAGCACACGTGCATTCACGGCGGCGGGCTTCTCGCACAGCACCGGCTTGCCGGCTGCGAAAGCGCGCAACGCGTAGTGCGGATGGCTGTCCTGCAGCGTCGCGATGTAGAGCGCGTCGATGTTGTCGAGCAGCGCGTCGAAGCTGGCGCAGGCCTGCGCGCCAAAACGGCTGGCAAGCGCGTGCGCCGGCTCCTCGCGGCGCGACCAGACGCCCGCGAGGCGTGCGCCCGGCACGTGCGCGAGACTGTCGGCGAAGCGCTGCGCGATGCGCCCCGCGCCGACGATGCCCCAGCGCACTTCGCTCGCGCCGCTGTCGATATTGATCTCCGGCAAAACTCCCTCCTTGTGCAATGTTTGTCGTGCGATGCATTGTGCCTGATTGCATGACATGACGATTTCACGAACAGTGCAGACGACAAAAAGCCGGGACATGTCCCGGCTTTCTGCTTAATCAGCATGACGCAACCGCGCTGCTCAGGCTCTCAGGCCATCACGCTTTCACGCCTTCACGCCGCGCCAGCCGACGCATTCACATTCGGCGTGGCAGGCGCGGGCTGGCTGTTGACGCGCTCCAGCGAGAACGCGCGGCCCACTTCCTCGGCCGCCAGGTCTACCAGCGCGCGCGTCGCGGCCTCGGCGGCGCCCGGGTCTTTCGACTCGATCGCCTCGACCACGCTGCGCTGCGCGGCCAGCGTCGCTTCGCGCACGGACTCGATGCCGTCGACAATCGGGTTCACCGTCACGAGCGCGCCGCGCACGATGGCCGTCATCTGGCGGAAGAACTGGTTGCCGCTGGCGGCCACGATACGCGTGTGCAGCACCTCGTCGGCCGCCTGATATTCCGGCTCGCCGACCTGCAGGCGTGACAGCGCGTCGAAGGCGTCGCGGATGCCCGCGATCTCGTCGGGCGTCGCGCGCGCCGCCGCCAGGGCCGCCGCGCGAGGCTCGATCAACATCCGGAATTCGATTACATCGCGCAGAAAGGTTTGATCCGGCTTGGCGCGAAAGCGCCAGCTGACCACGTCCTCGTCGATCAGGCGCCAGTCGCTCATCGGACGGATGCGCGTGCCCGTCTTGGGCCGCACATCCAGCATATGCCGCGCCAGCAGCATCGAGAGCGCCTCTCGCATGACGGTGCGGCTGACGTCGAACTCTTTCGAGAGAATGTCTTGCGGCGGCAATATCGCGCCGTATTTCTGCTCGACGATCCCGGAGACGAGTCCGTCCATCACCTTTGCCACCAGCGATCGCTCTTTGTTTTCATCCATCTCGCTTCTCCCCTTCTCGCCTGATCCGTAGCCGTGTGTGTGGGCGCATCACTACTTTCGCTTTCCCCGGACTGCGAAAGGCATGACAAACGACGCACAGTCAATTCGTCATGCTTGATACGTTGCGTCTTCGTTGCTTCGAATGCCAGTTAGGAAATTCCTGACAGGGTAATCCCTTTGGCTTCGACGTCGATGTTGGTGTGTCGTTCTTACCGCTTCACGTTGCCGTGGCACGTGTCCGTGCTGCGCTTGCGCCGCGCGCGCGCCGTCATTCGTCAGGGAAACTGAAGAATGACGGCGTCGCAGCGCGGCGCAGGCGGGTCCATCTGCCGGCCCGGATAACGGTCGGACCGGTCATGCACTCATTTGAGCAAGCATCTCGTAGGCTTTCTGTGCGAACGCGAACGCTCCTTCGACGGCATGCGCCTTTTGTATGATCCGCCCGCTTGCGCGAACCGGCTGCTCACGACGTGTTTTACGCCGCTTTTGCCGATTCGCCGCGTTTGTGCTCATACCGCGCCGTCGGGTGCGCGGGCGCGGCGCGGGTCCATCCCGCTCTGGCGGCGGCGCAGCGAATCACGCTCGGCGAGCGTCTGCTGATAGATCGCCATGTATTCGCCGCTCACCCGTTCCACCGAAAGCTGTTGCAGGTTGTTCCTCGCGCGCGCCGCGTACTGGCCGCGCGCCTGGCCGTCGATGAGCAGCCAGTGCAGCTTTGCCGCCGCCTGCGCGGGTTCGCCGGGCGGCACCAGCACGCCCGCCGCGCCGCCGTCGAGCATTTCCGGAATGCCGCCCACGCGCGTCGCGACGATCGCGCAGCCGGCCTCGCGCGCCTCGGCGATCACCAGCGGCGACGGATCCTGATGCGACAGCAGCGCGAACACGTCGGCGCTGGCGAGATACGGCCGGGCATCGGCGACGAAGCCCGTGAAATGCACCGCTTCCGCGATACCGAGCTCGGCCGCGAGCGCTTCCATGGAGCCGCGATCGGGGCCGTCGCCGACGAGGTAAAGATGCGGTTCCGGCAGGAATTCCGCTTCGCCGGCGGCCTGCTTATGCACGTGCGCAAATGCCTGCAGCAGATCCGCGATGCCCTTGCGCCGATACATCCCGGCCACGCACACGATGTTCGGATGGCGCAGGCGCACCGGCCGGGCGGCGGGCCGCAAGACGAGGCGCGGCGCGCCGACCGCGCCGTTGAGGACAATCGACAGGCGTCCGGCGCCGATGCCGCGCGCCTCGAGATCGTCCGCCACCGCCTGGCTCACAGCGACCATGCGATCGCCGGCACGGACCAGCGCGGCGCTCTTCTGCAACTCGTGATGCACCGTGGTGACGAGCGCGAAGCGCCGCCGCATGCTGCCGAAGCGCGAGATGAGCGCGCCGGTCATCATGTGCGCGTGCACGATATCCGGGTCGAAGCGGTCGATGAGACGATTGAAACCCGCGATCATCGACGGCACGCGCCAGGGCTGGCGCGACTGCTGCAGGGGAATGTGCGTGATGCCGTGGCGCCGCAACAGCGGCTCGAATCCGCCTCCCGACGAGGCCACCACGACCTCCTGGCCCATGCGCGCCTGCACACAGGCAAGGTCGACCATCATGTTGACGGTGCCGTTGCCGATCGTCTGCGCATGGTTGGCGAGATGGACTATTCGCATGAAAGTGCCGTTTGCACGCGCGCCGGCTTGCGCCGGCGGCGTTGATCTTATTGTGGTCGAGGCGTGTTTCGGGGCAGCGCGTGCCGCCCTGTGTCGTTGTTCTTGCCTCGATGCCCGACAGGCTTGCGCCCGTGATGCCGCCGGTGTCGGCCGTGCTGTCCAGTTGCCCGGCTGCCGTTGTCGAATCCTGCTGTCGGACCGTTCAGTGCGGGCGCCGCGCGCGGCGCCCGCATGCAACGCGAATGCGCCTACAGCAGCTCGAAGGTGCTCGCATAGTCGGCGGGGCCTGCGAACTGCACGCGGGACGGGCTGGCCGTTTCGCGCGACTGCCGGCTCTTGCGCGTGAGACCGATGAACGGCATGCCGTGTTCGAGGAACGGCCCCTCGGTCTTGCGGAAGCCGAATGCTTCATAGAAGCCGCGCAGACTCACCGGCGCGGTCAGGCGCACGCCACGGCCCGGCCAGCGTTCTGCGGCCACGGCCAGCACGCGCTCGATCAGCGCATGCGCGGTGCCGTCGCCGCGCCGCAGCGGGCTCGTCAAAATCTTGTCGACGACGACTTCGGGATCTTCCGCATCACCTTCGTGAATGCGCGCATAGGCGAGCACCGGCATCGAGCGGCTCATGTCTTCTGCCGCGAACACATGCGTGCCGGTTTCATCACGTCCATCCGGATCGAGATGCACGTGCGACTGTTCGACGACGAACACCGCACTGCGCGCGCGCAGAATCAGATAAAGCTCACGCGCAGTGAGTTGTTCGAAATCCAGCGTTTTCCAGTTCATTCATTATCTCCAGGCGAGACCGGGATTAACCGGCGTTGCGACGATTCAACCTTACGTGCCGGCCCCTCGTGGCACAGTGCGCCATCGCACCGACCCGAAACGCCGCGCCGCTTCAAATAGGGCCGACCACACGCAAAAGGCGTCCGGGGAAACAAGACGCCAGCACGACGAACACAGCGCCACGCGACTGTCCTCCATCGGTCAGCCGCGTGCGCGCGCACGTCGATAGCACTCGCGTCATCCGGCACCTTCATGGGAAAATCAAAATGCATACCGCCATCGAACGCGACAAAGACGCACAACCACAAGCCCGCCCGCTTTGCGCGCCCGCGGTATCGGACGCCGGTTTTTCCGGTCCGAGGTAACGGCATGAGCGCGTTCCATACGAGCGGTGTGACGGGTTCGAACGCGGGACGTTCCCGCGTCGTGTCACTCGACCCTCTGCGCCTGCGTGCACGGCGTCATCATGCGCATGCGCTGCATCGCGGCGAGCGCATCTGGCGCGAAGGCGTGGCGCCTGTGGACCTGTGGATCGAACTGCTGCACGGCAACGGCCTCGAACCGCGCGCGGCGCTCGCATTCAGCGTCGCTCAGGACTTCGAAGACGACCAGTTCACGCTCGGCAAACTTCCTCCCGACGACATCGAGAAGCTCTATGGCCTGCAGGTGCAGGAACTCGCGGTATTCGACTCGCTCGAAGAACGCGCGCTCGTGCAGACGCGCCGCGCCAACATCGTCCTGCTCGAGACCGACGCCTTCTTTCTGCCCGATACCCGTGCCGATGGCTATCATCGCGAGCATGCCCGCACGACCATCGGCATCGATGTGATCGACCCCGGCGCGCGCCGCCTGGGCTACTTTCATCACACCGGATATCACCTGCTCGACGGCGCCGACTATGACGGCATCCTGCGGCCCGCTACGGCATCCGAAGCGCTGTTTCCGCACGTCGAGTTCGTCAAGCACGTGAGAGATGCACTGACGGGCACGCCGCTCGCGGAGACCTCGGCCGACCTGCTGTGCGCGCATCTGATGCGCCGCCCGCCGCATAACCCGATTTCGCGCTGGCGCGAGGCTTTTCCCGTACATGTTCAAACGATGCTCGAACGCGGCGAAGCGTATGCGCGGCACTATGCGTTCAACGTGATGCAGCAGCTCGGCGCGAACTTCGAATTGCTTGCGCACTACCTGCAATGGATGCGCGAGCAAGGCTTCGACATACCGCTATCCGCGCATGCGGGCGCACGCAAGATCGCAAGCGAGACCATGGTGTTGCAGTGCCGTCTTGCACGCGCGCTGTCGCGTGGCAGCGAAGACCTCTGCGAGGCTTCGTTCGACATCATCGAGGAAGCCTACGCACGCGTCGTTCCTCCCCTCGCGGATATCGTCTGTTGATCATTCAATAGGTCAGCCACGTCCAGTTGATTCGCGTTTTGAAGCACTCGCTTTAAAACACGTTCGAGCCCATGTTTCAAGGGCTTTTTCAATCGCTTACCTGGTGCGGCCAAGGCTCGACAACATGACATCGTGATGTCGATCAGGCATCTTTCGCGCTTGCCGAATCACCCGGCGCCGGCATTGTCCTCGATGAAACATTTCGGCGCGTCCGCGCATTGCGCGTTCATGCTCGCCGCATGTCTTCGGTCCGACAATCGCACAGCAAACGTTTTACGATCGCCAGGGCGTCGCGTGGGCGCTTCATGCCTTCGTGCAAGCCGTGTGTGGGTCGTCGTTCAACCACGAAGGCATCGGAAGCGCGCCCCTTTCCGGCTACGCCTTGCGCGCTCTTTCATGACGTGCGACGCACGCAACGTTTCCGCACTCCATGCTCTTCGGTAGCCGCTTTCCTTGTACCCGCGCGAAGCCTTGCCCATCAACGACTCCGCAGGAATCAACAGGTGCCTTTCGTACAAGGTGTTCGCTGTCCCACCCAAGCCATGGAACACGGATGAATCAATTTTCTTTAACCCTACGAAAGAAGGAGTGATGTTGACGCCATGTCGGGTGACGAGGCTTGTTCCGTGGTCGTCCGACCCATTTTCCCCTGCGTCGGGAGGGATTGTCCTGATGAAACGAATCGGGGCGCACACGTATTCCTAAGACCACCCATGTTCAATACTGAAACAAAAACGGTGCGCTGCAGTGCATCAAGAAATTGTCTCGTGCAATGAGGCCCCGCCAGCATTGCGATTGCCCAGACTGGCACGGTCCTCGCTAATAAGCTCCCGCGATCCGAAGGACAGGCACAACACGACAAGAACACTGCCGACGGATGGCTACGGGGCTGGCGTGGGGCGTTTTCGATCAGGGCCGCACGAGCGATCGATTCAGAAAACGGTCACGCCAGTAAATAAAAATGTGAAGCGCAACGCGCGAAGTTACGAGAGAACCAATCATGCTGACCCTCCAGTCCGACCTGCACGGCAATCACCTGCTTGGCGCACTTCCGGCCCACGAATGGCAGGCACTGACTCCGCACCTCGAACTCGTCCAGTTGCGCACCGAACAATTGCTGTGCGACTCTGGCCAACGCATCCACCACGTCTATTTCCCGACCACGGCGATCATCTCGCTGCTCCACACGATGGAGGACGGTGGCTCGGTCGAGATCGCCGCGGTGGGCCGCGAGGGCATGACGGGCGTGCCGGTGCTGACCGGCGGCGAAACCATGCCCACGCGCGTGCAGGTGCAGTGTCCCGGTTTCGCGTATCGGATGAGCGCGCAGGCGCTGCGCGACCAGTTCGGTCGTTCCGACTTCCTGCGCCGCCTGATGCTGCTCTACATGCAGGCGCTGCTGACCCAGGTTGCGCAGACGGCTGCCTGCAACCGTCATCACTCGCTCAACAAGCAGCTGTGCCGCTGGCTGCTGATCGAGATCGACCGCACCGCGTCGAACGAACTCCAGGTGACGCAGCAACTGATCGCCGACATGCTGGGCGTGCGCCGCGAAGGTGTGACGGAAGCCGCCGGCAAACTCCATGACGCGGGCCTGATCCATCACAGCCGCGGCTGCATCAAGGTGGTCGATCGCGAAGGCCTCGAGGCCCGCGCCTGCGAGTGCTATGGCCTCGTGAAGCGTGAATTCGACCGTCTGCTCCCGCGTCTCCGTGCAACCGAGGCAGCATCGGCCTCCAGCGTTTAATGGTTCAATGATGCAAGCAAAAAATCAAAACATGTTTGCGTGGTCGGCACGCTGTCTGGATGTTTCGCTGATCGTGGCCGGCGGCCTGATTGCGCATTCGATGCGCTTCGCCACGCTCGATATCAGCGACATCGAACGGCTGCTGACCGCTTTCAACTGCGTTCTCGCGCTGTTGCTGTTCCCCGCCTTCGGCGTGTACGACACCTGGCGCGGCAAGCCCCTGCCGGTCATGCTGGCGCGCGTCACGCTCGCCTGGATGGCCGTGGTGGCCGCGGCCCTGCTGCTGGCGTTCACGCTACACCGGATGGATTCGGTATCGCGGCTGTGGTTCGCGTATTCGACGGTCATTACCGGCGCATTGATCATCGGCATCAAGTGCGCGGTGTACAGCAGCCTGCGTGCGATGCGCGGACGCGGCCTCAATCAGCGCAGTGTCGCCATTGTCGGCGCGCAGGGCTTTGCCCGTACGTTGCTCGCGCATCTGAGCAGCACGCCGGAACAGGGCTTCACGCCGGTCTGCCTGCTCGACACCACCGGCGACGAAGAACTGCACGCCACCGGCGTCAGGCATGCGCCGACGAGCGCAATCGGCACGGGCGGCTCGCGCCTGCCGGTGCTGAACGACTTCGACGAACTCGTCGCCAAGGTGCGCGCCGAGGAAATCAACGAAGTGTGGCTTGCGCTGCCGCTCTCGCAGGAACATACGATCTATCGCTTCGTGCACGCGTTGCGCCATGACTTCGTGAACCTGCGGCTGATTCCCGACACGCGCAGCATCTCGCTCTTCAATCATTCGATGACGGATGTCGCGGGCCTGGCGACCATCAACCTGACGACCTCGCCGGTCAACACGCTGCGCATGTGGCCGAAGCTCCTGTTCGACCGGCTGTTCGCGGCGACCGCCCTGCTGGCGCTCTCGCCCTTGCTGGTGGGGATTGCCATTGCGGTGAAATCGACCTCGAAGGGACCCGTGTTCTTCACGCAGAAACGCAAGGGCGCGGACGGACGGCCCTTCCCGATCTACAAGTTCCGCTCGATGGCGGTGCACAAGGAAACCACCGGTCATGTGACGCAGGCGACGCGCAACGATCCGCGCGTGACCAAGGTCGGCGCGTTCCTGCGGCGCACGAGTCTCGACGAACTGCCGCAGTTCCTCAACGTGCTGTTCGGACATATGTCCGTGGTGGGTCCGCGTCCGCATGCGCTCGAACATGACGACCTGTACAAGGATCTCGTCTATGGCTACATGTTCCGCTATCGCATCAAGCCGGGCATCACGGGCTGGGCGCAGGTGAACGGCTATCGCGGCGCGACCGAGAAGGTGGAGAAGATGCAGAGCCGGGTGAAGTTCGACCTGTTCTATATCCACAACTGGTCGTTCTGGTTCGACGTGAAGATTGTCGCGATGACGATGTTCAAGGGCTTCATCGGACGCAACGCGTTCTGATCCGGTCTCTCCAGAAGAAAGAAGGCCCGGCGCTGCGAAGCGTCGGGCCTTTGTCTTTGGGCTGCGTGGCGGAGGTTACACGTAGTCGATGCGCTCGACACCCGACTCGGCGCCGAGCAGGCAGAGATTCGCGCCGCGCGCCGCGAACAGGCCGACCGTCACAACGCCCGGCCACGCGTTGATGCTGGCTTCGAGCGCGCGGGGATCGTCGATCGACAAGCCTTTCACGTCGATGATCTCGTTGCCGTTGTCGGTGATGAACGGTGCGCCGTCCTTCGTGACGCGCAGCACCGGCACGCCGCCCAGCGCCGCGAGCCGGCGGCCGATCGCGGTGCGCGCCATCGGCACGACTTCGACCGGCAGCGGGAACGTGCCCATGACGGGCACGCGCTTGCTGGCGTCGGCGATGCACACGAACACGTCCGCGACCGATGCGACGATCTTCTCGCGCGTGAGCGCCCCGCCGCCGCCCTTGATCATGGCGCCGCTGGCGTCGATTTCATCGGCGCCGTCCACGTACACCGGCAGCGACTCGATCTCGTTCAGGTCGAACACCTTGAAGCCGTGGCCTTCGAGCCGCGCCGTGGTGGCGAGCGAGCTCGATACCGCGCCGCGGTAGCGTGCTTTCGAGCGAGCGAGCGCGTCGATGAAGCAGTTGGCCGTGGAGCCGGTGCCGACACCGATGATCGCGCCTTCGGGCACGTTCGCGTTCACGTAGTCGGCGGCGGCCTGGCCGACCTGTTGCTTGAGTTCGTCTTGAGTCATGGGGAGGTGCTGCGCGAGAGGGGAAATTCGAATTTTATCGGAGTGCGCGCGGGACGCGTGCCGATCATGTCCAGGCGCGCAGGAAGCCGAGCGGATCGTGGCTGTGCGCCACCGACGCGATGAACGCGAACACCACGATCGCCAGCACGCCGTAGACGGCGCGGGCGCCCTTGGTGCGGCCGCGCTTCAGCGCCAGCGTGCCGAGCACGACGTAGACGATGAGCCCCGCGATTTTCGCGCCGAGCCAGACGGCGTTCGCGGAGAAGCCGATGATCGCGACCAGGCCGATTGCGCTCAGCAGCAGAAGCGTATCGATGATGTGCGGAAGGACTTTGGCGGGGCGCGTGTGGAGCAGGCGCGAGTTGCTGAGCATCCAGATCCAGCGCAGCACGAATCCGGCAATCGCGAGGCCTGCGCAGGTCATGTGGAGTGTGCGCAGCGTGAGGAAGGTGTCGCCCATGGCGGATAGCGGGTTAGGGGTTGAAGTACTTGTCGAGCAGGGCCTGGGCGATGGCGTCGCTTTCCGCGTCGGCGTTGCCCGCGTAGTCGGACGGCCGGAAATGCATCTGGAACGCGCTGAAGACGCGGCGCGTCCTGTCGTCGAGCACGCCGTCGGTGGCGACGTCGTAACCGTAGCGCTTCAGCTTGTCCTGCAGCGCCTGCACGTCGGACGGCGCTTTGGGATCGCGGCCGGCGAGATGGGCGGCGACGACGTCGGCATCGGGCCATGCGCCCACGCCGGCATCGTACAGCGTGCGCCAGGGAAAAAGCGGTCCCGGATCGATCTTGCGCTGCGGCGCGATGTCGCTATGGCCGACGACGCGGGTCGGGGGAATGTGATACCGCGCGACGATGTCGCGGGCGAGCTTGACGAGGGCGTCGGCTTGCGCGGGCGGATAGGGTTGCCACTTGCCGTCGCTTAAGGGGCCGATGGGCCCGAGGTTCACGTTCTCGATGCCGATCGAGGACGCGTTCAGTTCGGTCGCGCCTTGCCATGAACTGACGCCCGCATGCCAGGCGCGCTTGTCTTCCGGAACCAGCTGGTAGACCACCGGCTCGCCATGCTCGATGCGCGGCGCATCGGGCACGACGTAATGGACGCTCACCTGGTCGCCCGTGAGTACCGCGAGCGAGCCGGCTTCGTCGATCTCGGTGTAGTGCATCACGAGGAAGCGGATGCGGGAGTCGGCGTTCTTGGCGGGGTGGGTCAGGTCGGCGATGTAGGTGCCGCGGTCTAGGTGGGTGGGGGTGCAGGCCGACAGCGCCAGGACACAACCCAGCGCAAGACCGGAAGAGCGCAGAAGCATCCCCACGTTACTTCTTCACCCCCCTCTGCCTAACCGCCTCGAACAAACACACCCCGCTCGCCACCGACACATTCAGACTCTCGACCGTCCCCGCCATCGGGATATTCATGATCTCGTCGCAGGTCTCGCGCGTGAGCCGGCGCATCCCCTCGCCTTCCGCGCCCACCACGATCGCCACCGGACCGTCCAGCTTCGTCTCATACAGCGACGCCGTCGCCTCGCCCGCCGTGCCGATCACCCACACGCCCGCGTCCTTCAGCTCGCGCAGCGCCCGCGCCAGATTCGTCACCGTGATGTACGGCACGCTCTCGGCCGCGCCGCTCGCCACCTTCGCGGCCGTCGCGTTCAAGCCCGCCGACCGGTCACGCGGCGCGATCACCGCATGGGCGCCCGCCGCATCCGCGACGCGCAGGCACGCGCCGAGATTATGCGGATCGGTGACACCATCCAGCACCAGCAGCAAGGGCGTGCCCGATATGCCATCGAGCAGTTCGGCCAGGTTCTGCGCGAGCGGCAGGTCATTCGCGCGCGCCACCACGCCCTGATGCTGGATGTTGCCCGCCAGACCCCAGAGCCGCGATTCATCCGCCGCAATCAGCCGCACACCGGCTTCCTTCGCGGACCGCAGAAAGTCCTGCATGCGCCGATCCTTGCGCGTCGGGTCGTACAGCACCTCCTCGATCGACGATGCATCCGCTCGCAAACGCGCGGTGACTGCGTGAAATCCGTAGAGAACCTTGAGACGTGACATGACTGATTCGAACCTTCGCTGAAAACTTGAAAAGCACGACGCGGCCCGATACACGAAGCATCGGACCGCGCGGAATGTGTCGCGGCGCAGACTGCGCGCCGCCCGCTGAGCGCGTTAGCGCCTCATCGCTTCTTGCGTGCCGGCCGGCCCTGCGACGCCGACTTCGACGCCGCACCACGCTTCTTTGCCGCACCGCCGCGCGAACCGGCCGGCAGCGTCGCGCCCTTGTTCGTGCCGCCGCGGGTACGCGTGCCGGGCACGGCGTCGTCGTTGGCCATCGGGTCCAACGGTCGCACACGCGCGCCCGACCCACCGCCGCCCGCCGCTTCGCCCACGGCCGCCGCAGCACGCGCCGGCGGCTTGACCGGCACGTCGCGCACCAGACGGAAGTCGATCTTGCGCGCATCGAGATCGACACGGCTCACCTGCACGCGCACGCGATCCGACATGCGATAGCGAATGCCCGTGCGCTCGCCGCGCAGTTCGTTCTTGATCTCGTCGTACTGGAAGTAGTCGGACCCGAGCTCGGTGACATGCACGAGCCCTTCGATGAACAGCGAATCCAGCTGCACGAAAATGCCGAACGACGTCACGCCGTTCACCATGCCGCCATATTCCTCGCCGAGCTTGTCGCGCATGAAATAGCACTTGAGCCAGGCTTCGACGTCGCGCGAGGCTTCATCGGCGCGACGCTCGTTCGACGAGCAATGCAGCCCCAGCTCTTCCCAGATCGCGACGCTGTTGCGCGCACGTCCGCGCGCCGTGTCATCGGCTTTCTGCATTTCGCGCGCGGCCTTCGTGAGGCCCGTGCTCAGGAACACCTCGTGGCCGATCTCCGGCAAATACTTCTTGCCCTGCAGGATGGCGTAGATGGCGCGGTGCGTGAGCAGGTCGGGATAGCGTCGAATCGGGCTCGTGAAGTGCGCATACGCCTCATACGCGAGACCGAAGTGACCGATGTTGTCCGGGCTGTACACCGCCTGCTGCATCGAGCGCAGGACCATCGACTGGAGCATCTGCGCGTCGGGCCGGTCGCGGATCTGCGCGATCAGCGCGGCGTAGTCGCTCGCGTGCGGCTTGGCGCCGCCGGTCAGCGTCAGTCCGACGCCGCGCAGGAAGGTGCGCAGGTTCTCGAGCTTCTCTTCGGTCGGCCCCGCATGCACGCGGTACAGGCCCGGATGCTTGTTGCGCTTCAGAAAATCCGCCGCGCAGACGTTCGCCGCCAGCATGCATTCCTCGATCAGCCGGTGCGCGTCATTGCGATGACGCGGCACGATCTGCTCGATCTTGCCCTGCGAATTCACGACGATGTACGTCTCGGTCGTATCGAAGTCGATCGCGCCGCGTTTCTGCCGCGCCGCGTGCAGCGACTTGTAGACGCCATGCAGGTTCTGCAGTTGCGGCAGGATATCCGCGCGCTTCGTGGCTTCCGGACCCTTCGTGTTGGTGAGCACCGCCGCGACTTCGGTGTAGGTAAGCCGCGCCGCCGAATGCATCACGCCCGGATAGAACTGGTAGGCCTTGATCTCGCCGCGCGCGGTGATGACCATGTCGCACACGAGCACGCAGCGATCGACCTGCGGATTCAGCGAACACAAGCCGTTCGAGAGCTTCTCCGGCAGCATCGGAATCACGCGGCGCGGAAAATACACCGACGTGCTGCGGTCGAGCGCATCGATGTCCAGCGCCTCGTTCGGATGCACGTAATGCGAGACATCGGCGATCGCCACCAGCAGGCGGAAACCCTGGCCGCGTCCGACTGTGACCGGTTCGCAATACACGGCGTCGTCGAAGTCGCGCGCGTCCTCGCCGTCGATCGTGACGAGCGGCACGTCGCGCAAATCCACCCGATGGCGGATGTCCACCGGCCGCACTTCGTCCGGCAGCTTGGCGGCCAGCGCGAGCGCGGCGTCGCTGAACTCGTGCGGCACGCCATACTTGCGCACGGCGATTTCGATCTCCATGCCGGGGTCGTCGATATCGCCGATCACCTCGACCACACGCCCCAGCGGTTGCGAATGCCGGCTCGGGAAATCCGTCAGGTCGACAGACACCACCTGACCGACCTTCGCCTTCTTCGCGTTCTGCGTGATGAGAATGTCATGGCCGATGCGCTTGTCTTCGGGCACGAGAATCAGCGCGCCGTTCTCGTTGATGAGCCGCCCGATGATGCGCTTGTTGGCCCGGTCCGTGACCTCGACGATATGCCCTTCCGGCCGCCCGCGACGGTCATAGCCGACGATGCGCGCCAGCACGCGGTCGTTGTGCATGACCTTCTGCATTTCGCCGTTGGGCAGGAAGAGGTCGTCCTGGCCGTCGTCGCGAATCAGGAAGCCGAAGCCGTCGCGATGGCCCTGCACGCGGCCTGCGACGAAGTTCGATGGATGAGTGAGTTGGTAGTGGCCGCGCTTGTCGAGGCGGATTTGTCCGTCTCGTTCCATGGCCGCCAGGCGCTTGAAAAATCCTTCACGCTCCTGGCGTTTGATCGACAGCGCCTCGGCGATGTCGTTCGCGGCATGCGGAGTCTCGCTCGTGCGCAGCACGCCGAGAATCTCTTCGCGGCTGGGAATCGGATACGGATATTTGCTCAAGGGCTTGATCGTGTTGTTCTCGTTGGGCTGGAAAGTCGGCCGTCGTGTGTTGCCGTTCGCGCCTGCATTGTTCGCTTGCTTGTTCGCCTGCACGTTCGCCTGCAGCGTTCGTCTGATTCTAACACCCGTCATTCAGACGCCACGGGCCTCGCCGCCCGGCCCACGGCGCCCGGCAAGGCTGCGGACGTCGATGGTGGAAACGCTTGACAGACTCGTTACGGTCGATATAATTGCGTTCTCTGCTGTTGAGCAACTCGCCAAAAACGGTTTGCATTAACAGATTTTAAGCAGAGCACACCCTTGCCCAGGTGGCGGAATTGGTAGACGCACTAGGTTCAGGTCCTAGCGGTGGCAACACCGTGGAGGTTCGAGTCCTCTCTTGGGCACCAGATGTTTGAAAAAGCCACCTTCGGGTGGCTTTTTCTTTTTATGCAGGGATCGTGTTCATGGTCGACTTCGGATGGGTTTCAAGCCATCTCGAGTCATCAGACTTTTCGATTGACACGGTTTCGGTTCCCGCTAAAATAGCGGGCTCGCTGTACCCCTTGGCCCAGGTGGCGGAATTGGTAGACGCACTAGGTTCAGGTCCTAGCGGTGGCAACACCGTGGAGGTTCGAGTCCTCTCCTGGGCACCAAGGTCCTCTTTCGCGAGACGCTGATCGTAGGCAACACGAAGCGCATCGCACGCAAAAACCCCACGCATTGACGTGGGGTTTTTTCGTTTCCGGTTCTGTTTTTTGCGACTCAAATTTGAGCGCGTCATGTCGAACCACTCAGGCACCTGCCTGACTTCCTTCGCGTTGATCCATCACGACGAGGCATGCTCCCCCTACGCGCCGCGTCGACTGAACTTCGAGCCGTGCGTGCTACCTCCTTATCCTTGTTTCAGTCGGAATTTAATTAACGACTAAGCATCGTGAAAACGGTCATGGAACGGTTCCATTTTTCAATTCAATTCACCGGATTATCTACGGCCTCTGATTTAGAAGACTTCGTCGATTGACACTCAAAACCGCTTTTATCAGAATCCGGCTTCAGAATGATGACCGAAACAAATCACTAAGAAAAAGCCTTTGCCGATCGACGTGTTCTAGACGCATGGAACGTAATTCGTTCGTCAGAATCATTGCATGACGTTCGGATTAATAAATCCGTCGTTCGTAATCGGCGAACGATATAAAAAGTAAATAGGTGCGCCAGCCAATAATTGACGACGCACCTAATCAATAAATAAAACAGGAGACGTGGAATGGCGCTCCGCCATTTTAGGAACCGGTTCGCCTTGGTCGCCGCTGTCGCCACCATGGCTGCGTGCAGCGACGGGAATGTCAGCGACCCCGCTGCCATCAAGGTGCCGCAGTGTTCGGGCGCCGCTTGCGGACCACAGGGGCAGCCAGTTTCCGCACCGGCGAGCAGCGCACCGCTCTGCCCGGCCGATCAGGCCATATCCGCCAGCACGTATCTCGGCGGGGCGGGTAGCGGCGAGGTGGTGAGTCTCCATATCGACGCAACAGCGATGACCTACACGCTGAAATGGCTGGAGTCGCCGGTGCCGCTGGCTGCCGGTACTTTGGCGCCGACCCGAAAGGGCGTGACGATTTCCGGCAACGTGACCCATCCACCCGCCGGTTCGCTTCCGACCGCTCAGCAGACCCGCTGTGCGTTCGTGCTGATGCCCGGCAGCAGCACTTCCGGCTACTCCACTTCCGCTGACTTCAATCAAGCCAATCCACCGACGATCCTGCTGGGCTTCGGCGTTGCGGGCGGCGGCATTCCCGGCGCGACGATCGAATTCGACGGCTATTCGACCATCACGACGGTCGCGCAAGATCCGGGCGTCCAACAGTTTCTGGGTATTTTGACAAATGCGAACGATCTGCAAACCGTCAACGCATTTCTGAATAATGTGATCACACCACCCTTCAGTCTGGCGGGAATCGCCTGGTCGTTGATCCGGGGAGGTTTTGGTCTGGCTGGCATTACTCCGGATCAACTGAGTATGGTGCAGCAGGTTCTGATCGCGCTGCAAACGCCGGCTATACAGCAAACCCTGGTCGCGTTGCAAGGTGCCCTGAATGCAAATGGCCAAGGCCTCAACTCGCTATTCAGCACCTTGAAAATCCCTTCGATGATCGGCGCGGTTCCGAACCGCCACGTGGATTTTTATCCGTTCCTCGGTTTCTCGAACGTTTCGAATAATCCTGCAAATCTTCAGGGAACATACAACGGTCTGCTTTATCACATCATTCCGTCCGGCGACTATGCAACCAGCGGCACACTCACCCACGAGTCCTTCGACAAAGACGGACAGTGCACGAGCACCAATGCCGCCAATCCGAATTACACGTCGAGCGCCACCGGCTGTCTGACCACCGGCGGCGCCTGGGCTGCCAACCCGGCCGGGTATTTCGACAGCGCGGCGGCGCCTCAGATCGGCACGCAATTCAGTGCGCTCTTCAGCCCGTCCCAGATCCAGTCCGTCGTCGCGACGATCAACGGCATCGCCGGCGCCTTGAGCAATCAAGCGCTCCTCGGCACTGCGGGACTCGTGGACCCGGCCATCGTGCCCGTCCTGCAGCAGACGGCCCAGGCCCTCGGCGGCACGATTCCCTTGCTTTCCGCGATGACGCTGCCCAAGGCCGGCCTGATTGCATCGGCCCATATGGTTCTGGGCCAGTTGAACGGCGCAACCATTCCGGTGATCGTGCGAACCGGCCTCACGATTCCCGGCACCGCGCCTTTCTTCACCAACGCGCAGGTCGACGACGAATCCGGCATTGCCGTCCTGAGCCACGCCACCGCGCTTGCGAGCGGCGCGATCGACGGCAACTACGCCGGGGCCGACTCCAACTTCAAGTACACAGGAACGGTCATCAACGGCGCCACCGGATCGTTCATCGACCCGACAACCCAGCAGCCTGAAACCGCCTTCACGCTCGACTATGGACAGTCGACGCCCGGCCTCATTCACCTCGCGGAGAGCGGCAATGCGCCGTACCAGGGCGACCTGATTGCGGCAGGCGGCCTGTACGCGGCCTTGATTCAAGGGTCGGCGAACGGCGGCCTCGCGTCGTCTTCGTCCGGAATCGGCATGGGCAGCGCCATCACATCGGCTACGGCCACGCCCTACTTCGGCGTAGGCGCGCTGTCCGGCACAGCCGCCCAGCCAGGCAATCCATAAGAAAACAAGCGCTTTCAAACGGAAGTGCGCGGAGGAGATCCATGAAAAACACCATCAGTTCGACGATGGCGGGGGCCGCGCTTTTGCTCTCGGCGTGCGGCGGGGCGACCGATAACACGACGCCGCTGGTGCAAGCGGCGCTGTGTCCGTCGTCGCTCGACTACAAGACAGTCTTCACCGGCGGGGCCGGCGACGGCGAACTGGTCAAGATCCAGCTCGACACAACCCGGCTCACCTGGCAGGTCACCTATGTGGCGTCGCCGGTCCCGCAAAAGCCGGGCACCGTGGTGCCGACGCGCGCAGGCACGTTCGATAGCGGCACGCTCACCCCGGAAACGCAGCTCGCGACGCAGAGTCTCAACCGCTGCGCGTACCGGCTGAACGGCGCGAGCCTCGACCCTGCACGGCCGGCGCGCGTCTTCATCGGCGACGGCGTGGTCGGCGGCACCATTCCAGGCAAGGAGTTCACGTACGCGGGCAGCGGCGGCCAGGGCGCCATCCCGGACACGACCTTTTCCTACTTTCCGTTCATCGGGTTTTCGACGCTCGATACGAATCTTGCCGACCTCGCCGGCACCTATAACCAGATCGGCTACGCGCAGGTGCCCACGCAGCACTTCGCGCCGACGACCATCAACGCCAGCGTAACGATCAATCCGGACGGCAGCTGGTCGCGCTGCGACACGACGGGCCTCTACGCCGGCACATGCAGACAGCCGGGCACGAACCTGACGGCATCCCCGAACGGCAGCGGCGCGTTCGAGACCGATCACTACCAGGGGCAGGTCCCGCCGACGCTGGCGCCGGTGGCACAGGCGAAGGGCTACCTGATCGTCGGCACGGTGCGAGGCCAGCGGGTGCCGATCATGATCCGCACCGGTGCGGCGAACCCGGGCACGCAGCCTGACGCGAACGGCGTCCCGCCCCTCACCGCCGACGACGAATCGGGCATTGCCATCCTCGCGCCACAAACGAAACTGGCGCCGGGCTCCCAGAACGGCGAGTACATCGGCGCCGACAGCCGGCTCGACTACCGCGCGACCGCGCTCGCCGACACACGGGCCACGCTGTTCGACCCGTTCAACGCGTCCCAGGCCTCGCTTTCGACCGTCCTGACGCTCGACTACGCGCAAACGCTGCCGGGCGCGATCGGCTCCACGCACGCGGATGCGGCCAGTGCAACGCCCACCGGCACGTTTCTTTTCACAGGAGGCGTGTTCGGCTTCCTCGACATGTCCGCCCCCGCGTCGCCCTATTTCCTGATCGGCGCGTTCGTCCAGTGAACGGAACCCGGAGCCTCCGATGAAACGAATCTTCCATGCCGTGGCGTGTGCGGCGTTTCTGATGCCCTGCATCGCGTCGGCACAAAGCGCGGGCAGCAACGTCGTGTCGCTGGGATGGCTGCATGCGTTTCCACAAGACAGCAGCAGCTCGCTGAGCACGTACGTCGCACCCACGCCCATGACCGGCGCACTGGGCCTGCCGCCGTCGTTCAATTCGCCGGGCACGGGGTTGAGCGTCGGGCAGGCAGACACGCTCGGCATCACCTTCTCCCACTTTCTGACGGATCAGTTTGCCGTCACCGCATTGGCCGGCGTGCCGCCGAAGTTCCAGGTGTACGGCAGCGGCACGATTGCGCCGCCCGGCCCGGCAGGCACGCTGGGCACTCAAAACATCGGCCTCGGGGCCGTCAACCCCGTCGTGAAGTCCGCGCGCCTGTGGAGCCCGGCTGTCATCCTGCAGTATTACTTCGGACAGCCGACTTCCCGATTCCGGCCCTTCCTCGGCGTCGGCGCCTCGTACAACTGGTTCAGCGACGTCCAGCTCGGCAACAACTTCATCGCGCAGACGCGGAACACGCTGGGTCAGGTGCTGGCAGCGGGCGCAGGAAAGCCCGGTCCGACGCAGGTATCGGCCGATGCGTCGTCGTCATGGCAGCCGGTGTTCAACGCGGGCTTCCTGTTCGACATCACGGAACACTGGGGACTGCTTGCATCGCTGACCTATATGCCGTTGAAAACCACCACCTCGGTGACGATCAAGGCTGCCGACGGCACGGCACTCGCCGTGTCCAAGTCCGACTTGAAGGCGGATCCCCTGATCACGTTTCTCGCCGTGTCCTACAAATTCTGAACAATCGGGAAATCGCGATGGCAAGCCGACTTCACTTCTTTCGCCAGAACGGGCTGCTGGCATTGGCGTTATTGCTGCTGGTCGGGTGCGGCAGCGGGTCCGGGTCGGACGGCTCGTCTTCGAGACCCCCGACCGATAACGGAGCCACGGTAAGCGATGCCGGCGCAACCGCGTCCGTTCCGTCTCAGCCCGTCATCAAGGTGCTGTCCGGTCGCGCGGATCTGGTGAGCGGCGGCGACAGCCTGATCGAACTGGACCTGCCGCAAGGCACGGACGCGCGCAACCTCTATGTCTCGCTGAACGGCATTGACGAGCGCCGTGCGTTTGCTTACGACGCCTCCGGCACCTACATCGGGCTCGTGACCGGCTTGTCGCCGGGATCCAATACGTTATCGGTATCGGGACCGGGTTTGACGACCGCGCAGGAGACCCTCGTCGACCATCCCCCGGGTGGGCCGGTGTTCTCCGGGCCTCAGATTCAGCCGTGGCCCTGCCAGCCGGGAGCGACCGACGCCCAGTGCAACCAGGCGCCCATGTACAGCTGGCTGTATCTGTCGACCGATTCGTCATTGCAAGGGCTGCAACCCTACAACCCGGTCAAGCCGCCCCAGAATGTCGCCACCGTCACGACCGAGCAGGGCGTGAGGGTGCCGTTCATCGTGCGGCTGGAAACAGGCTATCAGGACCGCAGCCAGTATCAGATCGCGACGCTCTACCAACCGGCGCTGGCGTGGAGCGCGGTCAGCCCCCAGCCGCAATTCAATCGCAAGCTCTATATCACGCACGGCAGTCTGTGCGGGGTCTCCTTCGGTGAGTCCGCCAATCCATCAGTCATCACGGATGGTTCTTCCGCCGCCAATGACAGTGTGCTTTATGCGCTGAGTAAAGGATTCGCCGTGCTGGGCACCGCACTGGCCAATAGTGCCGTCGATTGCGATGTCGCCATTCAGGCTGAATCGCTTGTCATGGCCAAGGAATATTTCATCAAGCACTACGGCCGCTTGCGCTACACCATCGGAATCGGGTCGTCCGGCGGCTCGCTGGCCGAGCAATGGGTTCAAAATGCCTATCCCGGCGTGTATCAGGCGTTGCTGGCGTCCGCCGCCTTCCCCGATGCCTGGGGATCCGCTGCGCAGATTGCGGATAACCACCTGTTGCTGAGCTATTTCGGCCAGAACGACGTCAGTGCCAGCGGAATCGCCTGGAGCCAGCAGGCCCAGCAGGCCGTCTACGGCGATTCGGGCAGCCCATGGGGCGCGCGGGACATCGCAGAGGCAGCGGCCGCACTGAGCGTTGATGCGCCGACAGCGCTTGTTTCGTCGCTGGCCGGTTTGGCAGGAGGCAGCCTGATGCCTGCGAACGTCGATCAGAATATCTTCTTGACGGATTTTGCGTTTTTCTCGGCAGTCTATCCGAATGGCGCCTCTGCTTCGCCAACCGCCATCGGTTCATGCCCGAGAATCAACAACCCTGCCGTCATCTTTAACGCGGTAACCAACCCAGGCGGCATTCGATGCAGCGTCACCGATTGGGCCGTCAACATCTTCGGCCCGCGTGTGCAAAGCGTCTGGTCGGCAAACGAACACGCGCTGGGTCACGGTTTCGCGGGCCGTCCGTACGACAACGTCAGGGTGCAGTACGGATTGAGCGCGCTTCAGAACGGTGCGATATCGCCGGCGCAGTTTCTCGATCTCAACCAGAACATCGGCGGCCTGGACATCAATGCCGCTCCCACTGAATCGCGCGTGATAGCGGACGAGCCGGCGCTTCAGAACGCCTATCGGGCAGGCATGATCAACGAAGCCAATCACCTGAACGCCACGCCGATCGTGGATTGCCTCGGCCCGAACCCGGCTGGGCACGACACCTCGCGCACGTTCGCGCTTCGCGCTCGCCTGGATCACGCGTTCGGGAATCACGCCAATCATGTGATATTCGGTGGGCCAACCTTCATGCTGGGTCACGCGACCTGCTTTCTTAAAGCGTTCAAGACGCTGGACACCTGGCTGAACAACATCGAGACCGACGCCAGCGCGGCATCGCTTGCGCAGAAAGTGTCGGTGGACAAGCCCGCGAACGCCGTGGATAGCTGCTTCAATTCAAGCGGCAACCTTCAGCCCGGGCTATGCAGCAACAGCGTCATACCGGTCTATCAGACACCGCGCATCGTGGCGGGGGAGTCCGTTGCGGTGGATGTCAACAAGTGCGAGCGCAAGCCGCTGAACCGGTCGGACAATTACGGTTCAACGCCATTCAGCGATCAGCAGTGGGCTCAAATGCAGGCGATCTTCCCTTCTGGAATCTGTGATTTTTCTCAGCCCGGCGTCGATCAGACCGGAGCCGTTCCCTGGATGACCTACCAGAACCTGGACGGATCGGTGATGTACGGCGGCCAGGCGATGCCTTCCGCTTCCAAAAACTGGAGCGGCGGCTGGGCCAGCCCGGCATTCGCGCTGTCTTTGTATTGATGAAAGATTCAGCCAGTATGAAAACCAGCGTCGCATTCAGCGACTTGTCACGAACTTGCATATCTCAAACTGTTTTCTTTCATTATCGATTCAGACAATCACCAAAATAAACAAAATTGAATTACGCGCGTATTGATTGATTCAGATTCATTGGCAGCCCCGCTCGAACATGAGCAGTTAAATCAAGCGTGCGCGTGCTGGGAGCCTTAGACTCGCCGGTGCGCGCGGCCGCTGAGCCGACGCGCCCTGCGGGCGGCGCATTTATTGCTGAGTCGCTCTCAGTTAATTCGCCTATTCGAATCAAACAATTCCAACGGAGCACGTGGCAATGAACTGGACGCGCGAACAGAGAAACGTAACGATCGCCGCTTATTTAGGCTGGACACTCGACGCCTTCGATTTCTTCCTGATGGTTTTCGTATTGAAGGACATCGCCGCCGAATTCAATACGAAAATCCCCGACGTGGCATTCGCCATTACGTTGACGCTGGCCATGCGCCCGATAGGCGCGCTGATATTCGGACGACTGGCCGACAAGTTCGGCCGCCGCCCGACGCTGATGATCAACATCGCGATCTATTCGATGCTGGAGCTGCTCTCCGGCCTCTCGCCCAACCTGGCAACACTGCTGGTCCTGCGCGCGCTGTTCGGCATCGCGATGGGCGGCGAATGGGGCGTCGGCTCCGCGCTCACCATGGAAACTGTGCCGCCTTCGGCGCGCGGCTTCGTGTCCGGCCTGCTGCAAGCGGGCTATCCCAGCGGCTATTTGCTCGCGTCGATCGTCTTCGGCGTGCTGTATCAGTTCGTCGGCTGGCGCGGCATGTTCTTCGTCGGCGTGATTCCCGCCCTGCTCGTGCTCTACATCCGCGCGCACGTTCCCGAATCCCCTGCCTGGCGCGCGATGGAAAAGCGCCCGCGACCGAGCCTCCTCGCCACGCTCAAGCAGAACTGGACGCTGTCGCTCTACGCGATCGTGCTGATGACCGCGTTCAACTTCTTCTCGCACGGTACGCAGGATCTCTATCCGACCTTCCTGCGCGAACAGCATCACTTCGATCCGCACACGGTGTCGGTCATCACGATCGTGCTCAACCTTGGCGCGATCGTTGGCGGGCTGTTCTTCGGGTCGCTGTCCGAGAAGATCGGGCGACGTCTGACCATCTTCATCGCCGCGCTGATCGCGCTGCCGGTGCTGTACCTCTGGGCGTTCTCGACGACGCCGGTCATGCTCGCCATCGGCGCGTTCCTCATGCAGATCTCCGTGCAGGGCGCGTGGGGCGTCATTCCCGTGCACCTGAACGAAATCTCCCCCGACGAGATCCGCGCGACCTTCCCCGGACTCGTCTATCAACTCGGCAATCTGCTGGCCGCCGTCAATGCGACGATGCAGGCCGAGATCGCCACGTCCCACGGCAACAACTACGGCATGGCCATGGCGATTGTCGCGGGCGTGGTTGCGGTGGTGATCGCGGGGCTCATCTTTTTCAGCCGCGAACGCAGGGGCATCGACATGACGCGTTCGGCGGAGAACGCGGGCGCCGGCGGCTAGGCGGACGTTCATCACAACGGCTGGAGCCTGGAGCCGCATGTACGGTCTCGCAACATGCAAGACCGTACATGCGCGCGAACCTCGCCCGCTTCGCGGCGCCGCTATGCCTTGATCTCGCCCTTGAGCGCGAGCGTCCGCAGGCTCTGGAACGCGCCGGCGTCGTGCGGATAGGCGGCGTACGCTTCCCGCTCGCGACGCAGGCGGTTCAGGATACGCTCGGGCACGCCGAGTTCCTGGCAGATCGCGGCCGCCGGGATCGCCTGCTCCAGACAGACGAGTCCGATGAACCTCCCGACCGACGTCAGGCGTCCGCCGGGATCCCGGTACAACGAGAAACCGCCGCCGCACCCGACGGCCTGGATCGTCGCGATCAGCGACTCGTCCAGTGGCACCCGCACGTAACGGCACGCGCCGTTCGTCCCGCAAAAAATATAGAGCACGTAACCCTGCATGCAGGCCCAGTCGGGAAACGTGGCTTCAACCGGAACGGCGCCTATGTTTAGCCTCTCCAAGTGATCCAGATTTTTCGAGTTCAACTATGCTCCTCCAACCACGTGCACGTGCAGGTGGTCGCAACTAGAAGCACTCCGAGTTGTGACTGGCTGTGGTGAACTCCGGCAAGATGAACCCACAGCGCCCTTTTGATCCCCGCTCCGCGCGGGGATCGATATCGACCGGCAGCACAACGGCCGTCTACGTCATGCGCAGGACCGAAGCCCGACCATTCTTCCCTGCCCGGTCCCAACTCGAAACGCGAAATTTCCCCATTCTGGTTATTTCGGAGTTATCTGAATTCAAGGGTGGACTTCTTCCCTGAATGCCTCTGCTTGACGGCTGTTTTCTACGCCGCTCGTCTGTTTAGAGGCACACATCAAGACGGTCGGCACGTGACGTGCTCTTCCATGGGACATGGACAGCCTCGCACCTGAGGCTTCGGGTCCCGGAGGCCGTGATGCTGGCTTTGTACGTGGTCGTCTTCCTGCTGCTTGCCGGCGTGCTGGCGTTCAATCGGGCACCGGCGCCCGCGTGGCTCGCGGCACTTGCGCTGTGGGTCGGCGCAGGCCCATTGACCGGCGTGACGGGACCAACAACGGCAGGTCTGTTCAGCATCGTCTTCGTGCTTCCCGCGCTGCTACTGGCAATCCGGCCGTTGCGCCGCGCGCTGCTCAGCCGGCGCGTGTTCGCCCTGTTCCGGCGCATCCTGCCGGAGATGTCCTCGACCGAACGCGACGCCATCGAGGCCGGTACGGTCTGGTGGGACGCCGAGCTGTTCTCCGGACGCCCGCATTGGGATGCGTTGCTCGCGCACGGCGCGCCGACGCTGACGCCGGAGGAACGCAGCTTCATCGACAACGAATGCGCGCATCTGTGCGAACTCGCCAACGACTGGGACACCACTGCGGTCTGGCAGGATCTGTCTCCGCAGGCATGGCGTTACGTGAAGGAGCAAGGCTTCCTCGGCATGATCATTCCGAAGCGCTATGGCGGAAAGGCCTTCTCGGCGTATGCGCATTCGCAGGTCATCATGAAGTTGTCGACGCATTCATCAGCGGCCGCCGTCTCCGTGATGGTCCCGAACTCGCTCGGCCCGGCCGAGCTCCTGCTGCACTACGGCACCGAGGAACAGAAAAATCACTACCTGCCGCGGCTCGCGCGCGGCGACGAGATTCCCTGCTTCGCGCTGACGAGTCCCTATGCCGGCTCCGATGCAGCCGCGATCCCCGATGTCGGCATCGTGTGCCGCGGGCTGCACGAGGGACGTGAGACGCTCGGTTTTCGCGTCACCTGGAACAAGCGCTACATCACGCTCGGCCCGATCGCCACCGTGCTCGGCCTCGCGTTCCGCGCGCTCGACCCGGAGCATCTGCTCGGCCCCGACGACGCGCCCGGCATCACCTGCGCGTTGATCCCGACGCGTCATCCGGGCGTGCATATCGGCCGGCGCCACTGGCCGTTGAACGCGGTCTTCCAGAACGGCCCGAACTGGGGCACCGACGTCTTCATCCCGCTCGACTGGGTCATCGGCGGACGCGCGCAAGTGGGCCGGGGCTGGCGCATGCTGATGGAGTGCCTCGCCGCAGGCCGGGCGATCTCGTTGCCGTCGTCGAATGTCGGCATGGCCAAGCTCGCGGTGCGCGGCACCGGCGCGTACGCCGCGGCGCGGCGCCAGTTCCGCACGCCGGTCGGACGCTTCGAGGGCATTCAGGAAGCGCTCGGCCGCATGGGCGGCAATCTCTACGTGATGGACGCGGCGCGCCGGCTCTCGGCGCAGGCGGTGGATCTCGGCGAGAAGCCGTCGGTCATCTCCGCGATCGCGAAATATCACATCACCGAACGCGCCCGCAAGGTCATCAACGACGGCATGGACGTCGTCGCGGGCAAAGGCATCTGCATGGGGCCATCGAACTTCCTGGCCCGCGCCTACCAGCAGATGCCGATCTCGATCACCGTCGAAGGCGCGAACATCCTGACGCGCTGCCTGATCATCTTCGGCCAGGGCGCAATCCGCTGCCATCCCTACGTGCTCAAGGAAATGGCCGCGGCGCGCGACGCCGATCATGCACGCGCGCTGCGCGCCTTCGACGACGCCTTCTTCGGTCACGCGAGCTTCCTGGCGTCCAATGCGCTGCGCAGTCTCGTGTACGCATTCGGCGGCGGCGCGCTGATGCGCCGGCCGGCGCGTGCCGATGCGCGTCTCGCGCCGTACTATCGCGTGGCGACCCGGCTGTCGACGGCCTTCGCGCTGTGTGCCGATGTCTCCATGCTCGTGCTGGGCGGCGAACTGAAGCGGCGCGAGCGTCTGTCCGCGCGGCTGGGCGACATTCTCTCCCAGCTGTATCTCGTCTCCGCGACGCTCAAGCGTTTCGAGGACGAGGGCCGCCCGGAAAGCGACTTGCCGCTGGTGCGCTGGGGCGTGGAAGACGCGCTGCATCAGGCGTGCATGGCGTTCGACGGCCTGCTTGCCAACTACCCCAGGCGCAGCGCGGCCGGGTTGCTGCGCGCGCTCGCCTTTCCGTTCGGCCTGCCGCACGGACCTTGCGCCGATGCCCTCGGCAACGAAGTCGCGCGCCTGCTGCAAACACCGGGCGAGGCGCGCGAACGGCTGGTCGCGGGCGCGCACGTTTCGGCGAACGAGAACGATCCGATCGCGCGCGGCGAAAAGCTGCTGGCGCTGACGCCCGCTGTCGCCGCCCTCGAAACCCGCCTGCGCGACGCCGTGAAAGCCGGACAGATTGCGCCGTTGCCGCAAAGCCCGGACGCCGTCGAGGCCTGGGCGCGGACTGCCGAGGCGCGCGGTCTCATCGATGCGGGCGAGCGGACGCTGCTGGCCGAGTGGGCGGGCCACACACGCGAAGCGGTGAAAGTCGATGATTTTTCCTCAGACTTCGGTATCCTCGAAGCATTGCAAAAGCGTAGCGCGGCGCTCGAACAGCAGGCGCCCGAGACGATCGCCTGAACTGCGGCCCGTGCCCGGTGCCTCCGGAAACCGCCTCCGCGCCGCCCGACGACCGAACGCCAATCGATGAAAGACCGCTACCTCGACTTCGTCAATTCGCCTTTCGGCATGAGCATTGCCCGCTCGCTCGGGCTTCCGCGTCCCGCCATGCTGCGCCGCCTGCGTCCCGGCGAGCCCGAGTTCCACGGCCTCGCCGCGATCGGCGCGGGCCCGTCGCCGGCTCTCTTCGACGCGTTGATGAACGTGCTCGCCGCGCTCGGCATGACGGGCGTCGCGCATGCCAGCGCCGCCGGCTGGCTGCCGGTTGCCGCGCGTCACGGCGCGATGAGCGGGCGCTTCGAGCCGCGCGCGAGCGGCGCGCACGACGATGCCCGCACGGATGACCGCGTGCATGCCTTGATCTTCGACGCGACCGGCATCGACGACAGCGGAGAACTTCATACGCTGTATGCCTTCTTTCACGACGCGCTGCGCTCGCTTGCAGGAAGCGGACGCATCGTCGTGCTGGGGCGGCCGCCGGCCACCCGCGCGAGCGTCGCCGCGGCCACCGCACAGCACGCGCTGGAAGGTCTGGTCCGTTCGCTCGGCAAGGAAGCGCGCAACGGCATCACGTCGAACCTGCTGCGTGTCGCCGAGGGCGCGGACCTGGACGCCGCGCTGCGTTTCTTTCTCTCGCCGCGCTCCGCCTATGTATCGGGACAGGTGCTCACGCTCGAAGCATCGTCCACGCCGTCTGCCGCGCCTGTCGACTGGAGCAAGCCGCTCGCGGGCCGGCGCGCGCTGGTGACGGGCGCGGCGCGCGGCATCGGCGCGGCGATCGCGGCCGTGCTGGCCCAGCACGGCGCAATCGTCACCGGGCTCGATGTCGAGGCTGCCCGCGACGCACTCGACCAGACCATGCTGTCGATCGAGGACGCGTCGCCTTCGGGCGGCGCGCATGCGGCGCTCATCGCGGACATCGCCGCGCCCGAGGCGCCCGGGGCGATCGCCGCCGCACTGCGGGCAGCGGGCGGCATCGACATCGTCGTGCACAACGCGGGCATCACGCGCGACAAGACCATCGCGCGCATGAGCGCGGAACTGTGGGACAGCGTGATCGACATCAACTTGCTGGCGCAGGCGCGCATCGACGAGGCGCTGCTCGCCGGGAACGTATTGCAGTCCGGCGGGCGGATTGTCGCGGTGTCGTCGATCAGCGGCATCGCGGGCAATCGCGGCCAAACCAACTACGCAACCTCGAAAGCCGGCGTGATCGGCCGCGTGCATGCGCTGGCGCCGCACCTGCGCGCGCGCGGCATCACGATCAACGCGGTCGCGCCGGGCTTCATCGAAACGCACATGACCGCGCGCATGCCCATCGGTGTACGCGAGGCGGGACGGCGGCTCAACTCGATGGGCCAGGGCGGCCTGCCCGTCGATGTCGCCGAGACCGTCGCGTGGCTCGCGAGCCCGGGCAGCGCGGGCATCACGGGGAACGTGGTGCGGGTATGCGGTCAGAGCCTGATCGGCGCGTGAGGAGCCAGCCCGCCATGCACGCACCGACCCTGCCGCGCGCCCGCACTGTCGTCGTCGAGACCTTGCCGCCGCCCGCCCGACTCTACGGCCGCGCGTTGCCCGCGCTGTTCCGGCGCAGCCACGCGCCGCAACTGCCCGCAATCAGGCTCGTGCGGCCCGACGTCAAACTGGATCCCGAGGCCATCGGCCGTTATGCGCGCGTCTGCGGCTTCATCCCCGAGCAGGGCGTGCCGCTCACCTTTCCGCACGTGCTGGCATTCCCGCTGCATCTGATGATGCTGACCGATCCGTCGTTTCCGTGGTCCGCGCTCGGCGTCGTGCATCTCTCGAACCGCGTGCATCTGCGCCGTCCGCTGATGGCGGGACAGGCGTTGCGCATCGAGGTCGAGTGCGGGCCGCTGATGCCGCATCAGAAAGGTCAGGCCTTCACGCTGCACACGCGCATTTTCCGGCGCGGCGAAGCGGTCTGGGATGGCGACAGCGTCTACCTGAAGCGCGGCGTGCGCAGCGCGAGCGCGCCGGATGCGGTCGAGGCAGTCGCCCGCCCGTTGCTCGCCCGCGAGGCGCGCTGGCAACTGCCGCCGCAGCTCGGCCGCGATTACGCCAAGGCGTCCGGCGATTTCAATCCGATCCATCTGCACATGCTCACGGCGAAGGCGTTCGGCTTTCCGCGCGCGATCGCTCACGGCATGTGGACGCTGGCGCGCACGCTCGCGGCGCTGCATCCGGTCAAGACGCTGGCCGCCGGCCACGCGCACGGCGATTTCAAGACGCCGCTGTATCTTCCCGGCGAAGCGACGTTGTGGAGTGCGGCACCCTCGCCCGTCGCGCGCGATTTCGAAGTGCGCGATATCGCGGGCGACGTTCCGCATCTGCGCGGCCATTTCGAATGGGAACTGCCATGAATGCCGTGCGCCGTGTCGCGATCATCGGCAGCAACCGGATTCCGTTTGCACGCGCGAACACGGCGTACGCGCAGGCGTCGAATCAGGACATGCTGAGCTTCGCGCTGCAAGGGCTCGTCGATCGCTTCGACCTGCACGGCATGCGCGCAGGCGAAGTCGCGGCCGGCGCGGTCGTCAAGCATTCGCGCGACTTCAACCTGACGCGCGAGGCCGCGCTCTCGACCACGCTCGCGCGCGAGACGCCCGCCTACGACGTGCAGCAGGCCTGCGGCACCGGCCTCGAAACGGCGATTCTGGTCGCCAACAAGATTGCGCTCGGGCAGATCGAGATGGGTATCGCGGGCGGCGTCGATACGGCCTCCGACGCGCCCATCGCCGTGAACGAACGGATGCGGCGGATCCTGCTCGAAGCGCATCGCGGACGCTCGGCGGGACAGCGCCTCGGCGCACTCGCGAAGCTCCGGCCCGGCATGTTCCTCAAGCCGCAATTGCCGCGCAACGCGGAGCCGCGCACCGGCCTCTCGATGGGCGAGCACTGCGAGCTGATGGCCAAGCGCTGGAAGATCTCGCGCGAGGCCCAGGACGCGCTCGCGCTGGAAAGCCACATGAAACTGGCCGCCGCCTATGCGCGCGGGTTCTTCAACGACCTGATGACGCCCTACAAGGGTCTCACGCAGGACAACACGCTGCGTCCCGACCTGTCGTCCGAGCGGCTCGCGCAACTGAAGCCCGTCTTCGACCGCGACGCCGGCACGCTGACCGCGGGCAATTCGACGCCGCTCACCGACGGCGCCTCCGCGGTGCTGCTCGCGTCCGAGCAATGGGCCGCCGAACGTGGGCTGCCGGTGCTGGCGTTCCTGAGTTTCTCGGCGACGGCGGCCGTCGATTTCTTCGACAAGCGCGAAGGCCTGCTGATGGCGCCCGCCTACGCGGTGCCGACAATGCTGGCGCGCGCGGGCCTCAGCTTGCAGGACTTCGACTTCTACGAGATTCACGAAGCCTTCGCCGCGCAGGTCCTGTGCACGCTCGCCGCATGGGAAGACGATGAATACTGCCGCACCGCGCTGGGCCTGGACGGTCCGCTTGGCGCGATCGCGCGCGAGCGTCTCAACGTGAACGGCAGCTCGCTCGCCACCGGCCATCCGTTCGCGGCGACGGGCGGACGCATCGTGGGCACGCTCGCGAAGATGCTCGCCCACGCGCCGGCGCGTGCCGACGGCCAACCGCGGCGCGGCCTGATCTCGATCTGCGCGGCGGGCGGCCAGGGCATCGTGGCGATACTGGAACGTTGAGCCGCAGGCGGCAGGAGCAGTAAAAATAAAAGGCGCGGCGGATCAGTTGCGCTCACGGAGACACGCATGAGCCCGGGACACGCAGGGCCGCGCGCGGCGTTCGAGCCGCACGCGACGGACGGCATCTGGTACGCGTCGTATCCGCCGGACGTGGCGCGCGAGATCGATCCCGAACGCTATCGCTCGCTCGCGCATTTCTTCGACGACTGCGTCGCGCGCTTTCGCGATCACATCGCCTTTGTGAGTCTCGGCTCCGAGATGAGCTTCACGACTCTCGGCGCACACGCGCATGCGTTCGCGTCGTATCTGCAAGACATCGGCGTCAAGCCCGGCGATCGCGTCGCGCTGATGATGCCCAACACCCTCGCCTATCCCGTCACGCTCTTCGGCACGCTGCTCGCGGGCGCGATCGTCGTCAACGTCAATCCGCTCTACACCGTGCGCGAGCTCGGTCATCAACTGAAGGACAGCGGCGCGCAGACGGTCGTCGTGTTCGAGAACTTCGCAAAGACCGTGCAGGACGCGCAGCCGGGCACGCGGGTGCGCAACGTCGTCGTGACCAGCATCGGCGACCTGCTCGGCGGTGGCCTCAATCTCAAGGGCCGCGTGCTCGACCTGCTGATCCGGCATGTCAGGAAACAGGTGCCCGCCTACGCGCTGCCCGATGCCGTGCGCCTGCCCCACGCACTCGCACGCGGCGCGCGGCGCCGCTTCGAGCCCGTGCGCGTGGGTCTCGGCGATATCGCGTTCATCCAGTACACGGGCGGCACCACCGGCACCGCGAAGGGCGCGATGCTCACGCATCGCAACGTGCTCGCCAACCTGTTGCAGGCGCTCGGCTGGGCGCGCAGCCGGCTCGTGGATGAACGCGAGATCGTCGTCACGCCCTTGCCGCTCTATCACATCTATTCGCTGACGGTGAATGCGCTGACCTTCCTCGCGATCGGCGCGCGCAACGTGCTGATCGTCAACCCGCGCGACCTCCATGCACTGATGCGCGCGCTGCGGCACGAGGACTTCACGGCCATTACCGCGCTCAATACGCTCTACAGCGCGCTGCTGGACCACGAGGACTTTCGGCGGCGCGACTTCTCGTCGCTCAAGCTCGCGATGGCAGGCGGCATGGCGACGCAGCGCACCGTGGCCACGCGTTTCAAGGAACTGACGGGACAGACGCTCATCGAAGGTTATGGCCTGACCGAATGCGCGCCGCTCGTCTGCGCCACGCCAGTCGATGCACACGGCACGCATGCATTCGACGGCACCATCGGGCTGCCGGTGGCGTCCACGCTGGTGCGTCTGCGTCGCGAAAACGGCGCGTGGGCAGCGGTCGATGAACCGGGCGAACTCTGCGTGCACGGCCCGCAGGTGATGAAAGGCTACTGGAACCGGCCGGAAGACACCGCGAAAGTCATCGACGCCGACGGCTGGCTCGCCACCGGCGATATCGGCGTGATGGATGCGCGCGGCTTCATCCGGCTCATCGACCGCAAGAAGGACATGATGATTGTGTCGGGCTTCAACGTGTATCCCAACGAGATCGAGGACGTCCTTGCAGCGCATCCGAAAGTGCGCGCGGTGGCGGCGGTCGGTGTGCCGGACCCGGTGACGGGCGAACGCGTCAAGGTGTTCGTCGTGAAGCGCGATGCATCGCTGACGGTGGAAGAACTGGTGAGGTTCGCCCGTTTACACCTGACCGGCTATAAGGTGCCTGCCTTCGTCGAGTTCCGCGACGCGCTGCCGCAGACGACCATCGGCAAGGTGCTGCGGCGCGAACTGCGGGAAGACGGGGCTACCGGTACGCCGAACCCACAGGATTGATCACCGGAGAACTTGATGCCGCACACGCGACGCCGTGGCGCTTCGAGCTTGCGAAACGCCTGCGCCGCGCTTCAGGCGTATGCGATCTTCGCCAGCGCGCTCGCATGCGCCCAGACGCCTGACGCGCCGCCCGTTGCCTCCGCGACTGCGACCGCGACCGCCGCCGCCGTGCTGCCGGCGAATCTCGACGCCGCCGGCCAGGCGCAATGGCTTGCGCAAGCAGCGTCGAGCGGCACACTCACGAGGCTCGACGATGCCCAGCTCGTCGCGCTGTTCCGCGCGCTCGATCCGGGTGCGCTGCCGCGCTATCTCGAACAAGGCTTGAGTGCATTCGCGTCCTACGAGTTCACGATGGTGCGGCGCGAACGCATCAAGGGCGCGTGGCCGAAGCGTGCCGATCACATGCTCGTGCGGGTCACGCGCGAACCGCTGCGCATCTATGCGCGCTGGCTGCCCGATGGCGCGCACGCGGGCCAGGAAATCATCTACGACGACTCGAAGCGCCCCAACCAGCTCTACGGCCATCTGGGCGGCTTCCTGGGCGTGCTGCCGATCTGGACGTCGGTCAACGGGGCGCTGGCGCGCTCACAGTCGAATCATTCGATCCGCGAGTTGGGCGTCGAGGCGATCACCCGGCGTTTCATCGATGAGGGACAGCGATTCGCGGAAGCAGGCATTACGCAGCCGGCGGATATTGACGTGAAGACCGTGCGCGGCGTGCGCGTGGTGGCGCTCACCTACGAGACGCCGACCGGCCAGCCAGCGTTCTATGCGAAGAAGGAAGTGCTCGGCCTCGATCTCGAACGCCCGTTCTTCCGCTCGCTCGAATCGTTCGACAACGACGGCGAAATCTTTGAAAGCGTGGTGTTCGAGCGCGTTGAGTCCATGCCGTTCGACGACCTTACGTTCGACCCGAAAAACCCCGACTATCGCTTCTGAACGCGACGGTTGTGCAACCGGTGCAATGCCTGCATGAGACGTGACATTCAATGTAACAACTGCGGCGGTCGTGGCGCGCGATTTTTAAGTCTCGCCTAAGTGTCGGCCGATAACCTGCGCGCATTCCATCGACATCACAGCAGGCGCATCACCCCGGCACAGCCGGGTCCGGGGCGCCGCACATCGTCATGCACACTTGAGGAAATACAATGAACTTCATCCGTCCGGCTTCGGCTCCCGTGCGAGCCATCAAGCGGCTCCTCAGCCATCACGAAATCGCCACGCTGCTCCTGCTGCTGCACGCGCCCATCGACGTCATGGCGGCCACGCCCGACGTTGCCTCGCTGCAGGAATATGGCTATGTGGAGATCGTGTCGCCGGACGCGAGCGGTCCCAAGGTGCGCCTGACCGAAAACGGCAATGCCGTCCTGCGGGGTCTCGGCGTCAAGTAAGCCGGTGGTGTCGGGGAAGGCGGACGCCCCGTCATGCGAACTCTGCAATAATCGGTCGATCCCTTTCACCATCGACCAGGAGTGATTCGCGATGTCCGCCTCTTCGCCCATCTTGCAACGCGTGCTCATCACCAACGACGACGGCATCGATGCCCCCGGACTGGCCGTCCTCGAAGCCGTTGCGTCCGAACTCGGGCACGAGGTCTGGGTGGTCGCGCCGGAACACGATCAGAGCGGCACCTCGCACTCCATCAGCCTGCATTCGCCGCTGCGCGTGTCACGCCGCAGCGAGCGGCGCTTCGGCGTGCAGGGCACGCCCGGCGACTGTGTCGTGATGGCCGCGCGCCACCTCATGAAGGACGCGCCGCCCACGCTCGTGCTGTCCGGCATCAATCGCGGCGCGAACCTCGGCGTAGAGACGATGTTTTCCGGCACCGTAGGCGCCGCGATGACAGGCTTGCTGCTCGGCTTGCCTTCCATTGCGCTCAGCCAGACCTTTCGCGATCGCGACAACGTCCGCTGGGACACGGCGCGCATGCTTGCGCCCGGCGTGATCCGTCAACTGTTGCAGATCTCGCACGACGCGCCCACGTGCCTGAACGTCAACTTCCCCGACTGCGATGCCTCCGCCGCCGGACCACTCACGGTCACGCGCCAGGGCGTGGGGCTGGTCGAAGGCATCGACGTGGTCGCGGAGGTGGATCCGCGCGGCATCGACTATCACTGGCTGCGCTTCCAGCGCGGCCCGCGTCCGAATTCGCCCGATAGCGAGACGGCGGTCGTGAACTCAGGACGGGTCTCGGTGACGCCGCTGCACTTCGACCGCACCGACGAGCGCACCTTCGCCACGCTTCAGGCGGGACTCACGCGCACGGCCTGACGCACGGCAAGCGCGCGCACCACTAGAACCTTTCCTCTCGAATCCGCCGTCCGGTTTGCTTTATGCTGAGCCGGTCCGGCGGCGTGCGTGGCGCGGGCGGACGCATGGCGACAAGGTCACAGGTCACGATCACAATCAGAACAAGGAGGCAACATGACCCGTTTCATCGGTCCGCGCGGCATGCGTCCCATGCTCGGCGTACTCTGCGCGATGCTGGCCGCGAGCGCGTTCGCACAGAACGCCACGCCGGTCGGCACCTGGCAGACCATCGACGATCAAAGCGGCAAGCCGAAGGCGATCATCCAGATTGTCGACGAAGGCAACGGCCAGTTGTCCGGCAAGGTGGTGCGCGGCATCGGCGAGTTCGATCAGCCGGACAAGCGTTGCACCGCCTGCACCGACGAGCGCCACGATCAACTCGTCAAGGGCATGACGATCATCACCGGCATGCGTCAGGACGGCGACACCTGGGACGGCGGACACATCCTCGACCCGGATAGCGGCAAGCTGTACAAGTGCAAGATGAAGCTCGACGACAACGGCCAGAAACTCGTGGTACGCGGGTTCATCGGCGTGTCGCTGCTCGGGCGTTCGCAGACCTGGCTGCGGCAACCTTGAGTCATCGGGCCATGCAACGGGCCATGCCAGGAGAGTCATCCTCGAACGGCGTGGCGTCCTTCGCGAGCCTCGTGCGCGCCCTGCAATCTCAAGCCGCCTGACGTTCCGCCACTTCGGCCTGCACTTCTTCAAGCGCACACGGCGCCGTATGTTCGAATTCCGCCGGCACGCGCATGCGCGACATCATCAGCGTGTACAGCGATTCACCCGATGGCCCGAACAACTGCGTCATCACGCGCAACAACACGCCCGATTCATACCAGGCCTTGAAACGCCGGTGACACGTCTGATACGACGGGTACTTGCGCGGCAACGTGGACCACGACGCGCCGCTGTACATCACCCACAACACGCCATTGAGCACCGCGCGCGTGTTGGCGAGCGGCCGGCCGCGCAACTCCGAGCGCGGCCGTAGTTCGGGAAGCAGTGGCGCCACCATCTGCCATTCGTCGTCGGACATATCGCGGTAGGGCTTCACGTTCATCTCTCCAATCGCTGACTGATAACCGGATTCGACAATACCGAGTCCCTGCCAGCCCGCACATCAGAGTGATCTGAATCTTGAAAATGCTCTTTAGCCTTACGCCGTTTGGACGGTCGCCCTTCCCCTGTTCTCTTATTAATTAAATGTAATATCCGCGACCCGGCGTGGCGCTTCGAGGTATTCCTTCGACTGCATTTCAACGATCCGCGAAACGGTACGTGCGAATTCATTCGCCATCGGTCCTTCGACGTACAACTCCTCCGCAGCGACCGCGGCGGACATCAGCAGCTTGACCTTGTGGTCATAGAACACGTCGATGAGCCAGGTGAAACGGCGTGCTTCCGAGGCCATGCGCGGGCTCATCTGCGGAACGTCGGACAGGATCACGGCATGAAACCGGTTCGCCAGTTCGAGATAGTCGTTCTGCGAGCGCGGACCGCCGCACAACGTCGCGAAGTCGAACCAGACGACGCCATCCGCGCGACGCAGCGCCTTGATCTCGCGCTTCTCGATGTGCAGGATCGGGCTTTCGTCGGGCACCGCCGCGAGCTTCGCGAAATCGGCGCGCAACGCCTCGCTCGCCGCCGCGCCGAGCGGCGTGTGATACGCCTTCACCTGCGACAGCGTGCGCTTGCGATAGTCGGTGCCGGCATCGACATTGAGCACGTCGAGATGCTCCTTGAGCAACTCGATAGCCGGCAACAGGCGGTCGCGGTGCAGCCCTTCCGGGTACAGCGTGTCCGGCTCGTAGTTGGACGTCATCACGAACTGCACGCCCGCCTTGAACAGGCGGTCCAGCAGGCGATAGAGGATCATCGCGTCGGCGATGTCGGAGACGTGGAACTCGTCGAAGCAGATCAGCCGATAGCGCTTCGCAATGCGTTTTGCAACTTCGTCGAGCGGATCGGCCTGGCCTTTCAGCTCTTCGAGCTGACGATGCACCTCGCGCATGAACTCGTGAAAGTGCAGGCGCGTCTTGCGCTGCACCGGCACGACCGCGTAGAAGCTGTCCATCAGGAAGCTCTTGCCGCGCCCGACGCCGCCCCACAGATACGCGCCGCGCGGCAACTCCGGGCGCACCAGGAACTTCTTCAACGCGTTCGAGCGGCGCGCCTTGTAGGCGACCCACTCGTCATAGCAGCGCTGCAGACGCGCGACCGCCGCGAGCTGGGCCTCGTCCGATTGATAACCCCGCGTGCGCAGTTCGTTTTCGTAGTATTCGGTGACGTTCATGATGCCGCGTCTGTGCTTCGATGACGTTGAAAGTGACGAAGGCGAGCGGTGTGAGCCGCTCGCCTTCGTTGCGATGCCTTGCGTATTGCCCGAAGCCGAGCTTCTTACATGTTCAGCGCGCGCTTGTCGACGGCGAGCGCCGCTTCACGCATCACTTCCGACAGCGACGGATGCGGATGGCAAATCCGGCCGATGTCTTCCGACGCTGCCTTGAACTCCATCGCCACGACCGCTTCCGCGATCAGGTCCGATGCGTCCGCCGCAATCACGTGCACGCCGAGGATTTCGTCGGTCTTCGCGTCCGCGATCATCTTGACGAAGCCTTCGGCCTTGCCGATACCCAGCGCGCGGCCATTGGCCATCATCGGGAACTGGCCGGTCTTGATCTCGCGGCCTTCGGCCTTGAGTTGCTGTTCCGTCTTGCCGACCCACGCAATTTCCGGTTCCGTGTAGATGACCCACGGCACGCAGTTGTAGTCGATATGCGGCTTCTGACCGTCGATGATCTCCGCCACCGCCACGCCTTCGTCTTCCGCCTTGTGCGCGAGCATCGGGCCGCGCACCACGTCACCGATCGCGTAGACGCCCGGCACGCTGGTCGCGCAATGATCGTCCACGTCGATGAAGCCACGTTCGTTGGCCTTCAGGCCGATGGATTCCAGACCGAGGTTGTCGGTATTCGGCACGCGGCCGATCGACACGATCAGGCGATCCGCTTCCAGCGTCTGCGCATTGCCGGCGTTGTCCGTGTAGGCGATCGACACGCCCGCGTCCGAGGTCTTCACTTCGCCGATCTTCACGCCGAGGTGAATCTCCAGACCCTGCTTCTTGAACTGCTTCGCGGCTTCCTTCGCGAGCGCTTCGTCCGCTGCGCCGAGGAACTGCGGCAGTGCTTCGAGCACCGTCACGTCCGCGCCCAGACGGCGCCACACCGAGCCGAGCTCCAGACCGATCACGCCCGCGCCGATCACGGCGAGCTTCTTCGGCACGGCGTCGAACGACAGCGCGCCTTCGTTGTCGGCGACGATCTTGTTGTCGACCGGGATGTTCGGCAGATGACGCGCCTTCGAACCCGTCGCGATGATCACGTTCTTGGCCGTGACGACTTCCGTCTCGCCTTCGCCCGATACTTCGATCTGCACGCCGGCGTCAGTCTTGCCGGTGAACTTGCCATGGCCCTTGAGCCAGGTGATCTTGTTCTTGCGGAACAGGAATTCGATGCCCTTGGTCATCTTCTCGACGATGCCGTCCTTGCGGGCCAGCATCTTCGATACATCGAGCTTCACGTCCGACACGGTGATGCCGTGATCGGCCAGATGCTTCGACGTGTTCTCGAACTCTTCCGACGAAGCGAGCAGTGCCTTCGACGGAATGCAGCCCACGTTCAGGCAGGTGCCGCCGAGCTTCAATGCGCCCGCCGGGTTCTTCCACTTCTCGATACACGCAACCGTCTTGCCGAGCTGCGCTGCGCGAATCGCCGCGATATAGCCGCCCGGGCCCGCGCCGATCACGACGACATCAAATTCCTTGGACATGACTTTCCTTGATCGTGACTCCGCTCTTGCGGAGACGCCTTCCAGAAGGCGCGCGCGAGCCTATCGCGCGCGCCCGAAGGCACTGGGTTCTTACAGGTCCAGCAGCAGACGGGCCGGATCTTCCAGCGCGTCCTTCATCGCGACCAGCGACAGCACGGCTTCGCGGCCGTCGATGATGCGGTGGTCGTACGACATGGCGAGGTAGTTCATCGGACGGATGACGATCTGGCCGTTCTCCACGACCGCGCGTTCCTTCGTCGCGTGCACGCCAAGAATGGCTGACTGCGGCGGGTTGATGATCGGCGTCGAGAGCATGGAGCCGAACACGCCGCCGTTCGAGATGGAGAACGTGCCGCCCGTCATTTCCTCGATGGACAGCTTGCCGTCCTTCGCCTTCTGACCGAATTCGGCGATCTTCTTCTCGATGTCGGCGAGGCTCATCTGGTCTGCGTTGCGCAGGATGGGCACCACCAGGCCGCGCGGCGAACCGACCGCGATACCGATGTCGAAGTAGCCGTGATAGACGATGTCGTTACCGTCGATCGACGCGTTCACGAGCGGGAACTTTTTCAGCGCGTGCACGGCGGCCTTCACGAAGAACGACATGAAGCCGAGCTTCACACCGTGTTCCTTCTCGAAGCGGTCCTTGTACTTGTTGCGCAGGTCCATGACCGGCGCCATGTTGACTTCGTTGAACGTCGTCAGGATGGCGTTGGTCTGCTGCGACTCGAGCAGACGCTCGGCGATACGCGCGCGCAGACGCGACATCGGCACGCGCTGTTCCGGACGGTCCTTGAGCCACTGGTCGGCCGAGCCCGGTGCGCTGACTTGCGGCAGCGCCGGCTTCGCGGCCTTAGCGGGAGCGGCGGCCGGGGCTGCCTTCGCTGCCGGTGCCGGTGCCGGTGCCGATGCCGAAGCAGCGAGTGCGTCGCCCTTGGTGATGCGGCCGTCGCGGCCCGAGCCTGACACCTGATCCGCCGACACGCCCTTCTCGGCCAGGATCTTGGTCGCGGCCGGCGATGTAGCGCCGCCCGTCGATGCGCTCGCCGCAGCAGCCGGAGCCGATGCTGCGGCGGCAGCCGGTTCGGCTTGCGGCGCGGGCTTCACTTCGGCGTCGCCGGCAGCGGCGGCGGCGGGTGCTTCGCCGGCCTTCGCTTCGGTGTCGATCTTCGCGATGATTTCGTCGGCGGTGACGATATCGCCGTCATGCTTGATGACTTGCGCGAGCACGCCGGCCGAGGGCGCGGGCACTTCGAGCACGACCTTGTCGGTTTCGATTTCGATGAGGATTTCGTCCTGGGCGACAGCCTCGCCCGGCTTCTTCTTCCACTGCAGCATGGTGGCTTCCGAGACCGACTCGGAAAGCTGGGGAACCTTGACTTCTACGATAGCCATTTCTGTATTGTCCTGATGCGTGTTCGTGTGTGTTCGAGCGAAGAACCGGCGAGCGTGCGCTCTGCCGGTTCCTTCAAGCGATGCTTACTTCGCGACGATCTGCGCGCCCTTCAGGCGGCCAAACGCGCCTTCCACGAGCGCCTTCTGCTGCTCGTAGTGCTTCGCGTAGTAGCCGACCGCGGGCGAGGCCGAAGCCGGACGGCCGCTATAGGCGAGCTTCATGCCGTCGCGCATGCCTTCGCGCAGATGGTGCTCGATGTAGAACCAGGCGCCCTGGTTCTGCGGCTCGTCCTGCACCCACACGACTTCCGTTGCGTTCTCGTACTTCTTGATTTCCGCGTCGAACTGCTTGTGCGCGAACGGATACAGCTGCTCGATCCGGACGATTGCGACGTCGTTCGACTTCGCTTCACGGCGATGCGCGACGATGTCGTAATACACGCGGCCCGAGCAGCAGATCACGCGCTTGACCTTCTTCGGCTCGATGCTCTCGTCCACTTCGCCGATGACCGGCTGGAACGAACCCTTCGCCAGTTCCGACAGGTCCGACACCGCTTCCTTGTGACGCAGCAGCGACTTCGGCGTGGCGATGATCAGCGGCTTGCGGAACAGGCGGATCATCTGGCGACGCAGCAAGTGGAAGATCTGCGCCGGCGTCGTGGGCTGGACCACTTGCATGTTGTGGTCCGCGCACAGTTGCAGGAAACGCTCGATACGCGCCGACGAGTGCTCCGGACCCTGGCCTTCATAGCCGTGCGGCAGCAGCATCGTGAGGCCGGAGACACGGCCCCACTTCACTTCGCCCGACGAGATGAACTGGTCGATCACGACCTGCGCGCCGTTCACGAAGTCGCCGAACTGCGCTTCCCACGCGACGAACGTGTTCGGTTCGGCGGTCGAATAGCCGTACTCGAAGCCGAGCACCGCTTCTTCGGACAGCACGGAGTCGATCACATTGAACTTGGCCTGGCCTTCCGCGATGTTTTGCAGCGGAATGTAGGTGCCGTCGTTCCAGCGCTCACGGTTCTGGTCGTGCAGCACCGCGTGACGGTGCGTGAACGTGCCGCGGCCCGAGTCCTGGCCCGTCAGACGCACGGCATAGCCCGAAGCCACCAGCGACGCGAACGCGAGATGCTCGCCCATGCCCCAGTCGAGCTTGGCTTCGCCGAGACCCATGGCGCGGCGGTCGTTGATGACGCGCTCGACCAGCGGGTGAACCTTGAAGTTTTCCGGAATCGTCGTGATGCGCTCGGCCAGACGCTTGAGTTCGGCGAGCGGCACGGCGGTGTCGGCTGCGTCGGTCCACTTGCGGTTCAGGAACGGCACCCAGTCGACCGCATACTTGCTCTTGTAGTTCGAGAGCACCGGATCCACCGTGTGATGGCCTTCGTCCATCGCCTGGCGGTATTCCTTGATGAAGGTGTCCGCGTCCGCTGCCGTGATGACGCCTTGCTGCACCAGCTTCTCGGCGTAGACGGCGCGCGTGCCCGGATGCTTCGCGATGGTCTTGTACATCAGCGGCTGCGTGACCGCCGGCGTGTCCTGCTCGTTGTGACCCAGCTTGCGGAAGCAGATGATGTCGACGACCACGTCCTTGTGGAACTTCATGCGGAAGTCGATGGCCAGCTGCGTAGCCAGCACGACCGCTTCCGGATCGTCGCCGTTCACGTGCAGCACCGGCGCTTCGATCATCTTGACCACGTCCGAGCAATACAGCGTGGAGCGCGCATCGCGCGGGTCCGACGTCGTGAAGCCGATCTGATTGTTGATGACGATATGCAGCGTGCCGTGCGTGCCGTAGCCGCGCGTCTGCGCGAGGTTCAGCGTTTCCATCACGACGCCCTGGCCAGCGAATGCGGCGTCGCCGTGCACTTGCACCGGCAGCACTTGCAGGCCTTCTTCGTCGCCGCGGCGATCCATCCGCGCCTTGGCCGAACCTTCGACCACCGGGTTCACGATTTCAAGGTGCGACGGATTGAATGCGAGCGACAGGTGAACCGGGCCGCCTTCGGTCGACACGTCCGACGAGAAGCCCTTGTGGTACTTCACGTCGCCGGCCGGCAGGTCATCGACGTGCTTGCCTTCGAATTCGGCGAACAGGTCCGCCGGCATCTTGCCGAGCGTATTGACCAGCACGTTCAGACGGCCGCGGTGAGCCATGGCAATGACGATTTCCTGCACGCCGCTCTTGCCGCCGTGACGCACGACTTCGTCCATCGACGCGATAAAGCTCTCGCCGCCTTCCAGCGAGAAGCGCTTCTGGCCGACGTACTTCGTGTGCAGGAAGCGCTCGAGGCCTTCGGCGGCCGTCAGGCGATTCAGGATGTGCTTCTTCTTGTCGTTCGAGAAGTCCGGCGTGGAGCGGATCGACTCCAGCTTTTCCTTCCACCAGCGCTTCTGTTCCGGATCGCTGATGTACATGTACTCGGCGCCGATCGTGCCGCAGTACGTGTCGCGCAACGCCTTGACGATGTCGCGCAGCGAGGCTTGCTCGAAACCGAAGTACAGGTTGGTCGCGTTGAACACCTGGTCCATGTCGGCTTCAGTGAAGTCGTAGAAACCGGGTTCGAGTTCGGGAATGGCGGGACGCTCGCGGCGCTTGAGCGGGTCGAGATTGGCCCACTGCGAACCGAGGAAACGATAGGCGCCAATGAGCGACTGGACGTAGACCTGCTTGCGTGCAGTGGTGAGATCCCCGGTGCTGGCGCTCTCGCGCGGCAGGAAGGCATTGGCCTTCGCGCGCTGGGCGAACGATTCGACGATGGGGCCGTGAGCCACGTCGTTGTGTGCCGTGCCGTCAGAAGCGGGCACGTTTTGCAACGCGTCGAAATAGGCGCGCCAGGTCTCGGGCACTGACGCAGGATTATCGAGATATTGCTCGTACAACTCTTCGACGTACGGAGCATTGCCGCCGAACAGATAAGAGTTCGACTGGAATTGCTTCATCATTTTACGCTCACCTTTCTTCGAGTTTCTCGAGGAAGTGCGGGTTACAAAACCTTCCGCGCCACGGCCTGACCGTTTAGCGGATTGCGCGAATCAAGTCTGCTTGGAAGGACCTAATAGCACTAGCTAATCTGATAAGCATAGCACAGAACACCATTGCTCTGAAGTTCAGGAAGCCCGCAAACGCTTGTCCCATGCCGATGACCGGGTTTGCAAGCGGCACTTTGCCGTTGCTCGCCGCCGGTTTCGACGCATGCTGGACGCGCGTGACGCGATATCGGAATGACACCGTGACCGACCCCAGGCTTTGCACACTGAACTACCCGAGCGAACTCTGTCGCGACGGGTCGGAACGCGGCACGGGCCGGGCATTCCCGGCTCTGACGCATCCGGATCGCAACCCACGCACGCCATGTGCTTCAGGAGTAAATATGCTATCCAGCTTCGATTTTTCAAATGCTTCGTCCCAGTCTTTGCCTGCCGTGACGGGTGCGTCTCTGGTGCCGCCGGTCGTGACCACCCGGTCGAGCAGCTCACAGTCGTCGTCCGCCGGCAACGGCAGCAACTATTCGACGTCGACCACCGCATCGGTCACAACACCGCCGACTGCTTATTACGGTTCGGACTCGGGCACGGACGGGTTCTCGTCGATGATGAACGATCCCGATCAGGCGGCGCAGATGCGGGACGCCGCAGTGGAACGGGCCGGGCAGATTGTCGCGGCACAGGGCGGACAACCGCAGTTCGTATCGCCGCAAGTCTTCCAACCGCAGGTCATCCAGCCGCAGATGATCCAGCCACAGGTCGTTCAGCCGCAGATCACCCAGCCGCAGACCGCGGAGACGCAGGCTCCCGCTGAGCAGCACACCGAGGGACCGTTGGCAGCAGCGCTCCATGATGTGGCGAACTTCGGCCAACATGTCCTGCAAACCGTTCTCCAGCCCCTTGCCGGACTTGCCGATCCGGTGAAATAACCCGCCGCGCGACGGCTCGGCAGCGAAGCGACCGCAAGCGCCTCGAGCCTGCGACAAAAAAACCCGGCGGTGCATGACGCACCGCCGGGTTTCATGATTCGCCACGCGCCGCAGCCGCGACGCGCGTCTTGTTACTCAGCGTTGGCTTCGCGGCTCGCGCGGCGACGCTCGTGTTCCTTCAGATGACGCTTGCGCAGACGGATGTTTTGCGGCGTGACTTCGACCAGTTCGTCGTCGTCGATGAACTCGACCGCGTATTCCAGCGACATCGAAATAGGCGGCACGAGGCGCACGGCTTCGTCGGTGCCCGAGGCGCGCACGTTGGTCAGCTGCTTGCCCTTGATCGGGTTCACGACGAGGTCGTTGTCGCGGCTGTGGATGCCGATGATCATGCCTTCATACAGCGCATCGCCCGGCGACACGAACATGCGGCCGCGATCCTGCAGCTTCCACAGCGCATAGGCGACGGCCGCGCCGTCGTCCTGCGAAATCAGCACGCCGTTGCGGCGCTCGCCCACCGAGCCTTCCTTGACGGGCGCGTAGGAGTCGAACGTGTGGCTCATCAGGCCCGTGCCGCGCGTGAGCGTCAGGAATTCGCTCTGGAAGCCGATCAGGCCGCGTGCCGAGATCTTGTACTCGAGACGCGTGCGGCCGCGGCCGTCGGACGTCATGTCGAGCATTTCGCCCTTGCGACGGCCCAGCTCTTCCATCACGCCGCCCTGATGCTGGTCTTCGATATCCACCGTCAGGTTTTCATACGGCTCGCACTTCACGCCGTCGATTTCCTGCAGCACCACGCGCGGACGCGACACCGCGAGCTCATAGCCTTCACGGCGCATGTTCTCGACCAGAATCGTCAGGTGCAGTTCGCCGCGACCCGAGACTTCGAACGTGGTTTCGTCGCCGGTGTCCTTCACGCGCAGCGCGACGTTGTGATTCAGTTCCTTCGTCAGACGGTCGCGAATCTGGCGGCTCGTCACGAACTTGCCTTCCTTGCCCGCGAGCGGCGACGAATTCACGAGGAAGTTCATCGTCAGCGTGGGTTCGTCGACGGTGATCATCGGCAGCGCGTCGGGCTGTTCCGGCGAGCAGATGGTCACGCCAATGCCGATTTCCTCGATGCCGTTGATCAGCACGATGTCGCCGGCCTGCGCTTCCTCGACCTGCACGCGCTCGAGGCCGTGGAACGAGAGCACCTGGTTGATCTTGCGGTTCAGGATCGCGCCGTCCGGACCCGAACGCACGGCCACCTGCATGCCGGGGCGGATACGGCCGCGCGCCACGCGGCCCACGCCGATACGGCCCACGTACGAGTTGTAGTCGAGCGAGGTGATCTGGAGTTGCAGCGGACCGTCCGGATCGGCCGGACGAACGGGAACGTGCTCGAGAATGGCTTCGAACAGCGGACGCATCGTGCCTTCGCGCACTGCGGGATCGAGGCCAGCGTAGCCGTTCAGGCCCGACGCGTAGACGATCGGGAAGTCGAGCTGTTCTTCAGTGGCGCCGAGCTTGTCGAACAGGTCGAACGTCTGGTTGATCACCCAGTCGATACGCGCGCCCGGACGGTCCACCTTGTTGATCACGACGATCGGCTTCAGGCCGAGCGCAAGCGCCTTCTTCGTGACGAAACGCGTCTGGGGCATCGGGCCTTCGACGGCGTCGACCAGCAGCAGCACGGAATCGACCATCGACAGCACGCGCTCCACTTCACCGCCGAAGTCCGCGTGTCCCGGCGTGTCGACGATATTGATGTGCGTGCCTTCGTATTCGACGGCGCAATTCTTGGCCAGAATCGTGATGCCGCGTTCCTTTTCGATGTCGTTCGAGTCCATGACCCGTTCGGCGACCTGCTGGTTTTCACGGAACGTGCCCGACTGGCGGAGCAGCTGGTCGACGAGCGTAGTCTTGCCGTGGTCGACGTGGGCAATGATGGCGATATTGCGGAGGGCGCGAGTCATATAGAGGTATCTTGGTTGTGCGCCGTCGAGCGAATCCCGAATCCCGTTCAAGGGATAGGCGAGATTTCCTGGCCCGGCAGCCCCTCAAGAACCGTCATGCAAGCATGACTTCGCGGGCTCGGCGCGGTGAGAACCGTAAATTATAGCACGCACAAATGTCGTTCTCTCGCAATAGGACGCAACCCGGGACGCTTCCACTCGAATTCCATTCTCCCGCCCTGCACTGCAAGCCCTCCCGGCTCCTTAAGCATTTTCCGAAAAACATTCTTGCAGCACAGCAGACGCTTACTTATAATCCTGCCTAGTCAACTATTGCAAGCGCACCCAGTTTTGTCATGAGCGACGCCCCGAAAGCCACGCCGATCAGCGAATACGTGCTCAACGAGAGCGTCGGGTATCTGATCGGCCGCGTGCGCTCGACCATGGGAAACATGGTCACGCAGCACACCACCTCCGAACTCGGCATTACCAGCACGCAGGCCAGCATCCTCTTCATGCTGGCGGTCGGCAAGTGCGTGACGGCCGCCGATATCGCCCGTGAATACGGCATCGACGCCAGCGCGGTCACGCGCCTGATCGACCGGCTGGAGAAGCGCGGATTGCTGTCGCGCGTGCGTAGCGAGGAGGACCGGCGCGTCGTGCGGCTCGCGCTGACCGACGAAGGCCAGGCCACCGCCGAACGCGTTCCGGCCATTTTCACGCGCGTGCTCGATCACCTGCTCACCGGCTTCACGCCCGAGGAAGCAGGCTTCCTCAAAAGCATGCTCCGGCGCATCCTCGCGAACTCGTGCGATCCGTCGGTAGCCGGGCTGGCCTGCGCCACCGACCGAGCCAGCAGTTCCTTGCGATGACAAGCAAATCGCCGAGCGCCAGTCCGCAAACTGATTGCAATGTCCATTATTGATGTTCATCTCGAGAGACGGGAAATGAAACACCTCTCCTTGTCCGCGCTTCGCTCCGGAGCCCGGCCGCTCAGCCGCGCCAGAGGCGCAGCCGCGGCCGCTGCGGCCGCCTTCGTGGTGGCGGGCTGCGCGAACTACGCCGGCATTTCCAGCGACAAGACCGTCGCCACGCCCGACAACTTCGCAGCGACCCAGAGCGTGCCCGGCCAGGGCGGCCAGTGGCCGACGCTCGACTGGGCCAAGCAGTTCGGCGATCCGCAACTGCCGCAGCTGATCGACGAAGCGCTCGCCGACAGCCCGACCATCGCGCAGGCCCAGTCGCGCCTCGCCAAGGCTTCGTCGTACATCGAAAGCTCGCGCTCGGCGCTGTATCCGAAGGTCAACGGCTCCTATTCGTGGACCCGCGAACTCTATTCGGGCAATGCCCTCTTCCCGCCGCCCTACGGCGGCACGTGGTTCAGCGAGAACAACGTGCTGGCGAGCGCGTCGTGGGATCTCGACCTGTGGGGCAAGAACCGCGCACGGCTGAATCAGGCCGTCTCGCAGCAGAAGGCCGCCGAAGCCGACATGCAGCAGGCGCGCGTGACGCTCGCGGCGTCGGTGGCGCGGACTTATAACCAGCTCGCGCTGCTCTACGCGCTGCGCGACGTCGCCGCGCGCGAGATCGCCAATCGCCAGGATGTCGGACGCATCACGGACGGGCGCGTCGCGGCCGGCATCGATACGAACGTCGAGCGCCGCACCGCGGAAGGCAACGTGGCAACGAGCCAGACGAACCTCTCCGAACTGGACGGCCAGATCGAATCGGTGCGCTATCAGATCGCCGCGCTGCTCGGAAAGGGTCCGGACCGCGGCCTGCAGATCGCGAAACCCGCGCTCGATCCGAAAGTGGACGTGACCGTGCCCGACAACGTGCCCGCCGATCTCGTCGCGCGCCGTCCGGACATCGTCGCCGCGCGCTGGCAGGTGGAAGCCGCGACGCACAACATCAAGGAAGCGAAGGCCGAGTTCTTCCCGGACATCAACCTCGCGGCGGGCTTCGGCTTCGATGCGTTCGGCTGGGGCCGCTTCCTGCAATCGAGCAGCCGCCAGATCCAGGCGGGGCCGGCGGTGCATCTGCCGATCTTCGACGCCGGCGCGCTGCGCGCCCAGTTGAAGGGCCGTTACGCCGACTTCGAGGGCGATGTCGCGAACTACAACCAGACGCTGATCAACGCGATGAACGACGTGGCCACCACCCTCTCGGCCATCCGTTCGCTCAACAAGCAGACGGCCGACGCGCAGCGCGCACTCACGGCTGCTGAGAGCGCCTACCAGCTCGCCGTGATCCGCTACAAGGCGGGCCTCTCGCCGCAGTTGCAGGTGCTGAACGCCGACTCGAACCGGCTCGCCAACGAGCAGACCGTGACCAATCTGCGCCTGAAGCGCACCGATTTGCAGATCGCGCTGATCAAGTCGCTGGGTGGCGGCTTCGACGCCACCAGCAGCAATCTCGCGATCGACGGCAGCGGCCAGCAGCAGGCGGCCAATCAGGCGACAAATCAGGCCACGGCGCCGGCGCAGTAAGCGCCAAGTCAAGCACATCGAATACGCATCAGGACATAACAGGAATACTCGGAGTCATTTCATGAGCGACCCTCAACAAAACGCCGCGGCCGCGCCCGCGCAGAAAGCGGGCAACGGCAAGCGCCGCCGGCTGATGACGCTGATCGTGCTCGTCATCATCATCGCGGCCGTCGCGTACGGGCTGTACTACTTCCTCGTCGCGCGCTTCCACGAGAGCACCGACGACGCCTATGTGAACGGCAATGTCGTGCAGATCACGCCGCAGGTCGTGGGCACGGTCATCTCCGTGAATGCAGACGACACGCAGACCGTGAAGATCGGCGATCCGCTGGTCGCGCTCGATCCGGCGGATTCGAAGGTCGCGCTCGATCAGGCCGAGGCCAACCTCGCGCAGACCGTGCGCCAGGTCCGCACCTTCTTCGTCAACAACAACCAGTACGAAGCGCAGATCGCGCTGCGCCGCTCGGACCTCCAGCGCGCACAGGACGACCTGAAGCGCCGCATGATGGTCGCGCAGACCGGCGCCGTGTCGCAGGAAGAGATCTCCCACGCGCGCGACGCCGTGCGCGGCGCACAGGCTTCGCTCGATGCCGCCCAGCAGGAACTGGCGTCGAACCGCTCGCTGACCGCGAACACGACCATCGCCGATCATCCGAACGTGCTGGCCTCCGCCGCCAAGGTGCGCGACGCGTACATCAACTTCGCGCGCAACACGCTGCCGGCGCCGGTGACGGGCTATGTGGCGAAGCGTTCGGTGCAGGTCGGCCAGCGCGTCTCGCCGGGCAATCCGCTGATGGCCATCGTCCCGCTGAACGCCGTGTGGGTCGACGCGAACTTCAAGGAAGTGCAGCTGAAGCACATGCGTATCGGCCAGCCGGTCGAACTCACGGCCGACCTGTACGGTTCGGGCGTCGTGTTCCATGGCAAGGTAGTCGGCTTCTCGGCCGGCACGGGCTCGGCGTTCTCGCTGCTGCCCGCGCAGAACGCGACGGGTAACTGGATCAAGGTCGTGCAGCGCCTGCCGGTGCGTATCGAACTCGACCCGAAGGAACTGGAGCAGCATCCGCTGCGCATCGGCCTGTCGATGGACGTCGACGTGACCATCAAGAACGACCAGGGCGGCCAGCTCGGCAACGCGCAGAACACGGTCTACCAGACCAACGTGTTCGACAAGTACGGCGCGGAAGCGGACCAGGAAATCGCGCGCATCATCCAGCAGAACGCGGGTACGGGTACGGGCACGGGTTCGCAGGGCGCGGCGTCATCGACGTCTTCGACTTCGTCGACCTCGTCGATCAAGCCGCGCGGCAAGGCGACCCAGTCCGCCTCGGCCACCAAGAAGCTGATGTAAGCGGGCACGCGTCATGTCTTCGCAAAACGTCGTCCATCCGCCGCTGTCGGGCGCGAAGCTCGTCATCGGCACGATCGCCGTGTCGCTCGCGGTCTTCATGAACGTGCTCGACACGTCGATCGCGAACGTCTCGATTCCGTCGATTTCGGGCGACCTCGGCGTGGCATCGGACCAGGGCACGTGGGTCATCACGTCGTTCGCCGTCGCCAACGCCATCTCGGTGCCGCTCACCGGCTGGCTCACGCAGCGCGTGGGTCAGGTACGGCTGTTCCTCGGCTCGATCATCCTGTTCGTGATTGCGTCGTGGCTGTGCGGCCTCGCGCCGACCCTGCCCTTCCTGCTCGCCGCGCGCGTGCTGCAAGGCGCCGTGGCCGGGCCGATGATCCCGCTGTCGCAGACGCTGCTGCTCGCAAGTTATCCGCGCGAGAAAGCGCCGGTCGCGCTGTCGATGTGGTCGATGACCACACTGATTGCGCCGGTCGCCGGGCCGATTCTCGGCGGCTGGATCTCCGACAACATCTCCTGGCCGTGGATCTTCTACGTGAACATTCCGGTGGGGATCATCGCGGCGGGCGCCACGTTCGCGATCTTCCGCGACCGTGACTCGGCGATCCGCAAGGCGCCGATCGACTCGGTCGGCCTCGCGCTGCTCGTGATCTGGGTGGGCTCGCTGCAGGTCATGCTCGACAAGGGCAAGGACCTCGACTGGTTCAACTCCACGACGATCGTCGTGCTCGCGCTGGTCGCGGTGATCGCGTTTGCGTTCTTTATCGTGTGGGAGCTGACGGCCGAGCATCCGGTGGTCGACCTGTCGCTGTTCGCGCTGCGCAACTTTTCGGGCGGGACGATCGCGCTGTCGGTGGGCTACGGCCTGTACTTCGGCAATCTGGTGCTGCTGCCGCTGTGGCTGCAGACGGTCATCGGCTACACCGCGACCGACGCGGGGCTCGTGATGGCGCCGGTCGGACTGTTCGCGGTGCTGCTCTCGCCGATCACCGGCAAGTTCCTGCCGCGCACCGATCCGCGCCGCATCGCGACGGCCGCGTTCATCGTCTTCGCGCTGTGTTTCTGGATGCGTTCGCGCTACACCACAGGCGTCGATACCTGGTCGCTGACCCTGCCGACGCTGATCCAGGGCATCGCGATGGCCGGCTTCTTCATCCCGCTCGTGTCCATCACGCTGTCGGGCCTGCCGGGGCATCGGATTCCGGCGGCGTCGGGGCTGTCGAACTTCGTGCGGATCATGTGCGGCGGTATCGGCACGTCGATTTTCTCGACCGCGTGGGAGCACCGGACCATCGTGCATCACGTGCAGCTGACGGAACAGGCCAACGCCTTCAATCCGAACTTCGCGAATTCCATGCAGCAACTGCACGGCATGGGGCTCTCGCAGGAGCAGACCTACGGCCTGTTCAACAGCATGGCGACCCAGCAGGCCGCGCAGCTCGGGGTGAACGACATGTTCTATATCTCGGCGGGGATCTTCATCGCGCTGATCGCGCTGATCTGGATCACGCGGCCCGAACGCTCGGGCGGCGGGGATTCGGCGGCGGCGGCATCGGCGGCGCATTGAGGGCATTGCCGATACGTTGAGTGCTGCAATGACAAAAAGCCTGGATGAGAATCCAGGCTTTTGTCTTTATTGCGCCGTGACGATCAACCGTTCCGGCGCCAGCACGCCCTCGCCGGCACGCGCCACGCCCAACAACCTCCCGTCGTCCTGTGCGTAGACCCGCATGCGTCCGTCATCGAGCGGCGTGGAGGCCACGTCTGCCAGCCGCAAACGCTGGCCGTGCAGGAAGCGCTTTGCCGCGTCACCATCGAGGCGAATCTCGGGGAACGTGGACAGCAGTGCATCCACCGGCTGAAGCCGCTCGTCGCGCTGCGTTTCGCTCAGGCTGGCGAGCGCATCGAGCGTGACCGCGTGTTCGAGCGTCAGCGCACCGACGCCCGTGCGCCGCAACGCCGTCAGATGCGCGCCGCACCCCAGCGTCTCGCCGATGTCCTCGGCCAGCGTGCGCACGTACGTCCCCTTGCTGCACGTCACGCGAAACGTCACGAGCGGCAACGCGCAGGCGATCATCTGCAACGCGTGAATCGTTACCGGACGCCCCTCGCGCTCCACCGTCTGACCCGCGCGCGCGTATTCGTAGAGCGGCTTGCCGTCGCGCTTGAGCGCCGAGTACATCGGCGGGATCTGCACGATGTCGCCGAGAAACTGCTGCATTGCGTTGACTACGGCCGCTTCGTCGCAGTTCACGTCGCACGTCTGCACGGCCTCACCCTCGGCGTCGCCCGTGGTCGTACGCACGCCCAGGCGCATGGTCGCCTCGTAGGTCTTGTCGGCTTCCAGCAGATCTTGCGAAAACTTCGTCGCCTCGCCGAAGCACAAGGGCAGCAGACCCGTTGCGAGCGGATCCAGCGTGCCCGTGTGGCCAGCTTTCTTCGCCAGATAAATGCGCTTCGCCTTGATCAACGCGTCGTTGCTCGACAGCCCGAGCGGCTTGTCCAGCAACAGCACGCCATCCAGCGCGCGGCGCGGAAGCTTCGGCCGCGCTTGTTTCTCCGAACCGCTCATGGATTACGCGCCTTCCTGACCGTCGTCGGCGTCTTTCGCGCGCGTCGCGTTGGCTTCGTCGATCAGGCGCGACATCTCCACCGCCTTCTCGATTGTCTTGTCGTAGTGAAAATGCAGCGTCGGCACCGTGTGGATATGCAGGCGCTTGAACAGCAGGTTGTGCAGATGCCCGGCCGCGTGATTCAACCCTTCCTGGGTCTGCTGCGGATCGCCGGTGAGCGTCGTGAAATAAACCTTCGCGTGCGCGTAGTCGGGCGTAAGTTCGACGCTCTGAATCGTCACGAGCCCGATGCGCGGGTCCTTCACCTCGCGCATCAGCGCCGACAGGTCGCGTTGAATCTGGTCCGCAATCTGCACATTGCGATTGGGGGAAGACTTGCGTTTAGCCATGATGTTGTTTCCGTTTCTCTTTCGCGCCGCTGCAAATGAAAAAGGCGGAGCGAGCCGTGAGACTCACCCCGCCCTCTAACCAGCGGCTCAGCGCATTACAGCGTACGTGCCACTTCGGTCACTTCGAAGACTTCGAACTGATCGCCTTCGACGATGTCGCTGAAGTTCTTGATCGACATACCGCACTCGAAGCCCTGACGCACTTCCTTGACGTCGTCCTTGAAGCGCTTCAGCGAATCCAGCTCGCCGGTATGGATCACGACGTTGTTGCGGATCACGCGCACCGAAGAGGAACGCTTGACCACGCCGTCCGTGACCATACAACCCGCAATCAGGCCGATCTTCGGCACGCGGATCACCTGGCGCACCTCGACCATGCCCGTCACCGTCTCGCGCTTTTCCGGCGCGAGCATGCCGGACATTGCCGCCTTCACCTCATCCACAGCGTCATAGATGATGTTGTAGTAGCGGATGTCGATGCCATTCGCCTCGGCCACCTTGCGCGCCTGAGCATCCGCACGCGTGTTGAAGCCGATGATGACCGCCTTCGAAGCCGTGGCCAGGTTGACGTCCGACTCGCTGATCGCGCCGACCGCGCTGTGCACGATCTGTACGCGCACTTCGCTGGTCGAGAGCTTGAGCAGCGACTGCACCAGCGCTTCCTGCGAGCCCTGCACGTCCGCCTTGACGATGAGCGGCAGGTTCTGCACTTCGCCTTCGCCCATTTGCTCGAGCATGTTCTCGAGCTTGGCGGCCTGCTGCTTGGCCAGCTTGACGTCGCGGAACTTGCCTTGACGGAACAGCGCGATTTCGCGCGCCTTGCGCTCGTCCGGAAGCACGATGACTTCTTCGCCCGCCGCCGGCACTTCCGACAGACCCTGGATTTCCACCGGGATCGACGGACCCGCCGACTTCGTGGGCTTGCCGGTTTCGTCCAGCATGGCCCGCACGCGGCCATATGCACTGCCGGCCAGCACCACGTCGCCGCGGTTCAGCGTGCCCGACTGCACGAGGATGGTCGCGACCGCGCCCTTGCCCTTGTCCAGCTTCGCTTCGATGACGAGACCCTTCGCGGCCGCTTCCACCGGCGCGGTCAGCTCCATCACTTCGGCCTGCAGCGAGACGTTTTCCAGCAGATCGTCGATGCCCTTGCCGGTCTTCGCCGACACTTCGAGGAACGGCGAATCACCGCCGTACTCTTCCGGCACCACGCCTTCCGCGACCAGTTCCTGCTTCACGCGGTCCGAGTTGGCATCCGGCTTGTCGATCTTGTTGATCGCGACGACGATCGGCACGCCGCCCGCCTTCGCGTGAGCGATGGCTTCCTTCGTCTGCGGCATCACGCCGTCATCGGCGGCGACCACCAGGATGACGATGTCGGTTGCCTTCGCACCGCGCGCACGCATGGCCGTGAAGGCCTCGTGACCCGGCGTGTCGAGGAAAGTGATGACGCCACGCGGCGTTTCGACGTGATAGGCGCCGATATGCTGCGTGATGCCGCCCGCTTCGCCCGCCGCCACTTTCGCGCGACGGATGTAGTCCAGCAGCGAGGTCTTGCCGTGATCGACGTGACCCATGACCGTGACGACCGGCGGACGCGGCAGCTTCTCGGCCGTGTCTTCCGTGGCTTCGCCTTCGATCAGCAGCGCTTCCGGGTCGTCCAGCTTCGCCGCGACCGCGCGATGGCCCAGTTCTTCGACGACGATCATCGCCGTTTCCTGGTCCAGCACCTGGTTGATCGTGACCATCTGGCCGAGCTTCATCATCACCTTGATGACTTCCGAAGCCTTCACCGACATCTTGTGCGCGAGATCCGCCACCGAGATGGTTTCCGGCACGTGGACTTCGCGAACGATGGGTTCGGTCGGCGCCTGGAACGACGTGTTCAGATCCTGATGCTTGCCGCGACCCTTCGGACCGCCGCGCCAGCCGCGGTCGACACCGCCGCTGCTGTCGCCGCGCGTCTTGATGCCGCGCCGCTTCGATGCGTCGTCCTGCCAGCCGCCCTTGCCGCCGGCCTTCTTCTTGTCGCCGGCGCCTGCGGGCGCCGTGGATGCGGGCGCGGCCGTGGTGCCGGGCGCCGGGCGCTTGGCAACCGCCGGACGGGCGGCCTGCGCACCTTCCGGCCTGGCCGGCTTGTGCAGCGTGCCCTTGGCTTCAGCAGCCTTCGCCGCTTCGACCGGCTTCGCGACGGGCGCCGGTTCCGGCGCCTTCACCTGCGCCTTGCGCGGCGTGTTCATCATTTCGCGGATCGCACGCGCTTCGGCTTCGGCCGCTGCACGACGCTTCGCGATGGCTTCCTGCTCGAGACGCGCCTTCTCGGACGCGGCACGGGCGTCTTCTTCCGCTTTCTTCGCGGCTTCGCGTTGCGCGGCGCGTTCGCTGGCGGCCTTTTCTTCGGCAGCCTTTTCCGCGGCTTCACGCTGCGCGTCTTCGTTCTGCTTCGCTTCGCTCTGCTTGGCCTCGGCCGTGGCCTGGGCGCGCGCTTCTTCACGCGCTTCGTCGCGGGCTTCCTGGCGCGACGCCTGCGCGGCACGCGAGAGTTCCGCCGCCTGAGCTGCGGCCGACGCACGGCGTTCGGCTTCCTCTTCCTGCTTGCGGCGCTCCGCTTCGGCCGCTTCCTCGCGGGCGCGGCGCTCGGCTTCCTCGATCTCGAGCTTCGCCTGACGCTCCTTCAGCTCGCGCTCTTCGCGTTCGAGCTGCTCGGCGGCATGACGCGCTTCTTCCTCGCGCCGCTGCAGTTCGGCTTCGTCGACCTCGGGTTCATCGACGTGATTCGCCGCCGCTTCGCCCTGCTCCATACCGGGCTCGTCGCGCTTCACGAACACACGCTTCTTGCGCACCTCGACCTGAATGGTGCGAGCCTTACCCGTTGCGTCGGATTGCTTGATCTCCGACGTATGCCGGCGGGTCAGAGTGATCTTGCGTTTGTCGGCATCGGCGGAACCGTGCGACTTGCGCAAATGATCGAGCAGGCGCGCCTTGTCCGTCTCGGAGAGATCGTCGTTCGCGCTCGCTTTCTGTACGCCAGCCGCCTGCAGTTGTTCCAGCAGTACGCCTGCAGGCATTTTTAGTTCCGCGGCAAATTGGGCTACGTTGTTACTCGCCATTCATTCCTCTTGATGCAAGGACAGATCCTTGCGGTTAGATCGGGGTCATGCGGCCAGACAGGCCGCCAAATATCAGTGCGCCATGGTCATTTCTCACTGGAACCAGTGTTCACGTGCTTTCATGATCAACGCCTTAGCGGCATCCTCTTCCATACTGGTCATTTCAACCAGTTCGTCGACTGCCAGCTCCGCGAGCTCGTCGCGGGTCTGAATCTGGTGCTCGGCAAGCTTCGCGAGCAATTCGTTGTCCATGCCGTCGAGGCTCTTCAGGTCGAGCGCGACGCCCTCCACCTTCTCTTCATTGGCGATGGCCAACGTGAGCAGCGCATCGCGCGAGCGATTGCGCAATTCGTGCACGGTGTCTTCGTCGAAGGCTTCGATTTCGAGCATTTCGTTGAGCGGCACGTACGCGATTTCTTCGAGGCTCGTAAAGCCTTCGTCGATCAGGATGTCGGCGACTTCCTCGTCCACATCCAGACGCGCCATGAACAGGTCGCGCAACTTGCCACGCTCTTCGTTCTGCTTCAACGCCGATTCGTCCGGCGTCATGATGTTGATCTGCCAGCCGGTGAGTTCGCTTGCGAGTCTCACGTTCTGGCCTGCGCGGCCGATGGCGACGGCGAGCTCGTTCTCGTCCACGACGACGTCCATAGAGTGCTTTTCTTCATCGACGACGATGGACTGGACGGCTGCCGGCGCGAGTGCGCCGATCACGAACTGCGCGGGGTCTTCCGACCATAGCACGATGTCGACGTTCTCGCCACCGAGCTCATTGCGCACGGCCTGCACGCGCGAACCGCGGATGCCGACGCACGTACCGATGGGATCGATGCGCTTGTCGTAGGCAATCACGCCGATTTTCGCACGCACGCCGGGATCGCGCGCAGCCGCCTTGATTTCCAGCAGGCCTTGTTCGATTTCCGGCACTTCGAGTTCGAACAGCTTCATCAGGAACTCGGGCGCAGTGCGCGAGAGTTCGATCTGCGGGCCGCGCGCGGTACGGTCGACCTTCGCGATGTACGCCCGCACGCGGTCGCCCACGCGCAGGTTTTCCTTCGGGATGAGCTGGTCACGACGCAGCAGCGCCTCGACACGGCCCGATTCGACGATGAAGTTGCCCTTGTCCAGGCGCTTCACCGAGCCGGTCATGATCTTTTCGCCGCGCTCGAGGAAGTCGTTCAGGATCTGCTCGCGTTCGGCGTCGCGCACCTTCTGCAGGATGACCTGCTTGGCGGCCTGCGCGCCGATGCGACCGAATTCGATGGAGGGAATCGGCTCTTCGATGAAGTCGTCGATTTCCGCATCGGCCTTTTGTTCCTTTGCTTCGAACAGCAGGATTTCCTGATCCGGCTCCTGCAGACCGGCTTCGTCCGGCACCACGCGCCAGCGGCGGAAGGTTTCGTGCTCGCCGCTTTCGCGGTCGATCGCGACGCGGATGTCCACGTCTTCCTCGAAGAGCTTTTTCGTAGCAGAAGCAAGCGCAGCTTCCAGCGCTGCGTACACGACGTCCTTGTCGACGTTCTTTTCGCGTGCCAGCGCATCCGCCAGCATCAATACTTCGCGACTCATTGTTTGCGGCTCCTAAAGTCAACCTTGGGGACGAGACGTGCGCGATCGAGGTCCGCGAGCGTGAAATCCAGCATCGCGGCGCCGTCCTTCCCTTCAAATTCCAATCCGATCGTTTCGCCCTCTGGGGCGTGCAAGATGCCACGGAACGACTTGCGCCCGTCCAGCGGCTTTTTCAACGTGATGGCGACTTCGCTTCCCGCGAAGCGCTCGAAATCAGCCAGCTTCTTGAGCGGCCGATCGAGGCCTGGCGACGAGACTTCGAGCCGACCGTAGTCGATGTTCTCGACTTCGAACAAATATTGGAGCTGGCGCGTGACCTTCTCACAGTCTTCGATGGCGATACCGGCCGGCTGGTCGATATACACACACAGCAAGCCGCCGCCCGAACGCTCGAGATCAACCAGCTCGTAGCCCAGGCCCGAGACCGTGGTTTCTACCAATTCCGTCAGTTGCACAGTAACTCCAAGGTGTTCGCGCGCTCCACGCCGAAACACCCGCGGGCAGCGCCTACATGCGGGCGCGCACCCTGCTCCCGAGATGCCGAACCGAAAAGCCAAAAAAAAATGGGCCAATGCCCATCTTTTTCAACCAGGTCGCACCCGGGCAGCAGACAAACTACGTGCCCAGCGACTTCGTAATTTTAGCCGTTTTTCGCGACGAACGCAAACGTACAGCATGCTTTCAGGCCCGTTGATGCCCTGTTGATGCCGGTTTCAACGCGCTCGATCCCGATGCTGCAAGCCGTGCGAAGTCGCTGCACGCAAGAACGGAGCGCGGGCGGACGCTTACTCGCGCCCATCCGCGCTCCGCGTCTCAACGACCGCGCGTGCGATTGCGCGCGCCGCGATTCGCACCGCCGGGCTTGCCCTGCCCGCCGGCCGGCTGACCACCGCCGCCCGAGCGATTGCCGCGCGGCGCGTTATTGCCTGGACGCTTGCCGGCGCCGGCCACGCCCTGCGGATTGCCTTGCGGACGCGCGCCGCGCGGTCCGGGCCGGCCGCCGTTGGCGCGATTGCCGTTCGGCTCCTGGCCGATGCGGTTGCCGTTCGCTTCCCGGCCACCGCGACGGCCCGCGCCGCCGCCGGCATTGCCCGCGTTGCCGGCATTGCCGCCGAATCCGCCTGTGCCGCCCATGCCGAAGCTGCTGGCCATGCCGCCCGGTTGCCCGCGGCGTCCGCCGCGGCCCGGCGTCGTCTGCTGCGTCATCCGCGAATGCGAGCTCAGCACCGGCTCGCGGGTGATGATGCCCATCGATGTCTGCATGGGATCAGGCTGCACGCGCGGCGCGGACTGGCGCCCGCCCTTTTCTTCCGTCGGCAGCTTGAGTCCGACCGACGCCATCAGGCTGCGCACCTGATTGTCCTCGAGCTCCTCCCAGCGACCCCGCTTGAGGCCGCGCGGCAGCCCGATCGGGCCGTGGCGCGTGCGGATCAGGCGGCTGACCATCAGGCCCGCGGCTTCGAACATGCGGCGCACTTCGCGATTGCGCCCTTCCGCCAGCGCGACGTGATACCAGTGATTCGTGCCCTCGCCGCCGCCGTCCTGGATGCGCAGAAAGTTGGCGGGGCCGTCGTCGAGTTCGACGCCCTTGAGGAGTTTCTGTTTCATCCCTTCCGACAGCTGCCCGACCACCCGCACCGCGTATTCGCGTTCGACGCTATAGCGCGGATGCATGAAACGGTTCGCCAGGTCGCCGGAAGTCGTGAGCAGCAGCAGACCTTCGGTATTGAAGTCGAGACGGCCGACGGCAAGCCACTTGGCCGTCTTCATCGACGGCAGCTTGTCGAACACCGACGGACGGCCTTCCGGGTCCGCGTGGCTGACGATCTCGCCGGTCGGCTTGTGGTACAGCAGGATGCGCGGCGGCTTGCTGGCGAGCTTGCGCCGGACCGGCTTGCCGTTGATGCGGACCTGATCGGTCGGCATGATGCGCTGGCCGATATGCGCCGGCTCGCCGTTCACCGACACGCGCCCGGCGATGATCAATTCTTCCATGTCGCGACGCGAACCCATGCCCGCGTCGGCAAGTACCTTGTGCAGCTTCGGCGCGTCGTCGTCCGGCTCCAGCACGCGCTTTTGCTGCTGGGCCGCGCGGCCGCGACGCAGCAACGGCGCGCCGACGCCGACGCCGCCGGTGTTGTCCGCATCGAAGGCTGGCGAGGTCACGTAGGCGAAGACGTCGTCGACCGCCGCGGCCGCGGCGCTTTCCACCGTCGCGGGGCCGCCGTCATTGCGCTTGCCGCGCTTCTGCTGCGGCTGGGCCTGCTTGCGGCGCGTGCCTTCGCGTGCGGGCTGGGCGGGCGCGGCGGTTTGGCCGGCGGCGCCGTTTGCAGCTTCGAGCGACGCTTCGCCGCTGGTCTCGCCCGCTTCGGCGCGGGGATTCTTGCGACCACGCGGCTTCGCGCCTTCCTTGCGCGGGCCCTTGGCGTTCTGATCCTTGCGTGGCGTGCGCACCTGGGCTGCCACGACGCCGTCCGGCGGCGTTTCGGTGACGACGCCCGGCGCGTCCGGCGACGTTTCGCCGCCCTTCGTCTTGGCGACAGCGCGACGCCGCGCGATCAGGCTGCGCGGCCCGCGACGCAGACCGCGGCGCGGACGATCGTCGCCCTCGCCATTCTCGTCGTTGCGCGTGCGTTCGCCGGCATCGGCCGACTCGGGTGCATTCGCGTCGTGCACGCGGCGTGCGGATTCAGGCGAATCGCTGTCGTGGGAGTGTGTCAAAACAACCTCAAATGTCGAATTGCGCGCCCCTCGCGGGCGCGACAAAAAATCCGCTGATCGGTCCGGCTGGTCGTCTCGAAATGTTCTTTATGGAGAGCCGGGTTCGGATCAGGGGCCATGCGTCTTTGCGTCAGGCGCGGCGCGCCTTCGGTTCTTCGGAGCCGTCGTCCAGTTCGTCTTCGTATCCTGGACCCACGTCTTGCGCGTCGTCGCGCGGCGCCGGAGCGGGCGCAGTGTGCGCGTCCTGCGCGGTATTCAATTGCTGCGGGTGAAGGGCGGCGGGAACGGCCTCGGTCGAGCCGACGCCATCCGCTTCGGCCTGCGCGGACTCCGTATCCTGCCCGGCGTGTTCGTCGGGTGCCGCGTGTCCTTCGTCTTCCTCGCCTTGTTGCCCCTCGAGGCCAGGCGCCCGCGATTCTTCTTCCAACGCGGCGGACGCGCTCGATGCATCGAGCGTCTCATCGGCGTTGACCGGCGCGGCGGTCCGGTGTTCCCCGGCGCCCGTCGTTTCCTGCGCCTGAGCGTCCGCGGCGGGCGCATCCGCTGCCACGCTTTCGGGAAATTCGATCGAATGCTGCGCGAGCAACGACGCTTCAAATTGCGCCGACGGATTGTCCAGTGCCGGCAGTTCGTCGAGCGCGCTCAGGCCGAGGTCGTCGAGAAACTGCTTGGTCGTGGCATACAGCGCCGGGCGTCCGGGCACGTCGCGATGACCGATGACTTCAATCCAGCTGCGGTCTTCCAGCTGCTTCACGACCTGCGTGTTCACGGTCACGCCCCGAATCTCTTCGATATCGCCCCGCGTTACCGGCTGCCGATACGCAATGATCGCGAGCGTTTCGAGCACCGCGCGGGAATACTTGGGCGGTTTTTCCGGATGCAGGCGGTCGAGATAACTCCGCATCGCCGGCTTGCTCTGGAAGCGCCAGCCCGAGGCGAGCGCCACGAGTTCCACGCCACGGCCCGACCACTCGGCCTGAAGCGCTTCGAGCAAGGTGCGCACCGTGTCCGCCGAGATGTCGTCGGCGAACAGCTTGCGCAAATCATGCAGTCTCAGCGGTTCCTGCGCGCAAATCAGGGCAGTCTCGAGGACGATCTTCGCCTCTTGGGTATTCATGCAGCTTGGGTCAACCCTGTATGGTCAATGATTCGATTCAATGCGAGCTTGAGCAGATTCGAACGCCACCGAAGCGGTGCGAACGATAAAGCTGTACGCGGAATTTCAAGACGCGCTCGCCCGATTTCTCGCCCGATCGGAACCGGTCATATTGATTGGGAGCACGCACCGGGGAGAGGCAGCATTGGGCGTTCGGTGAGCGAGCGCCGGGCCAGTCCAGCCGGTCGAGGTGGCGCTTTCCAAGACGAAAGCGCGTGACTGAGCGCCATATTACGCAAAAAGAACCGGGGCGTAAAGGTGAAGCAGCATCGCAGCCGAAACTCACTTGACGGCGCCGGCAGGCCGAACAGCGGCAGCGGCCGGCCTGCCGGCATTCCGTTTGATTCCGCTTAATTCCGCCTAACTGCGCCGTGCGCCGCCAGGAAGCGCTTCAGACGCTCGACGCCCGCATCGAGACGCGCCGGATCGCAGGCGTAGCACCAGCGCACGAAGCCTTCGCCCTCCGCTCCGAACGCGCTGCCCGGCGCGAGCCCGAGTCCGGCATCGCGCACCAGCGACTTGCACAGGTCGAGGCTGTGCGCCGCGCCCGGCAGCGAGAAGAACAGATACATCGCGCCGTCGGGCGCGCGCACGTCGACGCCTTCAATGCCCTGCAAGGCGCTCACGAGGTGATCGCGGCTCGCGCGCAGATCGGCGACGAGCGACTGCGTGAAGCTCTCGCCCTCCGCGACGGCGACCACGCCCGCCCGCTGCACGAAGGACGGCGCGCACGACGTGTTGTACTCCACCAGCTTGCCGAGATCGTCCATCAATTGAGTCGGCGCGACGAGCCAGCCCAGCCGCCAGCCCGTCATGAGCCACGCCTTCGAAAAGGAATTCACCGCGATCACGCGCTCGTCGCGCGCGGCGAGATCGAGGAAGGAAGGCGCGGTGCCGCCGTCATCGCCGTAATAGAGGCGCTCGTAGACCTCGTCCGCGACGATCCAGATGCCATGGCGCCGGCAATGCGCCAGGACGGCGCGCTGGTCGTCGCGGCTCATCGTCCAGCCCGTGGGGTTGTTGGGCGAGTTGATCATCAGCATGCGCGTGTCCGGCGTGAGCGCAGCCAGCAGACGGTCGAGATCGAGCGTCCAGCCGCGCGCGCCGTAATTCAGCGACACCGTTTCGACGCTCGCCCCCAGAATTTTCGGAATCTCGACGAGATTCGGCCACAGCGGCGTCACCGCGACCACGCGGTCGCCCGCGCCGACCACCAGTTGGGCCGCGAGCATCAGCGCGTTCACGCCGGCGCTCGTCACGGCGACGTGATCCGCCGAGGTCGCGCCGTGCAAGCCGCTCACATAAGTGGCGAGCGCCTCGCGCAGCGGGGCGATACCGAGATTGTGCGTGTAGAAGGTGTCGCCGTCGGCGAGCGCGCGGCTGGCGGCATCGCGAATGAAGGGCGGCGTCACGCGGTCGGATTCGCCGAACCAGAACGGCAGGACATTCGCAACGCCGAATCCCGCGTTCGCCACTTCGCGGATCTGCGACGGGCGCAGCGCCCGCACGGCATCGCGCGCATTCGGCGCACCGAATCCGTGCGTGCCACCGAGTTGACTCAGTTCGCTGATCACTGCTCCTTCCGATTCACTCATTGCCCGCCCCGTTGCGTTGTCATTTCAAAGGAATCAAGTCTAACGCGCCGCCCTCCATCGAGCGGCGCGGCATCGGTTCGAACCGGTTCAATTCAGATCTTCCGCACGCCGCGGCAGCGAGGCGATCAGCGACCACACCGATTCGGCCGCCGGCGAAAGCGAGCGATCGCGCCTGCGCACCAGTTCCACCGTGCGCTCCGCACGCGGTTCGAGCGGCAACGCCACCAGCGACGACTCCGCCGGCAACGGCAACGCGAGCCACGGCAGCACGCTCACGCCGACGCCCGCCTCGACGAGCCCGAAGACCGTCGCCGGATGCCCCAGCTCCTGCACGACCTGCGCGTCGACGCCGTTCTCGCGCATGACGGCATCGATGAGCGGACGGCTGCCGGATGCGTAATCGAGCATCACGAGGCGTTCGCCGGCCAGCTTCTCCCAAGGCACGGCGTCGTGACGGCCGAGCGGATGATCGCGGCGTGCGACCAGGCAGAACGAATCGGTCATGACGGGTTCGCCGTAGAGCTCATCCGAGGCAAACGGGCCGATCACGACGCCGAAATCCACCTCGCCCGACTTCACCTTGCGCAGGACGTCGGACTGGACGTCGTCGCGCAGGCCGAGCGAAATCAGCGGAAACTGCATCAGGCACGAGGCGACGACGCGCGGCATCAGCCGGCACGCGATCGTCGGGCTCGCCGCGACGATCACCCGCCCGCGGCGCTGCTCGCCCAGGTCGCGGACTTCGCGCAGCGCCTCGTCGAGATCCGCGAGCAGCCGCGATACCGTGCCGACGAGGTTCAGGCCGACATCGGTCAATTGCACTTCGCGGGTCGTGCGGTCGATCAGCTTGAAACCGATCTCGCCCTCCAGTTCCCGCACGCAGCGGCTGACGGCCGACTGCGTCAAGCCGATTTCATCGCCCGCGCGACTGAAGCTGCGCAGCCGCGAAACCTCGATGAAGACGCGCAACTGCCGGAGGGTCACGTTCAGGGGCGCGTTCATGCCGTTCACTCATTAATTTTGTCGTTTCAGTCGGAATTATAGGTTTCCTTGACCCGATTGGATGCGCGAACGTACGTTTCGCTGCGGTGCAGCATATTCCGGAAACGCACGCCGGATGGGCCTATTGCACTGGATTGGTGATTGTCCCGATTTCTTAATTGGTTCATTTCGGGTCTGATACGGGCCATGCTGACATCGCGTCAGCCTACTGCCATGCGGGTTTCCCGGATTTAGCGACATGCATGGCACGGTTCTCGCATTTCATTGCGCACAGAGGTCGGAGTTATTACGCGGAAGCACGAAATGATCGTTCACCGTCATGCGCTCCGGCCTTTTCCTGGGTATTCGTTCATCGGATTCCGACCAGAGTGCGCGGCGCGGGGCAGCGCACCGGGGTTAGCTTCGCTGAGGTGAGATATGGTGCTGTTCGACGATTTGAGAGATAACGAGTGGGCGCTGGTTGAGGCGTTGTTCTGTGCCGAACCGGCGCGTAGCGAGCGGCGCGGCCGCCCGCGCGTCGAAGCGCGTGCGGTGGTCAATGCCGTGTTGTGGGTGCTCTCGACAGGCGAAGGCTGGTCGAAGCTGCCCGGCCGCTACCCTTCCCCGCCGACCTGCCGTCGACGCTTCGACGAATGGCAGGCAGATGGTACGCTGGCCGAAATCGTCAAGCGCCTCTCCGGCAATGGCCGCGAAGTGTCGCTGCGTGGCCGCATCGGCTCGAGCGCTGCCAAACCGCCCTCGCCGCCGAGCCGCGACCGCCTGCGCGGCGCATTCTGGACCAACCCGGAATCGTGGCGCGCTCCGGCAAAGATGGCCTGACCGTCTTGCCTTCCCAAGGCCGTCGTCCGGCGGCCTTGGCGCCTCACCATCCTGCTGCGCAAGCTCGGCTTGCGCCCCTGTTGCCTCTCTCCATTGGCTCATCCCTTCGGCGCTGTACGCTAACAGACGCCGTCGGCGCACGCCTGGAGCGAAACAACTCTTTACCATTCCTTACAGCGCGGAAGCAGCCTGACGCTTAATTTGGTGAATGACCGAACCAGCCCCGTGAGGGCTTGGAGGGATTTCGCCATGAAGGCATCGACTCTGCTCGCCCCCGGCGCACTGGTTGCGCTGATGAGCACGACGGCGATGAGCCAGGCTCAGCCGCCGCCTGCTGCGTCCGATTTTCATGTCAGTACCCGGGCAGCCATGGAAGCACCGCAAGGCGGACCGCGCACGCGCGGCGTGACGCCTCCGGCGCCGCGTGGCGACCTGCGCGGGGATATCGCCAGCAACGTGCGCGCACGGCCGGATAGCGAGCGCGACGGGCGCCCGCAGCATCATTAGATTGGAGATTCATCAGATACGCGCGTGATCTGGTTTCGCGCGGGAAGGAACCTCGCTTGGCAGCGAAGGTCACAGACTCTGCCATGCACGTGGCGTGGCAACAGTGAAATCCGGAATGCCCGTATCCTCGTGATACGGGCTTTTTTTCGGCTGCAGCTCCAACGGGAGCACGGTGCGCTCTGGCGGACGTCTCCGGTCGCCTCGGCACCGGACGGACGAACAGGCGAAGCTTCTCCCTCGGCCTGCGCCGATCGGCTTGCCGCCCGAAACAGGACGGCGCGAGCGCTGTCCTGCAGACTAGACCTTCGCCTCCACCAGCGTTTCCTGTCCGCCGAACGTGTAGCGTTCCACGCGGCGCAAGTCCCAGTCGGTCGAGCGCTCATCGCGCGAGAGTCTCGAGAATTCGTTTTTTCCCCGTTCGGTCACGACAGCGATATCGACCGGTGCATGAAAGCCTGGCGCAGGCGCAACGGTGCGCTGACGGGTCAATTCCAGCAGGCCGAGCGCGCGCAAGAGATCGAAGACATTGGGGCGTTTCGCCCAGGGAACCTGACGATACTGCGCTCGGCGAAGTGCTTCGAGTACGGCTTCGTTGGAATACGTGGTCATCTCGTTCTTTCTTCCTATGCAGCCATGACGACGCTCGTGACGGTCGCAAGACGGTCCGCGACGTCGACTAAACGCGGCGCGCCGAATCTCGTTTGCGAGCAAGGCGACTCGCAGCCGAATGTTTGGCCGCCGCTTGCGTTAGGTGCTGCTTTCTATTACAAGCCCCCGATGAGAGCGCGCTGATCACGCGCTTTGCTGCCACCCGCCGATGCGCTCCGATTTGCGCGATGGCGAAACGATTTGTCTTAAAACCAATACGTTACCCCAATCAAATTGGTTCTATTCACTTTATTCCTGCTTTTTTTTGCATCATTCGCGCTATGGCGGGGCCGCCGCGTACAGATCGCAATCGTCACAATGACGCTGGCGTGGGGCGTCGGAACGGGCTGGTTCGCCGCACCGCTGCTCGATGTCGCGCAGCGCGGATACGACCGCACGGTCGCACCCCGCCTGGGTCCTGACACGATCATCGTGCTGATGGGCGGCGGGACCCGTCGCAGCGATACAGGGCTCGTGCCCAAGCCTGACTCGATGCAGCGCATTGCGGCGACAGCGGCGCTGTACCGTGCGTGCCGGGAAATGGCGCGATCGTGCAAGGTGATGGTAAGCGGCGGGGATCCCGAACATCACGGGCAAGCCGAAGCCGACAACTACGCGCCCTATGTGCTCGCCCAGGGCGTCCGGCCCGACGACCTGGTGCGCGAAAACCGAAGCCTCAATACGTATCAGAACGCCCGCAACGTCGCTGCCATTGTCGGCCGCGCACATGACAATCGTTTGATCATCGTAACCTCGGCCTATCACATGCGGCGTTCGCTCCGCGCGTTTCAGGCATTCGGCTTCGATCCCCAGCCGTACGTGTCCAACGCCCGGCGCGGCCAGGTCACGCTTCTCCCGCGCCTCGGAAGTGTCGAGACGACCGAAATCGCGCTGCATGAACTTGTCGGGCTGGCGCAGTTCAGGGTGTACCGCTGGTTGCACCTGTATTGAGTCAAGGTCGCGAAATCGGACGAATCGTCTGAAAAGCGCCGATGATCAGCCGTATCGATTGATCAGGACTAGCAACTGAAACAATCCGTCGATATGATTTTCAACGGTCAAAACGGGCGCGGCGCTGGACGGGCGCCGGACATCGCCCGACACGTCTGCCCTGTTCCGCGCCTATCATAGGAAGGTCCGGATCGCGGACAAACGCTTTAAGAAGGATGCTTGCTGGCAGCGGGAGCGCTTATTGCTCACACGCAAGCGCTTTTCCACCGGATCGGACAGGCGATTCCCGGGTTCAACACCTACTAGGAGGTAACAATGAAGAAAGTGTCCCTGGCTGTTTTGTTGTCCCTCAGTGCAATCGCGACGGGCGCTTTTGCGCAGAGCGATCAAGGCGTGACCATGAGCACTGATCCCGCCAAGATTTCCGATATCGAAACGCGTGCGCAAAACCTGCAGTCGCAGCAGGACAACATGCAAAACATGCATTCGCAGATGCCATCGCACAAGTCGATGCATCACAAGAAGTCGCACAGCAAGCCAATGAGCGGATCGAGCCAGTAACGATCGAACCGCCCTTTCAGCTTCGGGGCCATTCACGCCGCCTTTGGTGCCATGTCGCGTCAAAGGCGGCGCGGACAGTTGCAGCAACACTCCCTGTGTTGTCTTAGCCGTTCATCGAGTCCGGCTGGCGCGATGCGTGACCCAGTCGCCACTCTCGATGCGTGACAGACCCGCTACCGCCTGCACGGTGACGGGATAGACCATGCAGTCGATCCGGTCCCTGCGGCCATCCATGTCCACCTCTACGTGCAACCGGTGCGCCCGGAACAGTCCTACCACGCCCGGATAGACTTCCTCTATCTCATCCAGAACCGGCACCAGCGCATCCTCGATGCGGTACACATCGCCGTGAACCGGCTGTCCTTCGTCATCGATCACGAGGCCCGGATAGGCGCCGAAATCGAAAAGCTGCCCATGAACGTGCGCCCGGCCCAAGCACTGCGGCGCCGCGATGCCGTGCCGCTCGGCCGCCTGGTTGATATCGTTCGCTTCGCCCGCGCGCAGCGTGCCATACACGAAAACGTATTGCATCGGGAATGCGGCTCCTGTCGTTAATCCATCGATGGCGAATTATGCGCCGGCCACATGCGCTTGCCAGTCGGGCCAAAAACACCTGCTTTCGGCTAACATCGTCGGCTGATGGTTGCGTGTCGGCGCGCAGCCAACCTGCATCTCCCTCCATCGGGCACACATGGTCAACCTTGTCGAAGCGGCATCGTCGGACGAGGAAGTCGAACATCTCGACATCCCGCCCGAGCATGCGCCCACGCTCGCCCATCCGATTCGCGTGCGCTCCCGACCCGTGCCCTATGGCGTACGCATCGCGTTGCACACGCATTCGTGGGCGCAAGTCGCCTATACGTCGCGCGGCGTGTTGCGCGTCGCGACCGTCGATTCGACCTGGATGGTGCCGCCCTCCCGCGCCATCTGGGTGCCGCCGAATGTCACGCACGAAGTGGTGATCGTCGAGGATGCCTATCTGCGCACGCTTTACGTCGACGCGAGCGTCGTGCCGGCGGGCCTCGGCGCGTGCCGCGTGGTGGAGGTGTCGGCGCTGCTTCGCGAGGTGATCGCCGCGCTCGACGACGCGTCCATCTCGCCGGAGCGGGAACGGCTGCTCGGCACACTCGCGCTGGACGAGATCATCCGCTCGGAACCCCTGCCGCTCTCGGTGCCGATGCCCAACGAAAAACGCCTGCGCGCACTGTGCAACGCCGTGCTCGCTGAACCTTCCCATTCCGACCTGGAGCGTTGGTCGTCCGAGGCGGGTGCGAGTCCGCGAACCATCGCACGGCTGTTCAGGCGGGAACTCGGCGTCAGCTTTTCGCAGTGGCGCCAGCAAGCGGTGCTCGCGCGCGCGATTCCGTTGCTGAGCCAGGGCCGTCCGCTCGCGCAGGTGGCGCGCGAACTCGGCTATCAGAGTCAGAGTGCGTTCTCGGCGATGTTCCGGCGCGCGTTCGGCGAGAGTCCGCGTGAGTTCTTCGCGCGCGACAACGGTGACAACCGTGAAGATCGAAGCGCGCGTGATCCGAACGGCCCGTAAGGCCCGGTCAGACGCGTCGCACCATATGACGGATCGCGCCGAGTTGCGCGAGACGCGGCCCGGCCAGCCGATAGCCCATGCGCAGGTAAAGCCGGGCCGCGGGGTTGTCGACGAACACGCGCAACTGACATTCGGCCAGGCCACGCGCTCGCGCCCAGCGATGCGCCGTGTTGAGCAGGAAAGTACCCGCGCCGCGCCCGCGATAACCTTGGGCGATCTGCACATCGCGAACGTGCAGCGAGTCGCCTTCTTCGGTCACGCGCATGACGCCGATGGGTGTGCCATCCGCTTGCAGAATGAAGTTTTCGGATTCGCGCCAGCTGGAAAGAAAGAGATCGCCGCGCCAGACGAGATTGTGGCGTCGATAGTAGCCGGCCATGTTGTCGTGCATGAGCGCTTCGGCAAATGCAAAGTCCGCCATGGTCGCCTGGCGCAATTGATACAGCGAGAGGTCTTCGGTGGGATCGAGCATCGCGGATGCGGCACGAGAACAAGTGCCTCAACACTAAGTCAGTGCGCGCAGGCTGGCAATGGCCATTAGTACGGGCGATCGTCCATTCGGCCGAGTACGAAACGGAAGGAGCCATAGCGCGAATGCAGCAAGCAAAAAAAATCCAGCCCGAAGGCTGGATTTTTCATTACTGCTTGGCGGAGCGGACGGGACTCGAACCCGCGACCCCCGGCGTGACAGGCCGGTATTCTAACCAACTGAACTACCGCTCCACTTTCTTGCTATCGATCCGCCGTGTCACCGGCGAACATTGCAGCGCTGTTTCCAGCAGCCGCCGATAAATCTGGCGTCCCCTAGGGGATTCGAACCCCTGTACTCACCGTGAAAGGGTGATGTCCTAGGCCTCTAGACGAAGGGGACAGATACTTCTTGCAACGCTGCGGCGAAAAAAAACCGGCTCTCAATAGCCGGAGTGTTTTTGCTCGCAGTATTCAATCAAGCGTTGGCGGAGCGGACGGGGCTCGAACCCGCGACCCCCGGCGTGACAGGCCGGTATTCTAACCAACTGAACTACCGCTCCACTTTCTTACTATCGATCCGCCGTGTCACCGGCGAACATTGCAGCGCTTGCTAGCAGCCGCCGATAATCTGGCGTCCCCTAGGGGATTCGAACCCCTGTACTCACCGTGAAAGGGTGATGTCCTAGGCCTCTAGACGAAGGGGACAGAAACGTGTTGACTCTGTCTTACCACTGTCTCGCTGACTTATTTGCTGCCAGTCAGCGAAGACCGAAATTCTATACAACTTCGTGCTGTTTGTGAAGTATTTCTTGCGACTTCCAAGCTTCTGGAGAACAACTTCGCTTGACTTCACTTTGCCCGTCTGTTCTTGGTGGAGGTAAGCGGGATCGAACCGCTGACCTCTTGCATGCCATGCAAGCGCTCTCCCAGCTGAGCTATACCCCCTTGCAGAACAGAAACGAGATTGTATAGGGCGTTTTCGTAGTTGTAAATACCCTCTGACGAACAAATAGCAAATTATTTGGCTCATGCCGGGCCGTTGCACGCAATCGATGGAGCCCGACGCTTTCCGCGCGCGCCGGCCCCAAAGAACATCAGCGCGCCGCCTTTTCCAGGCGATTCACGACCGCATCGCGGCCGAACAGCATCAGCACGGCGTCGATGGACGGCGTGTGCGTCGTGCCGGCCACCAGCAGCCGCACGGGCATCGCGAGCTGCGGCATCTTGAGCTTGTGCGCGCCGAGCGTCGCCTTGAGCGCAGCCGAAATCGCTTCCTTGGTCCATTCGACCTCGCCGAGCGCCGTGCGCAGATCGGCGATGGCCGGACGCACGGCATCCGTCACGTGCTGCGCATACGCGTCCGGTTCGATCACCGGCTCGCGATAGAACATCGCGGCGTTATCGGCGATTTCCTTCACCGTCGATGCACGGTCCTTCAGCAACCCGATCACCTGATCGAGCGGCGCGCCGGCAGCGAGCGCGGCGGCGTCGATGCCGCCGGCGAGCAGAAACGGCCGCGTCAACTCCGCCAAACGCACGTTATCCGCTTCCTTGATGTAGTGCGCGTTCAGCCAGTTGAGCTTGTCATGGTCGTACTGCGCGGGCGACTTGCCGAGATGCTCGAGATCGAACCACTCGACGAACTGCTCGCGCGAGAAAATCTCCGCGTCGCCGTGCGACCAGCCAAGGCGCGCAAGATAGTTCACCACCGCTTCCGGCAGATAGCCGTTGTCGCGATAGCCCGTTACGCTCATCGCGCCATGACGCTTGCTCATCTTTTCGCCCTGCTCGTTCAGCACGGTCGGCAGATGCGCGAACACGGGCGCTTCCCCGCCGAGCGCCCGAAGGATGTTGATCTGGCGCGGCGTGTTGTTCACGTGATCGTCGCCGCGAATGACGTGCGTGATTTTCATGTCGAGGTCGTCGACGACCACGCAGAAGTTATAGGTCGGCGTGCCGTCGGGACGCGCGATCACGAGGTCGTCGAGTTCTTCATTCGAGATCTCGATGTGGCCTTTCACTGCGTCGTCCCACGCGACGGCGCCCGTCAGCGGATTGCGGAAGCGCACCACGGGTTCCACGCCTTCAGGCACCGGCGGCAGCACCTTGCCCGGCTCGGGACGCCACGTGCCGTCGTAGCGCGGCTTTTCGCCGGCGGCGCGCTGGCGCTCGCGCAGGGCGTCGAGCTCTTCCGTGGACATGTAGCAGTGGTACGCCAGCCCCTTCTCGAGCATCTGCGCGACGACCTCGCGATAGCGATCCATGCGCTGCATCTGATAGAACGGGCCTTCGTCGAAATCGAGTCCGAGCCAGTCCATGCCTTCGAGAATCGCGTCGACCGAGGCGTCGGTGGAGCGCTCGAGATCGGTGTCCTCGATGCGCAGCACGAAGGTGCCCTTCATCTTGCGCGCGAACGCCCACGGATACAGCGCGGAACGGATGTTGCCGAGATGGATGAAGCCGGTCGGGCTCGGAGCGAAGCGTGTGCGGACTGGGGTGGTCATTGCTGTTTACTCGATGATGGCGCTGCCGCCGCGCGGCGTACCCGGAGCGGGCGGCGCGCGGCCGAGGCCGGAATGCGATCTGTCGGGCGACTTGCGCGATGACCGTCGGAGACGGCCTGCGCACGGCGCGACGCACAAAACAGCCGCGCGCGAAGCCCGCCCAAAATGAGCCGAAATTATACTCGCCGGCCGCATCGTGTCGGCCCGCGAGCCTTTGCTTTATGATGTGCGCGCCTGATCGTCCCATGTCCACGCAGCCTCCCCGACGCCTCGCGCCATCCGTCCGGGACCCGCTGCATCCGGAGCACGCCTTGAGTTCATCGTCACCCCGTCTTTCACGCCGCGCGTTTTCGCTCGCGGCCGCATCGTCCGTTCTGGCCGCCTGCACCACGACCAACAGCGGCGTCTCGGGCGAGACCGCATCCGCCACGCCGCCCCGGCAGGAACCGCAGCGGCCGGTGCGCATCGGCCTCGCGCTGGGCGGCGGCGCGGCACGCGGCTTCGCGCATATCGGCGTGATCAAGGCGCTCGAAGCGCGCAATCTGCACGTGGATCTCGTGGCCGGCACGAGCGCGGGCTCGGTGATCGCGGCGCTGTATGCGTCGGGCATGAACGGCATCGCCATCAACAAGCTCGCGCTGACCATGGACGAAGCCTCCATCAGCGACTGGGCCATGCCCTTTCGCACGCGCGGCATCCTGCAGGGCGTGGCGCTGCAGAACTACCTCAACAAGACCCTCGACAACCGTCCGATCGAGAAAATGGCGCGGCCGCTCGGCATCGTCGCCACGGACCTCAGGAACGGCCAGCCGATTCTTTTTCAGCGCGGCAACACGGGCATCGCGGTACGGGCGTCGTGCAGCGCGCCGTCGATTTTCGAGCCGGTGAAAATCGGCGATCGCGAGTATGTGGACGGCGGCCTCGTGAGCCCGGTGCCGGCCGCGTTCGCGCACAAGATGGGCGCGGACTTCGTGATCGCTGTCGATATCTCGGCGCGCCCCGAAAGCGGTCTCACGACGAGCTCGTTCGACGTGCTCATGCAGACCTTCACGATCATGGGCCAGACGATCAAGGCCTACGAGCTCGACAAGTACGCCAACGCGGTGATCCGCCCGAACCTCAACGCGATGAGCAGCAGCGACTTCAGCCAGCGCAACGCGTCGATCCTCGCGGGTGAGGAAGCGGTGGCGAAGATGTGGCCGACGCTGCAACGCCAGTTGCAGGACAAGGGCGTGCGCGTCTGAACATCTGAACGCAACGGGCGTAAAAAAACGGCGGCTTCCTGCGAAGCCGCCGTTTTTCATGTCAAGCCGGAGAACAGCGTGATGGATCAATAATCCGCGTCCTCGATCCACGCTGCCTGGATCGATTCCAGTATCTTCTCGTTGGACTTGTCGGGATCGTCGTCGAAGCCATCGAGCTCGGTGATCCAGCGGTGCAGGTCAGTGAAACGCACATATTGAGGATCGATATCCTGATGCGCGTCGGTGAGAGCCATCGCGATCTCCTGAGTATCTGTCCACTTCATGGGCGAGCCTCCTGTCAGTGATTTTCCTTGGCGTGATTGATGGTGTAGCGCGGGATCTCGACCACCAGATCCTCGTCGGCCGGCACCATTGCCTGACATGATAACCGCGATGTTGGTTCCAGCCCCCACGCTTTATCGAGCAGATCGTCCTCGAGTTCCTCGGACGGTTCGAGTGCGTTGAAGCCCTCCCGGATGATGACGTGACACGTCGTGCACGCGCACGACTTCTCGCACGCGTGCTCGATCTCGATGCCGTGATCCAGCAGGTTGTCGCAGATGCTCTTGGCCGTATCGGCGTCGATCACCGCGCCGTCCGGACACAGCTCCACGTGAGGCAGTACAACGATTTGAGGCATTTTTCGTAAGTTCTCGAATGGGGATGATCAGACGTCGTCGAGCTTGCGGCCCGCGAGCGCGCGACGAATGCTCTTGTTCATGCGGCGCGCGGCGAATTCGTCGGTGGCCGTGGCGAGCGTTTTCGTCGCCTCCTCGATCTGCTCCGGCGACTCGCCCTGCGCGACCTGCTCCAGCGCCGCGGTGAGCGTGTCGATCTCCACGCGTTCCTGTTCGTCGAGCAGTTCGCTGTCGGACGCGAGCGCGGCGTGGGTCGCTTCGATCATGCGCTGCGCTTCCACTTGCGCCTCGCGCAACGCGCGCGCGCGCATGTCGATGTCGGCGGTCTTGAAGCTCTCTTCGAGCATGCGCGCGACTTCGTCGTCGGCGAGGCCATACGACGGCTTCACGACCACCGATGCCTCCACGCCCGACGTCTGCTCACGCGCGAACACGGACAGCAGACCGTCGGCATCGACCTGATAGGTCACGCGAATACGCGCCGCGCCGGCGGCCATCGGCGGGATGCCGCGCAACTCGAAACGCGCGAGCGAGCGGCAGTCGGACACCAGTTCGCGCTCGCCCTGCACGATGTGAATGGCCATCGCGGTCTGGCCGTCCTTGAAGGTCGTGAAGTCCTGTGCGCGTGCGGTCGGGATGGTGGAATTGCGCGGGATGATCTTCTCGGTGAGTCCGCCCATCGTCTCGACACCGAGCGACAGCGGAATCACGTCGAGCAGCAGCCAGTCGTCGCCCTCGCCGCGACGATTGCCGGCGAGCAGATTGGCCTGGATCGCGGCGCCGAGCGCAACGACCTGATCCGGATCGAGGTTGATGAGCGGCGGCTGGCCGAAGAACGTCTCGACCGCGCGGCGGATCACCGGCATGCGCGTCGCGCCGCCGACCAGCACCACGCCCTTGATGTCCTGCGCCGTCACCTTGGCGTCGCGCAGCGCTTTTTTCGTCGGCGCGAGCGTGCGCGCGACGAGCGCCTGCGTCAGTTCGGCGAACTGCGCCTCGCTCACGGCGATATCGATTTCTCCGCCAGTCGAAAGCATGGCCTGCACGCGCGTCTCGGGCACATCCGACAACGCTTCCTTCGCCGTCCGCACGCGATCGAGCAGCAAGCGCACGTCCTCGGGCGCGTTCAGCGACACGCCCGCCTCCGCCAGCACATGGCGATACAGCGCGTGATCGAAATCGTCGCCGCCGAGCGCGGAATCGCCGCCTGCCGCGAGCACTTCGAAGACGCCTTTGGTCAGCTTGAGAATGGACAGGTCGAAGGTGCCGCCGCCCAGGTCATAGACCGCGTAAAGCCCTTCGGCGCCGTTGTCGAGACCGTAGGCGATCGCCGCGGCCGTCGGTTCGTTGAGCAGCCGCAGCACGTTCAGGCCCGCGAGCTTCGCGGCATCCTTGGTGGCCTGGCGCTGCGCTTCGTCGAAATACGCGGGCACCGTGATGACCGCGCCGACCAGATCCTCGCCGAGCGAATCTTCCGCGCGATACCGCAGCGTGGCGAGAATTTCCGCCGACACTTCCACCGGGCTCTTCACCCCGTCGATGGTGCGGATCTGCACCATGCCCGGGGCGTCGATGAAGTCGTACGGCGCGTTCTCCGCGCCTTCCACCTCGCTCTTGCCGCGGCCCATGAAGCGCTTCACCGAGACAATCGTGTTGCGCGGATCGAGGACGGCTTCTTCCTTCGCGATACGGCCGATACGCCGCCCGCCTTTCTCCAGATAACGCACGACTGACGGCAGCAGCACATGGCCGTCCTCGTCGGGAAGCGCTTCGGGGACACTGTTGCGCACGGCCGCGACGAGCGAATTCGTCGTGCCGAGGTCGATGCCGACCGCCACGCGCCGCTGATGCGGCGCCGGCGCCATGCCGGGTTCTGAGATTTGCAGTAAAGCCATCGTTGGTCTTATGGGGTGGTGACGGCGAGCGCGTCTTTACGCGTGCTCAAGCCGTTCGATTTGCGCGCCGATTTCCTGCGCCACGCGCTCGATGAACATCAGTTGCCGCACGGCTTCGCTCGCGGCCTGGTCGGAATGGCTGTCGAGCAGCGCGGCGAGCTTCGTGAAGCGCACGCGTTCCTCGTCGCGCAGCTCGTCGAGCAGCGCTTCGAGCGCGCCGATGTTCTTCGCGCCGGCCGCATCCTCGATATTCTCGCGCCATTCCATCTGCTGCATCAGGAACGCGGGCTCCATGGCCGTGTTGTTCTCCGCGCCGACGTCGATGCCGCGCAGCGACAGCATGTAGCGCGCGCGCTTCAGCGGATCGCGCAGCGTCTGATACGCCTCGTTCGCGTGCGTGGCCCATTGCATCGCGAGACGCCGCTGGGCGTCGCCGGCCGCGGCGAAGCGGTCGGGATGCACTTGCGCCTGGACGGTGCGATAGGCGTCGTCGAGGGTCGGCTGCTCGATGGCGAAGGTCTGCGGCAGGTCGAAGAGCGCGAAGTGGGTGTCGGTAAGCGAAGCCATGACGATGATGAGGTTTCAGGTTGCACGAATGAAAAAGGCGGCCCGCGCCGCCTCTTTTGCCGTTGCTGCCGGCGCCCTGCGTGTTACACGCGGAACGATTCGCCGCAGCCGCACTCGTCCTTCGCGTTCGGGTTGTTGAAGCGGAAGCCTTCGTTCAGCCCTTCGCGCGCGAAGTCCAGTTCGGTGCCGTCGAGGTACGGCAGGCTTTTCGGGTCGATCACGATCTTGACGCCCGCCGTCTCGAACACGGTGTCTTCCGGTGCGAGTTCATCGACGTATTCGAGGTTGTACGCCAGACCCGAACAGCCCGTGGTACGCACGCCCAGACGCAGGCCGACGCCCTTGCCGCGCCGCGTCAGATACTTCTGCACGTGTTGTGCCGCCTTGTCCGTCAACGTGATTGCCATGATCTTTCGCTTCTCGTTGCTTTAACCGACCTTCGTCGTTCGGGCGAGCGTCATGCTCATGCATGGCGCCCGCATTGAACCTTACGCCGCGTGCTGCTTCGCCTCGCCGGCTTCCGCTGCCGGCGCCGCGCTGCCGTGACGCTGCTTGTAATCCGCCACCGCCGCCTTGATCGCGTCTTCCGCGAGAATCGAGCAGTGGATCTTCACCGGCGGCAGCGCCAGTTCTTCGGCGATCTGCGTGTTCTTGATGCTCATGGCTTCGTCGAGCGTCTTGCCCTTCACCCATTCGGTGACGAGCGAGCTCGATGCAATCGCCGAGCCGCAGCCGTAGGTCTTGAACTTCGCGTCCTCGATCACGCCGTCCGCGCCGACGCGGATCTGCAGCTTCATCACGTCGCCGCAGGCGGGCGCGCCGACCATGCCGGTGCCGACGGTGTCGTCGTCCTTCGAGAACGAACCGACGTTGCGCGGATTTTCGTAGTGGTCAAGGACCTTGTCGCTATAAGCCATTTTCAAACTCTCCTGTATTCGGTGTCGCGTGCGCTCAGTGCATGCTCAATGAGCGGCCCACTGGATGCTCGAGATGTCGATGCCGTCCTTGTGCATTTCCCAGAGCGGCGACAGATCGCGCAGTTTGGCAATCTTGTTCTTCAGCAGGTTGATGACGTAATCGACGTCCTGCTCGGTGGTGAAACGGCCCACCGTGAAGCGGATGGAGCTGTGCGCGAGTTCGTCGTTGCGGCCAAGCGCGCGCAGCACGTACGAAGGTTCCAGCGACGCCGACGTGCACGCCGAACCCGACGACACCGCAACGTCCTTCACCGCCATGATCAGCGACTCGCCTTCGACGAAATTGAAGCTGATGTTGAGGTTGTGCGGCACACGCTGTTCCATGTCGCCGTTCACATACGTTTCTTCCATGTCCTGCAGGCCCTTCAGCAGACGGTCGCGCAGCATGCGGATGCGCTCGTTTTCCGTCGCCATTTCTTCACGCGCGATGCGGAACGCCTCGCCCATGCCGACGATCTGATGCGTCGCGAGCGTGCCCGAACGCATGCCGCGCTCGTGACCGCCGCCGTGCATCTGCGCTTCGATGCGCACGCGCGGCTTGCGACGCACATACAGTGCGCCGATGCCCTTCGGGCCATAGGTCTTGTGCGCCGAGAACGACATCAGGTCGACCTTCAGCTTCTGCAGGTCGATTTCGATCTTGCCGGTGGCTTGCGCCGCGTCGACGTGAAAAATGATGCCCTTCTCGCGCGTGATCTCGCCGATCGCCGCGATATCCTGGATCACGCCGATCTCGTTGTTCACGTTCATCACGGAAACGAGGATCGTGTCCGGGCGGATGGCCGCCTTGAGCTTCTCGAGGTCGATGAGACCGTCGTCCTTCACGTCCAGATACGTGACTTCGTAGCCTTCGCGTTCCAGTTCGCGCGTGGTGTCGAGCACGGCCTTGTGCTCGGTCTTCACGGTGATGAGGTGCTTGCCCTTGCTCTTGTAGAAATGCGCCGCGCCCTTGATGGCGAGGTTGTCCGATTCCGTCGCACCCGAGGTCCAGATGATCTCGCGCGGGTCGCAGTTGACGAGCGCCGCGACGTTCTCGCGCGCTTCCTCGACTGCACGCTCCGCATCCCAGCCGTACTGGTGGCTGCGCGAGGCCGGATTGCCGAACTGCTCGCGAAGATACGGGATCATCTTGTCCACCACGCGCGGATCGACGGGGGTCGTCGCGCTGTAATCCATGTAGATGGGCAGGTGGGGAATATCGTTGTTCATCAGTCGCTCCGGGAAAATCGGTCAAAGCTCCGGCTGGGACGCGCCTTGCATCATCACGCGCACGGCTCATGCCGCGCGGCGGCGCAGGTCATCCGGCCAGATTGAAAATGGAATTCGGACCCTTGGGCACCACCCGCGTGGCCTCGACGCCGGACGAATCCGTGCGGCGATCGCGCAGCACCGCCGCCGAACCTTCGCGCGCACGCTGCTGGTCGACCAGATCCTTCAACGAAACGGAATCCAGATACTCGACCATCTTCTGATTCAGCGTGGCCCACAGCTCGTGCGTCATGCAATGGCCGTCGTGCTGCTTGGTGCCTTCGCACGCGCCCTTGCCGCCGCACTGAGTGGCGTCGATGGGCTCGTCGACGGCGATGATGATGTCCGCCACCGTGACGTTTTCCGCGCGGCGCGCGAGGTTGTAACCGCCGCCCGGCCCGCGGACCGATTCGACGATCTCATGGCGCCGCAGCTTGCCGAAGAGCTGCTCGAGATAGGAAAGCGAGATGCGCTGGCGCTGACTGATGCCTGCCAGCGTCACCGGGCCCTGCTCCTGGCGTAATGCCAGGTCGATCATCGCCGTAACGGCGAAACGGCCTTTCGTGGTGAGTCTCATAATGGGGAGCTAACGCTAATACTCGATGATTTTCGTCAAGTATAAATATCCCACAGTTTTAGTCAAGTATCCGGGACGAGATAAGTAGTTTCTTAATTTCGTCTGCTCGTTGTGGACTTCTGTGGACTGCTGCGGCGATCTACGCGGAGAGTCGCGCTTGCAAGGCTCGCAGCAGGCCCTCGCAGGCGTCTTCGCATTGATCGAGTACGGTTTCGAAACCCGCCTCGCCGCCGAAGTAAGGATCGACCACGACTCGGCTGTCCTTGCAGGTGGCGAAGTCCATCAACAGGCGAATCTTGTCGCGATGCTCGGGCGGGCACACGGCCATGAGCGCGGCGACGTTGGCGTCGTCCATCGCGATGAGCAGGTCGAAGCGCGCGAAATCCGCGGCGCCGATCTGCCGCCCACGCAGCATCGAAAGGTCGTAGCCGCGCTTCTTCGCGGCCTTCTGCGCGCGCGCGTCCGGGGCATCGCCGATCTGCCAGTCACCGGTGCCGGCCGAATCGATCACGATATGACCGGCCAGGTTCGCGCGCTCGACGAGATGCCGCATCACCCCTTCCGCGCTGGGCGAGCGACAGATATTGCCGAGACAGACGAAGCAGACCGAGATCGGAGTCATTCGGAACCGGAGAAAGTCGTGATGGGCGGTCGTGTCAGCGGGAGGCCGCCCGAAGCGCTCCGGATTATACAAAGAGGAACAATTTCCCGCTCAGGACCGCCTTTCGTGCTCCGCGTGACCTATTCAGGGCTCGTCGCGATGGATATCGTGCGTCACGAAACGCGCTTCGCCGTTGGGCATTTCGAGCCAGTCGCGGTGCGCGAGGGTGCGGCGGATGTCGGACAAGCCGCTTTCCCAATGCTCCTGCATCGTCGACAGGCCGAACTGATAGTCCTTGAAGTGGCCCTCGTACTCCTTCTGGCGGTAGATCAGGTGGATGATGTTGTAGCGCTTCGAGCACGCCAGTTCCTCCGCGCGCCGGCACCATTCGTCGTTCTTGCGGATGTCCTCGGGCACCAGGTCGAGCACGTGCTGCAACACGTTGCGGGCGCGCTGGGACCGCTGCATCTGGTCGGTCACGAGGCGCGTGCGGCTGGAATACTGCACGTCCTTCACGCGCCCCATCACGTCGACGATACTGTCCGGCACCGGTCCGCGCGCACTCCATAGATCGACCTGAAAAGCGAGCGTGTCGCGGCGCGGCGTGGCCATGGCCACCTCGTAGAGCGGCGTGTTCGACATGAGTCCGCCGTCCCAGTAAAACTGCCCGTCGATCTCGACGGCAGCGAAACCCGGCGGCAAGGCCCCGGACGCGATGAAATGCTCGGCGCGCAAGCGGATCTGCGTGTTGTCGAAATAGGCGAAATTGCCGGTCGCCACGTTCACCGCGCCGACCGACACGCGGGTCTCGCCTGAATTGATGCGGTCGAAGTCGCACAGACGCTCCAGGGTGGCCTTGAGCGGCGTGGTGTCGTAGTAGCTGGCGGTCTGCGGCGAGCTGGAGGCAATGGGCGACGGCGGCGGAAAGCGCGGAATGAAGAAGCCCTTCTGCCCTTCGACGAGCGCGCCGAAAGCTTGCCAGGTGGTGAACGCCTTGCGGATTTCGTCGGCGGAGTCGAACAGCGCCCGCTCGACGAAACCGGGCAGCGGGAAGCCGAACGCCGGCTGACAGATGGTTTCCCAGAACTCGAGCAGCCGCGCCACGCGCTTTTCGGGCGCGTTTCCAGCGATGATCGCCGTGTTCAGCGCCCCGATTGAAATGCCGGCGATCCAGTTCGGATGAATACCCGTCTCGTGCAGGCCCTGGTAGACCCCTGCCTGATAGGCGCCAAGCGCGCCTCCGCCCTGCAGCATCAGCGCGACCGTCTCGTAGGGCGGCAAAGTGATGGCCGACGCCGCGCGTTCCCCGGCTTGCTGCCTGACACGTCCCCGTGGCACTGCGTTCTGAGTTTCGATTTCCGACATTCCGCGTACGCCTCCTCGTTGCATGGAACCGTCATGACGCACGCACGCTTCTGAACGGCGCACGTGAGTGAACGACATCGAAGCAATGACACCATTCATCGGCGCCGCCATCAAGCTGGCCGTTCGGCCTAGGACAAGTCGTGTGGGTTCGCGACCCTGGCCATTCGGCCGACTGTCACGAGGCGGCGCGCCGGGTTATTGTGCATGAAGGCCGTGACGCGCTGAAGCAAACCGGCCTCCGGCGCGGCGGGCGGTCTCGGCTAGAATGAGTGCCCTTTTATGAGCACCCTTTTCGCGCTCCGTTTCATTACTGTTTTTCATGCCCTCGCGGGCCTTTCGTCATGCTCAGTTACCGTCACGCCTTTCATGCGGGCAATCACGCCGATGTCCTGAAACACGCCATCGTCATCCAGATGCTTCAGCACCTCGGGTTGAAGGACAAATCGTATTGGTACATCGACACGCATGCGGGCGCCGGTGTCTATGCCCTCACCGAGGGCTTTGCCGCGAAGACCGCCGAGTTCGAGACGGGTATCGGCAGGCTGTGGGAGCGGGATGATCTGCCGCCGCTGCTGGCCGATTATGTCGCTGAGGTCAAGGCGCTGAATCCCGACGGCGCGATGCGTTTCTATCCCGGCTCGCCCTATCTCGCCTGGCGCATCATGCGCGAGCAGGACCGCATGCGCCTGTTCGAGCTGCACAGCACGGAGATCGAGGTGCTGCGCCACAACTTCCGCGACGCGGGCCGGCGCGCGATGATCTACGCCGGCGACGGCTTCGACGGCATCAAGGCCCTCCTTCCGCCACCGCCGCGTCGTGCGCTCGTGTTGATCGATCCGTCGTACGAGGACAAGCGCGACTACGCGCGCACGCTGGACTGTCTTGCGGAAGGTCTGAAACGGTTCGCAACGGGAACCTATGCGGTCTGGTATCCGCTCGTGACGCGCATGGAATCGCAACGGTTCGCGGACCAGCTGAAGGCCATACGGCCGACTGGCTGGCTGCACGCCAGCCTCACCGTCAAAAAGCCGCCCGAGGATGGGCTGGGTTTGTTCGGCAGCGGCATGTTCGTGCTGAATCCGCCGTACACGCTCGCCCGCGATCTCAAGGAAGCGTTGCCGCGCCTGGTCGAACTGCTTGGCGAAGACAGCGGCGCTTCGTTCAAGCTCGAACATCGCGGCGACTGAATCCGTCTGCGCGCAAGTCCTTATGGATGAGGCGCAACCGGCACGCGGCTGCGTCCTCCGCGTCCGGGTTGCGTCGGCACGCTGTTCTGGCCGGCACCTGGATATTCGACGTAGGGTGAAACGACGATCGGCGGCTGGGCCTCCTGCGGCGGTCCCGGCAAGGTCTGCATCGGCACCATGCCGGGACCGCCGAGCGACCCGCTTTGCAACACCGTGCCACTCACGCCGCTGTGGATGCCGGTTTGCGTATCGAGTACGAGCGGTTCGCCTCCGGGCTTGGCGTGCGCGGGATTGAACCAGCACAGGCCCGCAGCGAACGCGGCAGGGGCGGCCAGTGCGGCACAAGCGCGCACTGTGCGCACCAAGGTGAATGCCGGACGCGGAGTTGTCGTGGAATGGCGCATCGTTCGCTCTTTATGTAGACAAAATCGCTTTACATTACCGCGGTGGCAAGCTTTAGGCTAGGCGCCGTTGCCTGAAGCAGCACCCGATTGCCCCTTCTCCAGGAGAAACGATGAAATCAACAAAAATCGCGCTTGCCGTTCTCACCGTCTGTCTGAGCGCAGGCGCAATGGCTCAGGACGCGCCGGCCGCGAGCGACGCCATGCCGGGCATGAACATGGAACAGCACACCCCGAAGCCGACCGACGTATCGTCCACCGCCGCTTATCAGGCCGCGGATCAGAAGATGATGTCAGGGATGTCGGGCATCGAATACACGGGCAATCCAGACCGTGATTTCGTCGCGCACATGATTCCGCATCACCTGGGCGCGGTGGAGATGGCGAAGGTGGAGCTGAAATACGGCAAGGACGCGAAGCTGCGCAAACTGGCGAAGGACATCATTGCCGCGCAGGACAAGGAAATTGCGTTCATGAGGCAGTGGCTGGAGCAGCATCCGCGCAAGCAATAAAGCGCAGAGAGCGCGGTTCGGCACGCAGCGTGTGCCTACGCCGGCCACAAAAAACAAAAGCCCCGCAATGCGGGGCTTTTTGCCTTCACGACCGACGCTTACGCGTTGTAGCCGTTGGATTCGAGCGAGCGAATACGCTGTTCGAGCTGGACGATATCCGTCGATTCCGACAAATACGCTTCGCGACGACGCTGCTCAGCGGCTTCAAACCAGATGCTCAACTTTTCGATGATGTACGCAACCATGATGTGCTCCAAGGTATCTAGACGATCCCTGGCGGTTGGGTCAGGGATTACCCGTTAGGGAATACCCGGATTATAGGGAAGTTTTTTGACGCTGTGTTAGGAAATGCTTGAATACTGTGCATTCTGTTTCGGAATGGTGCGGAGCCTGGAAGTCTTCAAGCCAATGTTTTTTATGAAGATTCCAGCCTCTAGCCCCGAGTCAGCCAATTCTTGAGCACCGCATTGGTGCATCACTGAGCCAATTTGTCCAATATCGGGCAATCCGGGCGATCATCACCGTGGCAGTGATTGGCAAGATGGGCCAGCGTCTCGCGCATCTCGGTCAACTCGGCAATGCGCCGGTCCAGCTCCGCGACGTGCTCCATCGCGATCGACTTCACTTCCGCGCTCGCGCGCGTGCGGTCGTGCCACAAGGCCAGCAGCTTACGAATATCCTCGACGAGAAACCCGAGCCGGCGCGCCTGCCGTACGAAGCGCAACGCATGCACTTCCTGCGCGCCGTAGACGCGATACCCCGACGACGTCCGCCCCACCGGATTGAGCAGTCCGACGCTCTCGTAGTAGCGGATCATCTTGGCTGTCACGCCCGAGGCGCGGGCCGCTTCGCCGATGTTCATCGTGTGCTCCTGGAAAAAAGTCACTTCGACTCTACACCTTCCCACAATGGCAAGGTATACGATGTGTCCATCAAGCCGTCTCACGAGGAAAATCGCAATGACCGAATTCGAAGTTCAAGGCATGAGTTGCCAGCACTGCGTGGGCGCCGTCACGCGCTCCATCAAGGAAATCGATCCCCAAGCGCAAGTGCGCGTGGATCTTGAGCGCGGCCGGGTCGCGGTCGAATCGGCGCAACCGGCCGATGCCCTGAAAGACGCCATCGACGAAGCCGGTTATACGGTGGTCAGCGTCGCTTCGGCATGACTGGCAACCAGGCTTTCACCGTCGCGCTGATCGGCGCTTCAGGCCTGCTCGGACGGGCGGTCGCCGCCGAGCTGGCGCGCGCGGACAGCGCCAGGACGTGGCGCGTCGTGACTACCGCGCACAGCCGCGCCGGCTTGCACGACGTCCGACTCGACCTGCTCGACCACGACGCCGTCCGAGCCTTCCTGAGCGACCTGAAACCCGATGCAATCGTCGTCGCGGCAGCCGAGCGCCGGCCGGACGTGTGCGAGAACGATCCTGCGCTGGCCCGTGCCCTCAACGTGGACGCCTTGCGCGAGATCGCCCGCGAGGCGCGCGCGACCGGCGCATGGGTACTGTCGATCTCGACCGATTACGTGTTCGACGGCACTTCGCCGCCCTATCGTCCCGACGACGCGCCCGCGCCGCTCAACGCCTACGGCCGCAGCAAGCGGGATGGCGAGCGCGCGCTGCTCGACTGCGATCCGGCGTCCTGCGTGCTGCGTCTGCCGCTGCTTTACGGTCCCTGTATCGACTGGAACGAATCCGCGGTGACGAGCCTGGCGCCGGCCATCGTCGCATCGGCGGACGCGGCGCACCCCGGCGCGCCGATGGACGCCTGGGCGACGCGCTATCCGACCTTCACGCCCGACGTCGCCGTGGTGATCCGCGGCATGCTCGAACATCACGCGCGCGGCGCGACGATTTCCGGCATCACGCACTGGTCCGGCGACGAGCCCATGACGAAGTTCGACATCGCCGGTCGCATTGCGCGGGCCCTGAAGCTGGACGCGCGGGTCATCGCCCAGCGCACGCCGACCGACGCGACGCCGCGTCCACGCGACTGCCATCTCGATTCCGCACGGCTGGAAGCACTGGGCATCGGCAGGCGCACGCCGTTCGATCACGCGATCGCCGGCCTGCTTGCCCACTATCCAGACCTTCCGGATCAGTGAAAATCGCGGCTCGTCGCGGCAAGCCGGCCAAGCAGCGCGCTATGGTCTTCGAGCCGCTGCGCCACCAGGTGTCGCACGTCGCCGTCCTTTTGCCAGACGCCGTGCACGCCAAGCAACGACGCGCCCAGCAGCACCTTGCGCTGCTTCTCGACGAGCCCCGGCCATACGATCACGTTGATCGAGCCGCTTTCATCCTCGATCGACACGAAGATCGTGCCGTTCGCCGTGCCCGGCCGCTGCCGCACGGTCACGATGCCGCACGCCCGCACGAAGCGCCCGTTGGCGGTCTTTTCCAGCTCGGCCGCGCTCTTGAAGCGCATGCGCGCGAGCCTGTCGCGCAGCAGCGCCAGCGGATGACGGTTGAGCGTCAGCCCGAGACTCGCGTAATCGTCGACGATCTCGCGCCCCTCCGACGCTTCCGGCAATGCGAGCGGCGTTTCGCTCATCGGCGCGTCGCGCAGCAGTTCCGGCGCGCGCTGCTGCGCGGTGACCGCCCACCACGCCTGACGCCGGTGCCCCGCGATGCTCGCCAGCGCATTGCCGGCCGCCAGCGCTTCGAGCTCGCGGCGAGACAGCGCCGCGCGGCGCGTGAGGTCGTCGACATCCGCGAACGGCGCCTGTGCCCGCGCGGCCATGATCCGTTCGGCCGCCGCCTGCGACATGCCCTTGATCTGCTGCAAGCCGATACGCACGCCCGGCCCGGTCGCGCCGTACTGCCGTGACGGCAGCTTGACGCGCGCGGCCAGCCGGCGCGCCCCGCGCCGCATGGTCTTGCGAAAGATCTGATCCGACGATCCCGCTCCATAGAACTGCTGGCGGCGCTGCTCCTTGCCGGCATCGAAGACGAGCCGCTCGCCGTTGCCCGAACGCGCCTCCAGCACCGACTCCCAGTCGCTCAGCGAAACATCGGGCGGAAACACCTTCACGCCATGACGCTGCGCATCCTGCACGAGTTGCGACGGCGAATAGAAACCAAGCGGCTGACTGTTCAGCAAGCCCGCCAGGAACGCCGCGGGTTCGTAACGCTTGATCCATGCGCTCAGGTAGACGAGCAGCGCGAAGCTCGCCGAATGGCTTTCCGGAAAACCATATTCGCCAAAGCCCTCGATCTGCTTGCATACACGCGCAGCGAAATCGTGCTCATAGCCGCGCGCCAGCATCTTCTTCATCAGATCGGCCTGATATTTCTCGAGATGACTGCCGCGTCTCCAGGCTGCCATCGCGCGCCGCAACTGATCGGCTTGTTCGGCGGTGTAGCCGGCAGCGACCATCGCGAGCTTCATCACCTGCTCCTGGAAAATCGGTACGCCGAGCGTGCGTCCAAGCACCGGCCGCAACTCCTCTTTCGGATATTCCTCTTCTTCGAGTCCCTGCTTGCGACGCAGATATGGATGCACCATGCCGCCCTGGATGGGTCCGGGCCGCACGATCGCCACCTCGATCACGAGGTCGTAGTATTTGTTGGGCCGCAGACGCGGCAGCATGCTTTGCTGGGCGCGCGATTCGATCTGGAACACGCCGACGGTATCCGCGCGGCAGCACATCTCGTACACCGCGCGGTCCTCGCGGCGAATATGCTCGACGCCGAAATTCGGCATGCCCCGGCGCAACGCGACGAATTCGAGCGCGCGACGGATCGCCGACAGCATGCCGAGCGCGAGCACGTCGACTTTCAGGAGCTTCAGCTGGTCGATGTCGTCCTTGTCCCACTGGATCACGCAACGGTCCTTCATCGCAGCGTTTTCGATCGGCACGAGGCGCGACAAGCGTTCCCGCGCAATCACGAAACCGCCGACGTGCTGCGACAAATGCCGCGGAAAGCCGCGCAACTCGCGCGTGAGGCGGATCAGATGCTTGGTCACGTGCGAGTCGTCGCTGAAGCCGGCCTCGCGCAGATAGCCCGCCACCGCCGACGGTCCGTCCCACCACTGCTGCGACTTGCCGATCCGCTCGATCAGCGACGCATCCAGCCCGAGCGCGCGGCCGACGTCCTTGAGCGCGCTGCGCGTGTGATAGGTGATGACCGACGCCGCCAGCGACGCGCGATGCCGTCCGTACTTCCGGTAGATGTACTGGATCACTTCCTCGCGCCGCTGATGCTCGAAATCGACGTCGATGTCCGGCGGCTCGTTGCGCGCCTGCGAAATGAAGCGTTCGATCAACAGTCCCATGCGAACCGGATCGAGCTCGGTGATGAACAGGCAAAAACAGATGATCGAATTCGCCGCCGAGCCGCGTCCCTGACACAGGATCTTCTGGCTGCGCGCGAACGAGACGATGTCGTAGACCGTCAGGAAATACTTCTCGTACTTCAGCACCGCGACGAGCGCGAGCTCCTTGTCGATCAGTCCGATCGTGTCGGCGTCCAGCCCGTCAGGCCAGCGCACGCGCGCGCCTTCCATCACCCGTTTGCGCAGGTAGCTGGCAGGGGTTTCATCGCGCGGCACGAGCTCTTCGGGATATTCGTATTGCAGTTCGTCGAGACTGAAAGTGCAGCGCGCGGCCAGCTTGAGCGTTTCCCGGATCGCCGCCGCCGGATACAACGCCCCGATGCGCAGCCGCGTGCGCAGGTGCCGTTCCGCGTTCGCCTCGAGCGCGTAGCCGCATTGCGCGAGCGGACGGCCGAGGCGGATGGCGGTCAGCGTGTCCTGCAAGGGCTTGCGCGAGCGCGCGTGCATCAGTGCGCCGCTGGCCGCGACGAGTGGCAAGCCGCTCGCTTCGGCTATCACGCGCGACGCGGCGAGACGTTCGTCATCGCTGCCGTCCTGCCAGAGCTCCAGGGCGAGCCACGCGCGCCCGGCGGCGAAGCTCGCCAACCAGTGCGCGCGGTCGAGCGTTTCGGCGAGCGTCGCCGAACGCTGCGGCACCAGGATCAGCAGGCAATCGGGTAGATCCTTCAGATGGGCGATGTCGCCGCGCAAGTCGGTAGCGTCGAGCGCACTCGACGATGCCGCCGGATTCGTGAAATCTTCCGGGCCCAGTTGATACTGGCCTTTCGGCGAACGCGAGCGCGCCAGCGCAATCAATTCGGACAGGTTGCCGTAACCGTCCCGATTCGTCGCCAGCGCAATCAGCGTGCAGAAGGGATTGTCATCGGCGTCAGTCAGATGCAATTCGCTGCCGATGATCAGCTTCAGGTGCTGCCTTTTCGGCGGCGGCTCGCCGGCCTCGCTGGCGGCTTTCGCGGCCGCGTCCGCTTGCGCTTCGATGTCCTTGATCGCCGCATGCGCGCGCACGACGCCCGCGAGCGAGCATTCGTCGGTGATCGCGAGCGCGGTGTAGCCATGTTCGAGCGCGGCGCCAGCCAGCTCCTGTGGATGCGACGCGCCGCGCAGGAACGAAAAGTTGCTCAGGCAATGCAGTTCCGCATAGTCGGGCAGCAGCGCGGAGGCGGACATCGAACCGAGGAAGGTCCGCTTTTCATGGCCCTCGTCGTCGCCTTCGCCCAGGCCGATGATGTCGTTCAGATCGTCGTTCATCGCGGCATCATCCGAAAAATCCGTGCAGGAACCAGAAACCGGTCAGGCGCTCGCGATAGACCCAGAACATGCGGCCTTGATCGTCCCCGGCGACGTAGTAGTCGCGCTGCACGCCGTTGCCGTCCCACCAGCCCGCCTCGATACGCTCCGTTCGGCTGATCAGCTTCAGCGGCCGCCGGTAAAACGGCCGCTCGTTGCGCAACATCAGCTTTTGCGGGGTGTCGAGGATCCACGCCGGACGCGGCTGCGAAGGCACCGCGCGATCAGGCAGTTCGAGAGGCGCGTCGGGTGGTGTTTCGGCGTCTCTGTCGGCTTCTGTATCGGCTTGCTCGACGGGTTCAGATGTCTTTTCAGTTTGCTTCTTCTTGCGCTTCGGTTTGCTTGCGCTTGCCGGCTTGTACGCCTCGACCGTCATCGCCGCCTCCGGACGATGATCATCATGTTCGACCAGTTGCACCACGTTCTCCGCGCCCAACCGCGCGCTCAGACGCTCGAGCAACTGCGCCAGCGAATCGCTCTCGGAGCCGGGCAGCGGGAACAACGTGTCGGGCGGCGGCGCATGCTCGCTGACCTTGTCGGCCAGCAGCTTCATTTCGATCACCGGCGCGGCCAGCGTCGTCTGATTGAGCTTTTCGCGCAGCAGCCAGAGGATGTGTTCGGCATCGCGTGTCGGCACGGCCCACGCCACCTTGAAGGTCGATGTCTTCGGCGCGTGACGCGCGGCCAGTTCGTGTTCGAGCAGGAACGAAAACTCGCTGACCGCCGCGTGATGCGCGCTCAGCCAGCCGGCCAGTTGCAGCACGAGACGGCGTGCGGCGAACAGCAGGGCATCGGCGCTTTCCACGCGCGCCTGCAACTCGAGCCGCGCCTCGAACGATGCCGGCGCGCAGAACGCCTCGCGTGGATCAGGCGCCTGCCCGTATGCCTGCGCGAGCCATTGGAGGATGCCCGGCCCGAAGCGGCGCGCGACGCCCTTGCGCGGCAGCTGGCGCAAATCGGCGAGGGTCGCGCAGCCGATCTGCTCGAACACGTCGCCATGCGAATGCGCCGACGGCACCAGCGATACGGGCAAGGTATCGAGCACTTGCACGAGCGTCGTTTCCTTCACGATGCGCACGCGCCGCGCGACCCGCCGCGTGCGGGCGTGCGCGAGCAGCCACGCGCCCCAGGCCGTCGGCGCGCAGCCCATGCGCGAGGTGAAACCGCAGCCCTTGATCGTCGCGGCGGCCTTCGAAAGCAAGGCGCGCAATCCGCCGAAGAGACGCATGCTCGCGCCGACTTCGAGCAAGACGGTGTTCGCATGCGCCAGCACGACCTTCGGTGTGAACGCGAGCAGCGCCAGCGCCACGGCTTCGAGGGCGCGCTGCTCGGCGTTCAGATCGACGGCAAGCAGCGTCAGGCGCGGCGCAAGCGCGAACGCGTGCGAGCGCGTGCTGCCGGGACGCACGCCGAGCCGGAACGCGACGAGATCGGGCATCAGGATGCGGGCGTGATCGGCGAGCGCGAAACAGGACTGCTCGGGATCGTCGAGGCCGCCGGCATCATTCGCCGATGCCGCTCCAGGCGAAATCGGGCTGGCCGATGCTGAGGGCATCGAGGGCGGCCTGACTGCTTCGAGCGATAAAAGCGGCAATGTCACCGCTATCCACAACATGTTTGACCTCTCGTGCTTTCCTGCTCAGATGTGCGCGGCGAATGTGTTCGGGCAGCGCGGGCAACTGCAGCGGCAAGCTCAATTGCAACGGCTTGCCCAATAACGGACCTCGCCGCTTGATGATGTCGATTTCCAGCATGACGGCCTGCATCCACTCGCGACGGTTCATGGTCTGGGCGTGCGCGGGAAGGCGCGGCTTGCAGATCATGCGCAATGGCGCCGCCGACGATTGACGCGCCGCCTTGAGCGGCCGAAACAGAAAGGCCAGTGACTGCGCTTCCTGAGCCGCGACCTGCAGACGCCGCAGCGCCTCGGGACGCACTTGCGGCAGCCAGACCAGCACGGCGCCGATGCCTTCCTGTTTCAGCGATTGCTCCGCGGCCCACAGCGTGTGCTCTTCCGGCGCCTTGACCCAGACGAGCTTGTTCACGGCGATGTTCATTGCCTTGAGGGCAGCGAAGTTGGGTGTCCAGGGAGGCGCGACGAAGATGACCGACCGGCCTCTGCCGACCGTCAACTCACGGAGCGTGCGCGCAAGCAGCCTGATCTCCCCGACGCCGCTCTCTTCGATCAGCAGTTCGGTGACCATGCCCGGCATCCAGCCAGTGCCAGGCAAGAGGAGATCGAGCATCCGATAGCCGCTCGACACGACGTTCGATTCGGGATCGTTGATCGGACTGCCCTGCCAGAGCTGACGCTGCAGATGCGATGTCAGCCCGATATCGAGCAATGAAAGTGCGGCACCCATGAGCTTTCCCCGTCCGCAAATGCTCGGATCGGCCCAGGGCTTGAGCATCCGACGGTCTGTGGTTTTACTGTATATTTATACAGTATTTGTTGCGGGAAGGTAAACGGCAAGAGGCGTGCGGAAAGCGCGCTGAGGGGGAGAAAAGTGGGGATGTCGGGATGTGGAAGCGTTGCCGAGCAAGCTGATATGGGACCTGTTCTGGGGCCTAGAAACGCAAAAACCCCACCTTTGTGGGGTGGGGTTTTTGTTTGCGGCATGAGGAGCCTGACGATTACCTACTTTCACACGGGCAATCCGCACTATCATCGGCGTGGAGTCGTTTCACGGTCCTGTTCGGGATGGGAAGGGGTGGTACCGACTCGCTATGGTCATCAGGCATGACTTGTTGTT